>CAVRBW010000013.1:0-45945 GCA_963719325.1 uncultured Actinomycetes bacterium
TAATCTTCTACCGGAGGACGGCTAGCCGCCGGGCTTGCGGCCGACCACGAGCAGGTACTCGAAGCGATACTCGGCGGGTCCGTCAGGATCACCGCTGTTCGAGCGCCTCGCGAACTCGAGAAAGTCGCGCTCGAGCGCGGCCGCCTTGGCGGGCTCGTCGGCGAGGCCGGCGAGGATGGCAACCACCGGCCCGAACGTCTCCCTGTAGAAGGCCCAGTACGACTCGGGCGACACCGCCTTCTCGACGTAGTCCTTGCGGGTCAGCTCGAGCGATTCGAGCCGGTTCCCGAAGAGCACCCGCACGTGCTCCTCGCTTCCCCACAGCGTCGGGGCCGGCGCTCCCGGCCGAGGAGGTACGTAGGGCGCGAGCACCTCGAGGAACTCGGTGAGCAACCCTTCGGGCGTGAAGTTGACCATGCCGATCGTCCCGCCCGGCTTGGACACGCGAACCAGCTCGTCCGCAACGGCCTGCTGATTCGGCGCCCACATCGCTCCGAACGAGGAGGTGACGACGTCGAACCCGGCATCGGCGAACGGCAGCGCCTCGGCGTCGGCCTCGACCCACTCGAGCTCGACGCAGCGGGCCGCGGCCTCGCGCCGACCGGCCGCGAAGTTTTCCGGGGTGAGGTCCGACGCGACGACGTCGGCTCCTGCCTCGGCGGCGCGGATGGCCGTGTTCCCCGACCCGGCGGCCACGTCGAGGACGCGCTGTCCAGGGGAGACCTCGCAAGCCTCCACGAGCACGCCGCCGAGCTCCCAGATCAGCTCCGTCGCGAAGCGGTGGTAGTCGCCGAGCGCCCATATCCGCCGGACGTCGGCCTTCGCCTCCCGCCGCTGTTGCATCGTCGGCTCCATGGCCGGGGATGGTAGACGCGACCGCGAATCGCCTGCGTCGCCAAAACGGGCCATCTTTGCCCCGGCGCGACCCGCCGGCGCTAGAGGAGGTCCAGCCGGGCGGCCTGCGCGGCGGCGGCCGCACGGGAACGGAGACCGAGCTTGCGCAGGATGTTGGCGACGTGGCGGTGGACCGTGTGCTCGCTCACCACCAGGCGCGCGGCGATCTGCTGGTTCGTCAGCCCTTGCGCGACCAGCCGGAGCACCTGGGCTTCGCGCGGTGTGATGCCGGCCGGCGTCGCGGTGCGTCGCCGCCGCGGGCGGGCGGCGTCGAGCATGCGCCGGGCGCGGGCGGCATCGCCGCTTGCTTCCAGCGCCCGGAGGCACGTCAGTGCCGTCGACGCCTCGCGCGCTGCCTGCTCCGCACGGCCGAGGGCGAGCAGGCTGGCGGCAAGCTCGATCCGGGCCTGGGAGCACTCGTAGCTCGCGCCGAACCGCCCGAACTCGTCGACTGCGTCCTCCAGCAGCGCCCGTGCGAGGTCGTGATCGCCGTCAGCGGCTGCGAGCATCCCCTCGAGGAGGTCGGCGCGGGCCCGCAGCGGGGCGGTTCCGACTAGGCGCTCCACCTCTCGCAGGGCGCCGAGCGCCGAGCGTGCCGCCGGGAGGTCGCGGGCCGCGAGCTGTGCTCGGACGAGGAGCTCGAGCGCGGGTGCCCGGTCGAGTCTGCAGGCGGGCGGAAGCCGGCGTAGGACGCGTTCGACGAGGTCGACCGCCCTGGAAGGCTCGCTGCCGTCCAGCGCGAGCCGGGCACGACAGAGCTGCGCGTTCGTCGATACTCCGGCTCGAGCGAGGAGGCCGGCCGACTCGTCGGCTCGTCCTTGCCGGCGTCTCAGCTCTGCGAGCCCGACGAGGGGCCCTCCGACGAGCGCCGGCCGCGATCGGGAGAAGTCCTCGAGCGACGCTTCGAGCACCGCCTCGGCGTCGGCCCAGCGGCCGCGCCAGAGGTGCACGATCCCGTACTCGGCCCGGCAGAACCCGAGCATGTACCGGCTGCCGTAGCGCTCGGCGAACGCTGCAATCCGGTCGCACCACTCGAACGCGCGCTCGAAATCGAGGACGGCGATGCAGGACGAGACGAGAAAGCAGCACGTCCAGGCACTCGAGATCGGAATTGCGGCGTCTCCTTCCAGGGCCAGCGCCGTTGCCTCGTCGAGGCAGCGCATGCCCTCCGCGACCCTTGCGCAGGTGACGAGGGTGCCGCCCTCGAGCGCGAGACCGAGCATCTCGAGGTCGGCGACGCCGAATCGGCGTCCGATGCCCGCCGCCCGGACCCCCAGCTCCAGGGCCTTCTCGACCTCCCAGGCGCCGAGCGCGATGTAGCCCTCGTGAAAGGCAAGCCAGCCATGGGCCGGCCTGGGCTCGAGCGGGTCGAGGAGCCGACGGGCTCGCCGGAGCCAGCCATTCGCAACCGCGGCCGCGCCGTGGAAGTCGAGCTGGTCAGCGGCCAGCCACGTCGCCATCCGGGCAGCGCTCGCGGTGTCCCCAGCCTGCCGGTGGAGCTGGTAGCTACGCTCGCGCGCGGCGAACGTGGCCTCGGCGTCGTCGAGCCACCACGCTGCCCAGCTCAGCCCTTCGAACGCCTCAGGCGTCGGGTCGCTCGCGACCGCGTCCTCGAAGAGCGTACGCGCGGCCTCCCAGCGCCCGTGTCTGAGCTCAGTCCAGCCGACGCGGACCGGATCCGCGGTGATCGCCTCCACCTGTCGTGTTCTCACCGACCCGGCGGGCAGGCCCGGTCGGCTACCCTCAGATCCGTGGAACCCTCCCGCGACGAGATCCTGAAGGCGCTCGAGAACGTCATCGACCCCGAGCTGCGGCGGCCGGTCACCGAGCTCGACATGGTCCGGGACATCGAGATCGACGGCGGCGACGTCTCGGTGACGATCGCGCTCACCGTCGCCGGCTGCCCGCTGCGGGCGAGCTTCCAGGATCAGGTCGTCGAGCACGTCGGCAAGGTCCCCGGCGTCGACCGCGTCCGGCTCGGCTTCGACGTGATGACGCCCGACGAGAAGACCGCCCTCTCGGCCAAGCTGCGCGGCGACGTCGCCGAGCGCAGCAAAGGCATCTCCGTCGATCGCTCCACGCGCGTGCTCGCGATCGCGAGTGGCAAGGGCGGCGTCGGGAAGTCCTCGCTGACGGTCAACCTGGCCGCCGCGTTCTCCGGCCTCGGCCACCGTGTCGGCGTCCTCGACGCAGACGTCTACGGTCATTCGATCCCGCACATGCTCGGGATCACCCAGCGTCCGGTCGTGGTCGATCAGATGATCGTTCCCCCCGTGAAGCACGATCTGAAGCTGATGTCGATCGGGTTCTTCCTCGAGGACAACTCTCCGGTGATGTGGCGTGGCCCGATGCTGCATCGCGCGCTGGAGCAGTTCCTCTCCGACGTGCACTGGGGCGAGCTCGACGTGCTGCTCGTCGACATGCCTCCGGGAACCGGCGACGTCTCGATCTCGCTCGGGCAGCTGCTGCCGCGTGCGGAGGCGGTGATCGTCACCACGCCGCAGCCGCTCGCGCAGGAGGTCGCGTCGCGGGCGGCGGTGATGGCCCAGAAGACGAACATGCGCCTGATCGGCGTGATCGAGAACATGACCTCCGAGGTTTTCGGGACCGGCGGCGGAGAGCGCCTGGCGCAGCAGATCGGCGTACCGCTGCTCGGCCGGGTTCCGCTCGACGCGCGCCTGCGAGAGTGCGGCGACGAGGGCGAGCCGCTCGTCTGGGCAGATCCAGGCTCGGAGACGGCGCAGACGATCGTGGCAATCGCGGAGTCGATCCACGCTGCGCGGCAGACGTTCAAGGCGCTGCCCGTCCTGTCCTAGCGGGTGACGGAGCGCCCTCGCGAACGCTCCGTCGAGTGAGGCACTACCGCAGCTTCCGCGCGCGCAACAGCACCCAGGCGTTGTCCCTGAACGCGCAGGCGGCGCTGACGTGATCGCCGACCTCGACGTCCCGGCGTGAGAGCTCTCGCCGTGCCCGGTCGTCGAGCGCGCAGCTGAACGAGCTGCCCGCGCCGAGCGAGATCGCGATCGAGCCGCTCGAGAGCGCCGAGACGGTGCCGCTGAGCAGCTTGAGCCTGCCGGCGGTGGCCGCCTGCGTCTTGCAGGTGCCGCCCGTCTCGCGTACGGCCGCGGATCCGATGAAGGTTCAGGTCGAGACGCGTAAGGATTGTGTGAGGATCTTCGCGTGGACGCGGCGGTGCGGCGGCTGGAGGAGCTGGGATTCTCGGCGGCCGACGCGGCAACGCTCGCCCGGCATTTCCTCGATGCCGAGCGCCGCGGGAAGCCGAGCCACGGCCTCTCGCGCATCGACTGGCTCGCGGAGCTCCCGGGGCTCGACCCGACCGCGCGCCCCGAGCGGGTCACCTCCGAGCCGGGGTACGAGCGCTGGGACACGCGTGGGGCGGTCGGCTATCTCACCCTCGCGGCGATCTGCGACGCACAGCTGGCCGACCCGCCGGACCACGCACGGGTGATCGTCGCGCCGCGCTGCTTCCCCACCGGCGCGCTCGGCTACTGGGTGCGGCGGCTGGCCGAGGGCGGCCTCGTCTCTGCGTTGACGGCGACCTCGCCGGCGCGGCTCGCCTCGCCCGAAGGCGGCCCGCCGCTCGCGGGGACGAATCCGATCGCGATCGGTGTGCCGAGCTCGGACGGGCGCCCGCTCGTCGCCGACGTCTCGATGGGCCGGGTCACGCACGGCGATGTCTTGACCGGCGCGGCCGCGCCCGAGGACCTCGTCCCGTTCGGCGGCGACCGGGCCCACAAGGCGTTCGCGCTCGCGATCGGCGTGCAGGCTCTGGTGAGCGCGCTCGCCGGCGACGATCCGGGGGCGCTTCTGATCGTCGCCCGCCCGGAGGCGGACCCTGTTCCCGGCCTACGCGGCCGGGCCGGGGGCGTCCGCCTGCCCGGTGATCGCTGAGACGCGCGGGTCGCCGCGCACGGAGTCGAAGTCCGAGTCCTTGGCGGCTGCCGCCGCGACCTGATCGACATCGAGCTCGTAGGCGCGCTGGAGCTGCGCGATTCCCGTCTCCGTGTCCCCGTACATCACCTCGAAGCACGCCAGGTTGAACGGCCCTTGCCATTCGTCCGGCCTCCGCGCGACGGCGGCCTCGATCAGCTCGCGCGCCTTCTCGAGCTCGCCCTGCTGCGCATAGGAGAAGCCTGCGAAGACGTCCTCCCAGGCCGAAGGCTCGAAGACGACTCCGGGCTTTGCCCCGACTGCGAGTACGGCCGTTCCGTCCTCGGCGGCGCTCGCGCCTCGCCTCGTCCCCGGGCGCACGAAGACGAGCGTTCCCGCCGGGGCATCGAGCTCGTCGTCGCCGAGGGTGAATGTCGCCCGGCCGCGGAGGACGACGTACATCTCCTCGTGCCCGTCCCGTTCCTGGTGGTCCTCGATGAGGCGCTGACCCGCCCGGGCCGTGTACGCGTTCGTGCCGAACGCGGTGATCCCGAACCTCTTGCGCACCGGCCGCCAGACGAACTCGCCGTCGTTGACGGGGAGCTCCTCCAGCTCGTCGACGTGTGCAACCTCGTACCCCTCGCTCATTCCGCCTCCCTCAGTGCCTCGAGCACGACCGGGTCGATCTCGTCGACGCCGTCCACGCGCTCTTCCAGGTTCTCGCTGCCCGACCAGCGGCGCAGCGTCTCGTCCAATTCTCCGTCGTAGCCGAGCCGCGCGAGGTGGGCCCGCACCTCCACGCCGAGCTCGTCGTCGACCTGGAGCCATTCTGCGCGGGGCGTGCGGCCGAACAGCGCCTGATGGATGCCGTAGAGCCGGCGCAGCTCCTCGAGCGGACGCGCATGGTCATCGACCCGGAGATCGACGAGCGTGTCCGAGAGTCCCGCGTAGCCGCCGTCCTTCTCGACCACCAGCAACGCCGCCGACTGCTGGCCCCGCCGGTCACCGCCGGCCGCCTGCGCCGCGTCGAGGCACGCAAGCAGCCGCTCGGCGAGCGGCTGCTCCGCGGCGCCCTCGAACGTCTCGGCGAGTGCGTGCACGGTCGCCTCCGACACGAGGATGTTCCCCTGGGCGGCGTAACCGGGTCCGGTGCGCCCGCCGGCCCAGTCCATGCATCCCTCTCCGGTGAAGGTCGCGGCGCGACCCTGGGCGTCGACGACGCCGAGTTGGCGCTGCTCGCGGTCGGCGTCGTCCTCGGTCAGCTTCGCGACCGTGTTCTCAGCGGAAAGCCCGTCGCGGAGCAGTCGCAGCCCGTCGGGGCCGTAGCGCGGGTTGGAATACGACTGGGTGGCAACTGCGCCGACGTGCGGCTCGGCCCAGGGAACGACCGAGCCGACCGCGAGGAACTTCGACTGCACGCCGACGCCCCACTGCCCGGCCGCGAGATCGCAGGCGACGATCGAGTAGGTCGCAATCGGCTTAGCCGTAGGTCAGCTCTCGTAAATCCAGGTCGAGCAGGTCGCGGCGCTCCGGCGGAACGAGGACGCACGCGACCTCGGGACGGGCGAGCCCGGCCTTCACCTGGTCGGCGGTGGCCGCGTGCGCAACCACCGGCCGGCCGGCGGCGTGTGCGGCCCTGACCTCCTCTTCCGGTGTCTCGTCCGCCCAGAGGACGTCGTCCGGGAGCTCCAGGTCGCCCTCGACGACGATCTCCGGTACTCGCGTCCCCGTCGCGCCGAGCCAGCGCTCCCTCACAGCTCGATCGTCTCGCCGGGCTCGGGGGCGAGGATTTCGACGTCGGGGGCGAGCCGGCGGAGCTCGTCGGGAGTTCCCGTCAGGATCGGGAAGGTTCCGTAGTGGCAGGGTACGCAGCGCTTGACGCCGAGCAGCTCCAGCGCGACGGCCGCCTCCCGCGGCGCCATCGTGTAGTGGCCGCCGATCGGCAGCACGGCGACCTCGGGCCGGTAGATCCGGCCGATCAGCTGCATGCTCGCGAAGACGTTCGTGTCGCCGGCGAAGTAGATCGTGAAGTCGTCCTCGAGCTCGAAGACGAGGCCGGCGGGCTCGCCGAGGTACTGGCCGTCGCTTCCGCTCGACGAGTGGTTCGCGTCGGTGAGCGTGATCCTGACGCCGTCGACGTCGACGGTTCCGCCCTTGTTCGGAGCCTGGGAGCTCTCGGCCGGAAGCCCCTGCGAGGCGAGCCAGCCGCGGAGCTCGACGAGTGCGATCACGGGCGGCTGGAACCTCCTCCAGAGCTCGACCGTGTCGCCGACGTGGTCGCCGTGCCCGTGGGTGAGCGCGATCAGGTCGACGCGCTCGGGCGACTGCTCCGCCTCCGGGCACTTCGGATTGCCCGTGAGGAAGGGGTCGACGTAGATCCGCTTCCCACCGGGGCTGTCCAGGCGGAAGGAGGCGTGGCCGAGCCAGGTCAGCGGGATCGCCATCGGTTGCGAATTCTACGAAGGAACGTCCGGGCCGGGGGCGAAGCTACTGCACGTGACGCGTCGTGAGCTCCTGCCGATGGCGCTGGTCTTCTTCGCGAGTGTCACCGACGCGGCAGGCGGCTCGACGCTCTCGTTCTACCTGTTGCTGGCGGCGATCCCGGCGATCGTGGTCGCGGGCCTTGCGGCCCTGGAGGAGCTCGTCGAGCCCGGGACGCTTCCGCACCGGCGTGTCGTCGGCTGGCTGCACGTCGCCACCCTCCTGCTCGTGCTCCTGGCGGCGGCCCTCCGTGCGCCGATGCGTGCCGAAGGGACCGTGCCGGCGGCTGCCGTCTCTGCCGTCGTCGCATGTCTCGCCGTCTTCGTCGTTCAGGCGCTGATCGGCTCGATGCCGGCGATCCGGCGCAGCCTGGCGCGGCAGCGGCTCGGCGGCGTCGCCGCCCTCGGCCTCCAGCCGCAGCTCTTCGACGAAGAAGCGCTCGCCGAACCGCGCGCCCGCTGAGAACCCCGGGCCCCGCGCCTACAGAGGCAGCGTGTCGAACGCGTGCCGCGCGAGGTCGATCAGCGGCTGGACGCCGAAGAACGAGCCGACCGCGACGGCGACGCAGGCGAGCACGCCGAGCTGGAGCAGTGCGTCGCGTGGCGGCTGGCCGCCTGCGGCGAACTGGAGCTCGGCGCTCGGGCGCATGTACAGCGCGCGAATGACGGCGAGGTAGTAGTAGAGGCTGACGGCGGTCGCGGCGAGGCCCACGATCACGAGCCAGAGCCAGCCGTGGTCGTAGGCGGCGGAGAAGACGTAGAACTTGCCGACAAACCCGCCGGTAGGCGGTAGGCCGGCGAAGCCGAGCATGAACGTCCACATCGCCGCGCCGAGCACCGGTCGCTCCCAGCCCATGCCGGCGAGGTTGTCGAGCGTGACCTCCTGGCCGAGCTCGCGCTCGCGGGCGGCGACCACGGCGAACGCGCCGATCGACATCGCCGAGTACGGGATCAGGTAGTAGAGGACCGCCCGGGCGCCGAGCGCACTGTGGGCGGCGACGCCGATCAGGATGAACCCGGCGTGCGAGATCGAGGAGTAGGCGAGGAGGCGCTTGAGGCTCCGTTGGACGAGCGCGGCGAGGTTCCCGACCGCGAGCGAGATGCACGCGATCACGGCGATCGCAACCGTCCACAGGTCGGCCTCCTGCGGAAACGCCGTGTAGAGGACGCGGAGCGCGAGGACGAACGCCGCGGTCTTGGTGGCGGCGGACATGAACGCCGTCACGGAGGTCGGCGCGCCCTCGTACACGTCGGGCGTCCACATGTGGAAGGGCGCCGCCGAGGCCTTGAAGCCGAGTCCGACCAGGATCATCGCCAGCCCCGCGAGAAGCAGCGTGTCGCGCGAGAGGTCGTCGGCTGTCACTGCGGCCGCGATGCGGGAGAACTCGAGCTGGCCGGTGGCGCCGTAGACGAGCGCGGAGCCGAAGAGGAGCACGGCGGAGCCGAAGCCGCCGACGATCAGGTACTTGAACCCGGCCTCGAGCGAGCGCTCCTCGGCGTCGACGGCGCAGAGGATGTAGAGCGAGATCGAGAACCACTCGAGCCCGAGGAAGAGCGTCATCAGATTGCTCGCGGAGGCGAGGAAGATCATCCCGCCGCCCGCTGCCGCGAGCAGCGCGTAGTACTCGGAGATGTGGCCCTTGGTCCGCCCGGAGTAGGAGACGGCCACCGCGACGAGCCCGGCCCCGGCGAGGATGATCGCGGCGAGCGCGGCGAAGCGGTCGCGGCGAATCGCCGCTCCGACGATCGTCTCGCCTGTCGGGCTGCGGTCGTAGAGGAGGGCGGCGAGGACGAACGCGGCGACGTAGCCGCCCGCGGCGACCGCTGCCGCTGTCGCGCGGCGGGCCGCGGCCGGGACGAGCACGGCGGTCATCAGGCACAGGCCCGCGGCGGCGAGCAGCGCGAGCGACGGCGAGATCGCGAACCAGTCGACCGGTGGGCGGGGGATGGCGGCGATCACTTCGAAATCGTGGTCTGGGTGAGAGTCGCGATCGATCGGGCGCCGGCGGAGACCCGATCGCTGATCGCAGCCGGCCACGCGGACAGGAACAGCAGGATCGCGACGAGCGGGACGAGGATCGCCAGCTCACCCGAGCGCAGGTCGAGCGCCGCCTCCGACACCGAGGGCCCCGGCCGCTCGTGGAGCACGGCCGAGATCAGCCGCAGGACGTACATCGCCGCCAGCACGATCGCGACCGCACCGACCACCGCATAGAACCACCCCTGTCGGAAGACTCCGGCGAGGATCGCGAACTCTCCCGCGAAGGCGGTCGACCCCGGAACCGCGAGCGCGACGATTCCGGTCGTCATCAGCACCGTCGCCAGCGCCGGCCGGCCACGGGCGAAGCCGCCGAGCGAGTCCAGCTGCCCGGTTGCCGCTCGGCGCTCGATGCCGCCGGCGAGCATGAACAGCACCGCCGAGATCAGGCCGTGGTTGACCATCTGGAGGACGGCGCCGTCGATCCCGAGGTCGTTCGTCGCGAACAGCCCGAGCGTGATCAGGCCGAGCTGGGCCAGCGACGAGTAGGCGACGACGCCGCGGATGTCGGGCGCGCGAAAGGCGAGCAGCGAGCCGTAGACGAGCCCGATCGCGGCGAGGACGAGGATCGGCGTGCGGAGGTCGTGCACGCCGACCGGGAAGAGCGAGAAGCAGATCCGCAGGAACCCGAACGCGGCCGCTTTGGAGACCACCCCCGAGAGCACGGCCGAGACCTCGGGGGGCGACTCGCGGTACGCGTCGGGCAGCCAGCCGTGGAACGGGAAGAGCGGCGCCTTGACGGCGAACGCGGCGGCGAAGCCGAGGAAGAGCCAGTCGCTCGACGACGTCCCGCCCTCGATCATCGAGAACGTCCCCTGCTGCAGTCCGTACACGATCACCGCCACGAGCATCAACAGGGAGCCGACCATCGTGTAGATGACGAACTTGATCGTCGCCTGCAGCCGCCCCGGCCCGCCCCACACCCCGACGAGCACGTACAGCGGGATCAGCATCGCCTCCCAGAAGACGTAGAAGAGGAGCAGGTCCTGCGCCGTGAAGACGCCGACGATCGCGCCGGTCAGGAAGAGCATCAGCCCGTAGTAGGCGCGCGGCCGGTCCCGTCCGGCCCAGAAGCCGTAGGCGATCGTCGCCGCCATCACCACCGTCGTCAGTCCGACGAGCCAGAGCGAGAAGCCTTCGAACATGCCGACGTGGTACGAGACGCCCAGGTCCTTGAACCAGGTCAGGCGGCTGGACTCCTGGAGCCCGCCCCGGTCGAAGTCGAAGCGGGCGACCGCCTCGATCCAGAAGCCGATCTCGAACAGGGAGATCAGCAGGGCGGTCGGCGCGATCCAGACACGCGGCATCGGCAGGAGCCACAGCAGCAGCGCCCCGCCGAGCGGCACGAGGATCAGCGTGGTGGTGATCCAGCCGTGCGCGCTCACCGCGCCCGCTCCCGGTGCCGGCAGAGCCGGCACCTTCGCTCCCTGATGAGCTCCGTCGAGCCTACGCTCATCGCCCGCTCCCGGCGCCGGCAGAGCCGGCTCCTTCGCTCCCTGATGAGCTCCGTCGAGCCTACGCTCATTTGACCACCACGAAGACGAGAACGAGAACCGTGAGTCCGGCGGCGAGCGCGAGGGCGTACACGCGAACGAGCCCGGTCTGAAGCTCGCGCACGCGGCTGCCGCTCCAGCGCGCCAGCCCGGCGACGCCGGCGATCGAGCCGCCGACCAGCGGGCCCTCGACCACCCAGTAGAACGCCTTCGAGAAGCCCACGGCGGGCCAGTAGAAGAGGCTGTCGTAGAGCTCGTCGAAGTAGAACTTGTGCTCGAGTACGCGCGACGTCTTCGGCGCGGCGACTCGCCGGGCCGAGTAGATCCACCAGGCTGCCGCGATCCCGGCAAGCCCGACGAGGACCGCAGTGACGCTCGCGATCGCCTCCTTCGTCCCGCTCGACTCGACGAGCGGCCGGGCGACGGGCTCGAGCCAATCGGACACGGGCGTCCACACCCCGGCGAACTGGAGCCAGCCGCCGATCGCCGCCAGCACGGTCAAGGCGCCGACCGTCAGGTACATCGACCACCGCGCAACGCGGTCGCCGTGCGCGTGCGGTGGATGTTCCTGCACGTACGCGGACTGCTCGCCGCCGAAGACGACGAACAGCATCCGGAACGTGTACAGGCCGGTGAGGAACGCCCCCGCCAGCCCGGCCGCGAACAGGATGTCTCCGTACCAGCCGCGCTCGAGCGCCGCGGCGAGGATCGAGTCCTTCGAGAAGAAGCCCGAGAGCGGTGGCAGTCCGGCAAGCGCGAGCCCGCCGACGAGCATCGCCCACCACGTGTTCGGCATCAGCCGCCGCAGCCCGCCCATCTTGCGGATGTCCTGCTCGCCGGCCAGTGCGTGGATGACGATGCCGGCCCCGAGGAAGAGCAGCGCCTTGAAGAAGGCGTGCGTCATCAGGTGGAACATCGCGTTCGCGTACGCCCCGAGTCCGGCGCCGAGGAACATGTAGCCGATCTGCGACATCGTCGAGTAGGCGATCACGCGCTTGATGTCGGTCTGGACGAGGGCGATCAGCCCGGCCATCAGCAGCGTCGCCGCTCCGAGCCCCGCCGCCAGATCCTCGATCTTCGGCGCCAGCTCGAACAGGGCATGCGTCCGGACGATCAGGTAGACGCCCGCCGTGACCATCGTCGCTGCATGGATCAGGGCGCTGACGGGGGTCGGCCCCTCCATCGCGTCGGGGAGCCACGTCTGCAGCGGCAGCTGCGCCGACTTGGCGACCGCGCCGCCGAGCAGGCCCAGCGCGATCAGGTTCAGCGTCAGCGAGCTGAGGCCGTGTGCCTTCTGGAACGCGAGCCCGTACTCGAGCGTCCCCGTCTTCTGGATCAGGGCGAAGAAGGCGAGCGCCATCGTCGCGTCGCCGAACGCGTTCATGATGAACGCCTTCTTGGCAGCTGCGACCGCGCTCGGCCGCTCGTGCCAGAAGCCGATCAACAGGTAGGACGAGAGGCCGACGAGCCCCCAGCCGACGAGCAGGAGCAGCAGGTTCCCGCCCTGCACCAGCATCAGCATCGAGAAGACGAAGAGCGACATGTACGCGAAGTACCGGCGCTCTTCGTCGTCGCCGTCCATGTAGCCGATCGAGTAGGCGACGATCAGCGAGCCGACGCCGGCGACGACCAGCATCATGAACACCGAGAGCGGGTCGGTCAGGATCGAGAAACCGACGCTGAAGTCGCCGGTCTTGAGCCAGGTCCACGCGGTCGACAGCTCTGTGCGGTTGTCGCGGGCTCGGCTCAACATCTCGAAGAAGGCGACGATCGCCGCCACGAACGAGCCGGCGCAGGCGAGCGTGGCGATCCAGCCGGCGGTCCGCCGTTTGATGCTCGTTCCGAGCAGCGTGATCAGCCCGGCGGAGCCGAGCGGTAGGAAGAGGCAGACCCAGGCGGCGGCGGTCACGACACGGTCGCTTTCGCCACCAGCCGGTCGAAGACGGCTCGTGCGGCGGGCGGGATCGCGCCGTCCGGGTCGCAGTCGGGATCGTACGCGGTGATCGCCGCGGCGCGGATCGCGAACCGCTCGACGACCGCGTCGATTGCGCCGGTCAGCTCGTCGAGCGAGAGCCCGTCGTCGGCTGCGTACTCGTTCGCGCGTCCGACCGACGGGTCGAGGACGTCGAGGTCGACGTGCACGTACACGCCGTCGATGCGCTTGCGGAGCTTGTCGAGCGCGTCCTCGATCGGCGGCCGCCGGACGACCCGCACGCCCGACGACTCGAGCCGGCCCCACTCGGCCTGGTCGAAGTCGCGACCGCCGACGTGGACGACGTACTCCTCCGCCACGGTTGCCAGGCCCTCGCGCAGCGCCGTCCAGCCGCTGCCGGTGAGCATCGAGAGCGACATCCCGTCGAGGAACCCGCTCCGCGTCGTCCGGGGGGTGTTGAAGTCGCCGTGGGCGTCGAACCACACGACCCCGACCTCTCCGCCGATGCCGGTGACGGTGCCCAGCGAGCTCGAGCAGTTGCCGGCGAGGACGATCGGGAAGTCCACCGGCCGGACCTGCTCGGCGAGCGCGCGGACCACCGCCAGCGAGGCGGCGATCTCGTTCGAGTGGTCGTCGGGGGTCTCGACGGAGACGGACTCGTACTCGGTGCCGAGTGCCTCTGCGAGCACCGCGACACCGCGACCGAGACCGGCGTTCCTGCGCCCGAGGTGGTACGGGACGTGAACGATCGTCGGATGCATCAGCCGCGCAGGGTGGACAGCTTGTCCACGTCGAGGTCGAGGTGGCGCCGGGCCATCGCGACGATCAGGCCGAGCCCGACGACGACCTCGGAGGCCGCGACTGCCATGACGGCAAGGGCGAAGATCTGTCCGTCGCCGTGGCCGAAGTGGCGCGAGAAGGCGATCAGGGCGAGGTTCGCGCCGTTGAGCATGATCTCGAGCGAGAGGAGGACGATCAGCGGGCTCCGGCGGATCAGCACGCCGAGCGCGCCGGTCGCGAAGAGGAACGCGGAGATGATCAGGTAGCCCGAGACGTCAGGTCCGAGCATCGCTCTCTCCCTGCGCCGGCGCTTCGCCCCGTGCATGGCTGCCGAGGATCACGCCGCCGACCGCGGCGACGAGCAGCACGACCGACGTGATCTCGAACGCGAGCAGGTGGTCGGTCACGAACAGCCGGCCGACCTCGCCCGGGCTGCCGAACGAGCTCGAGATCTTGGCCGAGTCGGAGAGTTGGCCGTCCGCCTTGGAGGCGATCACGACGACGATCTCGACGAGCAGTGCGGCTGCCGCGGTCACGGCCGCGGCGACCTGCAACGTCGGCCCGCCCGCCCAGGGGGCATCCGCCCGCCCGCCCAGGTAGGCGATCACGAACAGGAACATGACCATCACCGCGCCCGCATAGACGAGGACCTGTGCGGCGGCGACGAACTCCGCCGAGAGCAGCAGGTAGAGCACGGCCAGCGAGCCGAGGTTCCCGATCAGCGCGAGCGCCGAGTAGAAGGGGTTCGAGAAGCTGACGACGGCGACGCCGGAGGAGAGGCACGCGCAGGCGGCCACGACCCAGACGATCCAGACGAGGACGTTGCCTGCCGAGGCGAGAATCACGAGTGGGTCTGGTAGTAGGGGATCGGGGTGTCGAACTCGGCCGGGTCGGCGACCGGCATCTTCTTGATCGGCTCTGCGAGCAGCATGTCCTTCGTGTAGATCAGGTCGTCGCGCGAATACTCGGAGATCTCGTACTCGTTGCCGAGCGTGATCGCGTCGAACGGGCACGCGAGCTCGCAGTAGCCGCAGAAGATGCAGCGGCTCATGTTGATCTCGTAGATGCGCGCGTAGCGCTCCCCCGCGGAGACGCGGTTCGTCGGCGTGTTCTCGGCGGCGACCACGCGGATGCAGTCGGCGGGGCAGGCCGCCGCGCAGAGCGAGCAGCCGACGCACTTCTCGAGGCCGTTCTCGTGGCGCCAGAGCCGGTGGCGGCCGCGGAAACGCGGGTAGACCGGCCGCTTGTACTCCGGGTACTGCTGCGTGATCGGCTTCTTGAAGATCTGCCGGAAGGTGACTCCAAACCCCTTCAGGCTCTCCATCGGCTGCGGACTCACCGCTCGCCTCCGGCTCGCTCCCGCGGGGGAAACGGCCGGTTTCCCCCGCGGGCCCCCTTCCCCAACTCCGTTCGCACCCTTGGGGCCGTCGCTGGCCGCGCCCGCCATGTCGGTCGCGGCGCCGGGACCCAGGACGATCGGCGAGGAGAAGAGGCGGTCATTTGACTGCCACCACGATCGCGGCGGTGACGAGGGCGTTGACCGTCGCCGCCGGGAGCAGAATCTTCCAGCCGAAGCGCATCAGCTGGTCGTAGCGCAGGCGCGGCAGGGTCGCACGCAGCCAGATGAACACGAAGACCGCGATCCCGAGCTTGATCAGGAACCAGAGCGGCCCGAGCGGCGCCCACGGCCCTTCCCAACCGCCGAAGAAGAGCGTGACCGCAAGCGCGGAGAGCGTGAGCATGTTGATGTACTCAGCGGTCTGGAAGAGACCCCAGCGCATGCCGCTGTACTCGGTGTGGTATCCGGCGACGAGCTCGGTCTCGGCCTCCGGCAGGTCGAACGGGGCACGGTTGGTCTCTGCAACCCCGGCGACGAAGAAGATGACCAGGCCGACGAACTGCGGGGCGGCGAACCAGACGGTGTCGATCTGCTTGTGGACGATGTCGACGAGCGAGAGCGACTGGCCCATGATCACGACGCCGAGCACCGAGAGCGCGAGCGAGACCTCGTAGGAGACGAGCTGCGCGCACGTGCGCATCGAGCCGAGGAGCGAGTACTTCGACTCGGAGGCCCAGCCGCCGACGATGAAGCCGTAGATCCCGACGGAGCCGAGCGCGAACAGCAGGATCAGCGAGATCGGCACGTCGGCGACGACGCCGCTGACGTCCCACTTCCAGATGTGCCAGCCCGCGCCGAACGGGATCACGCTGAACGCGGCGAGCGCGGTGAAGGCCGACAGCGCGGGCGCGGCGATGTACAGGACGTCGATCGCGGCGACCGGGGCGAACGCCTCCTTGCGGATCAGCTTGACCAGGTCGGCGATCGGCTGGAGCAGGCCGTACGGGCCGGCGCGGTTCGGCCCGTAGCGCTGCTGCATCCGGCCGAGCACCTTGCGCTCCAGCCACGTCAGGTAGGCGAAGGCGCCCATCAGCAGGTTGATGACGAGCAGCGCCTTGATCAGGCTGATCCACCAGGGGTCGCTCACGACGTGCTCACCTCGACGGCTTCCTCGAGGGCGCCGACGTGCTCCTCGGCTGCACGGACGGCCCCGTCGACGAGGTGCTTGTTGATCCGCGCGCGCAGCTGGATGGCGGTGCCGTTCGAGCGGACGAAGACCTCGTCCCCGTTCGAGATCTTCCGGATCTGCGCGTCGTGCTCGGAGAGCTCGATCTCCGCGGCGGGGCGCTGAAACTGGAGCTCCTCGACGCGCTCCACGGCCGGGCCCGAGAAGAGCGGCCGGTAGCGCAGGAGGCGCAGGGGCCCGCCCCTCCCGGTCGCGCGCGTCTTTGCGGCCTTGCGGGTCGCCGGCTCGGCGACTGCCGCAGCCTCAGTGCGAGGCGGCAGCGGCGCCCACTCCTCCGCGCCGACGGCCCTGGCATGCGGATCGATCTCCACCCCGAAGCGCTCCGCCAGCTTGGCGATCAGGGCCAGCTCGTCGGGAGCGGGTGGAATCACCCCGCGACGCAGGCGCTGCGGCCGGCCTTCGAGGTTGACGAACGTGCCGTCGCGCTCGAGGTAGCTCGTTCCCGGCAGGACGAGGTCGACCCAGCCGCGAACGGGGTCGGCGAACATCGTGATCGCGATCACCGCTTGCGCGTTCGCCGCGAGCTCACGGACGCGAGGGTCGGAGACCGCCTCCTCGCCAGAGATCAAGAGCAGGCCGACTTGCTCGGGCCGCTGCGGCTCTCCCTGACCGGCGGCGGCCCAGGCACGGGCGACCGCGCGGCCGTTCGGTGTCGCCGGCAGGGAGAAGGCCGCCTGTGCATCGAGCTCCCGTGCGAGCTGCGCGACCGTCTCGCCGCCCGATCCGCCGGGGCCGGACCAGATCAGGATCGCCCGCTCGGCTTCACGAATACGGTCGCCGAGCTGCGCGCGGACGGCGTCGGCCGCCGTCCCGGGCGCAGCTCTGACCGAGCCGGCCGCGCCGACCGTCACGACCTCGACGCCTCGGCGGCGTGCAGCGCGGAGCCAGAGCTCGACGACGGGCGCCCGCTCCTCCACGGGCTCGTCGCCGATGACGACGACCAGGTCCGCGTCCCGGATCGAGGAGAGTGGTGCGCGAAACGCATCCAGCGCATCGCTCGCCTGCTCGGGCAGCACGACCGCGTCGGAGCCGAGCCCCTGGCGGACGAGCTTCGAGAGTGCCTCGGCCTGCTCGACCGTCTCGGAGCCCGAGAGTGCGAGCAGGACGGGCCCCCCGGTTTGCTGGCCGGGCGTCGCCGGCTTTGCCGGCGACGCTTCCAGCCCCGAGCGCAGTAGTCGCTCTGCCTCCGAGAGCGCGTCGTCCCAGGAAAGCTCCTCGAAGCGCCGCTTCCCGAGCCGGCGGAGGGGGTCGCGCACACGGTCCTGTGCGTAGAGGTGCGTGAAGCCGAAGCGGCCCTTGTCGCACAGCCAACCGCCGTCGATCTCGGGGTGGTTCCGCGAGAGGATCCGCTTGACCTTGCCCTCGCGCGTGGTCGCGGTGATGTTGCAGCCCACGGGGCAGAGTCCGCAGACCGAGGGGACGTTCTGGATCTCCCACGGGCGTGCTTCGAAGCGGTACTGGGTCGAGGTCAGCGCGCCGACGGGGCACAGCTCGATCACGTTCCCCGAGAACGGCGCCCGGTACGGCTCGTCCTCGAAGGTCGCGATCACCGATTGCGCCCCGCGGTTACGCGCGATCAGCTGCCCGTCCTCGGCGACCGACTCGGAGAAGCGGGTGCAGCGGTAACAGAGGATGCAGCGCTCGCGGTCGAGGGCGATCGCGGGCGAGATCGGAATCGGCTTCTCGAAGGTGCGCTTGGGGAACGTCATCCGGGTGTTCCCGGGGCCGAAGCGGAAGGTCAGATCCTGAAGGGGGCATTCGCCTCCCTTGTCGCAGACCGGACAGTCGAGCGGATGGTTGACCAGGATGAACTCGAGCGTGGCGTCCTGTGCCTCTCGGGCCAGCTCGGACGTCGCCGCCGTCTTCACGACCATTCCCTCGGCGGCGGTCAGCGTGCAGGCGGCCTGCGGCTTCGGCGGCCCGGGCTGGACCTCGCACAGGCACATCCGGCATGCGCCGACCGGTGGCCCGAGGCGGGGCTCGTAGCAGAAGACGGGGATCTCGACGCCCGCGGCGAGCGCCGCCTCGACCAGCCCGGTGCCGGCAGGAACCTGGACCTCGCGGTCGTCGATCGTCAGGGTGACGACCTCGGGCGCGCTCATCGGACGACGTCACCGCTTCGGCGGAAGCCCGTCGCCGCGACCGACCTGGCGGGCGCGGCACCCAACCGTCGCTGAGGTGCGAGCGGTTTTGGGGAGGGGGGTCCATGGGGGGAACCGGCCGTTCCCCCCATGAGAGCGAGCCGAAGGCGAGCGAAGATCACGCCGGAACCTCGACGGTCGGATGGTGGGCGTGCTGGTCGATCGGAGCGAGGATTCCCTCGAGCGACGACGTGCCTCCGAAGGGGCAGCGTCCCTGCTCGACGTGCGCTCGGAACTCGTCGCCCCACTTGTCCATGTAGCTCGCGACCGGGTAGACGGCGAACTCGCCGAGCGCGCAGAGGACCTTCCCGAGTATGCGCGAGCCGATCGAGCGGAGCAGATCGAGATCGGACAGCTCCCCATCGCCCGCCTCGATCTTCTCGAGCAGCTGGACCATCCAGCGCGTTCCTTCCCGGCACGGCGTGCACTTGCCGCACGACTCGTGCATGTAGAACTTCGTCGAGCGCAGTGCGAGCTGCACCATGCAGCAGCGGTCGTCGACGACGATCAGCGATGCAGCGCCGAAGAAGGTGCCGAGCGCGCCGAGAGAGTCGTAGTCGAGCGGCACGTCGATCTGGTCGGGCGAGAGTGCAGGCACCGACGAGCCGCCCGGGATGACGGCCTTCAGCTTCCGCCCGCCGGGGACGCCTCCGGCGCAGTCGTAGATCAGCTCGCGCATCGGGGTGCCGAGCTCGAGCTCGTAGTTGCCCGGGGTCGCGACGTTGCCGGAGATGGAGAAGATCGCTGTGCCGGGAGCCGTCTCGGCGCCGGTCTTGGCGAATTGCGCGGCGCCCATCTCGAGCACCTTCGGCAAGGTCGCGATCGTGCAGACGTTGTTGACCTGCGTCGGGGCGTTGTAGAGCCCCTGAATGGGCGGGAACGGCGGCCTCGGACGCGGCTGGCCCCGGCGGCCCTCGAGCGAATCGAGCAGCGCGGTCTCCTCCCCGCAGATGTATGCGCCGGCTCCGCGGTGGACGAAGAGGCGCACGTCGCCGAAGATTCCCGCGGCCTGCGCCTCGTCGACGGCGGCCTGCAGCACCTCGTACTCGCCCAGGTACTCGCCGCGGATGTAGATGAACACGTCCCGGGACTCGATCGCGCGTGCGGCGATCAGGCAGCCCTCGATCAGGCGGTGGGGGACGCGGTTCATCACCTCGCGGTCCTTGAACGCACCCGGTTCCGACTCGTCCGCGTTGACGACGACGTACTTCGGCTTCGGCGACTGACGCGGGATCAGGCTCGCCTTCCGTCCGATCGGGAACCCGGCGCCGCCGCGGCCGCGCAGATTGGCCGTCTGCAACTCCTCGATCAGCGCGTCGGAGGTCATCTGCCGCGCCGTTTCGAGCGCGACATAGCCACCCACGGCGCGGTACTCGGCCAGCTTCGTCAGGTCGCGATCGCCGGCATCCGCAAGGAGCACGTCAGCTCTCGGCACGCAGCTCCCCCACGATCGCGGCAGCGTCCTCGGGCCTGACGTGGTGCCGGTAGCGGCTGTCGATCGAGACGACCGGCGCGTATCCACAGCCGCCGAGGCACTCGACGGCACGGAACGTGACGTCGCCGCTCTCGGTCGTCTCTCCGGCCGACACCCCGAGCTCGGACTCGAACGCGTCGACGACCTTCTGCGCGCCGACCAGGGCGCAGGAGAGATTCGTGCAGACCTCGACGAGGTGCCGCCCCACCGGCTCGAGGTGGAACATGTCGTAAAAGGACGCCACCGCCTGGCAGTACGCGGGCGTCAGGTCGAGCGCGTCCGCCACCTCGCACAACGCTTCCGGAGGCAGCCAGCCGTACTGCTCCTGAGCCAGACGCAAGGCGGGCAGCGTCGCCGACCGCCGGTCCGGGTACTTGGCCGCGACCGCCTCGATGGCGGTCGCGAGGTCGCGCGGTCCGGCCGGCATCAGCGGTCGACCTCACCCATGACCGTATCGAGCGAGCCGACGATCGCGATCATGTCGGCGACGAGTGCGTCGCTCATGCAGGTCGCGGTCGCCTCGAGTGCGACGAAGGACGGCGCCCGGAACTTGACGCGCCAGGGCTTCGGCCCGCCGTCGGAGACGACGTAGCAGCCCAGCTCCCCGCGGGGCGACTCGACCGTGACGTAGACCTCGCCCTCGGGCACCCGGTACCCCTCGGTGACGATCTTGAAGTGGTGGATGAGCGACTCCATCGAGGTGTGGAGCTCGTGGCGGGGCGGGAGCACGACCTTGCGGTCGTCGGCGATCCACGGCCCCTCGGGCATGCCCTCGAGGCACTGCTCGACGATCCGGACCGATTGGCGCATCTCGTCCATGTGCACGCGGTAGCGGTCGTAGACGTCGCCGTTCGGGTAGACGGGCACGTCGAAGTCGAGGTCGCCGTAGACGAGATACGGCTGGGCCTTGCGGAGATCCCAATCGACGCCTGACGCCCGCAGAACCGGCCCCGACTGGCCGAGCGCGATCGCGTCGTCGGCCGACAGGAGGCCGACCCCACGCGTGCGCTCGAGCCAGATCTGGTTTCGGCTGAGGATCGTCTCGTACTCGTCGATCGCCTTCGGCATCGCCTCGACGAACTTCCGGCACTCGGAGAAGAAGCCGCGCGGGATGTCCTCGGCGAGGCCCCCGGCCTGGAAGTAGCGGGTGTGCATGCGCGTCCCGCAGACCAACTCGGAGAGGTCGAGGATCCGCTCTCGCTCGCGGAACGCGTACCAGAACATCGAGATCGCTCCCAGCTCCAGCGCTCCGGTGGCGAGCCAGATCAGGTGCGAGTGGATCCGGTTCAGCTCACACAGGAGCGTTCGCATCCAGCTCGCCTTCGGCGGAATCTCGAGGCCGAGCAGCTTCTCGATCGCCAGCACGAAGACGAGCTCGTTGTTCTGGAAGGAGACGTAGTCGATCCGCTCCGGATAGGTGATCCCCTTCCACCACGTCTTCTGCTCCATGTTCTTCTCGAAGCCCGTGTGCAGGTAGCCGATCACCGCTTCGAGGCCGACCACGTCCTCGCCGTGCAGGTCGACGATCAGCCGCAAGACACCGTGCGTCGAAGGGTGGTTCGGTCCGAAGTTGACCGTGAGCACGTCCTCGAGATCCGGCGGGACCCGGAGCGCGGTCGGGATCGGCTGCGGGATCCGCGTTCCTTCGTAGATCTGCGGTCGGGGCGGAGCGACGGCCACTATTCGTCCCCCGAGAACCGCACCGGCTCGCCGCCGATCGGATAGTCCTTGCGTAGGGGGTGACCCTCCCAGTCGTCCTCCAGCAGGATCCGGGACAGGTTGGGATGGCCTTCGACCTGGATCCCCATCATGTCCCAGGCCTCCCGCTCGTGCCAATCCGCCGTCGGCCACACCTCGACGACGCTCGGCACGGGCTCGCCGTCGTCGAGCCAGACCTGCACCCGAAGTCGTCGCGCCGCAGGCGCGCCCGCGAGGCCGGGCGCCGGCGGCTTTGCCGACGGCGCTTCCAGCCTTCGTCCGCCCTGGTCCAGGCGGAGCAGGTGGTAGTTCATCGAGAAGCGCTTCGGCTTCGGTGCAGGCACGTGGGCGAGGGCCGCCGAGCCCGGCGTGTTCAGGTCCCGTCCGGCCGCGGTGCCGTAGTACCCAGCCGCGGACCGGGTGCCCCAGCCGAGGTAGTCGGCCGCGCTGACGTCGGAGAGGAAGCGGAAGCCGTGCTCCTCGCGTAGGTAGGTGCACGCCTCGACCAGACGTGCCGGGTCGACGACCAGCGTCGTCTCCCCGTGTGCCTCCTTCGTCTCCACGAGGCCGGGTACGCCGTCATAGCTCAAGGGGCAGCTGCCCCTTGAGCTACTGGGGGAGGCGTCCGTAGGGGAAACATGGTTTCCCCCACGAGAGCGAGGCCTACCGCGGCGTCCTCGGGCAAAGCCCGAGGACGCGCAGTGAAAAGCGGGGGGCGAGCGACGAAGGTCAGCTCGCGACTCCGCGAATCTCGTACGCGGGCGGGACGCCTGCCTGGATCTTCTCGTGGAGTCGGATGATCCCCTCCATCAGGGCCTCGGGCCTCGGCGGGCAGCCCGGGACGTGGATGTCGACGGCGACGATCTTGTCGACGCCCTGCAGCACCGCATAGTTGTTGAACATCCCGCCCGAGCTCGCGCAGGCACCCATCGCGATCACCCACTTCGGCTCCAGCATCTGATCGTAGATCTGCCGCAGCGGCGCAGCCATCTTGTGCGCGACCCGGCCGGAAACGATCAGCAGATCCGCCTGCCGCGGCGAGGATCGGAACGCCTCCATGCCGAACCGGGCGATGTCGTAGCGCGCGGAGACGATCGACATCATCTCGATCGCGCAGCAGGCGAGCCCGAACGTGTCGGGCCACATCGATTTGGACTGCGCCCACGCGATCGCGCGCTCGAGCGTCGTGAGCATCAGCTTCTCCTCCAGCTCGTCGGCGCCAAGCTCGCGCTCGAACACGCCGGGCCCCTTCGTCGGCCACAGCAGCCGCTCCGACTGGAGGCCGTATTCCCGGAGGCGCTTCACCGCCACTCGAGGGCTCCCTTCCGCCAGATGTAGACGTACGCGAGGGCGAGGATGACGATGAAGAAGAGCAGCTCGAAGAAGCCGAACCAGCCGAGCGCGTTCAACGTCACCGCGAGCGGATAGAGAAAGACGATCTCGATGTCGAACACGATGAAGAGCATCGCCGTCAGGTAGAAGCTGACCGTGAAGCGCTGGTGCGGCGGCGGTCCGGTCGAGACGCCCGACTCGAACGGCACGATGCGCGCGCGGGTGCGACGGCGCGGCCTCGTCGAGAGGACGTACGAGAAGACGATCATGGTCGTGGGGATCGCGAGCGCGAACAGCCCGTAGATCAGGAACGGCAGCCAGCTGTCGAGCACGCCCTACTTTCCTCCTCCGTCACGCCTCCAGCGGCGGACCTTACCAAGCTGCGTATTGGCCGCACGAAGCAAGCGCGAAACCGCTCAACGATGCGTGCAGCGGGTGTTACAAACTCGGCTCCGAGTGGCGCTCCGGAGGCGCTGGACCGGCTGCTACCATGAAGGCTCGAATGGCGACCGTCGAAGATCCCACCACCCTGATCGACCTCACCGAGCGGGCAGCGGCGAAGATCCGCGAGCTGCAGGCCGACGAGCCCGAGGGCGACGCCTCGGTGCTGCGGGTCGCCGTCCAGGGTGGCGGCTGTTCCGGTTTCGAGTACGCGCTCGGCTTCGATCGCGTGGCGCAGGAGGGCGATCACGAGCTCGAGGCGTACGGGGTGCGGGTCGTCGTCGACCCGTTCAGCGCTCCGTACCTGCAAGGGGCGCAGATCGACTTCCTCGACGGCCTCGAGGAATCCGGCTTCAAGATCGAGAACCCGAACGTCGTCTCCTCGTGCGGTTGCGGCCACTCGTTCCAGGTCGAGGACGGCGCTGCTGATTCTGAAACCGGAGCATCGGCCGACGCCGGTCACGGCTGCGGCTCCGGCTGCTCTCACTAGACAACGCGCGTCCCGGATCGTAGAGTCGCCGCTTGTGAAGGTCCTGCGGCTGATCTACCGAATCCTGATGACCGTGATCGTCGTTGCCGTGGTCGTGCAGTTCGGCGCTGCAGGCTACGGCGCGTTCGACTCCGCGAACCACCTCAAGGACAAGGGCGACACGTTCACCCACAAGGGCTTCGAGCACGGCTGGGATTTCCATACCGGCCTCGGCTGGATCACCGTCTATGGGATCTTGCTCGCGCTGCTCCTGGCCCTGGTCGCGCGCGTCGGCCGTTCTCGGATCTGGTGGCAACTCGGGCTCGCGGTCGCCGGCGTCCTGCAGATCGTATTCGCGCTCGTCGGCGAGGACCACCCGGCCGTCGGCGTCCTGCACCCGGTTAACGCAGTCGTGATTCTCGCCCTCTCAGGCTTCATCACGCGCACGGTCTGGTTCGAGAGCCGCGCACGGGCAACCGGCTGAACTCGACGTAGCTCGTAGGATCGAGGCGATGAGCAAGCCGCCGCTTCGCATTGTCGTCGTCGGCTCGGGCCCGGCGGGCTTCTATGCCGCCGGGGCCCTGCTCGAGGCGGACGTTCCCGTCGAGGTCGACCTGATCGAGCGACTGCCGACGCCGTGGGGCCTCGTCCGGCTCGGCGTCGCACCCGACCATCCGAAGATCAAGGCGGTCTCGCGAGCATTCGAGCGCATCGCTGCGCTGCCCGGATTTCGGTTCTTCGGCAACGTCGCCGTCGGCCGGGATCTGACGCACGAGGATCTGACCCGGCTCTACGACGCCGTGATCTACGCCGTCGGGGCGCAGACCGATCGGCGGATGGAGATCCCGGGCGAGGATCTGCCGGGATCGTGGCCGGCCACCGAGTTCGTCGCCTGGTACAACGGCCATCCGGACTTCCAGCATCTGGTGTTCGATCTGTCCTGCGAGCGCGCAGTCGTGATCGGTGCCGGCAACGTCGCGCTCGACGTCGTGCGGATGCTCGCGCTCTCCCCCGAGGAGCTCCAGCCAACCGACACGACCGATGCGGCGATCGAGGCGATTCTCGCCTCCGGACTGAAGGAGATCGTCCTTCTGGCCCGCCGCGGGCCGGCTCAGGCGGCGTTCACCACCCCTGAGCTGAAGGAGCTCGGCGAGCTCGCCGGCGCCGACGTCGTCGTCGATCCGGCCGATCTCGTGCTGGACCCGGCCAGCGAGAAAGCGCTTGCGGACGACACCAACGCGCGCCGCAACGTCGAGGTGCTACGGGCGTATGCGGCGCGCGAGCCGGCCGGAAAGCGCCGGATCGTCCGGTTGCGTTTCGCCGTCTCGCCGGTCGCCCTTCGGGGTGAGGGGCGCGCGGAGGCGATCGACGTCGTGAGGAACGAGCTGGTGGCGGACGAGTCCGGGCGCGTACGCGCCGTCCCCACCGACGAGCGGGAGACGATTCCGTGCGGGATCGTCTTCCGGAGCATCGGCTACCTGGGCGTTCCGCTGCCCGGCGTGCCCTTCGACGAGCAGCGGGCGACGATCCCGAATGCGGGTGGACGCGTCCTCGGCGTCGACGGAAACCCGGTTCCGGGGCTCTACTGCGCCGGGTGGATCAAGCGCGGCCCGAGCGGCGTGATCGGCACCAACAAGAAGGACGCCACCGAGACCGTCGAGCTCCTGCTCGAGGACGCACGTGCGGGTCTTCTCCAGCGTGGCGACCAGTCTGCAACGGGGGAGACGGTCGAGGAGCTGCTCGCGGAGCGCGGAGTCGACCACGTCACGTATGCCGGCTGGGAGGCGATCGACGCCGAGGAGCGCGGACGAGGCGAGCCGCACGGCCGTCCTCGCGTGAAGCTCGTCTCCTGGGACGAGCTGGTCGCCACCGCCCGTACGGTCGCCATTCCCTAGCGCCCGACCCTTCCCCCGATCGAGGGTTATCGGCAGTCGAGCTGTGCCGATCCCTTGCGAATGGAGCTTCGCCTCCGCCGGGTCGAGTGCCTCAGCTGCGGTCACCGGCGCGCGGTGCGCAGCGACGAGCTGCGGTCGGCCCTCGACGAGTGCCCGAGGTGCCGGTACGTCGGCTGGGCCTCGAGCGCCGAGCTGTCCGAGCGCACCCGCCGCCTGCTGCGCGAGCGGCCGGTTCACCGGCGGCGCCTGCACGCCGTTCAGTAACGCGGGGGGAACAGCCGGTTCCCCCCGTAGCTCCCTGATTCTCGCGTCAACCATGAGGGTCGGGGTGCACTCGCGGGGCGGGATGTAATCACTTCTGTACTCACCCACGGAGCGGAGTTGCCCGCACGCTCCGTGAACCTCTGCTACAACGAGATCACCAAGACCTGACACGCTGACAAGAGGGCGCGCTACCTGACGGCGTCCGCAGCGAGGCGCCTTTCCCGTCCCAGGGTCGGCACTGCCGGTGGGGACATGAGGAAAGGCACCTCATGTCAGGCATCGCCGTCAGCATCAACGGCCTGGAGGAACTGGTCGAGCGCGTGGTCGAGGAGAAGCTCGCCGCGCGTGAACCGGAGCCTGATGGCTGGTTCACATCGGACGAGGCAGCGAGCTACCTCGGCATCGCCCGCTCAACCCGGCACGACCCGTGAGCGACGGGAAGCTCCCGCGTCACGGCCCGCGAGGTCACCGCTCAGGTTCCGCCGGTCGGATCTTGACGCCTACGCGGAGGCGCGCCGATGAGTCGCATCACCCCGACGGGGCTTGCGGTTCCCCCCGCAGTTAACGTCGAGCCGTTGTCAACGCTCTCCGCAACGATGCGGAAGGCACCCGGCGACGCCCGCGAGCGCGCAATGCGGGAGCCGCTGACCTCGATTTGCGGCCGGTGCGGTCACGAGGTCACAGGGGCGGCGCGCGACGTGATCCGCCGGATGCGGAAGCACCTCGACTCCTGCGGTGCCTGAGCGTCGCTCTTTCACCGAAGTACGACACGCTCAGACGGCTGCTAGGACGGGCGTAGGTCGCCGAACGGATCGCCACCCATGATCTTCCGAACGAGATCATCGTGCTCTTGAACGAGTGCGTACATCGCATCGAACGCCGGGAGGTGCGCGCCGACCCAAACCTTGCCGAACCAGTCGTTGCACACGTGCACCGACCGTGTGTACTCGGCGATTGCCTCCTCGACATCGATTGAGTCACCCGCCTGAGCGAGGTAAGCCTTCGCCCGATTCGTCCAGCCTTCCCAGCTGAGGAGGTCATCCTTGTGAAGCACCGTTACAGCGTTCATCCTGGGCATAGTTCCGCCCGTAACCGACATCTGCCCTTGGATCACCGGGAGCTTCCGGTGCAACGACATGTTTCGCAGACCCTTGATGAAGCGTGCCAGCGGCGAGTCCCTGAAGGTGTCATTGACCCGGTTCTCGTACTCCGCATTGAGTTCCGGATCCTGCGGAGGGTACTTCTTCCATAACCGCCTCGTGTGGTCGGCGAGACTCGCCGCTGCCGCCAGGTAGTTGTGAAGCAATCGATCGGTCTCGTCCAGGAACGCGTCGAAGCGCTCGCGGTACCGGGCGTCCCACAGTTCGAGCAAAGCTTGCGGCTCCTTGTAGCGGTGGAAGTGCTCCCGCATCTCGCGCTCGTTCGCATTGAGGAGCCTGTACATGCGCGCGACAGCCGCCAGCTCGGCTCGGAGCTTGCCACCCTCGGAGGAAACGATCTCCTCTCGCAGCTGCGTAATCCGCGCGGCGATCTGCTCGCGGTCGAAAGCTCGATCTTCCACCCCCTGGATGATTGCCTCGATCGGTGCTCTCGTGCCTCCGGCCGAGCTTTGACTTCATCCGCCCATAACCCAGC
Source organism: uncultured Actinomycetes bacterium (assembly GCA_963719325.1). Taxonomy (GTDB): domain Bacteria; phylum Actinomycetota; class Thermoleophilia; order Gaiellales; family Gaiellaceae; genus DATBLE01. The sequence continues at coordinate 27,444 of CAVRBW010000013.1, forward strand.
GGGCTCTCGTCGTTGCGGCCTAGCCCCCGTCGCCGTTCCCGCAGATCGCGACGTGTGGAGGCCTCGGGCGGGTTCGCGGATCGCATGGGCCGCGATTGGCGTGCCCCACAGCCACGGCATAGGCTGGCCACGACCGTCCAACAACAGGAGGCTCCCGTGCGCCAGCGTGTCCCACTCATGGTCTCAATCACTGCTCTCGTCGTCGCCGTGTTCGGCACAACGTCGCTCGTGCTGCCTCCGGCGAGAGCGCGGTCTGCCTCCGCCTCGCGAAGACGCCGGTCACCCGAAAATCGCCGGCAACTCGACGAAGCTGAACAGCCGGAGGTCGACGCTCAAGGGTGCGCCCGGGACGATCCCGGTTGTCGGGCCCAACGGGAAGCTGCCCGCCGCGATCGGCGCCGTCGGCCCACAAGGGCCACAAGGCCCGAAGGGCGACACCGGCGCGAAGGGCAGCCCCGGCGCGGCGGGCGCGACGGGCGACCCGGGAACCAGCGGCTACGAGATCGTGACCGCAACCACAGCGCCGAACACAACCGTCGGGAAGTCCATCAGAGTCCTCTGTCCGACCGGAAAGAAAGCGGTCGGAGGCGGCGCGGCGTACAACGGGAACGGCTACGAGGCGGTCTCGTCCAACCGCCTGGTCTTGCCGGACGGTTCAGGCTGGCAGGCGTACGCAGACCACCTCCCCTTTGGGACTCCGCAGTCCTGGTCGTTGATCGTGTGGGCGGTGTGCATGAACGTCGTTGCGAGTCCGTAGCGGCGCTCTGGGGTCGACCGGAACGCGAAGGGGGATGAAGGGGTCAGCCCGACCGGCTTTGTCGTCTTTCCACCAGAAGACGACAGAGAGAATCGACTGCCCGCCCGGCTCTGCTCAGGGCAGGCGGGCGAGCATGCGACGGACGACGTTCGCCTCTTCGCTCAGCGTGATCGCAGGCGAGAAGGCGTCCAAGTGGACGAGGTAGACGATGGCCCGCCTCTTCTTAGCTAGGACGATATGGACGTAGGCGGTGACATTGATCCCGTTTTGCTCGTAGGTAGCGAGGATCTCGCGGGCCACAATCTGAGCTTTGATGCCCCGGAGCAGGTAACGACCCTGCTTGACCTCAGTGGCGTGCGTCTCACTCTTTAGCTGATCGCCGAAGCAATTCCAGGTCGTCTCAGCCGCGGCGGCTGCGTAGACCCTCTGGGTTAGGGTGGCTGTCCTGTACAGGATGACTTCGCCAAACAGATCGGCAACTGCGCCCTTCGCGAAATCGCGCCTGGACTTCGCGGTTGGCTTCGCAATCTTCTCAGGGTCGAAGCACTTCTTGTTGTTGCTCGTGTCGGTCTTCTCCGTTCTCCAACCCTCGGGCAGGTCACTCAACCTGACTTGTGCTCGGTAGCTGATCCGCTGATCCTGAGGTGAAAGAGCGAGGGCGCAGGGAGCCGCAACAACGACGATTAGCGCCACGATGGCCAGTTGCAGTCCTTTCACGGCCTTTAGGTCTAGCGGTCGCAGCGAGGAAGTCAACCCGAGTCGGGTGGCCCGGACTTCGCGCGTCGCGTTCCATCAGAAGGGACAGCGGCTCTGGGGATGTCTAGAGGGTTGTACCCTCAAGCTCATGCCGACTCTGCCTCCGCTCTCGGACGCGATCGTCACCGCCCTTGGCTGACTGGTAGATGACTACGAGAACCCTCGCGAGCCGAGCCACTCCGATCTCACAACTCAGATGCGACGTGCAGAGGTTGAATCGGCTGACCCGCCTGAGCGAGCGGGGAAGGAGAAGCGTGTTCGTGCCGTGCTCGGATGGGCGATTGAGAGTGACGAGGTAGCGGTGCGGAAGTTCGTCAGCTACCTCATATCCGAACTTCGGGGATGCGGCGGGTTCCGGCCCGAGTCGTCCAACTACGTCGGCCCTGACCCAATCGAGAACGCCCGAGCCGCGTTTCGATCCGAGGGATTTGACCTCACATTGGACGGCCTGCTTCTACCCATTGAGTTCGACGGGTCACAGGCCCGGAGGCGACTGAGGCACTTCGTTCCTACGCCCGGAGGGCAGCACGAGGAGTCGACGACGATCCTCTTGTAGTTGGGACGAGCAAAGACCTCCTCGAAGCGACCGCTGCGCATGTGGTGACTGAGCGGTTCGTGAGCTACCCGGAGACGGCAAACTTCCCGACGTTGCTCGGCCAGGCGTTCGTCGCACTCGATCTCGCCACGACCGAGCACCCGTGCTAGGCGAGCGAACCGGCAACTCGCCGAGTAGAGCGATCCTTTTACGAGGCTGCTTGCTCAGTCAACGCGCTGCGAAACAAGGAAGGGACTGGCCACGGTCGCCCCTGGCTCTCGTCCGTCTCCTCCTCCGAGGCGCGAGCGGCAATCCGAACGATGGGCACGATCAGCGAGTTCTTGCTCGACAAGCTCGGCGGGAGTCGTCGAATTCGTCTGTCGTTCCAACTCGGACTACAACGCGCACGTGGGCGCCTGCGAGCGCGGCCTCCATCTACATCTGCGCGTGGTACTCGGCCACAAGAGCGTCAGACTTGTAGTCCAGAGAAACGGCAATGTGCATCTCGGCCGCTCCGAAGAAGGCGCTCAGTCGGTCGACAACATCGCGCACTTGGCCGAGATTAATGTGCTTGAGGTCTTCGGAGAGGCCCGGAGTCCCGTCAGTGGTTACGGGATACCGGAAGCCTTGAGAGGTCGGGTCAGTGTCGGCAAAACGCTTGACGCAGTATCCGACGTTGTCGAGATCATCAGTGGCTGGGGCGAGTTGAAAGAGGAGTGGGCGGGCCGTATTCCAAAGATCGGTCAGTACATGCCCGGTGGGCGCACCACCCCTCTCATCTAGAAGGCGTCGCGCGTCGCGAATGATTCCCTTGAGCGCAAGTTCGATGTACTGGCGGTAGTTGAAGAGAATGGGATAGACCAGCTTGTCGTGATCGTGGCCAGTTGTCTCGATGTGTGCGACTAGCGCGTCCGCAGCGATCTTGTAGCCGTCCGCGTAGAACGTCCAAGGTTCATCGCTACCGAAGAAGTTGAGGCAAGCGGTACGTCGCCAGTCTGAGCGGATAGCGAACGGGTCGTCACCCCTCTGTGGCCACGGATACACATCGTCGATCAAGGTCACCGATAGTGTTGCATGAGACCATCAGAGCACGGGAACGGCTGGCGTCAGCAGGCGACGCGAGCGAAGCGAGCGAGGAAGGAGAGGGCTCGCGGGAGAACCATGGGGTCTCCCGCGGGAGGCTAGACTCGGCCCGTGGCGCAGACCGATGATCGCGTGCAGCTCTGGGGTGGAGAGACGAGCAAGGCGATCGCCAACTTCCCGGTGTCGGGCGAGCCGATCCCCGCTCCCGTCGCCCAGTGGCTGGGGAGGATCAAGGCTGCAGCGGCGCGGGTGAACGCCGAGCTGGGTCTCCTCGACGCCGGCAAGGCGGGGCGGATAGCCGCGGCCGGTGATCGAATCGCGGCCGGCGAGCTGGACGACCAGTTCCCGATCGACGTCTTCCAGACCGGATCGGGCACGTCGTCGAACATGAACGCCAACGAGGTGATCGCCGCGCTCGCGGGCGACGACGTCCACCCGAACGACGACGTCAACATGGGGCAGTCCTCGAACGACGTCTTCCCTTCGGCGGTTCACCTGGCCGCCCTCCACGAGCTCACCGACGACCTGCTTCCGGCGCTGAGCCGGCTGGCCGACTCGCTGGCCGCGAAGGCGGCCGAGTTCGACGACGTCGTCAAGTCCGGGCGCACCCACTGGATGGACGCCGTGCCGGTCACGCTCGGTCAGGAGTTCGGCGGGTACGCCGCACAGGTCCGCCAGGGGATCGCGAGGGTCGAGGCGACACTCGGGCGGGTCGGGCAGGTTCCGCTCGGCGGAACCGCAACCGGCACGGGGCTCAACACGCATCCCGAGTTCGCGCAGCGTGTCCGCGATCGGCTCTCGGCCGAGACCGGGCTGCAGGTGCTCGCGCCGGCGGACCCGTTCGAGGCTCAGGCCGCGCGCGATTCCCTCGTCGAGGCGTCGGGTGCGCTGAAGACGGTCGCGGTCTCGCTGACGAAGATCGCCAACGACCTCCGCTTCATGGGCTCGGGGCCGCGCGCCGGGCTCGCCGAGCTCTTCCTGCCCGAGCTGCAGAAGGGCAGCTCGATCATGCCCGGGAAGGTGAACCCGGTGATTCCCGAGGTGGTCACGCAGGTCGCCGCGCAGGTGATCGGAAACGACTCGGCGATCGCGATCGGCGGCATGCAGGGGCACTTCGAGCTGAACGTCTTCGTGCCGCTGATCGCCCGCAACCTGCTCGACTCGATCGAGTTGATGGCCGCCGCTGCGCGGCTCCTCGCCGAGAAGTGCGTCGACGGGATCGAGGCGAACCGGGAGACCTGCGAGCGGTACGCCGAGCTGACGCTCTCGGCGGCGACCGCGCTCAACCCGTACATCGGCTACGACAGGGCGGCCGAGATCGTCAAGGAAGCGTCGGCGTCCGGCCGCTCGCTGCGCGAGGTTGCCCGCGGCGCCGGGATCGAAGAAGCCGTCCTGGACGAGGCGCTCGACTACCGGAAGATGGCGAAGCCGCACGACTAGCGGCCTCGCGCCTTCGCGCCGATCCGCCACCCTCGCTCGAGGGACTTGACACCGCACGAGCGCTCCGCGTATATCTGCGCCGCCATATGAGCGGTACGCCTGGTGACTATGCCGCTCCGAACAGGGGGAGGAACATGCGCAGACAGCTCAGGGTGCTTGTCGCCGCGGTGCTTGCGGGCATTGTCGGCAGCTTCGCGCTTGCCGTCTCGTCGGCCGGCGCGGCCGGCAACCGTCAGATTCCGAGTGGCGGGACGACGCAGATCACCGGCGGTGCCATCGGGACCGGCGAGCTTGCAAATCCGGAGTTTCCGAAGGCTCAGGAGGCGGAGGTCGAGGGTCAGCCGGTCGTGAATCGTCCGCGACCGGGGAAGAAGCTCTTTCCGAAGAAGCCGCTCGACGCGCCGAAGGTCGATTCGGCAGGCCTCACCGCGAACGGCGGCGAGCTCGGGCCCAGCTTCGAAGGCCTGAACCTGCTCGACCAGCGCACAGCGAACGGCGGCAACCAGTTCACCGTCGAGCCGCCCGACCAGGCCAACTGCGTCGGCAACGGCCAGGTGCTGGAGGTAGTGAACGACGTGCTGCGCGTCTTCAGCACCGGAGGCGGCGCTGTGTCGCCCGTCCAGGACCTGAACACCTTCTACGGCTACCCGGCGCAGATCGACCGCATGGGTACCGCCGGACAGGGGCCGTTCGTCACCGACCCGGTTTGCCTGTACGAACAGCAGCTCCACCGCTTCGTGCTCGCGGTGCTCACGCTCGACGTCAATCCGGCCACGGGCAACTTCCTGGGCACCAACCACCTGGACGTCGCCGTGAGCAATACGCCCGACGCGAACGGCACGTGGACGATCTACCGCATCTCGGTCCAGAACGACGGCACGGACGGGACCGTCGACGACGGTTGCCCGGTGCCCGACCCCGGCGATCTCACCGGCGAGGAGACGAACACGCAGGCGGAGATCGGCGACTACCCGCACATCGGCGCCGACGCAAACGGCATCTACCTGACGGCCAACGGCTACTGCTTCTTCAGCAGCCAGTACAACGGTGCCGACATCTACGCGATCGGCAAGGGGCAGCTGTCCGGCCTGACCCTGCCGTCGGCGATCGAGGTCACGGAGGTACACAACACCGCGATCGAGGGCTCGCCCGGCTTCACGGTCTGGCCGGCGACGTCCGAGCCGGGCCAGTACTCGTCCGACCACGACGGCACCGAGTATTTCCTCAGCACGCTTGCCGGGGACGGCTCGGAGACCGGCAACCCCACCGGTACCGCAAAGCGGATCGCTCTCTGGGCGCTCTCGAACACGTCCTCGCTGAACAGCGCGTCGCCCGACCTGACGCTGTCCAGCAAGGCGCTCAAGAGCGAGGCCTACGTGCTTCCGCCCAAGTCCGACCAGCAGGGAGGCGACTTCCCGCTCGGCCAGTGCATCAACGACACGAGCGGGACGCTCGGCGGTGTCGACTGCTGGGCCTTGCTGTTCGCCAGCGAGCCCGCCCACGACGAGGTGATCTCGTCGCCCGACTCGAACGACACCCGGATGCAGCAGGTGTGGTACGTGAACGGCCAGCTGTGGGGTGCCGCCGACACGGGCGTCAACGTGGGCGGCGAGCTCAAGGCCGGGATCGCCTGGTTCATGGTCGACCCGAAGGTGGACAAGAAGGGCAAGGTTGGAGGGAGGGTGAAGAAGCAGGGGTACCTGGCCCTCGCCGACAACAACCTCACCTACCCGGCGCTGGCCGTTCGACCGGACGGCACCGGCGCGATGGCTTTCACCGTGATGGGCGAGAGCTTCCATCCGAGCGCCGGCTACGCGCTCGTCGACGCGAACGCGAAGAAGGACAAGGACGTCGTCGGTGCGGTGCACGTCGCCGCCGCCGGCGTCGGCGTCGACGACGGCTTCACGAGCTACAAGGCGTTCGTCGGCGACCCGCCGCGAACGCGGTGGGGTGACTACGGTGCGGCCTGGATCGACGGGAGCGACATCTGGATCGCCTCCGAGTACATCGCACAGACGTGCACCCTCGCCGAATGGGAGGCGGCCGACCTGACCTGCGGCGGCACGCGCGCGCCGCTCGGGAACTGGTCGACCCGGATCACGAGGCTCACTCCGTAAGCAGCAGAACGTGAGGGCCGGTCCCGCACCGGCCCTCACGTTCTCTGGCACACTGTGCTCATGAGGTTGCTCGCCGTCCTCGGTGCGGCGGTAGCCCTCGCTCCCGCCGCGAGCAGCGCACCGGCGACCGGTCTGTACGGGCTGCTGATGCGCTCGCCGACTCGTCCTGTGTGCGCGGCGGAGCTACCCTGCAGCGCTCCGGTGCGCGGCGCGATGCTCGTCTTCTCGCGTAACGGGCGGGTAGTCGGCCGTGCCACGACCGGCGTCAAGGGCGCCTACCGAGTCGAGCTTCCGCCCGGCCGCTACGGCGTGCGGATCGAGAGACGCTGGTTCACGAAGCGGCTTTCGCCGTTGACCGTCAGCGTGCCGCGGGGCGCCTTCGCCCGGGTCAACTTCATGGTCGATTCCGGGATCCGCTAGCCCGACATCTTGCCCCGACCCGCAAGGTCCCGAACTTGCGCTGAGGAGGGAGGGGGAGTAAGAATCCCGCCCCACATAGAACCGGGGTCAAGAAGGGGGGGCACGTGAACAGACCAATCCGATTCTGGGTGCTGGGCGTGGTGGTGGCCGCAGGAGTGTCGTTCGGGGTGCTGGCCGCGATCGGCTCCACGAAGAGCACCGGAACGACGAACAACGTCCTCTCGCGCGCACTCGACATCGACCAGGGTCTCGTCCAGCCCGAGCCGCACCAGGCCGCTGTTTCGGGTGGCGTCGTCAACGCCGCACTCGACTTCTCGGGCGCACTCGACCAGAGGGCCGAGCAGACGCCGGGCCGTGGGAAGCACAAGAGCGGCGGCCACGGTCGCACAACGCAGGGCTGCCACAACACGTTCGGTAACGGGTCCAGGGCCAATGTTCGGGTGAACCAGGACTGCTCGCTTCGGCGCCAGGCCGAGGAGGTCGTCGCCGTCGACCCGAACGACCCGAAGCACCTGATCGCAGGGCAGAACGACTCGCGGGTCGGCTTCAACCACTGCGGGTACGACTGGTCATTCGACGGCGGGAAGACCTGGGGCGACCAGGTCCCGCCCTTCTACCAGTTCGTCCTCGCCGACGACCACACGGCGGACGCGTGCTCCGATCCGACGGCGACCTTCGACTCGAAGGGGAACGTCTACATCGGCGGTGTCCTCTTCGACATCAACTCTGCGGCGAGCGCATTCGTCGTCGCGAAGTCGAACGCGGACGCCGGCGGCACCTTCTACCACACGCCTGCCGCGATCCCCTTCCAGGAGTACCAGGACACGCCGCTCGGCGTCGTCGCCAGCGACAACGACCCGAACGTCTTCCACGACAAGGAGTTCATCGTCGCCGACGCGAGCTCGTCGAGCCCCAAGGCGGACAACGTCTATGCGACCTGGACGCGGTTCGAGCTCGGAGGGCCCGTCGGAGGGCACAGCCCGATCTACTTCAGCCAGTCGACCGACGGCGGCGCCACGTGGTCGCCGGGGATCGAGATCAGCGGGGCTGCTCCGGTCTGCACCGACTTCAGCAACGAGTCGAACCCGAACGCCTGCGACCAGGATCAGGGCTCGCATCCGATCGTCGGATCCGACGGGACGATCTACGTCGCGTTCGGCAACGGGAACACGCCTATTCCGGGCGAGAACCAGCACCTGTTCGTCAAGTGCGACGCGGGCTCGGACTGCTCGAGCTCGGCGAGCTGGACCGCGCCGACCAAGATCGGCGACGACATCGGCAAGCAGCCGTTCGGTCCGGATGCGACGACGGGCTGCCCGGCCGGGAGACAGTGCCTGCCCCCGAACGGGTACCGGCTCGACGACTTCGTCGAGGGCTCGATCGCCGTCGACAACAACGGCGTTCTGTACGCGGCGTGGGCGGACTTCCGCAACGGCGCCGCGAACTGCAACCCGAACGGCGACGCCGCAACTGCGACACCGCCGTGCGACAACGACGTCTTCTACGCGTACTCGAAGGACGGCGGGGCGACGTGGAGTGACACGTCAAACGTCACCCCCGCGTCGAAGATCGGCAAGAGCGCTCAATGGCAGCCGTGGAGCGCAGTGGCACCCGACGGCAAGGCGTACTACGTCGCGTACTACGACCGCTCGTACGGCAAGTGCGAGGTGTCGGGCTGTAACGACATCACGCTGGCGACCGTCCGAGACGCGGCGACGGGTTCGCCTAGGATCACGTACACACGGATCACCACAGACTCGATGCCGAACCTGATCGTCGGGAACAACCCGGCTCAGGCCGGGTTCATCGGCGACTACATGTGGGTGGCAACGGACTCGAAGGGCAATCCGCAGATCGCGTGGGCCGACACACGCGGTCTCGGCGGCACCGTCGAGGAGGACATCTACACGGCACATCCGTAGGTCGACAATCATTCGGCCGGCAGAAGGGTCGCCTTCGGGCGGCCCTTCTGATTCGATGCAGCGATGGCGACTCGTTGCGCGTGGGTTCCCGAGGGCGATCCCCTCTACGTCGCGTACCACGACGAGGAATGGGGCGTCCCCTCGCACGACGAGCGCCATCTGTTCGAGATGCTCGTGCTCGAGGGTGCCCAGGCGGGACTCTCGTGGTCGACGATCCTGCGCAAGCGCGACGGGTACCGGCGGGCGTTCGCGGGTTTCGACGTCGAGCAGGTGGCCGGCTTCGGACCGAAAGACGTCGAGCGACTGCTGGCGGATGCGGGCATCGTCCGCAATCGGCTGAAGATCGAGTCGGCGATCGCCAACGCCCGGGTGGCGCTCGAGGTCGGCGGCCTCGGCGAGCTGCTCTGGTCGTTCGTCGGCGGTCGGCCGATGGTGAACCGGTGGCGCAGTCTCGCCGAGGTTCCCGCGGAGACGGCCGAGTCGCAGACGATGTCGAAGGAGCTGAAGCGCCGCGGCTTCCGGTTCGTCGGCCCGACGGTGTGCTACGCGTTCATGCAGGCGTGCGGTCTGGTGAACGACCACACCCTCGACTGCTTCCGCCATGCTCAGGTGAGCGGGTAGAGAACGCGCAAACGGCACGGTGCCGCCGTTTCTGTGCCAAGTAACAGACTGTTACTTGGCTAGTACGCGACGGCGCCGCGGCCTGTCTCTGCCGCGCGGCGCTGTTCATCGGCCCGGTACGAGGAGCGCACGAGCGGGCCGGAGAAGACCGAGCCGAAGCCGAGGGCCTCGCCCTGCTCGCGGAACCAGCGGAACTCGTCTGGATGCACCCACCGGTCGATCGGGGCGTGCTTCGCCGACGGCTGGAGGTACTGCCCGATCGTGACCACGTCGACGCCGTTGTCCCGGAGGTCGCGCATCGTCTGGACGACCTCGTCGTTCGTCTCGCCCAGGCCGACGATGATCCCGCTCTTGGTCAGAACCGGGTAGCCGGCGAGCTCCTTCGCGCGGCGCAGCAACCACAGCGCCGTGTCGTACGAAGCCTTGGATCCGCGCATTCGTGCGTGCAGGCGGCGCACCGTCTCGATGTTGTGGTTGAAGACGTCCGGCCGGGAGTCGAGGACGATGCGCAGCGAGGCCTCCTCGACGCCGAGGAAGTCGGGGGTGAGCACCTCGACCGAGGCGTGGGGAACCTTCCGCTTCAGCGCCCGGACGGTCGCAGCGAAATGGCCCGCTCCACGGTCGTCCAGGTCGTCGCGGTCGACGGAGGTGACGACAACGTGCTTCAGCTCCATCGTCGCAGCGGCCTGGGCAAGCCGCAGCGGCTCGAGCGGGTCGGGCGGGCCGTCGGGCTTGCCCGAGTGGACGTAGCAGTAGCGGCACGCCCGCGTGCAGGTCTCACCGAGGATCTGGAAGGTGGCGGTGCCGCGGCCCCAGCACTCGCCGATGTTCGGGCAGCGCGCCTCCTCGCAGATCGTGTTCAGGCTCGCGCCGTGGATCAGCTTGCGGACGTCGAAGTAACGAGAATCGATGCTCGGCGCGCGGACCTTCATCCATTCGGGCCGGCGCGGCCGCTCGGCGACGGGAAGCGAGCGCTCCATGCCCTGAGTCTAGATGGTTGATCGACGATTCCTCGCCGCGCGGCTGGTGGCCGAGACGCGGCGCCGGCTGGCGCCGCCCCTCCTCGCCCGTATTCCCGATACGACCTCGGACGGGCGGCGTCCCCGGCTTGGTCTCAGCCATCCCCGCATCGACGGGAATTACCGACCAACCATCTCGTGCCCTCCGGCTTTGCCGCCGAAGAGCGAGCTCTCGAGGACGTAGAAGCCCGCGATGACGAGGTAGAGGACGACGCTCGCCGTGGCGCTGGCGAACGCGACGAGCGTGGCCGCCAGGTAGATCCACGGCCCGGGAAGGTAGCTGCGCGAGAGCCCGGCAACGGTGCGAGGGTCGGCGTCCGGATGCAGCAGGCGACCGCGGCGGGCCGCGTAGAACCAGACGATGCTGAAGAAGATCGCAGTGGTCGTGAGCGTGAAGCCGTAGGCGAGGGCTGCGTCGCGGGCGGACGAGTCTCGTACGTGCTCGGCGACGAGACGCGTCGGAAACGGAACGAACGCGATGCACATCAGCAGGCCGATCGTCGCCATCAAGAAGCGCCGGTCGACGTGGCCGATCTGGTTCATCAGCGTGTGGTGGTTCACCCACATGATCCCGATGCTGACGAAGCTGACCGCGTACGCGACGTACGACGGCCATGCGTGGGAGAGCTGGCCGGCGAGGCGGCCGCCGTCTCCGGGCACGGCCCCGTCGACGCTGAGGATCAGCAACGTCGCCGCGATCGCGAAGACGCCGTCCGCAAATGTCTCCAGCCGGCTCGGGCTCAACGGCGAGGTCGGAAGGCGGACCGCATCACGCTCCTCAGTCTAGGAAAATGATCTCGATGGGCGCCTTCGTCATTGCCGAGCGAACCGACGTCAAGGACCCGGAACGGCTCGGGCTGTATCTCGACCAGGTCTCGCGCACGATCGAGCAGTTCGGCGGCCGGTACCACGTCGTCAGCTCGAGCGTCGAGGTGCTCGAAGGAGGCTGGCGGCCGGCGACGCTCGTCGTGTTCGAGTTCCCCTCTCGCGAGCAGGCGCTCGCTTGGTGGGGTTCGGACGAGTACCGCCCGCTCAAGGAGCTGCGGCGCAAGTCCGCGACGTACAACGTCGTCCTGGCGGACGGAACCGGATAGCCGGCCAGTGCGGCCCGGCCGTGATCGCCTCAGGTCCTCTCATCCCGCGGCGAGCTTGTCGTGGAGAGGCTGCTCCCAGAGGCCGGCGCCTCCGTCGGCCGGAAGATCCTCGAGCTCGAGGCCGAAGACGTCGGCCAGAGCGCAGGCCGCGGCCGGGCGCACCTCTTCGACGCTCAGTCCGCGGCCGAGCTCACGTGCCATCGTCGTGAAGGCAGCGTCCTCGAGCCCGCAGGCGGTGATCCAGTCGGTGAACGGCGCCGGATCGAGGTCGACGTTCAGCGCATAGCCGTGCGTGGTCACCCAGCGCGAGATGTGGATTCCGATCGAGGCGATCTTGCGAGGGGGGCGCAGCATCCAGACTCCGGTGAGGCCGTCGACCCGCTCGCCGCGAAGCTGGAACGAGTCGAGCGTTGCGATCAGTGCCTCCTCGAGATCGCGGCAGTACTTCTTCACGTCCCGGCCGTGGCGGTTGAGGTCGAGGATCGGATAGCAGACGAGCTGCCCGGGCCCGTGGTAGGTGGACTTGCCGCCACGGTCGGTCTCCACGATCTCGACCTCGGCGCTCTCCGGCACGTGCAGCTCCTGCTCGCCCGCCCTCCGGCCGAGCGTGATCACGGCCGGGTGCTCCAGCATCACGATCGTGTCCGGGATCGCGCCCTGTGCGACCGCGGCGGCGAGCGAGCGCTGCAGCTCCCACGCCTCCCGGTAGGGGATCTCGCCCAGGTTCAGCAGGTATCCGAGCTGGGTCACGCGGTGAGCGTAGCCAGATCCGCCCGCCGCCGAAGCCCCCTCAGAACAGCTGCTGCCAGGCTATCCACGACCGTCGAGCAGGATCGTCCAGCGCTCGACGCTCTTCGTGGTGAGCATCCTGTTCGGCGTCCAGTTGTCCCTGGCGAGCCGCTCGTGGACCGCTTCGGCTGTCGGCGCCTCGACGATCAGCAGGACGTCGCGCTCGTCTTCGAGCGGGCCGCCGAGGACGACGAAGCCCGATTCGACCCAGTCGTCCATGAGCCGGGCGTGCTCGTCCCAGCCTTCCTGCTCGCGCAGGTCGCGCGTCCAGTCCCAGGGGCCGCCCCGCTCGCGCCGAACGACCCAGAACGGCACGTCAGTACCGTTCCTCGCCCCAGGTCTGGAGTCGCTCGCGCACGTCGCGCAGGAAGCGTCCGGCGAGGGCGCCGTCCACGAGACGGTGGTCGTACGTGAGGGTGAGGTTCATGATCGGCCGGATCGCGATCACGTCGCCTCCGAGCTCGTCCTGGACGACCCACGGCCGCTTGACGACGGCGTACGTGCCGAGGATCGCCGCCTGCGGCTGGCTGATGATCGGCGTTCCGTGGAACGTCCCGTAGCCGCCCGGGTTCGTGATCGTAAACGTGCCGCCCTGGACCTCGTCCGGGAGCAGCTGCTTGTTGCGCGCCCGCTCGGCGATGTCGGTGACCGACTTCGCCAGCCCGAGCAGGTTCAGCCCCTCGGCGCTCTTCACCACGGGCACGATCAGGCCCTTTCCGTCGGCGAGCTCGACCGCGAAGCCGAGGTTCACCACGTTGCGGGTGACGATCTGGTCGCCGCGGATCTCGCCGTTGACCCACGGGTACTGGAGGAGCGTGTCGACAGCTGCCCGCGCGACGAAGATCAGGTAGGTCGGGTTGACCCCGTAGTTCTTCTGGTACTCGGCCTTCAGGCGCTCGCGGATCGACACGACCTTCGACATGTCGACCTCGATTGCGCTCGTCACGTGGGCGGACGTATCGAGCGACCTGCGCATGTGCTCGGCGATGCCCTTCCGCATCGCGGTCATCGGCTCGAGCAGTTCCCCTGCCGCAGGCTGTGCGGGCGGCGCCGGTGCGGTGGGTGCAGCCGCCGGGGCCACAGGTGCGGCTGCCTCGGGAGCTGCCTCACGAGGCTTCGCGGGCGCGCCGACCTCGATGAAGCCGAGGATGTCCTTCTTGGTCACGCGGCCGCCCCGCCCGGTGCCCTGGACCGCCCCGACGTCGATTCCGTGCTCGGCCGCGATGCGGGCAACCACCGGAGAGACGAAGGTCTTTCCGTTGCCACTTACGTCCGGAGCGGCCGGCTCGACCGTCGGCTCCGGCGCCACCGCGGGAGCTGCCGCCACGGGCGCAGGCGTCTCGGCGCTCGGCGCCGCCGCCGCCTCTGCCGCCGCCGGCTCCGTCGCGGCCGCCGGTTCCGGCTCCGGGGCGGGCGCCGGCTCGGGGTCCTCGGCGACCGGCGCCGAGCCCTCCGGCGCGATCACCGCCAGCTTCGTCCCGACGTCGACGGTCTCGCCTTCCTGGACGAGGATCCTCTGCACGACGCCGGCGCCTGGGCTCGGAACCTCGGTGTCGACCTTGTCGGTCGAGATCTCGAGGAGCGCCTCGTCCGCCTGAATCGGCTCGCCCTCGTTCTTGAGCCACTTGACGATCGTCCCTTCCGAGACCGAGACGCCCATCTGCGGCATGACCACGTCGATCGCGGTGCCGGTGGCCATCAGTACGCGGCGAGCTCCCTGAGGCCCTTGGCCACTGTCTCGACCTGGGGGATGAATGCCTTCTCGAGCGGTGGCGAGAACGGGACGGGGGTGTCCGGCGCTGCAATTCGCCTCACGGGCGCGTCGAGGGACTCGAATGCCTCCTCGCCGATCGTCGCCGCGATCTCGGCGCCGAAGCCGCCGGTCCGCGTGTCCTCGTGCAGGACGATCACCTTCGACGTCTTCGCGACGCTGGCGAGCACGGCCTCCTTGTCCCAGGGGAGCACCGAGCGCAGGTCGACGACTTCGACCGAGACGTCCTCCTTCGCCAGCTCTTCGGCCGCCTCGTCGGCCGTGTAGACCATCGCGCCCCAGGTGATCACGGTGACGTCGTCGCCTTCGCGGTGGATGCGGGCCTTGCCGATCGGCGTGGTGTAGCGCTCCTCGGGTACCTCCGCCTTGATCCGGCGGTAGAGGTGCTTGTGCTCGAAGAAGAGGACGGGGTTGGCATCCTCGATCGCGCTCGCGAGCAGCCCTTTCGCGTCCTCCGGTGTGGCGGGGCACAGGCACTTCAGTCCAGGCACGTGGGCGAAGGAGCTCTCGGGGTTCTGTGAATGAAACGGCCCGCCCGAGAAGCCGCCTCCGGAGGGGAGCCGGACGACCATCGGCACGGGCGTTCCCGCGCGGTAGAACTGCTTCGCTGCGACGGTGACGAGCTGGTCCCAGCCGCAGGAGACGAAGTCGGCGAACTGCATCTCGGCGACGGGCCGCATCCCCATCAGCGCCGACCCCGTGCAGCTGCCGATGATCGCCGTCTCGGCGAGCGGCGCGTCGATCACACGCCACGGCCCGAACTCCTCCTGGAAGCCGAGGCTGACCTTGAACGCCCCGCCGTAGACGCCCACGTCCTCGCCGATCAGGAAGACGCGCTTGTCGCGACGCATCTCCTGACGGAGGCCGTCCGAGATCGCCTGGAGGTAGGTGCGCTCTGCCACGGCCGTCTACTTGTGGTGGGGCGTGTCGAGGTCCTCGGCGGAGGCGAACACTCCGTGGGTCAGCGTCTCGGCCTCGGGCAGCGGCGACTCTTCGGCGCGCTTGATCGCGTCGGTGAGAAGCTTCTTGATCTCCGTGCCGAGCTCCTCCTCTTCCTCGTCCGAGAGCTCGGCGTGTTCCTTGAGCCAGGTTCGGAAGCGCTCCACCGGGTCGTTCTTGGCCCATTCCTCGAAGAGGTGCTTGGGGACGTAGAACGCATCGTCGTGGACGGCGTGTCCCTCCATCCGGAGGGTCAGGCATTCGAGCAGCGACGGCCCGCCTCCCGAGCGGGCCTTCTCGATCGCGCGCTTGGCTTCCCGGTAGACGGCGAGCACGTCGGTTCCGTCGACGACGATGCCCTCGAATCCGTACGCCTGCGCGCGGTCGGCGACGTGCTCGGTCGCGTACTCGAAGTGGGTCGGCGTCGAATACGCCCACTGGTTGTTGTCGCAGATGAACACGACGGGCAAGCGCCGCACGCCGGCGAAGGTCATCCCTTCGTGCGTGTCGCCGCGTGCCGACGCTCCCTCGCCGAACCAGGCGAGCGCGACCCGGCGCTCCTCGCGGATCCGGAAGGCGAGCGCGGCCCCGACCGCGACCGGAAGCATCGCCGGCAGGTGGCTGACCATCGCGATCAGCCCGAGGCGGGGGTCGGCCATGTGGACGTTTCCGTCCCTGCCCTTGCTCGGGCCGTCCGCCCTGCCCATGTACTGCGCGAAGATCCGCCACGGCTCGACGCCGAGGGTGATGTGCACGCCCATGTCGCGATGGAGCGGCGTGCCGACGTCGTCCGGCCCCATCGCGGTCGCGATCCCGATCGCCGCCGCCTCGTTTCCGCGCCCCGTGTAGAAGGAGCCCGGGATCTTGCCCTGCTTGTAGAGGATGTGCCCGCGCTCCTCGATGCCGCGCGTGATCAGCATGTTGCGGTAGATCGTGAGGAGGTCGTCGCGGTCGAGTCCGGCCGCCCGGATCTCGCTCAGCGACCCGACGGGCTCGGCTTCGCGGGCGATCGCCATCGGGCAGAAACTCTAACGGTCGCCGACAACCTCGGCGCGATCGCTGATGCCCGCTCCGGCGCCGGCAAAGCCGGCACCTGCGCTCCTGGGTCGCCTCCGTCGAGCCTACGGCTCCTGCCCGTACGCTTGGTGTCGTGCCGGGACCGCACCGGGTCTTCTTCGGGCTTCAAGAGACGGCTGAGCGGTCGGCCGATCCGGTCGCTCGCCGACTGAACCTGCGGCGCCTCGCGCGCCTGTTCAGTCCATATCGAGCACGCCTCGGCTTCGTCCTCGGCCTGATCGTGATCTCCTCGGGGCTCGGGGTCGTCTCTCCGTTTCTGCTTCGCTCGCTGCTCGACAGCGGCATCCCGCATCGCGACACGACGCTGATCTCGTTGCTCGCCGGCGGGATGATCGTGATCGCGGTGCTCACGGCCGCGCTGGGGGTCGTCCAGACCTTCCTGTCGACTCAGGTCGGCCAGCGCGTGATGCACGACCTGCGCTCGGCTGTCTACCGGCGTCTGCAGCAGATGTCGCTCGCCTTCTTCACGCGGACGCGCACGGGCGAGGTGCAGTCGCGGATCTCGAACGACATCGGCGGTGTGCAGGAGGTCGTGACCTCGACCGCGACCTCGGTCGTCTCGAGCGGTACGACGGTTGCGGCGACGGTGATCTCGATGTTCCTGCTCGACTGGCGCCTGGCTGCCTTCTCGCTCGGGCTGCTGCCGCTGTTCGTGCTGATCACGCGTCGGGTCGGCCGGCAGCGCCGGGCGATCGCGACCAGTCGGCAGCGCTCGATGGCCGACATCTCCGCGCTCGTCCAGGAGTCGCTCTCGGTCTCGGGGATCCTGCTCGGGAAGACGATGGGGCGGGGCCCCGAGCTGGCCGAGCGCTTCGAGCGCGAGTCCAGTCAGCTCGCCGATCTCGAGGTCAGCGCGTCGATGGCAGGTCGCTGGCTGATGGGGGCAGTGCAGATGACGTTCTCGATCATGCCGGCGGCGGTCTACTGGTTCGGCGGCCTCGCCTTCGCTCACGGCTGGGCGGTGATCTCGATCGGCACGCTGGTCGCCTTCACGACGCTGCAGACGCGGTTGTTCTTCCCGATCGGGCAGCTGCTCAACGTCCAGATCGAGGTCCAGACCTCGCTCGCGCTCTTCGACCGGATCTTCGAGTACATCGACCTACCCGTGGAGATCGTGGAGCGACCCGATCCGACGTCGCTCGACGTGGCACGCGTCCGTGGGGATGTCGCCTTCGAGCACGTGTGGTTCCGCTACGGCGACGACTGGACGCTCAACGACATCTCGTTTTCGGTGCCGGCTGGAACGCGAACCGCGATCGTCGGCGAGACGGGCTCCGGAAAGACGACCCTCGGTTACCTGGTTGCGCGTCTGTACGAGCCACAGGAGGGCCGGGTGACGATCGACGGAGCCGACGTCCGCGACCTCTCGCTCGCCTCTCTGGCCGATGCGGTCGGCGTCGTCTCGCAGGAGACCTACCTCTTCCACGCGTCGGTGCGCGAGAACCTCCGCTTTGCCAGGCCCGGGGCGAGCGACGCAGAGCTCGAGGCCGCGGCCGTGGCGGCTCGGATCCACCACGTGATCGCTGCGCTTCCGGATGGGTACGAGACAGTCGTCGGCGAGCGTGGCTACCGCTTCTCGGGCGGCGAGAAACAACGGATTGCGATCGCCCGCACGATCCTGCGCAACCCGCCGATCCTGGTCCTCGACGAGGCGACCTCTTCGCTCGACGCCGAGACCGAGGCCGCGGTCCAGGAGGCGCTCGACCGACTCGCGGAGGGGCGAACGACGATCGCGATCGCGCACCGGCTTTCGACGATCCGCGCCGCGGACCAGATCGTCGTGCTCGACCACGGGAAGGTCGTCGAGCGGGGCCGTCACCAGGACCTGGTCGCGCTCGGCGGCCGCTACGCCTCGCTCGTCGCGCGTGATTCCGAGGCGCTCGGAGGGTCCGAGGCGCTCGGAGGGTATGAGCAGCCCGACGCTGCGACAGCCTAGACTGACAGCGTGGGCAAGGCGTCCGATTGGCTCCGCGAAGAGCGTCGGAAGGTGCTCGGCGACTGGGTTGCCGTCTGCCTTGGCTGTGGTCTCGCGCAGCGCTACTTCGAGGAGTTCGAGGGCGAGCTGTCTTCGGCCTGTCCGCAGTGCGGCGGCGAGCTGCGTTCCCGGTGCCCCGCATGCGAGGCGCGCTTCTCGTCCGCGTTCGCGGTCGAGTGCGAGGAGT
>CAVRBW010000014.1:0-184569 GCA_963719325.1 uncultured Actinomycetes bacterium
GCATCACGCAGGCGCGCTTCTGGCAGGCACCGCCGGACGGGTCGGTCGAGCACGCCCGTCTGACAACGTCGACGAGCGCGGACATCGAGCTCGTCGTCTTCCCCGACACGGGCGACCACGAGGTCGTCTTCGACGCACACGCGGCAGGCGCGCGGTCCTGGAAGCCTGCGATCGGCGGGCTCCTGCCGGGGACGACCTACGACGTCATCGTCCGCGCGACCGACCTGAAGGGGCACACCGACGAGCGGTGGGGCTCGTTCCACACCGTCTCCGCAACCGCGCTGGTGACGATCCGGAAGCTTGAGATCGTCAACGACGGCGACGAGGGCCGGAACAAGGGCGAGCTCCACTTCTCGTACTACTCCGGAGGCGACGAGGTGGCGACGAGCGACGGGTACCACAGGTACGGCTCGGGAGACGTGATCTCGGCGACCCCATTGGGCTCCGGCCGCGAGGGAGTGAGCTTCGACCTGCCGGCAGACGGCGACGCCCAGCTCGACGTCGGGGTGGTGGCCGAGGAATGTGACGATTACCTCAGCATCAGCAACTGCGCGTCCGAGGCGTACGAACCCCCAACCGCCGCCAACAACGTCCCCCACGACAGCGGCTGCGACACCGCCTACGTCGGCGGGTCCTTCGACCTCCAGGAGATCCTCCACGACGACGCGCTTCCGCCCTGGTACGGTACCGGCGTCACCCCGCCTCCCGGGCACGACGGCTATTTCGTCTTCGGGCCCGGCGACCGATACGTGAAGATCCTCGCCTTCGCGACCGTCGATCTCGACTACGACTGGCCGTCCTGACTGCCGGGCTTCACCACTGCCGCCCGGGCGCCCCGACACGGGGCGCCCGCAGTGCGCGTAAGGAATCGCGCAGTCCCGGGTTCTAGAGGCATGAGCGAACACCTCACCGATGGCAAGCCCCTCGACGTCGACGAGCTCTGGCTCCATGAGTGGGCAGCCCAGGGCATCGCAGCCCTCCAGCGCTACCTCGTCAAGCACGCCGCTTTCGCGGCATATCTCCGTGCTCACGCCGACCTAGACTGTGCCGATGGCGACCGCCGTCAGGACGCCTGACGCCGAGCTTCTTCGACGCCTCCGCACCCGCGACCGCGATGCGTGGGAGGAGCTCTACGCCGAGTACCAGCCGCGACTGAGGGCGTTCGCCTATCGGCTCGCCGGCAACGTCCACGACGCCGACGACCTCGTCCAGGAGACGTTCGTCCGGGCGGTGCCGCGTCTCGACCGCCTCGATCCGGGCACCGCCGAGATCGGCGCGTACCTGTTCGCCACCCTGCGCAACCTCTTCCTCAAGCAGGTCGAGCGGCAGAAGCGCCAGCGGCCCGTTGCGGAGGTGCCCGAGCCCGCCCTGCCGACGCCGATCGAGGACGATCCCGAGCGCCGCGCGTTGCTGGCGCGCCAGCAAGACGAGGTTCGAGTCGCCAACGGGCGGCTGCAGCCCCGTCAGCGGCTCGTGCTGGCATTGCGCGAGCTCGAGGAGCGCTCGTACGCCGAGATCGGAGAGCTCGTCGGCATGAAGGAGAACGCCGTCGCGCAGGCGATCTTCCGCGCGCGCGAAAGCCTGCGCACGGAGCTTCGGCTCGTGCAGGTCGACCCGGAGCGGCTCCCCGAGGAGTGCCGCCGCTTCCTGCCGCTCCTCGCCGCGCACCTCGACGGCCAGCTCAAGGAGCCGCGCCGCGGCGAGACGCTCGCCCACCTCGAGGGGTGCGAGCGCTGCCAGGCGGCGCTCGCCGACATGCAGGAGGCCTCACGCCGCTACCGCGCCCTGCTCCTCCCGCTCGGTGTCGACGAGGCCCGAGCCGCGGTCGACGAACGGCTCGAAGCCGATGGGTACTGGCGACGCGGCGGCGGGCGCCGCCTCGCTCGGCGCTCCACCAGGATCGCAGTTGCCGTCGGAGCTGCGCTCGCCCTCGGCGGCGGCGGCACGGCACTCGGTCTCACGCTGACGCGGGCTCCGCACCAGAAAGCCGCTTCGCCCACGACGCCCGGGGCGTCGACCAGGCCGACTCCGCCGGTGCCGGTCGCCTCGACGGAGAGCGAGGCCCGCCCTGAGACGACGCCGATCGCAGCAGTGACGACGGGATCCCAGAAGCCGAAGGTTGCGCACGTCAAGAAGCAACCGCAGCCGAAGGCGAAACCGACGGCGAAAGCAACGCCGAAAGAAGAGCCGAAGCCGCTTCCGCAGCCCAAGCCGGCACCGACTCCGGAGCCCAAGCCGACGATCAAGGCGGCGGCGAAGCCTCAGCCGAAACCCAAGGCGAAGCCGCAGCTCGAGCCGAAGCCCGCTCCCAAGCCCGCTCCCGAGCCGAAACCGGCGCCGCCCGTACCGACTCCCGAGCCCGATACGACGGCGCCGGCCGCCACGATCACCGCCGGGCCCGGGGCGACAACGCAGGCAGACGTCGCCGACGTCGCGTTCGAGGCGAACGAGGACGGAGTTGCCTTTTCCTGTCGCCTCGACGATGCCGACTACGCCGGATGCGCGAGTCCCGTGCACCTCGACTGGACTCGCCGCCGGCTCGCACACGTTCTTGGTGCGCGGAACGGACCAGGCGGGGAACATCGGTGAGCCGGCATCGGTGAGCTGGACCTACACTCCGCCCGACACCACGCCGCCGAAGGTGACGATCACCGCCGGCCCGTCCGGCTCCGCGTCCGACACCTCGGCGAGCTTCACGTTCTCGGCGGACGAGCCCTCGACGTTCCAGTGCTCGCTGGACGGGTCGGCCTTCGCCGGCTGCGCAAGCCCCGCCGCCTACTCGTCGCTCGCGGTCGGCTCCCATACGTTCTCGGTGCGCGCGACCGATCAGGCGGGCAACACCGGTCAGCCTGCAAGCCAACACCTGGAAGATCGTGCCGCTCCTCCCCGATCTCTACGTGAGCGCCTTCACGAAATTCTCGATCACGGTCGCGAATCGCGGCAACGCCACCGCGGGCACCTCGGTGCTGACCATCACGAACGTCGGCACGTTCACGCTGCCGAGCCTGCCTGCCGGTGATTCCGCGACGTTCACCTGGTCGACCTGCCGCGTCGCGACCTACGCCGCGATCGTCGATCGGACGAAGGTCGTGGACGAGTCGGACGAGTCCAACAACACCGCTACCCGCGACAACACCTGCGTCTAAGCGCGGGGTCGCCGCGCCTCGGCGCCGGTCCCGGAGAGGTGCGCAGCTAGACTGCGTGGACAGCGAGCTGGACCTCCTCGCAATGAAACGTCCAGATGCGAGGAAGGGAGTTCGTGCCATGCAGAGTCTCACCGTCGGGGCCAGCAGCCTCCAAGTGGCCCAAGGTCTCTATGGCGCCCTTGCCGAGTTCCATCCGGAGATCATCGGCGGCGACGGGCAGGGATACGAGGTCAGAGTGTCGCTTGCGGGTGAGCGCCAGATCGTCGCCATCCTCGACGCGATCGAAGGGCATGTGACAGAGCGGCAATCAGCGGCGCTGGTCCAGCTCGACGGTCGAAGCTACACCGTTCATCCCGAGTAGCCGAAGCCGGGTGTGCGGTTGCGCCGTAGGGGAAAGGCTGAGGAGCGTCCGCCCGGACCCTGCGGACGCCGCTCCTGCTGATCCGGCGAGCCGAGACTCGCCGGTTACGCGGGGACGGGAGCCTCGACGAGCGTTTCACCCAGCTTCTCGAGGGCCCTCCGGAGGATCCTCGAGATGTGCATCTGCGAGTAACCGAGATCGACCGCGATCTCGGATTGCGTCAGGCCTTGTGCAAAGCGGAGGAGCAGAACGCGCCGTTCGCGGTCGTCCAGATCCGCGATCCCGGCCTGCAGCGCAAGTCGTTCTTCGCAACGCTCGTAGCTGTTGTCGTCGCTGACGATCTGATTCAGCAGATCAGCCTCCTCGCCGGAGTCGCTTGCCGGCGCCGACAGGCTGAGCGTCTTGTACGCCTGGCGTGCATCCAGGGCTTCGAGCAGCAGCTCTTCGTCAACCTGAACGGCCTCCGCGAGCTCGCGCACGGTCGGGCTTCGACCGAGGAGGTTGGTAAGGCGCTCCTGCTCCTTCGGAAGCTTGAGAGCGAGCTCCTTCAAGGGTCTCGGAACGGCAACGCTCCACACTCGGTCGCGCAGATGTCGTTTGATCTCGCCGATGATGCAGGGGAAGGCGTAGGTCGAGAAGACGACGTTCCGATCGAGGTCGAAGCGGTCGACGGCCTTGATCAAACCGACCATCCCGACCTGCACGAGATCCTCGAGCGACTCGCCTCGCCCGTCGAACCGTCGCGCGATCCGCCGCACGACGGGAGCGAACCCCTCGATCGCCAGCTCCCGCGCCCGACTATCACCGTGCTCCCGGTAGCGGCTCAACAACATGCGCATCTCGCGCGTATCCACACGACCTCCTGTGCCGGTTTGCCATGTATCAACGTCGGCGGGCGCCGCCAAGGTACGCCTGCTCGTGCACGTTTCTTGCTCGCCGGCTTACTCGTCAGACGCGAGAGACCGGGCTCGACGCGCGCCCGGAGCGCCGTTCCCCGTGCCGAAGCTCAGCTCGTAGACCGACAAAAGCCTTCTTCGGACTGGCGGGAGACGGCCGAGCAGTGGCAGAACGAGGCCGTGCAACGCACCCCGCCCGCGCACCGGTGGCAGCGGCCGCAGCGCGCTCACGGTCGGGAGCTCGGCGAGGCGCCGCTCCTCGTCGACGTCGACTCCCCAACGCCACGGCGGCGGCGCGTATCCGCCGGGACGCTTGAGCTCACCCCGCTGGCTGCGCGCAGCCAGCCAGCCTGGAACCGCGTCGAAGACCAGCTTGCCGCCCGGAAACCGCTCGGCGCAGGTCGCGATCAACCGATGCACCTCGGCGCGGTCGAAATACATCAACAACCCCTGCGCAGTGACGAGCACGCCTCGGGACTCATCGACGTACTCCATCCACCGCTCGTCGAGCGCCGAGCAGGCGACCGTCCGCAGCCGTGACGAGCCGGGCAGCAGGCGGTCGCGCAGCGCGATCGCCTCGGGCAGGTCGATGCTCAGCCAACGGACACTGCCGTTGTCGATCCGCCAGAACTGTGTCTCGAGACCCTCGCCCAGCGCAACGACCGTGCCGTCGGCGTGGCTGGCGAGGAAGCGGACGAGCGCCTCGTCGAAGCAGCGAGCGCGGAGCGCCTGCCATTGGCCGAAGCTGCTGCCGAACGACTGCTCGAACGGGTAGTCGATGCGGTCGACCAGCGCCATCGCCTGCGGGTCGCGGATGACCGCGTCCGCTCGGCGCGCCTCCACGGCGCGTTGGTACAGCGTCCAGAGCAGCGTCTCCGGGACGCCGTCGAGCTCGACGGTGACCTTCTCGGTCGGCAAACAGCCAACCTACCCACGTCGGCTCTCGCACACGCATACTCGGCCTGTGGGCATCGCCTTGGTGGCCGTGATCGCCGACACGCACCTGCCGCGGGGAGCGCGGCGTCTGCCCCAGCCGTGCCTCGACCGGCTGCTCGCGGCCGACCTCGTTCTGCACGCCGGCGATCTCGTCTCGGCCGCGTTCCTGGACGAGCTCAGGAGCATCGGCCCTCCGGTCGAGGCCGTGCACGGGAACATGGACGAGCCGACCCTCAGGGCTTCTTTGCCGAAGGAGCGCGTGGTCGAGGTCGCGGGTGCCCGGATCGGGATGATCCACATCGGCGGTCCGGCGGTTGGCCGCGAACCGCGTCTCGTCGCGCGCTTCCCCGCGTGCGACGCGGTCGTCTACGGCCACTCGCACGTACCCGAGGTCCAGCGCTGGGAGGGCGTCTGGATCCTCAATCCCGGATCTCCGACGGAGCGCCGGAAAGCTTCGTCCCGGACGATGCTCGAGCTCCGTGTCGCCCAGGGCGAGATCGTTCCGAGCCTCGTCGACCTCGGGCGGGACTGACGGCGGTGCTCGAGCTCCATGTCCGCGAACGGCCGGCCGCCGCCGAACCTGCCGGAGCGCTCGTGCTCGTGCACGGCCGAGGCGCGAGCGAAGACGACCTCTTTCCGCTGCTCGATGCGCTCGATCCCGACCGACGACTACATGGGTTCTGCCCCCGCGGGCCGCACGCGCTGCCCCCGGGCGGGGCGCACTGGTACCGGCTCGGTGGGATTCCGACGCCCGACCCGGCGACGTTTTGGCCGAGCTTCGAGGCTCTTGCGGGCTGGCTGGAGACGATGCCTCGCCCGCTGGTTCTGGGCGGGTTCTCGCAGGGTGCCGCGATGAGCTACGCGCTCACGCTTGCCGGTGGCCGGTCGCGCCCGGACGCCCTGCTCGCGTTCTCGGGGTTCATTCCCGAGGTCGAGGGTCTCGCGCTCGACCTGGAAGGACTCGACCGGTTTCCAGCGATGATCGCGCACGGGACGCACGATCCGGTCATCTCAGTGGAGTGGAGCCGTCGCGCACGGCTGACCATCGAGCAGGCCGGGGCGGCGGTCGTGTATCGGGAGGCGCCGGTCGGGCACACAATCGATCCGCACGCGCTCTACGAGGCCCGCACGCTCGTCTCGTCGCTGAAGTCCAATTCCTGAAGGTCGGTTCGCGTCAGCCTGCTCGGCGCTTCGGGTGGAATCGGTGCGGCCTGCAACGTAAGGTCGAGCCGATGCAGCAGGGTTCCCCTTCCCTGCGGGTGGCGGTCGCCGCCATGCTCGCCTTCCTGGCCTGGACCGCCGACGCGCAGACGGCACCGTCCGTCCGGCGGTGCGTCAAGCCGCAGATCACCTCCGCATACGCCGGCGCGGTGCGGCGTGCGCTCGAGGCCGACCAGGACGTGTGGGGAAGCGAGCTGCTCCGCTCGGGCGGGCCGAGCTACGAGAAGGCGAGCCGGTACCTGAAGCCGCTGCTGCTCGCGGCCAAACCCGGGCGGCGCGGCAAGCCGCAGAACCTGACCGACTCGGGCGTCTACTACGTGCCCTTCGGCTGGCCGGCCGGTGGGTTCGGGGCACGCACGGTCGCGTTGCACGTCGCGGACGGGAGTCAGGTCGTTGCCGACCGTGCCGATGGCCCGAAGCTGACGATCCGGGTCGGCGGTGAACGGTACGGTGCCTGTTTGACGCGGCTCGCGACGCCGCGGCTCTACGGCGGCTACCTCCCGATCTTGGAGACCCAGTACGTCGACGGATCGGGCATTCGCTACCGCCAGGAGTCGTTCGCCGCGCGAATCGCGGGAACCCGCGGCCTGATCAGCTTCGTCCGTCTGAGCGCCGATGCGCGCCGGTCCACCCGCGGCGTGCGCATCACGTTCAGACCCTCCGCGCGCAACCTCCGTGCCTCGCCTGACGGCACGACCCTCGAGCGCGGCCCGAACACGTACCTGTACCTTGGCGAGGGGGCACGCTACGACGGCTCCTCGGTCTCCTACACCCTTCCTCCTGGCACGACCGCGAGCGTCTACATCGGCTGGTTCGTCGATCCGCAGCCGAGCAAGCCGTTCACGCTCGACGAGACGAGCTACGACGAAGCGAGGCAGCGCGTCGTCGACTTCTGGACCGGCCAGCTCGGCGCTACAGCCACATTCCTGGTGCCCGACCAACGGGTGAACGACGCCGAGCGGAGCTTGCTGATCCAGAACGCCACCCTGGCCTGGCGATACAGCGTCGGCAACACGTACGAGGAGCTCTCGACGGCAGAGATGATGGAGGCAGCCCAGGTGATGGGCGAGTACGGCTTCCAGCACGTGAACGAGGCGATCCTGCGCACCTCGTTCTGGCGCAAGCTGAGCAAGAGCGCGAACTGGAACATGGGCGAGCGTCTCCTCGCCTCTGCCCGCTACTTCATGCTCTTTCGCGATCGGACGTATCTCGCCCGGCACACGCCGCGGCTCGCCTCGTATGTCGCTCGACTGGGGGGTCGGCTTGCGGCGAACGGGCACAGGCTGCTCCCACGGGAGCGATTCTCCGCAGACATCGGCGTGCGCGTGTTCGGCCTGCACTCGCAAGCGGTCGTCTGGGAAGGCCTGCGCGAGATCGCAGCCGTCTGGGCGAGGACCGGTCGTCCCGGGCTGGCGGCGAGAGCCCGCCGGATCGCGGCGAAGCTCGGCACCGGGCTGAACCATGCCTGGCGAAAGCAGGCAGAGCGCTTGCCGGACGGCTCGCTCTTCGTCCCGGTCCGCCTGGTCGACGGCGAGCTTCCCTACCGGACGTTGACCGCGTCGCGCTCGGGGAGCTACTGGAACCTCGTCATGCCGTACGCGCTTGCCTCCGGGCTCTTCCGGCCGGGCAGCCCGCAGGCCGAGGGCGTGCTCTCCTACCTCTTCGCCCACGGATCGCGGATCCTGGGCCTTGTTCGAGCGGGCGCGTACTCGCTCTACGGGAGAGCCCGCTTGCCCGTATCGGGCACGGATCAGGTCTACGGCTTGAACGTCGCTCGCTTCCTGGCCGACAACGACCGTCCGGATCAATTGGCCGTCAGTCTCTACGGGCAACTGGCAGCCGGGATGACACCCGGCACGTACGTCTCAGGAGAGGGCGCGACGATCGCCCCGATCCGCGGCGAGTACTACCGGAAGATGCTGCTGCCGCCGAACGCAGGCAGCAACTCGACGTTTCTCGAGACGCTCCGGCTGATGCTGGTCCACGAAACCGAAGGTCCGCGGGGTGTACCCAACGGGCTCGAGCTCGCCTTCGCGACGCCACGCACCTGGCTACGGCCGGGTGCGCACGTCCAGGTCACCGGCGCTCCGACGAGCTTCGGGCCGCTCTCGTATCAGCTGAACGTAGCCGACGGCGAGATCGACGCGTCGCTGGACATTCCGCGATCGGCGTCGCTGCGGACGCTGCGACTACGGCTGCGTCTTCCCGCCGGGCGCCGCCTGATGGGCCTCACCCTCAACGGCCGGCCCTACCGTCGTGTGGATCGGCGCTCGAGCACCATCGACCTCTCCGGCCGTCGCGGCCATCTCGAGCTCGTGGCGCGGTACGCCCGCGGCTGAGAGCGTGTGGGGTCGTGTAAAGAGCGATCGGGAGACGACGCTAGCGAGGCCCGCCGGATTGCCCCTTGAAAAAGGGGCCAGACCCTGCAGATACTTCCTCGGCACCGCTTAGCTAAGCGACCTAAAAGAAGGAGGTTGGTGTGACGAAGCGTCTTCTCGTGGCGTTCCTTGTCGGGATGACGGGAACGCTCGTGCTCGCCGCCGCCGGTTCCGGCGGTACGGGCGCGAAGCAGGCGTCGCCGCTCCCCGCCTCGTCGTGCGCTCCGATCGTCTACAAGGGCTCCGGCAGCCCGAAGTATCTCATCGCATCCGACCTCCCGCTTCAGGGGTCGGGTCGCACGCAGACGGTCGAGATGACGAAGGCGATCCAGTTCATTCTCAACGGGGCGGGCTGGAAGGCAGGGCCGTACACGATCGGCTACCAGTCGTGCGACGACGCGACAGCGCAGGCCGCCAAGTGGGATTCGGCGAAATGTTCCACGAACGCGAACGCCTACAGCCGTGACCGGGACGTGATCGGCGTGGTCGGTACTTTCAACTCCGGGTGTGCGGCGATCGAGATTCCGATCTTGAACCGTGCACCGAACGGCTCCGTCGCAATCATCAGCCCGGCGAACACGGCGGTGGGCCTGACCTCGAACAAGCCCGGCTCGAATCCTGGCGAGCCGGGGAAGTACTACCCGACCGGGAAGCGCAACTACGCACGAGTTGTCGCCCACGACGTCTATCAGGGCGCGGCAGATGCGCTACTCGCGAAGCAGCTCGGCGTCAAGAAGATCTACCTCCTCAACGACAAGGAGGTCTACGGTCTCGGGGTAGCCGTCAACACCCGGAACTCCCTGAAGGCGCTCGGCATCAGCATCGCCGGTTTCGAGGCCTTCGATCCGAAGGCTTCGAGCTACGAAGCGCTCGCCTCGAAGATCAAGGACAAGGGGGCCAATGCCGTCTTCGTCGGCGGCCTGATCTGCGAGAATGGCGGCAAGCTGATCAAGGACCTGCGCGCGGTGCTCGGAGCGGGCGTGAAGATCATCTTGCCCGACGGCTTCTCTCCGATCTCGTCCACGATCAAGGACGCCGGGGCCGCCGCCAACGGCGTGTTCGTCAGCGTCGCCGGTCTGCCGAACTCGCAACTCAAGGGCCAGGGCAAGGCGTTCCTGGCCGCATTCCAGAAGGCGAACAAGGGGAAGTCGCCAGATCCCTATTCGGTCTACGCTGCGCAGTCCACGGTTGTCCTGCTCTCCGCGATCGCGAAGTCGAACGGAACGCGGCCGGGGGTCGTGACGCAGCTCTTTAAGGTGAATCTAAAGAACAGCCTGCTCGGCAACATCTCCTTCGACAAGAACGGCGACGTCACGGGAGGTCCGGTGGCGATCTACCGGGTCGTGGGCGGGAAGCAAACCGACTACAAGGTGATCAGGCCCCCGGCGTCACTGCTGAACGCGAAGTAACTCGTACAGCGTGGCTGGCTCGAGAGGGAGGGCGTTTGCCCTCCCTCTCGCGTTTCGAAACAGCGCGTACGATTCGCGGATCGATTCGGGGAAAGAGCCAGGGCGATGAGGGACGGGCGCGGGCCGCGAACGCTTTTTCCTGCGATGCGGGACCAGCTGAAGGAGGTCCTCGACCAGCTTGGTGAGGGGGTCACCGTACAGGGCCCGGACGGAAATCTGGTCTACGTAAACGACGCGGCGGCCAGGCTTGCGGGCTTTCATTCAGCCGGCGACCTGCTTGCGACGCCGGTCGAAGACGTCGTCGCGCGGTTCGAGCTGCTCGACGAATCTGGCCTGCCGTTGCCGGTCGACGAGCTGCTCGGGCGACTCGCTCTCCATGGAGAGCGACCGGTCGAGCGCCTCCTCTGCTTCCGCGACCGGTCGAGCGGCGCCGAGCGCTGGGCGATGGTTCAGGCGCTCCCGGTGCAAGACAAGGAACACGGCGCGCTCTATGCGGTCAACCTCTTCCGCGACGTCACCGGGCTGCGCCAGGCGGAGCGGCAGCGGCAGCACTCACTCGAACGCGAGCAAGCCGCGCGTGCAGAGGCGGAGCGTGCTGCCGAGACGTTTCGCAAGCTCGAGCACGTGACGCAGGTCGCGCTGGCACACCTGACGATGGGAGATCTCCTCGACGCGATGCTCGAGCAGCTGATGACGGTTCTGGGAGGCGACACGAGCGCGATCCTCCTGCTCGACGAGAACGGACGGCATCTGACCGTTCGCGCCGCCAAGGGCTTCGAGCACGAGCTCGAGCACGCCGTGCCGGTGCCCATCGGCAAGGGGATGGCAGGCCGGGTCGCGGCCTCGGGAGAGCCGCTCCTGATCCACGACCTCGCGGAGATCGAGCTTGCCAGCCCCCACCTCCGCGAGCGCGGGATCGCCTCGCTGGTTGCAATCCCGATCGCGATCGACGGACGCGTGATCGGGGTCGCGCATGTCGGCTCGGTCGACCAGAGCCACTTCGGGGAGGAGGACGTTCGGCTCCTCGGCCTGCTCGCCGACCGGGTCGCGCTGGCGATCACGCAGGCCCTCTTCTACGAACGTGAGCGCCAGACACGAAACGAGGCAGAGGAGGCGCGACAGCGTCTCGCGTTCCTCGCGACCGCGAGCACGGTCCTGTCCTCCTCGCTCGACTACGAGTCGACGCTTCAAGCGGTAACGCGGATCGTGGTGCCGCGCCTCGCCGACTGGTGCGATCTGCACCTGGTGGACGCCGATGACCGATTGGCGCTCCTGGCGACTGCGCACGTCGAGCCGTCTCGCGTCGCTGACCTGGAGCGGCTGGCGGCGGTTCGGGCCCGAAGCTCGGACGATCCTGCCGGTCCGTATGCCGTTCTTCGCACCGGAGCGTCAGAGCTCGTATCCGAGGTTTCCGACGGCCTCCGCGTGCGGTTCGCGGGTAGCCTCGAAGGCGCCCGAGCGCTTGCGGAGATCGGCTTCGTCTCCTACATGTGCGTACCGATGCCCGGGCACGATCGAGCGCTCGGGACGATCACGTTCGTGAGCAGCGATCCGGACCGGCGATTCGGCGAGACCGACCTCGAGCTTGCCGAAGAGCTCGCGCGACGAGTTGCGCTGACGGTCGAGAACGCGCTGCTCTACCGCCAGGCCGAGGAACGCGCGCAGGCTGCCCGGGTCCTGGCATCGATCGGCGACGGTGTGCTGCTCGTCGATGCCCGCGGCGTCATCCGCCTGTGGAACCGCGCCGCCACAGCGATTACCGGTCTCGCGGAGTCCGACGTCGTCGGCGGTCTCGCCGACGAGGCGATTCCCGGCTGGCGCGAGCTTGGTCCACGCGTGCCGGTCGTCGCGGACCTCAGCGGTGCCGTCGCGCGTGCAGAGGTGATCCCGCTCGAGACGGCAGCCGGCGAGCGCTGGCTCTCGATCTCGGGGGTCGGATTCTCGGACGGGACGGTCTACGCGTTCCGCGACCTGACGCAGGACCGACTACTCGACGAGCTGAAGGCCGACTTCGTGGCCACCGTCTCTCACGAGCTACGCACCCCGCTCGCCGCGATCTACGGAGCGGCGATGACGCTTCAGCGGCCCGATTTCGAGGTTGATGCGGTGCGACGCGCGCATCTCGTGTCTGTGATCTCGAGCGAGTCCGAGCAGCTCGCGTCGATCGTCGACGACATCGTCTGGGCGGGCCGTCTCGACGCGGACACGATCCAGCTCTCGATCCGGAGCTGCGACGCCCGCGAGCTCGCGGGCAGCGTGCTTGCCTCCGCCGAGCTCCACTGCCCTGCCGAGATCGACCTGGAGCTCGTGGTGCGAGGAGAGCTGTCCCCGGTCTCGGGCGACCCGGACAAGATCCGGCAGGTGCTCGTCAACCTTGTCGACAACGCCGTGAAGTACTCACCCGACGGCGGCAGCGTCACGGTCGAGCTGTCCGCTGAAGAAACGAGCCTCCGGGTCGCCGTGCACGACGAGGGGCTGGGGGTGCCGCCGGCCGAGCAGCGCCGGATCTTCGACAAGTTCTACCGGCTCGACCCGAATCTGACTCGCGGGGTGGGCGGGACGGGACTCGGTCTCTACATCTGCCGTGAGCTGGTTGGGAGGATGAACGGGCGGATCTGGGTCGCTTCGCCTCGGCACGAGGGGCGAGGTTCCACGTTTGCCTTCGAGCTTCCGCTCGCCGAGGCGGGGCGGCAGGAGGAGCCGCCCCGCGCGTAGTCCTCTCTAGTAGGTCGGCGGTCCCTCGTCGACGTACGTCGTTCGACGCCGCGTGAAATACCCGGGCCCCGCCCAGGTCGACCAGAAGACCATCGAGAGTACGGCGCCGACGATGCCGACGATCAGCAAGATCACGCCGATCGTGTTCAGATCGACGCCGGTGGTGTCGACGTTGACCGCCCAGGCAAGCACCGCGCCCGCGGCGATCAGGATCAAGCTCACTCCAAGTCCCATTCGACCCCCTTTCTCGGATGAAAACGGTCACCGGCGCCATTCGGTTACGGGCGCGCCCGTAGTCGAAATTCACTAGGCTCGGTCTCCGTGCGGAGGGGTTCGATCGTGCAGCTCGTCGCCCTGGGCGTCTTCATCGGCGCAGCAGCGACGATCGTCGCGCTCTTCGTCCCGTGGCTGCCGCCGAACGCCTCGGAGGAGCGGGACGGGATCGATCTCGTCTTCTGGTTCACGACCGCGATCGCGATCGCGATCTTCGCTCTCGTCGGCGCGGTGATCGTCTATTCGGTCATCACGTTCCGCGTCCGTCCGGACGACGACTCGGACGGCCCGCCGATCCACGGCCACACCGGGATCGAGATCGTCTGGACGGCGGTCCCGGCGATCCTCGTCACCGCGATCTCGGTGATCAGCGGCGTGGTGCTCGTCCAGAACGACCGGGCGGATTCTGGCCGCCTGAACGTCGACGTGACGGCGCGCCAGTTCGCCTGGACCTTCACCTACCCGCAACAGGCCAACCTGACCTCGGCGCAGCTGCGGCTTCCGGTCGGCCGGTCGGTCGAGCTGCACCTGACGGCGCTCGACGTGATCCACTCCTTCTGGGTGCCCGAATTCGGCCAGAAGCAGGATGCCGTGCCCGGCCAGGACACGAAGCTCGTGATCACACCGACGAAGACCGGGACGTATCCGGTGATCTGCACCGAGCTCTGCGGTCTCGGTCACGCGCTGATGCGCACGACGGCGATCGTGATGAAGCCTTCGGCCTTCGAAGCCTGGACGAGGCAACAGAAGCGAGCGCTGCAAGCGCCGCCTGGCGAGGCGGGCAAGGCGGTCTTCGACGGCAACGGCTGCGCGAGCTGCCACACCTTGAAGGCCGCGGGAGCGACGGGGAACGTCGGTCCCGACCTCGATAAGCTCCCGGCCTACGCGAAGCAGGCCGGCAAGCCGCTCGAGGACTTCGTCAGAGAGTCGATCGTCGATCCCAATGCGTACGTCCAGCAGGGCTTTCCGAAGAGCGTGATGCCGCCGTTCGCCACGCTCCCGAAGGACCAGCTCGATTCCCTGGTGACGTTCCTCGTCGACGCCAGCAAAGGAGGCTCGTGAGCACGACTACGGTCGCGAACCACTCGCCCACTAGCGCGCCGCCGGAGGCGGGACGCGGGATCTTGCTTCGCGCGGGCTGGATCCGAGCGATCTGGATGATGTGCCTGTTCTGGGGCATCGGGCTCGGGCTCGTCCTCGTCTTCCGCTGGTGGGGTGAATGGGATCCGCTGTTCAAATGGTCGGTGATCACGGTCGTCGCGACCCTGACCGCGGCGCCGCTCGGTTTTCTCGCCGGGCTCGGGTCCTTCGACTACTGGGTGCGGTACGCGATCGGCTCGCCGACGCGGCCGGAGGACCACTCGACTCACGGCGGACGCACGTGGAGGGACTACTTCCGCCCGAACACCGACCACAAGGTGATCGGGATCCAGTACGTCGTCACGACGATCTTCTTCTTCGTCGCCGGCGGGTTGATGGCGATGGCCTTCAGGGCCGAGCTGGCGCGCCCGGGAATGCAGTTCGTCGACAACCAGACCTTCAACGGCCTCGTCTCGGTGCATGCGGCGCTGATGATCTTCCTGTTCGTGATCCCGGCGTTCGCCGGGCTCGGCAACTACGTGATCCCACTGATGATCGGGGCGCCGGACATGGCGTTCCCGCGGCTGAACGCGCTCTCGTTCTGGCTGCTGCCCGTCGCGGGGACGATGATGCTGCTCAGCTTCGTCGTCCCGGGTGGAGCCTTCGCGACCGGCTGGACGAGCTATGCGCCGCTCGCCACGGACCAGCCGTTAGGACAGGTCTTCTTCAATATGGGCGTCCAGTGGGCGGGTGCGTCCTCGATCATGACCGCGCTCAACTTCCTGGTCACGATCATCACGATGCGTGCGCCCGGGATGACGTTCTGGCGCTTGCCGCTGCTCGTCTGGGCGAACTTCACCACCTCGCTGCTCGTCGTCATCGCGACGCCGTTCATCGCGGGCTCTCAGTTCTTCGTCATGTTCGACCGCGTGATGCATACGAACTTCTTCGACGCGGCCGGCGGCGGCTACGCCCTCGGCTACCAGCACATCTTCTGGTTCTACTCCCACCCGGCCGTCTACATCATGATGCTGCCCGGCTTCGGGATCGTCTCGGAGGTGATCTCGGTGATGGCCAGGAAGCCGATCTTCGGCTACCGGCTGATGGCCCTCTCGCTGATGGCGATCCTCGTGCTCGGCTTCTCCGTCTGGGCGCACCACATGTTCGTGGCCGGGGTCGCGCCCTGGCTGCGGATCCCGATGATGGTCACTTCGATGGTGATCGCCGTCCCCACCGGGATCAAGATCTTCTCCTGGTTAGCGACGATCTGGGAAGGCCGGCTCCACTTCACCACCCCGATGCTCTTCGCGCTCGGCTTCGTGTCGATGTTCGTGATCGGCGGCCTCTCCGGGATCTACCTCGCCGCCGTCCCGATCGACATCCACGTGTCGGACACGTATTTCGTCGTTGCGCACATCCACTACGTGCTCTTCGGTGGGTCGCTGTTCACGATCTTCGCCGGGATCTACTACTGGTTCCCGAAGATGACGGGCCGGATGTACAACGAGCGGCTCGGAAAGCTGCACTTCTGGCTGACCTTCGTCGGGTTCAACGTCACCTTCTTCCCGATGCACTGGCTCGGGCTCCAGGGGATGCCGCGACGCGTCTCGGACTACGCGCCCCGCTTCGGCGACCTGAACATGATCATCTCGCTCGCCTCGTTCGCCCTCGGCGCCTCGACGATCGTGTTCCTCTACAACATGATCACGAGCTGGGCTCGCGGAGAGAGGGCGTCGTCGAACCCGTGGCGCTCGATGACGCTCGAGTGGCAGGTCTCCTCGCCGCCGCCGTTCTTCAACTTCGACGAGATCCCGCAGGTGGTCGGTACGGCGTACGAGTACGGCGTACCGGGAGCCCGGCATGCGGTCT
The DNA here is from genome assembly GCA_963719325.1 of uncultured Actinomycetes bacterium. Lineage (GTDB taxonomy): Bacteria > Actinomycetota > Thermoleophilia > Gaiellales > Gaiellaceae > DATBLE01. Next base: position 16,285 of record CAVRBW010000014.1, read on the forward strand.
TCAACGGCGATCGCGTCGAGCACCTGGAACAGGTCCCCAAGTGACCCACGTCCTTGCAGTCGCCAACGAGACCGTCGCCGGCCGCGCGCTGACCGAGGCGCTGCAGCGCCGGGCGGCCGCAGGCGACCTCCGCGTCTCGGTCGTCTGCCCGGTGAACGTGCCGCGCGAGGGCTACGTGGTCTACGAGGACACGCGCCGAGCGGCGGCCCGGCGGCGGCTCGACAAGACGCTCGGAATCCTCCTCGAGAGCGGGATCGCGGCGGACGGATACGTCGTCAACGCCGACCCCGTCGACGCGGTTCGGGATGCGCTGGGCCAGCTCGAGCCACCTGTGGACGGGATCGTCGTCTCGACCCATCCCGAGCAGAAGTCCGGCTGGCTACGCCGACACGTCATCGACCGGATCGAGAAGGTGGCCGGCGATCTTCCCGTCGAGCACGTGGTCGTCGACCTCGAGCGCGAGGGCGGTGAGGCGAACGTGCTCGTGATTGCGAACGAGACGGTGCTTGGAGACGTCTTGCTCGACCGGATCCGGGCGCGGGCCGATCGCTCGCCGGCGAGCTTCATGCTCATCTGCCCGCAGAGCGACCTGGAGACGTCCAGCCACCCGGACGCCGAGCGCCGGCTCCGTCGTGCGCTCGCCACCCTGCGCGGCGCCGGCATCGACGCTCACGGGCAGATCGCGCACCCGGATCCCTTCACCGCGGCGCTCCACGCCGTCCAGGACGAGCGCGTGGACGAGATCATCGTCTCGACCTTCCCCGGCGAGGCGAAGTCGAGCTGGCTCCGAAAGGACGTCGTCTCCCGCCTGCGCGAAGCGACGAAGCTGCCCGTCGAGCACGTCGAGGTCGACCCCGAGCTCGTGAGGGCCGAGACGGCATGACGGTTCATGCCGAAGCGCACGAACATCATGGCCCGCCCGAGGCGAACCTCAGCTCGCGCGTCGACGCGCGTGTCCTCGGAATGTTTCTCTTCATCGCGTCCGAGATCATGCTCTTCGGCTCGTTCTTCACGGCGTACTTCTTCGTACGCGTCGTCAACAACACGCCCCACTGGCCGCCGACCGGGTTCCACCTGCCCGTCTTCGTCGCCGGCATCAACTCGGCGATCCTGCTCACCTCGAGCTTCACGATGCACTGGGCGCTGACCTCGATCAAGCGCGGAAACCGGGCGGGGCTGCAGGCTGGGCTCGTCCTCACGTTCCTGATGGGCTTCACGTTCCTCGCGACGCAGATCACGGAGTACGCGCGCATCGGCTTCGCCCCACGGGACAACTCGTTCACGACGATCTTCTTCGGGCTGACCGGACTCCACGGTGCGCACGTGTTCGTCGGCCTGACGCTGCTGCTCTTCGCGACGATCCGTGCGTTCCGCGGCCATTACTCGGCGGAGCATCATCACGGGGTCGAGATACCCGGAATCTACTGGCACTTCGTCGACGTAATGTGGATCGTGGTCTACACGACCGTTTACCTGATCTGACCCCGACCATCGGAGTAGGTCTGCGCGCCGGGGGGAAGGAGGAAGGCGCAGATGAGGAATCCGTTTCGCAGCGAAGCAGAGGCCTACCGGTTCGTGCTGGGCACGGTCCTGTACTTCGCCGGAATCGCGATCGCGACTGCGGTCGGGGGGCGCTGGTGGGGTCTCGGCGTGTTCGTGGCGCTTTCGCTCGTCGTCCTCGCCTGGTTCTTCCATCGGGAGACGCGCGAGCGGCCGTCGGCCGCCGCGCCGCGCCACCGAGGCGGCGACGGCGATCGGCGAATCCTGGTGGTCGCGAACGAGACGGTCGCGGGTGCGGCGCTCCGCGAGGAGATTCGCCGCGCCGCCGAGAGCTATCGGTCAGACGTCTTGGTCGTCTGCCCTGCGCTCAACTCGCCGCTCAAGCACTGGACGTCTGACGAGGACGAGGCTCGTGCGACCGCCCAGGAGCGGCTGGAGCGGAGCCTGGTCGAGCTGAACAGAGCGGGCCTGAGCGTCCGCGGCGAGATCGGCGATCCTGATCCGTTGCAGGCGATCGAGGACGCCTTACGCACGTTCGGCGCAGACGTGGTCATCATCTCCACCCACCCGGAGGGCCGGTCGAACTGGCTCGAGCGCGGTGTCGTCTCGGCAGCCCGCGAGCGCTTTGCCCTCTCGATCACGCACGTCGTCGTCGATCTCGAAGCAGAAGCGCAGGTCGCCTCTACTTGAGCAGAGCCCTGCGGGGTCGCGCTCGCATTCGCTGGGGCTCGAAGCGGGTGTCCATCAGCACGTAGAAGACGACGTAGGCGGTGACGAGCAGCGCAGTCATCGCCAGGGTCACTCCGAATGCGCGACCGAGCGAGAAGGGCTCGACCAGGTGCGAGTGCAACTCGGCCAGACGACTCCCCGGTTGCGTCAGCAGGTCCCAGCTGTTCCAACGCTGGACGCGGCCGAGGTAGACCCCGGCGCTGACGAGCGGCAGCACGACGAGAACGGCCGACCAACCGGCGGCGCCGCCGAACCGGTGCCGAATGACCGCGTGCACCAGGTAGAGCGAGACGAACCCGAGCAACATGCCCGTCCACGCAAAGCCGGAGAGCTCGACGCCGTCCAACCAGAGCGGCGCCGACGAGCCGCCCGACAGGTGGACGAAGTCGGTGACGATGTAGGGCGCATTCGGCAGGAACAGGAGCCAGAGCACGAGCGCAGGCGCGAGCCTGACGAGCGGCGTGCCGCGCCGGTAGCGGTCGTAGACGACGAGGGCCAACAGGAGCGGGATCCACGCCAGGATCAGGTTCCAGACGAGGAACCGGTACTCGAGTGTCTGGAAATGGCGCTCGCGCAGGACCTCGAGCGCGACGCATAGCCCGGACGTGGCGCCGAGCGCGAGGAGGACGATGAGCCGCTCGTTCGCAAACCGGCGTGTGCGGAGTCCCATGCCGTCAGAGTAGTCGACCACAGATGAACGAGGTCGCGGAAAGGGACACGCCGAGGCGCTGTTACGTCGCCGCGACCGACCTGCGGCCGGCACACGGCCGCTTGCCGTGGCAGGCTTACCCGCCGAAGTCGGACTACTTCCCGGCGACGGTGGAGACATACGTCGCGACCGCCTCGATCTGGGCCGAGGTCAGCTGGCCCTTGAACGAGGGCATCACGCCCTTGCCGTTCGTCACCCGGTCGAGAACGAGCGACTTCGGCGGCTTCGCCTGGTCGAGGTTCGGGCCCACCATGGCGGTGGCGCCGGCGTCGGCGAGCGTGTGGCAGCTCGTGCAGCCGGCGCTCTGGAAGACGCTCTTTCCCTGGGCAACGAGATCGCCGCCGCCCGCGGTGGTGGTCGTCTGCGTGGTCGTCTGGGACGGCGGTGCCGTGGTCGTCGTCTGGGTCGTACCCGCGCCGGTGGCCGAGACGCCGGCCACCGAGGCGACGTAGGCGGCGACGTCCTGGGCGTCGCCTCCGGTGACGAGCTTGGCCGGCATGCCCTGGACGCGCTGCTCGGTCCCGTCCGGCCCCTTGGTCACGCCTGATGGGTTGGAGACCGGGAAGAGGATCTGGCCGTGGACGATGTTGCGAATCGTCGACTCCTTGAAGCCCTGCGCCCGCGGGCCCGAGAAGGCGTCGTCGAGGTTCGGCCCGATCTTGCCTTGCGTCCCGGCGTCGGCGAGGGTGTGACAGCTTCCGCACTTCTGCTGGAAAAGCTCCTTGCCGTGGGCGACGTCGCCGTTCTTGCTGGCGAGGCCGCCCGTTCCGCAGCCGGCGGAGAGCGCGGCGCCGGCGAGCACCGCCGCAAGCGCAGCACTGCGAACGAGGGCTCCCGCGCGGCGCAACTAAGCAGCTGGTCCGCTCGCCGTGGCGACCTGCTCGACCGCCTCCGCGCGCGTGGGGTAGATGGTGAAGACGCGGTCGAGACCGGTGATCTCGAAGATCTTGGTGATGTTTCGGTCGCTGCAGACCAGAGACAGCTCGCCGTCGTTCGAGCGCAGGCGCTTGACCCCGCCGACCAGGACGCCCAGCGTCGTGGAGTCGATGAAGGTCGTATCTGTGAAGTCGACGATCACCTGCGTCGCGCCGTTCGCGATCACGTCCAGAAGCTGAGCCTTGAACTCGGGCGCCGTGTACAGGTCGACCTCGCCTGCCAGGGAGATCACGTAAACCCCCTCGAGCTCCTCTGTCTTGATGTCGAAGTTCACCGCATCATCTCCATCGCTGGCCGGTATATCTCCGCGCCGGCGGAGTCTAATCCCTACGAACTGCCCGCGAGCTGGGACTCGAGCGACTTGATCTGCTGCTTCGCATAGGAGACCTGGTTGTCGTACGGAGCGAGTCTGATGAACTTCTTGTACGCGGCGATCGCGGTCTGAGCGTTGCCCGCATCCTGAGCGGCTTGAGCGAGCTGGAGCTGTGCGGCTGGCTCCCTGGGCTGGAGCTTCGCGATCCGCCCGTACACGTCGGCGAGGCCTTCTGCCGTCGCCTGCCGGGCTTGGAGCGCGTCGCTGTAGCGCTGGTTGGCTCCGCCGGTGACCGCCGATTCGATCGGGTCGGACACGCTGCCCAGGGCGCGGCCCAGCAGCGAGCTCGACGGCGGCCCGAAGGTGGAGCTCTGCGCGGTCTGCGCCTCGTACGCGGCAAGCTGCGCGTCCTGGGTTTGGTTCGCGAGTCGTTGTGCGTAATCGGTCGCGAGCTGCGTCAGCCCTTCGACGTCCTTGGGGCGCAGGTCGATGTAGGTCTGCCACGCTCCGATCGCGCTCGCGAGGTTGCCCTTCGAGTCGTAAGCAGCCGCGAGGTCATGCCAAGCGGTCGCGTTCTTGGGTTGCTCCTGTGTCTTCTTCAGCTCCTTGCTGACGGACGTACCTGACCCGTCGCCACGGATGCCGCTGAAGATGTCGCTCAGCCCGCTGACGTTCGAGGAGCCGACTCCGAACAGAACGAAGCCGCCGGCGAAGACGACGACGAGGAAGACGAACACCCACTTCGCCTGCTTTCGAATGCGGTTGAAGAAGAGCGTGTCCTCGAACCGCTGGCCACCGCTGTCCTTGTGACGGCGGCGGTCGTGATCGTGGCGCACCGGTTGCCGGCGCTTGGCAGCAGCGCGTGCCATGTCGCGGCGAAGCCTAGCGCGCGCCGGCCGTCATCGAATCCCACGCGAACTCCGCGGCGACGGTCGTGAGCCGGGCTCGGGTGTCGTCGTCGCACAGCGCGCCGGCGAGAGCGGTCTCGTACAAGACCCGCGGGTCGAGGCCGAGCGCAGCGGCCGCGTCGTACTCGCGAGTGAGGTCGGTGTCGAACATCACCGGGTCGTCGGTCGACACCGAACACCGTACGCCTGCCTCGACGAGCTGCGGCAAGGGGTGCGTCTCGAGGGAGGGGACGGCGCCGGTGCGGACGTTCGAGATCGGCGTCACGTCGAGCACCAGGCCGCGCCGCGCGAGCTCGCGCACGAGGCCGGGGTCCTCGATCGCCCGGATGCCGTGGCGGATCCGGTCCGCCTCGAGCGCCTCGAGCGCTCCCCGGATCGACGCGGGCCCGACGACCTCGCCCGCGTGAGGCACCGAGCCGAGGCCGTGTGCGCGGGCCTCGCGGAAGGCGGGCGCGAAGGGCTCGGGAGGATAGCGAGCCTCCTCGCCGCCGAGCCCGACGCCGACGATGCCGCGCTCGCGGTAGCGCGCTGCGTGCCGCACGAGCGTGTGTGCGTCCTCGAGCGACGCCGCGCGGGTGATGTCCGGCGTCAACCGAACCTCGACGCCGTGCACCTCGCGTGCCTGTTGGGCGCCGTCACAGTAGCCCGTGAACATCTCGTCCCAGGACACGCCCCGCCACGCCCGTTCGATCGGCGAAAAGATCGCCTCGAGGTACACCGCGCCGTGCCGTTTGGCTTCTGCGGCGTAGCCGACGACCACCTGCCGGAAGTCGTCCTCGGAGCGGAGGCAGTTCGTGGTCAGGATCCAGACCTCGATGAAGTGGTCGAAGTCGCGGAACCGGTAGAGCTCGCGGAGACCTTCGATGGAGTCGGCAGGAAGCTCCTCGCCGTTGCGCTTCGCGATCGCGAGCAGCGTCTCCGGCTGGATCGTCGCCTCGAGGTGGACGTGTAGCTCGATCTTCGGGTAGGTGCCCGGCGAGGCGCTCTTGGTGGGTCGCCCTTCCGCGCGCGCGGCAGGCCCCTCCACCTAGAAGTCTCCTCCTTCGAAGGCGGCCTCCTGCGCAGCCTCGCGGGTCCTCCACCGTCGCTCGAAGAGGACCGCGAGCCAGATCGAGCTTTCGAAGAGGACCATCAGGGGTGCCATCTCGAGCAGTGTCGTCACAGGGTCGACGCCGGGGAGGGCGACCGCGACCGCCGCGACGACCACGTAGCCGATGCGGCGGTTACGGCGCAGCTTCGCCGAGGGCAGCACCCCCAGGCGGGCCAGGGCGAGCACGAAGATCGGCAACTCGAAGACGATCGCGACCGCGAACAGCACCGTGATCACGAACGAGTAGTAGTCGCGCGCCCTGATCAGGATGTTGTAGTGGCTCGAGTCGTAGTCGGTGAGGAAGTGGACCGCGGCGGGGAGCGCCACGAAGTAGCCGAACATGATTCCGCACGCGAGCAGGAATGCCGCGAACGCGGTGAAGCCGGCGACGACCCGCTGCGAACGCTCGTGCATGGCGGGCGCGAGGAAGCTCCAGAGCTGCCAGAGGCAGACCGGGAGCGCGATCAACAGGCTCGCCCAGAAGCTGACCATGAACGACGTGATGAACGGCTCGGCGACGCCGAACGTCGCCGGCTTGCGCAGGTGTTCGGGGAGCGGGCGGTTGAGCCAGTCGAGGAGCTGCCCGTGGAAGGCGTAGACGCCGGCAAAGGCGACAGTGATCGCGATCAGACAGACCACGAGCCGCGTGCGCAACTCGCCGAGGTGCTCGACGAGCGTCGCTTCCTCGCCGTGGCGCAGGCGCCGCGGGAGCGGTCTCATGGGCTACGAGTCGGACTTCGTCGACGACGTGGAGACCGCTTCCTTCTCGGTCTCGGTCGTCGCCGGCAGCTCTGCCGGTGTGTCCTCGTCCTTGCCGGTGATCGAGCTCTTGAACTCGCGCATTCCGCGCCCGAGCGAGCGGCCCATTTCGGGCAAGCGCTTGGGGCCGAAGACGAGCAGCACGATCACGAGCAGAATCGCGAGCTCCCAGGGGCCAATCCATCCAGGCATAGCCGGGCAAGCGTAGCGCGTTTCCTGCCGGGTGGCGATGGAGACATGTCGCACGATGCGCCAAAGCGCTGAACGACCAGTCGTCGTGGTGACTGGCGCCTCGAGCGGTTTCGGTCAGAAGCTCTCCCCGTGCCCCGTCGACCGGATGCTCCTCCGGATGGGCTGGAAGAGCCAGCACGCCGGCGAGCGCAAGCCGGTAGATTCTCCCGACAGCCTGTTTCGGACGCTGCCCGGCGATTCCGGAGCGCGCGCGGGCGTTTCTCGAAGGGGTCCCGCAAGAGCACGGTCTGGACGTCGGCGCGGTTGTTGCGTCGGCTTAGCTAAAATGCGTCAGACGTCGGCGGGCGCGTGTCCTGAAGACCCGCCGGGTTGGGAGGGACTCCGTAGTGGCATTGCTCGAGATCAAGAATCTGCACGTCGCGTTGGAGGACGGCACCGAGATCGTCAAGGGCGTCGACCTCGCGATCGACGCCGGCCAGGTGCACGCGGTGATGGGGCCAAACGGCTCGGGGAAGTCCACCCTGGCGTACGCCCTCATGGGCCACCCGGCATACGAGATCACCGACGGCGAGATCCTCTTCGAAGGCGAGGACCTCGTCGAGCTCGAGGCAGATGCCCGCGCGCAGCGCGGCCTGTTCCTCGCGTTCCAGTACCCGCACGCCGTCCCCGGCGTGACGGTGACGAACTTCCTGCGCTCGGCGATCAACTCGATTCGCAAGGCACGGGCCGGCAAGGACGACCCCATTCCGATCCCCGAGTTCCGGAAGGAGCTGCTCGCGCGGATGGAGGACATGAAGGTCTCCCGCGAGCTCGCGCAGCGCTACATCAACGACGGCTTTTCCGGCGGCGAGCGCAAGAAGATGGAGATGCTGCAGCTCGCGATGCTGAAGCCGAGGCTCGCCGTGCTCGACGAAACCGACACCGGACTGGACATCGACGCGCTCAAGGTGGTCGGGGAGGGCGTTCAGAAGCTGATCGGCCCTGACATGGGTGCGCTCGTCATCACCCACTACCCGCGTATCCTCGGCTACATCAAGCCGGACTACGTCCACGTGTTCGCCGACGGTCGGATCGTCGCCGAGGGCGGGTCGGAGCTGGCGCAGAAGCTCGAAGCCGAGGGCTACGAGGCGTTCGTCCCGGAGGTGGTGCCGTCATGAGCAAGCCGGAGACCCAGGTCGTCGCCGAGATCGGCCAGGACTACAAGTACGGTTTCCACGAGACCGAGGACTACTTCTTCAAGTCCGGCCGTGGGCTCTCGAAGGAGATCGTCGAGGCGATCTCCTCCCAGAAGAACGAGCCCGACTGGATGCGGAAGTTCCGGCTGAAGTCGCTCGACTATTTCGAGCGCCGCCCGCTTCCGCGCTGGGGCGGCGACATGAGCGGAATCGACTTCGACAACATCTTCTATTACATCCGTCCGACCGAGAAGCAGGCGACCTCCTGGGAGGACCTGCCGCCGGACATCAAGAACACGTGGGACCGGCTCGGGATCCCGGAGGCGGAACGGAAGTTCCTCGCCGGCGTCGGCGCCCAGTACGAGAGCGAGGTCGTCTACCACAAGCTCCAGGAGGACCTCACGAAGAAGGGCGTGCTCTTCCTCGACATGGACTCGGGCCTCCGCGAGCACGAGGACCTCGTCAAGCAGTACTTCGGCACGATCATCCCGCAGAACGACAACAAGTTCGCGGCGCTCAACTCGGCGGTCTGGTCGGGCGGCTCGTTCATCTACGTGCCTCCGGGCGTGTCGATCGAGATGCCGCTCCAGGCCTATTTCCGGATCAACGCCGAGAACATGGGTCAGTTCGAGCGGACGCTGATCATCGTCGACGAGGGCGCCTACGTGCACTACGTCGAGGGCTGTACGGCTCCGATCTACTCGTCGGACTCGCTGCACTCGGCCGTGGTCGAGATCATCGTCAAGCCGGGCGGCCGCTGCCGCTACACGACGATCCAGAACTGGTCGACGAACGTCTACAACCTCGTCACCAAGCGCGCGGTCGCCTACGAGAACGCGACGATGGAGTGGGTGGACGGCAACCTCGGGTCGAAGCTGACGATGAAGTACCCGGCGATCTGGCTGATGGGCGAAGGAGCCCACGGCGAGGTCCTCTCGATCGCCTTCGCAAACCAGGGCCAGCACCAGGACGCCGGCGGCAAGGCCGTCCACGTCGCGCCGAACACCTCGTCGGTGATCACCTCGAAGTCGATCTCGAAGAACGGCGGGCGTGCCGGCTACCGCGGCTTGCTCGAGGTCGCGAACGGAGCCCACGGTGCTCGTTCGAAGGTCGTCTGCGACGCGCTGATCCTCGACGAGGACTCACGCTCCGACACCTACCCGTACATCCGGATCGACGAGAACGACGTCGACATCGGCCACGAGGCGACGGTCTCGAAGATCGGCGAGGAGCAGCTCTTCTACCTGATGTCGCGCGGCCTGTCGGAGGCAGAGGCGAGCGCGATGATCGTCTCCGGCTTCGTCGAGCCGATCACGAAGGAGCTTCCCCTGGAGTACGCCGTCGAGATGAACCGGCTGATCCAGCTGCAGATGGAAGGCTCTGTTGGCTAGCGGGAATCGCGCGAGCCGATTCCCGGGTGTGTTGGCTAGCGGGAATCGCAGGAGCCGATTCCCGGGTGTCGGTTGATCGAGGTCGAGCGTGCGGACTTCGTGTCCGTGCTCGTCACCGATCTCGACCGCGCGAAGGCCTTCTACGGCGTGACGCTGGGCCTGCGCCGGAACCCGCACGCGCACGACTCGTATCCGGAGTTCGAGCTCGGGAACCTGACGATCGCCCTGCGCGAGTCGGACGGCTCGTTCTCGCCGAGCTCGACGGCGATTGCCCTGCGCGTGCCCGACGTCGGCGAGGCGCGCGCGACGCTCGAGGAGGCGGGGATCGCATTCGACGGGGAGACGTTCGACACCGGCGTCTGTCACGTCGCCTTCTTCGCCGACCCCGACGGGAACGACCTGGCGCTGCACCGGCGGTACGCTCCGTTCGCCGACGGCACGCAACCCTAGCTTCATGGCTTCCACATCTCGCGCTGACCTGCTCGCGCACTACCGCGAGCTGCCCCTGCCGGACACGACGCAGGAGGCCTGGCGCTTCACCGATCTTTCCGGCTTCGACCCGGATGCCTTCGGCCGAAACGGGCATGACGGGGGACAGCCGCCGGCCGGGTCGATGCTCGACATCGACGTCGCCGGCGTGGCGGTCGTCGGCGAGGACGGGATCGAGATCGAGCGGGCGCCCGACGGCGTCACCTTCGAGGCGCTGGCCGGCCACGAGCTGCTCGGCACGCTGGTCGGGGCAGACGACAAGTTCACCGCCCACAATGCGGCCAGCTGGGAGCACGGTTTGCTCGTCCGCGTCCCGACGGGCGTGGTGCTCGAACAGCCGCTCTACGTCCGGATCGCGAATGCGACTGACGGCGGCTCGCTCTTCTGGCGCCTGCTCGTCGTCGCCGAGCCGCAGAGCCGTTTCACCCTGATCGAGGAGTACGTCTCGGGCGCACCCGACCTTGCCGGATACTCGAACGCGGCCGTCGAGCTGTTCGTCGAGCAGGGCGCGAAGCTCGAGTACGTCTCGCTGCAGAACCTGTCGCGCGAGACGTGGCATTTCGCGACGCATCACGCACGCGTCGGCCGCGACGCCGAGCTCGATTGGGTCGCCGGCGGTTTCGGCTCGAAGAAGGGCAAGACGCGCATCCAGAACGACCTTGCCGGCCAAGGTGCGACCTCGCGGGTGACGGGTGCGTACTTCGCCGACGGCTCGCAGCACCTCGACTACGACACGTTCCAGGAGCACATCGCGCCGCATACGACCTCCGACTTCGCGTTCAAGGGTGCGCTGCGCGACCAGGCATCGACGGTGTGGCGGGGAATGATTCGTGTCGAGCCCGACGCGCAGAAGACGAACGCCTACCAGGAGAACCGGAACCTGCTGCTCTCGCGCGAGGCGCACGCCGACTCGATTCCCGGCCTCGAGATCCTCGCCAACGACGTCCGCTGCACACACGGCGCGACGCTGGGCCAGGTCGACCGCGAGCAGCTCTTCTACCTGATGTCGCGCGGGCTTTCGCGCTCGGAGGCGGAGCGCCTGATCGTGCGTGGCTTCTTCCAGGACGTGCTCGACCGGATCGAGCTCGAACCGGTGCGCGAGGCGCTCGCGGCCGCGCTCGAAGCCAGGATCCCTCAGACGCTTAGTAGAACACTGTCCGCGTCAGGTGGTGCGGGTAGTGCGTGCGGTGGAACGGCACCCACAAGCGGGCGTCGACCTGCGGGACGATCACCTGGAGGTCGGGTGGGCGGAGGTCGTTGATCTGCCTGCACAGCTCGTCGCAGGCGTAGATCGTGTGGGCTCGGATCTCCACTTCCCAGGCCGAGCCTGCCTCGATCGGGACACCGGCGCGGATCGCAGTCTCGAGCTCGTCGCTGTACTGCGTGATCCCGAGGATCCGGAGCGCCGCGGGGACGATGTAGTCGGCGAACGCGGTCAGGCGGGCGAGGTCGGCGAAGCCGGACCCGCCCGGAAGCGACGCGTGCAGGATCCAGACCGAGAGCTGCGCGAGCTTCCAGAAGCGCACCGTCTCTCCGCCGTAGACGGCCACGTCGTCGAATCGCGGGAAGTCGCGGACGAGCGTCTCGAGGAAGCCGTTGCCGCCGTCGTACAGGCGTGTTGGGGAGGCGGCGAGGACGTTCGAAAAGCGCCCGTCGTAACGGGCGACCAGCGTCTCGCCCACCTCCCGCAGGATGCGGGCGCGCTCGTCGAGGAGCTGCAGCTCGCTGTTTCCGCCTCGGAAGATGTCGCGCAGGTCCGCCACGGCCACCCCGCGAAGCCAGCCGCCGTCGAGAACCGGAAACCCTTCCGCCAGCGCGCGCTGGAGGCAGTAGTGCAGGCCGTCGGCGTCCGCGAGGACCCGGCCCTCGTGTTCGATCTCCCAGCGTTGCCTTGAGTCGAAGCCGGTGAACGCGAAGTTGATCGACGTGGCGGTGAGGACGAAGTCGACGATGCGATCGCGCTCGAGCTCGAGCGGGAACGGAAGCAGGAACGCAGGCGGCGGCAGCTCCTCATAGGCGAGCCAGCCGGCGTGCTCGGTCAGCCGATCGAGGTCGAGCGACACATCGCTCGACTCGGCGACCACCGGCAACACGCTGTCGAGCACGGGGTGCGACACGGGTGCATTCGACCAGAATCGCTAGCCGTTGCGGCGGCGAAGCACGAACACGATCGGCACCACGGCGGCAAGTGCAAGGTACGGACTGAGCTCGACTCGGCCGGGGACGCCGACCGGTCGGGTCGGTCCGGCTCCCAGTCGCGTGCGCACGGTGCGAACGACCTTGGCGAGCTCGCTCTCATCGAACACACGCCGGCCGAGCCCGGTTCCGAGGATCTGCAAAGGCGCCAGGGAGCGGCGGTCCGGTCGATAGCGCTCGGCCCGACCACTCGTCGTGTAGACACGCTCGCGAGGGTTCCAGAAGCGTACGACGAGCAGGACGATGTGCTCGGAACGGAGCTCGCGCGCGACCGTTTCAGGGGAGTAGACGCTGCTCTCGCCGTCGGTGAGGAGGATCGCGATCTTGTGCTTCGTGCCTTGCCGGAAATAGCGGGCGGTGGCGAGCTGGGTGAGCGGGTCGAAGCTCGTGGCGATGCCGTAGACGGCCTGGCCGCTCTCGGCGGGCGGACGCTGGATTCCGATCGCCCGGTGCAGGACGGCCGAGAAGAGCGCCCGGTTGCCGGTCGGGAACAGGTGGGGTAGAGGACGGTCGGTCAGCGAAGCGACGCCGGCGGGCACGTCCGCCAGCCGGCTCCGGAGCCGTTCGGCGGCGCTCAGCGCCCGGTCGTAGCGGGTCGGGCGGTGGGGGAGCCGGGCGAGCATCGATCGCGAGATGTCGACGACGAAATAGATCTCGGTGTCCGTCCGCAGCGACTTCGCATCCGAAGTGCGGATCGCGGGCCTGGCCGTGGCGGCCGCGAGCAGCGCGAGCGCAACCGAGACGCCGACCACGCTCGCGGCCCTGGCGCCGAAGCCCGGCGCGGTGAGGCCGACGCGACCGCGGACCTTCGCGTCCCTGCGCTCTCGGACGATCGCGGCGCCCACCGGCACCAGGGCGGCGGCTGCGACGATCCAGCCCAGCGGGGTCAGGAACTCGACCATCAATACCCGGTTCCGGGTGCCGCCGTCCCGGACCTACCGACGGATCGGTTCTTCTCGGACGCGGGCTTGCCGATCGGCCGGCCGTTCTGCACCGACCGGGTCAGCAACAGCTCGAGGTCGTAGGCGGCGTCTTCGTTCGCCGGATCCAGGCGCAGTGCGCCCTGCAACTCCGTCACGGCGAGCGCGAGGGCCTGTCTCCGATCGGGCTGCGCTGCCGCGTTCTTGACCTCTAACAGCCCTGCGAGCAGCCTGGCGTGCGAGCGCGACGACCGCGAACCCGACCGGGCCAGCTCGTCGAAGCGTGCGACCGCCTCCTCTCGAAGACGCAGGGCGGGTAGCACCGCATCGGTTCGCTCCGCCTGGCGGGTGAGCGCAATCGCGCGTGTCCAGCCGTCTGCGTCCGTGCCCCGAGGCGTCAATTCCGCGTACGCAAGGACGGCACAGGTAGCCGCCGCTCCCACCAGCGACCCGAGCGCCAGCGCTTGCCGGATCCGACCATTCATACGGTCTCTCTCCAGCGCAGCGATCTTGCGATCAGCTCGTTCACCGCGAGGGCGATCGCGAGCAACACGACGATTGCCGCGAGCCACGTGGGGAAGTCGAACCGCCCTCCGGCCTGCGATTCGCGCGCGGGCGGCGGTTCGGGAAGCCCCTTCAACACGGTGTGCGGCCCTTCCAGCTTCTCGAACCAGTGCCGGTCGGATTCCACGGCATTCGGCAGCATCAACACGCGTAGGTCGATTCCGGCCTTGGCGAGCGAGATCAGCCGGCGGCGCAAGCCTCCTCGGTCGTCGGGCGCGTCCCCGAGGTCGCTGAGCAGGAGGATGTGGCCGGAGACACGGTCACGCCGGAGCGCCCGAGCCGCTGCTGCGAGCCCGACCGACATTCGCGTGCCGCCGCTGAAGCTCGGATACCAGGGGTTCGGCTCGTACCGCGTCCGCGGTAATCCCACCTGGCCCGTGCGTGGCCTCGGATGGGGCGTGAAGACGCGCGCGAAGGGCTGGAGCTCGGCGGGAGGGCTGCCCGGAGGCAGCGCCTCGAGCGCGGAATCCGAGAACAGCACGAGCCCGACGCGACCCGTCGTCCGGCTGAGACGCTGGAGCGCCTTCCCCGCCACCGCGAACGAGGATTGCCCGACGCTGCCGGAGACGTCGAGAACGATCTCCGTCGTCGATCCGCCCGGGCTTGGGAGCGTGGGCGAGCCGCCGCCTCGCGGCGCAAGGACCACTGCGGCGCCGACGAGCGCTGCGAGAGCCAGCGTGATCGCGGCTCGCAGAATCTGCGCCCGGCGTGCCGCGGGCCAAAGCAGCGGGGCGTCGGCAATCGGCAGGCCGCGAGGGGAGCTCACGCCTTCTCCTTCGCGGCGTGTTGCGCGTCGGAGGTCAGGCGCCGGACCGTCTCACCGGCCGGCGGTTGCGGTGACCACGCGAGCTCCCGCGCTTCGAGCGCCAGGGCGCCGAGGCCGCGCTCTTCGAGAGCGATCGCCAGCGACTCGAGCGCCGCGCGGCGATTCTCCTGGCCGCCGCCGGCGGCGATCCCTGTGACCAGCAGGGCGTAGTCGAGTGCCGAGGCTGCGGGCTTGCCGTTGGTCGACACCTGGGGTCGTGGCCGCCAGCCGAGCCAGGCGAAGCCGAGCGCCCCCGCTCCAATGAGCGCCAGGCCTCCGGCGAGCGCAATGAGCAGACCGGTGAGTCGATGCCGGCCTCCGCTCTCCCGAGGGGGCGCGGCGACCTCGCCGCGCAATTGCGGAGACCTGAGGTCGTCCGGCGCGAGGCGAGACGCCTGCCGCACGGGTGGCCAGATTCCGATCAGCTTGCGTCCGTCCGGGAAGACGACCTCGGCCGGCGGCAAGGTCAGCTTGCGCTCGCTCCCCGGCGAGCCGACGCACTGTGCGCGCAGGCAGTCGAGTGTGAACTGGTATCGCAATGCGTTCCCCGCCCGGGTGACGGTTCGACGTAGGACGCGATAGGGCGAAAAGGTGGCCTTCACCCGGTAGGCGGCGGGAACCTCGAGCGTGGCGGTCACGACCTGACCGAACAGGTGGGTTCGCGGCACGAGGGTCGCGCGAATGACCTGCTTTGGCTTGACGGCGCCCTGGCTGCGCACTGCGGCGGGCACGATCACCGCCGCGGCCGCCGCCAGCGCCGCAAGGCAGAAGGCCACCCACGCCGCGGCGCGCCAATCGCTCAGGCGGTCCATGCGAACGTGCTGCGCCGGCCCTCGGCCCAGCCGAGGAGGGCGTCGTGCACGGCGTCGGGGTCGGATGTGCCGAGGACGACCGGCTCCAGGCCGAGCTCCTCGAGCCGGGCGACGATCGCCGTGAACCGCGCCTCGTTCTCGTCTCGGCGCCGCGTCGCTTCTCGCCGGGTCAGGAAGACCGCACGGACTCGCCCAGCTGCGTCCGAGAGCGGTACCGTCACCCCGGAGACGTCGGGAAAGCTCTGCTCCCAGGTCGGGTCCTGCACGACCACAGGGACGACGTCCCAGGTACGCGCCAGCGCGTCGTCCCAGGCCTCGTCGGGCGGGAAGGCAAGGAAGTCCGAGACGAGGAAGACGATGCTGCCGGTGCGAAGGGCGCGAACGGGGTCCTCGACCGGCAGGCTCGCAAGCCGCACGAGGGGCGAGCGCGAGCGCTGCGCGCTAGCAACCACGATCCGCTCCACCTCCTCCACCGCAGTCGGCTTGTGCAGCCACGGCAAGCCGGGCGGGTGAAGGCTCATGGTCGGGCTCCGGTCGATCGCGAGCCCGACGCTGACGCGCTCCTCGGCGAGGTGCTCGCGGACGATCAGCTCGTCTTCGTTGCTGACTGCCGAGAGCTTTGCCGACGCATGGCGGTCGATCCTGCGTGGGTCGTCGTCGGGGCGATACGGACGCGAGCCGATCGGGTCGAAGCTGCCTTCCCGCCGCAGCGAGCGTGCGTCACCGAAGGGCAGCCCGATGATCCGGCGCCGGGGGACGAGAGGGACGACCCGATCCGCGCTCAGAGAGCCTGGGGCCGCGGTGCGAGCTCGAGGCAGCATTCCCAGAGTTGCCGGAGCGTCTCCTCGCGCCCCAGCTTGCGGATTGTTCCGAGGTAGGAGGGCGAGAACACGATCCGGTGGGCGATCACGGGCAGGAACAGCGGCTCGACGTCCTCCGGCACGGCGTATGTGCGCCCCTCCAGAAGCGCCCAGGCGCGGACCGCTCGCTCCAGGGCGAGCGATCCCCGAACGGATGCGCTCAGCGCGATCGTGTCGAGCGCCCGCGTGGCTCCGACGAGTCCGACGATCCAGCGCTGGATCAGCTCGTCCACGTAGACCTCCTCGACGGCGTGCTGGAGGGCGCGGATCTCCTCCTTGGTCACGGTCGCGCCGAGCGAGCCGAGCGGATGACCATGCTGCTGGTCCCGCACGATCGCGAGCTCGTCCTCGGGGTTCGGGTACCCGAGCGAGATCCGCATGAAGAAACGGTCGAGCTGCGCCTCGGGCAGCGGGTACGTGCCGTCGTGCTCGATCGGGTTCTCCGTGGCGAGGAGCAGGAACGGCCGCGGGAGCTGCCGGGTCTTTCCGTCGACCGTCACCTGCGTCTCGGCCATCGCCTCGAGCAACGCCGACTGCGTCTTCGGCATCGCGCGGTTGACCTCGTCGAGCAGGACGACGTTCGCGAAGATCGGCCCCGGCCTGAACTCGAAGTCACGGTCCTTCTGGTTGAAGATCGAGAGCCCGGTGACGTCGGTGGGCTGCAGGTCGGGGGTGCACTGGATCCGGCCGACCGTCGCACCCTTGACGCTCTGCGAGAGTGCGCGTGCGAGCACCGTCTTCGCCGTGCCGGGCACGTCCTCGATCAAGACGTGTCCCCCGCACGCGAGCGCGGCGATGACGAGCCTGATCTCGTGGCGCTTTCCCCGGACGACGCGCTCGACGTTGTCGAGCAGCGCTCCGGAGATCTCCGCCGGATCGGACCGCCGCGTTGCCCGGACTGCTGCCACCGCCGCCCCGCGCGACCCCGAGCCGTTCGTGCGCGGCGCACGGGTCGTCGTCGCGTTGCGCTGGCGCATATCCCAGCAATCCCCCAATTCGCGCCCGAGAAAACCCGGCCCGAAACGGTCGAGCGAGGCTCGGCCGGTACGATTCGAGTCGTGTCCGTGACCACCGAGTCGAAGCTCGATGCCGCCAAGCTGCGGGCCGACTTTCCGATTTTCGAGCAACAGGTGCACGGGAAGCCCCTCGCCTTCCTCGACTCGGCCGCCAGCGCGCAGAAGCCGAGGCAAGTGCTCGACGCCATGAATCGGTTCTACGAGACGTCGTACGCGAACGTGCACCGAGGCGTCTACGAGCTGGCCGAGCGGGCAACGGAGGCGCTGGAGCTCGCGCGCGAGAAGGCGCGGGCGTTCGTGAACGCCTCCTCGGCCCGCGAGATCATCTTCCTGCGCAACGCAACCGAGGCGATCAATCTGGTCGCGTACGCCTGGGGGCTGAACAACCTCGGTCCGGGCGACATCGTGCTCGTCACCGAGCTCGAGCACCACTCCAACTACGTTCCGTGGCAGTTCATCGCCGGCAAGACCGGAGCCGACTTCCGGATGCTGCCGCTCGACGACCAGGGCGAGCTTCGTCTCGACCTGCTCGAGGAGACCGTCGCCGGCGGCCCCGTGAAGGTGGTCGCCGCGGGCTATGTCTCGAACTCGCTGGGCACCGTCAACCACATCGACAAGCTGGCGCAGTGGGCGCACGAGCGCGGCGCGATTGCCGTCTGCGATGCCGCCCAGGCCGCGCCGCACCGTCGAGTCGACGTCCAGGCGCTGGGTGTCGACTTCCTCGCCGTCTCGGGCCACAAGATGTGCGGCCCCAGCGGCATCGGGTTCCTGTGGGGTCGCGCGGAGCTGCTCCAGGCGATGGACCCGTTCCTGACCGGTGGTCACATGATCAGCAAGGTCGGGTTCGAGAAGACCTCCTGGGGTGAGCTGCCGCACAAGTTCGAGGCCGGAACGGCGCCGATGGCGGAGGCGGTCGGTCTCGGAGCGGCGATCGACTACCTGAACGAGGCAGGTCTCGAGGCGATCGAGCAGCACGAGCACGAGCTGGCCGCCTACGCGCTCGACCGGCTCGCCGAGCTGCCGTGGGTGACGACCTACGGGCCGCCGCCGGACCGCCGGGCGGGGATCGTCTCCTTCAACGTCGACCAGATCCACCCGCACGACGTCGCCCAGATCCTCGACCTCGAGGGCGTTGCGATCCGGGCCGGTCACCACTGCTGTCAGCCGCTGATGCAGAAGCTCGGCGTGATGGCGACGAACCGGGCGAGCTTCTACCTCTATACCGTCCGTGAGGAGATCGACCAGCTCGTCGCCGGTCTCCACCGCGCCAAGGACGTCTTCCGATGAGTGAGTTCGACCAGCTCTACCGCGAGGTGATCCTGGACCACTACAAGAATCCGCGCGGCCACGGAGTGATGGAGGACGCGGACGTCGAAGCCGACGGGCAGAACCCGCTCTGCGGAGACGAGGTCTCGATCTACGTGTCCTTCTCGGAGGACGGCGACACGATCGACGACGTGATGTTCTCCGGCCGCGGCTGCGCGATCAGCCAGGCGGCGACCTCGATGCTGACCGAGATGGTGAAGGGCCGGAAGGCGAGTGACGTGGCGGCGATGCCGAAGGAGGACCTGCTCGAGGAGATCGGCATCCCGCTGACCCCGGTCAGGCTGAAGTGCGCGATCCTCGGCCTCACCACGCTCAAGATCGCTCTGCACAAGGGCAAGGGCACTCCGCTCCCCGAGGAATGGGCGGGGATGGAAGAGATCGAGATCACCTAGCGTGGCCTCGCTGGACGTGTGCCCGGTGGACGAGCTGCCGCCGGGCGAGGTGAAGATCGTCCACGCCGGCTCGATCTCGCTCGGCGTGTACAACCTCGACGGCGAGTACTACGCGATCGAGGATCGCTGCTCGCACGACGACGGGCCTCTCTGCGAGGGCGAGTTCGACTCCGACACCGGGGTCGTGATCTGTCCGCGCCACGGCGCGAACTTCGACATTAGATCCGGTCGCGCGCTCACCCTTCCCGCCTACCTACCGGTGGGCGTCTATCCCGTCCGGGTCGAAGACGGGTTGGTCAAGGTCGAGGTCTAGGCTGCTTCGGCCGGGTCTCACCACGTGCCGCGTGCAACCCAGTGTCTGACACTGGGTTGTGACGGTTCCGTGACGAAGTGTCCACTGGCATAAGCTGGTGGCGTGCTGGACGAGAGGGCGCGCGCCGTGCTCGCGCGACTGGAACGCGAGGACGAACAGGAACGGGCGCAGGGGCTGCCGTCCGCGGTACGCTCGCGGTCGGTCTCGCCGACGACGGGTCGTTTTCTGTTTGCGCTCGTCGCGCCGCAGAACGGCTGCGAGGTGCTCGAGATCGGAGGCTCCCGCGGCTACTCCTCGATCTGGCTGGCCGCGGGAGCGCGGATCCTCGGCGGACGCGTCGTGTCGCTGGAGCACGATCCAGCCAAGTGCGAGGCGTGGCGCCGCAACGTCTCCGAGGCGGGCCTCGACGAGTGGGCCGAGTTGGTCGAGGGTGACGCCCACGAGGCCCTGCCCGCAATCGAGGACGTCTTCGACGTCGTGTTCCTCGACGCAGAGAAGGAAGACTACGAGCAGCTGTTTGCGCTCGCCCGGCCGAAGCTCGAGCCGGGCGCCGTCGTGATTGCCGACAACGTGCTCTCGCACGAGGAGACGCTCGGCGCCTACTCCCGGGCCCGCCAGGCCGACGCGGGACTCGAGAGCGTCACGGTCCCGCTCGACCGCGGCCTCGAGCTCAGCGTCGTCCTGACGCAGTCGGTAAAGTGAGATCACCGCGGAAAGGAGGTGGTCCGACTTGAGCGATGACAGTACGGGCAGTGGAGGTGCTGGCCGGTAGGGGCGTGTCCCCAGACCTGAAGAGGGGAATCGCCTAGCCAGCGTAGGGGACTACGCCGAGAGCGCCGCCGCCCGAAGGAAGGCGGCAGGAAGCGCCCCTGCTAATACAGGCTGGTAACCAGATCGAAGGGCCGCGCAAGCGGCCCTTCGCTCATAACGGGGGAACCCGTGGTTCCCCCGTTGGCCCCCTCCTTCGGCACGCGTTGCCAGCGGCTGGTGCTCCGCCGGGGGCGAGCCCCGGCTCCGCAAAGAACCCTTGTTTCCAAACGACGAGCTACGCGGCGCGGCGGATTTGCTCGTCGACTCCGAGCAGGTCGATCCGGAACGTCTCCTGGGCTGCTGTGTTGTCGCAGACGTTGTCGCCCGCCAGCAGCATGGTCAGCTGGTCGCGGGTGATCGGCGGCTTCGGCAGGCGCTCCGCGACCGTGGCGCCGGCCCTGACCAGCGGCACCGGTAGGTGGAGTTGCCTCCGCCGCTTGCCGAGCACGCGGGCGATTCGCTCGTACAGGGCGTTCCACGTCAGCTGCTCGGGCCCGCCGAGCTCGAAGGTCATCGTCGCCGCATGCTCGAGATCGAGCGCTCGCACGAAGTGGGCAGCCAGATCGTCGACCCAGATCGGCTGCAGTCGCCGCTCGCCGTCGCCCACGACCGGGACGACGGGCGACCAGCGAACCTGCCTGACGAACATCGGGAGGACGCCGCCGTCGCGGCCGAACACGAAGCTCGGCCGGAAGATCACGTGCTCGAGGCCGGAGTCTTTCACCGCCTGCTCCATCTCCCACTTCGCCCAGTAGTAGGGCACCAGCTGCTTCGACTCCGCGGTGACGCCGAGCGCGCTCATCAGCACGAAACGGCGCACGCCTGCCTGGTGAGCCGCGGCGAGCAGGTCGCGCGTCCCCTTGGCCATCACACGCTCGAACTCGGAGCGTGGGCCGGTGATGATCGAGACGAGGTGGACGACCGCGTCGCAGCCTGCGGTCGCGCGCCGAAGGCTCTCCGGATCGGTGACGTCCCCCTTGGCGAGCTCGCAGCCCCAGGCCTTCAGCGTGCCTGCGCGCTCGGGCCTTCGGACGAGGCAACGCACATCGCGTCCCTCCGCCCGCAACGCGTGGACGACCTTCGGGCCGACGAAACCTGTTCCGCCCGTGACCAGGATCATTGGAAGTTCTCGTCTCGGTCGTCGCCTTCGGTTCCTCCCTCGCCGAGTCTTCCTCGCCTCGGGCCAAGGTCGCCAGCTTTGCTGGCACCTTTGCCCTCGGCTTCGAAGTTCCGCCAGTAGCGACTGGGCGTCGGCCCCTGCTGGCCCTGGTACTTGGAGCCGAGGCCGTCGCTGCCATACGGCGAGGCGGCCGGCTCGGACAGCTGGACGAACGACAGCTGGCCGATCTTCATCCGGTGATAGATCGTGATCGGCAAGTTGGCGACGTTCGAGAGCTCGAGCGTGACGTGGCCGTCCCAGCCTGGGTCGATGTAGCCGGCCGTGGAGTGGATCAACAGGCCCAGCCTTCCCAAGGAGCTCTTCCCCTCGAGCCGCCCGACGAGGTCGTCCGGGAGCCGCACGCGCTCGAGCGTCGAGCCGAGGACGAACTCGCCGGGATGGAGGATGAACGGCTCGCTGCCGATCTCGACGAGCTCCGTGAGCCCCTCCTGTTCCTGCTTGACGTCGATGAACGGGTAGCGCGAGTTTCGGAACACGCGGAAGAAGCGGTCGACCCGCACGTCCACGCTCGACGGCTGCAGCAGGCCCGCGTCATAGGGGTCGATTCCGATCCGACCCTCGTCGAGGAGCCGCTGAATCGTTCGGTCGGAGAGGACCACGCCGCCGATTCTACGCCCGCATCCTTGATCATTCGGGCCTTCCGGACCCTCGGATATGCTGGACGACAGTGGTTGTAACGCGCTCAATCGAGCTGAAAACGCGCCTTCCGGGCCCGCGGTCGGCCGAGATTCTCGCGCGGAACGACCACGTCGTCGCCGCACCGCTCGCGCCGTCGTTCCCGGTCGTTGTCGCGCACGCGCAGGGCGCCCGCCTGACCGACGTCGACGGCAACACCTTCCTCGACTTCACAGGTGGAGTCGGCTGCCTGAACGTCGGTCACTCGCATCCGAAGGTGATCGCGGCCGTCCGGGATCAGGTCGACCGGTTCATGCACACCGACTTCACGATCGTTCCCTACGAGGTGTACACGACGCTCGCCGAGAGGCTCCTCGAGCGAGCTCCGATCTCCGGCCCGACGAGGGCGGCGTTCTTCAACGCAGGCACCGAAGCGGTCGAGAACGCGGTCAAGTTCGCCCGCGCGTACACCAAGCGCCAGGCCGTGATCGCCTTCGAGGGCGCCTTCCACGGTCGCACGCTGCTCTCGCTGTCGCTCACGTCCAAGACGCACCCCTACAAGGCGGGGCTCGGCCCCTTCGCCCCGGAGGTCTACCGGGTCCCGTTTGCCCAGGCCTACCGCGGACCCGACGCGCAGAGCGCGCTGCGGACGCTCGAGCGGACGCTCGTCACGCAGGTCGCTGCCGAGTCGGTTGCTGCGATCGTGGTCGAGCCTGTCCAGGGCGAGGGCGGGTTCGTTCCCGCCCTGCCGGAGTTCCTGGCCGGAGTGCGGCGCATCTGCGACGACAACGGGATCGTGCTCGTCGTCGACGAGGTGCAGACCGGCTTCGCACGGACCGGCAAGTTCTTCGCGATCGAGCACTACGGCGTCGAGCCGGACCTGATGACGATCGCGAAGTCGATCGCCGCAGGTCTGCCGCTCTCCGGTGTGCTCGGCCGGGCGCCGATCATGGACGCGCCGGGGACGCACGCCGTCGGCGGGACGTACGTCGGCAATCCCGTTGCCCAGGCTGCTGCGCTGGCCGTGCTCGACGTGATCGAGGAGGAGCAGCTGGTCGAGCGCTCGGCGTCGATCGGCGACGTGATGCGGGCGCGGATGCTGCAGTGGCAGGATCGCTTCGAGCAGGTCGGCGACGTTCGCGGCCTCGGGGCGATGCTCGCGGTCGAGCTCGTCCACGATCGCGAGTCGAAGAACCCTGCACCCGAGCTCGTCGCCGCGGTGTGCGAGCGCGCATTCCAGAACGGCATGCTGCTTCTCAGTGCCGGCATCTACTCGAACGTGATCCGCGTGCTCGTTCCGATCACGATCACCGACGCCGAACTGGACGAGGCGATGTCGGTATGGGAGGACGCGCTCGAGCACGTCCTGGCGTCGTCGGGCTCCGTAGTCCCACTCGCCGACGAGGGCAAAGCCGCCGCCGATTAGTCCGCGCGAGCATCGTCTGGCACACAAGACGGTGATGGAGGACTGGCCTCGAGCGCACGGACGATTTGCCACGTGCATCGAAAAGGGAGGGAGTCCGTGGAGAAACCACGGGTTCCCCCACGCGAAGCCGGAACATCGCAGCGACAATGCGTTCAGCATGGTCGGCGAGCTGATCGCGGGCCGCTACGAGCTGGAGGAGCTCGTCGGCAGGGGCGGAATGTCCAGCGTCTATCGCGCTCGTGACCGGCTGCTCGAGCGCAGGGTCGCGATCAAGATCCTCCACGAGCACTACGCCAGCGATGAGGACTACGTCGAGCGGTTCCTGCGGGAAGCGCGTGCGGCAGCCAAGCTCTCCCATCCCAACATCGTCACCGTCATCGACCGGGGCCAGGCCGATGGACGTCAGTTCATCGTCTTCGAATACGTCGACGGCCGGAACCTGAAGCAACTCGTCCAGCAGGAAGGGCGCCTGCCGGTCCGTACGGCACTGGAGCTCGGGATCGTCATCGCTCGGGCGCTCGCCTTCGCGCATGCCGGCGGCCTCGTGCACCGGGACGTGAAGCCGCAGAACGTCCTGCTCGGCAACGGCGACGTCAAGGTGACCGACTTCGGGATCGCCCGGTCGGTCGACGTTCGGAGCGGCCTCACCGAGACGGGGACGGTGCTCGGCACCAGCGACTACATCGCGCCGGAGCAGGCGGCCGGGCGGCCCGTCGACGCGCTCAGCGACGTCTACTCCCTCGGGGTCGTGCTGTACGAGCTGCTCGTCGGAGCGCCGCCGTACACGGGCGACAGCTTCGTGGCGATCGCGATGCGCCACGTACACGACCCGGTGCCGAGCGTCGCCGCGGTCCGGGTCGACGTTCCGCTCAGGCTGGACGCGGCCCTCCAGCGTGCGATGGCGAAGGACCCCGCCGACCGGTTCGAGTCGATGGAGGCGCTTGCGGTCGAGCTCGACGCCTGTCTCGCGGAGCTCGGCCAGCCTGACTCGGATCGGACGGTGATCATGACTCCGAGCAAGCCCGCGAAGGCACGGCGGCCGCCCAAGCCGCCCGCCAGACGCTCACTGGCCGCCCGCCTGTTCGTCCTCGGCGCCGTGCTCGCCGCGCTCGTGGCGGGCGCAGCTGCGTACTTCGTGTTGCGGGACTCGGGCGGCGGCGGCAACGGCGGCGCCGCAAAGGTGCACCTCGTTGCCTCGAATGCCTATGACCCCGAAGGCGACGGCCAGGAGCACGACGAGCTGGTCTCGAACGCGACCGACGGAAACCGGGCGACCTCGTGGGAGACCGAGGACTACCACAGCAGCGTGACCTTCGGGAACTTGAAGGACGGGGTCGGGATCGTCGTCGACGCGGGTCGGCCGGTGAAGCTCGACTCGCTCACGGTCGATTCGGACACGCCTGGCTTCACTGCCGAGGTCAAGGCCGGCAGCTCGGCGACCGGCCCGTTCGACACCGTCTCCTCGGCGGAGACGGTGAACGCGCAGACCACGTTTTCGCTCACGGTCCCGACCCCGGAGCGGTACTACCTGCTCTGGATCACGCGGCTCGCGCCCGGCGTCCAGAGAACCCATGTGAACGAAGTGACTGCCGGATGAGCGCGAAGTAGACTCACCTCGTGCTGGGCACGGACTCGAAGGTGAAGGCGATCGCCAAGGTGCCGCTGTTTTCGCGGTGCTCGAAGCGAGAGCTCGAGCGAATCGCGAGACTCGCCGACGAGATCGATCTGCCGGCCGCAAAAGCCCTGACGAAGGAGGGCGCCCGAGGCCGCGAGTTCTTCGTGATCCTCGACGGGACGGCCGAGGTGCACCGCGAAGGTCGCCCGGTATCGTCGCTCGGGCCTGGCGACTTCTTCGGCGAGATCGCCCTCGTCACCTACGTGCCGAGGACGGCAACGGTGACCACGACCTCGCCGACTCGGGCTCTGGTGATCACCGACCGCGCCTTCCGCTCGCTCCTGCGGGACTCGTCAGAAATCCAGGGCAAGGTGCTGGAAGCAGTCGCCGCCCGGCTGGCGAAGACGCTCTAGAACTTCAGGGTCGACCGCCGGGCGTGGCGCTCGAGCGCGAGCTCGACCAGGCGGTCGAGCAGCTCCGGGTAGGGGATTCCGGATGCCGCGAACAGCTGCGCGTAGACGCTGGTGGCGGTGAAGCCGGGGATCGTGTTCAGCTCGTTGACGAGCACCTCGCCGTCGTCGCGAACGAAACAGTCGACGCGGGCCATCCCCTCGCACTCGGTTGCGACGAACGCTTGTACGGCGAGCTCCTGCGCGCGGCGGGTCTGCTCCTCCGTGACTCGCGCGGGAACGATCAGGTCCATCTCGCCTTCGTCGTACTTGGCCTCGTAGTCGTACCACTCGTTCGCGGTGACGACGATCTCGCCGACCAAGGAGGCCACCGGCTCCCGGTTGCCGAGCACGCCGACCTCGACCTCGACCCCGGAGACGAACTCCTCGACGAGCACCTTCTCGTCGTGCTCGAACGCGAGTCCGATCGCCGTTCTGAGCTCCGCCTCGTCATGCGCCTTGCTGATCCCGACCGACGAGCCGAGCCTCGCCGGCTTCACGAAGACCGGGTACCCGAACGGGTTCTCCGGTCCGGCTCCGTTTCCCCAGGTTTCCGGCCGGGCGTCGCCGGCTTTGCCGGCGACGCTTCCAGCCCCCTGGCTTTCCGGCCGGAGCGTGATGTTTCGCGTGACGGGGATGCCCTGGTCGCGCATCACCGCCTTGAACAGATCCTTGTCCATACAGACCGCCGACGCGGCGACCCCCGCGCCGACGTAGGGGACGCCGGCCATCTCCAGCACTCCCTGGAGCGAGCCGTCCTCTCCGAACGGGCCGTGGAGGATCGGGAGCACGACCTCGACCTCCCCGAGCGCGGCCGCGACTTCCGTCGACGTGGCCGGAACGGGCAGCTGTGGACGGTTCGTCTCAGGGACTGTCCCCTGAGGCGCCGGAGGCGCCTCGGTCTTCCGGCCGGGCGACGGCGGCTTTGCCGGCGCCGCTCCCAGCCCTGCGCCAAGGCGCTTCGGGACGTTGCCCCAGGGGAGCGCCCAGCGGCCGTCGCGGCCGATCTCGACCGCGACCGCCTCGTATCGCCCCGGGTCGAGGCCTTCGATGACGGACTTCGCCGACTCGAGCGAGATCGCGTGCTCGGACGACCGGCCCCCCATCAGCACCGCGACGCGCCGCCTCATCACGGCGTGATCGGAGCCGTGTCGGTCACGGTCGTATCGGTTGGGACGGTTTCCGTCGTCGTCGGCTCGGTGACGGGCGCGACGTAGTGCCCGACCGTGATCGACACGGTCGTGCCCGGCTTCGCGGATTCGCCCGGGGCCGGTGACTGGCTCATCACGGCGTTGTCGTAGTTCTGATCCTGGGTGTCGATGTCCGTGACGGCCACCTTGAAGCCCGAGTTTCGGAGGGTGGCGATCGCGTCCGTGCGAAAGAAAGCGGTCACGTCGGGAATGACTGACTCCTTCGGGCCCTTCGAGACGAAGAGCGTGACGGTCGAGCCTTTCGAGGCCAGCTGGTTCGCGGCGGGATCCATGTCGATGACGACACCGCGGGGGTCGTTCGACTCCACGTCACGCCGGGCGACCGCGAAGCCGGCTCCCTGGAGCTCCCCTGCCGCCTGCTCGTACGTGACCCCGAGCACCGGCGGGATCGCCACCGGTTTCGGGCCCTGCGAGACGTTGATGCGCACCTTCTCGCCCTTCACCACCCGGGTGCCGGCCTTCGGGGACTGTCCGGTCACGGTTCCGCTCTCCTGCTCCGAGTTGATCCGGTGGACGTTCGCCTTCAGCCCCCTCTCGGTGATCGTCGCCACTGCATCGGTTGCCTGCGCGCCGATCACCGAGGGTACGGCCACCTTTGGCTTGCCGGTCGAAACCAGGATCAAGACGGTGTTGCCCTTGTCGATCCGCTCGCCGGCGTCGGGCTGCTGGTCGTAGACGCGTCCGACGTCGACGTTCTCCTTCGGATGACGTCGGACGCTTGCCTTCAGCCCGGCGTCGGTGATGTTGCCGACCGCAAGTCGCTCCAGCTGTCCCTGAACGAGCGGGACCGGCACCGGCTTGGTCTCGTTGAGCTGGTCCTGGATCTTCGTGTAGACGTACCAGCCGGCCACGACGGCGGCCGCGAGCAGCACCGCGGAAAGGAGCCACGGCCAGATCGAGCGGCGCCGGATCGGCTCGTCGTAGTCGTAGTACCCGGTCGAGGGTCCGTACGGCGGAGGGGTCGACGGCGGCACAACCGTCACCGGACGGCGGACGACCTGGGTGGGTGCGCTCGCCATCGTGGTCGCACCCACGCCGCGGAGCACCTGGGTCGCCGCCTCCTCGGTCTCCGGCGCGACCGCCTGTCCCCGTGCAGCTCGCGCGAGGTCGGCGTCCATCTCCTCGGCGCTCTGATACCGGTCGGCGGGATCCTTCGCCAGCGCCCGGAGCACGATCGAGTCGAGCTCGTGCGGCACGTCCGGCCGCTCCTCCGAGGGCGGCTGCGGGGTCGCCGAGAGATGCTTCATGGCGATCTCGAGCGGCGTGTCGCCGGTGAAGGGAACCGAGCCGGTGAGCATCTCGTAGAGGACGATCCCGACCGAGTAGATGTCCGACGCCGGCGTCACCGGCGCCCCCTTTGCCTGCTCGGGCGACAGGTATTGCGCCGTGCCGATGATCGACCCGGTTTCGGTCATCTGGCTCGCGCCGGCCCGCGCGATCCCGAAGTCCGTGACCTTCAGCCGTCCGTCGGGGGCGACGACGACGTTGTGCGGCTTGATGTCGCGGTGGACGATCCCGTTGCGGTGCGCGAATCCGACCGCGCCGAGGATCTGCCGCGCGTAGTCGATCGCGACCGGCAACGGAGTCGGCCCGCGTGCGACCAGGAGCTCCTTGAGGGTCCGGCCCTCCAGGTACTCCATCGCGATGTAGTAGGTGCCTTCCGCCTCGCCGCGGTCGTAGATCGAGACGATGTTCGGGTGCGAGAGCCCGGCCGCGTTCTTCGCCTCGCGCCGGAACCGCTCGACGAACTGCTCGTCCTGGGAGTGCCTCGCGTCGAGCATCTTGATCGCCACCCGCCGCCCTAGCTCCTGGTCCTCGGCCAGGTACACGTTCGCCATCCCGCCTGTGCCCAGCTTGCGGACGACGCGGTACCGGCCATCGAGGACCTGGTCGATGAGGGTGTCGGGGGCCGCCATCCTCGACTACAGGTTAGGCGGAGCCTCGGAGCAGCGCTTCCATGATCTGCTTTGCAATCGGGGCTGCGGTGCGGCCGCCGACGCCGTGCTGGTTCTCGAGAAAGACCGCGACGGCGACCTTCGGCGCGTCCGCGGGGGCGAAGGCGACGAACGAGGTCGTGTTCGTGCCGGCGATTCCCGTCTCCGCCGTGCCGGTCTTGCCCGCCACCGGCACGCCGGAGATCTGGGCTGCAGTGCCTGTTCCGGACTGGACGACGCGCTCCATCATCTGAGTCAGCACCGTTGCCGTCTCGGGCTTGACCGCCCGTCCGAGCGCGTGCGGCCGGCTCCGCGATACCGTCGATCCGCCCGGCGTCGTGATCTTCTCGACGACGTGCGGCTCCATGACGACGCCTCCGTTGGCGATGCCGGCCACCACCATCGCCATCTGCAGCGGCGTCACCTGCAGCCGCTCCTGGCCGAAGGCGAGGCGGCCCGGATCCACCTGGTTCGGATCGTGAGGCCGAAACAGGCGGCCGTGGTCGTAGAGGCCGCTCGGGGAGCGTTCGCTGGAGGGAGTCTCGAGCGGCGGCTTCGAGTAGAAGCCGAAGCGGCGCGCGTAGTCGAGCACGGTCAGCGGACCGAGCTTCTTGCCGATCTCGCAGAACACCGCGTTGATCGAGTGCTCGAGGGCGGTGGTGAAGTCGACGTGACCGAAGACCTCCGGCCCGCTCTGGTCGGCGAAGTTCGAGACCTTCTTGCCGTACTCGATGCAGTAGCCCGGATCGTCGAAGGTCGAGTCGGGCGTGTACACGCCGGAATCCAGCGCCGCAGCGGCGGTGACGACCTTGAACGTCGAGCCGGGCGTGTACAGACCGGCGGTCGCGCGGTTCACGAGGGGGGCGGGCGACGAGCAATTCGCACCGCGCGCCCGGCGGGCGATCGCTCCGAAGTGGCCCTCGACGAGGTTGGGGTCGTAGCTCGGCGCCGACGCCATCACGAGTACGCGACCCGTGCTCGGCTCCAGCGCTACGGCGGCGCCGCAGTTGTCGCCCAGCGCATCCATGGCAATTCGCTGAGCCTTCGAGTCGATCGTGAGCACGAGGTTGTTGCCGGTGACGGTCGTGCCCTTGAGCCGATCGAGCGTGCGACGGACGACGGTGTTCAGGTGGGAGTTCGACGCGGTCAGGTAGTCGTTCTCGGAGCGCTCGAGGCCCGCGCGGGAGCGTGACTGCGTCGAGTAGCCGACGACCTGGGCCGCGAGCTCTCCTGCGGGGTAGCGCCGGAAGTAGTAGGTCTGCCCGTTAGCGGGCCGGGCGCGACGGGCGGCGAGCCTGGTGCCGTCTGCGGCGTAGATCAACCCGCGCCGGATGGTGAACTGAGCGACGCGCTCGATCGCGTTGTCCTGGCGATCCTTCAAGCCGTCGGAGGCCCACGTCTGCCAGTAGGTCGTTCCCACGATAAGCGACGCGAGGAGGACGAGCGCGACGACCGAGATCCGGACGATCTGCGTGTTCATCGCGGGGCGTTCGCTCGGTTCGAGATCAGCAACAGGCCGGCGAGGAGGATGAAGTTGGCGACGACGCTCGAGCCTCCGTAGCTGACGAACGGCAAGGTGATCCCGGTGAGCGGCGCCTCACGAAGCAGGCCGCCGACGTTGATGAACGCCTGCAGGGCGAAGGCGAACGTCAGCCCTGCTCCGAGCAGCTTCGAGAAACCGTCCTGCGCCAGCATCGAGATCCGGAAGCCGCGCAGCGCGAACACCATGTAGAGGAGGAGCACGGCCGCCGCGCCGATCAGGCCGAGCTCTTGCGCGAGCGCCGAATAGATGAAATCCGAGTTGACGTGCGGGATCAGGTCGTTTCCGCCCGTGGTCGTGAACGTCCCCCGCCCGAGCCCCGTGCCTCCGAATCCCCCGTTGCCCACCGCGTAGAGGCCCTGCACGGTCTGATAGCAGGAGCCGTGCACGTCTTGCCAGGGGTCGAGGAAGCAGTCGACGCGCGTCCGGACGTGTGCGATCGAGTGGTACGCGGCGACCGCCCCGCCGACGAACAGGCCGATGCCGATCGCGGTGAAGACCAGCCGACCTGTGGCGACGTAGAGCATCGCCAGGAAGATCCCGAAGTAGAGGAACGCGCTGCCGAGGTCGTTGGTCTCGACGAGGACGAGCATCGCCGCACCCCAGATCGCGAGCAGCGGGCCGAAGTCCTTCAGCCGGCCCTGGGCGAGGACCTCGCGCTTCTCGCGGAGGTAGCCGGCGAGGAAGACGATCAGCGCGACCTTCGCCAGCTCGCCGGGCTGGAACTGCAACGGTCCGATCTTCACCCAGAGCCGGGCGCCGTTGATCCGCGCTCCGATCACCGGGAAGGCGGGGAGGATCAGCAGGCCGAGCGCGGAGAGGCCGAACAGGTACTTGTAGCTCTCGAGGACACGGAAGTCGGGGCGGAGGAGGAGCAAGGTCGCCGAGAACACGCCGACGCCGACGACGATCCAGAAGCCCTGGCGGAACGCGTCGCTCGGCCCGAGCCGGTAGATCTCCGTCAGGCCGATCGCGGTCAGCAGGCCCGTGAGCGGCAGGAGAAACGGGTCCGCCCAGGGAACGGCCACACGTGCGACGGCGTGGGCGGTCAGGTAGAGCCCGAGGAAGATGAGCGCGTAGGTGACCGAGCCTGCCGAGATCACCGACTGCCGGGCGATGTAGACGCTCGCGAACCCGAGGCCGGTGAGCACCCCGACCGCGACCAGGTTGGCCAGCTCCCGATTTCGTGCGCTCATGGGATGACCTCGGGACCTCGGGAGAAGCCCGCCGCCGCGACCGACCTGGCGGGCGCGGCACACAACCGTCTCAGGGGTACGAACGGGGATGGGGAGGGGGGGCCATGGGGGGAACCGGCCGTTCCCCCCATGAGAGCGAGCCGCCAGGCGAGCGGCACTACGGCACGACCTCCGCCTCGTAGTGCTTGACCGCGTCCAGCGCCGTGCCGTAGCTCCGCAGGTCGTGGTCGAACAGGCGGCGCCTCTCCGCCTGTGAGAGCTGGCCGGCGAGGACGGGGCTCTCGTACCGCACTCGGTACAGGCGTACGCTCCCGACGATGTTCCACGGGAATCCTTGGTAGACGGCGACGTGGCCGTTTGGCTGCGCTCCGACGAAGTACGAGCGGGAGAGGGTCCAGACGACCAGCGCGGTGAGGACGACGAGGCCGCTGACCGAGACGGCGACGATCGCGCCGCGCGAGACCCGGCGGCTCCGTCGCGGCGCGGCCGGCGCTTCGAGTCCCTCGCGCGTGACCAGCATCGTCTCGTCGATCACCGGCACGTGCTCGAGCCCGGAGAGCGTCGGCTCGTCGTCGGCCCGGTCGTCGGCGGCGACCGGCACGAGCGCCCCGGTGTCCTCCGAGGTCTCGGCGCCGATCTCGAAGACGACGACGGTGATGTTGTCCTCGCCGCCGCCCTTGTTCGCCGCGTCGACCAGGGACTGAGCCGCGCTTCGGAGGTCGGAGCGGTTCCGCTCGACGATGCCGAGGATCGTCTGGTCGTCGACCATCGAGGTCAGCCCGTCCGAGCAGAGCATGAACACGTCGCCCGGCTGCGTCTCGACCGAGAAGGCGTCGACGTCGACGTCGGGATCGGTTCCGAGCACACGCGTGATCACCGAGCGCTGCGGGTGCACGTCGGCCTCCGCCTGCGAAAGCCTGCCGCTGCGGACGAGCTCGGCGACGAGAGAATGGTCCTCGGTCAGCTGCTCGAGCCGGCCCTGGCGGATGCGGTATGCGCGGGAGTCGCCGACGTGCCCGATCCGTACGGCACCGTCCTGGACGAGCGCGGCGGTCATCGTCGTCCCCATCCCGGAGCGGGCCTCGTCCTTGGCCGCCGCTTCGAAGACACGGCGATTCGCCTCCTGGATCAGGGCCACGACCGCGTCGTCGCCCTCCTGCGACCCCGAATCGCGGAGAACCGAGGCGGCGATCCTCGAGGCGATCTCGCCCGCCTGGGCGCCGCCCATGCCGTCGGCCACGGCGAACAGCGGCGGTTCGAGGACGAACGAATCCTCGTTCCGGCGCCGACGGCGACCCGCGTCGGAGACCGCAGCGCGCTGGCCGAGACTCATCGTTCGAAACGGACGTCGGTCGAGCCCACGCGGATCACGTCCCCCGGCGCAAGCCGGCGCGGCTTCTCGAGCCTGGCTCCGTTCACGTACGTCCCGTTGGTCGAGCCGATGTCTTCGACCCAGACGCCGTCCCGGCGAGGCTCGATGCGCGCGTGCCGTGCGGAAGCGAAGTCGTCGCTGTCGAGGGCGATGTCGTTCTGAGAGCCCCGACCGATCGTGACCGCCCGCGCGTTGAGTGCGTGCGCGTCGCCGTCCGGGAAGACGAGCCGGCCGGTGCCGGCCGACTTGGGCGTGGCCGTTCCCAGCAGGCTGGATGCTTGCTGCGGCGTCAAGACGAAGCTTTCCTGCGGGAGCCGGAGATCGCGGCTCGCTGTCCGGACGATGCGCCAGATGAACAGGTAGAGCAGCAGGAGGAACAGGATCTTCAGGATCAGCAGCGCCTCGCCGACCGCGATCGAGGCTGTCACGAGCGGCCCACCGGCGGGGTTACTCAAGGAGCCTCCGTTCGAAGAGCAGCTCCGTCGAGCCGATCGTGATCGTGTCGCCGCTCTCCAGCTTCGCGCGGGCCGCCCGCCGGCCGTTGACCAGCGTGCCGTTCGTCGAGTCGAGGTCGATCAGCCAGTATGCGGACCCCTCCTGCCGGAGTTCGGCGTGACGGCGCGAGGCGTTCGGATCGGCCAGCTGGATGTCGCAGTCCTTCGACCGGCCGAGCACGACGCGACGCTTGTCGATCTCGTGTCGGGTGCTGTTCATCGTCAGGGTGACGAGCTCTCGCGCGAGGGCGACGTCGAAGGCAGGCTCTTCGGGCACCAGCGGCTCGCGGGGCCTGTAGACCATCGTCGCCCCAGGCTCGGCTCTTGGTGCCACGTCGTCGCCGGGCGCGGGCCGCTCGCGCTGAACCATGCGCGTCGCGATCCCGAACTCGCCGATCGCGAGATCGTCGTCGGTCTCGAACAGGACCTTTGGGCCGGTGAGCAGGACGTAGCCCTCGCGCCGTGCGTGCTCGGCGAGGTAGTCGCAAAGCTCCGTGGCGAGCGAAGGCTCGTAGCTTGCGAACTGGCCCCGATCGGGCGTCGAGAGGTAGATCGTGTACTCGTTCGGCACGTAGATGCGGGAAACGCTGACGGTGCGGTGGTCGTCCATCTCCTTGACCAGCTTTCGAGCCAGCTCGACGGGCTGGACGTTCGTCCGGAACGCGCGGCCGAACAGGCCCTCGAAGAGGCCCTCGATCTTCTGCTCGATGGTGCGCAGCACGTTCACAGGCGGGGTCTTCCCGCCGCCGAGTCTAGCTCCCGGCTACCAAACGGAGACGCGCCCGCACAGGCGAAAGCCGCCGCAGAAACGGGGAAAACGAGGGCAGCGGCCGGACCGCACCCGGCTCCACCGCGATCAGCACGGCGCTCGCCCAGGCGGCGGCGACCAGGGGGAGCGCGGCGGCTGCGGGGTCGGCGATCAGGGTCAGGACCGTGAGCAGCGCTCCGAAGCCCGCGCCACCCCATGGCCCCCGATGACGGCACGTTGTCACGGCCGCCGCCGCAGCTGCGAAGGCGAGCGTCTCGAGCAGCAGCCCGTGGGCGCCGGTCAGCCCGTCCGAGAGCGCCGAGAATGCAGCCAGCGGCCCGTCGATCCCGCCGAGTGACAGGTCGGGCGCTGCGCCGCCCACGAGTGGGAGGGCATCACCGGCAAGACGTGCCGTTACCGCGGCGGCCAGCATCGCGGCGCAGGCCTGCGCCGCGCGCCTGACCGGCCCGCCGGCCGCGAGCACGGCGAGGGGGATGAAGCCGAGCGCCCCCAGCGGTGCGAGCAGTGGGCCGAGTACGAACAGAAGCGCCGCCCGCGGCCGCGTCCAGAAGAGCGCCAGCCAGCCCAGAGCAAGTGCGGAGTACAGGATCGCGAGCCCGAGCGCGATGTTGCCGAGCGGGAGCACGGGGACGGCGAGCGCGAAAGCGAGACCGAGGCGCGGAGCCGCGAATGACAGCAGCGCCGCCAGGGCGGCGAGCCCGATCGACCAG
This sequence comes from uncultured Actinomycetes bacterium, assembly GCA_963719325.1. GTDB lineage: Bacteria > Actinomycetota > Thermoleophilia > Gaiellales > Gaiellaceae > DATBLE01. The sequence continues at coordinate 51,001 of CAVRBW010000014.1, forward strand.
TGCGCCGGGAAAAACGGCAGGGCCGCTGCGCTCCAACCGGCGAGCAAGGCGGGTGGAATCGTGGGCAGGGCGCGCGGCAGGAGAGGCGGGATGGCGAGGCGACGCGGGATGCGAGCCGTTCTCGGCCGCGCCCTGGCTGCGCGTCGCAGGCCGACGGCGAGCTTCGCCGCGACGGGACGCTTCGCAGGATCGATCGCGAGGGCGCTGTCGATCAGTTGAACGAGCGGCTTCGGCAGGTCCGGCCGGGCGCTCGCCAGCGAAGGCGCGCCGCGGCCGATCCGCTTCGCGAGCTCGAGGAAGGGTCCGGAGCCGAACGGATGACGGCCGGCGAGCGCCTCCCAGAGCAGCACTCCCGTCGACCAGACGTCTGTCGCCGTCTCGGCGGTCTTGCCGGCGAGCCGCTCCGGCGAGATGTACGCGAGGGTGCCCGGAACGTCGCCGGCGGCCGTCAGGGTTTCCTCTTCGGTGACGAGCGCTAGCCCGAAGTCGAGGAGACGAACGGAGACGTCAGTCCCGTCGGTGAGCAGGACGTTCGAGGGTTTGATGTCGCGGTGAACGATTCCGCGGGCGTGCGCATGGGCGAGCCCTTCGAGGATCTGTGCCGCTGCCTCGACGGCTGCCTGGTCGTCCAGCTCGCCGTGCTCGAGTGCGTGGCGAAGCGTGCGCCCCGGCACGTACTCGTATGCGATGTAGACGTGGGCCTTGTCGCGGGCGAGCGAGTACGCGCGCAGGCAGGCCGGGTGGCGCAGCTGCGCGGCTGCGGTTGCCTCCCGCTCGGCGCGCGGGCCGGCCGTGCCGGTTCGCGGAACGATCTTGAGAGCGACCTCACGGTCGTGCTTCTCGTCGTAGGCATGCCAAACGGACCCCATTCCGCCGCTGCCGAGCGGGCGCAAAGGCCGGTAGCGACCGAGGACGAGCGCGGTCAGCGGCGCGGCTGCAGGGGTCTCCGCCATCCCGATCACACCTTTCCCGCGCGACACGAAACTCCTTTTGCCCGCAAGGAATGGGCTAGAGTGGCCCGAATTCCGGGGAAGATCGGCCATGACCGAGCGCGACACCGACCTCGATTTCGACTTCTTCGACGAGGAGCCCAGCCCGGGCGAGCCGTTGGAGGACGATGGACCGACCCGGGAGCCGCTCCGGCGTCAGTCCCGCCGGCCGCCGACCGGACGTCCTCCTGTCGGGGTCACCCCGCTCGCCCGGCTCGCCGGCCTGATTGCCTTCGCGATTCTGATCATCGTTCTGCTGGTGTTCTGGATCTCGAGCTGCCAGGGCGCGGGCAAGAAGAGCTCCTACAAGCGCTACATGGAAAAGGTCGCCGTCATCGCCAAGGACTCCGAGCAGATCGGTCGTGAGCTGAACGACGCCCTGACCACACAGGGAATCAAGTTCAGCGAGCTGAACACGAAGCTGTCCGGGCTCGCCCAGCGTGAGCAGCAGAACGTTGCCGCCGCGCGGGACATGAGCACGCCGGGCTCGCTTCGCCTCCAGCACCAAGAGGCGATCGAAGCGCTCGAGTTCCGCGTCAGCGGTCTCCGCGGACTGGCGCTTGCGTTCACGCAGGCCTCCAAGTCGCCGAAGAACGTGACGGGCAACGCACTTTCGCTGACCGGGCAGGCCGAGCGCCTGGTCTCAGGCGACGTCGTCTGGGACGACCTGTTCAAGGACCCGGCGATCGAAGAGCTGCGGCGCCAGGGCATCACCGGTGTGGCAGTTCCCGACTCGACCTTCGTGCCGAACCCGGATTACGCCAGCACCCGCTTCTGGGAGGCGATCCTGCAGCGTCTGCAAGGCGCGGCGACGACCGGAGGCACCACGGGCGGTTTGCACGGCACCGGGCTCATCTCCCTCAAAGCGAACCCGGGCAGCCACGAGCTCTCCGCGGACACGGAGAACACCGTGACGGCGACCACCGATCTCTCCTTCGCGGCCGTCGTCGAGGACACGGGCGACTCGCAAGAGGTGCAGGTCAAGGTGACGCTGACGATCGTGCAGAGCCCGAAGCCGATCGTCCAGACCAAGACGATCGACCTGATCAATCCCGGCGAGCAGAAGACGGTCGTGTTCAACAACCTCGGCCAGGTGCAGTTCGCGACCCGCACCACCGTGAAGGTCGACGTCGCCCCGGTGCCAGGTGAGGCGAACACGTCCAACAACTCGCGAGCGTTCCAGGTCATCTTCTCGCTCGGGTAACGGTTGAGCTTCGAGGCCTGGATTGCGATCGGAGCGGTCGTCGTCGGGGCCGTTGCGATCGTGATCGCCTGGCGGGCGTACGCGAGCCTGGCTGCGGTGCGGAAGGGTCAGGAGGTGTTGCTCGGCGGGGGCGCCAAGGACGACGTCGTCGAGTTCGCCGTCTCGCTCCAGGGCCGCATCGACGATCTGCACCGAGCGGTCGACGAGATCGCCGCGGCGCTCGCTCGTGTCGACCGGCGCGTCGACGGGTCGCTCTCCCGGACCGGACTCGTTCGCTACGACGCCTACGAGGATACGGGCGGTCACCAGTCCGCATCGGTCGCCCTGCTCGACTCCACCCGCTCGGGAATCGTGCTGACCGCGATCCAGGGGCGTGACTACGCGCGGGTGTACGTGAAGCAGCTCGACCGCGGACGAACCTCGATCGCACTCTCGCCGGAGGAGCTCCAAGCGGTCGAGCGCGCGATGGCCGAGTAGCGCGGGGGGTAGCGCGGGGGGAACAGCCGGTTCCCCCCGCGAGCCCCCCTCCCGGGCACGCGTGGTGAGTCGTGCTTGCGCTCCGGCGAGAGCGCGGTCTCGCCTCCGCGCGCAGACGCCGGTCACCCAACAACTCTTCACGCCTGCACGCAAGCGGTTGGCCGTCAAGCGGTCGAGCGCGCGATGGCAGAGAGCCAAGGGCCGAGGGTACGCTTAACGGCGCATTGGCCCAGGTCCTCGTCCTGAACGCGAGCTACGAGCCTCTCAACGTCTGCACGGTCCGCCGCGCGCACGTGCTCGTGTTCAAGGGGAAGGCGGAGGTGCTGGAGGAGCACGAGACACCGCTCCACTCGGCAACCACGACGTTCCCCCGTCCGCACGTCATCCGGCTCGTCACCTACGTTCGCGTCCCGCGCGCGGCGCAGCGGAAGATCTCGCGACGGGCGCTCTTCGCGCGAGACGACTGGAGCTGCGTCTACTGCGGGACGAGTGGTGGGCGCCTGACGCTCGACCATGTCGTCCCGCGCAGCCGGGGCGGGGGCTCGGTGTGGGAGAACGTGGTCACCGCCTGCGCGCCGTGCAACCTGCGCAAGGGCGACCGCCTGCCCGAGGAGGCCTCGATGACGCTGAGACGCCCCCCGCGTCCACCCGCGCCGGTCCTCTTCATCCGTCTCGCAGCGCCGTCAGGTTTCCCGACGAGCTGGCGACCGTATCTCGATTCGTCGCTCGCTGCGGCCTAACGGCCGCAGCTCGCTCTCACGGGGGAAACAGCCGGTTTCCCCCGTGGCCCCCTTCCCCGGAACAGCCGGAAGTCTCCTGGCTGAGAGCCGTCTTCACAGCAAGCGGTCGTGTGCCGCGCCCGCCAGGTCGGTCGCAGCGACGGTGTGACATCTTGTCCGACGGGCGGCGTATAGAGGGCACATGCGATCGTTGGTCCTCCTTGCCGTGGTCGTCGTGGCGCTCCTTGCCGGGGCGGCCCACGCCGGCACCGAGGCGGCCGCCGTTCAGCGTTCGATCGTCGTCACCGGCAGCGGCTCGGTTTCGACGGTGCCCGACCGGGCGCAGGTCTCGTTCGGGGTCTCCAGCACCGCGAAGACCGCATCCGGGGCGTTACGGGCGAACTCGGCCGAGATGGCGAAGGTGATCGCAGCGGTCAAGGCTCAAGGTGTTGCGGCCGCCGACATCCGGACCGAGGCGGTCTCGCTTTCCCCGCGCACCTCCTCGACCGGCGAAGAGATCATCGGCTACACGGCGTTCGACTCGGTCGGCGTCACGTTACGGGTCCTGGACAAGGTCGGGGGCGTCATCGACGCCGCCGTCGACGCGGGCGCGAACCAGGTGTCCGGGCCGAGCCTCGCCCGCTCCGACGCGAACGCCCTCTACCGCGAGGCTCTACGCGCGGCGATCTCCAACGCCCGAGCGAAAGCGCAGACGATCGCTCGAGCATCCGGGCTCACCCTTCGGCGCGTCACCGGCGTCACCGAGGGCAGTTCGGGCCCACCGGTGCCCGCAACGGCGAAGACTGATACGGCCGTGGCAACGCCGATCGAGCCGGGCACCCAGCTCGTCGAGGCGACGGTCACCGTCACCTTCTCGGCCGCCTGAGCTCCTCGCTTCCGGCTAGTTCAGCGACACCGTCTCGGCGACGATCGCCCAGCCGCAGACCGGGCACGCGGACCAGCCGCGCTCGTCGGCCAGGGCGAACCAGCCGAGACCGTCCGGCAGCTCGAAGCCGTGGACCATGCCGATGCTCTCGACCGGAACGTGGTCCTCGAGGACGAGCCAGAGGTCTCGTCTGCAATGGGGGCAGGGGCCGTGGAATTCGACGTCGTCATCCATTCGACTACGAGTAGTTCGCGGAGTTCCAGGTACCGGTTTGCCTCTCGCTACGACCGGAAACCACCGGTCGCTCGGTTGTCAGACCGGGAGCGCTGTCGTCTCGAGGAAGCCGGGCTGAGTCGACTCGAAGTCGGCGATCGCCGACTCGTGCTCGAGGGTGAGTGCGATGTCGTCCAGGCCTTCGAGCAGGCATCGGCGCCGGAAGGGATCGAGCTCGAACGGGATCTCGTGGCCGTCGGGCGTCTTGATCCGAAGCCGTTCGAGGTCGACCGTGAGCTCCTGCTCCTCGCCCAGTTCGCGGACGAGACCCGGGGCAAGCTGGATCGGAAGCAGGCCGATCTTCAGTGCGTTCTGAAGGAAGATGTCGCCGAACGAGGGGGCGATGACGACGTCGAACCCGTAGTCCTGAAGCGCCCACGCCGCGTGCTCACGCGATGAGCCACACCCGAAGTTCCGTCCGGCGACCAGGACGGTTGCGTCCGCGTACTCGGGGCGGTTCAGCTCGAAGCCGGGGTCCCGGCGCCAGTCGTAGAAGAGAAACTCGCCGTACCCCGAACGCTCGATCCGCTTCAGGAACTGCTTCGGGATGATCTGATCGGTGTCGACGTCGGCACGGTCGAGGACCGCGACCTTCCCGGTGGTCGTTCGGAAGGGCTTCATCCGACCATCGCCTCCTCGGGTTGAAGCTCACGGACGTCGACGAAGCGGCCTGCGAGAGCGGCGGCGGCGGCCATCGCCGGGCTGACGAGGTGGGTGCGGCCGCCGCGGCCCTGACGGCCTTCGAAGTTTCGGTTCGACGTCGAAGCGCAGCGCTCGCCGGGCGCGAGGACGTCGGGGTTCATGCCCAGGCACATCGAGCAGCCGGCTCGGCGCCACTCGAAGCCGGCGCGTCGCAGGACGGCGTCGAGCCCTTCCTCCTCGGCCTGACGCCGCACGGAGGCCGATCCGGGCACGACCATCGCGTGCACCGACGGGTGAACGTGTCGGCCGTCGACGAGCTGGGCGACGACCCGCAGGTCCTCGATTCGGGCATTCGTGCAGGAGCCGATGAAGACGCGATCGAGGTGGATCTCGCGGATCGGCGTACCGGGCTCGAGGTCCATGTAGACGAGCGCGCGCTCGGTCGCCGCGCGGTCGTCCGGGTCGTCGATCGCATCGGGATCAGGCACCTCGCCGTTCACTGGCGCGACCATCCCGGGGTTCGTCCCCCAGGTGACCTGCGGCTCGAGCTCTCGGACGTCGATCTCGATCTCGGTGTCGTAGGCCGCATCCGGGTCGGAGGGGAGTCGACGCCACTCGTCGAGCCGGCGTTCCCACTCTGCTCCGGCCGGAGCGCCGGGCCTTCCTTCGAGGTACGCGAAGGTCGTGTCGTCGGGAGCGATCATCCCGGCCCGCGCACCGCCCTCGATGGACATGTTGCAGATCGTCATCCGGCCTTCCATCGAGAGGCCGCGAACGGCGGAGCCGGCGTACTCGATCACGTGCCCCGTCCCCCCTGCGACGCCGATCTGCCCGATCGCTCCGAGGATCATGTCCTTCGCGGTCACGCCGAGGGGCAGCTCCCCTTCGAAGCGGATGAGCATCGTCTTCGGCCGGCGCTGCTGCAACGTCTGTGTCGCGAGCACGTGCTCCACCTCGGAGGTGCCGATCCCGAAGGCCAGGGCGCCGAAGGCACCGTGCGTCGAGGTGTGGCTGTCGCCGCAGACGATCGTCATTCCCGGCTGCGTGACGCCCAGCTCGGGCCCGATCACGTGGACGATCCCCTCGCGACCGCTGCCCGTCGCGTAGAGCGGAACGCCGAACTCCTCGCAGTTGCCGCGCAGCGCGTCGAGCTGGGCGCGGGCGAGCGGGTCGGTGATCGGCCCGTCCACGGTCGGGACGTTGTGATCCATGGTCGCGAGCGAGCGCTCGGGTCGCCGCACCCGCCGCCCGGCGAGGCGCAGCCCCTCGAAGGCCTGCGGCGACGTCACCTCGTGGATCAGGTGCAGGTCGACGTAGAGGAGTGCGGGTGCGTCCGGCTTCTCGTACACGACGTGTGCGTCCCAGACGCGCTCGAACAGCGTCTTCGCCATTTACGTGATCGCCTCCGCGCGAGCAGTCTCGCGCTTGGTCAGCTCGACGACGTGCGCGTAGAAGTCCGCCAGCCCCTCGGCCGACAACGGCCCGGGGTTCGCCTCCGTCAGGTGACGGAGCATCGACTCTTCCCGATCCGAGTCGACGAGCGGAACGCCGTGCTCCAGCTTGTAGCGCCAGAGCGTGCGGACGAGCTCGAGACGCTCGTTGATCGCCGTCACGAGCGAGCGATCCGTGCTCGCGATCTGATCGCGGATCTCGGTCACGAAGGGGTCGGTCATGCCTCTCGCCCGTTGGCGGGATAGGAGCCGAAGACCTTCAAGCGACGCGCCTGAGCCCGCACTTCGGCAAGCGCGCCCCGAATCAGCGGATCGAGCGGGTGGCCTGCGAGCACGGCATGGAAACAGTAGCGCCAAGGGGTCTCCGGAATCGGCCGGGAGACGAGCTGAACGAGGTCGATCCCGTGACGCGCAAACGGCTCGATGGCGCGATGCAGAGCGCCGGGTTGGTGGTCGGTCACGAACGAGAAGGCGGTGCGCCATTCGCCCGGAGCCCGGTCCAGCCTCGTGTGGGTCGCGACCGAGACGAAGCGGGTGTAGGCCTCGGGGTGGTCTCCGACGTCGCCGGCGATGACGTGGAGCCCGTAGAGCATGCCGGCCCGCTCGCCGGCGATCGCCGCTTCCGTCGCGTCGCCTCGCTCCGCCACCTCGACGGCGGCCTCCGCCGTCGTCCCGGCCGCGATCGCGGTCGCCCACGGCATCGCCGCGAGCAGGCGGCGGCACTGGTCGAGCGCGGCCGGGTGCGAGCGCACCACCCGGATCTGCTCGAGCGGTACGTCCTGCACCGCGACGAGGCAGTGGCGGATCCGGAGGACGGTCTCGTCGGCGATCGAGAGGGGTGAGGAGTGCAACAGGTCGTGGGTTTCCGCGACCGGGCCCGAGAGGGAGCTCTCGATCGGCAGAACCCCGAACTGCACCTCCCCTGCAACGGCCGCCTCGACGACTGCGGTGAAGCTCGCCAGCGGCACGACCCGCGCCTGAGGCGGGAAGAGCTGGGTGCAGGCGGTGGCGGCGTGCGCGCCGTCGCGCCCGGCGTACGCAACGGTGACGCCGTCGTCGTCGTTCGGAATCCCGTCGCCGCGACCGACATGGCGGGCGCGGCCAGCGACGGTCGCTGAGGTGCGAGACGGTTTCAGGGAAGGGGGCGCGCGGGGGAAACCGGCTGTTTCCCCCGCGGAAGCGAGCCGCAGGCGAGCGATTCACCAGCGACTCCAGCGGACCGCGATCGGCAGCTCGCATCTCGCGCAGACGCGATAGGCGGCGCCGCGGCGCTCGGCCCGCTCGACGGCGATCGGCAGCGCGCAGTTGCAGTAGTGGCCCTCGGGAGACGGGGTCGGCTTCGGGGACTTCGGAGGCTGGATTGTCGACTCGGGGTGCATCGTCACGCCCTTTCTCGGATGGGGACAGCTGGTGAGAGGTACCGCCTGGAGTGCGCTAGCCGACGAGGGCGGTGAGGACGCCGGCTAGCGCGTAAAGACGCGCGCGCCGAGAATCGCAAAGAGAAGGTTCGAGCGGTGCGTGCCGGCGCGCTGCATCGGTCGAACAAGACTAGGGGCGATCGCGAAATTCGTCAACGCCCGAGCTCCTGCGCCACTGCCGCGGTCATTTCGGCCGTGGTGCCCGTCCCCCCGAGGTCGGGAGTCGGGACGCGCTCGAGCGCCGCGTCGACCGCTGCGTCCAGGCGCCGAGCCGGCCCCCGGCGCCCGAGCCCGTGCTCGAGCATGAGTGCGACCGACCGGAGCATGGCGGCCGGGTTGGCGGTGCCGCGGCCCGCGATGTCCGGTGCAGACCCGTGGACCGGTTCGAAGATCCCCGGCCCGCCGTCGCCGAGGCTGGCCGAGGCGGCCAGCCCGAGACCGCCTGTGACCGCCGCCGCCTCGTCCGAGAGGATGTCGCCGAACGTGTTCTCGGTGACGATCACGTCGAAGCGCTCCGGCGCCTGGACGAGCTGCATCGCCGCGGTGTCGACGAGGACGTGCTCGAGCTCGACGTCCGGGTAGTCGGCGGCCGTCTCGGTCACGACCCGCCGCCACATCCGTGACGTCTCCAGGACGTTTGCCTTGTCCACCGAAGCGAGCCGGCGCTCGCGCGTGCGCGCAAGCTCGAATGCCCGCCGGGCGACCCGCTCGACCTGGCTCGGGTGGTACTCGCACGTGTCGAACACCGTGCCGTCCTCGCGCGTGCCCTTCGGGCCGTAGTAGAGGCCGCCGACGAGCTCGCGGACGACGAGTAGGTCGACCTCCCCACCGCGCGCCGGGCGCAGGTTGGCGTAGACGTCGAGCTCGCGTCGCAAGAGAATCAGGCCCTGCTCGGGCCGCACGTCGGCGGCGTCCAGCTGCGGCAAGCCGACGGCGCCGAGCAGCACGGCGTCGGCCGCCTTGCACGCCGCCAGCGTCGCTTCAGGAAGCGGTGCTCCCGTCTCGAGGATCGCGCCGCCGCCGAAGGGGTGATCCTCGAGCTCGAGATCCGGGGCGAGCGATGCGAGCACCTCGCGCGCCGCCGCCATCACCTCGGGTCCGATCCCGTCGCCGGGCAGGCAAGCGATCCTCATGCTGCGGCGAGTGTCCCACGCAGAGCGCGGATCTGCTCCGACAGCGAGAGCACCTCGCCGACGACGACGAGCGCGGGGGTGATCAGACCGGGGTCGCCAGGCCCGGCCTCGACGAGGAAGACCGTCATGGCAACGAGTCCTCGACGACAGCTTCGAAGTAGTCGCGGCGGTCGCGGTAGGTGTGGAAATGGAGCTTGGCCCACGGTCGCAGGTCGCGCAGCCGCCTCGCCAGCGTGATGTGCCGCTCGTCGATCCGGGCGCCGAGCTCGTCGCGGAGGCGCTTGGCCAGCGCCGGCGAGGCGCCTCCCGTCGAGACGGCGAGCGCGATCGGGTCGCGCCGGTAGACGGCGGGGAGGATGAAGCTGCAGAGCTCCGGCGTATCGACGACGTTGCAGAGGAGTGAACGCGCCTCCGCATCCTCGAAGACGCGCCGGTTCAGGGAGCGGTCTGACGTCGCGGCGACGGCGAGGAAGTTGCCGTCCAGGTCCGCGCTGTCGTACCGCTTGCGCCGCCAGCGGACCGGCAGGCGCTGGAGCTCCGCCTCGATCTTCGGCGCGACGACGGTCACGACCGCGCCGCAGTCGAGGAGGCCCTTCGCCTTCTCGACTCCCACCGTCCCGCCGCCCACGACCAGACAGGGACGGGACTCGAGGTCGAGGCAGGCCATGTAGTAGCGCTTGTCGGCCACGGGTTCGTCTCAGACTCCGACGCTCGACAGACGCGCGCCCTGCCGGTCGATGCGGACGGAAAGCTCGAGCTCGCCGGCCGACAGCGAGAGCGTGAAGGCGCCGGGCCCGACGGCGCGTAGCTCGACCGATCCGAGCTCGCGTCCCTCGAGCGCTCGTAGCGCGGCGCTCACCTGTCGAGCGCTCTCGACCAGGTCGCCGCCGCGCGGCAGCTGGCGATAGAGGGAGAGCGTCGCCTGCTCGCCGCCGGGACCGTAGAGGGCGCGGATGCGACCGCTCTGCAAGCCGAGCTCGAGGAGCTCCTCGAGGGTGCGGGCATCGTCCTCGCCGACCTCGCCTTCGGACGCGGCCGCGACGAGCGCTGCCAGCCGCTCCCGGTAGCCCTCGTCGGAGGCGAGCGCGCGCACCGCCTGCGCCTCGGCAAGGGCGACCTCCTGGGCCTCGCTCGAGAGGCGGACGCTACTCATGCTCGGCCCCGATCAGTGCGCGCAGCTCGTGCTCCAGCCCACCGGTCTCGACGGCGCAGTGGATGCCGCATTCCTTCGGGGCGTTCGACTCCCACCACCAGCGGCCGTCCCGGCCGCTCTCGCCGGCGGCGAGCGCACGGGTGCAGGGAGCGCAGCCGATCGACGTGTACCCGCGGTCGTAGAGGGGGTGGTACGGAACGCCTCGCTCGCGGACGTAGTCCCAGACCTCCTCCTCGGTCCACTCGGCGAGCGGGTTGAGCTTGACGATCGCTCCGTGGTCGTGGTCGATCTCGATCTTCCGGATGTCCGTCCTGGTCGCCCACTGGTCGCGGCGCAGACCGGTGATCCACGCATCGAGCGTGGCCAAATGCCGGATCAGCGGCTGGACCTTGCGGACGTTGCAGCAGAGGAGCCGCTTCTCGACCTCCCGGTAGAAGAGGTTCGGGCCGTGCCGAGCGACCATCGCCTGGACGTGACCGGCCTCCGGCGTCAGCAGCTGGAGGTTGAGCCCCGGGTAGCGGTCGCGGAGCTGCTCGACCAGCTCGAAGGTCTCCTCGGGCAGGCGGCCGGTGTCGACCGTGAAGACCTCGATCTCCGAGTCGAGCTCGTACGCCATGTCGATCAGCGCGACGCCGTCGATCTGGAAGGCGGTGGAGAGCGCGATCCGCGGCGAGAACCGCTCGAGCGCCCACTCGAGCAGCTCCTGCGGCTCGCGGCCCTCGAACTCGACCGACAGCTCGCCGGCTTCCAGCTCGTCGATCTCCCGCGGGGGAAACGGCCGGTTTCCCCCGCGAACCCCCTTCCCCGACTCAGCTCGTACCTCAGCAGCCGTCGTGTGCCGCGCCCGCCATGTCGGTCGCGGCGGCGAAAATCCGGTTGGTGAATCCGTCATGCGGCTCGCTCCTCTCGTCCTCGCGCTAGCTCACGGCCGACCATCGTTGCCAGCTCGTCGTCGCTCGTCCGGTCGCAGAACGCCCGGAAGTCCTCGCTCTCGCCGCGGCCCGCCAGCCAGCCGGTCACGAGGCGCTCGACGGCCTCGTCCAGCTCCTCGGTGGGCACGCGGCGGAAGACCGGCCGGGCGATCGCCGCTCTCGGCCCCAGGCCGCCGCGCAGGAAGACGTCGTAGGCCTGGTGCCTGCGGCCCTCGGCGTCCCGCACGGTGGTGCCCTGGAAGCCGATGTCGGCCACCCAGTGATGGGCGCAGGCGTGCGGGCAGCCGTCGAGGTGGAGCCGGAGCCCGGCGACCTCGTCGCCGAAGCGCTCCTCCAGCCGTCGGACCAGGGAGTCGAGCCTCGGCTTCGTCTCGGTCACCGAGAAGTTGCAGTGCGGCTCGCCCGTGCAGCCGATCGAGGTCGCGCGAAGGCTGTTGACGTCGAGCGGGAAGCCGATCTGGGCGAGCGTCGCAACGGTGGCGTCGACCCGGGTCTCGGGAACGTTGGTGACGACGAGGTTCTGCTGCCGGGTGAGCCGGACGTCGCCGCCCAGCTCCCCGGCCAGGTCGGCGAGCGCGATCATCTGGTCGCCGGAGACCAGGCCGACGTGGACGGGTGCGCCGACGGTGAAGAATCCTGGTTGCCGCTGAGCGTGGACGCCGACGTGGTCTCGGAACTCCCCGGGCGGAGGCAGCTCGAAGTCTGCGAGGGGGTAGCCGAGCCGGCGCTCGACCTCTGCGCGGATCCCCGCGGGCCCGTAGTCGTCGACCATGAACTTCATCCGCGACTTCACGCGCGAGACGCGGTACCGCAGGTCTTCTTTCCACGCGTCGAGAAGCGCGCGCAGGACGGCCATCGCCTCCTCCTTCGGGACGAACGCGCCCAGGTCGCGCGCGATCCGAGGCACGGACGAGAGCCCCCCGCCGACCTGGACTGCGAACCCTTCGACGCCTTCGTGCACGACTCCGATCAACGCGATGCAGTTGATCTCGGGCGCATTGCAGCGGTCGGCGCAGGCTGCGATCGTGATCTTGTGCTTACGCGGCAGATTCGAGTAGTCGGGATTGCCGTAGAAGAAGGCCGCGGCCTCGTCGAGCACCGGCTGGGCGTCGAAGAGCTCGTTCGCGCCCAGCCCGGCGACGGGGCAGCCGGTGATGTTGCGGACGGCGTCGCCGCAGCCGCCGGCGAGGTCAGCCCCGCGGCTTCCAGCCGTTCGAAGACCTCCGGGAGCGCGCCGAGCTCGAGCCAGTGGAGCTGGACGTTCTGCCGAGTCGAGAGCTCGCCGTCGCCGCGACCGTACCGATTCGAGATCTCGCCGATCGTCCGCAGCCGGCCGGCGAGACCCGCCCGCCCGGCAGCTTGATCCGGAGCATGAACGTACCGACCTTCGGCTTGTCGTGGTAGAGGCCCCACCACTTGAGGCGGACCAGGTCCTCCTCCGCGACTCGTTCGTAGCCTGCGGCGATCAGTGCCGGAAGCTCGTCTAGGATTCCGAGCGGGCTCTTGTCGCGTTTGATCCGCTCGACCGGGTTGCGCTTGTAGACCAGCTCTCAATCGGGCTCGGGCTTCGGCGTGCGGTTCGGTGCGGCTGTGCGTGCCATCCTCTCCTTCGGCTAGCGGGGTGTGAGCGGGCGCTAGCCGCGGAGACGGATGCGAAGCGCACATCCGCCGGCCGCGGCATGAGGAGATGCATCGAAAAGGCAGAGGTGGTGCGTGTCACGGAGACCTTAGCCCAATTGATTCAAAAAGTAAAGTGCCTTCCGTTCTTGAAGTTTTGCCTGTCTAGGCGGCAGCGAGGCGGTCGAGGACGGCATCCGAGTCCGCCTCGATCGCGACCGGCTGGAGCCGGTGCGAGACCGGACCCGGCGTCTTCAACCCGTCGCCGGTGACGAGGAGGACGACCCGGTCGCCCCCGCTCACGCCGCCAGCGGCGATCGCCTCACGAAGCGCGCCCAGTGTCACCCCGGCTGCGGTCTCGCCGAACACACCGGTCGTCTCGGCGAGCAGTGCCATGTTCTCGCCGACCGCGTGTTCGGCGACCGCGTGGATCGAGCCGCCTGTCAGCTGCGCGGTCGCGACCGCGAGGTCGCCGTCGGCGGGATTCCCGATCGCGAGCGACCGGGCGATCGAGTCCGGCCGGACGGGGCGCACGGCCTCTCCGTCGGCGAAGGCCGTCGCCACCGGAGAGCAGCCTGCCGCCTGGCCGCCGACCAGCCGAGGCACGCCGCCGTCTGCGAGTCCGAGCTCGAGCAGGTCGGAGAACCCCTGGTTCAGCTTGCTGTAGAGGGAACCGGAGGCGATCGGCGAGGCGACCACGTCGGGGAGCTCCCAGCCGAGCTGTTCGGCGATCTCGTAGGCGAGCGTCTTCGACCCCTCGGCGTAGTAGCTGCGGAGCCCGACGTTGACGAAGGCCCATGTCGGCAGCTCGAACGAGAGCTCGATCGTTAACCGGCTGCAATCGTCGTAGCTCCCCGCGACTGCGTAGATCGTCGCCCCGTAGACCGCGGTCGCGCCGAGCTTCTCGGGCTCGAGGTCGGCCGGGCAGAAGACCGCCGCCTCGAGCCCTTCGGCGGCCGCCCGGGCGGCAACGGCGTTCGCGAGGTTGCCCGTCGACGAGCAGGCGAGCGTCGTCAGCCCCACCTCCTGCGCCTTTGCGGCTGCGACGGCGACGACCCGGTCCTTGAAGGAGTGGGTCGGGTTCGCGGTGTCGAGCTTCAGGTACAGCTCGTCGAGGCCGAGCGCCTCGGCCAGTCGAGGTGCGCGAACGAGCGGAGTCAGGCCCGGCGCGAGTCGCTGCTCCGCGGGCGGAGCGACCGGGAGAAACGGCGCGTAGCGCCAGATCGAGGGCGGGCCGGCCGAGATCGCCTCACGGCTCGCGGCCCGGGCCAGCTCCTGGCGGTCGTAGACCGGGTCGAGCGGGCCCCAGCAGCGGGCGCAGACCCCGACCGCCTCGAGAGCGTGCTCGGTCTCGCAGTTACGACAACGGAGTGCGGTGGCGGGCAACGACTTCTCTCCTTTCCTTCGCTCAACATCCTTCGAGCCGTGTCGGCTCGCCGGGCTTGGCACCTTGCCGCCCCGCTCGTTTGGAGGTGGCGGCAGGTTGCCGAGGCTTCAATGGGCCGGTTCCCTCAGCCTCTCTCGATGTGAACGGGAGTGGCCCGCTCGAGAAAGGACTATACATACGAAAGTCATTCCGATGGAAGACGGATTGCGGAGCCAGATCGAGCGCGAGGCGCGGGCGGCGGGAGCGGCCGCGTCGGCCCTGCGCGACGACTCCGTGGCCGCCGCGCTCGTGGAGGCCGCCGGGGTCCTGCGCGAGCGGCGAGACACGGTCCTGGCTGCGAATCGAGCCGACGTCGAGGCTGCAGCAGGACAGCTCGACGAGGGCACCGTGGACCGTCTCAGGCTCGACGACGAGCGGCTCGACGCACTGGCAGGCCAGGTCGAGGCGACGGCGTCGCTCGAGCCTCTCGAGCGTGAGATCGTGACGCGAACGCTTCCCAACGGGCTCGAGATCAGCGAGCGCCGGATCCCGATCGGCACCGTGGGTGCGAATTTCGAGGCGCGGCCGAACGTCGCGCTCGACGTCGCCGGGCAGCTCCTGAAGAGCCTGAACGCGGCGGTGCTGCGGACGGGCGGGGCGGCGCTGCGCACGGTCACGGTGCTCGTCGACGAGGTGCTGCGGCCCGCGCTCGAACGGGTTGGCCTGCCGCCGGAGATCGTCGGGCTCGTCCGCTCGGCCGATCGCGAAGGCGCCCGCACGCTCGTCTCGATGCCGGCGCTCGTCCCCCTCGTCATCCTCCGCGGCAGCGGTCCGAGCACGGCTGAGCTCGCTCGGCTCGCGGCCCAGAAGGGCGTGCGTACGCTCGCGCACGCGGAGGGCGGCGGCGTCCTCTACGTCCACGAAGCCGCCGATCCCGCGAAGGCGCTGGCCCTCGCCGAGTCGAGCGTCGACCGGCTCGGCGTCTGCAATCGACTCAACCTCGCACTCGTCGACCGGCGGGCCGACGGCCTCGTACAACCGTTGCTGGAGCTCTTCCGGACGAAGGGGTTGGAGATCCGCGGCGACGTGCCGGGCGCGGAGCCGCTCGACCTTCCGCTCGGCCACGAGTGGGCGAGCGACCCAGACCGGGTCGGGACCGTGACGGTCGCGTTCGTCGACGGGCTCGAGGAGGCCGTGCGGGTCGCGAACGCGGAGACGTCGGGTCTCGCCGCCGGGATCGTCACCGAGGATGCCGACGCGGCCGAGCGCTTCCTCGACGGCTACCGGGGCACGGCCGCGTTCTGGCATGCGCCGACTCGGTTCACCGACGGCTTCGAGCTGACCGGCGCGCCCGAGACCGGAATCAACGTCGACCGCGTGCCCGGCCCGCGCGGCCCGGTGACCTACCGCGACCTCTGGCTCCGGCAGTACCGGATCGTCGGCGACGCGACGCAGCGCCGGTGACCTTGGTCACGTTCCTGGGGCGGCGCTGGCAAGGGAGGCAAGCGAGCGGCGCGCGGCATTGCGCGGCCAGCGTCGTCAGCCTTTGGCGGAGCCCGGCTTCGCCGGGCGGGAGCCAAAGGCGGCCAGGGGCGTGACGGTCGTCGTCAAGGTCGGGACGAGTCTGGTCGCCGGGTCGGGAGGGCGCGTCCGCCGCTCGGTGTTACGCGCACGCGGGCGTGAGATCGGCCGGATCGTCGGCCGTGGAGAGCCGGTCTGCGTCGTCTCCTCGGGCGCGATCGCGCTCGGCCTGCCCAGGCTCGGCCTCTCACGCCGGCCGCGGAGCGTCGCGCAGCTGCAGGCCGCTTCGGCGCTGGGGCAGGCACGCCTCCACGCCGCCTGGGAGGCCGCGCTCGCGCCGGTCGCAGCTGCGCAGGTGCTGTTGACTGCCTCGGACGTCGGAGAGCGGACGACCTACGTCAACGCGCGGAGCGCGCTCGGTGCACTCCTTCGGCTCGGAGCCGTCCCGGTCGTGAACGAGAACGACACCACCGCGACGGACGAGATCACGTTCGGCGACAACGATGCCCTCGCGGCTCAGGTTGCCGTGCTGCTGCGAGCCAGGTTGCTCGTCCTGCTGACGGAGGTGGCGGGCGTGTACTCGCGCGCGCCCGGGACGCCGGGTGCCGAGCTGCTCGCCGAGGGTCGCCAGGCCCGCGACGCGGTGCTCGGCGACGCGAGCCCCCTGGGCCGGGGCGGGATGCGGAGCAAGGTGCTGGCCGCGGAGCTCGCCGCGGCCGCCGGAATCCCGACCGTGATCGCCGGTGGCGTGGGAGACGCGGTGCTCGAGCCGATCCTGGCGGGCGAGCCGCGCGGAACGCGGTTCGCGGCCGCGGAGCGGAGCGAATCCGCGTTCAAGCTCTGGCTGCGCTTCGGCAAGCCGGTTCGCGGGCGGATCACCGTGGACGACGGGGCCCGGCGGGCGCTGGTCGAGGGCGGGGCGAGCCTGCTCGGGGTCGGCATCGTCTCGTGCGACGGCGCATTCGAGCCGGGGGACGCCGTCGAGCTGCTCGGCCCGGAGGGTGCTGCGTTCGCGAAGGGGATCGCCTCCGTATCCGTCTCGGAGCTCGCCGGCCGCGCCCGCGGCGTCGAGGCCGTTCACCGCGACCGGCTCGTGATCTTTTGAGAGCTCCCAACGCAATGGGCAGCTGTGTCCCCGGGCCGCGTTGGGCGGCGCGCTGCTTCGTCCTCAGTCGCGCCCATATGCGCTGCATATGGGCGCTCCCTGCGTCCTTGCATCGCATCCGCCCAACGCGGCCCGGGAACGAATACCCATCACATTGGGAGCTCTGATGGAGCTGCGGCGTGTCGGTGGGCTGCCGCCCTACGTCTTCGCGGCGATCAACGAGCTGAAGCTCGAGCTGCGCCGCGCCGGCGAGGACGTCGTCGACCTCGGCTTCGGCAACCCCGACCTGCCCTCGCCGGAGGTGGCCGTCGAGAAGCTCCGTGAAGCGGTCTTGAACCCGCGCAACCACCGCTACTCGGCGAGCCGTGGGATTCCGAACCTGCGCCGCGCGATCTGCGACCTGTACGAGCGCCGCTTCGGCGTCGTGCTCGATCCCGAGCGGCAGGCGCTGACCACGATCGGGGCAAAGGAGGGGCTTGCACACCTGATGTGGGTGCTGGTCCACCCGGGCGACTCCGCGCTCGTGCCGAGTCCGAGCTACCCGATCCACCTGTTTGCGCCGGCCTTCGCCGGCGCGGCGGTGGAGCGGGTGCGGGTCGGCGAGGACGAGGACGTGTTCGGGAACGTCGTCGAGGCATACGAGCACGCCCGGACACGTCCTCGCGTGCTCGTCCTCTCCTTTCCGCACAATCCGACGACGGCGGTCGTCGACGCGGGCTTCATGCAGCGGGTCGTCGACTTCGCGCGCGAGCGCGAGTTGCTCGTCGTCCACGACTTCGCGTACGCCGACCTTGCGTTCGACGGCCACGTGGCGCCGTCGATCCTCCAGGCCGAAGGGGGGACCGAGGTTGCGGTCGAGCTGTACACGCTGACGAAGTCCTTCTCGATGGCGGGTTGGCGGGTCGGGTTCGTGGTCGGCAACGCAGAGGTCGTCCAGGCGCTCTCACGGCTGAAGTCGTACCTCGACTACGGCACGTTCCAGCCGATCCAGATCGCGTCGATCGTGGCGATGAACGAGGCGCCCGAGTATCCGCTAGAGGTGTGCGAGGCGTACCGCTCCCGACGTGACGCCCTCTGCGACGGGCTTGCCCGAATCGGTTGGGCGGTGTCGCCGCCGAAGGGGACGATGTTCGTCTGGGCGCCGATTCCGGCGGCCTACCGGAGCCTCGGCTCGCTCGAGTTCGCGATCAAGCTCGCGCGCGAGGCGAAGGTCGCCGTCAGCCCCGGGATCGGCTTCGGCGAGGGCGGCGACGGCCATGTCCGCTTCGCGCTCGTCGAGAACGAGCACAGGATCGGCCAGGCGGTAGCCGGGCTCAGGCGCGTACTGCGGGAGCTCTGCTAGTCGAGTTCGACGACGCGGCCCTCGGACTCGGCGCGGGCGACGCCTTCGGCCGCCGAGAGAACGTGCAGGGCGAGCTCGCCGCTCGCACGATGCGGTCTGCCTGCGCGCATCGACTCGACGAGCTCGTGCAGGCCGATACCCCGCACCTCTTGCGCCCCGCGCGAGTCGTAGGGCACGGGCTGCGGGTCGCCCGTGTCGCGGCGCACCGCCACCGTGCCTCCGAAGGCGTTCGCGTCGGGCAGGACGAGCATTGCCTTCGTGCCGAACACCTGCAGGCCGCTGACGTACTGGCTGCGTGCCTCGAAGCTGACCGTCAGCGTGGCGAGCGCGCCGCTCGCGAGCCGGAAGGCGGAAGCGGCATGCGTCGGGACCTCGACCGCGACCGTCTCTCCCGCCCGCGGGCCCGTGCCGAGCGTGCGCTCCCGCGTCGGCGTACCGGCGAAGCCGGCGACCTCGGCGATCGGGCCGAGCAGGGACACGATCGCGGTCAGGTAGTAGGGGGCGATATCGAGGAGCGGTCCGCCCCCTGCGCGGTAGAAGAAGTCGGCGTTCGGATGCCACGAGTCAGGCCCGCCGACCAGCATGGTTGCGTTCGCGCCCAGCGGCTCGCCGATCTCACCGGCCTCGATCAGCTTCCGGCCGGTCTCGTACGCGCTGCCGAGGAAGGTGTCGGGCGCAGAGCCGAAACGCAGCCCGCGGCGCTCCGCCTCCGCGACCAGCTCGCGTCCGTCCTCGACCGAGGTTGCGAGCGGCTTCTCGGTGTACACGTGCTTGCCGGCGTCGAAGGCGGCTCGGATCAGCGCTGCGTGTGCTGCGGGGGGCGTCAAGTTGAGGACGAGCTCCACCTCGGCGTCGGCGACGAGCTCCTCGACCGTCGCCGGGCGGAGGCCATGCGCTTCGGCGAACGTCTGGGTCACCAACGGGTCGAGATCGGCGCAGGCGACCGGCCGCCACGTGTCGAATGCGACGGAGTCCTCGACGTAGCGCTTGGCGATGATCCCGCAGCCGACGACGCCGACGCGCACCGGCTCGGCCCCGGGAGCGCTCACGCAACCTCCAGGATCCGCCGCACGGCGTGTAGGGAACGCTCGATCGCCTCGAACGGCGGCCCCTCGACCTCGTCTTCCTCGACCAGCAGCCACTCGGCACCGGCCCGAACGGCTGCGGGCAGCACCCGCTCGTAGCCGACTGCGCCGTCGCCGACCGGCACGTCCTCGCGCCCTTCCTGGCTGCGGAAGTCCTTGACGTGGACGAGTGGACAGCGGCCGCTCGTCTTCTCGAGTTCGGCCACCGGGTCGGCGCCCCCGTGCCAGATCCAGCCGAGATCGAGCTCCAGCCAGAGGAGCTCCGCGGGCAGCTCGCGCAGCAGGTCGAGGAACGTCTCCCCGCCGTCGCCCAGCGGCGCGAGCTCGGGGGCGTGATTGTGGAAGCCGAGGCTGAGCCCCTCCCGGCGCGCCGCTTCCGCCACGCCGGCGATCCGTGCGACGAGGTCGCGGCTGGGCTCGACGTAGCTGATCGCGACCCGGTTCGTGCCGAGCACCTCCACCTCCGCCGCCAGCGCCGGCAGCTCCGTCTCCAGCGCCTGCAGGCTCGCGTGGCGGCCGGCGGCGACCAGGCCGAGCTCGTCCAGCCAGGCTCGGACGCGTGCCGGTTCGTGCCCGTGCAGCTGCCAGAGCTCGACTCCCTCGTAGCCGAGGCCGGCGACCGTGCGGAGCGTTCCCTCGAGGTCGCGCTCGCACTCGTCGCGGATCGTGTAGAGCATCAGTCCGACTCGCGCCACGAGCTCCACCCTAACGGCATCGATCGTGCAGGCTCCGGTTGAACCGAGGCGGCCGGCTCGCCCCGAGCGGGCCGGCCGCCGGACTGCTTACGACGCAGGAGTCGACGTCTCGGCTTCCGCCGGTCGGCCGTTGCCCTCGGCGAGCCGCGCCTCCTCGAGCATCTCCGGGATGTGCGCGAGCCTGGGATCGACGTACCCGACGCCGTCCATGCGGACGAGCGGAGTCGGCGGCCGGCCGTGCCGGGCGACGAGCTCGGTCCTCGTCAGTGGAGCGGCGCGCTCTTCCCGGGCCCAGACCGGCTTGCCGTCCGGTCCGCGGAAGTGGGGGATCACCTGCTCCGAGATGATCTCCATGTTCTTCAGTGCCATCCACTTCGGCATCGTCCCGACCTCGCAGCTGAAGACGAGCCGGCCCGCGCCGAGCTCGTCGGTCAGCTCCTCGAGCGACTCGATCACCGTCTCGGGCGAGCCGACGACGACCCACTTCTCCTCGATCAGATGGTCCCACGTCATCTCCCACATGTTCACGGCGCCGTGGGAGCCGCTCTTCAGCACGTGCTCGAGCGAGCGCTTCGACATGTAGCCGGGCGGGGTCAAGTGGTAGACGGGGGTCTTCAGGCCGTTCCGGAAGTACCACATGATGTGCGGCTCGGCCTCACGCCGTGCCTGCTTGTCGGTTTCGGCGACGTACACCTGAACCGTGGCGGCGATCTGCTTCGGATCGGCCTTGTACCCGAACTTGTCGGCTGCCTCGTAGTAGCCCTTCGCCGCCTTCGCCAACGCGGCGCGAGGCGAGAAGACCTGCATGAACGTGTACCTGTTCTTCGCGGCTGCCTCGATCGTCTCGAGCGACGCAGCCCCCGGGAGCCAGACCGGCGGGTGGGGCTGCTGGAGCGGCCTCGGCCATGTGTTCACGTACGGGATGTGGAAGTGCTTGCCCTGCCACTCGAACGGTCCCGGCTCGGTCCACGCCTTGATGATCACGTCGTGCGCTTCCCAGAAACGCTCGCGCGCGGTGACCGGGTTGATCCCGTACGAGTGGTACTCCATTCCGGTGCCGAGGACGAAGCCGGAGATGATCCGGCCGCCGGACATGACGTCCAGCATCGCGATGTCCTCCGCGGTCCGCAGGGGAGTGAGGTGCGCGTTGAGGATGTTCCCCATCACGCCGATCCGGATCCGGTCGGTGTGCGCGGCGATCCACGCAGCCGGGAGGTTCGGGTTCGGCATGCTCCCGTAGGCGGTCTGGTGGTGCTCGTTCGTGAGGATGCCGTCGAAGCCGAACTTCTCGGCGGCGATGTTGATCTCGAGGTACTCCTCGTAGAGCCTGTGGCCGATCTGCGGGTCGTAGTAGCTGTTCGGGAGCACGACCCAGCTCGACTCGATCTCCTCACCGGGCGGGATGAACGGGTACGGCATGAAGTTGATCGCGTAGAACTCGAGCTCTCTCATCCTTCGACCTCCTGGATGAAGCCGAGGATCGTCTCGGCCGTCCGGTCGGGCTCCTGGATCATCAGGAGATGGCCGGTGGGATTGTCCTTGCCGCTCACCTTCTCCAGCCGTGCGTTCGGGAGGAGCTCGGCCCAGCGCATGGCGTGAGCGTTGGGGACGACGCGGTCTTCGTCGGGCTCGATCACGAGCGCGGGTAGCGCGATCCGGGGCACCCGCCGGTCGAGCCGGTAGTCGTAGCGGGGATTCCAGATCAGCTTGGCGACCGTCGAGAACTCGCCGTACCCTCGGATCGCCGCGTCGATGTCTTCCGGGTCGGGCAGGTAGTCCAGGTAGTCCATCACCCGGCCGTTGAACAGGATGTCGCCGATCTGCTCCGGCGGCATCCGCAGGAAGTCGGTCATCGGCGCCTCGGGGACCCGCAGCCCGGCCGGGGAGATCAGGGTGAGGCTCTTGAATCGGTGCCGGTGGAAGATCGCAAGGTTCGCCGCGATCCAGCCGCCGAGGCTGAAGCCGATCAGGTGCACGCGGTCGAGCTCGAGCGCGTCGAGCACGTCGCGGTAGTGCAGGACGAGATCGTCGAAGCCCTCGAGCCAGTCGGGCATCGGCGTGTCGCCGAAGCCCGGGTGCTCGGGTGCGATCAGGTCGAGCCCCGCCGAGAGGTGTTCGTAGACAGGCAACCACATCCGGGTCATGCCCGCGCCGTGGAGGAAGAGCGTGGTTGGTCCGGATCCCTTGCGACGGTAGGCAACCTGGAGCCCCTCGACCTCGATCGTCTCAGGCTCGGTGTAATGGGGCGACCACGGAACAGTCGCCGTCGTCTGTTCAGCCATCCCAGCCCCCAGTGTCCGCTATTAGTGAACGGTGAGGGGACGATAAGCGCCCACCCGGAAGGCGTCAAGCCGACGGCTGTCCGCCAATTGAAGGGCGAGACGGCCTATGCTCCGCATGTTCAGCGACCGGGAGGGAGTTCACCGTGGCTACACCGACGTTCGGCATCTTCGACCACATCGAGGACATTCCCGGCACGCCGACGAAGCGGCTGTTCGAGGACCGGCTCGAGCTCATCAAGCAAGCCGACCAGGCGGGATTCGCAGGGTTCCACCTCGCCGAGCACCACGGCTCCGACCTGTGCCTGGCACCGAACCAGGAGGTGTTCATCGCGGCTGCCTCACAGGTGACGGAGACCATCCGGCTCGGGCCGATGGTGAAGCTCCTGCCCCTGCATCACCCGGTCCAGATCCTCGAGGACATGTGCGTCGTCGACCAGTTGACCGGCGGGCGGCTCGAGTTCGGCGTCGGACGCGGTGTCGCGCCGATCGAGCACTACTGGTTCGGCAGCACCTGGCCCGAGTCGAGGGACCGCTTCACGGACATCCTCGGAATCATCTGCGACGCCCTGAAGACGGGCGAGATCTCGAGCGAGAACAGCGCGTACTTCGACTTCCCGACGCTCCCGCTCGCGACCAAGCCGCTCCAGGATCCGATCCCGTTCTGGTATCCCGGAACACCGACGGTCGCCGGGCGCCATGGGATGAACTTGATGTGGCCCGGCCCGATCGACCAGGCGTCGTACGAGACCTACGTCGAGACCTGGCACGAGCACAAGGGCGACACGATCCGGATGGACGGCCCGAACTCGGAGCCGCGGGTGGGCTGCACGATGGTGCTGGCGATCGCGCCGACCGAGAACGAGGCGCTCGACATCGCCCGGCGCGGCATGACCGGCCTCCTGCGGCGCGCTCACAACGTGCATAAGCACGACCATCTCGTGCTGCCCGAGGACGAATGCGAGAAGGCACTCGGCCCGCTGAACAAGATCATGTCCCACATGGAGGATGCGATCAACGCAGGAGCGGGCACCGTCGACCAGATCGCGGAGCGCTTTGCCGGCATCCTGGAGCCGGGCCTGACCGACTACATCGTCCTCCAGCTCCCCACCGGCGACATGACGCTCGACGAGGCGAAGCGCACCATGGATCTGTTCATCACCGAGGTGAAGCCGCGGCTCGAGAGCTCGGCGCTCGTGGCCTGAGGGTTCGGGTGCGCGCTTGCGCTGCGCGCGACTACTGACGGCTCCATCAGCGCAGCCAC
Source organism: uncultured Actinomycetes bacterium (assembly GCA_963719325.1). Classification (GTDB taxonomy): domain Bacteria; phylum Actinomycetota; class Thermoleophilia; order Gaiellales; family Gaiellaceae; genus DATBLE01. The sequence goes on from CAVRBW010000014.1 coordinate 74,552, forward strand.
GGATGCCGCGTCGGTCGACATCGCGAACGATTGGGGCGTTCGGTTGTCGCGCGCGAATGCCCTGCGAAGGGAGCGATGGCGTGAAGGAGATGCTTTTTGTCGGCCGGGGCGGCCAAGGGGTCGTGCTCGCGTCGCAGCTCCTGGCCGACACGTTCGCTCGCGCCGGCTACTGGGCACAGAGCTTTCCCGAGTTCACGGCCGAGAGGCGCGGCGCGCCGATCTCCGCGTTCTTGCGCTGGGACGAAGGCTCGCCCATTCACCGCCGGTACAGAATCCGCGATTGCGACGTCCTGGTCGTCGTTTCCTCGTCCCCGCCGCCGCCGGAGCTCATCGAGTCCGTCAAGCCCGGCGGATTGATCGTCCTGAATCGCGAGACACGCTTCCAGCACACCGGCCCGTTCAGGATCGCTCGTGTTCCGGCCTCGCGGATCGCCCGACGCAACGACGTCCTTTCCTCGGAGGGCCGGCCGATGGGCAACGTGGCCGTGCTCGGAGCGTGCGTGAAGCTCCTTCTTCCGCAAGGGCTCGCCTTCCTGGAAGAGTCGATCGCCTCCCGCATGGGCGCACTCGCCGAGCTGAACATCACCGCGGCCAGAGAGGGCTACGCGCGCTGCACGGTCCAGCGAGCCCACGCAGGCGACCTGCCGGTCGAGCCGGCGGTCAGCCGGGTCGAGGCGCCACTGCACGGCCCGACCGTCTTTGCAGTGAGCACCACGAACTCGCTTCGCAATCACACCGGTTCGTGGTCGCTGGATCGCCCGGTGCTGACCGAGAAGTGCACGGCTTGCGGGGTGTGCGCGCTCTTCTGTCCGGAAGGCGTGATCACGCGGGCCGACGGCCTCATGTCCGTCGACTACCTCTACTGCAAGGGGTGCGGCATCTGCGAGGTCGTGTGTCCCGTCCGGAACGCGATCACGATGGAAGCGGTGAAAGCATGAGCCTGACACTTCCGCGCGGGCGGGTTCTGCTGACCGCCAACGAAGCCGCGGCATGTGCGGTGGTCCTCGCCCGCGTTCGCGCGATCGGCTGTTACCCGATCACGCCGCAGACGCTGATCGTGGAGCGCCTCGCGGATCTGGTGGCGGGGCGAGACGACGTGGAGTTCGCCAATCTCGAAAGCGAGCACGCGATGTTCGGCTACGTCGTCGGTGCGTCGCGAACCGGCGTTCGGACCTTCACCGCCACGTCGTCGCAAGGGTTGCTGTACGCGCACGAGCAGCTCCATCGAGCGTCGCGGGAGCGTCTGCCGCTCGTCATCGTCAACGTCAACCGCGCGGTCTTCGCTCCGTGGAGCATCGAGCCCGATCTCTCGGACAGCATGAGCCAGAGGGACACCGGCTGGATCCAGCTGTACTGCTCCTCGGCGCAGGAGGTCCTCGACAGCGTGCTCTGCGCGTACCGGATCGCCGAGACGGTGCTGCTGCCCGTGATGGTCTGCGCCGAGGGCTTCCTGCTCTCGCACACGTCGGAGGTTCTCGACATTCCGGATCAGGATGCGGTCGACGCGTTCCTTCCGGAGTTCTCGCCATCGGATCAGTGGCTGCTCGATCCCCGCACGCCCCGCGCGTTCTCCTCGATGCCGGAGCCGAAGGACTACGACGCGTTCCAGCGCAACGTCTTCGACGCGATGAACGAGGCCAGAGACGTCATCGGCGACGTCGCGTCGGAGTTCGCCTCGCATTTCGGGCGCCCGAAGACCGGTGCGCTGGAGCTGTGCGGAAATCCGGACGCAGACGCGGCTCTCGTCACGATCGGAACGATCGGAGACTCGGCTCGGGAGCTTCTCGACGACGACGAGAACCTCCTGATCGTGCGAGTGCATGCCTTCAGGCCGTTCCCCTCCGCAGAGCTGTCCGAAGCCCTCTCGAAGGCTTCGTACGTCTCCGTCATCGACCGCGCATCTGCGTTTGGCTCGTTCGGCCCGCTGGGTAACGACGTGAGATCGCTCGAGCTCCCGCATGCAAGAGTCGCCACCGACTTCATCTGCGGGATCGGCGGGACCGAAGTAACCCCCAGCACCCTGCGCTGGGCGTTGAGCGCGACGCGATCGGGCGCTGCGGAGAGCGCCGGTCTGGCGCCGGTCTATGTTCCCGAGGGGGTTTGAAGATGGCTGCGTGGCTCGAGGAGATCGTTTCCGAGGGCAAGCTCCTCCTCCCAGGCCATAGCGCCTGCGCGGGCTGCGGACCTGCAATCACGATTCGCCACCTGCTCGGAGGTCTTGCCGCGGCTACGCCCGACTCGAAGATCGTCTTGGTCATACCGGCGTCGTGCTGGACGATCATCGCCGGGATCTGGCCGGTGAATGCGCTGGGGGTCTCGGTCTACCTGACTCCCTTTGCCTCGGCCGCCTCGGAGGCATCCGGGATCAAGGCCGGGTTGCGGCTCCGTGGTCTCGGTGACACGCAGGTGGTCGTCTGGGGCGGAGACGGATCGACCTGCGACATCGGCTTCTCCGGTGTCTCCGCCGCCGCGGAGCGGAACGAAGACATCATCTACGTCCTCAACGACAACGAGGCGTACATGAACACCGGCGTGCAGAAGTCGGGCGCCACCCCGGAAGGCGCCTGGACCACGACGACGCCGACGAGCTCTCCGCGGACGGGACAGAAGAAGGACATCGCCCGGATCATGGCGGCTCACGGTATTCCCTACGTTGCGACCCTTGCCCTGGGCTCGGTGCCGATGCTGCGAGACTTCCGGGCGAAAGTGGCCAGAGCGGCCGAGGTTCAGGGGCTCCGGTTCCTGCACATCCTCGGTCCCTGCCCTCCGGGTTGGAGATACCCGACGGCCCAGTCGACCGAGCTGGCGCGTTTGGCCGTCGAGTCCCGGTACTTCCCGCTCTTCGCCTGCGACGACGGAGAATGGAAGATCACCGTCCGGCCGAAGAACACGCTGCCGGTGAGCGAATTCCTCGGAGACGCAAGGGCGCTTCAGTCACCTTTCGCCTGCGGAGATCGATTCCATCCAGGCTCATGTCGACGAGCGCTGGGCCCTGCTCGCCGGCTTGGAGTCGAGGATGGATCCGGTGCCAGGCACCGGCTAGCGGTCGGCGGGGCATCCGCCGGCGTCGGCCGTTGCGCCGATCCCGCCCCTACCCGCGATCACGACGCCGGCTCGCCATCCCGGCGCCCGGCCGCCCGCCGGCGGGTGGATCGACTCGACAGGGAGGCCGCAGCGGGCGATCAGCCACGAGATCACCGAATTGGAGTTCCACATCTCGCCGGCGTGCAGCTCGTCGCGGCCCCACACGGGCGTCGGCACTGACGGCACCAGATCGAGGGCGCGCCGCGCCACCGCTGCGTCGGTCGTCAGCCGTCGCGGGCTTTCGACCGCCTCGGCGAGGTCGGGAATCACTCCGTCACGCCAGCGGCGAAGCTCGTAGCGGAAGACGCGGAATCGACTTGCCCAGCGGCTCCCGACTGCTCCCTCGGAGACGACGCCACGCTCCGAGCCTTCGCCGTCTCGGACAGGTGTCTGCTCGATCACGAAGCGTCCCTCCGGAACGCGTACGACGAGTGCCGAGTGGTAGAGATCGCGGCGCGGGCGCCGCTCGAGACCGGCCACGACGGCTTCGAACATCCGTCCGTTCAGCCGTACGAACTTGCCGCCGGCTCCAAGCGGAAGCCAGTAGAGGTCGATGCTCGCGTCCGGGTCCTGACGCACGAGAGTGACCTAGCCCGTGTTCCTGAGTGCTGCGGCGATTCCGGCGATCGAGCGGAGCAGCGGCGCCCGGACCGGTTCTCGCTCGGTTTCGGAGGCCGCCGGGTCCCGGTAGCGTCGGAGGAGCTCGACCTGGATCGCGTTCATCGGGTCGACGTACGGGTTGCGTAGCTGAATCGACCGCTGGACGACGGGCTGGCGGTCGAGCAAGGCCTCGGCCTCGACGATCGCGAGCACGGCCTCCACGGCTCGAGCGTGCTCGCGCGCGATGGTGGCGAACAGGCGCTCGGGCTCGGCTTCGGGCGGGACCAGCCCGAGGTACCCGCGGGCGATCTCGAGGCTCGACTTGGCGAGTGTCATCTCGAGGTTCTCGACCAGTGACCGGAAGAACGCGAAGGAGCGGTACAGGCGCCGGAGCCGGCGGAGCCCGCCGGCCGTCTCGGTGCAGGAGCCGAGCGCGGTTCCGCAGCCGTACCAGGCGGGAAGCAGGCAGCGATTCTGCGTCCAGGCGAACACCCACGGGATGGCGCGAAGCGAGCGCAGGAGGTCGCGCCGCCCCGGCCGGCGCGCGGGCCGCGAGCCGATCTCGAACAGGGCGAGCTCCTCGATCGGCGTGAAAGCGCGGAAGAAGTCCGGGAACGCCGGGTCCTCCCAGACGAGCGCCCGGTAGGCGGAATGCGCCGCCTCTGACAGCTCGGCGAGCGCCGCGTGGGCTCCGGCAGGCGGCGTCGCCTGCGTGACGTCCGGAAACGCGGACAGCAGCGTCGCCGCCAGCGCCGCCTCGAGGTTCCGGTAGGCGAGCCCCGGGAGGCCGTACTTGAACGAGATCGTCTCGCCCTGCTCCGTCACCTTCAGCCTGCCGGACGGGTGACCCGGTGGCTGCGCGAGGATCGCCGCGTGGGTCGGGCCGCCCCCGCGGCCTGCACTTCCGCCGCGACCGTGGAAGATCGTCAGCTCGACACGCCGCCGTGCGGCCAGGGCCGAGAGCGACTCCTGGGCTCGGAAGATCTCCCACTGGGCGGTCAGGTAGCCGCCGTCCTTCCCCGAGTCGGAGTAGCCGACCATCACCTCGAGCCGGCGCCCGCGCGACTCGACGAGCTCTGCCACGCGCGGCTCGGCGAGGAGCTCGTCGACGATCGCCGGCGCAGCGCGGAGGTCGTCGATCGTCTCGAAGAGAGGCACGAGCGAGAGGCGGGCGCCCGCCTCGCGGGCGAGGTCGAGCGCGGCGAGCACGTCGGCGGCGCTGCGCGTCCCGGAGATCACCAGGGTGTCGACGGCCTGTTCGCCGTGTCGCTCCTGGGCCTGCGCGGCCGCAACGAAGGTGCGGCGTGTCTTCGCGGTCGGGCGTGCGAGCTCGGCGGCGTGGAGCCGGACGTCCAGCTTGGCGATGTGGAATCCGAAGAGCTCTACGCGACGCCTGAGCGCTGCCAGCCGGCCGTTCGCGATCCGTGCTCCTCGGTTCGCCCGCAGGCTCCGGTCGAGTACGTCGAGGTCGGCGGCGAGCTCGCCCGGCACGTCGTAGCCGCCGGGCCGGCGCGCAATCGTCTCGCCGATCCGGTGCCAGACGAAGGAGAGCTTGCGACGGTACGGCTCGGTGTCGTTCGTGGTGCCGATCCGAGCGGCGTAGGCCTGCATCGCCGACTCGTCGCGCGACAGCGAGTCGCGGAGCTCTTCGGAGATGCCGACGAGCGTGCTGGCGAGGCCTGTGCTCGCCGCGAGCTCGCGGACCTCGGACCGGTAGCGCGTGAGCGCGAGCGTGCGAGCGCGGTCGAGCGCCTCCTCGATCGTCCGCGGGCCGGCGGCCGGGTTGCCGTCCTGGTCCCCGCCGATCCAGCTTCCGAAGCGCAGCGGCACGGGCGTGTCAGGCAACCTTCGCCGGAGGTCGCCGACGAGCGCGGGCGCGACGTCGAGCAGGCTCCGCTCGAAGAACCAGAGGCCATGGCGGATCTCGTCGACCACGCGGGGGCGACGGGCCCGGACCTCATCCGTCTGCCAGAGCGCCGTCACCTCCTCCGCGAGCGAGGCCTCGACCGCGTCCCGTGCCGAGTGGGGCAGCGCCGGGTCGTCGAGCCGGTCGAGCAGCTCGTGGAGGCGGATCTGCGTGGCGAGCACCGTGCGTCGCGTCGCCTCGGTCGGGTGGGCGGTGAGGACGAGCTCGAGCGAGATCCTCCGCCCGGCGGCCGTGAGGCGTCGTCCGCTGACGCCCGCCCGCTCGAGCCGCGCGAAGGCATCGGCGAGAGATTCCCTCGGCGTTCGCTGCTCGTGCTCGTACTGACGCCGGCGGCGCAGGCGGTGGTGCTGCTCCGCCAGGTTGGCGAGCTGGAAGTAGAGGGCGAAGGCGCGGAGGACCTCAGCCTGCCGGTCGAGCGGCAAGGCGGCGACGGCGGACGCGAGCCGTTCGCGCGCGGCTGCGGAGCCGGTCGAGCGTGCCCGCCGAGAGCGCTTCCGGATGTCTTCCTCGTCGGCGAGCAGGCTCTTCCCGCCCTGCTCGACCAGCACGCGGCCGAGGATGTCGCCGAGCAGGCGAACGTCTCGGCGCAGCGGCGCATCCGGACTGAGACCGCTCATGGACGGTCAGGTCTACCAGTCAACGTCCGGCCCGCGGTGACTGGTTGGACGGATGTCGGGGACTGATCTAGCCGCCGGCGCCGCCGCCGATCGGCGGCGAGATCCGGAACGTCTTCTCGAGGCCCGCGATCAGTTGCTGCTTCTCCGCCTTCGAGAGCCCCGCCTTCGAGTGCAGCCACGTGTAGTACGAGGGCGGCATCCCGCCTCCGTCGATCGACTCGGCAATTTCGCCGATGTCCACTTCTTGCGGCTTGTCCCACTCCGAGAAGTTCAGGGTCGAGCGTCCGTCGTCGACGTCGCGTGTGACGAGCCATGAAACGGGGGCGACGTTGCTGTACCACGGCCAGGTCGTCAGGTTGCTGTGGCAGTCGAAACAGGCCCGCGCTGCCAGTGCGCGCGTCTGCGGAGAATCCCAGGCAGGTTCCTTCGTCACGTTCGGGTCGCTGTGCGCCCGACCGTAGGGGACCGCCTGTGCAAGCGCGAACAGGCCGATCCCGCCGACGAGGACGAAGAACAGCGCTCGCTTGATCCTGCCCCTGGGGACGACACGCACGGGGCGATGCTCGCCCCACTCGAAGGCATCGGCATCAGCCCCTTTGCGGATTGCGCCTGTGGCGGACTACCGAGTCAGGGCCGGGTGACGGCGCCCTCGCTCGCAGACGAGACCTGAGCGGCGTACTTGGCGAAGACGCCGCTCTCGTACCGTGGCGGCGGCGGCGTCCAGTCGGCGAGGCGGGCGGCGAGCTCGTCGTCCGAGAGCTCGACGGTCAGCGAGCCGGTCTCGACGTCGATCTCCACCATGTCGCCCTCCTGCAGGACGGCGATCGGGCCGCCCCGAAACGCCTCGGGCGCGACGTGCCCGACCATGAAGCCGTGGGTGGCGCCGGAGAAGCGGCCGTCGGTGACGAGCGCGACCGTGTCGCCGAGGCCCTCGCCGATGATCGCCGCGGTCACCTGGAGCATCTCCGGCATCCCGGGCGCGCCGGCCGGGCCTTCGTAGCGGATCACGACGACGTCGTCGGGGCGGATTGCCTTCGCCTTCACGGCTGCGAACGCCTCCTGCTCGTTGTCGAAGACGCGTGCCGGTCCACGGTGCGCTTTCCGGCCGACGGTCAGCTTGACGACGCACCCGTCCGGCGCGAGATTCCCGCGCAGGACGCGGAGGCTGCCGCTGGGCTTGATTGGCTGCTCGATCGTCGCGACCACCTCCTGGCCGGGCGTCTCCTCGACCGCGGTCGCCACCTCTCCCAGCGTCCGGCCGTCAACGGTCGGCAGCTCTCCGTGCACCAGGCCCTGCTTCGCCAGCTCCCGCGCCACGAGCGCGACTCCGCCGGCGCGGTACACGTCCGTCGCGTGGAAGCGTCCCCACGGCTTCATGTCCGCGAGTACCGGCGTGCGCGCGGCGATCCGGTCGAAGTCGTCGATCGTGAACTCGAGACCGAACTCGCGGGCGATCGCGAGCAGGTGGAGAAGGCCGTTCGTCGAGCCGCCCGTTGCGACCACCGAAGCGGCGGCGTTCTCGATCGCCTTCAGGGTGACGAACTCCGACGGCCTGAGGTCGCGCTTGACCAGGTCGACCGCGATGCGGCCGCACTCGTAGGCAGCGTCGGCCTTCTTCGGCGAGAGCGCAGGGATCCCGTTCAGCCCGGGCGGGCTGATCCCGAGGAACTCGAGGATCGTCGACATCGTGTTCGCCGTGAACTGACCGCCGCATGCTCCGGCACCAGGGCAGGCGACCGACTCCAGCTCGTGCAGGTCCTCGGCAGTCACCGTGCCGGCCGCGTAGCCGCCGATCGCCTCGTAGACGTCGGCGACGGTGACGTCGCGACCGCGGAAGACGCCGGGGGCGATCGACCCGGTGTAGAGGACGACGCCGGGAATGTCGAGCCGGCCCAGCGCCATCACCGCGGCCGGATTGGTCTTGTCGCAGGCGACCAGGCAGACGAGCCCGTCGAACAGGTGGCCGCGGGTGACGAGCTCGATCGAGTCGGCGATCACCTCGCGCGACACGAGGCTCGCGCGCATTCCCTCCGTGCCCATGGACACGCCGTCCGAGACGGCGATCGTGTTGAACTCCATCGGCGTTCCGCCGGCCTCGCGGATCCCGCGCTTGACGTCCTGCGCCAGCTCGCGCTGGTTCAGGTTGCACGGCATCGTCTCGATCCAGGTCGTGGCGACGCCGACCAGCGGCTTCGCGAGGTCCTCGTCGGTGAAGCCGGCGCCCTTCAGCATCGACCGCGCCCCGGCGCGGTCTGGTCCGTCGGTGATCGTGGCGCTGTGGCGCTTCGCCGGGTCGACCGGCCTGGCGTACGGGTCGGAGCTCATGCCTGCGATCCTATGCAGGCTCGGCGTCGGTCTGAGGCACCTGCCGGTGCATCAGGCTGCGGAGCTCGCGTCCGACGTGCTCGATCCGCTCGTCCGAGGCCTGCTCGCGCAGCTCCTTCAGCCGGGGTTCGCCGGTCCTCATCTGCTCGATCCACTCCTGGGCGAACGATCCCTCGCGGATGTCGGAGAGCAGCTTGCGCATGTTCTGGCGCACGTGGTCGTCGATCACCTGCGGCCCGCGCGTCAGGTCGCCGTACTCGGCTGTGTCGGAGACCGAGAAGCGCATGCCGGCCAGGCCACCCTCGTAGATCAGGTCGACGATCAGCTTCAGCTCGTGAAGGCACTCGTAGTACGCGATCTCCGGCTGGTAGCCGGCCTCGACGAGCGTCTCGAAGCCGAGACGGATCAGCTCCGTGACGCCACCGCAGAGGACGGCCTGCTCGCCGAAGAGGTCACTCTCCGTCTCCTCGACGAACGTTGTCTCGAGCATGCCGGCCCTGCCGGCGCCGATACCGGCTCCGTACGCGAGTGCGAGCTCGAAGGCGTTGCCGCTCGCGTCCTGCGCGACCGCGACGAGCGCGGGCGTGCCGTAGCCCTCCGTAAAGATCCGGCGGACGATGTGACCCGGCCCTTTCGGCGCGACCATGATCACGTCGTGGCCTTCGGGCGGGGCGATCCGGCCGTAGTGGACGTTGAAACCATGCGCGAAGAGGAGCGCGGCTCCCGGGTCGAGGTTCGGCGCGATCTCCTCCTCGTACACGGCGGGCTGCACCTGGTCGGGCAGGAGGATGGCGACGATCTGGGCGTCCCGGACGACCTCGGCGACGGTGGAGACGGCGAGGCCGGCGTCCTCGGCCGCCTGCCGCGAGCCGCTGCCCGGGCGCAGGCCGACCTCGACCGTGACGCCCGAGTCGTGCAGGTTGAGCGCGTGCGCGTGGCCCTGGCTTCCGTAGCCGATGACCGCGACCTTGCCCGTGAGCAGGCCGAGGTTCCCTTCGCGATGGATCGTCGCCATGGAGTTCCTTTCTCTAGCTGTCAGCGGAGGACGCGTTGCAGGCGGGGGCGGCGTACGGATGCCCGCCTCAGGCCGATCCGGCCGGTGCGGTTGAGCTCGCGGATCCCGTGTGGACGTACGAGCTCCTCGAAGGAGTCGATCTCCTCCGGCTCGCCGACGATCTCGAACACGATCGTGTCGGGCCCGACGTCGGCTACCCGGGCGTGGAAGACGTCCGCCAGGGTCATCAGCTCGGCGCGCCGTTCCGGCGGAGCGGCGATCGCGATCAGCGCCAGCTCGCGCTCCACCGCCTCGCCGGGCTCGAGCTCACGCACGCGGAGCACGTTCACGAGCTTGTGCATCTGCTTCACGATCTGCTCGAGCGGGTGCACCTCGCAGTTCACCCGCAACGTGATGCACGAGACGGCCTCCCGCTCCGTCGGCCCGACCGCGAGGCTCTCGATGTTGAAGCCCCGCCGGGCGAACATCTGGCAGACGCGGACGAGCGCCCCGGGCTTGTCCTCGACGAGGACCGACAGCGTGTGGATCACGCGGCCGTCACCTTGGCGGTCTCCTCGTACTCGAGCATGTCGAGTGCCGCGGCGCCGGCAGGGATCATCGGGAAGCACTGCTCGGTCGGGTCGACGTGCGCGTCGACGACGGCCGTCCGACCGGAGGCCAGAGCCTGAGCGAGCGCGTCCTCGAGCTCGTCCTCGTCCGAGGCGGTGAAGCCGAGCCCGCCGTAAGCCCGCGCGAGGGCCGCGTAGTCGGGCACCTGATGTGTGAGGTGCACGTGGGAGTGCCGCTCCTCGAAGAACATCGTCTGCCACTGCTGCACCATCCCGAGGTAGCCGTTGTTGACCACGACGGTGACGATCGGGAGGTCCTCGAGCACGGACGTGGCGAGCTCCTGGCAGGTCATCTGGAAGCAGCCGTCGCCGTCGACGCAGACGACGGTTGCGTCCGGGCGCGCGGCCTTGGCGCCGACCGCCGCCGGGATTCCGTACCCCATCGTGCCGAGCCCGCCCGAGGTGATGAAGCTCCGCGGCTGGTCGCAGAGCAGGTACTGCATCGCCCACATCTGATGCTGGCCGACCCCGGTCGTCCAGATCACGTCGTCACGGTCGGCGGTCAGACGCTGCAGGGTCTCCATCACCCGCTGGGGCTTGAGCAGCTCGCCCTCGCCGTACCGGAGCGGAAACTCCTCGCGCCAGGCCTCGAGCTGGCGCAGCCACGGCTCGGTTCGCGGCGGGGGAAGTGCCCGCAGCTGGTCGGCGAGGTCGGCGAGGACCTGCTTGAGCGGCCCGACCACCGGGACGTCCGCGTGCCGCAGCTTGCCGATCTCGGCGGCGTCGATGTCCAGGTGGACGACGGTCGCACCGGGGGCGAAGGCGGCCAGCTTGCCGGTGACCCGGTCGTCGAAGCGTGCGCCGACGGCGACGAGGACGTCGCAGGTGTTCATCGCCAGGTTCGACCACTTCGGTCCGTGCATCCCGGGCCACCCGAAATGAAGCTCGTGCGTCTCCGGGAAGGCGCTCTTCGCCATCAGCGTGGTCACGACCGGGATCCGTCCTGCTTCTGCGACCGCGAGCAGCTCCGCGCAGGCGTCTGCGTTGAGCGTCCCGCCGCCGACGTAGAGCACCGGCTTCTCCGCGGCTGCGAGCCGCCGGGCCGCCTCCGCGATCTGGCGAGGATGGCCGCGAGTCGGCGGCTTCCAGCCTGGGAGGTCAGCGCTCTCGGGATAGCTGAAGTCGAGCGCCTGCTCCTGGATGTCCCGCGGCACGTCCACCAGCACCGGTCCGCAGCGACCCGTCCGCGCGATGTGGAACGCCGCCTTCATCACCTCGGGGATCTCCTCGACGTCCTGGACGAGCCAGGAGTGCTTGACGATCGGCGTCGTCACACCGGTGATGTCGCACTCCTGGAATGCGTCGGTGCCGATCAGGCTGCTTCGCACCTGACCCGTGACGCAGACGAGGGGGGTCGAATCCATCCAGGCGTCGGCGATCGGAGTGACCAGGTTCGTCGCCCCGGGGCCGGATGTCGCGAGGGCGACTCCGGTCCGGCCCGAGGCGCGCGCGTAGCCCTCGGCCATGTGCCCCGCGCCCTGCTCGTGGCGGGCGAGGACGTGCCGGACCGACGTGCCGCGGGCGATGGCGTCGTAGATGGGGAGGACGGCGCCGCCGGGTAGCCCGAACATCACGTCGACCCCCTCGGCCTCGAGCGAGCGAAGCACCGCGTCCGAGCCAAGCATGCGGCTCATGGCCTGACCCCGCCGAGTCGTCGAGAATCCCGTCGCCGCGACCGACATGGCGGGCGCGGCACACAGCGGCTGCTGAGGTGCGGACCGGGTTTGGGGAAGGGGGCCCACGGGGGAAACCGGCTGTTTCCCCCGTGAGAGCGAGCCGAAGGCGAGCGACAGTCATGCCGGGCCTGCGATGAACTCGATGTCGGTGCGGGCGCCGGGCATCAGCTCGATCACCGCGTCCATGAAGCCTCGGGTGGTCGCCGCGGGGCCTTGACCGGCGAGGTCGGCCGTACGGACGCCCGAGGCGAGCGCGTGCGAGACGGCGCGCTCGAGCGTGCGCCCGGCAGTCTGCTCGCCCAGCCCTTCGGAGAGCATCAGCGCGGCGGCGAGCAGCATCCCGCTCGGGTTCGCCACCCCCTGGCCCGCGATGTCCGGCGCCGAGCCGTGGGTCGGTCCGAAGATTCCCGGGCCGGTCTGCGACAGGCGTCCCGACGCCACGATTCGCGATTCGCTCATCCCGGTGGCGGCAAGGTCCGAGAGCAGCTCGGCGTGCTGCTGTTGCACGACCACGACGCAGAACCGATCCGGGGTGTTCATCAGCTGCGGGAGCGCCTCGCCGAGAGTCAGCCGCTCGACCTGGACGCCCGGGTGACGGTCCGCTTCCCAGGAGACGAACGTGCTCCAGGCCAGCCCCTCCCCGACGGCCGTCAGGCGGGCACGGCGCGAGCGCGCGAGGTCGAAGGCCCGGCGGACGACGAACGGCTCGATCTGGTCGTCGAGAGGGCTCACGATCGCGATGTCGCCGTGCGGCATCCGGACGCGCTGCACGCGCCAGGTGAGGTCGAGCTCGGCCTTTACGCCCTCGAGCGCCGGTTCCTTCGTCAGGGCGACCAGGACCGCATCGGCCCGGCGGCAGGCCGCCCGCGTCTCGGCAGGGAGTGGGTGACCGTACCGCGTGACGGCCTCTCCGGCGAACGGAGCGTGGATCTCGTCGACCCGGAAGCCGTGCAGTCGGCCGGCCTCGACCAGGGAGCGGCTCGCCTCGGCCATCAACTCGGGCCCGATGCCGTCTCCGCTCAGGCACGCAACTGTGTAGCGCTTCCTGCGATTCATCGGCCGGCCTCTTCGATCGTGGAGGGTTTCACCGCCGCGACCGACATGGCGGGCGCGGCTACCTGCGGCTGCTGAGGTGCGAACGGCCTTGGGGAAGGGGGCACGCGGGTCGCCTCCGGCGCCCGGTCATGGGGGGCTCTGTTTTCTGGGCACGCTTCGCGTGCGGCGGCTGTTTCCCCCGCGTTGGGGACCTCCTCGAAGACGTCGTACAAGGTCACGGCCTTCCGTTCGTCGGCGAGCCGCTTGAAACGGGCAAACGCGGCCCGGAGCTCGTCGGCGGCGAGCTGGATCCCTGCCTCGGCACAGGCACACGCGAACGCGTGGCGACCCGAGTGCTTGCCGAGCGGGAGCGTCATCGTCAGCCCCAACTCGACGGGATCCATGATCTGGTAGGTCGAAACGTCCTTGAGCATCCCGTCCTGGTGGATGCCTGCCTCGTGGGCGAAGGCGTTGGCGCCGACGATCGCCTTGTTGCGCTGGACGACGTAGCCGGTCAGCCGCGAGACGAGTGCGGACGATGCGCCGATCTCCTGCGTGCGGATTCCCGTCTCGACGGCCATGACGTCGCTGCGCACGCGGAGGGCCATGACGACCTCCTCCAATGCGGCGTTCCCGGCGCGCTCGCCGATCCCGTTCACGGTGCACTCGACCTGGGTTGCGCCTGCGCGAATCCCCGCGAGCGTGTTGGCGACGGCCAGGCCGAGGTCGTTGTGGCAGTGGACCGAGAGGACGACGGTGCTCAGCTCGGGACACAGCTCCTGCATCCGTCGCAGGAACGACTCATGTCCGTCGGGTACGTCGTATCCGACCGTGTCGGGGAGGTTGATCGTCGTCGCTCCTGCCGCGATCGCTTCGCGGCACACCTGCGCGAGGAACTCAGGCTCCGAGCGTGTGGCGTCCTCCGCCGAGAACTCGACCTCGTCTGCGCGTGCTCGGGCGGCACGCACGCTGTTTCGTACGCGTTCGACCACCTCGGGCGGCTCGAGCTGAAGCTTCTTCGCCATGTGCAGCGGGCTCGTCGCCATGAAGACGTGGATGCGAGAGCGCCGGGCGTCGGCGAGCGCGTCGCCGCACGCCTCGACGTCGTCGGTCTCGGCGCGCGCGAGAGCGGCGACCGTGGGTCCTTCGACCGCGCGTGCGACTGCGCACACGCCCTCGAAGTCTCCCGGCGACGAGACGGGGAAGCCCGCCTCGATCACGTCGACGCCGAGCCGCTCGAGCTGTGCGGCGATCTCGGCCTTCTCGTCAGGCTGCAGCGCGATGCCCGGCGACTGCTCGCCGTCGCGAAGGGTGGTGTCGAAGATCGTGATCCTGCGGGTTGACAACTCGTTCCTCCTCGTCCCGCCTCCGTCCGGAGGCGTACCTGTGGTGCGGTTCGGTCGGCGTGTGCGCTGCGAAGCGCGTGGTCGCGTCCTCCCCCTAGCGGGGGAGAATGGCGACGAGGAGAATCGAGAGCACGCCGCGTTCGGCCTCTGGGAGACCGGCGACGAAGTGGGTGTCGAACGCGGCGCTCATCGCTACTGCGCACCTAGTGTTGCCAGCCCGGAGCGCATCTGTCAAGCGGGTATCGGCCGGATGCGTCTCCTACTTGACCGCATCCGACGTTGCCCGTACTCTGCTGGGGATGCCTCGCGCGACCGAGAACTCGACGCTCTTTATTCTCATCGCGCGCAAGCCTACGTGCTAGTCGGCGTCCCGTTCCCACCGCCTCCGCCGGCTAGCTAACACCACAGAGGCGGAGTCCCTGCAAGTGATTCGAGGTGCGCCCATGGCGGCGGTGTTCGGCCCAACCCAGGAACGAGACGCCTGCGGAATCGGCTTCGTCGCCGATTCGGCCGGTCGCCCGTCGCGCGAGATCGTCGACGCGTTGCTCGAGGGTCTCCACAACGTCCGCCACCGCGGCGCCACCGCCGCCGACCGGAAGACGGGCGACGGCGCCGGTGTCCTGCTGCCGCTGCAGGAGGGGAGTCCCCTTGGCTTCAGGCCGGGCGGCGCCGGCGTTGCCGGCGACGCTGCCAGTCACGGCGTAGCGATGGTCTTCCTTCGCGACGCCGCCGCGCGCGATGCGATCGAGCAGGCGTGCCGCGACGAGGGCCTCGTCCCGCTGGAGTGGCGGGAGGTGCCCGTCGAGGAAGACGCCCTCGGCGCCGAAGCGCTCGCGACCATGCCCCGCATCGAGCAGCTGCTGCTGCGCGCCCCGGACGGTCAGGCCGAGAAGCGCGCGTACCGAGCCCGACGGCGAGCCGAGCGCACCCCAGGCGCGTACATCGTCTCGCTCTCGTTCCGAACCGTGACCTACAAGGCCCTCTGCGCGGCAGATCAGCTCGCGCACTTCTACCCCGACCTCAGAGACCCGTCGCTGGCCGTTCCGTTCGGGATCTTCCATCAGCGCTTCTCGACCAACACGGCGCCCTCCTGGGAGCGCGCCCAACCGTTCCGCCTGCTCTGCCACAACGGCGAGATCAACGCGATCCAGGGCAACGTCAACTGGATGCGCGCCCGCGAGGGGAACTTCGGCTCGGACGACGACGAGCTCCTGCACCCGGTCGTCGACGAAGCCGGCTCCGACTCGGCGATGCTCGACAACGCACTCGACCTGCTCGTCCACGGTGGACGCGACATTCGCCACGCACTGACGATGCTCGTGCCGGAGGCGTGGGAGGGGAATCCCCAGCTCGACCCCGAGCTGCGGGACTACTACCGCTACCACTCGCTGCTCGTGGAGCCGTGGGACGGCCCCGCCGGTCTCGTCTTCACCGACGGCCGGGTCGTCGGGGCCGCGCTCGACCGGAACGGGCTCCGGCCGCTCCGCTGGGCGCAGTGCTCGGACGGCCTCGTCGTCTGCTGCTCCGAAGCGGGTGCGGTCGACCTTTCGGGTCGCGGCTCGATCCGCCGCGGCCGGCTCGGCCCGGGCCAGATGGTGGCGGTGGATCCGGAATCCGGGTTCGAGGAGAACGGCGCGGTCAAGGAGCGGCTGGCGCGAAGGCGCCCCTACGGCGAGTGGCTCGAGGCGGGTCTCCGCAAGGGTACGAACGGAAGTCCCGTCGAACCGCCTGAAGGCGACCTGACTGGTCGTCAGGCGCTCTTCGGATACACGCGTGAGGAGCTGAACGTCATCCTGCGCCCGATCGGCGCGCGCGGGCACGAACCGACGTCGTCGATGGGCGACGACACCGCGCTGCCGCCTCTGGCAGGCCGCGCGCGGCCCGTCTACTCGTACTTCCGCCAGCGGTTCGCGCAAGTGACGAACCCGCCGATCGACCACCTGCGCGAGCGCCACTCGTTCTCGGTTCGCTGCATCCTCGGCGGGCGGGCCCCGCTGCTGACCGAAGGGCCGGAGAGCGCGCGCGGCACCGAGCTGGAGAGCTTCTTCCTCTACCCCGACGCGCTCGAGGCGCTCGGCTACACGCGACTCGACGCGACGTTCGAGCACGGACTCGAGGAAGCGTGCGCCCGCCTCGCAGACGAGGCGGAAGCCGCGGTTCGATCCGGCCGGACGACGCTGTTGGTCTCCGATACGGGCGCGGGCGTCGATCGAGCCCCGATCCCGATGCTGATGGCGGTCGGCACCGTTCACCATCGGCTGGTCGGCACCGGGCTGCGCACCCTGGCGACGCTGCTCGTCGAGAGCGACGAGCCGAGGGAGGTCCACCACTTCGCCTGCCTGCTCGGCTACGGCGCGGAGGCAATCTCACCGCGCCTCGCTCTCGAGACGCTCGCCGCGCTCGCCGCCGCGGACAAGATCGGCGGCGATCGCCCTTCGCCCGCCGAGGCTCAACAGCGTTTCCGGAGCGCGATCGAGGACGGCGTCCTGAAGGTGATGTCGAAGATGGGCATCGCCGACGTCGCCAGCTACTGCGGCGCGCAGATCTTCGAGGCGCTCGGGCTCGCGGAAGAGGTCGTCGACCGCTGCTTCGTCGGCACGGCGTCTTCGGTCGGTGGAATCGGATTCGCCGAGCTGGAACGCGAGATCCTCGGGCGAGCCGGCGCGACCCGTCTCGAGAACCCCGGCTACGTCAAGTACCGCAAGGGTGGCGAGCCGCACGAGACCAATGCGGACGTCGTCGACGCGGCGCATGCGCTTCGTCAATCCTTGAACGGCAAGGGCTGGGAGGCCTACGAGCGGTTCGCGGCGCTCGTCAACGGCCGGGCGCCGATGGAGCTCCGAGATCTGCTCGAGCTCACGCTCGCGGCCGAGCCGATGCCGCTGGACGAGGTCGAGCCGGCCGAGTCGATCGTGCGGCGCTTCTCGGCGGGCGGGATGTCGCACGGAGCGCTGTCCGCCGAGGCGCACCAGACGATCGCGAACGCGTTCAACAACCTCGGCGCCCGCTCGAACTGCGGCGAGGGCGGCGAGGATCCCGTTCGGTTCCGCACCGACCGCAACTCGCGCATCAAGCAGGTCGCGTCGGGGCGCTTCGGGGTGACGCCCGAGTACGCGGCCTTCGCCGACGAGCTGCAGATCAAGATCGCGCAGGGCTCGAAGCCGGGCGAGGGTGGCCAGCTCCCCGGTCACAAGGTCAGCACCGAGATCGCCCGCCTCCGGCATACGACGCCCGGCATCGCGCTCATCTCGCCGCCCCCTCATCACGACATCTACTCGATCGAGGACCTGGCCCAGCTGATCTTCGACCTGCGTCAGGTTAATCCGAAGGCTGCGATCTCGGTCAAGCTCGTCGCCGAGAAGGGCGTCGGGCTCGTCGCGGCAGGCGTCGCCAAGGCGCTCTCGGACGTCGTGCACATCGCGGGCTCCGACGGCGGAACGGGCGCGAGCCCGCTCTCCTCGATCAAGAACGCAGGGCTGCCGTGGGAGCTCGGTCTCGCCGAGACCCAGCAGGTTCTGGTCGAGAACGGACTGCGTCGCCGGATTCGGCTGCGCGTCGACGGCGGCATGAAGACGGGGCGCGACATCGTCGTCGCGGCGCTGCTGGGCGCCGACGAGTTCAGCTTCGGTACGGCGCTGCTGCTGGCCGAAGGCTGCCTGATGGTGCGCTCCTGCCACCTGGACACCTGTCCCGTGGGGATCGCGACGCAGCGGCCGGAGCTGCGCGCGAAATTCGCGGCCACCCCCGGGCAGATCGAGTCCTACCTGCTGCACGTGGCCGAGGAGGCGCGGCGGCTCCTTGCCTCGGTCGGGCTCCGTTCGGTGGGCGAGGCCGTCGGCCGCGCGGATCTCCTCCGTCCTCGCGGAACAGGCGAGGACCGGGCGAGCTCGCTCGACGTCGGGGTGCTCCTGGCGACGGTCGGCGGTGGTTTCGAGGGCGAGGAGACCCCGGCCGCCGTCGGCGGCGAGCTTGGTGAGAGGCTCGCCGAAGACGCGCAGCCGGCGCTCGAGGAGGCGGCTCTCGTCGAGCCGACCTACGCGATCACCACGTCGGATCGGGCGGTGGGCGCCCGCCTCGGCGGTCTGATCGGGCGCGAGTTCGGCGCCGCGAATCCGCCCGGCCGTGTGCGCGCGCTCTTCGAGGGCTCGGCGGGGCAGAGCTTCGGCGCCTTCCTCGCAGCCGGCGTCGAGCTCGACCTCGTCGGTGAGGCGAACGACTACGTCGGCAAGTCGATGGGCGGCGGCCGGATCGTCGTCCGCCCGCCGGCGGACGACGCGGGCAGCCCGGTGCTGATCGGCAACACCGTCCTCTACGGGGCGACCGGCGGCGAGCTCTTCTGCGCCGGCCGCGCCGGCGAGCGCTTCGCGGTGCGCAACTCTGGTGCGGTGGCGGTCGTCGAGGGAGTCGGCGACCACGCGTGCGAGTACATGACGAGCGGCACCGTCGTCGTGCTCGGCGAGTTCGGGCGCAACGTCGGCGCCGGCATGAGCGGCGGCGACGCGTTCGTCTTCGACCCAGCCGGCGAGCTGCCCCTGAGGCTGAACGACGATCTCGTCACGCTCGAGCGAGTCGCGGTCGACGAGGAGCTGCGCAGGCTCGTCGAGAGACACCTGCGCTACACGGAGTCTCCGCTCGCTGGCGCGCTGCTCGAGCGCTGGGATGCCGTCGTCCGCGAGTTCTGGCACGTCGTCCCGAAGGCCGACATCGCTCAGATCGAGGACGAGCACGAGGGAACGACCTCCGGGCGCGGCGAGGGCGCCGAGCAGCCGGAGGAGGCCGCCATGGGCTAAACGGCTCGGCGTCAGCGGTGTCTTTCCGCGCCGCCTTGCATAAATGCAGATTGTCTGCATAATACGCAGATGGTCTCGGCAGCAGTCATCGGCGCCGCCGGCTTCTCCGGACAGGAGACCCTCGACCGTGTCCTCGCGCATCCGGAGCTCGACCTCGTCGCGCTCGGCTCCGACTCGCTCGCCGGACAGCCCGCCACCGCGCTCGACCCGCGCCTTGCCCGCAACGGACACGGCCCGCTGCCCGAGTTCGTGCTCGAACGCCGAGGCGCTCGCATCCGGCGCCGACGTCGTCTTCTGCTGCTTCGGCCACAAGGAGGCGTCACGGCTCGACCCGCCGACGGACGCGGTCGTCGTCGACCTTTCCGGGGCCCATCGTCTCGCCGACACGGCCGCCTATGCCTCCTGGTACGGCTTCGCGCATCCCGGGCTCAACGACGGCTGGTGCTACGCGCTGCCGGAGCTGGCGCCGCCGACCACTCGTCTGATCGCCAACCCGGGGTGCTATGCGACCGCAGCGTTGCTTGCCCTCGCACCGCTAACCGGCGCGATCGAGCCGAACGGGGTCGTCGTCGACGCGAAGTCGGGTGTCTCCGGGGCGGGCCGGTCGCTGAAGGCGAGCTCGCATGCGGCCTCGGTGCTGGAGAACGTCTCTCCGTACCGCGTCGGCGCGCACCAGCACGAGCCGGAGATCGAGCAGTTCCTCGGCTTCCCGGTCTGCTTCGTGCCCCATTTGCTGCCCGTACGGCGTGGCCTGATCGCCACCTGCTACGTGCAGGCCACGGAGGACGTTCGCTCTCTGCTCGAGGCGGCTTACGTCTCGTCGTCGGTCGTCTCCGTGCTGCCGGAGGGCGCCGTGCCCGATCTCGCCCGGGTTCAGGGGACAGATGCTGCCGAGGTCGCCCTGTTCGAGGACCGGGCGACCGGCCGGTCGATCGTCATCTGTGCGCTCGACAACCTCGGCAAGGGCGCCGCCGGTCAGGCCGTCCAGAACGCGAACCTCGCGCTCGGACTCGACGAGACGGCCGGGCTTCGGCTGTCGGGGGTCCTGGTCTGATGGCAGTCGCCGTCCAGCGGGTCGAAGCAGCCACAGGCGCGATCACCGCGGCGAAGGGATTCGTCGCCGCGGGCGTCCATGCCGGGATACGGCGCTCGAAGCTCGACCTCGCGATCGTTCGTTCCACCGAGCCGGCCGTCGGCGCCGGGATGTTCACCGCCAACTGCGTCCAGGCGGCGCCTGTGCTCGTCTCGAAGGCGCACCTCGCGCAGACGCAGCCGCAGGCGATCGTGATCAACTCCGGCGTCGCCAATGCGGCGACGGGGAAGCAGGGTGAGCTCGACGCGCTCGCCACCGCCGCGGAGACCGCGGAGCTGCTCGATCTCGAGGCCCGGCAGGTGCTCGTCCTCTCCACCGGCGTGATCGGCGCGAAGCTCCCGATGAACCGCCTGCTCGCGGGTCTGGAGGAGGCGGCCGGCCTGCTCGCGAAGGACGGCGGTCCCGACGCCGCCGAAGCGATCCTGACGACGGATACGTGCTCGAAGGAGTCGGTGGTCTCGTGCACGGGGTTCACGGTCGGGGGGATGGCGAAGGGCGCCGGAATGATCCACCCGCACCTGGCGACCATGCTCGCGGTCGTCACCACCGACTACCCGCTCGAGGCCGGCGAGGCCCGAGGTTTCCTCAAGGGCGCGGTGAACGAAAGCTTCAACAGGATCTCGGTCGACGGCGAGTGCTCGACCAACGACGCCGTGATCCTGCTCGCGAACGGCGCCAGCGGGATCGAGCGCACCCCGGCAAGTGACCGCGAGTTCGCGGCAGCGCTCCGGGAAGTGTGCGCCGATCTCTCTCGGCAGATCGTCGAGGACGGCGAGGGCGCGACGATGGTGCTCGAGATCGAGGTCAACGGCGCGGCCAGCGCCGGCGAGGCGGACGCGATCGCCAAGCGGATCGCGACCTCGCCGCTGGTCAAGACCGCGGCCTTCGGGCGCGACGCGAACTGGGGGCGGATCCTCTCCGCTGCCGGCTCGGCCTTCTGCGCGGGCGCGTTCGCGCGCGTCGACGTCGACCGGCTCGTCCTGCGGATGAACGGAGTGACCGTCTTCGCGGCAGGCGAGCCCACCGGCGAGGAGGCACCGATGGAGGGCGCCGTGTGCCGGATCGAGCTCGACCTCGGCTTGGGCTCGCACAGCGCCGCCTACCTGGCCTCGGACCTGACGTACGAGTACGTCCGGATCAACGCGGAGTACCGAACGTGACCGCGCATCGACGAGAGCGGCACGGCGCGATCCTCAGGCTGATCCGAGAGCGTTCGATCGGGACGCAGTCGGAGCTGGCCGAGGCGTTGCACGCGGCCGGGTACGAGGCCGTGCAGACGACCGTCTCCCGAGACATCGCCGAGCTCGGGCTCGTGAAGGTTCGAGGAGCGAGCGGGCGGCTCGTCTACGCGCCGGCCGGAGCGTCGAATCCGGATCGCCTGCGCGACCTGGAGGCGGCGTTCCGCCGCTGGGCGCACGCGATCGAGTGCAACGACAATCTCGTCGTCGTCTTCACCCCGCGCGGGTTCGCCGCCGCGCTCGCCGAGGCGATCGACGAGTCCCTGCATCCGCACGTCCTCGCCACCGTCGCGGGGGACAACACGATCCTCGTCATTCCGGCCACCGGCGTGAGCGCCGAGGCCCTGCGTAACGAGCTGAGCGAACACCTGATGGAAGGAGCAGCATGAAGACAGCCGTCCTGGCCTACAGCGGAGGCCTCGATACGACCTGCATCATCGCCTGGCTGAAGGAGGACTACGGCTTCGACGAGGTGATCGCCGTGCTCTGCGACGTCGGCCAGGAGTTCGACCTCGAGGAGGCGCAGAAGCGCGGCTACGCCGCCGGCGCCACGGACGTCGTCCTGCTCGACCGCAAGGACGCATTCGCGAACATGCAGGTCGCCCAGGCGCTGAAGGCGAACGCGCTCTACGAGGGCAAGTACCCGCTCGTCTCCGCGCTCTCGCGGCCGGTGATCGCCCAGGGAGTGGCCGAGCTCGCGCTCGAGCTCGGCGCCGAAGCCGCCGTCCACGGCTGCACCGGCAAGGGCAACGACCAGCTGCGCTTCGAGCTCGCCTTCCGCGCCAACTACCCGGGCGTCGAGGTGATCGCGCCGCTCCGCGACCGCCCGTGGACGCGCGACGAGGAGATCGAGTACGCGCTGGAGCGCGGGATTCCGGTCACCGTCACCGCCGACTCGCCGTTCTCGATCGACGAGAACCTCTTCGGGCGCTCGATCGAGGCAGGGATCCTCGAGGACCCGTGGGAAGCGCCCCCCGAGGAGGCGTTCCTCCTCACCTCCGATCCGGACGACGCTCCGAGTCCGACGGAGATCGTGGTCGGCTTCGAGGCTGGGCTGCCGGTCTCGCTCGACGGCGAGGAGCTGCCGCTCGCCGAGCTGATCGCCGACCTGAACCGGCAGGCCGGCGTCTACGGGATCGGGCGGATCGACATGATCGAGAACCGCGCCGTCGGGATCAAGAGCCGCGAGCTGTACGAGGCGCCCGCGGCGATCGCCTTGATCACCGCTCACAAGGCGCTGGAGGATCTCGTCCTGACGAAGGCGGAGCTGGAGACGAAGCGCTGGATCGAGGACCGCTGGGCCCGCACGGTCTACGACGGGCTGTGGTTCAGCCCGGTGCGCGAGGCGCTCGACGCCTTCGTCGACCAGACGCAGCAGCTCGTAACGGGCGAGGTTCGCCTCCAGTTGCGCCCCGCGACGGCGGTCGTCAACGGCCGGCGCTCGGAGAACGCGCTCTACGCGGAGGCGCTCGCGTCGTACGCGACCGGCGAGACCTTCCCGCACGAGGCGGCGGAAGGATTCATCAGGCTCGCCTCGCTCGAGGCCGAGCTGGCAGCCGCACGGGCGCGGGGTACCAAGGTCACGGCATGACGCTCTGGGCGGGGCGGGTCGAGGTCCGCCTCGCCCCAGAGGTCTGGAACTTCCTCCGCGCACACGACGCCGAGCTGCTCCCGTACGACTGCGCGGCCTCGCGGGTGCATGCGCGGCGGCTGCACGCCGCCGGCGTCCTCAGCGACCAGGAGTATGCCGAGGTCGACTCGAAGCTGACCGCAATCGCCGAGGACGGCGCTTCAGTGCTCGGTGAGGACGACGAAGACGTCCATTCGGCGATCGAGCGCGCGCTCGGCGAGGTCGGCCGCAAGATCCACGCCGGCCGGTCGCGGAACGACCAGGTCGCGGCCGCGATGCGCCTCTACGTCGCGGACGCCTGCGCCGAGGCGCTCGAGGCGATCGCGACCTTCGCGCGCACCGTGCTGGACGTCGCCGAGGCGGAGGCGGAGACTGTCATGCCCGGGTACACGCACCTCCAGCGGGCGCAGCCGATCACGCTCGGCTGGCATCTGCTCGCGTGGGCGGAGATGCTCGAGCGCGACCGGGCTCGCTTCCGTTTCGCGGGCGACCAGGCGGCCGAGAGTCCCCTGGGCGCGGGCGCGCTCGCCGGTTCGACGTTGCCGCTGCCGAAGCCGCCCGGCTCGATGCGGAACACGCTCGACGCCGTCGCCGACCGCGACTTCGCGCTCGACTACCTCTACGCGGCGGCGATGCTCTTCGCGCACCTCTCGCGGATCGGCGAGGAGCTGGTGCTCTGGTCCTCCTCGGAGTTCGGCTTCTCCCGGCTGCCCGAAGAGGCGGCAACAGGGTCGTCGATGATGCCCCAGAAGCTGAATCCCGACGTCGCCGAGCTTGCTCGCGGCAAGGCGGGCTCGGCGATCGGCCGACTGACAGGACTGCTCGCGACCGTGAAGGGGCTGCCGCTCGCGTACAACCGCGACCTGCAGGAGGACAAGCGGCCGCTCTTCGATGCCCGCGGCGACACAGGCGAGGCGCTCGCCGCGCTGACGGTGCTCGTCGCCGGTCTGCAGTTCGACCGGGATCGGCTCGCCGCGGCCGCCTCCGACCCCCTGCTGCTCGCGACCGACGCGGCCGAGGCGCTGGTCGCCGAAGGCGTCCCCTTCCGGGACGCCCACGAACGCGTCGCCGGCGCGGTGCGGGAAGGGACGTTCGAACCCGACGCGACCGCAGCCGAGAGCGTCGCCGCCCGGCTGGGCGACGTGCACGCGGCGATCGTCCAGGCGCGCGCGCGGCTCGGTGCCGCGGAAGAGCAGGGACAGACCTAGGTCTGTCCCTGCCGTCGGAGCTCGGGCAGGTTCGCCCGGCCTTCTGCGTTAATCGACGTGTGTTGCGTGAGAGGACTCTCCGGTGATGAATCCGCTCGCCCGTCAGATCCAGCGGACTTACCTCACCCTGCTGCTCGGAAACACGCTGGCGGCGTCGTTCATCTGGGGCATCAACACGCTCTTCCTGCTCGACGCCGGGCTCAGCAACCTGGAGGCGTTCGCCGCCAACGCCTTCTTCACCGCCGGCATGGTTCTCTTCGAGGTGCCGACCGGCGTCGTCGCCGACACGTGGGGTCGCAGGGCGTCCTACCTGCTCGGGACGCTCACGCTCGCAGGGTCGACGCTCCTCTACTACCTGATGTGGGAGACGAAGGCGCCGTTCTGGGCGTGGGCGATCGTCTCGATGCTGATCGGCCTCGGGTTTACGTTCTTCTCGGGCGCGACCGAGGCCTGGCTCGTCGACGCGCTCGCCTTCGCCGACTATTCGGGCGGGCTCGAGGCCGTCCTCGGCAAGGGCCAGGTCGTCACCGGAGTCGCCATGCTCGGCGGCTCGGTCGCCGGCGGGGCGATCGCTCAGGTCTCCTCCCTCGGCGTGCCCTTCCTGATGCGCGTCGGCGTCCTGCTGCTGATGTTCGTCGTCGCCGGGAAGCTGATGAAGGATCTCGGCTTCGAGCCGGAGCGTCGGGGGGAGCCGTTGCGCGCGATGCGCCGGGTGTTCGTCACGTCGCTCGACTACGGGATGAAGAACCCACCGGTGCGCTGGATGATGCTCGCCGCTCCGTTCGCCTCCGGCGTCGGCATCTATACGTTCTATGCGCTCCAGCCCTTCCTGCTCGGCCTCTGGGGGAACAGCAAGGCTTACTCGATCGCCGGTCTCGCGGCGGCGATCGTCGCCGGGTCCCAGATTCTCGGCGGGTACGCGGCGCCGAAGATTCGCGGCCTCTTCAAACGACGGACGAGCGCACTGATCATCGGCACCGCGACGAGCTCCGGCGTCCTCTGCCTGATCGGCCTCACGAACCAGTTCTGGATCGCCCTTGGCCTGCTCGTCGTCTGGGGCCTGATCTTCGCGGCGGAGATGCCGATCCGCCAGGCCTACCTGAACGGGATGATCCCGTCCAGGCAGCGGGCGACGGTCCTGTCGTTCGACTCGTTGATGGGCAACACCGGTGGAGTCGTCATCCAGCCCGGCCTCGGCAAGGCCGCCGACGTGTACAGCTACGCGACCTCGTACGTCTTCGGCGGCTTGATCCAGGTTCTGGCGGTGCCGTTCATCTTCCTCAGCCGCCGCGAGCGCGATCCTTCCGATACGAAGGTGGCCGCGGCAGGCGTGCCGGCTTCGGAGGCGACCGCGTCCTAGGAGGCGAGCGCGAGCGCCTCGGCGAGCGTGAAGCGGCCCGACCAGAGCGCGCTGCCGACGACGGCTCCCTCGCAGCCCAGGTCCCGCAGCGTCGTCAGGTCCGCGAGCGAGGCGATGCCGCCCGCTGCGAAGACCGGCAGTCCCACGGCGAGCACCTCGTCGTAGAGCGGGAGGTCCGGTCCGGCGAGCGAACCGTCGCGGCGGGTGCTGGTCACCAGCAGACGGCGAACGCCCGCGTCCGCGCACCGGCGTGCGAGCTCTCCCGCCGTCAGCTCGCTGTCGGACGTCCAGCCCTGGGCGACGACCAGGCCGTCGCGTGCATCCACCGCGACGATCAGCTTGTCGCCCAGTCGCTCGGCCAGCAGCGAGAGGCTCGAGCCTCCGGCCGAACCTGCGGCGGTCGTGCCCACGAGCACTCGTGCCGCCCCTCCGGCCAACGCTTCCTGGATTGCGCCGTCGTCGCGGAGGCCGCCCCCGATCTGGACCGGAATGCCGCTTGCTGCCGCGACCACGCGCTCGACGAGCCCCGGCGTCGGTCCGCCCGAGAACGCGCCGTCCAGATCGACGACGTGGAGCCAGGTTGCGCCCTCGCTGAGGAACCGTGTTGCTGCGGCGGCCGGGTCGCCGCCTTCGATCGTGACGTGCTCCCGGCGGCCCTCCGAGAGACGTACGCACCGTCCCTCGAGGACGTCGATCGCGGGGATGACGGTAAATGTGGACATGCGAGCGTATTAGCATGCTAACATGCTCGCACGATGAGCACAGCGGACGCGAGCGAGCCTCGACATGTCGTCGAGGACCTTCCAGGCCTGGACGACCTCGCAGCTGCCGTCGTCAGCCTCCGCACCGGCGACGAGGCGAAACGCTTCCTGCGCGATCTCTGCACGCTCGGAGAGCTGGCGGCCCTCGCGCACCGCTGGCAGATTGCGCGGCTCCTCGACCAGAAGCTGCCGTACCTCGACATCGCCGAGCGCGTCCACACGAGCACGGCGACCGTCACCAGGGTCGCGCAGTGGCTGCGCCACGGCGCCGGCGGCTACGAGCTGGCGCTCTCGCGCGCGCGTAAGCGGTAAGGCGAGATGAGCGCGGGCGTCGAAGGCCGCTTGCTCGTCGCCGTCCCCTCGAAGGGGCGGATGGCGCCGCCGTCACTCGAGGTGCTCGCGGCAGCCGGTCTTCGCTTCGAGGCCGGCGAGCGCGCGTTGCACGTTCCCTGCCAGAACGCGCCGGTCGACCTGCTGCTCGTCCGGCCGCACGACATCCCGGAATACGTCCAGGACGGTGTCGTCCACGTGGGGATCACCGGAGCCAACCTCGTCGTCGAGGCGGAGGCCGAGGTTCTCACCCTCGCCGAGCTCGGCTTCGCCGCCTGCACGCTCGAAGCCGCAGTTCCCACGGCCGCGCCTCAGCAATCGCTGACCGACCTCGCCGGCGTACGGATCGCGACCGCCTACCCGGTTACCACCGCTGTCGCGCTGGCCCGCCTCGGCGTCGAAGCCGAGCTGGTCACCGTGTCGGGCTCCGTCGAGGCCGCACCGCGGCTCGGCCTCTCGGAGGCGATCGTCGACCTCGTGTCCACGGGATCGACCGCCAGCGTGAACGGGCTCCGGCGCATCGGCACGCTCCTGCGCTCGGAAGCGGTGCTGATCGCCAACGGCAACATGCTCGACGAGCGCCGCGATCTCGTCGACCGGCTTGAGCTGATGATTCGCGGCGTTGTCGCCGCGCGACGCCGACGCTACGTGATGCTGAACGCGCCCGAGGAAGCGCTCCCCGCGATCCGCGACCTCCTCCCGGGCCTGGGCGCGCCTTCGGTGCTTCCGCTCGCCGAGCCCGGACAGATCGCGGTTCACGCCGCGGTCGACACCGACGACATCTGGGATCTCCTGCCACCGCTCAAGGCCGCCGGCGCGTCGTCGATCCTCGTCGTCCCCGTCGAGCGGCTCGTGCCGTGAGGTCGCCCGACTTCGACGAGGTTCTGCCTCGCGTTGCGGAGATCGTCGCCGATGTCCGCGCCCGCGGCGACGAGGCCGTGCTCGACTGGGCCGAGCGCCTCGACGGCGGCCGCCCGTCCTCGCTCCGGGTGCCGGCCGAGGCGATCGAGGCCGCGCAGCTCGACGAGGCATCCCTCTCCGCAGTGCAACGCCTCGCTGCGGCGGTGGAAGCCGTTCATGTTGCGCAGCGTCCCGCCGACACGACCGTTTCGCCCGTCCCGGGCGTCGTCGTCGAGCGCCGGTTCACGCCGCTCGACTCGGTCGGAATCTACGTTCCCGGCGGCAAGAGGCCGCTCGTCTCGTCGCTCGTGATGACAGCGGTGCCGGCGCGGGTGGCGGGCGTCCGGCGGATCGCGGTCGCGACACCGGGTGGGTCCGAGGCCGTCCTCGCCGCCGCGCGGGAGCTCGGCATCGGGGAGATCTACGCCGTCGGTGGTGCCCAGGCCGTTGCCGCCCTCGCCTACGGCACCGAGACGATTCCGCGCGTCGACAAGATCGTCGGTCCGGGCAGCCGTTGGGTCACTGCGGCGAAGCTGCTGGTCTCGAGCACCGTCGCGATCGACCTGCCAGCGGGTCCGAGCGAGGTGCTCGTGATCGCCGACGAGTCGGCCGACCCGGACGAGTGCGCCGCCGACCTGCTCGCCCAGGCCGAGCACGGGCCCGACAGCGCAGCAATGCTGCTCACGACGAGCGCCGCCGTCGCCGCTGAGGTCGCCGCGCGCGTGGACGGGCGCGCGCGCATCGAGGTGGTCGGCTCGCTGGCCGAAGCCGTCGAGCAGGCGAACGAGTATGCGCCCGAGCACCTCGAGCTGCTCGTCGCCGACCCCGAGCCGCTGAGCGAGGAGATCGCGAACGCAGGGGCGGTCTTCCTCGGGACGACAGCAGTCTTCGGCGACTACGCCGCCGGCTCGAATCATGTGCTGCCGACCGGCGGGCTGGCTCGCGGCCTGGGCGGGCTCGGCCTGGAGGCGTTCCTGAAGCCGATCCAGTACGTCCGCGTGACGGCAGACGGCGTCGCCGCGCTGCGCGAGACCGTCGCCGCGCTCGCCGGCCTCGAGGGCCTCCCGCTCCACGCGGCCTCCGTCGCCCTCCGGACATGAGGGTCGCTCGCCTTCGGCTCGCTCTCATGGGGGAAACAGCCGGTTTCCCCCATGAGCCCCCTTCCCCAAATCCTTTCGCACCTCAGCGACGGTTGGGAGCCGCGCCCGCCATGTCGGTCGCGGCGACGGAATGCTCCACGATCGCCGAGGTCGATCGATGAGCGCGCGGCCTCTTCCTGACGCCTTCCGGCCCTACATGTGGACCGCGCCGATCGAGGAGGTGGCGGCTCGGCACGGGCTGCGGCCGGCGGAGATCATCCGCTTCGACCAGAACGTCCCGCCGCTCCCAGGCGTGCCGCAGGTGCCGCTCGGCGAGAGCTTCGCCCGGTTGAACGACTACCCGGACGGAACGTACCGCGAGCTCCGCGAGGCCGCCGCCGCATACGCCAGCGTGGACGCCGGGCAAGTCGTCATCGGCGCGGGCGCGGACGGCCTGATCGGTCTCGCCGCGCGGACGTTCCTCGGGCCCGAGAGGCGAGCGTACGTTCGGCGGCCCACCTACTCCCTGTACGCGATCGCCAGCGGCGTGGAAGGCGCGACCGTCGTCGACGATCCGGACGGCGCCGACCTGATCTGGGTGTGCAACCCGAACAACCCCACGGGCGAGCTGGTCGAGCCGGAGGAGATCGGCGAGCTCGCGCGCCTCCATCCCGAGGCGGCGGTCGTCGTCGACGAGGCGTACTTCGAGTACGGCGGCAAGACGGTCGTACCGCTGATCGGCGAAACGTCGAACCTCGTGGTGCTGCGCACGCTCTCGAAGGCGTTCGGTCTGGCGAGTCTGCGTGTCGGCTACGCGATCGCCTCCGAGGCGCTGGCGCGCGAGCTCGACCGGCGCCGCGACCCGGCGCCTGTCGCCGGGCCTGCCGCCAGGATCGCCGCCGCCGCGCTCCGCGAGCCGCGCCTGGACGTCGAGCAGACCGTCTCCGAGCGCGAGCGAATGCGTTCCGCGCTCGTCGCGGCGGGCTTCGACTGCCCGCGGTCGGCGACGAACTTCGTGCTCGTGCGCGTCGAGGCCTCGACGGAGCTCGCGGATCGTCTCGAGCAGCAGGGCCTCGTCGTTCGGCGCGTTCCCGACGCGATCAGGATCACGGTGCGCTTGCCGGGAGAGAACGACCGGATCCTGGCGGCGCTCGGCGCACAGGCCCAGGCCTCGACGGAGCGCGCGGCTCTCGTCATCCGGACGACCGCCGAGACGGCGCTCCGCGCGTCGCTGGTCGTCGACGGCCGCGGCCGTGCCCGCATCGCCACCGGGATCGGCTTCCTCGACCACCTGTTGAGCCAGCTCGTCTTCCACGGCGGTCTCGACCTGGAGCTCGTCGCGGGCGGGGATCTGGCCGTCGACGAGCACCACACGGTCGAAGACGTACTCGCCGCCCTGGGAGTCGCGCTCGGGCAGGCGCTTGGCGGCCGCCGGGGCGTCACCCGCTACGGCTCCGCGACCGTGCCGATGGACGAGGCGCGCGCGACGGCCGCGGTCGACCTCGTCCGCCGTCCGCACGCCGAGATCTCGCTTGCGTTCGCCGGCGACCGGATCGGCGGGCTCGCGCCGACACTTCTTCCTCACGCGCTCGAGCGGTTCGCGATCGAGGCCGGGCTCACGCTACACGTGGAGGCGAGCGGCGAGGACGACCATCACGTGGCCGAGGCGGCGTTCAAGGCGCTCGGCCGCGCGCTGCGCGAGGCCTGCTCGCTGAACGGTTCGGCCTCGGGCTCGACGAAGGGCTCGCTCTGAGAGCTCCGCGGATCGTGCTGGCCGACTACGGCGCCGGGAACCTGCGCAGCGTCTGCTCTGCATTCAGCCGGGCGGGAGCCGAGCCGGTCGTGAGCGATCGGCAGGCGGACGTCGAGGACGCGTCGCTCGCCGTGGTGGCCGGGGTCGGCAACACCGGCGCCGCCGCGCGCGGGCTCCGCGACCACGGCCTCGCCGATGCGCTCTTCGCGCGCGTCGCGGCCGGGCGGCCGGTGCTCGGCATCTGCGTGGGGATGCAGCTGCTCTTCGGCCACAGCGAGGAAGGTGGGTCCGGGCTCGGCATCTTCGGAGGACGGGTCGAGCGACTGCGTGCCCGCCGGGTCCCGCACATGGGCTGGAACGAGCTGCGCGTGCACGGCGAGAGCGTGCTTCTCGACGGCCTCGACGGCGCGGACGTCTACTTCGCACACTCCTTCGCCTGCGTTCCGGACGAGCCGGTCGCCGTCGCAGACGTCGATCACGACGGCGCGGTCGTTGCGGCGGTCGAGCGCGGCTCCGTCGCGGGCGTCCAGTTCCATCCCGAGCGAAGCGGCGCGGCCGGCGCGCAGCTCCTGAGAAACGTGCTGCGATGGTCAAACGGCGGGTGATTCCCTGCCTGGACGTCGCGGGGGGTCGCGTCGTCAAGGGCCTGAAGTTCGAGAATCTCCGCGACATGGGCGATCCCGTCGAGCTCGCGACCCGCTACTCGGTGCTGGGCGCCGACGAGCTCGTCTTTCTCGATATCACCGCGACGCTCGAAGGCCGCCGGCCGCTGCTGGAGCTCGTCGGGCGCGCGGCCGAGGAGCTGGAGATCCCCTTCACCGTCGGCGGCGGCATCACCGAGCTCGAGGACGCGCGGGCGCTTCTCCGCGCCGGGGCGGACAAGGTCTCGCTGAACCGGATGGCAGTCGACCACCCGGAGCTGCTGACGGCCCTGGCCGACGAGTTCGGCGCGCAGGCGGTGGTGTGCGCGATCGACGCGAAGGGCGGCGAGGTGGTCACGCACGCCGGCAAGAGGCCGCGCGGGCTCGATGCGGTCGAATGGGCCGGCGAGGCGGTCGAGCGCGGCGCCGGCGAGATCCTGCTGACCTCGATCGACGCGGACGGCACCCGGGCGGGCTACGACCTGGACCTCACCGCCGCCGTCGCGTCGGCGGTGTCCGTGCCGGTGATCGCCTCCGGCGGCGCCGGCGACGCCGGGCACATGGCGGAGGCGTTCGAGGCCGGAGCGGAGGCAGCGTTGATCGCGTCGATCGTCCACGAACGGCCGGAGCGGCTGCCGGAGCTGAAGCACGAGCTGAAGGAGGCGGGATGGCCGATCCGGATCTGACGCCGGCAATCGTCCAGGATGCCGACGACGGTCGCGTGCTGATGCTCGCGTGGATGGACGACGAAGCGAAGCGCCTGACCCGGGAGACCGGCGAGGCATGGTTCTGGAGCCGGTCGAGGAAGCAGCTCTGGCACAAGGGCGAGACGTCCGGGAACACGCTGTCGGTCGTCGAGCTACGGGACGACTGCGACGGCGACGCGATTCTTCTCCGCGTCAGGCCCGCCGGGCCGGTCTGCCACACCGGCTCGCTCTCGTGCTTCGCACCGTGGCTGTGGCGGCGGGTGGCCGAGCGGGCGAAGGAGCGTCCGGAAGGCTCGTACGTCGCCGGGCTCCTGGATCAGGGCCCGGCCGCGTGCGCCCGCAAGGTCGGCGAGGAGGGCGTGGAGGCCGCCCTCGCGGGCGCGGCAGAGAGCGACGAGCGCCTGATCGAGGAGCTGGCCGACCTCTGGTTCCACAGCTACGTCCTGCTCGCGGCCCGTGGGCTCGATCCAGCTGCGGTGGAGCAGGAGCTCCAGCGCCGCGTGCGCGAGTGAGTCTGGTGCGGCTCCAGGCTCGACTCGCGTCGAAGAACCGCTTAAGATGAGCCCCGGGCCGGGCCGGGAGGGACGGCTGACCGGCCCGGGGTGGCTCCAGGTGGGCCCTGGAGATCTTGATCGGGGGTACGACGTTCTGGTCGCGAGGGCGGCCGGGGTGTCGATGCGTCCCGGCCGCCCTCGCTTTCGAACTCGCTAGCCCGAGGGCTCCGGCAGGGGCGACGTCTGCTGGACGGCCGCGCCGGCCGGTACCGGTCCGACGACGCGCGGTCCGAGGTGCCCGTGCGATTCGGTGCCGTAGCCGCCCGGGACCGGGATGTAGAACTCGGGATATCCCCACATCCCGTGCTCGTGCACGTCGAGCCCGCCGCTCTCGACGTCGCCGTCGACGCGGATGCCGAACGTCATCTTCAGCGCGAAGAGGACCAGGAACGAGGCGGCGAACGTGAAGCCGCCCACGGCGAGCAGGCCGAGCGCCTGGACGCCGAGCTGGTGCGCGCCGCCGCCGTAGAAGATGCCGCCGGATCCTGTCCCGAGGCTCTTCGCCTGCGAGGGCAGCGTCAGGAAGCCGAGCGAGAGCGTGCCCCAGACGCCGGCCATGCCGTGCGCCGCGACCGCGCCGATCGGATCGTCGATGCCGATCCGCTCGACGAGGAGGACGCCGAGCACGACGATCACGCCCGCGACGAAGCCGACCACGAGCGCGGCCCACGGGGCGACGAACGCACACGCGGCGGTGATCGCGACCAGCGCGGCGATCGCGCCGTTCAGCATCATCGAGATGTCCGGCTTCTTGATCACGAGCCACGACGTGACGAGCGCGCCGAAGACACCGGCCGCCGCCGCGATGTTCGTGTTCAGCGCGACGTACGCGAAGAAGCCGAGCCCGCCGAAGTCGACCGACAGCGTCGACCCCGGGTTGAATCCGAACCAGCCGAACCAGAGGATGAGCACGCCGAGCGTCGTGTAGGCCATGTTGTGGCCGGGAATCGCGTTCGGCTTGCCGTCGGGCCCGTACTTGCCGATCCGCGGTCCCAGGAGCAGCGCTCCCGCGAGCCCCGCCAGCGCGCCCTGGTAATGGACGACGGTCGACCCGGCGAAGTCCTGCATCCCCTTCGAGAACAGCCATCCGTCCGGCGACCAGATCCAGTGCGAGACCACCGAGTAGATCAGCGTGAACGCGACTCCGAAGACGATGTAGACGTACAGCTTCGTCCGCTCGGCCATCGAGCCCCAGACGATCGCCAGCGAGACGCCGCAGAAGACGACCTCGAAGAGGTATCCGGCCGCACCGGGAATCTCCCCGAACCACGAGAACGGCGCCTGGCCGATCGTCATCAGCTCGTCCACGCTGGGGATGAAGCCGGAGCCGCCGGCGAATCCGCCCCCGCCGTCTCCGAATGCGATCCCGAAGCCGACCAGGTAGTAGACGATCGACGCGAGCGCGAAGATCAGGACGTTCTTGGCGGCGATGTGGCCGACGTTCTTCATCCGCGTCAGGCCTGCCTCGAGGAACGCGAAGCCGGCCTGCATGAACATCACGAGCACGCCGGCGATCACGACCCAGGTCGTGCTCGCGGCGTAGAGCAGTTCCTTGTTGCTCATACCGCCACCTCCACTTCCTCCAGCGCGCTGCCGGTCCGGTGGTGCATCACGTTCGTGATCGGAGTCGTCCAGACGATCCCGTCGCCGGACTCGTTGCCGCTGCGGGCGGCGTCGACGATCGCCTCGACGACGGCGCCCGACTTCGCCTCCGGCGTCACGAACACGAGAAACGCCTTCGGCAGGAAGCGCGACTCGAACACGCGCCCCCGGTACTCATGCGTGATTCCCCGCTGCCGGCCGTGGCCGACCGCTTCGATCACGGTGACGCCGACGTGGCCCGCGTGCTCCTCGACGGCGTCGATGACGGTCTCGATCCGTTCCCGGATCACGACCGCTTCGACTTTCACCCAGCTCAAGCGACTCTCCTTTCCAAGAGCACGGTGTCTCTCCAGACGCCGTGCAGTTGCCCGATCCGCTCTCGTGTGCCGACCACCCGGAACCCGCAGCGGCGGTGGAGCTCGAGGCTCACCACGTTCTCCGGGAAGATCGAGGTCTGGATCGTCCAGACCCCGGCCGCAGCCGCCCGTTCGACGAGTGCGGAGAGGAGCGCGCGACCGGCGCCGCGTCCACGCGCCTGCTCCTCCACGTACACGCTTTCCTC
Organism: uncultured Actinomycetes bacterium; assembly: GCA_963719325.1. Classification (GTDB taxonomy): domain Bacteria; phylum Actinomycetota; class Thermoleophilia; order Gaiellales; family Gaiellaceae; genus DATBLE01. Next base: position 108,993 of record CAVRBW010000014.1, read on the forward strand.
GGCGACGCCGCGGTAACAGGCGCGGTTCGATACCGCCGAGAGCGCAGCCCAGCCGATGACGTCGCCGTCGTCCTCGGCCACCAGGCGCTGTTCTGGTAGATGCGCCCGATCCCATTCGGCCCAGCTCGGCGCCTCCGTCTCGAAGGTCGCGCTGCCGGTGGCGATTCCCTGTTCGTAGATCCGCTTCACGCTCGGCCAGTCGTCTTCAGTGAGCTCGCGGATCAGCAATCGAAGTAGAGCTCGAACTCGGCCGGATGCGGCCGGAGCCGCACGAAGTCGACCTCGCTCTCGCGCTTCCAGTCGATCCAGGTCTGGATCAGGTCCTCGCTGAACACGCCGCCCTTGGTCAGGAACGCGTGGTCTTCCTCGAGCGCCGTCAGCGACTCGTCCAGCGAGCCGGGAACCTGCGGGATGTCGACGCCTGCCTCTTCGTACAGGTCGAAGTCGGCGGGCTCGCCTGCGTCGAGGCCCTGCTCGATTCCGTCCAGGCCGGCCATCAGCATCGCCGCGAACGCGAGGTACGGGTTCGACGACGCGTCCGGGCAGCGGAACTCGATTCGCTTGGCCTTCGGCGATTCCGAGTACATCGGGATCCGGATGCACGCGGAGCGGTTGCGCTGCGAGTAGACGAGGTTGACCGGCGCCTCGTACCCCGGCACGAGCCGGCGATACGAGTTCGTCGTCGGCGCGCAGAACGCCAGCAGCGCCGGCGCATGCGCGAGCAGGCCGCCGACGTAGGCGCGGGCGAGCTGCGAGAGCCCCGCGTAGCCGGACTTGTCGGCGAAGAGCGGCGTCCCCTCCTTCCAGAGGGACTGGTGGGTGTGCATCCCCGAGCCGTTGTCGCCGAAGATCGGCTTCGGCAGGAACGTCGCGACCTTGCCGTGCCGGCGGGCGACGTTGCGGACGACGTACTTGTAGACCATCACGTTGTCCGCCATCCGCAGCAGCGAGTCGAAGCGCATGTCGATCTCGCACTGGCCTGCGGAGGCGACCTCGTGGTGGTGGAACTCGCAGGCGATGCCGAGCCGCTCGAGCGTGAGCACCATCTCCGTCCGCAGGTCCTGCAGGGTGTCGTGCGGCGCGGGCGGGAAGTAGCCCTCCTTCTCGCGAATCGTGTACCCGAGGCCGGGCTCGCCGGAGTTCCAGTGCGCCTCGGCCGAGTCGAGGGCGAAGCCGGCGCGCTGGGGCAGGTTCTCGTAGTTGACGGAGTCGAAGACGAAGAACTCGGATTCGGGGCCGATGTAGGCCGTATCCGCGATGCCGCTCGCGCCCAGGTACTCCTCCGCCTTCCGGGCGACGAAACGCGGGTCCTTCGCGTAGGCCTCGCCTGTCAGCGGGTCGCGGATCTCGCAGAGCAGCGAGAGCGTCGGCTCGGCCGTGAACGGGTCGATGATCGCCGTCGAGGCGTCCGGCATGAGCAGCATGTCCGACTCCGAGATCCCCTGCCAGCCGCGGATCGAGGAGCCGTCGAAGCCGAGGCCGTCGTCGAAGGCGCTCTCGTCGAGCGACGTCGGCGGCAGCGAGACGTGCTGCCAGCGACCGAGCAGGTCGCAGAACTTGAGGTCGACCATCGTCGCCCGCGCTTCCGACGCCCAGTCGAGCGCCTCCCGTGGGGCGGGTTTCTCCGCCCCGTTCACGAAGTAGTGCTTCGTCTCCAGCTCGGACATCTGTCCCTCCCTCCGTTGGACCAACAAAAAAGACCCCAGGACTCCGCGAGTCCTGAGGCCACGTTGCCTCCGTGTCGCCTTCGGCGGCGACGCGTCGTACCTTAGAGGGTGGTGCGGCCGAACGTCAACCTCGCTCGCTTCGCTCGCTCCCACGGGGGGAACGGCCGGTTCCCCCCGTGGGCCCCCTCCCTAAGCAATTCGCACCCGAGAACCGCACTCTGCCGCGCCCGCCATGTCGGTCGCGGCGGCGAAAGGACGTTTGCGGGTTCGTTGGGCCCTCTGGTAGCCTCGATCGCTGCATGTTGCTCTTCGTCTGACACGTCTATTCGCGTGGCGCCCCCGGCTCGGTCGTGGGGTGCAATGCCCGTTCGTGTCCGTCGAGCTGTAGGAGCAACTGATGTTCGCCGTCGAAGTTCACAACCTGCGTAAGGAGTTCGTTCGCAAGGACGGACGCCACCGTGTCCGGGTCGAGGCCTTGCGCGGGATCACGTTCTCGATCGACCGCGGGGAGTGCATCGCGATCCTGGGCCAGAACGGTTCCGGCAAGTCGACGCTGGTCCGGCTGCTCTCGACGCTGCTGCTCGCAGACGGCGGGAGTGCCCGGATCTTCGGGCGCGACATCTCCGAGACGAGGGCGGTACGGCGCCTGGTCAACCGTGTCTCGGTCGAGGCCTCGTTCTTCAAGAAGATGTCCGCGGTCGAGAACCTGGCCTACGCCGCGCGCTTCTACGGGTTGACGCCGAGGGAGACGCGCGAGCGGATTCCGCACATCCTCGACCGGGTCGGCTTTCCGGGTTCCCGGCGTTCGCATTCGATGGAGCATCTCTCCCGCGGGACTCAGCAGAAGGTCGCGCTTGCTCGTGCCCTGTTGACCTCGCCGGTCCTCCTTCTGCTCGACGAGCCGACGACGGGGCTCGACCCGCGGTCCAAGCTCGAAGTCCAGGACTTCATCCGTGAGGTGCGGGCCGTCCACGACACCACGATCCTGCTCTGCACGCACGACCTCGCGGAGGCGGAGATTCTCGCCGAACGGATCGGAATCCTCGACGACGGGCGGCTGCTCTGCCTCGAGCCGGCGGACGCGATCAAGCGGCGCTACGGGGTGGACACCCTCGAGGAGGCGTTCTTCGCGGCGACGGGCCGTGCGTTCGCCGAGGAACGAGACGAAGAGCAGCGGGAGATACGAGCATGACGGCTGCCGCGGCACGCGTGCGCCACGAGCTGATCGGCCTCTACGGCGTCGTCGAGCGCAACTGGTACCTGGTCAAGCGCTATGCGTGGTGGGAGCTCGCGTTCTTCGTCTGGACGATCGCGAACACGCTGTCGATCGTCTTCATCTCGAAGACCGCGAACCTCTCGCCTGCTGACGAGAACCGCCTGACGACGATCCTGCTGATCGGCGCGGTGATCTGGGCGTATCTCGGGATCATCTTCGAGATCCTCACGGAGACGGTCGCCTGGGAGCGCTGGGAAGGGACGATCGAGTACACGTTCATGGCGCCGCTGTCCCGCCCGATCCATCTGATCGGGATGGGGCTCTTCGCGATCGCCTACGGAATCGTCCGCGCCTCCCTGATCTTCGGCGTGGTTGCCGCCTTCTTCTCGCTGCACATGCCCGTCGCGAACTTCGGGACGGCGCTGCTCCTGCTCGGCGTGGCCTCCGTGTCGTTCATCGGGATCGGGATGATGACCGCGGTCCTGCCGCTGATCTCGCCCGAGAAGGGAACCCAACTCGGGTTCATGGGGCAGGGAGTGATGCTGGTCGTCTCGGGTGTCTACTACCCGGTCTCGGTGCTGCCGGGTTGGATGCAGGCGATCTCGACGGTCTCCCCGGCGACCTACGCGTTGCGCGGGATCAGGCACGCCATCCTGGAGGGGGCCGGTCCCGCGACCGTCTGGGGGGACACCTGGCCGCTGATCGTGATCGGCGTGGTCGCGATCCCGCTCGGGCTCTGGGTCTTCGGCCGCGGCGAGCGGTATGCGAAGAAGCACGGAAAGCTGAAGCGGTCCGGCTGACGCCGCTCGCCTGGTCAGCCGGTCGAGATCACCGGGCTGGTGGCGAGGAACGGGCTCGCCGCGTAGTCGGCCGCGCTGACCCGAAGCAGAATTCGGTACCGCCCCGCGTGGATCGACTTCGGGCTCGCGAGCCGCGCGACGTCGCCCGCGGTCGCGACACCACGCACGGTCGCTCCGACCTTCCCACCGGGTTGGCGCACGTACCGCTCCTCGTAGACGCAGTCGGCGTCGCAGACGATCGTGCGGCGTTTCCAGTCGACGATCGGCTTCGGCGCGAGCAGGGCCGCACACCCCGTGGGCGACCCCGTCCGAGCCCGGCGGGCGGCTCCGGCGACCGATGCGCGGCTGGACTTCGGGGTCTTCCGGTCCTGGTAGTACACGCCCGACTGCCAGCTCGACAGGAACGGGCTGTCGATCAGCCGGAAGACCATGAACGTTCGAACGGTCGGCTGGCAGGCCGCGAGCTGCATCCCCTTCGCGTAGTAGGCGGCCTGGGTCGCCTCCGTGACCGGATGGGTCGTGGTGGGCTCCTTCTCGGTGTATCCGCGGCGCTTCGCCGGCGGGATCCGGCTCTCGACGCCGACCTCGTCGTAGACGAGCGTGAGCTTCGATCCCTTCTGCTTCGTGCCGTCGAACGCTCGGCCGAGCGCCGAGACGAGCCGGCCGTAGTCGGCGATCGTCAGCGTCTTGGATCTCGGGTTGTGGCGCGTCGTCGGCGCCAGGTCGGAGCGCTCCATGTACGGGTGGTAGGCGAATGCGTCCATGATCGGGCGGGTGCGCTTCGAGGCTCGGTAGGCCTTGCCCATGTCGACGACGAAGGTGGCCGGTGAGTGCGTATCGCGACCCGTGCCGGGACGGTCGGTGCCGGAGTGGGCGAGCGCGCCGCCGAGGATCTCGACCTTTGGAGCGGCCGCCTTCACCGCGTCGTAGGTCCGGGCCAAGAGCCGCTCGTACGCCGGTGCGGCGAGATCCTGCCCGCCGCTACCGAACTGGGGCAGCCAGAAGAGGTTCAGGTTCGACTCGTTGCCGACGATCACGTGCCGCAGCGTCGGCAGTCCCTTGACGATCGAGGCCGTCCACTTCGCGAAGTCGCTCTGTGCCGAGGGGGTCAGCGGTGTCTGCGAGCTCCCGTTCGGATACGCGTCGAGGTACACGTCGACGCCCTTCGCGCGCGCCTGGCCGACACCGGTGCGCAGGTCGCCGAGGAGTCCCGGATCGACGCGCTTCTGGCCTCGCTCCCACGTGACCGTCACGCGGGCGGTGTCGCCGAGGCTCGCTCCCCGCAGGAGCGCGACGGTGTTCTCGGAGAGGCCGGGATCGAGGAGCTCGGGAGTGACCGCACCGACTTGCAACGGCGAGCGTGCGTGGGCAGCCGCGGCCAGGGACGCGGCGATACATGCGGCGAGACAGACTGCTGTGAGCGCTTTGACCATCGTCCCGGCCTACCGCATCGGGCCGGACGACAAACCGGGCTACGGACGGGGCGCTCGGAAGTTCGCCCGGACGCCGGCTTCCCGGAACCCGGCCCGGAGGATGTTGCGGTACGAGCTCGACGGTCGGCTCTCCTCGAGCTCGCCGGTCTCGGTGACGACCATGGAGCAGCCGTGCGTGCGGGCGTCTTCGATCCGCACTGCGAGGATCGCGCTTTGCGCTCCGCGGCCCCGGAACTCGGGCAGCGTTGCGCCGAGGCCGAGCCACCCGACGCCTTCGTGGACGAAGAGCGCGCCGGCGCCGGCCGGTGCCTCGCCGTCGTACGCGACGTAGCACGTCCAGCCGGGGCGCCCGACCACGTTCGAGCTCAGCGGCGCGGTCCAGTCCGGCATCGCGTAGCCGCCGACGACGACGCGAGCGAAGTCGTCGGCGCGGTCCGGGCCGACACGCACGACCTCGAGGTCGCTGTGCGCCTCGCGCGGGCCGACGCTCCGCCGGAACTTCATCCAGCCGTAGTCCTGAGCGAAGCCGTGCTCTTCCAGGGCGCTCCCGAGACCGTGCGAGTCGCTGACCCACCATGGCTCGTCGCCGTAGAAGGCGGCGATCTCGTGGATCGGCTCGACCGAGGCCAGGTTCAAGACGCGGTTGAACATGCGCGAGTCGAGACCGCGCAGCAGCGCGCAGGTCGCGCCTCCGATCTCCGCCACCTCGCAGAGGTCTGGCGACGCTCGGAACAGGTCCAGGAAGGCCGCGAACTCGGCGCTCTCGAGGTCAGAGGCCACATCACAGCCTACTGCGGTATCCTCGAACGGTCCGTGGCCTCGAGCGCAGCAGGTCGCGCTCGGGCCTCTTCGTTTGCGGGAGGAGAGAACACATGGCTCAGGTCGAGTCGAAGAACCGGGCGACGTCGAGCGAGGAGGCCCGCCGGGACGTCCTCGAGCGGTGCAAGAAGGAGGGCGTCCGGTCGATGCTCCTCTGGTTCACCGATCTCGAGGGGCACCTGAAGAGCTTTGTGATCACCCCCGACGAGTTCGAGGGAGCGCTCGACGACGGGATGGGCTTCGACGGCTCGTCGATCACCGGCTTCAACGCGATCGAGGAGTCGGACATGGTCGCGATCCCCGACCCGGACACGTTCGTGATCATGCCGTGGCGCTCGGGTGAGTCGAAGCTCGGCCGCATGATCTGCGACGTCGTCACCCCGGACGGGAAGCCCTACGAGGGCGATCCGCGCTACCAGCTGCGGCGCGCGCTCGACCGGATGCGGGAGATGGGCTTCGACACGTTCAACGTCGGGCCCGAGCTCGAGTACTTCTTGTTCAAGGACTCCGCCGGGACGGAGACGCTGGACGAGGGCGGCTACTTCGCCATGACCACGCAGGACGCGGCGACCGAGCTGCGCAACGAGACGATCCAGGCGCTCGAGCAGGTCGGCATTCCGATCGAGTACCACCACCACGAGGTCGGCCCGTCACAGCACGAGATCGACATGCGGTTCGCTCCGGCGCTGGGCATGGCCGACTGCACGCTCACCTACCGGCTCGTCGTCAAGGAGATCGCGGCGAAGAACGGCGTCTACGCGACCTTCATGCCGAAGCCGATCTTCGGCGAGAACGGCTCGGGCATGCATACGCACCAGTCGCTCTTCACCGACGGGCGGAACGCCTTCTTCGACGGGGACGACCCGTGGCACCTGTCGAAGGAGGGCAAGGCCTTCATCGCAGGACAGCTTCGCCATGCCCGCGAGATCGCCGCGGTCTTCGCGCAGTGGGTGAACTCGTACAAGCGGCTCGTGCCCGGCTACGAGGCCCCGGTCTACGTCGCGTGGTCGCAGCGAAACCGCTCGGCGTTGATTCGCATTCCGCTCTACAAGCCCGGCTCGGAGCAGGCGACGCGCGCCGAGATCAGATGTCCCGATCCGGCCTGCAACCCGTACCTCACGTTCGCAGCGCTCTTGCACGCGGGCCTCGAGGGGATCGAGAAGGGCTACGAGCTGCCCGAGCCGATGGAGACCAATCTCTACCACCTCACGCCGGAGCAGCGACGTGAGCGTGGGATCGTCTCGCTGCCGGAGACGCTCGGTGAGGCAATCGACGCGCTGTCCCAGTCGGAGCTCGCCCGCAAGGCGCTCGGCCCCCACATCTTCGACCGCTACGTGGAGCTGAAGCGCAAGGAGTGGGACGAGTACCGCGTCCAGCTCACGCAGTGGGAGCTGGACCGGTATCTGAAGGCGCTCTAGCGGACTTGATTGTCCGTTTCGGACAGGGTGCGTCTTCGCTCCGGCTGTTCTAAGATGCGTAAACGCCTCACCGTCCTGCGGCGGTGGGGCTGACTGACGGCCGACTGCGAGCTGCGCTCAACCGCAGCTCGTGGTCGCTTAATCCGCAAAGAGACGCTCGCGTTTCCGCCGGGAAGGCCGTCAGCGGCGCTTCGGCGGGGTTCTTAGCCGAAGCTGCGAATGGCCTCGCGCACGAGGCGGAGGCCGATGACGCCGCTGCGGCCGTCGATCGCGCTGATCGCGTTCGTCGGGACGAGCCGACGCCGGCGAAGGAAGCCGGCGCGGACGGCGAGGGCGTCCGGCACGTCCGGAGAGGTGCCGTACATCGGACCCTCGACCCTGCCGATCAACCGGCCGCGTGCGTCGGCGACCAGGTACCCGGTGGTCGCCTCGAGATCGAAAGCGGTGGCGGCGGCAGAGCTCATTGCCAGCACGCTATCCAGGCGCTGCTAGGGAAAAACGCATCTTTGGTAAGCGTTCTGTTAATCAGGACATGTTCGCCTGAATGCCCTCGGACTCGTGCGGCGGCCTACGACACCCAAAGCCGTCGACGGAGCCGGTCGGCCATCGACGGAGGAATCGCGCCGTCACGCGGCCTGCGATGCCAGTAGTAGGCGATCCCGACGATCCACGGAGATCCCGCGGCGAGCGCGATCAGCAATGCCACAACGGCTGAAGTATGCGCCTCAGCTGCCGGGTTTTCCAGCCATCAGCACGATCACCGCCGTCATGGTCGCCAGCAGGATCAGCGGCAGGAAGGTCGCGATCTGCGCAGGCCAGCCCGTCTTGCCGCTGCGCTGGCGGCGGATGACCCAGTACTGGAGCAGGATCAGGATCACCCCGCCGAAGAGGAGGACGATGTCGGTCAGGCCGAAGCTGGCGCCCAGCCAGTCGGGCTCGTGGTTTCCGGGGTACTCGCGGTTGGCGAGCAGCTCGCCGAACACACGCAGGCCGACGAACGCAGGGACGATCACCGCGAGGCTCGTCCGGAAAGCGAGCGTGCGTAGCAACGCCACGTGGTCGGTCAGGCTCGCTCGTCCCGCGGCGAGTGAAGCGAGGACGATCGTGATCATCCCGCCGACCAGCACGAACGCGAACAGCAGGTGGAAGAACAGCAGCCAGTTCCAGGTGTCCGGCCTGATCGCGGCGACCATCTACGCCCCCGGCTTCCAAACCATCAGGACGAGGATCGCGACCAGGGCCGCCATGCTCAGGTAGTTGAGGACGAGCAGCCGCCGGTCGGCGACGGCCAGGCGGAGCTCGTCGTTCGGCTGGTCGCCCTCGGCCGCGAGCCGGCGCGCCAGCTTTCCAGCCTCGCCGAGCGGACGCCCGCCCCGCCCGCCGAGGGCGTTGCCGACGACCCAGAGGACGATTGCCGCGATCACCCACGCTTCGCCGTAGCCGTAGCCGGCGTCGTGAACCAGCCAGAGGCCGATGGCGAGCGTGAGGACCGCGCCGACGCCGATGGCGACGACGGCCGGTCGAATCAAGCCGAGCAGCAGTCCGATCTCGCTCGGCCGCTCGCGCCGCATCGCGGCGAGATGGAGCAGGCCGGCGACGAGCGAGCCGGAGAAGAGGAGGAAGGCGCCGAGGATGTGGAAGAGGAGCAGCCAGTCGTACCTCGCCATGCCGCGGGAAGCCTACGACATCGCTCGGCCTACAATCGTCGCCATGGACGCCTCCGAGCGCCACCTCAGGCTGCTGACCGAGACGATCGAAGCCGTCAACTCGACGCTGGACCTCCAGGAGGTCCTCGAGCAGGTGGCGCGCAAGGTCGCGGAGGCGCTCGGGACCGATGCTTGCTTCGTCTATCTCTACGACGACCGCAGCGGCGAGCTCGTGCTGCGGGCGACGCACGGGACGAGCGTCGAGGAGATGACCCGCAGGCCGAGGATGCGGCCGGGGGAGGGGATCACCGGTGCGGCGGCAGCTGAGCGGGCACCTGTGATGCTGCCTGCGCAGGCCCACCTCGACCCGCGGTTCAAGGCGTTCCCGAACCTGCGCGAGGAGGAGTACGAGTCGATCCTGGCCGTTCCGATCCTCGCCCGCGAGAAGCTGGAAGGGGCGCTGAACGTCCGGACGCGCATGCCACGTGCCTTCACGGAGGCGGAGATCGACCTGCTGCTCGCGATCGCCGCCCAGGTCGCCCAGTCGATCGACCACGCGAAGCTGTACGCGCATGCGCAGCGGCGCGTCGAGGAGCTGGAGGCCCTCGCCCGGATCTCGGAGGCCGTCTCCGAGTCCCTCTACCTGGAGGAGTCCCTGGAGGCGATCGTCAAGACGACGCTGGACGCGGTCTCGGCGACCGGCGCGGCGCTCGTGCTCGAGGACGGAAAGATCGCCTGGCCGGAAGGCCGCCCGGGCAAGCACGCGGTCCGAACGCCGTTGCGCTGGAAACGACGTCAGATCGGAGAGCTCGTCGCCGACCGCGACACCCCCTTCACCGACGAGGAGCGCCAGCTCCTGTCCTCGATCGCCCACCATGCGGCCGTCGCGCTCGAGCACGGACGAGCGGTCATGCGCGGAGTACTCGCCCAGGAAATCCACCACCGCGTCAAGAACAACCTGCAGACGGTCGCCTCGCTCCTGCGGCTCCAGGCTCGCGGCGCGGAGACGATCGACCCGCGACGTGCGCTGGAGGACTCGGTCAACCGGATCCTCGCGATCGCAGCCGTCCATGAAGTCCTGACCGAGCGCCGCGACGAGAGCGTCGACCTCGGCGATCTTCTCGATCGCCTGCGGTCGATGCTCGTCCAGGGGTTGGCCGCCGACAAGCGGGTCGAGGCCTCGCTCGAGCCGGTGCCGCTCGCGGGCGGGCGGGCGACGGCGCTCGCGCTCGTCTTCAGCGAGCTCTTCCAGAACGCGCTCGAGCACGGCGGCGAGTCGGTTCGAATCGAGCTCGCGCAGCGAAACGGCGACGTCGTTCTCGCAATTGCGGACGACGGCGGCGGCATCGGCGCGGCGCGACAGGGTACGGGGCTCTCGATCGTCGACGCGCTCGTCCGCGACGAGCTCGGCGGGACTCTCCTGCTCGAGGACGACGGCGGCTTGCGAGCCGAGGTCGTGTTTCCGTCATGAGACGGCCGGAGGAGGTCTTTGTCTTCGTGCGTCGCGACGGCGACTACCTCGTCCTGCACCGCTCACCGCGAGGCGGGGCGTACTGGCACGGCGTTGCGGGCGCGCTCGAGGACGGCGAGAGCTACGCGGACGCTGCGCGGCGCGAGCTGCGCGAGGAGACGGGGCTGATCGCGGAGCCGGTCGAGGTCGCCGAGCCGTATGCCTACCGACTCGACGAGGAGCCCGGGTACCGCGAACTGGTTCCGTCGGGAGCGGAGGCGATCGTCGTGCGCTCGTTCTTTGTCGAAGCGCCGCCGGCCTGGGAGCCCGAGCTCGACTACGAGCACGACAGCTACCGCTGGTGTACGCGCGACGAAGCGCTGACGCTTCTCCATTGGCCCGAGCCTCGGACGATCCTCCGGTCTCTCCCCCGGTAGCCCGAGACCGTAGAGTCGGGCCATGCGAATTCTGATCGCCGAGGACGAGACGATCATCCGCCTCGACCTCCGTGCGCTGCTCGAGAAGGCCGGGTTCGAGGTGTGCGCGGAGGCGAAGGACGGGGTAGAGGCGGTCGAGCTCGCTCGCAGCGAGCAGCCCGAGCTCGCCGTGCTCGACGTGAAGATGCCGCGTCTGGACGGGATCGACGCAGCGCGGCAGATCCTCGACGAGCGGCCGATCCCGATCGTGATGCTCACCGCGTACGGCCAGGACGAGCTCGTCGCGCGCGCGGTCGAGGCGGGAGTCTTCGGCTACCTGGTCAAGCCGTTCCGCGAGGCCGACTTGCTCCCGGCGATCATGGCGGCGCGCGCCAGGCACGAGGAGCTGGCCGCGCTGAGGGAAGAGGCCGAGTCGCTCGCGGAAGCGCTTGCAGCGCGGAAGTCGATCGAGCGCGCGAAGGGCCTGCTGATGGAGAAGGAGGGGCTCACCGAGCAGGAGGCCTTCGAGCGCCTCCGCCGGGCGAGCCAGCTCGCCGGGCGTCCGCTCAGGGTGGTCGCGGACGCGTTGATCGCGACCTTCGACGCCGAGTAGCGGCGATCGGCGACTAACCCGACCCGGAGCCGTCCACCGAGTCGAGGGGCGTCTGCTGGTGGAGCACGAGCTGCCACTCGCCGTCTCGCCGCCGGTACACGCTGGTCACGGCCGCCGCATAGACCGGACTGCCGGCGCGCTGGGCGCGGGCCGTGTAGACGAGCGCTGCCGCGTCGGCTCCCAGCGAGACGACGTCGGGCGCGTCGATCGCGAACGTCCGCCAAGGCTCCGCGCCGGCCACGGCGTCGAGCACCGGATCTCGCCCGGCCACGCCCCAGCCCGGAAGTATGTGGATCGCATCCGGGGCCAGGTTGGCGGCGTACCGTTCGCGGTCGCCCGCCGCTCGCCAGAACGCGTCCTCGAGCTCGAGCAGCTCCGTCTTCAGGCTCATGCGGCGCGGTTACCCGGATTCGCGACCGCTAACCGGTCGGGTCAGGCTCGACATCGAATTCTTCGCCGATGTCGGGCTCCTTGCCGATCAGGTCGAGGATCTCCTTCGGGAACGCCTCCGGCTCGCTCTCCCAGAGCTCGACGACGCCGAAGCGCTCGGTCGTTTCGTCCGAGATCCAAGTGCGATTGGGACTGGCGGCGATGTATGAGCGCACCTCGTCGAGGCTCGTCTTCGAGTCGGCGAGGTTCCAGAGCAGGAGACGGACGATCATGTGGCTGCGGCGAGAGGTCGCGGGACGGCGAGGTCGGCGGCGCCGAGCGGCGAGGTCGCGGGCGCGTAGCCCGAGCGCGCGAGCAGCTCCATCCCGAGCCGGGCGCGCCGGACGCGCTCGCGGGAGAGGGCCACCGTCGTCGCCTCGAGGTGCGTGCCGGCCGGATAGACGTCCGGGGCGTTCCGCAAGCCGAACTTGACGTAGACCGGGGACGCGACGCGGATCAGCTCCGGGATCTCGTGCAGGCGGACGAAGCCGCCGACGTTGTCGGGCGCCTCCACGTAGACGTCGAGAGGGACGTCGACCGTTGCCCGGATCGCCGCGATCTGCGCGAGCGACAGGTCGGTCGGCAGGTTGATCGTGTCTGCGCCGAGGTCGGCGAGGACCCGTGCGGCAGCCGGATTCGCCGCCGGCAGCATCACCGAGACCTTCGCCTGCATCTCGGCGGGCACGAACCCGGCGCTGCGGGCGTCCGCAAACGCCGCCAGCACCCCGAGGTCGGCGATCAGGACGCTGCGGAAGCCGTGCTCGGCCGCCCGGCGGGCGTCGTCGAGGCAGGCCACGACCTGTTCCTGCCCGCGTGCAGACGGGGCGACGACCGCTCCTGCGGCCGACCGGGCCATCGCCGAGGTGTCCCAGCCGGCATTCGGCCGGGCGAAGAGGCTGACCTCGACCTGGGCGTCGGCCGCGAGGCGCGCGATCTCGTCGAGCTCCTCGTCCGTGAGCAGGAAGACTCCGCTCCCCTGCGAGACGCGATGGATGGTGACCTCGAGACGTGCCGCCTCCTCGAGGACGGCCTCGAGGCATCGCGGGCCCTCGGTGCTCGGGATCTCGACCCGGTACTGGGCGCCGTCGGGAAAGCGCTTCGCCGAGTCGGGCAGCTCGTTCAGGTCGCCGCCCGGAAGCCCGATCGACCGGAGGAAGTCGCGAGTCTCGCTCATTCGGGCGACCCTAACGGACGTCAGGTCTGCGCCTGCTCGAACAGCGTCTCCCAGCGCTCCAGCAGCGACCGCAGCTGGTCCCGTGCCGCGCGGTGGGCGGCGAGCAGATCGACGTCGGCCCAATCCGAGGCCAACCGGCGTTCGAGCTCGGCGAGGGCCTCTTCCCGGCGCGCGATGTCCGCCTCGATCCGCTCGAGCTCGCTCGACCGGCGCGGCTCAGGTCGTTCCGGCCTTGTCTTTCCTTGTGACCGTTGTAACCCAGTGTCTGACACCGGGGGTGTGACGTTTGTGGAACTTCGCGCTTCGCGTGCGCGCACGTAGTCGGCCCAGCCGCCGTCGTAGCTGCGGATCGTTCCGTCCCCGATCGCCAGCGTGCGCTCGGCGACGGCATCGAGCAGGGCGCGGTCGTGGGAGACGAGGAGCACCGTCGCCGGGAAGTTCTCGAGCGCCGACTCGAGCGCCTCGCGGCTCTCCAGGTCGAGATGGTTTGTCGGCTCGTCGAGGACGAGCAGGTTTGCTCCGGATGCGACGACCACGGCCAGGGCGAGCCGGCGCCGCTCGCCGCCGGAGAGCACGGATACCGGCTTCTCGTGGGCCTCCCAGCCGGAGAACAGGAACCGGCCGAGCAGGTTCTGGGCCTGCGGCCGCGCGAGGCTCGTCATCGACTGCACACAGTCGAGCACGGAGCCCCGCTCGTCCAGCTCAGCCTCGTGCTGGGAGAAGTACGCGGGAATCACGCCGTGGCCCAGCCGAGCCGCCCCTGCTGCCACGGGGCGCCGGCCGAGCAACGTCTCGAGCAGGGTCGTCTTCCCGCTCCCGTTCGGGCCGACGAGGGCGACGTGCTCGCCACGCTCGATCGCGAACGAGACGTCGGCAAGGAGATCCTTGTCGCCGGCAGCTAGGTCCAGACCTTCGACCTCGACCACGGTTCGTCCGCTCCGCGGCGGCTTGAGGAAGTCGAAGCCGAGCCTTCGCGACCGCCGCTCGAGCAACGCGAGTTCTGTGGCCGCTTCGGCCCGTCCCTCTTGCAGGCGGCCGATGTGGCTGAGCTTGGCCTGAGCCTGCTTGGCCTTGCTCTTCTTGTACCGAAACCGGTCGACGAAGCGCTGAAGCCGCGCGATGTCCGCCTCGTAGCGCTCGATTGCCTTCGATGCGTTCAACGAGCGGGCCGCCTTCTCGCGGCGCCAGAGATGCCACTGCCCCGGGAAGTACGTCGAGCGACCGGCCTCCAGCTCGAGGACGGCGGTTGTCGTCGCTTCGAGAAACCAACGGTCGTGCGCGACGAGGATCACGGCGGCGTCGAGCCCGACGAGCGTCCGCTCGAGCCACTCGAGCCGGTCGACGTCGAGGTGGTTCGTCGGCTCGTCGAGCAGCAGCAGGTCGGGATCACCGGCCAGCGCCCGTGCGAGCGAGGCCCGCGTCAGCTCGCCGCCGGAGAACGTCTCGAGCCGCCGGTCGAGCTCGGCGTCGGCAAAGCCGAGCTCGCGCAGCGTGGCGAGCGACCGCTCGCGCCACGCATACCCGCCGGCGTGCTCCAAGCGGCCCTGGGCCTCCGAATAGCGTCGCAGCGTCTCCGGCCCATGGTCGCCCGTGGCCATCGCCGTCTCCAGCCGCCGCAGCTCCTGCTCGAGCTCGACGAGGTCGCGCGCACCGAGCAGGGCGTACTCTCGGAGCGACAGCCCCCCTGGGTTGGACGAGGGCGCCGGCGGGCTTTGCCCGACGGCGCTACCGAAACTGCGCAGAGGCGGCCGCTGGTCGTGGAGCGCGACCCGCGTCCCCTTGTCGAACACGAGCTGCCCGGCGTCGACCCCGGTCTCGCCGGCCAGCATCCGCAGCAGCGTCGTCTTGCCGGCGCCGTTCGGGCCGGAAAGCGAGAGCCGCTCGCGGCGCTCGACCTTGAACGAGACGCCCTCGAAGAGCAGCCCGCCGGAGAGCTCCTTGCGGAGGTTGGTTCCGATGACGACGGCCATGCCGCCGTACAGGCTAGTGCTAGGTCGCCGGTGCTCCCGCCTGGACGAGCGTGCGCGCAGCCTCCGCGATCGCCGCCGCGTCGATCCCGTACGCGGCCAGGAGCTCGGCCGACTTGCCCGACCGCGGCATCTCCCTGACGGCGAGGCGTCGTACCTGCGCGTGTGCATCGCGGTCTGCGAGCGCACCGAGCACGGCGTCGCCCAGCCCGCCTTCGGGCCAATGATCCTCGGCGACGACGAGCCGGCCAGTTTCCTCTGCCGCCGATGCGAGCGCGTCTCCGTCGATCGGCTTGATCGAGTAGCAATCGACCACCCGGGCGCGGATGCCTTCCTCGGCGAGCGTATCGGCCGCCTTCAGCGCTTCGTGCACGGTGATCCCGCAGCCTACGAGCGTGACCTCGTCGTCTCCGGACGAGCGGAGCACGCGGCTGCCGCCGACCGGGAAATCCTCGTCCGGCCCGTAGAGGACAGGCGTGTCGGGGCGAAGCGTGCGGAGGTACGAGATGCCCTCGAGGTCGGCCATCTGGGCGACTAGGCGCACGGTCTGGTTCCCGTCGCTCGGGTGGAGGACGGTCGAGCCGTGCACCGCGCGCATCATCGCGACGTCCTCGAGCGCCATCTGCGACGGGCCGTCCTCGCCGATCGAGATCCCGGCGTGCGACCCGGAGAGACAGAGCGTCGCGCGGCTGATCGCAGCCATCCGGATGAAGTCGTACGCCCGCGAGTGGAAGGCGGCGAACGAGGACGCGAACACGCGCCAGCCACGCGCCTGCAGGCCGACGGCGGCCGCGGCCATCTGCTGCTCGGCGATGTACATCTCGAAGTACCGGTCCGGATGGGCGTCGCGGAAGATCTCGGCGAAGGTCGAGTTCGAGACCTCCCCGTCCAGGGCGACGACGTCGCCGCGAGCCGAGCCGAGCGCGGCGAGGGCCTCGCCGTAGGCCTTGCGCGTCGCCACCTTGCCGCCGACCTCGTACCGCGGCAGCTCGACTGCGCTCGTCTCGAATCGATGCTGCTCGCCCGGCTCCGGCTTCGCGACCTCGACGGCGATGTTGCGCAGACCGCCGAGCTCCTCGATCGCCGCGTCCGGATCGTCGAGTGGCTTCCCGTGCCAGCCCGGCTTGTCCTCGACCGCCTTGACCCCCTTGCCCTTGACCGTGCGCGCGACGACGACCGTCGGCTTGCCGGTCGTCGCGGCCGCATCGCGGTAGGCGGCGTCGATCTGCTCGACGTCGTGGCCGTCGATCTCGATCGTGTGCCAGCCGAAGGCACGAGCGCGCTCCAGATAGCGCTTGAGGTTCCAGCCGTTCATCGTCTCGCCGCGCTGGCCGAGGCGGTTGACGTCGAGGATCGCGGTCAGGTTGTCGAGCTCGTAGTGCCCGGCGTGCTCGAACGCCTCCCAGATCGAGCCCTCGGCGGACTCGCTGTCACCGCACAGCACCCAGACCCGGTACGGCAGGCGGTCGAGGTACTTGCCGGCGATTGCCATTCCGACGCCGATCGGGAGCCCCTGGCCGAGCGAGCCGGTGGCGACGTCCACCCAGGGGATCAGCGGCGTCGGATGCCCTTCGAGCATGCTCCCGAACTGCCGGTAGGTGAGCATCTCCTCGTCCGTGATCGCGCCTGCGGCGCGAAACATCGCGTACAGGAGGGTCGACGCGTGGCCCTTCGAGAACACGAGCCGGTCGTTCGTCGCCAGGTCGGGCCGGTCGAAGTCGTAGCGCAGGTGCTCGGCGAGCAGGACCGCCATCAGGTCGGCCGGGGACATCCCCGACGTGGGGTGTCCGGACTTGGCCGCCGCGGCGCAACGCACCGAATCGACCCGGAACTGCTGTCCGAGCTCACGCCAGAGTTGGGCGCCGTCCATGCACGTGTAACGTAGCTGTCATGAGGGTGGCAGTCGCGTTCGACCACCGTGGCGTGAAGCTGCGGGAGCGAGTGCTACAGGAGCTCGACGGCCTCGGACACGAGACGGTCGACCTCGGTGCGACGGACGGTTCTGTGCGAATCGACTATCCCGACAAGGCCCGCGAGATCGGCGACGCAGTCCGCTCCGGAGACGCCGAACGCGGCGTGCTCATCTGCGGCTCGGGGGTCGGCGCCTCGATCGCCGCGTCCAAGATCGCAGGGATCCGGGCCGCTATCTGCCACGACGTCTACTCGGCCCACCAGGGCGTCGAGCACGACGACATGAACGTGCTCTGCCTCGGCTCGGAGGTCGTCGGTGCCGAGCTCGCCGCCGACCTCGTCCGGACGTTCCTCAACGCCCGCTTCGGGGGAGGAGAGCGGTATCTCGAACGACTTCAGAAGATTTCGGCGTTGGAAGAGGGTCTCGTTGCGGAACGACCGGAGTAGGAAATGAGATCTTGCGGGCCTTTGAGCATGGAGATCGGTGGGCGCAGCCGGGCTTTGCGCGGCGGAGCTCCGCTGCGGTTGAAGGTTGAGGACCCTGAAGGAGGGGGCCTGTGGGGGAACCACGGGTTCTCCCACGTTCGCTTAGAAAGGACCAGTCATGCCTGATTCCCGACTGCACCAGCTCTCACGACTCGGGCAGAGCGTCTGGATCGACTATCTCTCGCGCGACCTGCTCCACTCGGGCTCCCTGGCGCGGATGATCGAGGAGGATGCCGTCAGCGGCGTCACCTCGAACCCGACCATCTTCCAAAAGGCGATCTCGCAGGGCACCGCCTACGACGACCAGCTGCGCGAGCTGCTCGGTCACGAACAGGACGCCAAGGAGATCTTCATCGCGCTGGCCGGCCGCGACATCGGCGAGGCCTGCGATCTGATGCGCAAGGTGTGGGACGGCGGCAAGGGCCTGTCCGGCTACGTTTCGATGGAGGTCGACCCGACGCTCGCGTTCGACACCGTCGGAACCGCCAACGAGGCGGCGCGGCTGCACGCGCTCGTCGACAAGCAGAACCTGTACGTGAAGATCCCCGGGACGAAGCAGGGCCTGCCTGCGATCGAGGACATGATCGCCGCCGGCAAGTCGATCAACGTCACGCTGATCTTCTCGCTCGAGCGCCACCGCGAGGTGATGGAGGCGTACATCCGCGGGATCGAGCGGCTGGTGGAGGCAGGCGGCGACCCTCGTCCGGTCTCGTCCGTCGCCAGCTTCTTCGTGTCCCGTGTCGACAGCGAGGCGGACAAGCGGCTCGACGCCATCGGCGGCCACGACGAGCTCAAAGGCAAGCTCGCGGTCGCGAACGCGAAGCTCGCCTACCAGAACTGGCAGGAGGCGTTCTCCGGCGAGCGCTGGCAGGCGCTCGAGGCAAGGGGCGCATCGAAGCAATGGTGTCTGTGGGCCTCGACGTCGACCAAGAACCCGGCCTACCGCGACGTGCTCTACGTCGAGGAGCTGATCGGGCCTGACACGGTGAACACGATGCCCGAGGAGACGATCGAGGCGTTCCAGGATCACGGTGAGGTGGCGGTCACCCTCGCGCAGGGAATCGACGAGTCCAGGCAGCTGTTCGACGACCTCGCGTCGGCCGGCGTCGACGTGGACGACGTCACCCGCGTCCTGGAAGAGGAAGGCGTGCAGAAGTTCTCGGACTCCTTCGAGGAGCTGCTCGACGGCATCCGGGCTAAGCGCGGGGAGCTTGTCTCCGCCTGACCCGCCTCCCTGGGCGGCGCCGACTGCGGCCGGCGGAGCCGGCCTCCGCCGGCGCCTGACGCCGCTGGACGGCAGGATGCGGCGCCCGCGGCCGCGAGGCCGTACCAGCTGTACTGTCCTCGCGTCCGCGGGCAGCGCCTCCTTTGCCAGCGCCGCCCCAGAGAGCCGGGCATGATCGCTCCGGGCGAGCTCGTCGAGCGCATCTGGGAGCGCGACCCGACCGTCTGGACCGGAACGGACGAGGCACAGTGGCTCGGGTGGCTGGACGAGCCCCTGCGCATGCGGCAGCGCGTGGCCGAGCTGAACGAGTTCGCAGCGGGGGTCACCCGAGACGCGGACGACGTCGTCCTCCTCGGGATGGGGGGCTCCAGCCTGGCCCCCGAAGTCCTCCGCCGCGCGTTCGGACGCGACCGCTTCCACGTCCTGGATACGACGCACCCGAAGGCGATCCGCCGCCTCGCAGATGCGCTCGACCTCGGCCGGACGCTGTTCGTCGCCGCCTCGAAGTCGGGAACGACGCTCGAAACCCGCTCGCACCTCGATTTCTTCTGGGAGCGAGCCGGCAAGCGCGGCGCGCAGTTCGCGGCGATCACCGATCCCGGCTCGGAGCTCGAGCGCCTCGCGCGGGAGCGCCGTTTCCGGGCCGTCTTCTCTGGGGAGCCGACGATCGGGGGCCGGTACTCCGCCCTCTCGCACTTCGGCCTCGTGCCCGCTGCCCTGATGCAGGTCGACCTCGCTCAGTTGCTCGACCGAGCCGAGGCGATGCTCAACGCCTGCCGCGTCGACGACGAGAATCCCGGCCTCGAGCTCGGTCTCGCGCTCGGGCAGGCGTGGGAGGACGGGCGTGACAAGGTCCTCATCGAGCCAAATCCTCACGGGTTCGGGCTGTGGGCGGAACAACTTCTGGCCGAATCGACCGGGAAGCAAGGCCGAGGCCTCGTTCCTGCCCCGGAGGAGTCCGGCGAGGGCCCCGACCGCCAGCTCCGTGAGGTACTCCTCGACGACCCGTACGACCTCGGCTCGGAGTTCTTCCGCTGGGAGTTCGCTACCGCCGTCGCAGGCGCTGTTCTGGAGATCAACCCGTTCGACCAGCCGAACGTGCAGGAGGCCAAGGACCGAACCGGCGAGATTCTCTCCGGCGGAAAGCAGGTCGCCGTCGAACCCGAGTCGTCGGTCGACGAGCTGCTCGCGCAGGCGCAGCCCGGCGACTACGTCGCGATCCAGGCGTTCGTCGACCCGGCCGAGGAAGAGCGGCTGCGGCCGCTCGTTACGCGCGCCCGCGAGACGGGCTGCGCGGTCACCGTCGGGCTCGGTCCACGCTATCTGCACTCGACGGGCCAGCTGCACAAGGGCGGCGCGCAGATCGGCTGCTTCCTCCAGGTCGTCGACGACACCGGCGAGGAGCTGCCCATCCCGGGCAAGAGGTTCGGGTTCGGCAAGCTCATCCGCGCGCAGGCGGCGGGAGACTACGCAGCGTTGAAGGAGCGCGGCCGCCCGGTCGCGCGCATTCGAATGGAGGATCTATGAACCTGGGCATGGTCGGGTTGGGCAAGATGGGTGCGAACATGGTCGAGCGGCTGCGCGACCACGACCACACCGTCGAGACGTACGCGCGGACGAACCCCGAGCGCACCGCCGGGTCGCTGGTCGAGCTGGCCCAGAAGCTCCCGCAGCCGCGGGTCGTCTGGTTGATGATCCCGGCCGGCGATCCGACCGAGAACGCCTTTCAGACCATGCTCGGGCTGCTCGAGGACGGCGACATCATGGTCGACGGCGGCAACTCCAACTTCCGTGACTCCCAACGACGTGCCGCCGAGGCGGCGAAGAAGGGCGTCGCCTTCCTGGACGCGGGCGTCTCGGGCGGTGTCTGGGGCCTGAAGGAGGGCTACTGCGTGATGGTCGGCGGCGATGCGGCTGCGTTCGCCCAGATCGAGCCCTTCATCAAGGACTTGACCGAGCCCGGCGGGTACGCGCACGTCGGCCCTTCCGGCGCGGGCCACTTCACGAAGATGGTCCACAACGGGATCGAGTACGGGATGATGCAGTCGATCGCCGAGGGCTTCGAGATCCTCCAGGCGTCGGAGTTCCCCCTCGAGCTGAACCAGGTCGCCGCGCTCTGGCAGCACGGCTCGGTCGTCCGCAGCTGGCTCCTCGACCTGCTCGTACTCGCCCTGGAGCAGGACCCCGGCCTGGAGCAGATCCGCGGCTACGTCGAGGACTCGGGCGAGGGTCGCTGGACGGTCCTGAATGCAATCGACCAGAGCGTGCCCGCGCCGGCGATCACGCTGTCGCTGTTCGCGCGCTTCGCATCCCGGCAGGACGAGTCGTTTGCGGCCAAGGTGAACGCAGCGCTGCGGAACCAGTTCGGCGGGCACGCGGTCAAGGCCGCTGACGAGCAGTGACCGTAGGCTCGACGGAGGTCACCCGGGAGCGGAGGTGCCGGCTTGGCCGGTGCCGGAGCGGGACATGACCGTAGGCTCGACGGAGGTCACCCGGGAGCGGAGGTGCCGGCTTGGCCGGTGCCGGAGCGGGACATGACCGTAGGCTCGACGGAGGTCACCCGGGAGCGGAGGTGCCGGCTTGGCCGGTGCCGGAGCGGGACATGACCGTAGGCTCGACGGAGGTCACCCGGGAGCGGAGGTGCCGGCTTGGCCGGTGCCGGAGCGGGATCATGAGCAACCCGCTTCGCGAAGGGCTCCGCATCTCGCGCACGCCGGATCCGTGCGCGCTCGTCGTCTTCGGTGCCTCGGGCGACCTGACCCGGCGCAAGCTGTTCCCCGCGCTCTACTCGCTCGCCGTCCGGAACCTCCTGCCCGAGCAGTTCTCGATCGTCGGGGTCTCGCGGACGCAGGAGACGGATGCGCGCTTCCGGGGGGCGATGAAGGATGCCGTCCGGCGGTTCGGCCGTGACAAGCTCGACGAGAAGGTCTGGAAGCGTCTCGCCGCCGGGATGCACTACGTCGCCACCGACCTGGCGAGCGGCGGGGGAGAGAACGCCCTCCTCGACCTCCTCCGCAAGCTCGACGAGGAGCGCGGCACCGCCGGGAACCGGTTCTTCTACCTGGCCGTCCCGCCCAGTGCGATCCAGGTGCTGGTCGACCGCCTCGGTCGGCGCCGCAAGGAGTGGCGCGGCTGGACGCGCCTGATCGTCGAGAAGCCGTTCGGCTCCGACCGCGAGAGCGCGCGGCACCTGAACCTCGAGATCGGGCGCTTCTTCGAGGAGCGGGAGATCTACCGCATCGACCACTATCTCGGTAAGGAGACGGTCCAGAACCTGCTCGCGCTCCGGTTCGCGAACGGGATCTTCGAGCCGATCTGGAACCGCCAGTTCGTCGACCACGTCGAGATCACGGTCGCGGAGTCGATCGGGATCGAGGGGCGCGCCAGCTTCTACGAGCAGGCAGGCGCGATCCGGGACGTGTTCCAGAACCACCTGCTCCAGCTCGTCGCGCTGACGGCGATGGAGCCGCCGGTCGACTTCACCTCCGAGGCGGTGCGCAACGAGAAGGTGAAGGTGCTGCGGGCGATGCACACGCCGAGCGCGAAGCACGTCGTCCGCGGCCAGTACGGCCCCGGCTTCATCGAGGGCCGGCAGGTCTCGGCCTACCGCGAGGAGCCGGGCGTGGCGGAGGACTCCGTCACGGAGACGTTCGTCGCCGCGAAGCTCTACGTCGACAACTGGCGCTGGGCGGACACGCCGTTCTACATCCGCACCGGCAAGCGGCTGCCCAAGCGCGAGACGACGATCGCGATCCAGTTCCAGGGTGCGCCGCACCCGCCGTTCGCCGACCAGGCCACCGACGGGCTCCAGCCGAACGTCCTGGTCGTCCACGTCCAGCCCAACGAGGGCGTCTCGCTCGGGATCGGCGCGAAGGTGCCGGGGCAGGGGATGCGTCTCAGGAGCGTCAACATGGACTTCCTCTACGGCGGCGCCTTCCGGACCGAGCTGCCGGAGGCGTACGAGCGCCTGATCCTCGACGCGCTGCTCGGCGATGCGACGCTGTTCACGCGGGCGGACGAGGTGGACGAGCAATGGGCGCTGGTCGACTCGATCGTCGCCGCCTGGAGACGCGATCGGTCGGTGTTCCCGAACTACGAGGCGGGCATGTGGGGCCCGCACGCGGCGGACGAGCTCCTCCGCCGGGACGGACGCGAGTGGCGCAGGCGCTGAGGGAAACGTCTGTCGACGAGATCGAGCGCCGCCTGGAGGAGCTGCGTGCGGTCGGCGAGCCGTCTCAACGGACGAGCGTGCTGACGCACATGGCCTGGGTGCCCCCGGAGTGGTCCCGGGCGGCGGACCGCGTGCTGGAAGGGCTCGGCCCCAGGATCCCCTCCAGGACGATCCTGCTCTATCCCGATCCGGCGACGAAGGCGACCCGGCTGGACGCCGAGATCGAGCACGAATACTTCCCGGGAAGCGGGGTGGACGTTTGCGCGGAGGTCGTGCGCGTCTGGCTCCGAGGCAAGACCGTGAAGGCGCCCGCGAGCGTCGTGGTGCCGCTCCAGATCCCCGATCTGCCCGTCTTCCTTCGCTGGCGCGGCAGGCCTCCCTTCGGAAGGAACGAGCTCCGGCAGCTCGTCGGCGTCAGCGACCGGCTGATCGTCGATTCAGGGGAATGGCAGGGCCTGCCCCGTGCCTACGGACGGCTGGCCGAGCTCTTCGACCGGATCGCCGTGTCCGACCTGGCCTGGGCACGGACGCTCCGCTGGCGCGCGGCGCTCGCCGATCTGTGGCCCGGGATCAAGAAGGCTCGCACGATTCAGATCGCGGGCCCTCGCGCGGAGGCGCTTCTTCTCCGCGGGTGGCTGCGCGCGCAACTGCGTCGTGACCTCCGACTTCAACACGAAGACGCCCGGGCGGTCACGCACGTCTCGGTCGACGGCTCGGCGATTGCGATCCCTCATCTGCCCGCCGCCTCGCCGAGCGACCTCCTCTCCGACCAGCTCGAGCAGTACGGTCGCGACCCCGTGTACGAGGCCACCGTCCGCGCGGTGTGACGTGGCGCGCCTCCGGCGGCGTACATCCACCGTGCACGCCGTCGCCGAAGTTCCGACCTTCGCATCGGTGGTCGAGCGGCACCTCGACGACGTCGTCGGCTACCTCGTCTACCTGACGCGCGACCGCGGCGTTGCCGAGGACCTTGCCGCGGAGACCTTCGAGAAGGCGCTCAGGCAGTGGCGCCGGTTCGACCCGAGACGCGGAAGCGTCCGCACCTGGCTCTGCCAGCTCGCTCGGACGAGCGCCCTCGACCACTTTCGCGCCGAGGAGCGCCGCCGCCGCCGAGAGGATGCCTACGCGCTCGAGCCGGCGCAGCACGACGAAGGCGTGTTCGGCGAGCTCTCGCCCGAGCTCGAGCAGGCGCTCGCAGCCCTGTCGGCGGGCGAGCGCGAGGTGATCGCGTTACGGGTTCTCCTGGATTTCGACGGCGAGACGGCGGCTCGGGTGCTGGGAATCTCGGTCACGGCCTGCTCCACTCGGCTGAGCCGGGCATTGAGGAAGCTCGAAGAGAGGATGAGTGCGGATGTCGCAGCCTGACCACGGAGCGGTCGTCGACGAGATCCGGGCCGCCCGGATCGTCTCCTCGCCGGAGCTCCGCGAGCGCGTGCTCGCGCTTGCCGCCGCCGTGCCGCCCACGCCCCCGCGGCGGGAGCTTCCCTGGCGGCGGATGACGCTCGTGCTCGTGCCCGTCTGCGCAGCGCTCGCCCTGGCGGGCGCGCTCGCCGCCGGGCTCGCGACCTCGGGGAAGGGCGGCAGCACGGCTGCGACCGGCGGGGCGGTCCGCGAAGCGGCGCCACAGGCCTTCTCGGCTCAGGATCAGGTTGCGCCGAGCGCGAAGTCGTCAGGCTCGGGTGCCGCCGGCAGCCTGCCCGTCACCCCCGGCCGTGCGCAGCTCTACGAGGCCCAGCTGACGCTGAAGGTGAAGGATCTCTCCGCTGCGGCGAAGCGTGCCTTGCGGCTGACGCGCGGCTTCCACGGCTACGTGCGCAGCGTCGACTACGGCGCGGGTCGCGAACGCGGCACCGCGACGCTCGTCCTGCGCGTGCCGGTGGGCAGCATCCAGGAGGCGCTCGTCAGGTATTCGGCGCTCGGGACGATCGTCGACCAGCACGTCTCGATCCAGGACGTCCAGCCGCAGCTCGACAGGCGGTTCCGGCAGATGCAGACCCTGCGGGACTCGATCGCGAAGCTCCAGGCCAGGCTCGAGAACCCCGGCCTGTCCGCGTCCGAGCGAAAGGCGCTCGAGGACGAGCTCGTCGCGAAGCGGCGGCAGCTGGCCGTCCTCCAGCAGGCGCAGGCCCGCCAGCAGCGGCAGGCGAGCCTCGCCACCGTCTCGCTCGACCTGCGCAGCGCTGCGAAGGCCGCCGTCACTCCGCACGAGCCGGGCCGCATCGACCGGGCGCTCCACCGGTCAGGCGGGATCCTCCTCGACGAGCTGAAGGTCGTGGTCTACGTGCTGATCGTCGGCGCGCCGCTGCTCGTGCTCGCCGCCTTCGCGGCTGTCGGCGGTCGCCTCTGGCGCCGCCGTGGGGAGAATCGCCTGCTGGCGGGCTCGTAGCCCGGATCGGCAGGGTCGGGAGACACCCTGTCGAAGTCGGGCGCATGACGGAGGAGGTCGACCGGCAGGCGCTGTTGACGACCTTGACGACCGAGCACTTCACGCTCCAGGGCGCCCGCGCATCGACGGTCTCCGAGAGCTCGGCCCGCTCGGCGCTCTACCTCGGGTCGCTCTCGGCGTCGCTGGTGTCGCTCGGCTTCGTCTCGCAGACCACTGCGGCCGGGAGCACATTCCGGGTCTTCGCCCTCGTCGTCCTCCCGACGTTGTTCCTGCTCGGCCTCTTCACCTTCGTCCGTCTGGTCGAGACCTCGATCGAGGACATCCGCTACGGACGTGCGATCAACCGGATTCGCAACTACTACGTGCAGCTGGCGGGCCCGGAGTCGCGGTACTTCCTCCTCGACGCGCACGACGATGCCGCCGGCGTGCTCCGCAACATGGGCGTCCAGGCGACGCCCATCCAGCTCTACCTCACCTCGTCGGCCGCGATCGCCGTCGTCAACAGCGTCGTCGGGGGAAGCGTCGTAGCGCTCGCGATCGTGTGGGCATCCGGTGCGCCGCTCGCGGCCGGCGCGGGTGTCGGTGCAATCGTTGCCGTCGCCTCGGTCGCAATGCACATGAGCTGGTCGCGCCGTCTCCACGAGCGGACGCCCGCCGAGGCGCTCTTCCCGAGCCCTACTTCTTGACGGAGCGGGTAGTGACGCCGTTCTGGACGATGAATTTCGGCTTGACGAACTTGATCCGGACGGGATCCGACCAGGTCATCTGCTTGACCGGACCGGGCACGTACGGATCGATCCCGCGCACGCGGTAGAACCAGACACCCGAGTCAAGTCCGTCGAGAAGCGCAGACGAGGCGGCTGTGAAGAGGGAGGTCTTCGGCTTCCACGGGCTCTTCGTCCTGCTCCATTGCACCTCGTAGCCTGCGGCGCCGGCAGCCGGGTCCCAGGCGATCAGCGCCGCCCGGTAGAAGGCCGGCGTCTTCGTTCGTGCGGCCACGAGCTCGCCGAACTGCGAGAGGCCGGAGGCGTAGGGCCTCGTCGTCGACGTGGTCGCCGGACGGCTTGCCTTGCCGAACTGGAAGACTCGCCCGGCGAGGCACGCATCCTGCGGCACCTCGGCGTCGTGGTATTCGAGCTTGCCCTCGATCACCAGCTCCCTGACGGGCACGACGGTCCAATAGAAGCGGCTGTTCGGCAGGCCGAGATCCCAGAGGTCGACGTACGGACCGGGGCTCGTGAAGTCGGCCGGGATCGCGGACGCGCCGCTGGTGGCGGCCGTTGTCGTGGTCGGGGGTTGCGAGGTGTCCGTTTGCTCGGTGGTCGAGATCGCGTTGTTCTCCGCGCCGAACGCCCCTACCTGAGGCCCGTCGCCGAGGAACTCCGCCTGCGCCTTGGCGAGGTCGTCGGTGCTTGCCGGGAGCGCGAGCGGCCCACTCGTCCGCGGCGCGTACGCGGGGCTGCCGACGACCGAGCCCTTGAAGACGACGTTCACGCACTGGCGGTCGGTGGCGACGTAGACACGGTAAAGGTGTCCGGCGAGGCCGTTCGTCGCCGTGTCTCCGCCGAACGCGAATCCGGGAGTCAGACCGTGCATTGGAGGAGCGGCGTTGGTGGTGCTGACGTCCGAGACGGTTTGCGCCAGCGTGACCGGTCCGGTCGACATCGACGGATTGGTGGACACGAACGTGTCCGTCCAGGGCCCATAGGAGACGGTCGGCAGGCCGTTGGGGAGCTGACCGTAGAGCTTCCGGACAGCCCGAACCCGCCAGCGGATGATGCCCGTCCAGGACGGCGTCTGGTGGAAGGTGTAGAACTCGCGCTCGTCGGCGAGGTTGGTCGTGGTCGAGACCACTTTTCCGTTGCCGATGTCGACCCACCACACCTCGTACGACGTCGCGCCTTCGACCGGCTTCCAGCGGACGAGCCCCGGCGTGTCGGGAGTGAGCTGCTCCGGAGTCGTCTTCCAGCGCATGTTGAACCCGAAGGGTGCGCTCCAGCGCGTGACGCCGCTCGACAGGTGGGCGCGCACGCGGGCGTAGAGCGCGTAGGGGTGTCCGGTCATCCAGGGGAGCGCGACCGGAATCGCAACCGCAGGGACTCGGAGCGGGCTGGTCAGGCTGTCGGTCGACCAGGCGATCGTCCGGTCGTCGAAGGTCCTGCCCGTCGCGAGCTCGAAGTCGTAGCTCTGGGCGCCTTCGAACGGAGTCCACACGAACGAGGGTGTGCGAGGAAAGGAGTCGACGACCGGCTCGTCGGCGCGGAGAAGGAAGCCGCGAAGCCCGGTGGGTGCCGCGACCGACGACGATCCGGCTGTCGGCACGAAGACCACTGCGGCCAGGGCAAGGAGGATGAGAAGTCGCCTGAGCATGTGTCCCCCTGGTTGTCGGCAGGCCGGCGCTAGGGCTTGAGTACGCGCTCCAGCAATGCCCCGGCGGCGAGGACGAGGGCGTCCGCGCCGGGCCTGCCGACGAGCTGGATCGACGCAGGCAGCCCGTCCTCGGCGGACCCGCACGGGATCGCGAGCGCGGGCGCCCCGACGGCGTTGAAGGGCCACGTCAGCAGAGTCAGCTCGCCGCGCAGCTCGCGCTCGTCGAGTCCGACCGGTGGCGCCACCAGCGGCAGCGTCGGCGTGACCAGGAGATCGACGTCGGCGAGCGCTTCCAAGAACGTCGTGCGATACGCCTCCCGTGCCCGCACCGCCGCGTCGTACTCGGCATCGGTGATCGCGAGACACCGCTCGATCTTGCGGCCGACGTTGTCCCCGTAGAGATCGCCGTGCTCGGCATAGAGCTCTCGGTGCACGTCGGCCACCTCACGCATGAAGACCGCCCGCGAGTCGTCCGCGAGCGGAAGGTCGACGGCGCGCAGGCGGGGGAAGAGCCGAGAGGCTTCCGCTACGCGCGCCGCGACGAGCGGTCGCGCATGCTCGGTCCAGGCAATCCCGACCTCCACCTCTTCGAGCGACTCGAGCGACTCGAGCGAGGGGCGGTCGAGCTCGGGGACGAGCGCCGCCGCCATCGCCGCACAATCGGCGACGGAGCGCGCCATCGGGCCTGCGTGGTCGAGCGACGGCGCGAGCGGGAAGCAGCCCTCCAGCGAGACGAGCCCGAACGTCGGCTTGAACCCGACGACGCCGCAGCAGGCTGCAGGGATGCGGATCGAGCCGCCGGTGTCAGTGCCGAGCGCGGCGTCGGCGAGCCCCGCCGCGAGCGCGGCTGCCGAGCCCCCGCTCGAGCCTCCGGCGACCCGGCCGGGTGCGACCGGGTTCGGGACCGTTCCGAAATGCGGGTTCTCGGACGTGGTTCCGTAGGCAAACTCGTGCAGGTTCGTCTTGCCGACGTTCGCGTATCCCGCCCGCTCGAGGTGGACGACGGCTTCGGCCGTCCGGGTGGGCACGTGCTCGGCGAAGATCGCCGAACCGTAGGTCGTCGTCAAGCCGGCGGTGTCGAACAGGTCCTTGACGGCGAGCGGAATCCCTTCGCCCGGTTCCTCGGGGCGGGCGAGGAAGATCCCCGGCGGCTCGCTGAGAGCTCCTAACGTAATGGGTATTCGTTCCTGGGGTGCGATGGGTGAGTGCGATGCAAGGACGCAGGGAGCGTCCATATGCAGGACATATGGGCGCGACTGAGGACGAAGCAGCCGGCGTAGGCTCGACGGAGCCGGCCAAGGAGCACAGGCGGCGGCTTGGCCGCCGCCGGAGCGGGGCCGCGCGCCGCCCAGCGCGGCCCGGGGACACAACTGCTCATTGCGTTAGGAGCTCCTAGTCGACCGCGAGGTAGATGAAGGCGATCGCAAAGGTGCCGGCGGCGATCAGTGCGAAGAGCACGAACAGCCCCCAGCCCCATAGCAGGTTTTTTCGTTCGGTCTCAGGATCGAGCATAAGCGTGGGGGAACCCCGTGGTTCCCCCACGGACCCCCTCCTTCGCCACGCGTGTCGGATCGCTCGTGCGCTCCGGCGAGAACGCGGTCTCGCCTCCGCGCGCGGGAAGCCGCTCCTCCGTCATCGTTGGAAACGTGTCATGACGTCACGATCTTGCGGGACGAAGAAGGTTAGACAATCGGGTCGAGCGCCGCCGCGACGAAGAGCAGCGCGAGGTAGAGGAGCGACGAGTGGAACAGGACCGCGGCGCGGCGTGGAGTCGTCCTGCGGGCGAGCCGGATCGCGAGCCAGACGAGCGCACCGCCCAGCACGAGCGCGGCCACGAGGTACATGAGGCCGAGCGTGCCCCAGGCGAACGGAACCACGGTGACCGCGACGAGCACGAGCGAGTAGAGCACGATCTGCCTCACCGTCTCCCGCTCGCCCCGGACGACCGGCAGCATCGGAATTCCGGCGGCCGCGTAGTCGCGCTTGATCAGGAGCGCCAGCGCCCAGAAGTGCGGCGGCGTCCAGAAGAAGACGATCAGGAAGAGGAACAGCGCAGGGACGGTGAGGTTGCCGGTGGCGGCCGCCCAGCCGACGAGCGGGGGCACGGCCCCGGCAGCTCCGCCGATGACGATGTTCTGCGGCGTCGTCCGCTTCAGCCAGCGCGTGTAGACGAGGACGTAGAAGAGGTTCCCGACCAGGGCCAAAGTGGCGGTGAGCACGTTGACGAGCCCGGCGAGGAGCACGAAGGACAGGGCGGAGAGAGCGAGCCCGAATTCGAGCGCGTACGACGGGGGAACGCGACCGGCGGTGACGGGACGCGAGCGGGTCCGGGCCCCCATCAAGGAGTCGATGTCGCTGTCCAGCACGTGGTTGAGCGCGCTCGCGCCGCCGCAGGCGAGCGCGAGGCCGGCGAGCATCGCGCCCAGGTCGCCGAGACGAGGGACCCCGCGCGCGCCGACGAACATCCCGCAGGCGCCGGTGAGCAGGAGCAGCGTCATCACCCGCGGCTTCGTCAGCGTCAGGTAGTCGCGCCAGGCTCCGAGCGGCGCCGGCCGGCCTCGGTGAACCAGCGCGGCGAGGACCACCGTCGCGGCGAAGGCGTGCGCCGCCACCGCGAGATGCAGCCGGGGCGACGTGAGCAGCGCCGCGGCGCCGAACAGCGCGATCGCGGCGAGCGCGAACGGCAGCAGACGGCGGTGGCCGAGCCAGGCTGCGATCGCGATTGCCACGAGTGGCGGCAGAGCGAGCGCGGAGAGGAGCTCGTGCGCGGTGCCGAGCGAGGCGGCGCCGCTGATCACCGCGAGCAGCGTGGCCGCGGAGGCGCCGAGGGCGGTCAGGCGCAGCCAGGGGCTAGATGGTTGGTCGGTAGCGCCGCGTCTCAGCCACCGGCCGCGCGGCGAGGAATTACCGATCAACCATCTAGACGCCACCGTTCTCTCGCTCCTTCAGGCGCAGACGCAGGTCGCGCAGCGGCCGCGCGCTCGTCACGTACGGCACCGGCTGGGGGAAGTTCTCGGGCGGGGGCGGTGACGGGGGGTACCACTCGAGCGTGTCCGCGAGCCACGGGTCGTTGCCGGCGCGCGTCCCGATCCGGGAGGTGCGGATGACGTTGCCGACGAAGAAGAGCACGCCGAGCGCCATGATTCCGGACCCGATCGTGGAGGCGAGGTTGTAGCCCTCCCACAGGCCGCCGTGGTCGTACGTGTAGACGCGGCGCGGCATCCCCATCAGCCCGAGGAAGTGCTGCGGGAAGAACGTCGTGTTGAAGCCGACGAACATCAACCAGAACGTGATCTTCCCGAGCCGCTCGTCGAGCAGCCGCCCGAACATCTTCGGCCACCAGTAGTGGAGGCCGCCGAAGATCGCGAACATCGCGCCGCCGAACAGCGTGTAGTGGAAGTGGGCGACGACGAAGTACGAGTCGTGCACCTGCCAGTCGAGCGGGAACGCCGCCAGGTAGATCCCGGTCAGTCCGCCGACCGTGAAGATCGCGATGAACCCGAGGGCGAACAGCATCGGCGTGTCGAAGATCAGGTTGCCGCGCCACGTGGTGGCGAGCCAGTTGAGGATCTTCACGCCTGTCGGGATCGCGACGAGCATGGTCGAGACCATGAAGAAGCTCTGCAGGCCCCAGCCGAGCCCGACAGTGAACATGTGGTGGGCCCAGACCAGCATCGAGATGAATGCGATCCCGACCGAGGAGAAGGCGACCGCCTTGTAGCCGAAGATCGGCTTTCGCGCGAACACGGGGATGATCTCCGAGATCATCCCCATCGCCGGCAGGATGATCACGTAGACCTCGGGATGCCCGAAGAACCAGAAGATGTGCTGGTAGAGCAGGGCGTTGCCGCCTGCGTCGGGGATGAAGAAGTGCGTTCCGACCTGTCGGTCGAGCAGGAGCATCAGCAGCCCTGCCCCGATCACGGGGAGGATGACGATCAGCAGGGCCGCGTAGACCTCGATCGACCAGATGAAGAGCGGGATGCGCGTCCACGTCATCCCCGGCGCGCGCATGTTGTGGATCGTGGCGATGAAGTTGATTGCGCCGGCGAGCGAGGAGATTGCCAGGATATGGAGGGAGAGGATCCAGAGGTCCTGGCCTTGGCCCGGGCTGAAGCCGTTCTCCGACAACGGCGTGTACGCGGTCCAGCCGGACTTCGACGGGCCGCCCTTCGCGAGCCAGCTCGAGTAGAGGACGACGCCGCCGAGCAGGAACATCCAGTACGAGAAGGCGTTGAGCCGCGGAAAGGCCATGTCTCGCGCGCCGATCATCAGCGGCACGAGATAGTTCCCGAAGCCGGCCAGGATCGGGACGACGACGAGGAAGATCATCGTCGTGCCGTGCATCGTGAACAGTTGGTCGTAGCGGTCGCGGGTCACGAAGCTCTCGTTCGGCGTGGCCAGCTGCGCTCGCATGAAGAGCGACAGCAAACCGCCGAGCAGGAGGAAGAAGAGGCTGGTGACGATGTAGAGGACCCCGATCCGCTTGTGGTCGACGGTCGTGATCCAGCTCGTCACCCGCCCGCGCTTCCAGTCGGCGCGGTAGGGCTGGACGTCAGCTCTGACTGCCACTCGCGCCTCCTGCGAATCGTCGCTTCAGATAGTCGGTTGCAGCCTTCATCACCTCGGGGCTCCACGTCTTGCCGACACCGGGCATCCGGTTCTTGCCCGCGCGCAGGAGCGCCTCCAACGCTTTCGGGTCGGCGACCACGGCGCTCCCGGCGATCTTCGGCCCGTAGTCGCCCTGGCCGGCGAGGCCGTGGCAGGTCGCGCAGACGCCTTCGGCGATTTCCTTGCCGACTGCCGGCGCAGTCGGATTGTGGGCGGCAAGGAAGCGGCGGTACTCGCCCGGGGTGACGACGTCGACGAAGCCGGTCATGTGCGCGTGCTCGAGTCCGCAGAACTCGGCGCAGCGGACCTCGTAGCTTCCGCGCAGGTTCGCCCGGAACCACGTGTGGTTCGTCCGCCCCGGAATCGCGTCGGTCTTGCCGCCGAGCGCAGGTACCCACCAGCTGTGAGCCACGTCCGGCGTGACGATGTCCAGCGTCACGACCTGGTCGACGGGCACCACCATGCGGCGGATCGAGACCTGCCCGCCCGGGTAGACGAACTGCCAGTAGAACTGGTGCGCCTCCACGCGGATCTTCAGCGCGCTCGAGCCGGCGCTCGCGGGGGGAACGTCCTTGATCGAGGGGAGCTTCACGAAGACGAAGGCCGCGATCGCCGCCAGGATCACCACGGGCACGACGGTGAACGAGGTCTCGAGCCGTGTCGCACCGTGGATCTGGGCGCCTTCCTGCGCCCTTCCGCGGCCGCGGCTTCGGAACCGGAAGACGAACAGGATCAGCGCGGCCTCGACGAGAATGAAGATCCCGCCGGTCACTCCGAGGATCACCCAGTACGTGTCCCTGATCGACTCGGCGTTCGAGGAATGGGGCGTGACGGGTGCCAGGCCGTTGTCCGCCGCCGCAGCAGCAGTCCAGACGAGGCCGAGCAGGGACGCGGCAGACAGTGCCTGGAACGGGCGGCGCACGACGTGGGCATTCTATGGAGGTGGCCGATGAGTCGCGTGTTCAGCTGCCGTCTGGCGCGACCGGGTCGGTCGAGGTCTACGTCAACGGAGTGCGTCAGCGCGAGAGGGTCGATTTCGACCGGCGCGAGGGAGAGCTCGTGTTCTCGCGAACCTTGAGATCGGAAGGCCGTCTCGGGTTCTGGCGGTGGACATCACTCTTTTTTGGCATTGCGGGCACGTACAAACAGAACGACAGTGTCGACGTGGTCTACGAGGTGAACGGGAAGCGAATGCTCGAAACCGGGTTGCCTATCCTTGACCCGCAGCCGATAAGCGCCGAGGAGCGTTGACGGTGCAGAGGCACATGATCACCCGCCACAGGCTACGACCCCGTTCGGCGACCCTCGACTTCGAGCGGCGCAACTTCGTGATCCTGCTCGTCGCCGGCGCGCTCGCGACGGCCGCGGCGATGGGGCTCGCCGATATGGCGGGCTACAGTCGCCTCGTCGACGCCGTCCAGGACGTCGTCCCGACCTGGTTCGCCGTCTGCTTCGGCGGCGAGGTGGTCGCGTACTTCGGCTACGTCCTCGCTGTGCGTGACATCGCTCGCGTCGACGACGGCCCTCTCCTCTCTCTGCGCCTGACGATGCGCACGGTGGTCGCCGGGTTCGGTGTCTTCGCCGCCACGCACGCAGCGGGCGGTTTCTCGGTCGACTACTGGACGTTCCGGCGGTCGGGCCTACGCCGCCCGGATGCGGTTGCGCGTGTGCTCGCGCTCGGCGTGCTCGAGTACGTGGTGCTCGCCCCGGCCGCGCTGATCAGCGCCGTCGTCATCCTCTTCGGCACGGGCGGGCACGTCCAGCACGCGATGACGTATCCGTGGCTCGCGGTGGTGCCGGGGTTCCTTGCTGCGCTCTGGGCCAGCTCGCCGAAGCGCGCTGACCGGCTCTCGGATCCCGGAGGCGGTGGGCGCGTGCGGCGTTGGTTCGCGCACCTCGTTGCGGGGATGGTCAAGCTCCGCTGCCTGCTCGCGCGTCCGCGAATGTACGGTTTCGGCGTCGCCGGCGTCTCGCTCTACTGGCTCGGGGACATCGCGTGTCTCTGGGCGGCGCTGAAGATCTACAACGCCGAGCTCTCCACTCCCGCGCTGATCCTGGCGTACGCGACGGGTTACGTGCTCACGCGGCGCTCGCTCCCCGCGGGTGGTGCCGGCGTCGTCGAGGTGCTGATGACCTTCGCGCTCGTCTGGGTGGGGCTCCCCCTGGCCCCGGCACTCCTCGGAGTCGTCACCTACCGGCTGTTCAACTTCTGGTTGCCCGTGATTCCCGCGCTGGCCGCGCTCCCGGCGGTTCGCCGGATGCGGCAGGACTTCAGGCGCGGCGAGAAGGCCTTCGACCGCTCGTAGAGGCGACGCAGCCTTAGTTCTCAGCTACCGAGCGCCGTCGGCCGCGCGGAGCATTGCTTCCGTGCGCAGCTCGGTCTCGTCGACCAGCCGGCGGACGACCGCGTCGACGCCGAGCTCGGCGGCGACTCGCCGCTGGCGCTCCGCGCCGTTCTCGGCGAGCAGCGTCCAGGCGGCGAGCAGCTCGTTCCGCGCGCCCAAGGCCTCCGCGAACGGCTCGAGCGAGGCAAGCAGGGCTCCCAGACGCTCGCGGGACGAGACGGCGATGCCGGTTTCCAGGTCGACGAACGATCCGCCGAGACCGTCGCGCGCAGCTCGCCAGCGGTTCTCGGCGATGCGGTGCGTGTCGTGGATGGGGAGCTCCTCGCCGGCGTCGTACCGCGCGGACAGCGCCGCCACGAGCGCCTGGCAGACGGCGCCGACGGCCCCTGCCTCCTTGACCCGCGTCTGGGCGTCGGGGATCCGGAACTCCAGCGTTCCGTGGATCGGGTGCAGCCGCAGGTCCCACCACAGGTAGCTCTGGTCGGCGAACAGGCCTCCCGACGTGCCCCAGGAGACGAAGTCCGCGTATTCCTCCCAGGTGCGGAAGATCGGCGGGACGCCGGCGCGCGGGAAGCCTTCGTTGAGCTTCAGCCGCGATGACGCCAGGCCCGTGTCGCGCCCGCCGAGGAACGGCGAGTTCGCGGCGAGCGCGGCGATCTCCGGGAGGTAGGAGCGCGCAGCGTTGTAGATCGCGAGTCCGCGATCGGGACCCGAGATCGCGACGTGGACGTGCAGGCCCGAGGGGAGGCCCTCGCGCAGGCTCCACGGGCAGTCGACGGCGATCTGCCTGTAGCGATCGCGATCGGTCACCTCGACCGGGAGCGTCGAGCTCGGGTGGACGCCCGCCGCGACGATGCGGGCGAAGCCGGCAAGCCGGTCGACGGCGAACGTGCGCGCCGAGCGCACCTCGCGGCAGGCGTCCAGGACCGTGACGCACGGCGGCGTCACGACTTCGAGCTGGGCGCTGCGAAGCTCACACGTGAAGCGGTCGTCCTCCAGCCGGACGAGCGCGGCTTCGACGTCGTTCGCCGGGAGCAGGGTCACCGGGTCGAGTAGGACGAGCTCCTCCTCGAAGCCGATCGTGAGCGACGGCCCGCGCGAGAACGTCCGCCGGAAGCCTGCGGCGACGTCTGAGGGCGTCTCCTCCCACGCGGGATAGGGGAATCCGATCCGCACCGGCTCAGCGCCTTGTACCCCAACCGAGGGATTCCTACTCCCGGCGTGACTGGTCTTCGACGGGCAGATTCGACACGACCGCTGTGGTAGCCTCGCGGTCCCCCGTATGCGCCGCGTCCTTGCACTTGCGCTTCCGCTCTGCGCGCTCGCGCTGACCGCCACCGGAACCGGCGGTAGCGCGGTGAGCGCGTCGTGCGCGAAGGGCGACCTGGCGGTCGTCAACGACGGCAAGCTGACCGTCGGGACCGACAACCCGGCCTACCCGCCGTGGTATGCGGGCGGCACGCCGAAGGGCTCGAAGTGGAAGATCAACGATCCGTCGACGGGCAAGGGGTTCGAGAGCGCGGTCGCCTACGCCGTCGGCAAGCAGCTCGGCTTCTCGCGGACCGAGGTGCAGTGGGCCTATGTGCCGTTCGCCAAGTCGTACGCCCCGGGCAAGAAGTCGTTCGACTTCGACATCAACCAGATCTCGGTCACCCCGCAACGGGCGAAGGTCGTCGACTTCAGCAAGTCGTACTACGACGTCAGCCAGGCGATCATCGTCAACAAGGGAGCGAAGATCGCGGGGGCGCGGTCGGTCGCCGCGCTCCGCGGCTACAAGTTCGGGGTCGCGATCGGGACGACGAGCTACCAGGCGATCGTCAACCAGATCAAGCCGCACTCGAAGCCGGCCGTCTACGACACGAACGACAAGGCCGTGTTCGCCTTGAAGAACAAGCAGATCGACGCCCTGGTCACCGACCTCCCCACCGCGTTCTACGTCACCGCCGTGCAGATCCCGAACGCCAAAATCCTCGGCCAGCTCGCGACGACGCCCGGCGGCGAGCACTTCGGTGTCGTGCTCCAGAAGGGCAGCCCCCTGACGGGGTGCGTGAACAAGGCGCTGGCGGCGCTGAAGGCGAACGGCACGCTCAAGAAGATCCAGGCGACCTGGCTGTCGAAGGTCGTCGGCGTTCCCGTCCTGAAGTAGCGTGCGCGTCTTCTTGGCGCGTCGGCGGGCCTCGCCCGGCGACGCTGCCGGTGAGAATGCCCGCCTCTCTGCGCGTCGGCGGGCTCTGCCCGGCGGCGCTGCCGGGAAGGGCGCGTTGGCCGCGCGCCGGCGGAGCGAGGGCCGGCGGGGCGTCGTCGTCGCACTCGTCAGCACGGCGGTCGTCTTCACCGGGCTCGGCTTTGCGATCGTCAACGCGCCGGGCTGGGCGGAGATCCGGCGGCAGTTCTTCGACCGTCACGAGTTCACGAGCACGTTCCCGGAGATCGCGAGCGCGTTCCTGCTGAACGTGAAGATCTTCTGCATCTCGGAGGTCTTCATCCTCGTGCTCGCCTTGCTGCTTGCCGTCATCCGCAGCCTGCCGGGGCCGGTGTTCTTCCCGATGCGGGTGCTCGCGATCGTCTACGCGGACTTCTTCCGGGGTGTGCCGACGATCCTGGTGATCACGCTGCTCGGGTTCGGCGCTCCGGCGCTGCAGGTCCGCGGGATTCCCACCTCGACCACGTTCTGGGGGATCGTCGCGCTCGTCCTCGTCTACACCGCGTACGTGTCCGAGGTGTACCGCGCCGGGATCGAGTCTGTGCATCCGAGCCAGTCGGCTGCGGCGCGCTCGCTTGGTCTGACCCACGGGCAGTCGCTGCGCCACGTCGTCTTGCCTCAGGCCGTCCGGCGGGTCGTCCCGCCGCTCCTGAACGACTTCATCGGCCTGCAAAAGGACACTGCGCTGGTCGGCGTACTCGGCTCGATCGAGGCGTTCAAACAGACCCAGATCGACCAGGCTGCGACGTTCAACTTCACCTCGGGGCTCGCCGCGGCCGTGCTGTTCGTGGCGGTGACGATTCCGCTCGCCCGCTTCACCGACTGGCTCGTCGCCCGCGACCGCAGGCGTCAGCTCGCGGGGGCCGCCGCATGATTGGCGCTCGCCTTCGGCTCGCTCTCATGGGGGGAACAGCCGGTTCCCCCCATGGACCCCCCTCCCCAGAACCGTGCGCACCTCTGCGACGCGTCGTGTGCCGCGCCCGCCATGTCGGTCGCGGCGACGGGATCTCTCCGCGCGCGCGAGGTGGCTCGATGAGCGCCTTAGAGCTGGAGAACGTCCACAAGTCGTTCGGCCAGGCCGAGGTGCTGCGCGGGATCGACCTGGCGGTCGAGGAGCACCAGGTCGTCTGCCTGATCGGGGCCTCCGGCTCGGGGAAGTCGACCCTGCTCCGCTGCGTCAACCTGTTGGAACCGATCGACGAAGGCCGGATCGTCGTCCACGGGGACGAAATCACGGGGCCCGGCGTCGACATCAACAAGATCCGGCGCGGGATCGGGATCGTCTTCCAGGCGTTCAACCTGTTCCCGCACATGAGCGTGCTCGCGAACGTCACGCTCGGCCCGCGCAAGGCGCTCCGCCTTCCGCGCGCGGAGGCCGAGCGGGAGGCACTGGAGCTCCTCGGTCGTTTCGGCCTCGCCGGGCGTCGTGACGACTACCCGGACCGCCTCTCGGGCGGCCAGCAGCAACGGGTTGCAATCCTCCGAGCATTGGCGATGAAGCCCCGGCTCCTC
Organism: uncultured Actinomycetes bacterium; assembly: GCA_963719325.1. GTDB lineage: Bacteria > Actinomycetota > Thermoleophilia > Gaiellales > Gaiellaceae > DATBLE01. The sequence goes on from CAVRBW010000014.1 coordinate 147,261, forward strand.
CTCCTCGACGAGGTGACGAGCGCGCTCGACCCGGAGCTCGTCGGCGAGGTGCTCCAACTCGTCAAGGAGCTTGCCGAGGGTGGGATGACGATGGTCGTGGCCACCCATGAGATGGGCTTCGCCCGGGACGTCGCCGATCGTGTCTGTTTTCTCGAGGCGGGCGTGATCCTGGAAGAGGGGGCGCCGGCCGAGATCTTCTCGGCGCCACGGGAAGAGCGGACGCAGCAGTTTCTCGCCCGGATCGTCGCCGCGGGTCGTTTGTAGGGCTCCCCGATCCGGGTGACTGCGGGACGCCCTGTTTGGGGATGCCGAGGCGGTCGCTCTGCCCCATCGTTCGTAGGATGGCTTCGTTCCGCGTTCTCTTGATCCGCCTCGGCCGGAAGGGGCGCGCGCTTGCTCTGCTCGTCGCCATGTGGGCGGTCGGGCTCACGGCGCTCGCGATCGTCGCCCACTTCCAGCGGGCATCGGACGACCAGCGGCGCGCGCAGATTGCGGTCGAGCGGATCCGGGAGCAGGTGAACGAGGCGCCGGGGATCCCGTTCAACATCGGACCGGGGTACACGGCGTCGGCTGCGGAGGTCAGAGCCCAGCTGGATCAGGCGCACCGGCGGCTCGGCGCCGCGATTGCGGAGCTTCGAGGGATCGATCAGGAGGGCAGCGAGGCGGCACTCGGGCGTCTCTCGGATCGTCTCTTCGGCACATTGAACGGCGTTCTCCGGCTGACGGCGGCCGGCAAGTTCGACGTCGGCGGCGCGGTGCTGGGCCGGGCCGCACGGCCCGGAGCGCCCTTGTACGAGCTCAACCGCGCGTTGGCGGCCAGGAGCGAGCGCGACGAGCGGGAAGCAGACGAGGCCCGGAGCACATCCCTGTACGCGTCGGCCGGAGCGGTTCTCCTGATCCTGGTGGCGTTCTCGCTGGCGCTGTTCCGTTCGACGCGCCAACGGCGCCGTGCGGAGTCCCTCGCGGCGCAGAACAACGAGCTGTTCGAGCGCAGCCGGCAGGAAGAAGAGCGCTACCGGGATCTGTTCGAGAACGCGAACGAGCCGATCGCGACCGTTGACCTGGACTGGAAGCTCACCGCCGTGAATCGAGCGTTCGCCACCGCGCTCGGCTATTCGCCCGACGAGCTCGTCGGACGGTCGTTGACCGACTACATGACTCGCGAATCACAGGAGCTCGCGCTGCTCCATCGCGAGCGCAAGCTCTCGGGCGAGGCGAAATCGTCCACCTACGAGCAGGAGTTCATCGCGCGAGACGGCAGCGTCGCGACGTTCGAGGTGTCCACCCGCCTGATCGAAGAGGACGGCCGTCCAGTCGGCGTGCAGGGGATGTGTCGCGACGTCACCGCCCGCAAGGAGGCGGAGGCCGCGCTGCGCCGATTGGCGAGCGTCAACGAGCACCAGGCAAAGCACGACTCGCTGACCGCGTTGCCCAATCGGCGACTGTTCCAGCAGCGGATCGAGGAGGCGCTGCCGACCGACCGCTCGCCCGGTGACGGTTTCGCCGTTCTCGTCATCGACCTCGACGACTTCAAGCAGGTCAACGACTCGCTCGGTCACCAGAGCGGCGATGCGCTGCTTTCGGCGCTGGCGCGTCATCTCCACCTTGCCGTTCGCGAGCAGGACACGGTCGCACGTCTGGGCGGCGACGAGTTCGGCGTGCTCGTCGACCACGTGGCGCTCGACGGGTCGGAGTGGGTGCGCGTCGTCGGTCGCATCGAGCGCGCGCTCGAGCAGCCCGTGCACGTCCAAGGCGTCCCCGTGACTGTTGCAGCAAGCATCGGCATCGCCTTTCACCCGGCGCACGGGCAGTCGGCCGAGCAATTGCTGCAGCGCGCAGACGTGGCGATGTACGTCGCGAAGGAAGAGCGGCGCGGGCGGGCGATCTACGACCCGACCGAGGACCGGAGCGATGCGAGCCGTCTCCGCCTGCTGGGCGAGCTGAAGCGGGCACTGGCCTCCCGGCAGCTCGTCCTCCACTACCAGCCGATCGTCGAGCTGCGTACCGGTGCCGTCTCACGCGTCGAGGCGCTCGTTCGCTGGCAGCACCCGCAACGCGGCCTCATCGGCCCGAACGAGTTCATCCCGATCGCCGAGCGAACGGGCCTGATCAAGCCTCTGACGCTCTGGGTCCTCGACGAGGCAGTCCGGCAATGCAAGCAGTGGGAGCGCTCAGGGCGGACGCTGTCCGTCGCGGTCAACTTGTCGAGCCGGAACCTCTGCGAGGCCGACCTGGTCGACAACGTCATGCGCATCCTCAGCGCGCGTGATCTCGAGCCGAGCCGACTCCTGCTCGAAGTCACAGAGAGCGCGATCATCACCGACCCGATCCACACGCAGGACGTGCTCCGCCTGTTGAGCGAGCACGGGATCCGCATCGCGCTCGACGACTTCGGCGCCGGCTACACCTCACTCGGCTACCTGTCGCGACTCTCGCTCGACGAGGTGAAGATCGACCGGTCCTTCATCGAGAGCATCTGCGGCGACGAAGCCACGCTGATGATCGTGCGCTCGATCATCCATCTCGGGCACGAGCTCGGGCACGAGATCATCGCCGAAGGCGTCGAGTCGGAAGCCGAGCTCGCGGCTCTGCGCGAGCTCGACTGCGACCACATCCAGGGCGCGTTCTTCAGCCGGGCGCTGCCTCCCGAGCGGCTGATCCAGTGGCTCGGACCGCTCGAGGCCCCGCGCAGGGCTCGAGCAGTGGCCTAGCTTCTCGATCCGGTCTCTCTTCTCTCACGCACGCGTGGCGAAAGCGTGCCGAGACCCAGACGGACACTTTCGGCGTCGCCGGTGCGGCGGTACCACAGGGGAAACCGTTCCCCCAGCCGATCGGAGTCTTCAATGCACCGAATCCGCCTGCTCGTCTCGCTGCTCGCTGTCGTCGTGCTGCTGATCGCCCCGGCGGCCCGCGGGTCCTCGTCCAGCGTGGTCGTCAGCCAGGTGTACGCCGGTGGAGGCAACAGCGGCGCGACCTTCACCCATGACTTCGTCGAGCTCTTCAACCGCGGCTCGTCGACCGTCGATCTCGGCGACTGGACCGTCCAGTATGCGGCTGCAGCGTCCACCTCGTGGCAGGTGACGCCGCTGTCCGGGTCGATCCAGCCCGGCCACTACTACCTCCTCCAGCTCGCGTCGGCGGCCAGCATCGGCTCCGAGCTGCCCGCTCCCGACGCCACCGGCACGACCAATCTCGCCGCCACCGCGGGGAAGATCGCACTCGTCCAGGGAACCTCGGCACTCTCCTGCGGCGCCTCCGCCGGAAGCTGCGCCTCGACCTCGGGGCTGGTCGACCTCGTCGGCTACGGCTCGGCGAGCGACTACGAAGGCTCGGCGGCCGCACCCGCGCTGAGCAGCACGACGGCTGCGGCTCGCGGCGGGTCCGGGTGCGCCGACACCGACTCGAACTCCGCCGACTTCTCGGCGCTCGCTCCCGGGCCTCGCAACTCGTCTTCGCCCGCTGTCTCCTGCGACTCCGAACCGCCGCCGTCCGGAGGTGCCTCGCAGGACGCTGCGGTCGACGTCGACGTCCAGTCTGTCCTCTCGCTGACGCTCGAGCGTCCCACGCTCAGCTTCGGCACGGTCGCGGCGGGCGAGCGGCCGGCGGCGATCTCCGAGCAGGCCACGGTCGTCAGCAACAACGCGACCGGGTACGCGCTCACGATCCACCGCTCCGCGTTCGTGCCGGCCGACCTGCCGCTCGGGATCTCCGGCTCGGCCCCGGGCGGCGGCCAGCTCGGTGGAGGTCTTGCGGGCGGCGCAGTCGCCCCGATCCCGATCGCACCGGCGGCCGACCTCGTGATCGGCACGTCCACCGGGCGCAGCGCTGCCGACGGAGACGTCTGGCCGACGAGCATCGGCTTCACCGGCCCGCTCCCCGTCGTGAGCCCAGGGCACTACACGGCGACGATCACCTACACGCTCATCGGCCGGTGATCGCCTGCCTGGTCGCCACGGCGTGCCTGCTTGCCCCCGTCTCGCCTGCTGCGGGGGTGGGCAGGCCGCTGGTCTCCCTCGTAGCGACGCCGTCCACGGTCGTCCTGGCCGGCCGGGCGCGACAGACGATCCGCATCGAGAACACCGGCAGGAAGCGCGTCGTGGTCGACGTCGTCCGCACCGGGTTCGGCCTCGACCTGCGCGGCCGGCCGAGAATCCTTCCGCGCGGGGGACCTCGCACGGCGACCTCGTGGCTCACCGTCCGTCCTGTCACCCTCGCGATCCCGCCCGGTGGAAGCCGACCGCTTACCCTCTCCTCGAGGGTGCCGCGCCGAGCCGAGCCCGGCGACCACGGAGCGCTGATCCTGCTGGCCACCCGGCCGAGCCGGCGCGGTGCGGTCTTCGTCCGGATGCGCCTCGGCGTGGTCGTGGTCGTGCGAGCGCCGGGGAGGATCGTCCGGCGGCTCGTGCCGCTGCGAGTTCGCGTCCGTCGCGCCGGCCGCTTCCGCCTCGTGGAGCTCGTCGTCGCCAATAGAGGCAACGTCACGGAGGTGCTCGGCCGCGGATGCGTCAGCGTCTCTCTCCGCCGCGGCGGCAAGGTCCTCACCAGGCTCGGATCCACTCCGCGCCACTTCCTGCCGCGCTCGAGCGGGATCGAGGAGCTCCGCTACCGGGGCCCGGTGAGAGGTTGGGTCAGGGCAGTGATCGAGTCGTCGAAGCGTGCTCAATGCGGCCGGCTCCCGCCTCGGTCGTTTCGGATCCGGCTGTAGCGTTACTCCGCGAGCGCGGTGGCGAGCTCTTCGCGAGAGCGCACGCCGAGCTTTCGGTACACGTTGCGCAGGTGGTACTCGATCGTCTTCGGGCTCAGGAAGAGGGCCGCCGCCGCTGCGCGTGTCGTCGCTCCGTCGGCGAGCAGCTGCGCGATCTGGAATTCCTGCGGGGTCAGCTCTCCGAGCGTGCTCGGATCGCGGCGCCGAGCGGTCTCGCCGGTCGCGGCGAGCTCGACCTGGGCGAGCTCGGCCCAGGGAGCGGCGCCGAGGTGATCGAAGACCTCGGTTGCAGCGCGCAGCTGCTCGCGGGCCTGCACGCGCCGGCGCACGCGGCGTAGGCGCGAGCCGTAGGCGAGCCGCGTCCTGGCTGTCTCGAAGACATCCGGCGTCTGCCCGTGCAACCGAAGCGCCTCCTCGAACTCGGCATCGATCGCCTCCGCGGGGGCAAGGAGCCCGCGGAGACGCGCCGCCCGCGCGAGCGCCCACGGCTGGCCCTTTGCTGCCGCCGCCGTACTGAACTCCGCTGCAAGGGCGGCCGCGTCGTCCTCCCGTCGAAGCCGCAGGTACACGTCGACGAGCTCGGGTGCGGGCGAGAGGTCGACGTCGGCGATACCGCGGGCGTCGAGCGCCGCGGCTTGCTCCTCGAGCCGGACCAGCGCCTCCGCGGGCCGGCCGAGACCGAGCTCGAGGTCGGCGAGTGCAGCCAGCGTCCAGATCTCGCAGAGCCCGATGCCGAGCGACCGGGAGAGCTCGAGCGCCTCGGCGGCGTAGTCGCGGCACTCCTCCTCTCGCCCCTGTCTCGCGGCCAGCCACGCAAGGCGTGACAGCGCCGCCGCGACCTCCGTGCGCTGCCCCGTCTCCCGCGCCAGCCGCAACGCTTCATGCAGGCCGGCGCGAGCGGGGCTCCATCGATCGCCACCTGCCTGGTGGATCGCCAGGTGGTTGAGCAGCAGCGGAAGCACTCCCACCGCCGAGCTCTCGCGTGCCGCCGCGAGCGCGCGGTCGACCGAGCCCGCGCCCGAGTCCAGCCTCGCGCAACCACAAGGGGCCCATCGCAGCCCAGGTCAGCAGCCTGGGATCGTCACCGAGAGAGTCTCCGTCCTCGAGCACGGCGACCGCTTCGCGCATTGCCTGCGCGCCGCGGTCGCCTGCGCCGGAGAAGATGAGTGCCATGCCGAACGCCATCCGCGCGAAAAAGGTCGTGGTGCTGTCCGCGTTCGACTGCGCAAGCGCCTCTGCGCGGGCTGCGGTCGCCTGCATCGCGGCCGCATCGCCGGCGTAGAACGCCGAGAGCATCGCCTCGGCGAGCATCAGGGCCGCCCGCTCTGGGTCGATCTCCGCCGCTGTCGCGGCGGCTTTCATGAGGATCGCGTGTCCCTCCATCACCGGCCCTCGGCGTGCGGCGATGTGACCGCGCAGATGCTCGAGCAGGACAACGAGCCGGGCATCGTGGGCGTGATGCCGTGCTTCGTCGAGCAGGGCCATCGCCCGTTCGCCGAGTCCGCCGAGCCAGGCGGCCTCGGCGGCGGACCGCAGCAGCGCCGTGCACCGCTCGTCGACCGGTGCGAGCATCGCCGCGCGCTCGAAGGCGTTCGAGGCGACGAGGTACGCGCTCCGGCCCTGCGCCCGCACCGCGGCCTGCTCGAGCGCAGACGAAGCGGCGTCGTCCGGCCCGACCGCCGCCAGGGCCAGGTGCCATGCGCGGCGGTCGACCTCCGCGTCCGGCAAGGCGTCGGCCAGCGCCCGGTGGACGACTCGGCGGAGGTCCGGAGGAGCGTCGCCGTAGACCGCCGAGCGCACGAGCGGGTGGCGGAACTCGATCCTGCCCCTCTCCAGCGTCACCAGACCTGCCGCCTCGGCCGGCTCGAGGTCGGCGACCCCCACTCCGAGCTGCTCCGCCGCGCGTGCGAGTCGCGACAGCTCGTTGCCGTAGGCCGCGGCTGCGAGCAGCAGCATGCGCTGGCTTGGCTCCGGCAACGCGTGCAAGCGCCTCGAGAACGACTCTGCGACGGTCGCGGCGGCGGGCACCGGCGCTCCGGGCGGGAACGTGTCCGGGCCGGCTGCGGCCAGCTCGATCACGGCCAGCGGATTGCCGCCGGTCTCCCGGTGCAACCGGGCCGCCAGCGGGTCGTCGCGGTGCCGGCGCAGCAGGGATGCGGTCGAGGCTTCGTCGAGTCCACCGATCGGGAGCGTGGGTAGGTCGGCGCCGTCGAGGAGCGACGACTCGCCGTGCCGCACGGTGACCACGAGGGCAACCCGGTCAGCCACGAGTCGCCGGGCGGCGAACAGCAGCGCATCCGCGCTCGAGCCGTCGAGCCAGTGGGCGTCGTCGACGAACACTGCCAGCGGCGCATCCTCGGCCTCGGCGGCCAGCAGGCTGAGCGTCGCAGCGCCGATCGCGAACCGGTCGTACGCTTCTGCAGGTTGCAACGCCAGCGCGCTCTGCAGCGCCGCCGCCTGCGGGTCGGGGATCCGCTCGAGGCCGTCGAGCACGGGCCGAAGGAGCTCGAACAGCCCCGCGAAGGGGACCTCCGTCTCGGACTCGATCCCGCGGGCTCGGAGCACGGTCATGCCTTGCCCGCGCGCGACCTCCTCCGTGTCGGTCAGGAGCGACGTCTTGCCGATCCCGATCTCCCCGACCAGGGCGAGGACGCCGCTCTTCCCCTCCCGTGCGTGCGCCAGCAGCCTCGCCAGGGTCTCCCGCTCCCGTTCCCGCCCGAGGAGCACGTGGAAGAGTCTACGAGGTCGGCCCTGATGCGAGCACCTGCGCGGCAGCGCGGACCAGGGGGTGGCACCGGAAGCGAGCGGCGCAATGCGGGCCCTAGCCTCGGTCGCGAGCAAACGGTCGAGCGACGCGCAGTGCGTTTGCACCCGCGCGCCCGGCGAAGGAGGAGGAACATGAGCGACACACAAGCAACGCGTGCCGCCCGCGACGAGCTCGTCGACTTCGAGGGGCAGCTCATCGCCCAGGGCGACTCCGAGTACGAGCAGGCGCGCAAGGTCTACAACGCGATGATCGACAAGCACCCGGCGCTGGTCGCTCGGTGCGCGAGTCCCGCCGACGTCGCCCGAGCGATCGGCTTCGCTCGGAACCACGCCCTCCCGCTGGCAGTCCGCGGCGGCGGCCACAATGGCGCCGGTCTCGGGACCTGCGAGGGCGGCGTCGTCGTCGACCTTTCGCTGCTCAAGGACATCCAGGTCGACCCGCAGAGGCGCACGGTCCGCGTCGGCGGCGGCTGCACGTGGGGCGAGGTCGACGCAGCCACGGGCGAGCACGGGTTGGCCACGCCGAGCGGGATCATCTCCACGACGGGCGTCGGCGGACTGACGCTCGGCGGCGGACTCGGCCACCTGACCCGCAAGTGCGGCCTCACGATCGACAACCTGCTCGAGGCCGAGATGGTGCTCGCGAGCGGGGAGACGGTCCGCGTCGAATGCCGACGACCACCCCGACCTGTACTGGGCGATCAGGGGCGGTGGCGGCAACTTCGGCGTCGTCACCTCGTTCCTCTTTCGCCTGCACGAGGTCGGGACGGTGATCGCCGGCCCCACCTTCTGGCCGATCGAGTCGACGGCCGAGGTGCTCTCGGTCTACCGGGAGTTCCTCCCAGGCGCTCCCGGCGAGCTGAACGGCTTCTTCGCCGTCCACACGGTTCCGCCGGCCCCTCCCTTCCCCGAAGCGATCCACCTGCGGAAGGTGTGCGGCGTCGTCTGGTGCTACGTCGGACCGGAGGAGCAGGCGGCGACGGCGATGGCGCCGCTGCTGGACGCGCTGCCGGAGCCCTTGATGCACGGTGCGCAGCCGATGCCCCACCACATGTTGCAGGGCGCCTTCGACGGCTTGTACCCGCCGGGGGACCAGTGGTACTGGCGGGCGGACTTCGTGAAGGAGATCCCGGACGAGGCGGTCGAGATCCATGCGCGCTTCGGGTCGGCGATGCCGACGATGAAGTCGACGATGCACATGTATCCGATCGACGGCGCCGCGCATGACGTCGGCTCCGAAGACACCGCCTGGAGCTACCGCGACGCGGTCTGGGGCTCCGTCTTTGCCGGTGTCGATCCCGACCCCGGAAACGTGGAGACGATCCGCGACTGGAGCATCGACTACTTCGAGGCCCTGCACCCGTACTCCGCGGGCGGCGCCTACGTGAACATGATGATGGACGAGGGGCAGGAGCGCGTCCGCGCGAGCTATCGGGGCAACTACGACCGGCTCGCGCAGGTGAAGGCGGTCTACGACCCGGACAACGTGTTCCGCGTGAACCAGAACATCGAGCCCGCGGGAGTCTCAGGCTAGACCCACGGTGACGGCGCTCGCAGAGCAGACGGCCGACGCGCGGAGGCTGCAGGACATCGTCCTCCGCGCGGTCGACGAGGTCGGAGCGACGCTGAGCACGGCCCTCGTCGTCATGGGCGACAGGCTCGGGCTCTACCGTGCGCTCGCGGGGGCGGGGCCGCTGTCGGCGGCGCAGGTGGCGGAGCGAGCGGGCGCGAGCGAGCGCTACGTGCGCGAGTGGCTGAACGCCCAGGCTGCGGGCGGGTACGTCGAATACGAGCCCGACAGCGGCCGCTACGCCCTTTCCGCGGAGGCGGCGACCGCGCTTGCCGACGAATCGAGCCCCGCGTACCTGCCCGGCCTCTTCCAGCTCGCCCTGGGCGCCGTGGTCGACTCGCCTCGCGTCGTCGAGGCGGCGCGGACGGGCGCCGGGATCGCTCGAGAGACGCGAGCGAGCGACGTCCGCGAAGGCTGCGACCGCTTCTCCCGGACCAGCTACTCCGCACACCTGGTGAGCGGGTGGCTGCCCGCGCTCGAAGGCGTCCTCGAGAAGCTGAAGCGGGGCGCGCGCGTGGCCGACGTCGGCTGCGGCCGCGGCGGCTCGACGATCCTGCTGGCCGAGGCGTTCCCGGCCTCTCGATTCGAGGGTTACGACGGCGTCGCCGACTCGATCGAGACGGCGCGGCGGCGTGCACGAGCAGCCGGTGTCGACGGCCGCGTCGACTTCCGCGTCGCGCCGGCGGCGTCATACTCCGGGCACGGCTACGACCTCGTGATGATGCTCGACTGCCTCCACGAGCTGGGAGACCCGGCCGCCGCGGCGCGGCACGTGCGCCGATCGCTCGCGCCCGACGGCACGTGGATGATCGTCGAGCCGAAGGCGGGCGATCGCGTCGAGGAGAACCTCAACCCGGTCGGCCGCGCCTACTACGCGCTCTCGACGCTCCTTTCCACGCCCGCGTCGCTCGCGGATGAGACCGGGCTCGCGCTCGGCGCGCAGGCAGGGGAGGCGCGGATCCGCGAGATCGTGACCGGCGCGGGTTTCTCGAGCTTCAGGCGGGTCGCGGAGACGCCGCTCGCCATGGTCTTCGAGGCGAGGCCGTGACGGTCGGCCAGCAGCTGGGGACGGAGCCGGGCCGCGAGCAGTCGCGCGCCCGCTACCCCGACGAGGAAGGCTTCGTCGAGCGCGACGGGGTGAAGGTCTTCTACGAGGTCTACGGGAGCGGAGAGAAGACGATCGTCCTGCTTCCTACGTGGTCGATCGTCCATTCGCGGTGCTGGAAGCTGCAGATCCCCTACCTCGCCCGGCACGCGCGTGTCGTCGTCTTCGACGGCCGCGGGAACGGCCGCTCCGACCGGCCCGAAGGCGTCGAGGCGTACCTCGAGGACGAGTTCGCGGCCGACACGCTCGCGGTGATGGATGCGACCGGCACCGACCGCGCGACCCTCGTCGGCCTCTCGTGCGGGGCGCTCTGGGGGACGATCGTCGCAGCCGATTTCCCGCAGCGGATAGAGGGGATCGTCTACATCGCGCCGGCCGTGGGCCTGGTGCCGGGACACCCCGAACGGCAGGTCTACGAACTAGACGAGGAGTACGACACGGACGAGGGCTGGGCGAAGTACAACAGCCATTTCTGGTCGCGCAACTACCGCGAGTTCCTCGAGTTCTTCTTCGCGCAGTGCTTGAACGAGCCGCACTCGACGAAGCAGATCGAGGACTGCGTCGGCTGGGGCCTGGAGACGACGCCGGAGGCGCTTGCGGACGCGACGCGGGCGATCTCGCTCTGTCGCACGGAGCGGTTCGCGGCCACCTGCGCCCGCGTCCGCTGCCCGGTGCTCGTGATCCACGGCGACGCCGATCTGATCCGGCCGCATGCGCAGGGTGCCGCGCTGGCGGAGGCGACGGGCGGCACGCTGGTCACCCTCGAAGGCGCGGGGCACCTGCCGCAGGCGCGCGATCCGGTGAAGATCAACCTGCTCCTGCGGGACTTCGTCTGCCCGCCCCCACCTGCGAATCGCTGGGCGCGCGCACGTAGCCGGCGCCGGCGCGCGCTGTTCCTCTCGTCGCCGATCGGCCTCGGGCACGCCCAGCGCGACGTCGCGATTGCCGACGAGCTGCGCCGGCTCCACCCGGATCTGGAGATCGACTGGCTGGCACAGCACCCGGTGACCCAGATGCTCGAGGCGCGCAACGAGCGAGTCCACCCGGCGAGCCTGGCGCTGGCGGGCGAGTCCGCGCACATCGAGTCGGAGTCCGCCGAGCACGACCTGCACTGCTTCCAGGCCTCGCGAAGGATGGACGAGATCCTGCTCTCGAACTTCATGGTCTTCCACGACCTCGTCCGGGACGACCCCTACGACCTGTGGATCGGCGACGAGGCGTGGGAGCTCGACTACTACCTGCACGAGAACCCGGAGCTGAAGAGCGCCGCGTACGTCTGGCTCACCGACTTCGTCGGCTGGCTGCCGATGCCCGACGGCGGCGAGCGCGAGGCCTTCCTGACCGCCGACTACAACGCGGAGATGATCGAGCACATCGCGCGCCACCCGCGGATCCGCGACCGGGCGATCTTCGTCGGCGACGCCGCCGACGTCGTCACCGACCCGTTCGGGCCCGAGCTACCGCAGATCCGCGACTGGACCGAGCAGCACTACGACTTCGCCGGCTACGTGACCGGTTTCGACCCGGCCGAGTTCGCCGACCACGAGCGCCTCCGCGCGGAGCTCGGCTACGCGGAGCACGAACAGGTCTGCATCGTCACCGTCGGCGGCTCCGGCGTCGGCGCGCACCTGCTGCGGCGCGTGATCGAGGCCTTCCCCGAGGCCAAGGAACGGGTACCGCGACTACGGATGATCGTCGTCGCCGGCCCGCGCATCGACCCGAGCTCGCTTCCCCGGCACGAAGGGCTCGAGGTACGGGCATACGTCCACGAGCTGTACCGCCACCTCGCCGCCTGCGATCTCGCGATCGTCCAGGGCGGCCTGACGACCGCGATGGAGCTCACCGCCAACCGAAAGCCGTTCATCTACGTCCCGCTCCGTCACCACTTCGAGCAGAACTTCCACGTTGCCCACCGCCTCGAGCGCTACCGCAGCGGACGCCGGCTGGACTTCGAGGACGCCGGCCCGTCGGCGATCGCGGCCGCGATCGCCGACGAGATCGGCGCCGCGACGGATTACCTGCCCGTCGACCCGCACGGAGCGGCCCGCGCCGCGGCGCTGATCTCCGACCTTCTCTGAGCTCAGGCTGCTTGCGACAGGTCGTCGTCGGCGTCGATCGCGACCACGTTCTCCAGTTCGCTCGCGAGGTGGTCGAACGCCTCCCGCTCGAGCTGGCGGACGCGCTCCCGGGTGATCCCGAGCTCGCGGCCGATCGCCTCGAGAGCCATCGTGTCGCCGTCGAAGCCGAAGCGCATCTCGATGATCCTGCGCTCCCGCTCGGGCAGCTTCGCCAGGGCCTGCCGGACGGCGCGGCCACGGAGCGAGTCGTCTGCGGCCGCCTCGGGATCGACCGACTCCGCGTCGGCGAGGAGGTCTCCGAGCTCGCCGTCGCCGTCACCGACCCGTGCGCTGAGCGAGACCGAGGCCTCGACCACGTCCAGCGCCTCCTGGGCGTGCTGGGTCGACATTCCGGCGCCTTCGGCAAGCTCCTCCAGGGTCGGCTCGCGTCCGTGTGCGATCTCGAACCGCTGCTGGACGCGGGCCAGCTTGCTGCGGCGCTCGTCCACGTGAACGGGGATGCGAATCGTCTTCGACTGGTTGGCGAGCGCTCGCTGGCAGGCCTGCCGGATCCACCACGTCGCGTAGGTGGAGAACTTGAAGCCCTTGCGCCAGTCGAACTTCTCCGCGGCCCGGTTGAGGCCGATCACGCCTTCCTGCACGAGGTCGCCCAGCGGGACGCCGTGGCCCGCATAGCGGCGCGCGTTGTGGACGACGAGCCGCAGATTCGAGTTGATCATCCGCTCCTTCGCCCGAAGGTCGCCGCGCTCGATGCGCTTCGCCAGCTCCACCTCCTCGGCCGCGCTCAGTAGCGGATAGCGGCCGAGCTGGTTCATGAACTGGGTCAGCGAGTCGGGAACGCCTCCGGCCGTGAGGTCGAACGACAGATCCGGCTCGTCCTCGTCGTCGCCGGCCTCGTCCTGCATCCGCACGCCCCGCGTCTCGAGCTCGGCACGAAGCGCCGTGAGCTCGTCCTCGCCCAGGTCGTGCTCGAGCGCCAGCGCCTCGAGCGCCGTCGCCGTCACGAGTCCATCCTCTTCGGCGCCGTCGAGAAATGACGCCAGATCAGCTGCAAACACGGTTGTTGGCTCCTTCAATCCCTTCCTCCTATCGAGTCTGTGTACTGGTCGAGCGGACGCGGGCGCGCCGCCGCTCGAAGCGGTCGATCCGGCTGCCGGACTGCGCTGCGCGAACGACACCGGTGTAAGCCGGGTGGCACTTCGAGCACACGTCCACCGTGATCTCGCTTCGTGTCGACCTCGTCGTGAAGACCTCGCCGCACGAGGTGCAGCGCACGGTCGCGATCACGCGCATCGGGTGAGTAGTCAAGCCTTGCTCCCTTCGTTTCTTCCGAGCGCCCTACTGACAGGCGTGGCAAACGCCGTACCTATGCGCTCTAGCTCACGAAGAGATAAACGTCTCCCCTACCAGGGGTATTCCCGGCCTCAGCGCGTCTCTTCCTCGACCGTCCGCTCGGCCGTCGGGACGGCTTCGAGGCGCTCGTCCGGTATCGGCTTCCCGCTCTCGATCGAGAGACCGTAGGTGCCGGCCGCGAGGCGCGCCTCCGCGCGCTCGATCGCCGCGAGCGTTTCGCGCAGGTCGTCCGCCCGGCCCTCGTCGAGCTCGTCCTGGTACAGGTCGGACGCCAGATCCCCGGGGTCTTCGTTGTCTGCAGGCTCGCCGGTTTCGGCGTGCCCGAGCTGCGCCAGCGCTCGCTCGACGTGTTTGCGCTCGGCGGCCAGAAGCTCGCGTGCCCGGGCGGGATCCATCGCACAACGTTATCGAAGGTCTCTCAGCCGAGTTCCTACGCCTTGCCGCGCAACCTGAGCGCCCCTGACCCCGTTGTGAATGCGAAGGGGGTCGAAAGCGTGCGTTCACGTCTCAGGAAGCTCGTCACCCTCACTGGCATGGTGTCGGTTGTCGCTGCGTGCGCGGCGTCAGCCGGCGCAACATCCGTTCGTCATCCATCTGACGGCTCGAGCTGCACTTGGGGCGCATCGTCCATCACAGCGACCTATGAGAACGGACGGGTGACCGAGTCGGAGCCGCACCCCACCGGCTGCACGAGCTACCCATGACGCTTCACTGTTCCAGGCTTTCGTAGTGCCCCCGGCAAGAATCGAACTTGCGCACGCGGTTTAGGAAACCGCTGCTCTATCCACTGAGCTACGGGGGCGCAGCGGGCTCACGATAGCGAGCCGAGGTAAGCTCAGCCGCGTGCCGGGAGAGCTCGCAGAGCTGCTCGCCGCGCGGTCGGGGGAGGCCCTCGACCTCCACGCCGAGTACGTGAACCCGCAGATGATCCGCGTGTTGCGGACGATCGGGTTCGACCGCGACTGGGCGCGCACCGAGGGCGCGTACCTCTACGACTCCGACGGCGACCGGTACCTCGACTGGCTCGGCGGCTTCGGGATGTTCAACGTCGGCCGCAACAACCGGCGCGTCCGCGACTGGCTCGTCGAGGCGATGGACCGGGAGAGCCCGAACGCGCCGCAGATGGGGATCTCGCTCGTGACGCCGCTCCTCGCAGAGGAGCTCGTGCGCCGGGCGCCCGCCTCGATCGGCAAGGCGCTGTTCACGAACAGCGGCACCGAGTCGGTGGAGGCGGCTCTGAAGCTCGGCCGCGCCGCCACGCGCCGGCAGCGGATCGTCTGCGTCGAGCACGCCTTCCACGGGTTGACCCTCGGCTCGCTCTCGGTGAACGGCGAAGCGGCGTTCACCGACCGGTTCGGGCCGTACCTGCCGGGGGTCGCGCGCGTCCCGTTCAACGACCTGGACGCGCTCGAGGCCGAGCTGCGGCAGGAGGACGTCGCGACCTTCATCGTCGAGCCGATCCTCGGCAAGGGCGTGCTGATGCCCGAGGCGGGCTACCTCGAAGGTGCGCAGTCCCTCTGCCGCCGCTACGGCACGCTGTTCTGCCTCGACGAGGTCCAGACCGGGCTCGGCCGCACGGGCCGGTTCCTCGCCGCCGAGCACTGGGGCCTCGAGCCGGACCTGATCCCGATCGCGAAGTCCCTCTCCGGCGGCTACGTCCCGGTCGGCGCGCTGCTGATGAGCGACCGGGTCTACGACTCGGTCTTCGACTCGCTCGAGCATGCGTTCAGCCACGGCTCCACCTTCGCCCCGAACGACTTCGGCATGGTCGCCGGGCTGGCGACCCTACGGGAGCTGGACGATCGGGATCTCGTCGGCGCCTCCGCGCGTCTGGGCGACCTATTGCTCGAGCGGACGCGCCCGCTCGTCGAGCGCTACGAGGTGGTCAAGGAGGTTCGCGGGCTCGGGTTGATGTGGGCAATCGAGTTCGGCGAGCCGACCTCGGGCCGGACGACCTGGCGGATGCTCGAGCGGATGCAGCCCGGGATCTTCGCCCAGCTCGTGGTCGTCCCGCTCTTCACCGAGCACCGCATCCTCAGCCAGGTGGCCGGGCACAAGGTGAACATCGTCAAGGGCCTTCCGCCGCTCACGCTGTCCGAGGAGGACGTCGACTGGTTCGCCACCGCGCTGGACGACGTCGTCCGCGATGCGCAGAAGATGGGCAAGGCGATGACGAGCTTCGCGCTTCGCGCTGCGCGTGCGGGTCGAGGCACCCGCGCTGCTTCCGCCGGCCGCCGATGATTTCGCGGCCCGGCATCGGTCGTTAGGGCGTACACACGCTCAGACCCAAGGAGGCGGCGATGACGACTGACGGATTGACCACGTGCCTGTGGTTCGACGGGCAGGCCGAAGAGGCAGCGAACTACTACACCTCGATTTTCGAGAACTCGAAGCTCGGGAGGGTCGGGCGCTACACGGAGGCCGGCCCGGGGCCTGCCGGCAGCGTCCTGGCCGTCGAGTTCGAGCTCAAGGGCCAGAAGTTCGTCGCCCTGAACGCCGGGCCGCAGTTCACGTTCAACGAAGCCGTCTCGTTCCAGATCTTCTGCAAGGACCAGGAAGAGCTCGACTACTACTGGAGCAAGCTCACCGACGGCGGCGCCGCAGTCGCGTGCGGGTGGCTGAAGGACAAATACGGCGTGTCCTGGCAGGTCATCCCCGAAGGCTTGATCGAGATGATCAGCGACCCGGATCCCGAGAAGGCGAGCCGGACCACCGAGGCGATGCTCGCGATGACCAAGCTCGATTTCGCCGCACTCGAGCGGGCCTACGCAGGTTAGGGCTCGCTGACCTCGACGTGGCGCTCGGCGATGCAGCCCTGCGCCCACCGTTCGGCGATCGAGACGAGGCGGCCGGCCAGCTCGCCGACCTGGAAGTCCTCTGCGGGCAGCGCAGCCTGCGGCACGACGATCCGCACCTGGTGCAGGTCCGCCTCGGATTCCTCCGAGATCTCGAACCGGTGCTCGGCGACGATCTCGTTCGCGCCGATCTCCGGTAGCAGTACGCCTCCGAGCTCCTGGATCTCGGCGGCGGTCGCCTGCCGGCCCGCGAACATGCCGAAGTTGACCCTGATCTCGAGGCCCGGCTGCTCCGGCGAGCGTACGGGGAAGACCAGCGCTGGATCCATACCTGAACGATGCCCGTCCGAGGGCTGACGGCTAACTCTCGCGCGGCTCCCAGCGGAATCCGCGGATGGCCAGCACGAGCCCTGCGAGGCCCCACGCGGCGACGACGGCGGCCGGCTCCCAGCTCGACCAGATCGTCTCGTCGCGGAGCAGGATGTCGCGCATCAGCCGGATGAAGTAGGTGAGCGGCAGGACGTCGGCGATGATCTCCAGGAAGCGCGGGTAGGCGTGCGGCGACCAGAACGAGCCCGAGAGGAACGCCGCGGGCAGGTAGATCGCGTTCACCACCGCCGACGAGCCCTCCGCGCTGCGGATGTAGCCGGTCAGGGCCAGACCCAGCGCCGCGAAGGCGAGCGTGCCGAGCAGAAGCGCCAGCACGAGCGAAACCCACTCGCTGGGGAACTGGACGCCGAAGAGGACGCGGGCCAGCACGATCAGCGCAGCGGACTCGATCGCGTACACGATCACCGTCGACGCGATCACGCCGGCGAGGTAGCTGACCGGGGGAAGGGGCGTTGCCCGCAGCCGCTTCAGGATGCCTCCCTCGCGGCGGATGACGAGCATGATCGCGAGGCCCGCGAACGCGGTCGAGGCGATCCCGTAGCCGAGCAGACCGGCCAGCAGGTACGCCGAGCCCTTGATGTTGTTCTCGCTCTTGATCCGGTCGTCGCCGTACACGGAGCCGAGGAGCACGAAGATCAGGACCGGGAAGAGAAACGTGAAGAACGCGAGCTCGTGGCTTCGCCAGTACAGGCGTTGCTCTCCCCGCAGCTCGTGGAGGAACAGCTTCACTGCTCGCCCTCGGCGGTGAGCGCGAGGTAGATCTCTTCCAGCGTCGGCCTCCGCACGCTCAGCCCTTCGAGCTCGCGGCCCTCGGCGAGCGCTGCCGCCGTCAGCTCGTGGAGGACGCGGGTCGGCTCGTGGGTCGAGACGACGACCTCCTCGCCGTCGCGCCGGTAGCGGATCTCGGTCGCCGGGGCCGTGCCGGAGAGCTCCTCGGGCCGGCCGATTGCGGCGATCCGGCCCTCGCGCAGGACGGCGACGCGGTCCGAGAGCTGCTCGGCCTCGTCCAGGTAGTGGGTCGTCAGCAGGATCGTCTTGCCGAGTGAGCGCAGCGAGCGGATCACCTCCCACGCAGCACGCCGTGCGGCGGGATCGAAGCCCGTCGTCGGCTCGTCGAGGAAGAGGATCTCGGGGTCGCCGACGAGGCCGAGGCCGAGGTCCAGCCGCCGCTTCTGGCCGCCGGAGAGCGTCCGCACTCGTGCATCGCGCTTCTCCTCCAGACCCACGAGGCCGACCACGCGGCCGGCGTCCATGGGACGCTCGTAGTAGCCCGCGAAGAGCGCGAGGCTCTCCGCGACGGTCAGGTTCGGGTACATCGCCGACGACTGCAACACGACGCCGACTCGCTGGCGCCAGTCGAGCCCCGCCTCCTGCGGGTCCGTGCCCAGGACGGAGACGGTCCCGCCGTCCCGGCGGCGGTAGCCCTCGAGGATCTCGACCGTGGTCGTCTTGCCCGCGCCGTTCGGGCCGAGAAGACCGAACACTTCGCCGGTCTCGATCTCGAAGTCGATGCCGCGCAGCGCCTCGTACGCGCCGTAGGACTTGTGCAAGTCGGTGACAGCGACGGCTTTCATCTACTGGGCGAGGAGCGGCTCAGTCCGGAAGCTCGACAATCACGAGGCCGGCAGGGGGGAAGGCCGGCTCGGGGCCGCCGCCGAGCGCGGCGGCGATCCGGCCGCAGTCGGGCTGGTGACCGACGACCACGACCTCGTCGCCGCGACCGGCGACCGCGGCACGAACGGTCTCGACGGTCGCGCCGGGGGCGAGCCGCTCGTCGGGCTCCGGCTCGCCGCCGAGGGCGCGGGAGAGTTGCGCTCCGGTCTCACGCGCCCGCAGCAGGGGGCTGGTCAGGATCGCGGTCGGATGGGCCCCTTCGGCTGCGAGCTTCGCTCCGAGGGCGCGTGCGGCCTCGCGGCCCGAGGCGGTCAGCGGCCGCAGGTCGTCGGTCTCGGCCCGTGCGGCCTCGGCATGGCGGACGAGGTAGAGGCGCACGAACGAGGAGGATAGGTCAGCCGCGACGAGGCGGGGTCAGCGTGTAGACGCGCTCGTCGAGGTGCACCCGAACCGCCTCGAGCTCGTGCTCGACGAGCCAGCCGTCGACGCTGTTCAACACCTCGACCACCGCACGATCCGGGTTGCCGACGAGCGAGACGTTGACCTCGCACGCGCCGTCCTCCTCGTTCAGCTCGGTCGGGAACGCGTGGAGCCGCTGCATCAACGCCTGAGCGAGATCGGCGCTCGGTGCTTCTACTCGTAATGGCTCGGCCAACGTCCCTCTCCTCGGGATAGCGGCGGGTTCCGGGCCGGACTTGCGTCGATACTACAAAGCGCCTAAGCGCCGGTCTAGTGTCCGCTTGACCTCGTCCGGCGTCTCTTCCGACGATACGACCGCTCTGGCCAGGTCGTGGAGCTTGCGACCCGAGCTCCGGGCCGACGTCCGGAGGAGCTCGAAGGCATCCTCGACGGGCAGGTCGTACCGCTCGGCCAGGATCCCCTTCGCCTGCTCGATCACGATGCGGGAGTCGAGGGCGGTCTGGAGCTGAATCGTGCGCTCGAGCAGGAACTGCGTGGGATCGTTCGGTTGCCCGTTCACGGCCAGCAGCGTGTACGGGTGGTCACCGAAGAAGACCTGGCAGGACTCGTTGTGCGCTTCGGCGACCCAGTTACCGATCGAATTGAACAGACCGACCAGGTTCGCACTGGTCTCGCTGTCGAGCAGGACGTGGACCTCCGACCCGTCTCCGGCGGGAACGACCGCTGCGTTGAAGCCTTCGAGCGAAGCGACAAGGCGCTGTGCCCGCTCGGCACCTGGACAAACGATTCGGATGGGCAAACGGGACTCCCTCACTCAACCCCCTGTGACAAGACCACGAAAGCTGGCGTCTGAAGGAAGGGGTCTGGTTCCCGCGTCTGCTCTCTGCGAAGAATTGTAGCGCGGCGTCTGTCCGCCCGTAGACTCGGTTCGTGGCCTTCCGCTACGTCGTCGTCGACGTCTTCACCGACACGCCGCTGACCGGCAACCAGCTCGCGGTCTTCACCGACGCGCGCGAGTTGCCCGAGGAGCTGCTTCAGCCTCTCGCGCGCGAGATGAACTTCAGCGAGACGGTGTTCGTCTACCCGGCGAGCGCCGAAGGCGCCCACGCGCGGATTCGCATCTTCACGCCTGGGATCGAGGTGCCGTTCGCCGGGCATCCCACCCTCGGGTCGGCGTTCGTGCTCGCGGGGCCGCTTCAGCTCATCGAGATCAAGCTCGAGACCGGTAACGGCGTCGTCCCCGTTCAGCTCGAGCGCGAAGGGGCCAGGATCTCCTTCGGTCGGATGCAGCAGCCGATCCCCACCGTCGAGGCGTTCGGCGACGTGCCGGCGCTGCTCGAGGCGGTCGGCGTCGAGCGCTCGGAGCTGCCCGTCGAGGTCTACGACAACGGGTTGCAGCACGTGTTCGTCACCCTCCCTTCCGAGGAGGACGTCGCTCGTCTCCAGCCCGATCTCGGGCGGCTCACCGGGGTCGGCGAGGCGCTCGGCGTCAACTGCATCGCGGGCAGCGGCTCGCGCTGGAAGACGCGCATGTTCATCCCGAGCGGCGGTATCGCCGAGGACCCGGCGACGGGCTCGGCGGCCGGGCCGCTCGCGCTTCACGTCGCCCGCCACGGGCGGATCGCCTTCGGGGACGAGATCGAGATCACGCAGGGTGTCGAGATCGGACGGCCGTCGACGCTCTACGCGCGCGTCGACGGCAGCGCGGAGCACGTCGAGCGGGTCGAGGTCGGCGGCTCGGCGGTGATCGTCGCCCGCGGCGAGTTCAGGCTGTAGCTAGAGCTCGACGGCCTCGATCGCCGGCAGCTCGAGCGCGAGTCCGCGCCAGAATCGTCCGCCGTCGAGCGAGAGGTAGAGCCGGTTGCGGGTCGCGTAGAGCACGACGTCGGGGTTCTCCGGCGATACGGCAACCGCCCGGCCGCCTGGAAGTCCGCGGCCGGACTCGCGCCAGGTGCGGCCGCCGTCGTGGGAGACGACGAGCGGCGGCTTGGTCGCGACCACCGCGACGATCGTCGAGCCCGACTCCGCCGCGGCGACCACGAGCGGCAACGAGAGGGCGGGAGCGGGCGACGACTCCAGGGCCCGGCCCGCGTCGAGCTCGATGACGGTTTCGTCGTCCAGGTCGACGACGGCCAAGCCGTCGGCCGTCAGCACGTGGGCGATCACCGCGTCCGTCCTGCCAGCAGGTCGGCGACCACCGCGCACGCTCGGCGTCCGGCCGCGGCGGGCGCTGCCCCGCTGCTTCGGGCGGCGAGGTAGGTCGCGGAGAATGCGTCACCCGCGCCCGTCGGATCCGGGCTCTCCACGCGATGCGAGCGCACGAGCTCGGCCAGGCCGTCGGCGAAGACGATGCAGCCCCGCGAGCCGAGCGTGACGACAACCTCGGGGACGCCGAGCTGTCGCAGCGCCCGCTCGTCGAGCCCGTCGACGAGCAGCTCGGCCTCGTCCTCGGCGAGCTTGAGGATCGAGACGTGCCGGAGCACGCTCGGGTCGTAGTCGACGTCCGGCTCGAGCGGGCCGACGCGCCCCGGCCGGACGAGGCCCTGCCCGTCGAACGAGACGCGGCGTCCGCGGGCCAGCTCGGCCATCGTCTCCACCGGGAAGTCGCTGCGGGCGAGCGGGGCGACGTGCACCCAGCGTGCCGCCAGGGACTCGACCTCGGCAGGCGTCCAGGGGTCGGCGAGCGCGTCGATCGTCATCCGGCGGTGCTCGCCCTCGTAGTCGATCGAGAACCCGGTGGTCGTGCTCGAGTCGCGCCAGAGCACGGGTAGTCCAAAGCGCGCCAGGGGCGGGAGGAGCGCCGGCCGGTCCGTCGCCGCGCACTTGGCGACGATCGCCGCCGAGGCGCCGAACGCACGCAGCCCTCGGGCCGCGTAGAACGGGCAGCCGCCGACGCGCGGCCGACCGCCGCCCACGCGGTCGAGTGTGAGAGAGCCGACGACGGCGAGGTTCATCGCGCGGAGCCTACGAGGACGCGGCCCGGCCGCGCCCGACCTACGACTCGGCGAGGGCGGCTCGCGGGCGGCGCGCCAGGAGCCCGGCCAATGCGGCCAGTCCGAACGCGGCCGCAAAGCTCGGCACCGAGGCCATGAAGTCGACCGGGGGCGTGTCGTGGTGGATCAGGTCGAGCCACCAGGACGGCCCCTGCGGCAGCAGCCACTGGTAGAGCCCGAAGCCGACCAGCCACGCCCCAATCTGAGCCGGGCGCACCGCAGGTGCCGCGAAGAACCGGGCGCTCGTGTACCTGGCACCGGAGAGCAGCCAGTCGGCGAGCAGCACGCCCACCAGGGGGACGAAGAAGGAGCCGAGCAGGTACAGGAAGCCCTGGTACTGGCGGAGGTCGATCACCAGCGCCCCGACCGTCGAGATCGCCGCCACGCCCGCGATCAGCACCCGCTGCTCCACCCGCGACGCGACGTTCTGGACGGAGACCGCCGCCGAGTAGACGTTGGCGAAGGCCTCGTCCGTCTCGTCCACGGTCAGGGCGAGCAGTGCGAGCGCGGCGGCGAGCCCGCCGCCCGCGATCGCGGTCAGGATCAGCTCCGGCCTGTTCGGATCGACTCCGCGCGACAGCACCAGCACCGAGCCGAAGCCGAACTGGAAGAACGTCGGCAGCAGGTAGCCGATGCCGACGCCCCAGAAGGCACCGCGCCGGCTGCGGGCGAAGCGGGTGTAGTCGGCCACGAGCGGCGCCCAGGAGACGGTCACGGCGATGACGATGTCCACCGCCGCCCAGAACGAGCCGTGATGGCCCTTGCCCGACCAGACGTGGTGCCCGCCCGATCCGTCCAGGATCCACCAGGTCAGGTAGCCGATCGAGGCGACGACCGCCCAGATCGCGACCTTGCGGATGTAGCGCCGGACGAAGCTGATCGGCCCGGCGAGCGCCAGCGCGGTGGCGATTGCTCCGAACAGCACGGTCCAGAACCACGTCGCCTCGAAGCCGAGGAACTTGTCCGACAGGAGCGACGCCGCCTTCGCGATCACGATCAGCTCGAAGATCGCCCAGCCGAGGCACTGCGCCACGTTCAGGACGGTCGCGAGATACGAGCCTCGGTGCCCGAGCGGCGCGCGCTGGAGCACCATCGTCGGCACCCGCGCGTCGGCTCCGATCATCCCCGCCGTCGCCAGGATCGCGTTGCCGATCACGCCCCCGACGAGCGTCGCGAGCAGCGCCTTCCCGAGCGAGAGGTCGAAGTACGCGGGGAGGACGAGCACGAGCAGCGAGACGCCGAGGTTCAGCCAGAGGAGGGTCGTGTCGAATCCGCCGAGAACCCGGAGGCGCTCCGGAACCGGCTCGATGCCCCAGGACGGCGCTTCTTTGCTCATGTCACGCTCCCTTCGCCGGTACTAGCCGGATCAGGTTCGACGGGTGTGATCTCAGCCCGTTCGGCGGGCACCCCGGTGACCGGAGTGTAACGAGCACCCGCAAGGCAGTGACAGAACCAGGTCTGTCACTGCTCTTCGCTGCGCGCGAGACCTCGTGCTAGCGTGCCTATGAAATGCCTAGGCAGAAGTCGTACACGGCGGCGGAGGCCGCTCGGATCCTCGGGATCAGCATCGACACGTTGCGGCGCTGGGATCGGAGCGGCCGAATCCGCACCGATCGGGACGCGGCGAACAGGCGGCTCGTTCCGGCGTCGGAGATCCGGCGCCTGAGGGGAGACGACTCCGACCGGATGAGCGCCAGGAACCACTTTCGCGGAGTCGTCCGTAAGGTGACCGTCGAGGGGTTGCTCGCCCAGGTCGAGATCGACGTCACCGAGCCCGCTCGGGTGGTCGCGATCATCACGCGCGACGCCGCCGAGGAGCTGGGCCTGAAGCCGGGTATGGGCGCCGCGGCGGTCGTGAAGGCGACCTCGGTGATGGTCGAGCTGTGAGCGCGCCGACCCCCGCCTGTTGATGTGAGGCGCGCCGTCTTCACCGTCGGTACGGCGCTGGGGGTCGCGCTCGCGGTCGGCTTCCTCCTTCTGCCGGTGCTGGCGATCTTCCTTCGCGTGTCGCCGGGCGACCTTGCGGGACGGCTGAACGACCCGGTGGTGCTGGACGCGCTCGCCGTCACCGCGAAGACGAACGGCATCGCGTTCGCATTCACGCTCCTGGTCGGGACGCCGGCCGCGTACCTGATCGCGGTCAGGCGCTTTCCGGGGCGGGCCCTCGTGGTCACGCTCTGCGAGCTGCCCCTGGTGCTGCCGCCCGCGGTGGCCGGCATCGGCTTGCTCGCGGCGTTCGGACGGCTCGGGCTGCTCGGCGGGACGCTCGACGCGCTCGGAATCCGGCTGGGCTTCACCCAGGCTGCGGTCGTCCTGGCCGTTCTCTTCGTCGCAGGGCCGTTCTACCTGCGGCCCGCGATCGCCGCGTTCGAGTCGGTCGACCCGGCGATGCTCGCGGCCGCGCGGACGCTCGGTGCGGGGCCCGGAAGGACGTTTCTGCGAGTGGCGCTCCCGCTCGCCGCGGGCGGGCTGAGCGCGGGAGCGGCGCTTTCGCTCGCCCGTGGCATCGGCGAGTTCGGAGCGACGATCATGTTCGCCGGCAGCCTCCAGGGCGCGACGCAGACGCTCTCCCTCGCGATCTACGCACAGTTCGGCGTCGACTTCACGCAGGCGCTCGCGATGGGCGCGCTCCTCGTGGTGGTCAGCGCCGTGGTCCTGCTCACGATCAAGGTGATCCCCCTGTGGCGACGCTCGTCATCGACATCGCCTGCCCTCTTCGCACCTTCGAGCTCGCACTAGCGCTCGAGGTCGGGCAGGAGACGCTCGCCCTCGTCGGCCCGTCCGGTGCGGGGAAGACGACCGTGCTCCGGTCGATTGCCGGGCTCGTCCGTCCGAAGCGCGGCCGGATCGCGCTCGGCGGCGAGACGCTCTTCGACTCCGAGCGAAGGATCGATGCGCCGCCCGAGGAGCGGCGGGTCGGTCTCGTCTTCCAGGAGTACGCCCTGTTCCCGCACATCTCGGTCGAGCGGAACGTGGCCTTCGGGGGCCGCGAGCGTGCTGCTGACCTCCTCGAGCGCTTCCGGATCGCGCACCTCGCGAAGGCCCGGCCGAGCGAGCTCTCGGGAGGGGAGCGCCAGCGCGTCGCGCTCGCGCGGGCGCTGGCCCGCGACCCGGCGGTGCTCCTTCTGGACGAGCCGATGGCCGCGCTCGACGCACACACTCGTGCTGCGGTTCGCGCCGAACTCCAGGAGGTGCTCCGCGAGCTGGCGCTGCCGACGATCCTCGTCACGCACGACTTCGAGGACGCGGCGGCCCTGGCCGACCGGGTCGGCGTGATCGCGGACGGGAAGATCCTCCAGGTCGGCACGCCGGACGAGCTCATCGCCGCGCCGAGCGATGCCTTCGTCGCCAGCTTCACGGGCGCAAACCTGCTGCACGGCTTCGCGCGGCCGAGCCGCGAGGGCCTGACGGAGGTCGTCCTCGACGGCGGCGCGGTCGCGTTCTCGACCGACCGGGCCGAAGGGCGGGTCGGCGTGGTCGTCTACCCGTGGGAGGTCTCGATCGCACACGCCGCGGCCGCCGATTCCGCCCTCAACCACGTCAGCGCGCCGATCTCGTCGATGGTCACGATCGGCAACCGGGTGCGGGTGCGTGTCGGGCCGCTCGTCGGCGAGGTGACCGCGGCCTCGGCCGAGCGCCTGGGGCTCGAGCGCGGACAGATCGTCGTTGCCTCGTTCAAGGCGACGGGCGCGCGGCTCGTGCCGCTACGCGACGCGTAAGGAGCCGTCTACGGGCAGCCGGCGACTTCTCCGCCTGGCCCGGTGTGGGGGTCGTCCTGGTGGTGGATGGAATGACCGCTTTCGTCACACGTCAGGTGCCAGGCACGGCCTGGGGACGCAACGGCACTGAATCGTCACACCTCGAGTGCCAGGCACTACCTGGGGACGGAACGGCACTGAATCGTCACACCTCGAGTGCCAGGCACTACCTGGGGACGGAACGGCACTGAATCGTCACACCGCGGGTGCCAGACACTTAGCCTTGGCCGGAACGGCCAAGGCGCGAGGAACGAGCCGGAACCGGAGGCCTCGGCGGGGCTCTAGAGGATCAAGCCCCAGCGACGGGCTTTTGCGAGCGCCTCGAGCTGGGAGTGGCACCCGAGCTCGAGCAGGATCGCCCGGATGTGGTTTCGCACCGTCGGCTCTGCGATCCGGAGCCGGTGCGAGATCGCCTTCGCCGACAGGCCGTCGCGCATCAACTCGAGCACCTCCAGCTGCCGCTCGGTCAACCTCGGCTCGGGACCGCGCGGCCGCGAGGGCTCCTCCTCGTCGATCTCCACCTCCGGGCCGTTCCGCATCAGGTGCATGTAGAGCGGCTCGTCTCCGTTCCGGACTGCGACCGTCGAGAGCCAGACCGCCTTCTTCATCTCGTTGCCCGTCTTCACCAGGAGGCGCTGGCAGCGGACGGGCCAACCCTGCCCCGCGAGCCGTGCGCCGGAGCAACCTGCGTGGCACACGAGCGAGCCGCGCTCGTCGACTCCGCCGACGACCTCCCAGCACTGCTTGCCGATCGCGTCCGAGGCGGCGATTCCGGTCAGCTCCTCGGCGGCGCGGTTCCAGGTGACGACGGTCAGGTCGCAGTCGAACGTGAACAGCGCATCGCCCGAACGGAACTCCGTCGCCATGAGGAGAAGCATGCTGCCGCCGGGGGAGAGGGTCGTCGGCGGCCACACCGATCCGCACCCTCGGGAAAACCCGGATAGGTGATTTACATCATGGGCACCTGACGGAGGATCCTCGGCTCGATGCGGTCGAGGATCGCCATCAGGCTGGGCCCGGTGACGGTGATGCCGTGGTTGCGGAGGCCGATCACGGCCTCGTTCGGGTTCGGCTCGGCGGCGAGGAGCTGGGCGACGCTGGTCGCGAGCTCCTCGGTCCCGCACGGATAGTTGACGTCGGTCGCGGCGATGCCCTCCATCCACGCATGCACGTGCAGGATCGCGCCGACGCCGGCGTGCGCCTGGTAGATCATCCAGTGCTCGATCGCGTCCACGGAGACCCGGCGCGGCTCGACCTCGGGCGGAACGCTCAGCACGATCCGGCCCTTCTCCTGGTCGTAGTTGGAGACGAGCAGGATGTCGCGGCCCGGGGTCTCGAGATGCGACTTGTCGACGCCGCTTGCGCTCATCCAGAACCGGCGCTCGTCCTTGCGCTGCGAGAGGTTGCCGTAGGACAGGCCACCGATCCCGTACAGACGCTTCACGTGTCGAAGCTCCCGCTCGTTGAGCAGGTCCTCGATCGGGAACGGGGACGGGAGGAGGTCGAGGTCTCCGAGCCGGACGCCGGCCGCGATGATCTCCTCGGTCACCTCGTCCCCTTCCCAGAGCTCGGGCTCGAGGTCGGTGAGGAACTCGTTGTCGATGACGAGCCGGGAGCGCGCCAGTGGCAGCAGGCGCTGGACGACCGCAGCGGCGAGCGCCTCCTCTCCGTGCTCGGCGCTGTCGCCGTAGTGGCCGCGCTCCATCGTCGTAAACCACGCGCCGTCATCCGGCACGTAGCAGAGCGAGATGTTCGCCAGAGCCCGGACGAGCATCGGATAGTCCTCGGGCAGCGAGTGGCTCTCGCGCTCGTACAGACCGACGACGAACGTGCCGCGCGAGCGGCGCCTGAACGGCTTCGGATCGTCGGCGTCGACCACGTTGAGCACGAGGTCGGCCGCGTTCGCGTCCTCGGTCTCAGAAAGACCGGCTCGCCCGAGCGAGTTCCGAAGGAGGCGGACGAAACGCTCGAGCGAGCCGGTAGCTAAGCGACCCACGACGGCGAAGGAGGCCGTCGCTTGGTCCGTTGTACTCGACCCGGCGTTTCCACCGCGTGGCGAAATCTGACTAGGTGCGCCCATCAGGAATTCTCGTTAAGCGTAGACGACCGTTCACCTGCCGGTCTGAGCAGCCTTGTTCTGCAGCAGAATGACGCAAGATGGAACGCGAGGACTGGAACCGGAAGCACGGCGGGGCCGGCCTGCTCTTCGGCGTCGAGCCGAACCGGTTCCTGGTCGCCGAGACGGAAGGCCTGGTACCGGGTCGCGCGCTCGACCTGGCCTGTGGGGCCGGGCGGAACGCCGTCTGGCTCGCCGAGCGCGGTTGGCAGGTGACCGCTGTCGACTTCTCGGACGTCGCGCTCGCGAATGCGCGGAGCCTCGGAGCCGATCGAGGCGTCCACGTCGAGTGGATCGAGGGCGATCTGCGCCGGTGGTTGCCCCCGGCTGCGTCGTTCGAGCTCGTCGCCGTCCTCTACCTCCAGCTTCCGGCCGAGGAGCGCCGCGTGGTGCTGGGCCGTGCGTCGGCGGCTGTCGCCCCGGGCGGGACGTTGCTCGTGGTCGGCCACGACCTCCAGAACCTGAACGGCGGGTGGGGCGGGCCGAAAGATCCGAGCGTGCTGCTGACGCCGGCGGAAGTCGCCGCGGAGCTGCCGCGGCTCGAGATCGAGAAGGCCGAGCGGGTGATACGTCCCGTAGAGGACGACGACGGAGAGCACCAGGCGATCGACACGCTCGTGCGCGCCACGCGCTCTGAACCGAGTTCCTAGCCGGGCTTGCAGGCCTCGCCGTCGCCGACTCCGCCCGGGAGGCGACCGAGCAGCTCGGCGAGGGTCTCCAGCTCGTCGTCGGAGAGTCGTTGCTCGAAGAGCGCCCGCACCTGTCCGAGGTGCGACTGAGCTGCGACCTCGAGGCGCTCGCGGCCTTCGTCGGTGAGGACGGCATACGTAACGCGCGCGTCGGTCTTGCACGCACCCTTCGTCACCCAGCCGTCGCGCTCGAGACCGTCGAGAAGCCGAGTGACCCCGGAGGGAGTCAGCATCAGCCGCTCCGCCAGGTCGACCCGGCGCAAGGCACCCTCGTCGGCGTGCGAAAGGTGGAGCAGAGCCTCGTAGTCGTTGATCGTCAGCCCGTGGTCGGCGAAGAGCTTCGCCGAGAGCTCACGCGTCACGGCCGCGTGGGTCCGCAGCAGACGAGCCCACGCGGTCGCGGTTCGAGAAGCTTGAGTGGGCAATACTTGACTGGTCACGTATCTCTGCTACATTTGCTTGCGGACGCAACAATCATACCGCACGAGGAGGACATCGATGAGCACGATCACCCAGACCGAGCAGAGTGTCCCGACCGGGACGTGGAAGCTCGACAAGCTGCACTCCAGCGTCGGTTTCGCAGTCAGGCACAGCGGCGTCTCGCTGTTCAAGGGCGGCCTGGTCGACTTCGACGCGGAGCTCGCCGACGGGACGCTCAGTGGCTCGGCGGACGTGGCGAGCATCACCGTCGACGACGAGACCCTCGGAGGCCATCTGCTCTCGCCCGACTTCTTCGACGCGCCGCGCTTCCCGCGTGTCTCCTTCGCCTCCACCTCGATGCGCCGAGAGGGCGAAGAGCTGGTCGTCGAGGGCGAGCTCGAGATCCGTGGCACGCGGCAACGCGTGAGCCTGACCGGCACGATCGCCGGACCAGTCGCGGGCCCCGCCGGCGAGAAGCTCGGAATCTCGCTCGAGACCGTCATCGACCGGACCACCTTCGGAATGACCTGGAACATGGAGCTTCCGGGCGGCGGCTTCATCCTCGACGACGAGGTTCGCCTGACCGCCGACCTCGAGCTGGCGCCGGCCGAGTGACGATGCACGTCCTCGGCATCAGCGGCAGCCTTCGCCGCGACTCGTACAACCGCCGCCTCCTGCTCGAGGCGGCGGCGCTCCTCCCGGGCGACGCGGAGTTCGAGCTCTTCAACGGCTTGAAGGAGGTTCCGCCCTACGACGAGGACGACGACGTCCCCGACGCCCATTCAGCCCTGGCCGCCTGGCGCGGCGCGCTCGCCCGCGCCGACGCCGTGCTGGTCGCCACGCCCGAGTACAACGCCTCGATCCCGGGCCAGCTGAAGAACGCGGTCGACTGGGCCTCGCGTCCCGTCGGCGCAGGCGCGCTGTTCGGCAAGCCTGTTGCCGTGATCGGAGCGAGCACCGGCCCCTTCGGCGCGGTGTGGGGTCAGGCCGAGCTGCGCAAGGCGCTCGCTCGAGCAGGGGCGCGCGTCGTCGCGGGCGAGGTCGCCGTCCCCCATTCCCACCGTCGGCTCGCCGAGAACGGCCGCCTGCTCGACGAGGCGCTGCAGGATCCGCTCGTCGAGCTGCTCGAGGCGCTGGTCGCCGAGATCAGCCCGCGGGTCGCCGCTGCAGCCTAGATGCGCGGCGCAGGCGCTCGGCAGTCGCCACCGCGAGCACGGCCAGGATCCCGTCGCTTACCAGGCACCACTGGCAGATCGCGTCGATCACCACGACCTGGATCACGATCAGGTAGATGCCGAACGCGAGCCCGGCGAGGACGATCGCCGCGCCGAGAGCCGCAGCCTCCACCCGCTCGGAGAGCGCGGTTCCGAAGACGGTGAGGTACGCGACGAGACCGAGAACGGCAACGGGAACGCCCGCCGCCTTCGCGTACTTCGAGTGCTGCACGGTCTCGCAGCCGCCCGTGGCACACGCGATCCGGGTCCCGCTATAGCGCGTGTAGACGAGGTAGCCGGCCACGGCGGCGCCGGCGAGTGCGAGCGACGCGACCGCCACCCGAAGCGCGCGGTCGCTCACCTCGCGAGGAACGCGTCCAGGGCCGAGCGGAAGGCGGCGGGATCGAGCGCCGAGACCTGCAATGGCTCCGGCGTCCCGACTGCGGTGTGGATCAAGAAGGAGGGCGTCGAGTTGATCCCGGCGGCCTCGGCGATGCTTTCGTCCTCGGCGATGCGGTTCTTCACCGTCGCCGAATCGCGGGCGCCGGCCAGCTTCGTGCCGTCCAGGCCGGGTACGGAGCTGCCGATCGAGCGGATCAGGTTGTCGCTGACCCATCCGGAGTTCTCCGCACCCTGGTTCCGGTAGAGGAGGTCGAGGACGTTCCAGAGGCGGTTCTGCAGTCCCGCGGCGACGACCGTGCTCAAGCCGGTCACGGAATCGGCGCCGACGAACGCCATTCCGCGGAACTCGAGCTTGATCTTCCCGGTACGGACGTACTCGCGGACGACGGTCGGCAGCACGTCGACCGCATACGTCGCGCAGTAGGGGCACTGCACGTCGGCGAACTCGGTCAGCGTCACCGGCGCGCTCGGCTTCCCGAGCACGTTGCCCGACTGTCGGATGCCGCGGAAGAGGGCGGCGGTCTCGGCGGCGCCCGCGGCCTTCGTCACCGGAGCCGGCGTCTTGCCATCGCCGGAGCCGAGCTGACTTGCGATCACGAGGCCGATCGCGAGCCCGCCGGCGAGGATCCCGACTGCGAGGAAGAGTGCTCCGCGGCTACGGAGCAGCGGCTTCGGCGGACGGCGGGCTGCAGCGCTCTGCGGCGGCACGTCAGTCGTCGAGGGTCTCGAGCGGCTGAATCGCGTGGAACCGCACGAATCCGCAGTTGGTGCAGACGAACGGGAGCGCCTCGATCACCGGCTCGCCGCGGGTGTTGATCTCGGTGAGCCGATCGCCTCCGGCCCAGCCGTCGTGGCCGCACATCGGGCAGGGTGCGTGTGCCTTCACGTTCACGACGCTTCTCAATCCTTCGAAGTGGATCGCCATGGCAACAGGCTGGCGCGACACGGTCCGAGTGACATCCGCAAGAACCCGTAAGGCCCATGGGGGGCGGCACCGATCGCGCGAGGTGCCCGCGAAGGGCATCATTGCGCCGTGCCCAGGGAGCCGACCATGCTCGCGCTCAGGAAGGTCGCGGCCGAGAAGGGCCTGCGCCTCGAGGAGGTTCCGGTCCCCGCTCCAGGGCCGACCGAGGTGCTCGTCGAGGTCGAGGCCGCCAGCGTCTGCGGGACCGACCTGCACATCTACGGCTGGGACGAGTGGTCGCAGCAACGGATCAAGCCGCCGCTCACCCTCGGTCACGAGTTTGCGGGCAGCGTCGTCGAGGTCGGCGACGACGTCGACCACGCCCGGGTGGGCGACTACGTCTCCGCCGAGAGTCACATCACGTGCGGCATGTGCTTCCAGTGCCGCACCGGCCAGGCGCACATGTGCGAGCAGACCCGGATCCTCGGCGTCGACCGCGACGGCGCCTTCGCCCGTTACCTCGTCGTGCCGGAGAGCGTGATCTGGCAGAACGACCGCAGCAAGCTGCCCCCGGAAATCGCGACTCTGCAGGAGCCGTTCGGCAACGCCGTCTTCGCGACGAGCGAGCAGGATCTCGCCGGCCGCACGGTGGCGATCCTGGGCTGCGGCCCGATCGGCCTCTTCACGATCGGGATCGCGCGCGCCTCAGGAGCCGCCGCAGTGTTCGCTGCCGACCGCACGTCGTTCCGCCTCGGGCTCGCCGAGGCGATGGGCGCCCACGCGACCGTCAACGTCGAGGAAACCGAGGACGTTGCGGCCTGGTTCCGCGAGCAGAACGAGGGCTACGGCTTCGACGTCGTCTTCGAGATGTCGGGCTCGCCTCGGGCGATTGCAGACGCGTTCCGGATCGCGCGGAACGGCGGGCGCGTGCTGTTGTTCGGGATTCCGTCGCGGCCGGTCGAGATCGACGTCGCCGAGTCGCTGATCTTCAAGAACCTCGACGTCCTCGCCGTCAACGGGCGGCGCATCTTCGCCACCTGGTACAAGACCCGCTGGTTGCTCGAGAGCGGGGTCGTCGACCTGCGACCGCTCGTCACCGACGAGATCGCCCTGGAGGACTTCGAGCAGGCGTTCGCCAAGCTTTCCGCTGGAGAGGCCTGCAAGATCGTGGTCTATCCGGGCGGGCGACCGGCCGAGCATCCCGTTGTCGAGCGGCCGGCGCGCGAGCCTGCCGCAGCGAACCGTCGGGCCACGCCCATGGGAGCATCGATGAGCGGCCCGGTCCGGGACTCGACGACGCTCCTCGCCGCCGAGCTCGACGCGCTCCGCGAGGCAGGGACCTACAAGCGCTTCAACACCTTTCGTCGCCGCAGGGCCCGGTGGTCGAGATGGCAGGTCGCGGCGAGGTGCTCGTCCTCTCCTCGAACAACTACCTCGGCCTGGCCGACCGTCCGGAGGTGGTCGAGGCGGGGATCGAGGGTCTCCGCCGCTACGGGGCCGGTACGGCGTCGGTGCGGTTCATCTGCGGCACGTTCGAGCCCCATCTCGAGCTGGAGCGGGAGCTGGCCGATTTCGTCGGCACCGAGGCCGCCCTCACGTACGTCTCCTGCTGGAACGCGAACGAGGCGGCGATTCCGAGCCTGACCGACGACTCGACCGTGATCCTCTCCGACGAGCTCAACCACGCGAGCATCATCGACGCGGTCCGGCTCGCCCGGCCCGCCCGGAAGGCGGTCTACAAGCACTCGGACCTGGACCACCTGCGCGGCCAGCTCGCGGCCCTGGAACGGGGCCAGCGGGCGCTCGTGATCACCGACGGCGTCTTCAGCATGGAGGGCGACCTGGCCAGGTTGCCGGAGATCGTGGAGCTGGCGCACGCCCACGACGCGGTCGTGGTCGTGGACGACTCGCACGGAACGGGGGTGATGGGCGAGGCGGGTCGCGGCGTCGCCGAGCACTACGGCCTGCTCGGCGAGGTCGACGTGATCACGAGCACGCTCGGGAAGGCGCTCGGTGGCGCCGCCGGCGGGTTCGTGGCCTCGAGCGAGGAGGTCTGCGACGTCCTCGCCCAGCGCTCGCGACCGCAGCTCTTCTCGAATGCGCTGCCGCCGACCGTGGCTTGCAGCGCGCTCGAAGCTGTACGCGTCCTCCGCCGCGAGCCGGCGCTCGTCACGAAGCTGCGGGACTCGACCCGGACGTTCCGCGAGCGCCTGCGCGGGCTCGGATTCAATCCCCTCGACGGCGAGGGCGCGATCGTCCCGATCATTCTGGGCGAGACGGCGTTCGCGATCCGATTCAGCGAGCGGCTCCTCGAGGAAGGCGTGTTCGTCACCGGGTTCGGCTTCCCGGTCGTGCCCGAGGGAACGGCACGCGTGCGCGTGCAGATGTCCGCGGCGATCGAGCCGGAGCACGTGGAGCGTGCGCTGGCGGCGTTCGAGAAGGTCGGCCGGGAGCTGGGGCTGATCTAGCCGGAGGGGGGGAGGGGGGGGGAGAAGGGGGGGAGGGAGGGGGAGGGGGAGGGGGGGGAGGGGGGAAGAGAAAAGAGTAAGAGAAAAAGAGAAGAATAAAAATAAATAAGAAGAAAAAATGAAAAGAAAAGAAAAAAGAAAAGGAAAATGAAAGGATAGATGTCATCGACGTCGACGAGTTGTTAGACGCGAGCGAGTGGATAGAGTAAAAAGATAATAAAAAAAATAAAAAAAAAAAAAAAAAATAAAAAAAAAAAAAAAAAAAAAAAAAATATAATAAAAAAATAGTGAATCGACGGTTGTCAGACGCGGCCTCGGCCGAGCCAGGCATAGTGCAGTCGTGGGCGCGGCCTCCGGAATCGAGCTGCGCGGGCTCGTCAAGACGTACCGAACCGGTCAGCAGGCGGTGCGCGCAGTCCGCGGCATCGACGTCTCCGTCGCGCCCGGCGAGACGGTCGCGCTCCTCGGACCGAACGGGGCCGGCAAGTCCACCACGATCGACCTGCTCCTCGGACTCGCGCGGCCGGACGACGGAACGGTGTCCGTCTTCGGCGGCGAGCCCGCCCAGCTGATCGACGCCGGCCGGGTCGGGGCGATGCTCCAGACGGGCTCGCTGATCCGCGACCTGACGGTGCGAGAGCTCGTCGCGATGATGGCCGCCCTCTATCCGAACGCGCTCGACGTCGACGAGGTGCTCGACCTGACCCGCATCGAGGACATCGGCGGGCAGCTGACGCAGAAGCTTTCCGGCGGGCAGACGCAGCGCGCGCGCTTCGCGATCGCACTGGTCGGCGACCCGGATCTGCTCGTTCTCGACGAGCCGACCGTGGGGATGGACGTGGAGAGCCGCCACGCGTTTTGGATGACGATGCGCGAGTTCGCGTCCCGCGGCAAGACCGTCCTGTTCGCGACGCACTACCTCGAGGAGGCGGACACCTACGCCGATCGCGCCGTGCTGATGGCGCGCGGCTCGATCGTCGCCGACGGGCCGCCGACCGAGATCAAGGCGATGGTCGGCTCGCGCACGATCAAGGCGACCCTTCCCGCCGTGCGCCTCGAGAGCCTCGCCGGCCTGCCCGGGGTCAGCCACGCAGACCGCCGCGGCGAGGCGATCGTCCTCAACTGCTCCGACTCGGACGCGGCGGTTCGTGCGCTGCTCGCCGAGTACCCGCAGGCCCGCGATCTCGAGATCAGCGGTGCGGGCCTCGAGCAGGCGTTCCTCCAGCTGACCGGCGGCGCCGACGACGTCGAGGAGGTCGGGTGAACCGGGCCGCCTACCTGCGCTTCGAGCTGCGGCGCACGTTCAGGAACCGCCGCCTCTTCGTCTTCACCTTCGGGTTTCCGCTCGTTCTCTACTTCCTGATCGCGGGACCGAACAAGAGCGAGCACAACCTCGGCGGGAGCGGGCTTTCGGCGCCGCTCTACTACATGGCCGGGCTGGCCGCGTTCGGGTCGATGAACGCCATGCTCTCCGTCGGGGGCAGGATCGCCGGCGAGCGCTCGGTGGGCTGGAACCGGCAGCTGCGGCTGACGCCCCTCACGCCGCGCGAGTACTTCCGCGTCAAGCTCCTGACCGCCTACCTGACCGCCTGTGTCGCCCTGGCGATGCTCTACGCCGCGGGGACGATCCTCGGTGTTCGGTTGTCAGCGCATGAATGGCTCGCGATGACCGGCCTCATGCTGGTGGGCCTCGTCCCGTTCGGCGCTCTGGCCATCTTCTTCGGTCACCTGCTGACGATCGACACGATCGGGCCCGCGATCGGAGGCTCGGTCGCCGTCCTCGGCCTCCTGGGCGGCACCTGGTTCCCGATCACGAGCGGAGCTCTGTACGACATCGCCCGCGGCCTTCCGTCCTACTGGCTGGTGCAGG
This sequence comes from uncultured Actinomycetes bacterium, assembly GCA_963719325.1. Taxonomy (GTDB): domain Bacteria; phylum Actinomycetota; class Thermoleophilia; order Gaiellales; family Gaiellaceae; genus DATBLE01. The sequence continues at coordinate 182,891 of CAVRBW010000014.1, forward strand.
CCAGCCACGTCGCCGTCGGCGGCGGCGGGTGGGGAGCGACCGGTTGGGCCGTCGTCGCCGGCTGGTCGGTCGTACTCGCGCTCCTCGCCGCGCGCGCATACTGGCGCGACACGGCGCGCGTCTAGCGGTCTCGCCTCACCTGGTTCGACCCGAGCGGCGCCGGCCGCTTGGGAGCCGGCCCGGTCGACTCGCGCACGACGAGGTCGCCGCCGATCAGCAGCTGGCGCGGAGGACGGCTCTCGTCGGCGAGTCGCTCGATCAGCGTCTCGGCCGCAAGCCGACCCGCCTCGAATGCCGGCCACTCGATCCCGGTGAGAGCGGGTGTGAGCATCTCCGCGAACTGCGCCTCGATCACCGAGACGATCGAGAAGTCGTCGGGCACGTGCATGTCGGCCGCCCGCAGCGCTCCGAGCAGACCCGTGAACTGCCAGCCGGTGGTGATCGCCGCCGTGCACGCGGGCTCCGACCTGAGCAGCCCGGCCGCGACCGCGAGCGCCTCCCGGGCCGGGTGCGGGCAGGGGAGGTGAATGCCGCGGATGCCGAGGGCGCCGGTCGCCTCCTCGAAAACGTCACGGGCGATCAGCGCCGCGTTGTAGCCGGCGTCGAGCTGATCCGGCGGGAAGTTGAACAGCGCGACGCAGCGGTGGCCGAGCGCGGCCAGATGCTCGAGGCTCGTCTGCACCGCAGCGCCGGTGTCGAGGTCGACGAAGCTGATCCCGGCCGTGTCGGAGGTGCGGCCGATCAGCGTGAACGGATGGCCGCCGGCCTCGAGGCGCTCGATGCGCTCGTCGTGGGCGAGGGTCTCCATCAGGATCACCCCGTCGGCGCGTCCCATCTCGATCAGGCGCGCGATCGCCTCGGGGTCGGCCGGTGAGGTCGTGAGGAGCAGGGCGTAGTCGCTCGTGCTCGTCTCCTGCGTCGCGCCGGCGACGAAGGTTTGCTGAACGGGCACGAGACGCCACTGGGGCGACGGGAGGAAGAGCGCGATCGTGTGAGAGGCGCCGCTCGCGAGCGCGCGCGCCGGCCGGTGCGGCCGGTAGTCCAGCTCCTCAACCGCGGCGAGCACGCGCTGGCGCATCGTCTCGGACACGTTCCGCTTGCCGCTCAGCACGTACGAGACCGTGCTCAGGGCGACCCCGGCTCGCGTCGCGATCTCCGCCATCGTTGCGGGTTTCGGTCGAATCTTCATGTGCGGTTCTCGGCTAGATATCGGAATGGGGGGAACCTTGACTTTCCTGACCGAACGATTATATCCTCGAAGCGCTTCGCGAAGCGCTTCGCGAAGCGCTTCGCAGCAGAAGGCCGGAGGGAGACGCCGAGGGCGTGAGGTCAGTTCAGAGAATCGGCTCGAGCGTCGCGCCGACCGAGGCCGCCCAGGTTCGGCTCCGGCCCGTAGACCCGGTCGGCGTCGTCATCCGGGGTGGGCTCCTGGCCGGCCGGCAACGGATCAACCGCGAGGTGACGATTCCCCACGGGGCGGAGGAGCTCGAGCGGGCCGGCACGCTCGAGAACCTGCGCATCGCCGCCGGGCGCTCGAGCGGAACCCGACGCGGCATGGTCTTCAGCGACTCCGACGTCTACAAGTGGCTCGAGGCGGTCGCGTGGGAGCTCGGCCGGGAGCCGTCCGCCCGGCTCGAGGCGCTCGCCCGCGAAACCATCGAGCTCGTCGCGGCCGCTCA
>CAVRBW010000015.1:0-11644 GCA_963719325.1 uncultured Actinomycetes bacterium
CCGGCGCTCGTGATCGCGTCGATCGCCCTGGCGGTCTCGCTCGGAGGGACGGGCTACGCGGCGTTCAAGCTTCCGGCGCGCAGCGTCGGCACCGCCCAGCTCAAACTGGGCAGCGTCGGGCCGGTTCAGCTGAAGAACGGTTCGGTCACCTCGCTGAAGGTGAGGAACGGCTCGTTGCTCAAAGCCGACTTCAAGCCCGGTCAGTTTCCGGTTGCGCTGCACGGCTCTGTCGGGCCGCAGGGGCCTGCGGGGCCGCAGGGGCCTGCCGGTGCCCAGGGGCCGAAGGGCGGCAAGGGCGACGAGGGCGACAAAGGAGACAAAGGAGACGCGGGCACTCCCGGCGTGAGTGGATTCCAGAGAGTATTCGGCCCAGGCACGAGCATCCCGGCCGGCGGAGCCCAAGTCCTCGTCGCGTCGTGCCCGAGCGGCAAGAAGGCGATCGGGGGCGGGGTCGCCGCTGGGAACTCGACCGCCGGGATCGTCTGGCACACGGCGCCTCAATCCGACTCGTCGTGGGCCGCCGGGGTGCGGAACCCGACGGTCTCCGCGATCACCTACCAGGCGTGGGCAGTGTGCGCGAGTGTGGCGTCGTGAGGTCGGGCCCGACGGTCTGGAGGCTCGCGCAGGTCGGAGTGGCCGCCGTCCTGGGTGCGCTCGCGGGAGCCGCCGTCGTCCAGGCCGGCGGGGTCATGGGGCGGGCGGCGGCGTCCGAGATCACCGCCTGCGTCGATCCCTCGACGCAGCACCTCTATCTGCCGCCGTGCGGCCGGGGTGCCTCGACGATCAGCTGGAACAAGGACGGCCCGCAGGGGCCCGCGGGGCCGGTCGGTTCGACGGGGCCGGCAGGGCCGCAAGGTGCGCCGGGTCCTGCGGGGCCGCAAGGGCCCGCAGGGGTCCAGGGGTCTGCCGGCCCGGCGGCGCAGGGGCAGGCGACATCGCTGAAGCCCGCCACCATTCACGTGTATTGGTCGGGGAAGTTCATCGACAAGGCAGGCGCGTACGCCCTGTACAAGTTCTGCCCGCACGGCTGGAGAGCCACCGGAGGAGGCGCTCAGCTCGATGGCGGATACGGCTTCGAGGGGCATCTGCTCCGGAGCCAGTACCACGGCCCCGACAACCCCGGGCAACCAGACGGTTGGGCTGCGGATGGGGTCGTGACGAAGATCGGCACGGACCCCGGTGCCGCCGGCGCGGGGCACCCCGCGGAGTTGACCCTCGCGGTCATCTGCGTCAACACCTCATTGCCGAAGCCGAAGGCGCCGCCTCCGCCGCAGGCGCCTGTGGGGAAATGACGCCGGTGTGCGTGTTCACCGAAAGGAGCGAGACATGACCGCACGGCATGCATCACGGATCGTGGCTGCTCTGGCCGCCACGGCGCTCGCCCTCGTCCTCGCCGGCGGCTCGGGCGCGACGAGGAACGCGACGAAGACGATCGTCGTCAACAACCTCGGCGACGCGCCCGACTCCAAGCCCAAGGACGGGGTGTGCAAGGCGAAGTTCACGATGTTGCTCAAGCCGGGTGCCGGCACGTGCACGCTGCGGGCCGCGATTCAGACCGCGAACGCCGGGCCGCGCACGCGACGCTACGTGGTCGAGATCCCGGCCGGCACGCTCCACCTGTCGATCGCCGGTCACAACGAGGACAAGGGCGCGAAGGGCGATCTCGACGTGGGCCAGGCCGACCTGACGCTCGTCGGCAAGGGGCCGTTGAAGACGACGATCGACGGCGCCGGCGTCGACCGCGTCCTCGACGTCTCGGCGTTCGCCGGCGCGACCGTGAAGGGCTTGCGCATCACCGGAGGACGGGCTTCGGGAAAGGAGAACAACAGTGGCCTGAGTGGCGTCGGCGACTCGGGCGGCGGCCTCCGTGTACGTGGAACCTTGACCCTCCAGGACGTCTTCGTCGAATCCAATGTCTCCCTGGGCGGTGGGGTCGGAGGCGGGTTGTACGTCGCGAACACAGGCGGCGCCGACCTCGATCGGGTGACGTTCTCGCACAACGTCGCCGCAACGGGTGCCGGCGTCTTTGTCGCCGGGCATGCGAGCCTGCTGAACGTCACCATCAGCGGCAACAACGCCTCCAAGCACGTCGGCGGAGTCTTCATCGGTCTGAACGCGGCGAAGGTGTCGATGGTCCACGTCACGATCGCCGGCAACACGTCCGGCGCGCCCGGAAGCGGGTCGGCGATCGGGGGAGGCATCTTCGGTCTGCAGAGCTCGATCGTGGAAGGCACGTGCGAGTATCCGGCGGGCGCCGGTCATTTCCCGGCGGAGAACGTCCTCGCATCCCAGTTCTGCGGCGCCGACGGCGAGGTCGCGGATACCGGCCTGCTGACGCTCTCTGCCCAGGGAAACGTCGTCCCGACCATCGGGCTGAAGCCGACCAGCCCGGCGATCGACTCGGCGCTCGCTTCCACCTGCCCGAAGGTGGACGCGCGAGGCGTCAAGCGCCCGCAGGGATCCGGCTGCGACGCGGGCGCCTACGAGCTGGTCTCGCCGTGAAGACCTTCGTCGTTCGCCTCTGGACGTCGACCGAGGCTGTCGCGGGGTTCGACGAAGAGCTGCGCGGGCTCGTCGAGCAGGTCGGCAGCGGCGGCTCGTCTCCATTCGGGAACGCGGACGAGCTCGTCGCGCTGCTCAGACACGCGGCGGTCGCCGGGCAGCCGGCCGGCATGCCGGACCAACCTCGACCACCCGGAGGTCAACGATGAACAAGCTCGTCGCAGCCCTGGTCGTCTCCCTCGCCGCCGTCGGCGCCTACGCCGGCGGTTCTGCCGGAGGGCTCGCACGCTCGTCCGGGTGCACGGCCGGCCCGACGACGCTGAGCGGTGCCACCGCCCGCGTCTGGTGCGGGCCGGCGAGGGCCATCGTCCACGTCGCGGGGAAGACCTACCACTTCCGTCACGGCCTGTGTCTCAGGACGGAGGGGTTTACCAAGGGCAGCAAGGTGCTCGCGGTCAACATCGGCACCCTGACCCTGCCTCCCGCCGCCCCCAAGTCGTCGTACTTCGGCGTCCTCACCGACAAGGCAAAGGCGGGCGTCTACCACGACCAGGCGGTGAGCTGGCAGGTGCCGGGCAAGGGCTTCGCCGTCCTGACGAACAAGGTCGTCGTGAGCGGAAGCCTCAAGAAGGGCACGTTCAGCGGCCAGGCGTCGATGCGCATCAACGGAAAGGTGAAAGATGTCGGTGTTGCGACCGGCACGTGGACATGCTGAGCGAGACGGTCGGCGTTCCACCCGACTCTTGTGCGGGGCCGTCGTCATCCTCGCCGCCATTTTCGCTGCGGCCCAGGCATGGAGCGCCGAAGGGAGAGATCCGACGACGCTCGTGCTGACGCGCTCCGACCTGCCTGTCGGCACCAGGGTGGTCGCGAGGCGGGCGGGAGCGAGGCCGACCCTGCCCGGGACGCAGGGCGCGACCGCGCGCTTCAAGCCCTCCCGCCACTACGAGGTCACGTATCGGGCGCCGACGAAGGACGTCTACAGCGGGGCCTTCGTCTTCCGGTCGGCGGCGCTGGCTCGCACGGCCTTCGTGAAGCTCTCGCACTCGCTCGCGGCCTTCCACCGCCCGGTGAGAGTGCTTCCCCGGCTGGGCGACGCGCAGCGGACGACGTACGTGGTCGCCGACGGGCTCGAGCACCAGTTCATCGTCCGCCGTGGCAGCGTCGTCTGGGAGCTCGACGTCGTCGACTGGAACGCCCGGTCGCGGGCGAGGTCCCGGGCCGAGGCGCTGGCGCTCGCGCGGAGCCAGCAAGCTCGCGTCGGCTAGCGGCTCGCTCCTGCGCTCGACGAACGGCTGCGCCAGGTCGAGAGCGCCCCGGCCCCTGCCAGCGCCGCCGCCGCGATCAGCGAGCTGCCCCCCAGATAGGCGAGCAGGACGCTCCGCGCGAGCGGCGAGAGGGCGAGGAGCTCGGCGCCGGCGGCGAACAGCGCGGCTTCCGCGAGCCAGATCCTGCGCGGGTAGAGCGCCTCCTGCCTGGGTCGTGGGCCTGGCGGCCACCACACCCAGAGGGAGAGTGAGAGCAGCTTGCCGAGGTGCCCGAGCGTCACGCCGCCGGCCCAGCCGAGGAGCAGCAGGACGACGTAGCTCGTAGCCGCCGTATACGGAGAGACCGCATTCCCGAGCACGAGGAATCCGAGGGCCGCGGCCTGGAGCAGGAAGAGCACGCCCGTCAGGATGTGTAGGAGCGGTGCCTCCAGGGCGAGCCGGCGCGTTCGGGCAACGCCGACCATCTGCCGGGCGAAGAGGACGAGTGCCGCGACGACCAGCGCCGCGCCGGCGAGCTCGGCCTCACGCACGGCCGAGGCCAGACCCGCGAGCAGGGTCCAGAGGCCGACCGTGAGCGCCGACTCGGCGAGCGGCAGGCGTCGTGTCGGCGGCGTCGGTGCGAGAGCGAGCATCGGGCCGAGGGTGCGGCCGACCGTGACGATCAGCAGCGTCAGCCAGCCGATCACACCGAGATGGAGGTGCACGAGCAACCAGCGCTCGTATGGGACGCCGCCGAACGAGGCGAATCCACGGGAGAAGACGACCGCGCCCAGCACGAGCGCGGCGACGACGTGCACGCACACGAGCGCCACGCCCACCCGGCTGACGACCAGCCGGCGATCGCCCGGTGCGCGGCGCGCGAGACCGAGCAGCTCGACTACGACCAGCAGCAGCCCGGCCGAGAGCAGCGCGGCGCCGACCCAGAGCAGGCGCTCGTGGTCGTAGGCGATCGCGGGGGCGACGAGGAACCCACCGCCCAGGAGGGGCAACGCTGCCGTGAGCAGCCGGGGCCGCCGGACGTCGTTCCGAAGCATCACGGGCAGGAGATGGAAGGACGCTCCGGTGACGGCAAACGGCAGGAAGCCCAGGGTGATCAGGTGTGTGGCGAGAACGACGTGTTGTGCGAGCGTTGCCCTGGAGGCGATGTCGGGTGCGGCGATCAGCACGACGATCGTTGCCGCAAGCCAGCCCGCGAGCCCGACGGCGAGGTAAGAGGCGAGCAGGCGAAGTCCGATCGGCCCGCCGACCGCCCGCGCGTTCGCGAGCGGAAGCGCCTTCGTCCCCGGACGGCCGCGCAGCTGTTGACCTTCCACCTCGGCATTTCTAGCCGACTGAGGCAGGCGGTATGCCCGCCGTTCGGCTCAGGCGGCGTCGATCAGGGCGAGCAGGCCCTCGGCGATCACGGCCGGACAGACGAACGAGGAACCCAATTGCGACCAGGCGGTTTGGCTCGACACGCGCTACCCTGGGAGGTGCCGAGGCGGTTTCCTTGGGTGCCCATCTTCTCGCTTGCTCGCCTGACGGCGGAGTACGCGGGGTCTCTCGTCTGGCAAATCCGACCTCGCTGAGAAGGGATCGCAATTGGGTGCCGTGCAGAACGTCCCGAAATCGCAGCTTCCTGCTGCTCGTGGAAGCTTGTCGCAGCTCGTGCCCTCCTGGACGGACGTGGAGGAGCTGCTCGATCGTCTTGCGACGACTCGTGAGTCGATACCCACCGTCGCCGCGCCGACTACCACGATCTCGAGCTACCACCCCGGACGCCGGATCATGCTCGAGTCGAGCGCCGGCTCGAAATGGGTGGCTGTCGCGCACATTCGCGAATGCTGGGAGACGTTCGAGCGGCTGGGACGCATCCGACGCCAGGACGTTCTCGAGCCCGGACGCTGCTCGGCGTTCATGATCGCGCTGTTCCAGCGCGTCCCCGGGGTTGCGGAGCAGATCGACGAAGACCGTTATCTCGTGCTGCCGACGTGACCGTACTTCCTGCCAGCAAGGTGACCGGCCTCGGCCGACGCCTGCGTGAGGGGTCGCCGGCGGCGAGGTCTCGTCGCCGGTTCGCTGCGAGTGCATTCTTCGCGGTTCTCACGGTGGGCGCCTCGGTCCTCGTCGCCCGCCGGCTGACGCATTCCAGTTGGCCGCTCGAGCACGTCGAGCCGTGGCTCGTCGCCGCTGCGGGAGTCGCCTACCTCGCCAGCTTCTTCTTCCGTGCGCGCGCCTGGCATCGTCTCTTCCCTCGCGACGAGTGTCCCGACCAGGCACGGTGCCTGGCGTCGGTCGGGGCTGCCGCGGCGAGCGGGGCGGTGCTTCCGTTTCGTCTCGACTACCTGATCAAGATCGGCATGCTCCGGAAGCTCGGCGGCATTCGCGTGGGGCTCGGCGCGATCGTCCTCTCGATCGTCTCGCTCGGGATGATCGACTCGATCGCGATGCTTCCGCTGTCGATCTCGGCGACCGCAACCACGAATACGGCGCTCCGCGGCCCGCTGCTGATCGTCGTGGTCTTCGGCGTCGCCTGCTCCACGCTGCTCGTCCTCAGCGGGCGGCTCGCGCACCTGCCGCTCTTGCGCGGAAACCGTCGCCTGCGTGCGCTCGGTGCGCAGGTCGCCCGTCACACGGCGAGCGGCGGGCGGCAGGACGCGGTCGTGGCCTGGTTCTACCTCTTCGCGTGCTGGTCGACGCGGGCCTTCGGCAGCGCCGCGCTCCTCAGCGCCCTCGGCCTCTCGTTTTCACCGGAGACGGCGCTGACGGTAATCTGCCTCGGCGCCGCCGCGGGCGTGATTCCGATCACGTCGGGTGGAGCGGTCGTAAACGCGGGAGCGGCCGCTGCCATTCTGCTGACGCTGGGCGTCGGCAGGGACATCGCGATCAACTTCTCGCTCGCCTCCGGGCTGTTGCTGGTGATGAGCGCTGCGGCCGCCTCGATCTGCGGTGTGCTCGCGTCGGTCGCGATCCGCGGGCTTGCCCGGCGTCAGGCCGCGCGAACGAGCTTCAGCCTGACCTGAAGCTGAGCCGAGGCTCAGGTGTCGTCACGCGTCGAGCGGCCGGACGTTTGCCGCTTCGATGCCGAGCGACCCGCGGGCAAGGGCGTACTCGACACGCTGGCCCTCGTGCAGCGTCGCGCCGCCGTCCAGGCTTCGCGGGCGCACCCAGATCTCGCCGGCATGGCGGTCCGGCGCGATGAAGCCGTAACCCTCGGCGCTCATCGCCGTGACGGTTCCTACCTCCATCCCCGCGGCGTCTCCCTCTGGAAGCGGCTCACGCGGGCCGCTCTTTGTGCGAGTCGGGGTCGGAGGTGTACGACTGCTCCCAGCCGACGTTGACCAGCATCGCGCCCACCTCGCGAATGGCGATCGCGATCTCGAGTCCGATCTCGCGAATTGCCTCGGTCTCGCGAGCAGTCGACGCGTTGGCGCGCAGCTCGACCAGAAGCTGGCCGAGACGCTCGATCTCCGCGTAATTCCGTTGCTCGGGGCTCTGCACTCCGTGTCCCATCGCTCGCAGGCCTGAAGTCACGTAGCCCGAGCCGAAACCAGCCCGGGCTACCTCTCATCCGTTGCTACGCCACTGCGACGACGTTCGTCGCTTCGGGGCCCTTCGAGCCCTCGCGCTGCTCGTACTCGACGCGCGCGCCCTCGCTGAGCGACTTGAATCCCTCGCCGGCGATGTTGGAGTGGTGCACGAACAGATCCTTCGAACCTTCGTCAGGAGTGATGAAGCCGTACCCCTTCGAATCGTTGAACCACTTCACGGTTCCGGTTGCCATAGTGAAAACACCTCCCTACTGCTGGTGAACGCGTAAGGAAGGCGCATCGCGCAGACCGGACCCGTTCTTCGTTGTCTCAACCGTAGCACCCGACGACGGAGCCGAAGGATCCGTCTCGGCATCGGGGACTGCCTCGGACGGCGTTGTATCCGTGCTGCCGTCGGTCTTCGCGGCCCGTGCCTCGGCCTTTCGCTGCAGCTTGTCCTCGCGGCGCTTCCGCACCGTCTGCTCTCTGCGCAGCTTGTCCATTGTCTGTCGTCTCTTCTTCGAGCTCATCTGCTCCCTTCGGTCGTGTTCTGCAGGTCGGCGTGGCCGCCACGTGCGCGGTACCCGTCCTCGCCGATCCCCACGCCTGTCCGGGCGTCCTGCGCGCTTCTCGATTGCGAACCGGCCAACCCCACCGGTGCCTCCACGGACGCCACTTCTGCCTCTTTAGTTGCGGCCATCGCGTCCTGCCTTCCCATCCGCCGAAGTCGAGGTCTCAACGAGGAGGACGTGCGGCTCGCTGCCCGCCCACAGTAGCATCCGACGGCTCCAGGCCAAGGGCTCGCGCCCGGTTCTCCCCGTCGGCTGCTACGCTCGTGGGCAGGCGAGACTGCGCGCAGGGCCGGTGTCTCGCTACCGCTCCCAGACCGGACCAGAGTGCCTCCCGGCGACATCCCAGATCCAGCTGCGCAGTAGACGTGTACGGCCTGTCCTCTGCGGCTGCTGACACGAGGACGCGCGCGAAGCCGGTGCTTCGCGGGGTGTTCCACCTGTATGCGTTCTTCGTGTCGCTGATCGTCGGCGGCCTGCTGATCGCGGCAGCCTCGCCCGGCCGGACGCAGCTCGCGGCGGCGGTCTTCGCCACAGCTGTCGCGGTGATGTTCGGCGCGAGCGCCCTGCACCACCGAGTGACCTGGAACGAGCGCGGCTACCGCTGGTCGCGGCGAATCGATCATGCGGGTGTCTACCTGGCGATTGCGGGGACGTACACGCCGTTCGGTCTGCTCGTCCTGCACCACAGCTGGCGAATCGTCGTCCTCGCCGTCGTCTGGGGTGGAGCACTCGCCGCGATCGTGCTCAAGTTCGTCTGGGTCGACGCGCCCAAGTGGCTGTCAGCGGCGATCGCGATCGCGCTCGGCTGGATCTCGGTGATCGTCGTTCCCCAGATGATCGACGGGGTCGGCTGGGACGGAACGACGCTCATGCTCGCAGGGGGGCTCGCGTACACGGTCGGCGGATTCGTCTATGCACTGCGCCGCCCCGATCCGTTGCCGGCCGTCTTCGGCTACCACGAGGTCTTCCATCTCCTCGTCGTCGCTGCGGTGGCCCTGCAGTACAGCGTCATCGCGTTCTGGCTCGTCTTCTAGGCAGCGACGCGTCCATTCGCAGCGCCGTCTTCGGCCATGCTTGGCTGGACCGACAACGGAGGGCTCGGCCTCGGCCGGGCCTGGCCACCACCGCCTCCCGCCTAGACTTCTGAGGTGATCGCCCTTCTAGTCGCGCTTGCGGTCGCACCCTGGAGCCATCCGCTCGCGTTCCGTCACTTCCCCGGTTGGGAGACGGGCCGGAGCGGCAACACGCGCTCTGCCTACGTTGGCGAGGCCAAGCGGGCAGTGGTCCCGCTGGAGTCGGCAGCGTGGATCGCCAAGGGTGTTCGGTACCGAGACGATGCAACGGCGGACCCGCCGAACAGGACTCTCCAGCATCTACCGCGGCAGGCAGTCATCGTGTGGGCGGTCATCTACAGCCCTGCTGCTACAGGAGATAGGCAGATACGCCTCGATCTAAGTGCTGCCAGGCGTCTCCCCTGCTGCGAAGGCGCGAGAGTCGCGGGCGGAAGCTGGCAGTTGTCCGGAGCAGGTCCCGGTCACGCCTATTCCGTGATCGTCCGCGTGTACTTTGGCTCGCACCCGACGAGCGCTATGCGGGCGCAGGCGCAGCGCGGACTCCGGCAGCTTCGGTTGCCGTCAGCCCGCTAGAACCCAGGACTCGCGCGGCAAGTGAGGGACGCTCGCGCCGTCGAGATAAGGGTGGACAGCCTCGCGGACAAGCGGCAGTCTTCGCCGCATGCGTCAAGTAATCACTACACCCAACGCTCCCAGTTCGCCGCTGTACAGCCAAGCGGTGAAAGCCGGCGATCACATCTACGTCTCGGGGCTGGTCGGCGTCGACGTGACTACGGGAGCTCTCGCCGGGTCGACGATCAAGGAACAGACACGGCAGGCGCTCACCAATTGCGAGGCGGTCTTGCGTGCGGCGGGCGCAACGCTCGAGGACGTCATCGAGGTCGGCGTACTCTTGGCGACCCCCGGCGACTTCGCAGACATGAACGACGAGTACGCGACCTGGTTTCCAGCTGCGCCGCCGACTCGCTACGTGGCCAAGCTCGGCGTCGAGCTACCCGGCATCCTCGTCTCGATTCGCATGACGGCAGTCGTGGGCTAGGCTCGACAGCAACAGCACGCACCCCCGCGACGTCCGAGTCGCGGGGTCTCTGGGACGTCGGGAGTAGCGCCACTTCTTGGGCGCGTTGGCGCGTGCAGGCGGGACCTCGAGCAGGACCGCTGAGTAGGCGACGTGTTCGAGAGCCCGGCCACTGTCCGAAACGGACAGTAGGGTCCGCGCCCTGTGCGCCTGATCGTCGCCCGCTGCGAGGTCCATCTACACGGGGCCGGCTCAGCGCCTTCCTGCCCGAATCGACGCGCCTGCTGATGTTCAAGTCCGACGGCTCGGTGCTGGTCCACGCCGACGCGGGCGGGTACAAGCCGTTGAACTGGATGACGCCGCCGACCGCGATCGAGGAGCTCGGCGACCGGATCGTCGTCCGCAAGCGGGCCGGGAAGACGGAGGACTGCCTGGAGATCCGGCTTGCCGAAGTTCTCAGCGACGTCAGCCACGAGATGGGGGAGGCCGCCGGCCTGGAGAAGGACGGCGTCGAGCGCGATCTGCAGGAGGAGCTCGCCTCGCAGCCCGAGGCGCTCGGCGAGGAGCTACGGCTCGTGCGCCGCGAGTGGCCGACCGACATCGGGCCGGTCGACCTGATGTGCCGGGACCCGGAGGGCGGCTGGGTGGCGGTCGAAGTGAAGCGCGTCGCCGGGATCGAGTCGGTGGAGCAGCTCGTGCGCTACCTGGAGCGGATCAGGGTCGATCCGGCGCGCGCGGAATGCCGGGGGCTGCTTGCCGCTCAGCGGTTCCGCCCGCAGGCGGTGACGCTCGCCGAGTCGCGCGGGATCCGTTGCGTCGAGGTCGATCTCGCGCTCCTGCGCGGCGAGCGCGAGCCGGAGCTGACCCTCTTCAGCTGAGCGAGCAGGCGGCGAAAGAGGGGGCGAAGACGAAGGGGCTCCAGCTGCTCGCGCCTCCACTCGTCGTGGAGCTCCGCCTGCGAGCGTGGGATCTGGGAGTCAAATAGCACGACCGTTCGTTCTCCAAGCAAGAGAATACGATCGATCGTGCTATTTTGTCAACCGTGAGCGCGACGAAGCGCAAGCGCGCCGACGGCGAACGGAGCCGTGCGGCGATCCTGGACGCGGCGACGAAGCTCGCGACCGTGGAAGGTCTGGACGGACTCTCGATCGGCCGCCTCGCCGAGGAGATCGGCATGAGCAAGAGCGGCCTCTATGCCCACTTCGGCTCCAAGGAGGACCTCCAGCTCGCCGCGATCGACACAGCCGTCGAGATCGTCCGCTCCGAGGTGATCCTGCCCGCCCGCGGGCCGGAAAGCCCATTGGCCCGTCTCGAATCGTTGTGCGAGCACTTCCTCGGATACCTCGAGAAGCCTGTCTTCCCCGGTGGCTGCTTCTTTGCCTCCGCCGAGGCCGAGCTCGACACCCACCCGGGGCCGGTCCGCGAGAAGCTCGTCGAGGTGATGGGCTCGTGGCTCGGCCTGATCGAGCGGCGCGTGCATCAGGCGCAGGAGGCCGGAGAGATCGACGCCGAGGAGGACCCTGCGCTCCTCGCCTTCGAGCTCGACGCCTTCATGAAGATGGCCAACTCGGTCACGCTGCTCCGCGGCGGCCGGACCGGACTCGAGCAGGCGCGCAGGGCGATCCAGGCCCGGCTCGACCGCGTTCGCGTCTCCTAGCGCTCGAAGGCGAGACGCACGCCCGTATCCGGGTCGAACAGGTGC
>CAVRBW010000016.1:0-131843 GCA_963719325.1 uncultured Actinomycetes bacterium
GCTCCAACCGCGAGCAGAGCCTCGTTCCCGGAGGTACGCGCGTAGCCGGCTGCAAAGGCGAGCAGGGCCAGGCACGCGAGGAGCAGGCAGAAGGCGCCGATCGTGCCGTCACCGCTCCAGTAGCTGGAGCCGGGGAGCGAGTCGACCCAAATGCTCACGAAGCCGAGCACGACGCCGACCGCCGCAATCGCCCGACCCGCCACGTTGTTCACGGCTAGAGACTAACGAGCGCGAATCGAATCCGACAGGCTCATGGTGGAGCAGCGCACCGAGCGCGGAGGCGAGACCGCGCTCTCGCCGGAGCGCAAGGGCGATTTGCCACGCGCGCCGAAGGAGGGGGTCCGTGGGGGAACCATGGGTTCCCCTGCGTGACTAAGGCTTCGCGCCCTCGGGCGGGGGCGGCTGGGAAAGCGCCCCTGGGAGGGGGAACGGCTTCGGCTGCGGGCGCGGCCGCTTCGCCGGCTCCTTTTTCGGCTCCACCGCCGCCGGGGGCTCTTCCTCGCGGAAGACGTCGTCCGCAGGCTCACCGGCCAGCAAGCGCTCGAACTGGTCCTTGTCGATCGTCTCCCGCTCGATGAGGATCGCCGAGAGCTGGTGCAGCTCGTCCATGTGGTCGCGCAGCACCTGGTGCGCGCTCGAGTGAGCCTCCTCGATCACGCGGCGGATCTCGTCGTCGATCTCGCGCGCGATCTCCTCCGAGTAGTCCGGCTCCGCGCCCATCTCGCGGCCCAGGAACGGCATGTCGTGGTTGCGGCCGAGGACGCGCGGCCCGAGCTTCTCGCTCATCCCGAAGCGCATGATCATCTGCTTCGCGGTCGAGGTCACCTTCTCGATGTCGTTGGCGGCACCCGTCGTGACCTCGTGGAAGACGAGCTCCTCCGCGGCGCGGCCGCCAAGGCTCATCGCGAGCTGGTCCATCAGCGCCGACTTCGTGGTCAGATACCGGTCCTCGCGCGGCAGCGAGATCGTGTAACCGAGCGCCTGGCCGCGGCTGATGATCGAGATCTTGTGCACCTCGTCCGTGTGCTCCAGGTAGTGACCGACCAGGGCGTGGCCCATCTCGTGATAGGCCGTGATCTTCCGCTCCTCCTCCGAGAACAGGCGCGTCCGCTTCTCCGGCCCGGCGATCACGCGCATGATCCCCTCCTCGAGCTCCTCCTGGTCGACGACCTTCTTGCCGCGTCGGGCGGCCAGTAGCGCCGCCTCGTTCACGAGGTTCGCGAGATCCGCGCCGGTGAAGCCAGGCGTGCCGGCGGCCAGCGTGTCCAGGTCGACCTCGGGAGAGAGCGGCTTCCCCTTCGCATGCACCTCGAGGATCTTCCGGCGGCCGTTCCGGTCCGGCCGGTCGACGACGATCTGACGGTCGAAGCGCCCCGGGCGGAGGAGCGCCGGGTCGAGGATGTCGGGCCGGTTCGTGGCCGCGATCAGGATGATGTTGTCCTTCAGCTCGAACCCGTCCATCTCCACGAGGAGCTGGTTCAGCGTCTGCTCGCGCTCGTCGTGGCCGCCGCCCAGGCCGGCGCCGCGATGGCGCCCGACCGCGTCGATCTCGTCCATGAAGACGATGCACGGCGCCGCCTGCTTCGCCTGCTCGAACAGGTCGCGCACGCGCGAGGCGCCCACGCCGACGAACATCTCGACGAAGTCGGAGCCGGAGATCGAGAAGAACGGAACGCCGGCTTCCCCGGCGACCGCGCGGGCGAGCAGCGTCTTACCGGTGCCGGGCGGCCCGTAGAGGAGCACGCCCTTGGGAATACGCGCCCCGAGCGCCTGGAATTTCTTCGGGTTCTCGAGGAACTCCTTGATCTCCTGGAGCTCCTCGACCGCCTCGTCGACGCCGGCGACGTCCTTGAAGCCGATCTTCGGCGAGTCGGGCGCCATCCGCTTGGCGCGGCTCTTGCCGAAGCTCATCACCTTCGAGCCGCCACCCTGGACCTGGTTCATCAGGAAGATCCAGAAGCCGAACAGGAGCACGAACGGCAGCAGTGAGGTGAGGATCGACCACCATGGCGAGGAGCCGGTGCCCTTCGAGTCGAAGTTGACCTTGTGGTCGATCAGCTGGCTCTGCAGGTAGAGACCGGCCTGATCGCTCGGGTAGTAGACCTTCTGCTTCGTTCCGTCCTTGAGCGTGATCTGGAGCTGGCGCTTGCCGGGGCTGAAGTTGGCGATGTCGATCGTCCGCGGATCGGTCTTGATCCTCGTGATCACGTCCGAGGTCGTCACCTTCTTCGCCGGCTTCGACTTCGGGATCAGCGTCTGGCTCGCCAGGTAGACGAGCAGCACGATCACGATCAGAGGGAAAAGCGCGCTACGGAAGAAGCGATTCACGAATGTTCTGTTCCCCAGGGTAGCAAGGAGAATTCTCCGTCCCGAGCAGCGGGATCCCTATACGCCTTCGGGGATCAGCTCCTCGCTCAGGACCCCGACGTAGGGGAGATTGCGGTAGCGCTCGGCGAAATCCAGGCCGTAGCCGATCACGAAGCGATTGGGGATCTCGAAGCCGATCCAGCGGACCGGTACGTCGATCTCCCGGCGAGCGGGTTTCGTCAGCAGCGCGCAGACCTCGAGCGAGGCAGGCTCGCGCGACTCGAGGTTCCGCATCAGGTAGGAGAGGGTCAGCCCGGAGTCGATGATGTCCTCCACGACGAGCACGTGACGGCCCTCGATGTTGATGTCCAGGTCCTTGAGGATCCGGACGACGCCCGAGGAGTCGGTCTGAGCGCCGTAGCTGGAGATCGCCATGAAGTCGATCTCACACGGAACGGTCAGATGCCGCATCAGGTCGGCCATGAAGAAGACGGCCCCCTTCAGCACCCCGATCAGCAGCAGGTCGCGCCCTTCGTAGTACGACGAGATCTCGTCGCCCAGGTCTGCGATCCGCCTCCGCAGGGTGTCCTCCTCGATCAGGATCTCGCCGACCGCCCGCTCGAGCTCGGTGTTCATCATCGTCGCGTCACCCGTACCCGTGCATCCTCCACGATCCCGGGCACGGCGACAACCTCCTCGCCGCGAACGACGACCGGCCACGCGTCACGCTCGGCCCTGGCGACCTTCGCGTCGACGAAGACGTCCTGGAGCTTCTTCCGGCGGCCGGCGAGCCGGTCTCCCGGACGTCGCGTCCGCACCTCGAGGTCGGAGGCCTCCGCCTCGATCGTCCATGGCCCCCAGCGGACAGGCCCACGCCCCAGCGAGATCCGGTCGTACTCGCGCACCGCTCTGATCCCGCTGCCCAGGTCGACCGACTTGGAACCGGCGCGCGAAGAGAGCAGCTCGAGCAGAGTTTCCTCCATCGCTCGCGGCAGCCGAGGCCGCTCGTCGGCGAGGCGCGCGATGTTCTGCTCCGCCGCGGGATGCAGCCGGCGGAGCAGCGGCACGAGCTCCTCCCGGATCAGGCCACGCAGGGTGTTCGCATTCGACGAATCGGTGCGGAACGTGAGGCCCCGCTCGCGGCAGTACCCCTCCGTCTCCTCGCGCCAGAGCGTCAGCAGCGGCCGGACGACGCCGTCCTCGCGGCGCGCCTTGATTCCGCGCGTCGACCCGCTCGCGGCGAGCCGGTACAGAACGGTCTCGACCTGATCGGAGGCGGTGTGCCCGGTCGCGCGCAACCCGCGCCCGTCGGTCAGGGAGTACCGCAGCTCACGAAGAGCCGCCTCCTCGTTCCCAAGTAACAGACTGTTACTTGCGTCGATTACGTCCGCGCCGAGCCGCTCGCGACAGAAACGCGCGTCCTCTTCGGACTCGTCTCCTCTCAGCCCGTGGGCGACGTGCACGGCCGAGACCCGGTAGCCGAGCTCCTTCAGCGCGTGCCAGAGACACGTCGAGTCGGCTCCACCGGAGACGAGGCAGGCGACCTCGCCGCCGGGCGGGATCAAGTCGTGCCGGCGAACGTGCGCCTGGATCCGGCTGAGAACGTCCACGCTCGACATTGTGCCCCGGGTAGCCTGCGTCCGTGCTCGACCTCTCGACCGACTTCGGCGCGCATGCGGCAGGCCGGCTGCGGGAGGAGATCATCGGCTGGCTGACCACGGTCTCGCCGCAGGGGGCGCCGCGGCCGATTCCGGTCTGGTTCCTGTGGGACGGCGGCGGCTCGATCCTGCTGTACAGCCGGCCCGGGAAGCGGAAGCTGCGGAACATCGCGGTGAACCCGAAGGTCAGCCTGAACCTGGACAGCGACCGCCTCGAGGCGGACATCGTCGTGTGCTGGGGCGAGATCCGCGTCTCCGACGACCCGCCCTCGAACGAGGTGCCGGCGTACGTCGAAAAGTACGCCGAGCGGATCGCTGCGCTCGGCTGGACGCCTGAAAGCTTCGCCGCCGACTTCTCCGTGCCGCTGCGGATCGAGCTGACCCGCATCCACGGCTGGTGAAGCGCGGGGGAAACGGCCGGTTTCCCCCGCGAGCCCCCTTCCCCGCTCGCACCCCTGAAGCGTCTGTGTGCGGCGCCCGCCATGTCGGTCGCGGCCGACGCTAGAAGATCAGGCTGCGGTACGTGATCGTGCGGCGCATCCCGATCGACTCGTAGACGCGAATCGCCGGCTCGTTCTCCGGCCGCACGAACAGGCAGACCCGAGGAACGCGCTCGAGGAGGCGCCTGCACAGGTCGCGCATCGCCCGTCTCGCGTTTCCACGGTTTCGAACCGACGGGTCGACCCAGACCTGCTGAAGCTGGACCGCCTCCGGGGTCCAGGCGGACGCCTCGGCCTTGAACAGGATCGTTCCGTGCTCGACCCAGAGCCAGGACCGACCTTCGCCGATCTGGGCCTGTGTCCGCCACCGGAAGCCGTCCGCGTCCCGGTCGAGCGGATCCAGCCCGATCTCCTCGTGATGGGCGGCGGCGCAGGCCGGAACGAGCAACGCGAGATCGGACAGCGTCGCCTCGCGTAGGCCGGTCCCGCCCGCTTCCGGCGGCCGCTCGAGCACGTATACCGGCTGGCCGGGACGGTCCTCTCGGGGAAGCGGCATCCGCGCCTCGGCCTTCGCCCAGAGCTCGCCGACCGCCCGCTGCTCGCCGATCACCATCCTCGCCCGCCCGGCGGCTGCCATCCCGGCGAAGGCCCCGCATTGCTCACCCGAGGGGACGACGTTCGCCCCGACGTGGCAGAGCGCCGTCAGCCGACCGTTCGGGCCGAGTGCCGCGAAGCGGCCGAGGCCGCGGCGGGCGACGTCCTCGAGGAATACGCGCTCGACCGGCTCCTCGGCGCAGAACTCGAGGATCTGCGGAAGGCTCGGCTCGAAGGGTTCCGGGGGCGCGGTCACTTCACTGCGCCTTATACCCCGTGCAAGCCGTAGGCTTCCGCGAAATGCCGATCCATCTCCGAGCCGAGCCGGGCGACTACGCAGAGGGCTGCCTGCTTCCGGGCGATCCGCTTCGGGCGAAGTACATCGCCGAGACGTTCTTCGAGAATGCCGTCCAGGTCAACGGCGAGCGGGGAATGCTGGGCTTCACCGGCATGTTTCGCGGCAAGCGCGTCTCCGTGCAATCGAGCGGGATGGGCTGTCCGTCGGCCGGCATCGTGATCGAGGAGCTGGCGATGCTCGGCGTGAAGAAGATCGTTCGCGTCGGCACCTGCGGCGGCCTGCAGCCCGACCTCGACATCGGCGACCTCATCATCGCGCTGTCGGCCACGCCCGCCGATTCGACTGCGCCGCACTTGATCGGCGGCGAGCCACATGCTCCCACTGCGGATTGGGAGCTGATCCACGGCGCCGTCCACCACGCGAAGGAGCAGAAGAAGAAGGTGCGGATCGGGCCGATCGTCTCGAGCGACGTCTTCTACAACCCGGACATGAACCAGTACCAGCGCTGGAGCGACCGTGGGATCCTCGCCGTGGAGATGGAGGCGGCGATGCTCTTCACCCTCGGCGCCCTGAAGAAGGTCCAGACGGGCTGCCTCCTGATCGTCAGCGACGTCGTCGTCGCCGGCGAGTTCGTCCGGATCTCGGACGAGGACATGCAACGCGCTGTCGACCAGATGACCGAGCTCGCGCTCGAGACAGTCACTGACTGACGAGCTCCTGACGTGATGAGTATTCGTTCCCGGGGTGCGATGGGCGAGTGCGATGCAAGGACGCAGGGAGCGCCCATAGCTGGATGCTATGGGCGCGACTGAGGACGCGGCAGGCCGCCGCCCAGCGCGGCCCGGGGACACAACTCCTCATCGCGTCAGGAGCTCGAAAACCGTCTTCCTCGTCAACCCGGCGTCGGACAACGGCTCGACCGGCCGGCGCTGGCCGGAGATCGCCCGCCGGGCCGCTGCCGCCGGCCTGCGCGGCGATGCCCTCGTCTCGGAGCGGCCGGGACATCTGGCCCAGCTCGCGCGCCAAGCGGTCGGGGACGGCGCGACACGGCTCGTGGTGGTGGGAGGCGACGGCACGGTCCACGAGGTCGTCGACGGTCTCCTGCACGGTGGCCTCGGCGGAGACGTCGAGCTGTCAGTGATACCGCTCGGAACCGGAAGGGACTTCGCCCGCAGCCTGCGGATCCCCCGCCGCCTCGACGCTGCGATCGAAGTCGCACGCTCGGGCCGCGTGCGGACGATCGACGCCGGGCGTGCGACGTACACGACAGACGGCCGCGAGACGCAGGCGTACTTCGCCAACTTCGCGGGAGCCGGGATCAGCGGTGGAATCGCACGCCGCGCCAACGAGACGACGAAGGCGTTCGGCGGCAGGCTCTCGTTCCTCTGGGCGACGATCGCGGTGTTCAGTCGCTGGCAGCCGGCCGAGATGGCGCTCGAGATCGACGGCGAGCCGCGCAGCGCGCGGCTGCTCGAGGCGCTGGCGATGAACGGCGACTACACCGCCGGGGGCATGTGGATCGCGCCGAAGGCCCAGCCCGACGACGGCTGCTTCGACGTCGTGCTGATCGGAGACTTCTCGAAAGCCGAGTTCGTGACCACGTTCCCGAAGATCTACCGCGGCCGCCACGTGTCGCACCGCAAGGTCGAGATCGTCCGCGCGCGCGAGCTGCGCGTGGACGCACGGCCACCGCTGCCGATCGTGCTGGACGGCGAGCAGCCCGGGACGACGCCCGTCCGCTTCGAGCTCGTGCCCGGCGCGATCCGGCTGCGCGTTCTCTAGGACGCGGAGGTCTTGCGCGACCGAGTCGACGTGCTCCGAGAGTCCGCTGCTCGGCGCGCTGCGGGCTTTCGGCCGGCGGATGTGCGCGCCCGCTTCGGCTTCGAGAGCTCGTCGAGCCGCCGTTCCAGCTCGGTCACGCGCTTCTCGAGCGGATCGAGGCTGCGCATTCGCTTGGTGAGGTCGTCGACACGGTCCCGGAGCGCGTTCGCGGCCTCCACGAACCGGTTACCGCCCGGTAGCTCCGCGAGCCGCTGGAGTGCTTCCTCCCCGGTGTGAGCGAGGCGGCTGATCACGTCTGGCTGCTGCTTGCGCGGGGCCATGAACGGGACAATAGCGCCCCGCTAGATGGTTGATCGGTAATTGCCGTCGATGCGGGGATGGCTGAGACCAAGCCGGGGATGCCGCCCGCCCGAGTTCGTATCGGAAATACGGGCGAGGATGGGCGGCGTCAGCCGGCGCCGTGTCTCAGCCACCAGCCGCGCGGCGAGGAATTATCGATCAACCATCTAGGGGTGGATGACCACCGGCGTGCCGCCGGGAGAGGCGTCGAAGAGCTTCCGGAGCGTCTCGTTCGGCACCCGGATGCACCCGTTGGAGACCGCGCGGCCGATCGACCACGGCGCGTTGGTTCCGTGGATCCCGATCGGGCCACCCTGAGCCCAGCCGGTCAAGACCGGCGAGAAGGCCGACACGCCGAGAACCGCCGGGCCGAACGGCCCTCTCTGGTTGGTGGTCACGATTCGCTGATTGACATAGAAGCGGCCGATCGGCGTCGGCGTCGCCGGGGAGCCGATCGCGACCGAAGTCGTCAGCTTGAGCTGCCCGCGGCGGAAGAAGAACAGCTTGCGGGCCGAGAGGTCGATCACGATCCGCGTCCGCACCCTCTGGACGAGGACGTCGCGAGGACGCACGTACCCGACGACGCCGTTCGGACGCTGCGGGACCTTGACGCGGTACCACGAGGCACCGCAGACCCTGTTGACGATGGCGCCGACGATCAGAAACGTGGTCGGGTAGCCGTTCTGGTTCAGCTTCGCGAACCGCGAGAGGCGCACGCCACGCGGCCTGCGGTAGGTCTGGATGCTCCCTCGCGTCAGAGCTGCGTAGGCGGTCGTTGCCGTTCCAACCGGATGCAGGACGCCGGCACGACACTGCGCCTTTGCAGGACGCGCCGAAACGGCGCTCACAGGCGTAGCGGCGAGCGCCAGGAACAGAAGCATGACGACCGGACCCAACTTCACCATTGCATTGTCGTCCAGGAATGATGATGGGTAGAGAGCCACGAACGCGTCTCCACCGTCACCGCGGAGTGGCTGTACGGGCGGTCGGCCAGCGTCTCGGGGTCCCGTACGAGCTCGAGCGGCTCGTCTGCTCGACCTGCGGGCGGGTGCTGGACGAGCGTCCGCTCAAGCGCGCCGCGGCGTAGAAGACGAAGGGGCAGCGACGAGAGACTCCCGGAGACCGAGCTCCGGCCTCAAAACGCCGACCTGAGCCAGAAGCGCCGCGAGCGTCTCACCGGCCGCGGCGTCGATCACCAGGTCCGCACGATGGTCGTACGGCGTCGAGCCCCTGTTCACGATCGCCAGCTTCGCGCCGGCGGCAAGCGCGTCCTGGGGTAGCTCGGCGACCGGGTAGACCTCGAGGGAGGAGCCGATCACGAGCAGGAGCCCTGCTCGTTGCACGAGCGACGAAGCTCGCTCCAGGGCCCGCGCCGGCAACAGCTCGCCGAACATGACCACACCTGGCTTGAGCACGGCGCCGCAGGACTGACAGACCGGGACGGGCAGGAGGCGAAGCACCTGCTCGAATTCCTCGCGGCGACCGCAGGCAAGGCAGCTTGCCGACGCCAGCGAGCCGTGCACCTCGATCACCTCGCGTGAACCGCCGAGTCGATGCAACTGGTCGACGTTCTGGGTGATCACCGCCAGGACCAGGCCGAGCCGCTCGAGCTCTGCGAGGGCAAGGTGCGCGGGATTCGGCTTCGCCTCCTGCAGGACGCCGAGGCGCTTCGAATAGAAGTCCCAGACCTTGACCGGATCGCGCCGAAACGCGTCGATGGTCGCGTACTCCATCGGGTCGTAGTCGCGCCAGATTCCGGTCGCCGATCGAAAGTCCGGGATGCCGCTCTCGGTCGACACGCCGGCCCCGCTCAGAACAACGCAAGGCTGCACGTCGACGATCAGCTGAGCGAGGCGTTCGGCGCTCACGACGGCGATAGTACGTCCGTGTCCGGGATCGATGGTTTCCACTTCTCGACCGAGATCGCCGTCCGGTTCGCGGAGACCGACGCCCAGGGGGTCGCCCACAACGCCGCCTACCTCGTCTGGTTCGAGGTTGCTCGCATCGAGTACCTCGCCCGCTTTCGCGGCGGATACAAAGGTCTGCAAGCGGAGGGGTACGAGGTGCTGACGACCGAGTCGCACGTCCGCTACCTCACGCCGGTGGTCTTCGACGACCGCGTGCGCATCCACGCCCGCTGCGGTGACGTCAGGGGAGCCCGCTTCCGCTACGAGTACCTGCTCGAACGGGATGGAGACGTGGTCGCCGACGGCTGGACCCAGCACGCGTTCGTGGACGGCAGAACCTTCAGGCCGACGCGCTTCCCCGCCTGGCTGAGCGAGGCGGTCGCCGGCGCAGAGCGCTAGCTGCTAGCCCGTGACGGTGCCCGTGGTGTCCGCGCCGTTCGTCGTCGTGGTCGTCGTGGTGTCGGTCGGGGCGGTGCCGGTCGGGACGGTCGTGGTGTCGGTCGGGGCGGTGGTGGTGCCGGTCGGGACGAGGTCGGCCGGCAGGAACGTGCTCGGATCGATCGGCGTCGCCTTCGGCTTAGGCTTCTTCGTCCCCACCCGGACGACCTGCTTCTCGCCGACGTAGCTCGAGTACCAGGTGTTGTCGTAGAGCAGCTTGCCCTTCTCGTCGTAGACGCGGCGCGTGACGCTCGTGGCGAGAGGCGCCGAGCCGCTCTCCTCGATCACCTTCTTCCCCTTCGGCAGCGTCGGATCCTTGACCAGCTTGACCGGCACCGCGCCGGTTGTCCGGAGCGCCGTGGTCTCGCTCTCGACTTTGCGGTGCTGCGGCGTGCCGTAGAGGTTCACGGTCAACGTGTTGGCGCTCACGAACGTACGGAGCAGCAGCCAGTGGTCGGTGTCGTTGACGAACTTCAGGTCGGTATCGGGGTAGTTGACGGTCGCGTCCCGTCCCTGCGGGTAGTGGCTGATGTAGAGAGCGTGGTTCGTGCGCGCGGTGATCGGCAGGCCGGCCTCGTATGCCGCGTTGAAGACCGTCGTCGAGACCTGGCAGACACCGCCGCCGAGCGCATTCTGCAGCTCGCCGTTGATGATCACCGGCGCGACCTTGAAGCCCTTGTCGGGACCGCGCTCACCCGTCGTCCCGTTGAAGGAGAACTCCTTGCCCGGCCCGATCAGCACGTTGTCCACGAGCCGCGCGACGAGCTGCACGTTGAAGAGTCGGTTCGCCACGCCGCCGTAGGACGTGGTGTAGCTGCCGACGATGCCCGTGATCCCCATCGCCTGCGCGTCCTGGGTCGTCCGCTTCGCCGGCTGCGTCGCGACTGCGATCGGCGCCGTTCGGCCGACGTGCCGCAGGCTCGCCGCCAGCATCGCGTCGGCGGTCTTCGGGACGTCGAGCACCCGTGCATCCGTCGACGGCTTGACGACGATCCCGCTCGTCGTGACGACGAACTGCGCGTCGTGAGCAGGCGTGTTCACAACCCTCTGGAGGCGCTTGAAATATGCGTCGGCGCCCTCACCTCCGATTCGGAGCTTCGTCGAGCCGTCTTCGGGAAACTTCAGCAGCGTCGCCATCCGCCAGCGTGGAATGCGATAGCGCGTCGGGCCGAGCGTGAGGACCACCGGCGCCGAGACCACGGTCCGTGCCTGCGCCGACGCGGCGGCGAGCATCGGGCCGGTCACGACCGGATCGTCCACCTTCATGGGCAGCGAAACCTTGTTCCCACGGGCCAGGGAGGAGAGCGCCGCGACGATCGTGTCCGAGGCGGTCTCACGGTCGAGCACGCGGCCGGCTCGAGCCGGGACGATCGCGGGCTTGAGGCCGTGCAGGACCACCGCAGCCTCGCGGTGCGGACGGTCGATCTTCCCCGCGATTCGCGCGAGCGCCGCGTTCAGGCCGGCCTTGTCGTAGGCGACCCTCGCGGCTACGTCGTCACCGAAAAAGCGCAGCTTGAGCCGGCGGAAACCGCGGAGTGGCGCGAAACCGTCCCCCTGGTCGCGCGCCGCGGCGACCGCAGCCGACCAATCCGCGCGAAGCGCGACGTCTGAGGCCTTCAAGCGGAAGACCCGGCCGGCGGCGACGAACGACACGGGCTTGCCGAGCGCTACCCGCGCGCGGCGCTGCAACATCTTGGTCGCCTCCGCCGTGGTGAGACCGCCGACTTCGATGCCGTCGATCTCGACTCCCCGAGCCAGCGTGGACGGCGAGCCGGCGTAGACGATCGCAGCCGCGACGATGCCCGCCAGGACGAGCACCAGCGACGCGAGCGAGGCCCGCCTGATGCGACGCGCGCGTGCCTGGCGCTGGCGGCGCAGGTAATACGGCGAGTGGGAGACTCCTGCCTCGAGGCGCAAGTCCCGAAATTCTACTGATGGCAGCGGGATCCTTTTTGCGCGGGGGAACCTTGACGTGGGGGAACCCAGGGTTCCCCCACGGGCCCCCTCCTTCTTTCGCTCGCGTGGCCATCCGAAGTTGGCCTCCCGCCGGGCGAAGCCCGGCTCCGGCCTTGGGAGGTGCCTCCTCAAAGGGGAAGGCTCAGGCTACGAGCCTTCGAACGTTGGGCGCTCGCCCTCCAGGAACGCCTTCACTCCGGTCTTCGCGTCCTCGGAGACCAGCACCTCGCGGAATGCTTCCCGCTCGACTTCGAATCCTCGCGACGTCCCTGCCGCCCTGATTGCCCGCTTGATTCCCCGCAGGGCGATCGGAGCCTGACGCGCGAGCCTGACGGCGTAGTCGCGGGCCTTCGCTTCCAGCTCGTCCGGCTCGACGAGGAACTGGACGATTCCGGCCTCCGCCGCCTGATCCGGAGAGAGCTGCAAGCCCTTCATGATCAGCTCCGTCGCGCGCCCGTGCCCCACCAGGCGGGTGAGCCGCTGGGTACCGCCCGCGCCGGGGAGCAAGCCGAGCCGGACCTCGGGGAGACCGAGTAGCACGCCGTCGGCTCGGGCCAGGAAACGGAAGTCACAGGCGAGGGCCAGCTCGAGTCCGCCCCCGAGCGCATGGCCGTTGATCGCCGCCACGGTCGGCTGTGGCAGCTCTGCGAAGGCGGTGAAGACGTCCTGGGCGCGGAGGGCACGGTCGACACCTTCCGCCTCGATCCGCTCGAACTCGTGGATGTCGGCTCCTGCCATGAACACCGCCTCGACCGCGCTGCGCACCAGGACAGCCCTGGTGTGCTCGTCGCGCGCGAGTTGCTCGGTCGCCGCGGCCAGCTCGCTGACGACCTGCTCGTCGATCGCGTTCAGCGGCGGCCGATCGAGCGTCAGCACCGCGACACGCTCTTCGGGTCCAACTTCGAGCCGAACGACGGGCTCAGCCACCGCGCGGAGTATCGCAGGGACGGCCCCCCGAAGCCGTCCCCGCGAAATCCCTTTCGCCTAGCGAGACTGGAGCTGCGCCACCTGGAGCACGACGACGCGGCCGAGGGCCGACTCGCTGTCGAGCGTGTCCGGGTCAGAAGCAGCCAGGTCGCCGCTGACCGCGAACGTGTAGGCACCAGGCGTCGCCCCGGCGGCCTTCAGGTCGACCTGGAGGGAAGCCGTGCCGGCCCCCAGAGTGCTCTCCGTGGTCGCGCCGAGCACCTTGCCGGCCGCATCCGAGACGGTCACGCTGTACTCGGCGCCGTTCACCCCCACGGCGGCGAGCGACGGGTGCGAGATGGTCACCTTGAGCTGGGCCGTCGTCGGCGGTACGTACGTTGCGAGCGTCCGTGAGTCGGTGACACCGAGCAGCGAGGCCCGCGGCGCATCCCACGTCCAGAAGTCCGAGGTCGGCACCTTGAACGGGATTCCCTTCAGCGCCGACGCGTCCTTCGAGGCTTGCGTCTTCGGGAGGCTCTTCACGGCCGACTTGCTCCGGACGAGGTCGACCGCCCCCGCCAGATCGATTCGGCCGTAGCCGACCTGCCAGAAGGGGGCCCGGGTTCCGTCGGGCTTCGTGACCGGAGCGGCGGTCACCTGCAGCGCGCTCCGGAGCTGGTCAGGCGTCAAGGCAGGGTTCGCCTGCAGAAGCACGGCTGCCGCGCCGGCCGCATGTGGCGACGCCATGCTCGTGCCCGAGGCAGTGGCGTTCTCGCCGGGCGCGCACGGCCCGACGACGGTGCCGGCCGTGTCGCAGGTCGACGAGATCTGGTCGCCGGGAGCCGTGACGTCCGGGTGATAGACGCCGATCCGGTCGCCGGTGAAGACCGTGTGACCGCCGGCGCCGATCGTGACCGGCCGTGAGTTGTCGAACTTCAGGCCGTTCGACGAGAACGAGGCCCGGACGTGGTCGATGCTCTCGGCGGCGACGGAGGTCACCCACGGAGCCTCCGAGAACGGATTGAGGCTCATCTCGGCCTCGTCGTCGCCGCTGTTGCCGGAGGCGAAGAAGACGCTCACGCCGAGATCGGCGACCGCTCGGGTGGCGACCGCAACCGGCGAGCGCGGGTCGAACTGCTGGTACGAGTTGCCCCACGAGTTGTTGATCACCTTTACGTCCCAGAGGTTGGGCTGGTCGAGCAGGTGGTCGTAGGCTGTGACGACTGCGGTCGTGAACAGGACCTCGCCCACCGAGTAGCAGACGAGGTTCGCGTCGGGGGCGACGCCGATGTGGTCGGGCGAGGTCGTCCCGTCGGCGGCGATGATGCCGGCCACGTGCGTGCCGTGGCCCGAGCCGAGGTCGCTGTTCTGGTACGGCCCCAGCTCGACCGGGACGACGATCGTGTTGCTCGAGTCCGGCGTGACGTTCGCGTACTCGGCGCTGTACAGCTTGACGTTGTGGACGACGTGGTCGGCGAGGTCGGGATGGCTCGCATCGCACCCGGAGTCGACGACGGCGACCGTCACGCCCCTCCCGGTGTAGCCCCTCGCGCGCGGGATCGCCGCGCCCATCGCGTCGGCAGACGCCTTGTCGAAGAGCTGGATTCGCTCGTCGGGGTAGACGTCCACCGCGGCGCCGCCCCGGACGGCAGCCTCGATCGACGCCACGGCGCCGCGGACGAGCGCGAGCGGAAGGTGCTTCATCGGCTGGACGGTGAGCCCGTAGGCCTGGAGCTCGGCCACGTCGGTCGCCGTGGGTACCCCGTCGAGCGTCGCGATGCCGCGAACGACGGCAGCCGTGGAGAACGAGGCGTCGAGCCGATCGAGGCCGATCGTCTCGGTGCCGGACGCGGAGCTGCCGAGGGCAACCGCCCCGCCGGTGAGCATCGTGGCCAGCCCGGCGACAAGCGCGAGCAGCAAGAGCCGAATCTTCATCGTGGCGATCCTCCGGGGGAATAGGCATTTGCCTGCTTCGGACTCACCAGCATCCCTGCCTCCTCGTCGTCGCCGTCTCAGCAGGGCATGCTGTTACCACTGAGAGGGGTGTCACTAAATGAAGGCGAGAAAATAGCAGAGACATCGGGGGAATGTCGAGTCAACGGATCGAGCCCGCCGCGAGATACGGCGCGTGATCTAGAACGTGAAGAGCTCGATGCCGCCGCTCACGTTCAGCGCGACCCCGGTGACGTACGACGCGAGGTCGGAGCAGAGGAAGGCGATCGCGTTCGCGACGTCCTGGGGCTCGCCCGGCCGCCGCAGCGCCGTGCGCTTGATCATCCGCTCGTTCATCTCCGCGCTGCCGAAGGAGAACGCCTCCGTGCCGATGATCCCCGGGACGATCGCGTTCACCGTGATCCCGAAGCGGGCGCCTTCGAGCGCAAGCGACCTCGTCAGCCCGAGCAGCCCGGCCTTCGTGGTCGAGTAGCTCGCCTGGCCGAAGCCGCCGAGCGTTCCGGCGACCGAGGCCATGTTCACGATCCGGCCGCACCCCCGGTCGCGCATGTGTGGCCAGACCGCCTGCGAGCAGTTGAACGCGCCCGTCAAGTTCACGCGCAGGTCGCGCTCCCAGAGCTCGGGAGACTGGTCTCCGATCTGGGCGACGTGGTCGAGCGTGCCCGCGTTGTTCACGAGGATGTCCATCGAGCCGAAGTCCTCGACGCACCGCGCCACCGTGGCCGCGACCTGCTCTCTGTCGGTGACGTCGCACTTGATCGCCGCGGAGCGCCTGCCCATCGCCTGGATCTCCTGAGCCGTCGCCTCGGAGTAGACGAGCCCCTGGGCACGCGCGACCTGCGCGAGCGGCCCGTAGCGCTCGGCCTCCTCGTCGGTCGTCTCGGACTCGACCTGGATGTCGGCGATGACGACGTCCGCGCCGGCGCGGGCGAGGGTCAGCGCGTCGGCTCGGCCGAGCCCGCGAGAGCCGCCCGTGACGAGGGCGACGCGGCCGGAGAGGTCGATCTCCAGAGTCATCGGCTACCCGCGCGGGAGAAGGACGTCCCGGGCGATCACGAGCCGCTGGATCTGGGATGTGCCTTCGTAGATCTGGTACAGCTTGGCGTCCCGCATCAGCTTCTCGACCGGATACTCCTTCATGTAGCCGTAGCCGCCGAAGATCTGGACGGCGTCCGTCGTGACCTCCATCGCGATATCGGCGGCGAACCGCTTGGCCATGGACGAGAAGAGCGTCGCCTTCCGGCCCCAGCCGGAGTCGAGCATCCAGGCCGCCTGCCAGGTGAGCAGCCGGGCGGCCTCGATGTTCGTCGCCATGTCCGCGATCAGGAAGCTCACCCCCTGATGCATCGCGATCGGCTGGTCGAAGGTGACGCGCTCCTTCGAGTACTCGCAGGCGTACTCGAACGCAGCGCGCGCGACGCCGACCGCGCCGATCGCGGTGCCGGGCCGGGTGCCGTCGAGCGTCTGCATCGCGATCTTGAAACCGTCGCCCTCCTCGCCCAGGCGGTTCGCGGCGGGCACGGCCACGTCGACCATCGAGAACGCCGTCGTGTCGGTGGAGCGCTGTCCCATCTTGTCGAGGTGTTTCTCGATCGTGACACCCGGCGCCTCCATCGGAACGACGAACGCGGACATTCCGCGGTGGCCTCGGTCCGGATCGGTCTTCGCAAAGACGACGGTCCACGCGGCCCGGCCGGCGTTCGTGATGAAGGTCTTCGAGCCGTTCAGCACGTATTCGCCGCCGTTCCGAACGGCGGTCGACTTGAGTCGCGCGACGTCGGAGCCGGCGTCCGGCTCCGTCAGCCCGAACGAGCAGAGGATCGGCTGGTCGATCAGCGGCGGCAGCCAGGCCCGCTTCTGCTCCTCGGTTCCGGCGAGCACGACCGGGCCGGCACCGAGCCCGTTGGCCGCGATCGCCGTGCCGATCCCCGAGCAGCCCCAGTAGAGCTCCTCGCCGACGAGCGCTCCGTCGAAGAGCCCGAGCTCGGGCCCGCCGAACTCAGCCGGAACGTGAAGGTTCATCAGGCCGACCTCGTGTGCCTTCGCGATCACGTCGGCCGGGTGGGTCTGGTGCTCGTCGTACTCCGCCGCCTTCGGGCGGATCTCCTTCTCCGCGAAGTCGTGCGCCAGATCCCGGAGCGCCCGCTGCTCATCCGTCAGCGCGAACGACACCCCTGACGCGTGAGCCGTGATCGCCATGCTCGACCCTCCATCGATTGACTGGTCAGTCAATAGTAGGGGGCAGGCGGCTGCACCTGCAACTCGGTCGTCCGTTCGGCCGGGTCGGCCGGCGGAAAGCGAAGTAGACTCGCCGGGTGGACTTCGAGCTCACCGACGAGCAGCGGCTCATCCAGGAAACGATCCGCTCTTTCGTTGACGACCGCGTCTTGCCGGTCGCGATCGAGAACGACATCAACCACAAGCTCGACCTGGAGCTGATCGGCGAGATGGCCGAGCTCGGCGTCCTGGGGATCGTCATCCCCGAGGAGTACGGCGGCGCCGGCCTCGACTTCGTCGCGGAAGCCCTCGCCTGCGAGGAGATCGAGCGCGGCGAAGCCGCCTTCCGGACCCTGATCTCGGTCCACGTCGGGTTGAACTCGCTCTCCCTGCTCAAGTACGGGACCGAGGAGCAGAAGCAGCGGTACCTCGTCCCCCAGGCGAAAGGCGAGAAGCTCGGTTGCTTCGGGCTGACGGAGCCGGGAGCGGGCTCCGATGTCGCCGCGATGCGGACGACCGCTCGGCGCGAGGGAGACGGCTACGTGCTCAACGGCCAGAAGAACTGGATCTCCTACGCGACCGTTGCCGACTACCAGCTCGTCGTCGCGAAGACCGATTCCGAAGCAGGGCACAAGGGGATGTCTGCCTTCATCGTCGAGCGCGACTGGCCCGGCGTCGCCACGCGCGAGACCGAGAACAAGCTCGGCGTCTGGGCAGGCTCGACGGGAGAGCTCTTCTTCGAGAACGTCGAGGTGCCGGCGGAGAACCGCCTCGGCGACGAGGGCCAGGGCTTCGAGATCGCGATGTACTCGCTCGACCAGGGCCGCTTCACCGTTGCCGCAGGCGCGTGCGGGGTCGTTCGCGCCTGCCTCGAGCGCTCGGTGGAGTACGCCCGGGAGCGCGAGACGTTCGGGCAGCCGATCGGTCGCTACCAGTTCGTGCAGGACATGATCGCGAAGATGGTGCTCGGCTACGAGACGTCGAAGCTGCTCGTCATGCAGGCCGCATGGATGAAAGACCAGGGAAAGCGGAACACCCGCGAGACCTCATTGGCGAAATGGCATGCGACCGAGTCCGCGTTCGAAGCCGCAAACCTCGCCGTCCAGGTTCACGGCTCCTACGGCTATTCGGCCGAGTACGGGATCGAGCGCTACTTCCGGAACGCCCGCGCTCCGATCATCTACGAGGGCACGACCCAGATTCACAAGATGATGCAGGCCGAGCACGCCCTGGGCTACCGCCGGCTCAACGGGCACACGGGCGAGATGTCCCCGCTCGTCTCGTGGGGACCACCAGCCCTCGCGCGGGCCTGAGGCAGTGCAGTGACAGACCTGGTCTGTCGCTGCAGTCCGATCCGAACCGCGGCTCCGGGTAACGGCGGGGGGCGCCACCTGAGCGGCGATGTACCGGCACGCCTCTTCGAAATGGTTCAGGACACTGCGTGGTGCTTACTTCTCGACCGTGACGAGCGTCCCGATCGGCGTGTACGGCCACACCTTCGCCGCCGCCGCCAGCGGGAGTTCGACGCATCCGAGGCTCTGCGGCGTGCCGAACGACGAGCGGTTGAACGCGTGGATCCCTTCGCCGCCGTTGAAGTAGCTGATCCAGCGCACGCCGGGGTCGCGGTAGTGGGAGCCGTCGGGGTTGGTGCCGCTCATCGTCCCGATCGGGATGTGCTCGAAGACGGGGAACGTCCCGAGTTGCGTCGGCGCGGCCGGGACGCCGGTGTTTCCCGGCGAGCGGAGGATCATCCGCCCGTCGTGCCAGAGGTTGAGCGACTGCGGGACGCTCGAGTGCACGAACACGTAGCTGTACCCGCCGGCGCGGGGCTTGCCGTCGATCACGTCCGCGATCAGCGCCCGCCAGACGTCGCGGCCGGCGAACCCGTCGACCGTGAGCTGGTGCTCGTTCTGGAACGCCATCACCGCGCCGCGGACGATCGCGTTGTAGCGGTCGGGCTGCCAGAGGCGGACGAGCTCGGGTGGGATGTCCGGGTACCGCCACCTGTACCTCCCCGCCGGCGGGTCGAGCGCGGCCGCCAGCTGCCCGGAGAGCGTTCTCGGCGCGTCCGCGTCGTGGGCCGTCCATCGCAGCGGCAAGTACCGGAGCAGGGCGAGTAGCTGCTCCAGCCGGACCTCGGACGCCTCGGCCGTCGTCCAGGTGATCGTGCGCGTCGGCTTGCCCGCCGCGCCGATGCGCTTGACCGGGGCGGGGAGGCTCAACTTCACCCGGCCGCCGAGGCCGAAACCGTACCCGCGCGGGCGGAACTCCAATGTATGCGCGTCGGTCGTGCGCCAGCGGCCCGCGACCTTCGGCGACAACGCCGGCGTCTGCCCGTGGAGGAGTTCCGCCACCGGCCTCGAGAACCGCAGGCGCAGGTGGGTCCTCGCAGCGAGCTGCGCACCCGGCCCCGGCGAGGCCAGCAGCATCGCCTGCCCGCCGGGCGGAAACCAGGTCACGCTCGTCGGCGGCGGGAGCCGCTCCCACCCGAGCGCGACCGCGCTGACGCCGACCGAGCCGGCGGTCCCGAGTCGGCCGAGCGCGACGGTGCGCGTCGGTCGCGCCGGCCTGATCGTCCGCGCGGAGCGCACGCCGGTCACGCGGACCTCGCGCACCGGCCGGTCGAACCTCACCTTCACCGGCGCGCCGCGCGCCACCCGGAGAAAGGTCGCCTCCAGCCGCGCGGCCGGCGCGACGATCTCGACCCGCTTCGTCTGCGTGTCGCCCGCGATCCACCCGATCCAGCCCGGCCGCCGGAAGACGACCTCGACCAGGAACCGTGTCCCGGCCGGGACCGGATCCGCCGGTGCCACCGTCCCGTCCAGCCTGCCAACGACAGCGACCGCTCTCCCGTCGCGAGTGCGGACCGTGACACGCACGACACTGCCGGCGAGCCGGGAGGAGCGCACCTGCGGCAACCCGTCGGCGTTCACGCGCACGGTACCGCTCGGCCACGCGAGGTGTGCCGCGACGAGCGCCGCCCCAACGACCGCAACGGCGCCGCCCGCGACCCACGGCCACCGGCGCCGTCTGCGCCCAGGCCGCGCCGCCAGAAGCGAGGGCCGGGTGGAGCGCTCCGATCGTCATCCCCCCAGTGTCCCAGCACGCGTCCCGATCCGCTCGGGACGGCCCGAGCCGGCGGCCGCTCCAACGGGCCGTGTACTAACCGGGCGATCGACTGGGGCGTGGTCGCCGCCCGACGGGATCAGGTGTGTGTGCAGGTCGACGAAGCCGGCACGCTTTGACGCCACCGGCCCGCGCGCCGATTAACCTGTGCTTAACCCGCACGTCCGGAAACGCGGCTACGGTCAGCCTGGATGGTTCGACTCGAGCGCCATCTGAGCGGGCCGCGCGTGCACGTGCTCGGCCGCCGGATCCACGAGTACCACCTCGGCTTGGCGCTGGCGATGGCCGCGACCACCATCGGCGCGCTCGGCAAGGACCGCGCCGCGCTCTTCCTCTTCCTCGCTGCTGGCTGGCTCGTGCTCAAGGACTGGCGCGACATCTTCCCCGCCCTCCGCGACACCGCCTGCTGGCGGCTCTGGATCCACCGCCTTCCCGCGCCGCTCCGCGAACGCCGCCGCTTCGAGCGGCTTCCGCAGCTCGCGGCAGCGACGGCGCTCGCCGTCGGCGCAGTCAACCTCGCCTCCGCGCTGACGCCGACCGTCGCCTGGCGCGGACACCTCCTGCTCCAGGTCGAGCCGGTCGAGCTCGTGCCGCTGTTCCACACGGTCGCCGTCCCTGCCAGCGTTGCGCTGATCGTCTGCGCCTTCTACCTCGGCCGCCGCCGCCGCCGCGCTTGGCAGGCCGCGCTCGCGCTGCTCCTCGGACTGGCCGTGCTCGACCTGTTGAAGGGCTTCGACTTCGAGGAGGCGTTGCTCTCGGTCGGCGCGGCCGTGCTGCTCTGGGCGGGCCGCGGCGCGTTCTATGTCAGGCACGGCCGGCCGAGCTCGCGCGTCCTGCTGCGCGCGCTTGCCGGAGCCGGGGTGGCTGTCGCGCTCGTTGCGGGCTTCGTCCTCGTGATCGCCCACGCCGACTCGCCGCGGCTGCTCGCGCGCGAGACCGCGGACCTCCTGCTCTGGCGGCACGGGCCGATCGCTTTCGGCGACGACGTCGTCTGGGTGCCGTTTGCGGCCGGCGCTGTCGCGCTCGCCGGGCTGATTGCGTTCGCGTACCTCGCCTTCCGGCCGCTCGCGCCGCCGACGGAGAGCACTCGCGACCGCCGCCTCGCCGCCGACCTCGTCCGTGCCCACGGCCGCGACACGCTCGCGTTCTTCAAGCTCCGCCGAGACACGCAGTACTTCTTCGGCTCCGACCAGCGCGCCTTCGTCGGCTACCGGACCGAGGGGAACGTGCTGCTGCTCTCCGGCGACCCGGTCGGCGACGCCGCCTCGCTGCCGCTGCTCCTGCGGGAGACCTGCGCGTTCGCCGAGCGGCACGGGCTGCGGCTCGGCGCGATCGGCGTGGGCGCGCAGACACTGCCGCTCTTCCGCGACGCCGGGATGCGGTCGCTCTACATCGGGGACGAGGCGATCGTCGAGACTGCCCGCTTCTCGCTCGAAGGGCGCTCGGTCAGAAAGGTGCGCCAGTCCGTCTCTCGCCTCGAGGCCGCCGACTACACGATCGAAGCACGCGAGCTCGGCCGCCTCGACCGCGACACCCGCGCCCAGCTCCACGCCGTCTCCGCCCGCTGGCTCGACGGCGCTCCCGAGCGCGGCTTCTCGATGGCGATGGACTCGCTCGAGGCCGATCACCAGCCGGAGAGCGTCGTCGTCCTCGCACGCGACGCCGACGGCCTCGTCCGCGGCTTCCTCCACTTCGTCCCAAGCTACGGCCGCCCCGCAATGTCGCTCTCGTTCATGCGCCGCGACCGCGACACGCCGAACGGTTTGACCGAGTACCTCGTGGTGAAAGCGATCGACCTGATGCGCGAGCGCGGGATCGAGGAGCTGTCGCTCAACTTCGCCGCGTTCGCGCGCCTGATCCGCGCGCAGGGGGCTGCCGCCCGAGCGCTCGCGGTCGCCGACCGTTTCTTCCAGGTCGAGCGCCTCTACCGCTTCAACGCCAAGTTCGACCCGCGCTGGGAGCCCCGCTACCTCGTCTTCGAGGGTGCGCTCGGGCTGCCGCGCGTCGGGCTCGCAGCGATGCTCGTCGAGGGCCAGCTCCCGCGCCTCTCGTTCACCCGCGCGTGAGGCGCTGGGTCCCGCTACTCCTTGCCCTGATCGCCCTGGCGCTCGTCCCCTGGGCGATCTGGTTGACGACCGTGCTCCCCTCGCACGAGGTCGCCGAGCACTGGGACCTCGCCTGGGGCGGCTTCGACCTGTTGCTCGCCGCGGCGCTGCTCGCGACGGCGGTCGCAGCATGGCGCGCGAGCCCCCTCCTCGAGGCGGGAGCAGCCTGCACGGGCACGCTGCTCGTCGTCGACGCCTGGTTCGACCTGCTCACCTCCGGCGGCCGCGACCTGACGTACGCGATCGTACTCGCCGTCGTCGCCGAGCTGCCGCTCGCCGCGCTCTGCCTCTGGATCGTGCTCGATTCCGAAACCTGCAGTCGTAGACTGGCCAGGTGGAGGAGCGTCTCCTCGAATGGTTCACGCATCACGGTCGCGACCTCCCCACGCACGACGGGTACGCGATCCTCGTCTCCGAGGTGATGCTCCAGCAGACGCAGGTCTCGCGCTCGCGGGGTCGTGCCGCGATACCTGCAATGGCTGGACCGAAAGCGCAGGGACATCCGAAAGTACGGTTCAGGTCGAGCCTCTACCGCTTCAACGCGAAGTTCGACCCCTGAGGCCTCTCGGCGCCTTTCGGAAGACGCTTCCCAGTTCGACCGGTCGCAGACCCCGTCGCTCCCTATCCTCTCCACGTGATCGCTGTCGCGCTCGCGACCCTCGCGCTGACGGTGCCGCAGCACGGCGTCGTCGTCCCAGGCAAGAGCTTCGCCGGCTTGCGGCTCGGGTCGAGCGCCGCGCAGGTGAGAGCCGCTTGGGGCGACAGGCACGGCCGTTGCCTCGACTGCACCCGGCTGACGTGGTACTTCACCTACGAGCGGTTCGAGCCACAGGGAGCCGGCGCCTCGTTCCGCAGCGGCGTCGTGGACTCGTTCTTCACGATCTGGTCTCCGCCCGGATGGCATACGAATCGGGGTCTCGCGGTCGGCGACCAGGAAGCGCGCGTCACCGAGCTCTACGGGGTGCTCCCGCGGGCAGAGTGCGGCAGGTACTCGTCCCTCGTCCTCCGGCGAGGCGGCACGGATACGCAGTTCTTCGTCTACCGCGGGAAGGTGTGGGGCTTCGGCCTCAGCTCGGCTGGGGCTCCACCGTGCCACTAGCGGTCTCCTGCCCGATCAGTGACGCGACGAGCGGGATCGCCGCCAGCACCGGCACGGCGCAGACGGGCCAGAGCACCTCGTAGCCGTCGGTCCTGCCGAAGTACGGCGACATCACGTCGATCATCACGCCGGCGACGAGCGGGCCGACGAGCAAGCCGAGGCCTTTCGTCGTCGTCGCGAGCCCGGAGATCGCGCCGCGATGCTGCGGCGGCATGAGCTTGAACAGGAGCGCCCACGAAAGGGTCATCACCGTTCCTCCCGCCACCGCGACCGGCAGGATCAGCCCGTAGTACCAGTTGTGCCATTCCTGGGCGAGGCCGGCGACGAGCAGACCGGCCCCGTAGACGAACGAAGCTCCGAAGATCACCCGCGCGAGCCCGAACGAGTCACCGAGCGGACCGGAGCAGAGCGCTGCGATCACGTACCCGACCGCGACGGTCGCCAATACCGCCGACGAAGTCGAGAGCGGCTGCCCGAGGCCCTTCGTTATGTAGAGCACGACGAAGGTCCGCATCGCAGCGAAGGTCCCCTCCCACGCCGCATTGGCGAGCAGGAATCGACGCACCTCGGGGACGCCGCGAAAGACCTGCCAGCTCGTGCGCACGTAGCTGCGGACGCCGCGGAAGACCCGTGAGCCCTCCCCGGCCTCCTCCTTGACGAACATGATCGCCGCCCCGCAGGCGGCGGACGTCGCGACCGCCGCGAGCAGGAAGGGCGCCGGCCGCCAGAGGTGAAAGAGGAAGCCGCCGCCGACGAGTGCGACCCCGAGCGCGATTCCGCGCATCACGTGCTGCACCCCTTGCGAGCGGCCGTACATGCGCTCGTGCAGGACGTCCGGGTAGAGACCACGGTACGGCGGCTCGTAGACGTAGTAGGCGAAGAAGAACGCCAGGACGATCAGCGTCACCGTCCAGATGTTCGGCATGAACCCGATGATCGCCAGGCAGAAGCCCATCGGGCCGAGGGCGGCGAGCATGAAGGGCCGCCGCCGGCCCATCGGCGTATGGAACGTGTCGCTCCAAGGCCCGATCACGAGCGGGAGGGCGAGCGCGAAGACGCCTTCCGCAGCCAGCACCGCGGCGATCATCGTGTTGGAGTCGGTGAACCGCCCGAGAAGCGGCGGCAGGTAGGCGGCCGTCGTAGTGATCGAGAAGGCGAGCCCGAACGCGCCCAGGCCGAGGATCCAGACGAGACCCCGCTTATCGAGCATCGCTACCCCTCCGACGCACTAGACGAGGATTCCCTCGCAGAGGACCTCGACGACAGCCCGTTCCGCGGCGGTGACGTCCTCGTCGCCGTCCGGGAGTTGACCGAGAACCCAGCCAGTGAGGATTTCCTCGATGGCGCCGTAGAAGATCCACGAGGCGAGACGCGGATCGAGATCCGCTCGGAACGCACCCTCCTTCTGACCGCGCGCGACGATCCGCTCGATCGCGCGAAATGCCTCATCGAGCTTGTCCACCCGGTTCTGCACCTGCGGGCTGCGTGCGACCTCGCGGACGAGAACGCGAACAAGGTCG
Organism: uncultured Actinomycetes bacterium; assembly: GCA_963719325.1. Taxonomy (GTDB): domain Bacteria; phylum Actinomycetota; class Thermoleophilia; order Gaiellales; family Gaiellaceae; genus DATBLE01. The sequence continues at coordinate 24,646 of CAVRBW010000016.1, forward strand.
GGGTTCCGCCGCCATGAGCGAAGCAGAATCGCCGCGACGTGCGCGAGCCGCGCCCTGGCAGGCTCGTCCGTTCGCTCGACGGCTCTCAGCGCGTCGAGGACCTCGCTCCACGTGTCGCGCAAGATGGTCTCGAGCACCTCTTCCTTCGAGGAGAAGTAGTGGTAGAGCAAGCCGTGCGCGACGCCGGCCTCCTCGGTGATGTCGCCGACGCGACAACGGTGGTAACCCTTACGTGCAAACACGCGGACAGCGGCGTCGAGGATCACTCGGCGCTTCTCCACCTGGGCGATTGACCGGTCAGTCAAGGCCTGCTCATAGTAGAGCTCCTAACGTGATGGGTATTCGTTCCCGGGGGTGCGATGGGCGAGTGCGATGCAAGGACGCAGGGAGCGTCCATATGCGGTGCATATGGACGCGACTGACGACGCGGCAGCGGCCGCCCAGCGCGACCCGGGGGCACAATTGCTCATCGCGTTAGGAGCTCATACGTGGCACCGCTGACGAACTCGCTCGTGGTCGACTTCACCTGGTACCTGCCCGGCCCGTTTGCGAGCCGGGAGCTCCTGCGCCTCGGCGCGCGCGTGGTCCGCGTCGAGCCGGTGCAGGGTGATCCGCTTCGGGCGACCGAGCCGGCCTGGCACGAAGTCGTCAACGCCGGCAAGGAGTCCGTCGTCTGCGACCTGAAGACCCCGCAGGGGCTCGCGCTCGCGAACGGACTCTGCTCCCGAGCCGACGCCGTGCTCGATGGGTTCAGGCCCGGCGTGTTCGAGCGCCTCGGCGTCGAGGTTCCCGGGACGACGGTGCTCTGCGCGATCACCGGCTTCGGCGCCGGTAACCGCCACGAGCGACGAGCCGGACACGATCTGAACTACCTCGGCTGGGCGGGCGTGCTCGCAGACACGGCACCGGCAATGCCCCCGACCCAGGTCGCCGACCTCGCCGCAGGCGGCCTCGCCGCCGCACTGGAGGTCGTCGCGGCTCTGCTCGAGCGAACGCGAACCGGCGTCGGTGCCCGCCTGACCGTCTCGATGACGCACGGCTCCCACCGTCTTGTCGCGCATCGCCTGGGAGGCCTGCCGGAGCGAATGCTGACCGGCGGTCTCGCCTGCTACCGGATCTATGCAACTACGGACGGGCGCTGGTTGACCGTGGCCGCACTCGAGCCGAAGTTCTGGCAACGCCTCTGCGAGGTCGTCGGCAGACCCGAGCTCGCAGAGCGTCAATTCGACGAGGATCAGGAGGCCGTCGCAGCTGCGCTCGCCGAGGCGGTGGCGGGTCGCACGCTGAGCGAATGGCTCGAGCTGATGGACGGTGAAGACGTCTCGGCGGGCCCGGTCTGGACGATCCCGGAGGCGGCAGCCGAGTTCGGCTTCGAACCCGGAGGTCGCGCGCCCGCCCTCGGCGAGCACACCGACGCCTGGCGCACCGAGCTACAGGTCTAGCGCCCCGGGCAGCGCCCAGAGATCGGGCAGCGCGTCGAGCCCGTCTGCGCGCAGGCCTTCCCGGTCGATCAGGAAGGCGCGCATGCCGAGGGCCTGGGCTCCTTGGACGTCGTCCTCGACCGAGTCGCCGACCATCACCGCCTCCGCCGGCTCCACGCCGAGCAACTCGAGAGCGGCGCGGAAGATCGATTCGTGCGGCTTCGTCCATCCGTGCGCGCGTGAGGTGATCGCGCAGTCGACGTCCAGACGATGATGCGCGACGAAGTCCTCGATCTCGCGGCCGCTGTTCGACACCAGGCCGAGCTTGAGACCTCGACGGCGCAGCTCGGCAATCACCGGCAGGACGTCGTCGTAGAGGTCGAAGTTCGCCGAGTTCTCCCAGAGCCGCGTCATCTCGACCGCCAGGTCGCGGGCAGCGTCGGCTTCACCTCCCATCCCGCGGATGATCCGCTCGGTGAACGCGAACCAGAGCTCCTCGTCGTGGCGCAGCTCAGGGTGCCGGCCGAGGCTCTCGACCGCAGCGGCACGAGCCTCGGGATAGCGGGACGAATCCAGATCGAGGCCGTAGCGCTTCCCGGCCCGGCGATAGCCGTCCGGGCCGAGATCCGGGCCCGGCTTGGCCAGGGTGAAGTCGACGTCGAAGAGAACCGCGCGAAGCTCCATACGACGAAGTTTGCGCCGCGACGACGACGTTCGCGGCACTGCCGCCTCGGATTCGGGCCGAGAAGCCGCGCGCTACCGCTCGAGGGGCAGGTGCTCGGGGAGGGCCGCGATCGTGTCGCGATCGACGCAGAGGGTGATCAGGCGCCGTGCCGGATCGACCTCCTCGACCAGCGTTGCAGGCACGGCTCGAAAGGAGCCCGGGATAACGTCGGTGGTTCGGATGATCAGGTAGTCCGGGCTACTCGCCGCGCCGGTGAAGAGGGGCGTCTCGACCGCGCCGACGGAAGCGTCGCCCGTTGCAACTCTGAAGCCGTGGCAGAACGCGAGACCTCGCACGCTGCTTCGCGGAGGCGTCATGCGCCAAACGGTACGTTCCTTCCGTGAGCAGCGAGCCGTTGCTCTCAAGTACGCAATGAAGGTTGCGCGAGTGTTTCCTCACACAGCGCTGAGCTTGTAGCCGACTTCGCGTACGGTGACGATTCGCGTCGGATTGGCGGGATCGCGTTCCACCTTGCGACGCAGGTGGGAGATGTGCACGTCGCAGGCGCGAGGATCGCCCACGAAGGGCGTCTGCCAGATGTGCTCCATGATCTGCGAGCGTGTGAAGACTCGCTCGGGTTCGGCCGCGAGCAGGCTGAGGAGCCTGAACTCGGAGGGCGTCAGTGTGACAACGTGGCCGTCCGCCTCGACGCTGTGCCGCGTGAGGTCGATGTGGAGGCCGCCGACCGTGACGGTCGGGCCCCCCATGTCGGAGCGGTCGAGCTCGCGACGGCGCAGAAGCGCTCGCACGCGGCTGATCAGCTCCGCGGAGGAGAAAGGCTTCGTCACGTAGTCATCCGCGCCGAGCTCGAGGCCCAGGACGCGGTCGAGCTCAGCGTCTCTCGCCGTCAGCAGCACGATCGGGAGTGTGCTCTCGCTCCGCAGGATGCGGCAGACGTCGGTGCCTTGCACATCGGGGAGCATCACGTCGCAGATCAGCAAGTCGTAGTCGCCGCTGCGTGCACGCTCGAGCGCCGTCGAGCCGTCTTGGGCGCAGTCGACCTCGAAGCCGTGCTGGCGGAGCGCGTAGCTGAGAGGCTGCAAGATGTCCGGCTCGTCGTCGACGAGGAGGATGCGCTGCGTCACGCTCGAGGCTCCGCCGCCAGGGTCACGCGCGCAGTCGTGCCTCGTCCCGGTTCCGAGTCGATCTCGACGCTGCCTCCGAGGGCGCTCACCGTATCGCGCACGATCGCGAGCCCGAGTCCGAAGCCTTCACGCCGACCCAGCTCGCCGCTGTAGAAGCGATCGAAGATCCGTTGCTGCGTGGCCAGCGGAATACCAGAGCCGCGGTCGGTCACTTCGATCGCGACCGCGTCCCCGGCGGCGCGAGCGGAGAGGAGCACGCGCCCCGAGTGCGCATGCTTGAGCGCGTTGCCGACGAGGCTGGAGATGATCTGTTCGACCATGTCTCGCTGGGCGAGTGCGACGAGCGCATCGGGACAGTCAATCGCAATCGTCTCACCGTCGCCCGCGCTCGTCGACGAGGCGATCTCGTCGAACAACGGCCGCAACAGCACCGGCTCGAGCCGGAGATCGCCTTCTCGGGTCTGCGCCCGGGCGAGAAGCAGGAGCGATCGGATGAGCCTCTCCAGGCGCATCGCCTGCCGCTCGATCAGGCCGACGAACTCGTCGCGGTCCTTCGGGGAGTCTTTCGCGCCCGACTGCAGTGCCTCGACGGCACCGATGATCGCGCTCACCGGCGTCCGGAGCTCGTGGGAGGCGTTCGCGACGAAGTCGCGTTCCGCGCGTTCTCGTCGCTGCTGAGCGCTGATGTCTGCGAGCACGATCACGGCGAGGTCCGACGAGCCCGCGGGGACGCCGACGAGCGAGATCGTCCTTTCCTCGTCCACTTCCGTGCGCGACTCGGCGATCGCGGCGTCGGGACGGAAGAGGCCGCTCGCGAGCTCTCGCAACGGCACGCCCGCCCATCGCTCGGGAAGGGGCTTCTCCGAGGCAAGGGCCGACCCGACGATCTTCTTCGCAGTCCTGTTCGAGAACTGGACGACCAGCGCCCGGTCGACGGCGATCACGCCCTCGTGCAGCTGGCCGAACAGCCGCTCGAGCCGGTCACGGTCGGCCCGCAACTGCTCGAAGGAGGCTCGGAGGCGTTCGCGCATCCGATCGACGCTCAGAGCCAGTACGCCGATCTCGTCGTGGAGCTTGGGATTGAGCTCTGCGTCGAAGTCCCCTTGCTCGATCGCCGCGGCGGCTGCCGCGATTCGCCGCAGGCGACGCGCGATGAGCGCGGCGGCGAGCACGCCGCCGGCAGCAGCGACGAGCAACGTCCAGAGGGCTGCACGCAAGACCTCCCGCCGGAAGATGTCGAGCGACCTTCCGTAGGCGGCGGGCTGGGGCGCGTACGAGACAACTGCCTGAGCGGCGGGTATGCGCCGCAACGGCAGCGCCACGATGGTGGCTCCACTGCGATGGACGGTTTCGACGAACCGGTGGCCGGCGAGTGCGGACGCGAGCGCAGCGTTTCCGCCGGGGACCGAGGGCCAGTGGATGCCTTTCGAGACGGAGGGGGTGAGCAGGCGGCCACGCCGATCGAAGACGAACACGGCAAGGTCGCGACGATTCGCGATCACCGGCAACGCCTGCGCCAGATTGTCGGTCTCGAGCGCACGTTGGACGGCAAACGCTGCCGACACCGCCCTACCGACTGCGAGGTCCTCCGAGCTCGAACGAACCGCCTCGTGCGCCTGGCTCGACGACACGGTCGCGACCGACGCAGCAGTGAGCGCGGCGATGAGGACGAAGGCCGCCGCAAGCCACCACCGCATGCCGATGCGATACGGCCGCATCGACGTGAAGTATCGCGAAGCGCTCAACCGGCCGCATCCGTGTTAAGACAGCCTCACACGGGCCTGACCCGCTCCTCACATCGCCGACGTACATTCCCGTCGTGCTGAGGGCCCGAGGGGGAGGAGCGTGCAGATGCCTCTCTTGCGCGTGAACGTGAGCGATGCCCACGCGACCAAGGACCTCCGGCGGCACCTCGCACGACAGGGCTTCCCTTCGTCAGTACGGTCGGCGGGTGAGCTCACGGTGCTGTTTCCCGGTCAGGTGAGCATCTTCGCACCCGCCGTCGAGCTCGATCTCTGGCACATGAGCCACCCCGCCGTCACCGTGACGATTGTCGGCGATCACGAGATCCGTTGAGGGATCTGCTCGTCGTATTCGTCCAGGCCCCAACCGGCGACGCCTCCGCAGGGACGAGATGAACAACGATCCGAACGCAAGCCTTACAGACCCCTTCAGTCAGGCCGGCGTCGAACGCGAAGTCGCCGACCGTGTCGGGGACGGAGCGGGAGGGCAACGAGTTGACCGCCGATCACGGCGACTGGACGGGAAGCCCCACCGACTACGACTACCAGTGGCAGCGGGGCAACGATCACCTACCAGCCGCCACGCGGGCTACCGCTCAAGAACGGAGCGCTCCTGACCATCTTCATCCGCGCCCGCAAGCCTCGGGAGAACGTGCTCCGCGGCGTCTCGGCCCGCCGGCTCGTGTCGATCCGGGTCCGCCGGTAAACAGTGTCCGTACGATAGGCGACCGATGAGTCCCGCTTCAGCACGGAAAGCGATGATCGTCGGCCTCGACTGCGCCGAGCCTTCGCTGCTGGAGGCCTGGCAAGCCGACCTGCCGGTTCTCGCGAGCCTGATGGAGCGCGGCGTCCACGGCGTCCTGACGTCGATCGTCCCGCCGATCACCGTGCCCGCCTGGTCGTGCATGATGGCCAGTCGCACGCCCGGCGATCTCGGCGTCTACGGGTTCCGCAACCGCAGCGACCACTCGTACGACGGAGGGTTCATCGCGGACTCGACGGCGATCCACGACCTGCGTCTCTGGGACGTGGTCGGCCGCGCAGGCGGCTCCTCGATCGTGCTCGGCGTGCCGGGCACCTACCCGCCGAAGCCTCTGCGCGGGGTGATGGTCGGCTGCTTCCTGACGCCCTCCACCGAGAGCCCGTACACCTTCCCTCCCACGCTGCGGGACGAGATCGCGGACGTCGTCGGTGAGTACCTGTTCGACTGCGCGAACTTCCGGACCGACGAGAAGGACGATCTGCTCCGGCAGGTCTACGAGATGACCGACCGCCGGTTCCGGCTTGCCGAGCACCTGCTCGAGACGCGGCCCTGGCAGCTGTTCGCGATGGTCGAGATGGGCCCTGATCGGATGCACCACGGGTTCTGGAAGTACATGGACACCCGGCACCGCAAGCACGACGCCGGAAATCCCTACAAGGACGCGATCTTCGACTACTACCGCCACGTGGACGGTCTCATCGGCAGGCTGCTGGCGCACGCCGACGACGAGACCCTCGTTCTCGTCCTCTCGGATCATGGCGCGAAGCGGCTGGACGGAGGCATCCGGGTCAACGAGTGGCTCCGGCGCGAAGGGCTGCTGGCGCTGAAGGGTGAACCTCAGACGGTCTGCCTGCCACGGCAGGTGGGCATCGACTGGGCGAGAACGGTCGCGTGGGGCGACGGGGGCTACTACGCGCGCGTCTTCCTCAATGTCCGCGGGCGAGAGCCCGAGGGTGTCGTCACGCCCGAGGAGTACGAGTCCGTCCGGGACGACCTCGCGCGCAGGCTGGCGGCGATCCCCGACGACCAGGGCCTACCGCTCGACACCCGCGTCTACAAGCCGGAGGATCTCTATCCGCAGGTGAACGGCGTCGCCCCTGACCTGATCGTGATCTTCGGCGACCTGCTCTGGCGCTCCGTGGCGACGATCGGCGGCGAAGAAGGCGTGCACACACTCGAGAACGACACGGGGCCGGATGACGCAAACCATGCCCAGGACGGCCTCCTCGTCGCCGCCGGGGCGGGCGTCGGAGCGCGCGGGCGTCTGGATGCGCATCTGCTCGACGTCGCCCCGACCGTGCTCGAGCTGCTCGGCGTCGAGGCGCCGGCCGGCATGCGCGGGCGCAGCCTGGCCGCGGAGCTCGCCGGATGAGCGTCAGCGAGCCGCCGAATCTGGTCGTCTACGTCGCCGATGCTCTTCGCACCGATCATGTCGGCTGCTACGGCGCCCGGCGGGTACGCACACCGACCATCGACGAGTTCGCAGCCGGGTCAGTGCGCTTCGACCAGGCCATTTCCGCAGCGCCGTGGACGTGCCCTTCGACCGCGTCGATGGTCACCGGCCTCTACCCCCACCACCACGGCTACCTGCACTGGGATGCCGAGCTCGATCCGGCGCTACCGACACTCTTCACCGTCGCGGCGGCGTACGGATACGACACGGGCAGCTTCGTCTTCGACGAGAACTACCTGTTCAAGGGCTTTCCCGACGCCAACGTCGCCGGCACGAGCGAACGGGTGGATGGTGCGGTCGAGTGGCTGCGCGCCCACCGCGCCCGGCCGTTCTGCCTCTGGTTCCACAGTTGGACGACGCACATGCCTTACGACGTCCTGCACGCTCAGCGGCGAGAGTGGCTCGCCGCCAAGAAGGAGATCATCGCCGGGATCCAGTCCGACACCTGGTCGGCGCACGCCGCCCTGCTCGAGAGCTACCGGCAAGCGGTCGAGCGCGAGTCGGAGACCGTCTTCGCGTCCTTCCTCCAGGCGCTCGACGACCTCGGGCTGCGCGAGCGAACCGCAATCGCCTTCCTCAGCGACCACGGCGAGTCGTGGGGCGAGCGATTCGCCGACAAGCGCGACGTCAAGGGCACCTACCACATGCACGGGGCGAACCTGTACGACGAGATCGTCGAGGTGCCGCTGATCCTCTCCGTGCCGAGCGGCCTGGAGCCGGCGGTGGTCACGTCGCAGGTGCGTCTGGTCGACGTGATGCCCACATTGCTCGAGCTTGCCGGGGCTCCGCTCGACGGGCTCGACGGGACGTCACTGATTCCGACCGCGGCCGGGCTGGAACGTCAGGACAGGCCTGCCGTCATCGTCCGAACGGACAAGGGGATGCTCTCTCAGATCGCCCTCCGTCTGCCGCCGTGGAAGCTGATCCTCGATCTCGAATCCGACGCAGAGGAGGCGTACCGGCTCGACCTCGACCCGCGCGAGCGCGAGCGCCGAAACGACGTGCCCTCGGAGCTTCGCCGCCGGCTGCTCGCCGAGCTGGAGGGGATCACGCGGCGGAGCCTGAGCCACGAGGAGCAGGTGCTGGTCGAGAGGAGGTTGGCCGATCTTGGATACATCTAGGTGCTTGCTTGGCGAAGCCGGCGTTCTCGGGCAGGTCTCAGCTAGGTTTGCTCTGCTCCATCGTCCGTGCTCAGACCGGCATGCGGTCGTACCTTGACGAGAAGGCTTGTGGCAGGCGAATCGCGAACGCTCACTCGACAGCCGATCGAGCCATCGATTGGACGGCTCTATGGGCAGATGTACTTCATCCGCCGCTTCGAGGAGTCGCTGCTCGACCTCTTCTCTGCGGGCAAGATCGACGGCACGGTGCACACGTATGTCGGCCAGGAAGCGAACGCAGTCGGCGTCGTCGACCACCTGGAACGGGAGCGCGATGTGATCGTCAGCAATCACCGGTGCCACGGGCACTACCTTGCGTTCACGGACGATGCAGCGGGACTCATGCTCGAGATCATGGGCAAGAAGGGCGGTACCTGCGGCGGGAAGGGCGGAAGCCAGCATCTCTGCAACGGCAACTTCTATTCGAACGGCGTCCTCGGCAGCACGCTCCCGGTCGCGGCGGGGATGGCGCTCGCGGAGAAGCAGAGGGGCACCGGCGCCGTCACCGTCGCGTTTCTCGGAGACGGCACGCTGGGGCAAGGCGTGGTATACGAGACCCTCAACCTCGCGTCGCTCTGGCGGCTCCCGATCCTGTTCGTGGTCGAGAACAACTTCTACGCCCAGTCGACGCCAAGCCATCTCAACCTGGCCGGCGCCATCGCGGGCCGCGGGGCGGCATTCGGGATCGAGACGGCCGAGCTGAGTACGACCGACGTCGTCGAGATCGCCGCCGCCGCCGGTGAGATCGTCCCGACGGTGCGCACAAGCGGTCGTCCGTTCTTCCTGGTCCTCAACACGTACCGCTTCAGCCCGCACAGCAAGGGAGACGACTTCCGGGACGAGGCGGAGATCGAGGCGGCGCGCCGGCGTGACCCGCTGCTGGTCGCGGGCGCCCGCCTAGCGGACGCCGAGCGACGCTCGATCGAGGCAGCATGCGACCAACGGCTCGCCGACGTGATCAGGTCGGCGGACGAAGCCCCGCCCGCGCTGCTCGATGGGTAGGGCGGCGGTAGAACGCTGCGCAGCGGTGCTGAACGCGGCGCTCATCGAGGCATTCGAGACCAGAGCCGACGTGGTCCTGCTCGGCGAAGACGTGCTCGATCCGTACGGTGGGGCGTTCAAGGTCTCGCGCGGGCTGAGCACGCGGTGGCCCGACCGGGTGCTGACCACCCCGGTTAGCGAGCCGGCACTGTTCGGGGTCGCGGCGGGAATGGCGATGCGCGGACGCCGCCCGATCCTGGAGATCATGTTCGGGGACTTCATCGCGCTCGGTCTCGACCAGACCGTGAACGGGATCGCGAAGTTCCGCGAGATGTTCGACGACCAGGTGCGGCTGCCGTTGGTCGTGCGAACGCCGATGGGCGGAGGCCGCGGCTACGGGCCCACGCACAGCCAGTCGCTGGAGAAGCTCCTGCTCGGCGTCCCGGGGATCTCGCTCGTGGTGCCCAGCGAGTGTCATGACCTCGGCGCGATGCTGCTCGCTGCCGTCGCGGACGACGACCCGGTCTTCTTCATCGAGAACAAGCTGATGTACGGCCGACCCAACCGGCGCCCGGTCGACGGCCGGGTCGGCGAGTTCCGCTGTGAGGAACTGGGCGCTCCCTATCCGGCACTCTGCTTCTCCGGCAACGACTTCTCGGGCGGGGTGGCGACGATCGTCACCTACGGCGGCATGCTCCCGATCGCGCTCGAGGCGGCGACCCGGCTGATCGTCGAGCATGAGCTGTTCACCGAGGTGGTCGCGCTCGGCCGCCTCCTCCCTCTCGATCTCGACCCGGTGCTCGAGTCGGTCGCCCGCACCGGATCGCTCGTGACGCTCGAGGAGGGGACGCTGACCGCCGGCGTCGGCGCCGAGATCGCAGCCCGAGTCCAGAGCGAGGCATGGGAAGACCTGCGGCGACCAGTGGAGCGGATCGCCGCACGAGACGGGATCATCCCGGCGGCGCGGACGCTGGAGGACGCCGTCCTCCCCGGCGTCGACGACGTCGTCAACTCGGTCACCGCCCTCGAGAGCGTTAGAGGCTGAGCGCTGATCGAGATCGTCCTCACGCGCGAAGACGCGAACAGCGAGTCCGCGATTCTGGTCGAGTGGCTGGTCGAGGATCGGCAGGAGGTGAGGAAGGATCAGCCGGTGTGCCTCGTCGAGACGACGAAGGCCTCGATCGAGGTCGGGTCACCAGGCGACGGCAGGCTCTGCCGGCTGCGCCGTGCCGGCGAGGAGGTCGTGCTCGGCGAACGCATCGCGTACATCGCCGAAAGCGCCGAGGAGCTCGCGACGATCGAGCAACTCGCCAGCCAACCGGTGCCGGTGGAGAGCCGATCCACCCAGGTGAAGGCCACCAAGAAGGCTGCCGAGCTGGCGGAGCGCTATGGCGTCGACCTCGCCTCGATCGACAAGGCGGGCTTCATCACCGCCGAGGATGTCCAGTCCCTGGTTGCCGGCGAAGGCGGTGGAGCGCCTCACGGCGGCGACTACCGGCTGGCAGGCCTCTCCGCGGAGGGCGTCTCGATGCCAGCCCAGTTCGGTATAGACCAGAACGTCGGCAGGCTCGACGCCGATTTCCTCGAGTCTCTCCGCGCGGATCCCGATGGCTTTCGAGCCCTTCCGTCGGAGGAGCGCTGCACCGCCTACCGCCGCCACGGCGCCGTGATCGGCGAGGGCGTCAGGCTCGGGCAGCGCAGCGTGATCGTGGCCCCGCAGCTCGTCCTCGAAGACGGCGTCGCGATCGGCGACGACGGGCTCGTCGAGTGCGCGGAAGTCTTCGCGGTGGGGCCTCTCACCCACTTCGGAGCGAACCTCCGCGTCCGGTGTCGCCGCGCGTACTTCGGCGCCAACGGCCACATCGGCCGCTCGGTGGTGATCGGCGGCGGCGGCGCCTTCGACCCGTGGGGGACGTTCGCCGCGGGCGACCTGGTCTTCGTCGGCGACGAGGCCTTCATCAACCCGTGCCGACCGGTCCTGATCGGCTGCGAGGTGTTCATCACGATGCGATCCGTGATCGTTACGCACAACGTCGGCCACTCGCTCCTCGAGGGGTTCGAGAACCGCTTCGCGGGCGTGGTGCTGGAGGACCGCAGCCAGGTCGGCATCGGCACCGTGATCTATGCCGGCAGTCGCATCGGGCGGGAGGCGATCGTCGCCTCGAACTCGTACGTCGTTTCGGACATTCCACCGGGGAAGCTCGCGATCGGGGTGCCGGCCAGGGTTGCCGGCTCGGCCGCCCACCCGGTCTCCCGCGACCGCCAGGCGCGGATGCTGCGCACGATGATGGACGAGCTGCAAGAGCTGCTCGAGTTACAGGGCGTCGACGTGTCGACTGCCGACCACGGCGCGGCTCGCGGAATTCAACTGCGGCAGGCGGGCAAGACCGCGCTCGTGCTCGCGGTCGAGAAGCTCGTGGCAGGCTACGAGCCCCCACAGGGCGCCGACGAGACGGTGATCCTCACCCTCGGGCTCGCAGGTGGTCCGCCACCGGGCTGCGCGGTGCTCGACCTCCTCGACCGCCGCGTCCACGGCGAGGGCGGGGTGGTTCTCGACTCGGTCCGCGAGTTCTGCCGTAAGCGCGGGATCAGGCTCGAGCCCGGTCCATGGCGCTACTCCAGCGGACTCGTGTAGTGAGCCGGCAGCTGCTGCTGCCGTTCATCCTCGCCGGCACGCTCGCCACCGGCTGCAGCGGCCGCGAGGCGGCGGTCCAGCACTTCCACTCCCGCCCCGATCTCTCACCTCCGGTGGTCACCCTGACGAGGCAGGCGCAGGGCACGGCGCCCGGCTACGTCTTCATCGCACCGAAGCACGACGTTCCCCAAGCAGGGCCGATGATCGTCGACGACAACGGGAAACTGATCTGGTTCGATCCCCTCGACACGCACGGCGTCGCCGACTTTCGCGCCCAGGTGTACCGGGGCAGACCGGTCCTCACCTGGTGGCGAGGCCGTGCGACGAAGGGTGTGGGAGACGGGTACGACGTCATCGTCGACGACACCTACCGTGAGATAGCCAGGGTGCGAGCCGGCAACGGGCTCGCGGCCGATATCCACGAGTTCCTGATCACACCGGAGAACACGGCGCTGATCACCGCCTACCATCGGGTGCCGCTCGACCTGTCTTCGGTCGGGGGACCGAGGGAAGGGAAGGTATTCGAAGGCGTCGTCCAGGAGCTGGACATCCCCACCGGACGGGTTCTGTTCGAGTGGCACAGCCTCGATCACGTCGGCATCGACGAGTCGTACTCCAAGCCTCCGCCTGCGAAGCGAGGCGCTGCGGCGGCGCCGTACGACTACTTCCACGTCAACTCGATCGACGAGGACGCCGACGGCAACCTGCTGGTCTCGGCCCGGAACACGCATGCGCTCTACAAGATCGACCGCCGCACCGGCGACATCACCTGGAGACTCGGAGGCAAGAGGAGCGATTTCGCGACCGGACCGGGAACGACGTTCGGCTGGCAGCACGACGCGCGCTGGCGCCCGGGCGGAGAGATATCGCTGTTCGACAACGAGGCCGACCCACCACTGGCGAAGCAGTCGCGCGCGCTTGTGCTGCGGGTGGATACGAAGACCCGCCGGGTGGAGCTCGTTCATGCGTACACGCACCCGGCCGGGTTGCTGTCGGGGAGCCAGGGCGACATCCAGTTCCTGCCAGGCGGGCACGTGTTCGTCGGGTGGGGCAGCAATCCGTACTTCACCGAGTTCGATCGAGAAAGGGCGGGTGATCTTCGGCGGGCGCTTCACCAAGGGCGCCGACTCCTACCGCGCCTACCGCTTCGTCTGGACCGGCCGGCCGCACGAGCCGCCTGACCTCACCGTCCGCACCGACTGGCTCGGGCGGGCGACCGCTTACGCGAGCTGGAACGGCGCGACCGAGGTCACTCGCTGGCAGGTCCTCGCCGGGCCTGACGCACACCATCTGCAAGAGGTCGCCACGGTCGCCAGAAGCGGCTTCGAGACTCGAATCGACCTCCGCCGCCTGAGGGAATACTCCGTCGCGGTTCGCGCGCTCGACGCTGCTGGCAAGACCCTCGGCGAATCACTTGTGCAGGAGCCCACGCGGTAGCAGACAGGTCGGTGTGAGGAGATCTTCACGACACGCTCACGGAAGGTCGAAACCGGCATGAGCAGCCCTCACGGGCAGCGCCTACGGTCGGATCATGGGTGTAGACCGGAACAGCGGCCGCATCGCACACGTCCTTGTCGCGCCCCGACTGGTCGACGCCGACGTCGTCGACCGATGCGACGCGGCGGTCGAGGGCGGCGCGCAAGAGCTCGTCATCGACCTCAGCGGAGTGACGGAGCTCGACGGCGAGGCGGTCGTCCTCCTTGCCGGGCTCTCGCTGAAGCTCGAGGACGCCGGCGGCAAGCTCTCGCTGACCGCACGCCGCCCCCCGGCCGGAGCCCGAGCGACCAGAAGGCTGTGGACAGGCGACCTGTCCAGCGCGCTCGGCGTCCATCAGGCGCTCGACCAGGCAATTCTGGACCAACTCACGGCTGGAGCCGGACGGGCGGCGCCGAAGTGAACACCACCGATTTGCTCCGCGGAGCATCGGCCTGGCCCGTGCAGGTTGGACTCGGGTCTGTCCCCGCCTGGAGCGACGGCGCCTGGGAGGTTGCCGAACGCTGCCGCCGCGCATTCTCGCAGGGGGGCTCGTTGACGGTCGGGCTCGAGGAGGAACTGATCCTGGTCGACCCGTTGACGTTTTCGCCCGTGAACGACGTCGAGGGCGCGCTCGTCCGACTGGAGGACGATCGCTTCACCCGCGAGCTTCGGAGCGCCCAGCTCGAAGTCGTGACCCCACCCTTCGCTACGGTCGCCGACGTCTGCCGCGAGTTGCGAGCCGCGCGATCATTCGCCGCCGATCGACTCGCCGGCTTCGCCCGGCTGGTCGCGGCAGGAGTCCATCCGAGTTCCACGCTCCCGATCGAGGTCACCGACCGAAGCCGCTACCACCGGATCGCAGCCGACTGTCCGTGGAGCGTGCGAGAGGGGTTGCCATGCGGGCTCCACATCCATGTGGCGATCTCCGGCCCGGCACGAGCGCTGGCGGTCTACAACGCGGCTCGGTCGTTCCTGCCGGAGCTCGCCGCCCTGGCTGCCAACTCACCGTTCCTCGGCGGCCGCGATACCGGTCTTGCGTCGTCGCGCCTCAAGCTCAACGAGACGTTTCCGCGTGCCGGGATCCCGCCGGCCTACCGCACCTGGAACGAGTATGCGGACTTCGTGGCCTGGGGCGCCGGAGGTGGGCTCTTCCCGGACGAGAGCTATCTCTGGTGGGACCTCCGTCCGCACCCGACGTTCGGGACGCTGGAGTTCCGGATCGCCGACGCGCAGACGCGCGTCGAGGAGGCCGGTGCCGTGGCTGCTGTCTGCCAGGCGCTGGTGGCCGTGCTCGCAACCCGGTACGACGCCGGCGAGGAACTGACCGTGCACCCTACCCACCGCATCGCCGAGAATAGATGGCGTGCAATCCGCGACGGGGTAGACGGTGTGCTCGTCGATCTCGACAGCGGCGCCCCAGCGCCCGCGCGGCAACGGATCGACGACCTGCTCGCCTCACTCGAGCCGGTGGCCGAGGCGCTCGGCACACGCAACGATCTGCTCGCCGCGTGGACGCTGCTCGGGGAGAACGGCGCGGTGCGTCAACGACGCATCGAAGCACAGTCCGGACTCGGAGAGGTCGTTCGCCGGTTGGCGTACGAGACGGAGCAGGATTCCCTGGCAGGGCGCCTCGATCGCGAGTCGGCGCTGACATCCGACGCGACCGGCGCGTGAGTTCGTTCCTGCTACACACGAGCCGACGCGACGGATCGGTCATCGTCGGCCTGGAGGGCCCGGTCGGCGTCTCGGCCAGCAAGGAGCTCAGCCAGGCGCTGTCTTGTCTGGCCGAGGAGAGCATCGATGAGGTGGTGGTCGATCTGACCGCTGCCGAGCTGATCGACTCGGCCGCCCTCGGAGCGCTCGTGCTTGCGCAGAAACAGGCACGCCGACGAAACACCGACCTCGTTCTGAGCGGAGCGACGGGCAAGACGAGGCGCCTCCTCGAGCTGACGGGTCTCGATCGAACGTTCCGCCTGGTCGCGAGCGCCAGCGAGCGCTGAGCACCGGCCCGAACTACCGGTCGATAGGGATCTGGACGGGCCAGGAACCGACCCCTTTCTGCAACGCCCGCCCGCGGCCGGAGCCGGGCTTTGCCCGGCGGGAGGCCAAGAGCCTCCGGCCACGCGTGGCGAGAAGGAGGGGGCCTGCGGGGGAACCACGGGTTCCCCCGCGCAACATATCGGGGTGCCCAGATTTGAACTGGGGACCTCTCCGACCCGAACGGAGCGCGCTACCAGGCTGCGCCACACCCCGAAGCGCAGACAGGTTACCCGAGCGATTGACACAATCGCTCGGAATGGCTCGGCGCGACGACATCCTCGAGCACGCATCCGAGCTGCTCGACCTCAAGTCGTTCTCCGACTATGGCCCGCAGGGGATGCAGGTCATCGGGGCCGAGGAGGTGACGAAGATCGTCTGCGCAGTTTCGTCGTCGCTCGATCTCTTTCGGCGAGCAGCGGATGCCGGCGCGCAGCTCGTACTCGTCCACCACGGCCTGTTCTGGGAGCGGGACCCGAGGACGATTGACCTACGCATGCGCCGGCGGCTCGAAGCCTTGTTCGGCGCCGACCTGACGCTCGCCGCGTACCACCTCGCTCTGGACGCCCATCCGGAGATCGGGAACAACGCATTGCTCGCGCGCGAGCTCGGGGTCGAGGTCGAAGGGCCGTTCGCCGACGTCGGCGTCGGCGGGCGTCTCGCCCGAGCGGAGCCCCTGGAGGGCTTTCTCGGGCGCATCCGCGACCGGATCGCACCGGAGCCGGTCGCGTTCGCCGAAGGGCCCGACCCGGTCGAGCGCGTGGCGATTCTCTCCGGCGGGGGCAGCAGCTATCTCGCCGCCGCCGCCCGCGAGGGCTACGAGCTCTACCTCACGGGCGAGGCCGCGGAGCCGAGCCTGCACGACGCCCGAGAGCTCGGGATCACCTTCGTCGCCGCCGGCCATTACGCAACCGAACGGCTCGGCATCCAGGCCCTCGCCGAGCGGCTCGCGGAGCGCTTCGAACTCGACTGGGAGTTCGTCGAGCTCCCCAATCCCGTCTAGTCCGCCCGGCGATGTTTGTCTCCCCGCGGACGTCGGGAGTATGCTCTGATGGTCATGCATCGTCCGGAGGAGCGGGACCTCTGATCTCCCGCAGACGCAATCGGAAAGCTTCGATCGAGCCCGTCGGCGCTCTGCGCAGGCGGGCTTTTTCGTGCCGGAGGAGGGAGCGCCATGCCAAATCACCTCACGCCTGAAGAGCTGTCGAAGGAGCTCGGGATCGACCGCACTGAAGTAATCCGGGTCTGTCTCGAAGAGGGCGTGCCGATCTACCAGGGGAAGATCGACAAGTTCCTTTTCCAAGCGCAGCTTCAGGCGATCGGCGCGGCGCCGACGAAGCACTGAGAACACGGGGAAGCCCATCGTTTCCCCGTGACTTCCCTCCTTTTCGGTTTCGAGTAGCTCGCCGCAGCTGCCTCCGCCGCCCACGCCGTGGTTACTCGTCAGCCTCTTCGGCCTCCCAGTATTCGTCGGCTCGTCTGACCGGTTGATGATCTGGTGCGCACCGGCCGGACCGTTCGGAAAGAAGACGCAATCGCCAGGCTCCAACTGGTGCTCTCCTTCGGGATCTCGGAGGGTGGGTCGCCCGGCCACGACGACGAGCATCTCGTCGTTTCCGAGCTCGTAGTGGTACGGCCACGTCCTCTGGCCCGGCGGTCGCTCGTAGAGCCTCGCACCAATGTGTTCGCCCGCGACGCGCATTCGCCGCCACGAGAAACCGGGCCTCTCGGGCGGCCCCGTCCGACCTATCCAGCCATCGTCCCCGAGGAGATTGATCTTCAGCACGCCACGAGGGTATGAGCTCGTGCGTGCTCCGTTCGGGGAGCCGCTACTTCTTCGCGGCAGCTCTGGCGCGCGAGCCCGACGCCGCCGCTTTCTTGGCGGGCGCCTTGCGGTCCTTTGCCTCGGCGACGCTCTTCTTCAGCGCCTCCATCAGGTCGATCACCGGTGCCTCCGCGACCGGCTCCGGCTCGGCGATCGGCTCGCCCGCAAGCTTCGCCTCGAGCATCCGCCGCAGGTCCTGCCGGTACCCGCTCGTCAGCTGCTCACTCGGCTCGAACACTCCGACCAGGCTCTCGACGAGCTGGCGGGCAAGGTCGAGCTCGGCCTTCTTGACGTCCGTCTCTTCCGTCGCCTCGTCGATCTCCGCCTGTGAATAGACGTCTTCGGCCACGAACAGCGTCTCGAGGACGAGCGCGTCGCCCTTCGGCCGAATCAGGCAGAGCTTCTCCTTGCCGGACAGGACGAAGCGTCCGATCGCACCGACCTGCTCTTCCTTCAAGACGTTCAGGAGGAGGACGTAGGGACGCTTTCCCGCCGGTGCGCTCGCGGGGACGAGAAAGTATGTCCGGTCGAAGTAGACCGGGTCGACCTCGTCTAGCGCGACGAAGCGCTCGATCTCGATCGAGCGTGAGGTGTTCTGACGCTCGATCGCCTCCAGGTCGGCCTCCTCGACGATCACGAACTGGCCCTTGGCGACCTCCCAACCCTTGACGATCTCTTCGCTTTCGACCTCGCGCTCGTGCACCGGGCACCAGCGGCGGTTCTTGATCGGCGAGCGGCACTCGCGGTGCAGCTGCCGGAACGCAACGTCCGACGCGCGAGCCGCCGGCTTCGTCGCCGGAGCGAGCCCGACGGGAATCGTCACCAGGCTGAAGCTGATCGATCCATTCCAGGTCGTGCGCATGGGGAACCTAGATTCTAGGCGTACCCGAGTATCCCTCCGCAAAATGACCCAGCAAAGCCACGGTGCCGCAGGTGGCCTCCTGAGGCACTGGGGAGTGCTCTAAGCTCGCCGCGATGGCGCAGCTCACAGAGCGGCACACGCGCACGACCCGCACGATCGCCAGCCTCTGGCGAAACGCGAGCGCCCGCGATCCTGCCCACGTCGCCTACCTGGCGGAACGCGACGGCACCTGGGTTCCGGTCTCGCTCGGGGAGGCAGCGCGCCGGGTGGACGACATCGCGACCGGCTTGCTCTCACTCGGTGTTCGGAAGGGAGACGCCTTCGCGATCTTCGGCCCGACGAGCCTGGAATGGTGCTTGTTCGATTTCGCACTGGGCTTGATCGGCGCGGTCGGCGCTCCGATCTACTCCAACAGCTCCACGCGGGATTGCGCCTACGTGATCGGCCACTCCGACGCGATCGGCGTCCTCGCCGGCGACGCAGAGCAACTGGCGAAGGTCGAGGAGACACGTGCGCGGCTGCCTCTGCTGCGCCACGCGCTCGCGTTCGCCGATCTCGACGCCCTGGAGGCTCGTGGCCGAGCCTACGCCGCCGATCACCCTGGCGCCCTCGACGAAGCCGCCGCCCAGGTCGGCGAGGAAGACCTCTTCACCTACATCTACACCTCGGGGACGACCGGGCCGCCGAAGGCCTGCATGATCCGCCACCGGAACTACTACGAGATGGCCGCTGCAGTCGACGACATACCGTCGTTCCACGTGCCGGCCGACACGATGCTGCTCTACCTGCCGCTTGCCCACAACTTCGGGCGGCTGATGCATCTCGAAGCGGCCTATGTCGGGTTCACGCTCGCGTTCTGTGCCGACCCGCTCCAGGTCGCGAGCGCCATGCTTGCCGTTCGGCCGACGATCCTTCCGAGCGTCCCCCGAGTGTACGAGAAGGCCCATTCAGCAGTGCTCGGAAAGCTGGACGAGGCGCACGGAGCGAAGAGGGCGATCGGCAACTGGGCGCTCGGGGTCGGGCGTGAGGTCAGTCGACTCCGGCAGGCCAGTCGGCCGCCGTCCAGCTCCCTCGCCCTCCGTCACCGGATCGCCGATCGCCTCGTCTACTCGAAGGTGAAGGAGCGCTTTGGCGGGCGGCTTCGGCTGGCGATCTCGGGCGGCGCCCCACTTTCGCCCGAGATCATCGAATTCTTCCACGCCTTCGACATCCTGATCCTGGAGGGCTACGGACTCACCGAGTGCACGACCGCCTGCTCGGTCAACCGCCCTGACCGCTTCAAGTTCGGAACGGTCGGGCCGTTGCTGCCTCGGTTCGAGGCGAAGCTCGCGGAGGACGGGGAGCTGCTCCTGCGCAGCGAAACGATCTTCGCCGGCTACCTCAAGGACGACGAGGCGACGGGGTCGGTCCTGGACGCCGACGGTTGGCTGCACACGGGGGACATCGCCGAGATCGACGCCGAGGGCTTCGTGAAGATCACCGACCGGAAGAAGGACATCCTGGTGACGGCGGGCGGGAAGAACGTCGCGCCGCAGAACCTGGAGAACGAGCTCAAGTCCTCGAAGTACATCTCCCAGGGAGTCGTCGTCGGCGACCGCCGCCCCTACGTCGTCGCGCTGATCACCCTCGACGAGGTCGAGATCGGGAAATGGCGCGACGCCGGGGGCGAAAACGTCGAGCAGCTGATCCAGGGCGTCGTGGACGAGCTGAACGGCCAACACTCGCGGTTCGAGCAGATCAAGCGCTTTGCGATCCTCCCGCGCGACTTCTCAGCCGAGGAGGGCGAGGTCACGCCGACGCTCAAGCTCAGGCGCAGCGTCGTGCAGGAGCACTTCGCAGCGGAGATCGAGCGGCTTTACGGCTAGCGGCTACTAGAGGCGGCGGGCGCCCACGTACGTGGCCGCGTACCAGGAGTCGTTCAGGCTCGAGATCTTGACCACGTCACCGGTGTGCGGCGCATGGACGAACTGGCCGCCGCCGATGTAGATGCCCATGTGACCTAGGCCGTCGAAGAAGACGAGGTCCCCGGCCTCGAGCTGGTCACGCGATACCGGGACGCCGTAGCTGTACATCGACGCCGCGTGGTGAGGCAGCGAGACGCCGAGCTGAGCGTAGACGTACATCACGAAGCCCGAGCAGTCGAATCCGCCCGGAGAGGCGCCGCCCCAGACGTACGGTGTGCCGAGGTACTGCATCGCGATCCCGACCACGCCGCCGTAACGGGACGGCGGTGCGACGGAGATGCCCTCGGGCGTAACCGCAGCTGCGCCGACGTCACCGTTCTCCTGCGCCGAGGCGACAGCCTCACGCTGGGCTGCGAGCTGTGCCCGCAGGCGCTGCTCCGCCTCGATCCGGAGCCGCTCCTGGCGCGCCCGCTCCTGCGCCTCCAGCCGGGTGATCTCGCCCTTGATCGACGCGACGAGACGCTGGCGCTCGGCGAGCCCCGCCTCGACACGCTGCTTCGCCGCGGCACGCTCGCCGACGACTCGCTCCTGACGGGCGTGCGCGGACTTCAACTGCGCCGCGCGGATCGTCACTTCGCGCTTGAACGTTCGGATCTCTCCGATCACCTGCGTGTCCTGCGAGGCGACGCTGTTCACCGTCTCGATGCGGTTGAGGAAGTCGTTCAGGCTGGCGGAGCCGAGGAGAATCGCGAGCGTCGAGTCTTCCTGTTCGGAGATGTAGATCGCCCGCAGGCGTTGACCCAGACGCTGCTGAGCCAGCGTCAGGTTGCGCCTTGCGATCTCGAGGTGGCGGGTATTCAGGGCGCGCTGGCGCTCGATCGCCAGCAGCCGCTCGTTCGCGCCGTTGTAGGCCTCGCTCGCCCGTTCCAGCTGGACGTCAAGCGAGTGGATCTCGTTGAGGACCCGCTGGGCCTCTGCCCGCTTCGCCGTGATCTGCGGCGGCTCGGCGGTCGCTGAAGTGGCCGCGAAAAGGGTCGCAGTTAGGGCAACGAGTACGATCGTCGCCTGCCGTCTGTGGGCACCTGCGGTGATACCCCACACCGCTCTCGACAGGCGCACCGGGAGGGGCCGGCACGTCACGAGGTCAGCACCCTAGCAGCGGTTTCGGACACGGGCAAACGACAACAGGGCCGAAAGGCGCGCGAGAACGTGCCGAATGATGCATACTGCGGCGGCCCGGGCTGGAGGGCTGTGGTAGCGTCACGCGGCCGTGCGGGGGCGTAGTCATCCTCTCCGTCGTCGTATTCTCGTACCGCTGACGGGTTTCCTCCTTCTTCTCGGGATGCCTGCGAGCGGACCCGCCCGCTCACCCGCGCTTGGCGGGCTGAAGGAGAAGAGGGCCGCGCTGGTCGCCGAGTCGCGTCGGGTCGTCGTCGAGCTGTACGGCCTCGAGAGCCGGCTGGCGCAGGCCCGGGCCGCGCTCGCTCGGGTCGACGCCCGGGCTGCCGAGCTTGCCCGGCGGCAGGCCTCGGCGCGCGCCCGGTACCAAGCGGCGCGACGGACGCTCACGCTTGCACGCTTCAACCTCGGCCGCCAGCTGCGCCTCCTCTACCAGCAGGAGCAGCCGGACCCGATCGCAGTCGTCCTCGGTGCCGCTTCCCTGGACGACGCTATCGACGGGCTCGAGAGCATCACCCGGACTGCACGCTCGACCAAGGCGGTAGTTGCCCAGTCTCGACAGGCGCGGATCCGAGCCGAGCGGGCGAAGGAAGAGCTTTCGGTGGAAGCGGGCAAGGCGCGAACTGCCCGGTTGCGCCTGGCAGCGTCGCTCTCAGACCTCGAACGCACCCTGGCCGATCGCCGAACCTACATCGGGCATCTGCGCCACGAGCAGGAGCTCACCGCTTCGCAGATCGCATCGCTCCGCCGCCGAGCACAGGACGCCCAGCGGAGGGCCGTGCGGATTACGCGGAGCGCGGCGACAGCCGAGATTTCGACCACCTCGATCCGTTCCTCGGCTGCGCCGATTCCGCAGAACGCCCCCGCCGAGAGCGCAGGTCCATCGGAGCCGCCTCCTTCCCCGGTCGAATCGGTGTCCGGTCAAGACCAGGCGGAGCCTGCAGCCGCCCCCGCTCCTCCTCGGCCGGGCGGGACGATGAGCGTGTCCGCGACCGGTTACTGCCTCCGTGGGACGACCGCGACAGGCCTGCCCGTCGGCCCCGGCATCGTCGCCGTCGACCCGACTGTGATCCCGCTGGGAACCAGAATGACGGTTCCGGGCTATGGCGAAGGCGTTGCCGCTGACATCGGCGGAGCGATCAAGGGGGCACGCATCGACGTGTGGATCGCTTCGTGCGCAAAGGCCGCGGCCTTCACCCGGACGGCGACGATCACATTTCGTTGATCGACCGCTCTTGACCCGGAAGTCCTTGAACCGGGACTAGACTTCCGGCGTGCCCGCGCCCAGGGCGCAAACGAACGACTCTCGAATGCACGAGTCCGAGCCCCAGGAAGAGCTGCACGTCCTGCTCGTGGACGACCACGACCTCTTCCGCACCGGGTTGCGGAACCTGCTCGAGGAGCACGGCGGCCTGAGCGTCGTCGGCGAAGCGGCGAACGGCGCCGAGGCGGTGCGGCTCGTCCGTGAAGTTGCCCCCGAGGTTGTCGTCATGGATCTGAACATGCCGACGATGACCGGGGTCGAGGCGACGCGCCACATCACGGCGCTGTCGCCGCTGACTCGCGTGATCGTGCTGACGATCTCCGAGGACGACGCGGACGTGATGGACGCGATCGTCGCCGGAGCGTGCGGGTACCTGCTCAAGGACGCTTCGATCACCGACGTCGTGAGCGGAATCCGCTCTGCCGCCGTGGGCGCGTCGCTGATCTCGCCGACGATCGCCTCGAAGGTCCTGAACCGTGTTCGCGCAACGACCGCCGACACCGAGATGGCCGAGTCGATCCGCACCGAGCTGTCGGACCGCGAGCTCGAGGTGCTGAAGCTGATCGCGAACGGGAAGGACAACGCGCAGATCGCAGCCGAGCTCGTCATCAGCCCGAAGACGGTGAAGAACCACATCTCGAACATCCTGATGAAGCTCCAGATCCAGAATCGGATCCAGGCGGCCGTCTATGCAGTACGCAGCGGGCTGGCCTAGAGCTTTCAGACGAGGTCGCGAAGGCGCTGAGCCACCTGGGCAAGGCCCGCGAGGGCTCCGCGCAGCTCCGCGAGCTCCGCGTCGCGCCCCGCCACCGCCTGGGCGAGGTCGCTGACCTCCTCGATCGAGGGCTCCGACCCGTCGCCGAGCATGGCCGCACGCTCCTCGAGCCGGCGCTGGAGCCGCAGTCGCTCTGCTTCGATTCCGAGCGCACACGCGTACCCGTCGGTCAGGGTTCGCTCGACGCGCTCGAGCGCCGGTGCGGATGTCTGCGCCAGTGCCAGGACGTCCTCGAGGACCGCAGCGCGATCGGGGGCGTTCGCAGCCATGCAAACGATTATCCGGGGCCAGCCGGTCGCCCTCATGGGCCGCCGGGCCTATCTTCGGCGCCGATTGGACCTACCCGAGTAGCTGGAGCAGGTCTGCTTCCGTCAGAAGGGGAACGCCCTCCCGTTGGGCTTTGGTCAACTTCGAGGCGCCCGGCTCCTCCCCCACGATCAGCCCGGCCGTCTTCTTCGAGACCGAGCCGGTGATCTTCGCCCCTCGTTCCTCGAGCGCGGCTTGAGCATCCTCGCGTGAGAACCCCTCGAGCGTCCCGGTGATGACGTAGGTCTTGCCCGTCAGCGGCCCTTCGACCGGCCGCTCTTCCTCGCCAACCTCGAAGCGCAGGCCGAGGCCGCGGAGCTCTTGCACCAACGCGCGGTTCTGCTCGTCCTCGAACCACTCGACCACGAGCTCGGCACGGTCCGGCCCGAAGCCTTCGACCTGCTCGACGTCCTCTTGGGCTGCCGCCATCAGCCGGTCGACATCGCCGAAGTGGCGGGCCAGGTTCTGAGCGAGGACCCACCCCACCTTCGGAATGTTCAGCCCGAGCAGGACGCGCGAGAAGGCGACCTGCTTGGAGCCGTCGATCGCCTTGATCGCAGCGGCCGCGGAGATCTCGGCAAAGCCGTCGAGCTCGAGCAGTTGCTCCTTCGTGAGCCGATAGAGATCGGGTAGCGATCTGACCAGCCCTCGCTCCCAGAGCAGTCGAACCGTCTGCTCCCCCACTCCCTCGATGTCCGACGGCCCTTGCACCCAGTTGATCAGCGTCTCCAGCCCGCGGGAAGGGCAGGCGCGGTTCGGACAGCGGTGCATCACCTCGCCTTCCGGCTTGACGATGTCGACGCCGCAGAGCGGGCATCGCTTCGGCATCCGGAACTCCCTCGTCCCCGGCTGGTGCTCGCCGGCCGGGCCGACGATCTGGGGGATTACGTCCCCGGCCCGCTGGACGATGACGACGTCGCCCTCGCGGATCTGCTTGCGGTTGATGTCCTCCTCGTTGTGGAGCGTCGCGCGCGAGACGGTGACGCCGCCGACCTCGACCGGCTCGAGGACGGCCCAGGGATTCAGCGCACCGGTCCGGCCGACGCGGATCCGGATCTCGAGCAGCTTCGTCTGCGCGGTCATCGGCGCCCACTTGAACGCGCGCGCCCAGCGCGGGCGCGAGTGCAACGCGCCCAGACGGCGCTGCTGGTCGAGCGAGTCGACCTTGATCACGATCCCGTCGATCTCGTAGTCGAGCTCCACACGGCGTTTCTCCCAGGCCTGGCAGGCAGCCGCCACCGCCTCGATCGTCTCCAGCCGCTCGGCGTACGGGTTCGTCCGGAAGCCGCGCGCCCTCAGCCATTGGAGCGTCTCCGATTGGGACTGGAATTGCGCACCCTCGGCTGCTCCTATTCCGTACACCCAGACGGCCAGCGGCCGGGACGCGGTGATCGACGAATCCTTCTGACGGAGCGACCCTGCTGCCGCG
Organism: uncultured Actinomycetes bacterium; assembly: GCA_963719325.1. Classification (GTDB taxonomy): domain Bacteria; phylum Actinomycetota; class Thermoleophilia; order Gaiellales; family Gaiellaceae; genus DATBLE01. Next base: position 49,667 of record CAVRBW010000016.1, read on the forward strand.
TTCCGGGGGTTCGGCGCGAGCTTCTGGCCCAGTTCCGCCACCCGCTGGTTCAGCTCGCGGAACCCCGAGAGCGGCAGGTAGACCTCGCCACGCACCTCGAGGAACGGAGGGCCGTCGCCCTGCATCCGCAACGGAACCGACCGAATCGTCCTGAGATTCGCAGTGACGTCCTCGCCTTGAACCCCGTCGCCACGTGTTGCCCCCCGCGAGAAGACGCCGTCCTCGTACGTCAAGTTGATCGCGAGCCCGTCGATCTTCGGCTCGATGACGTACGCAACCGGCTCGTCGGACCCGAGGCGCCTGCGGACGTCATCCGCCCATTTGAGGAGCGTCTCGTCGCTCGTGACCTTCTCGAGCGAGCCCATCGGCTCGACGTGGCGCACCTTCTGGAACCGGTCGGATGCCGGGGCGCCGACGCGCTGGGTCGGGGAGTCCGGCGCGACGAGGTCGGGATGGCCTTTCTCGAGCTCGGCGAGCTCGTCGAAGAGGCGGTCGTACTCGGCGTCCGGGACCGAGGGCGCGTCGAGCACGTGGTACTCGTAGAGGTAGCGGTTGAGCAGCTCGCGGAGCTCGGCCGCACGCTTGGCCGGACTAAAGGACGGCATACAGCTCTTCGGCCGTGTCCACGACCGCGTCCGGGCCTTCGCCCTCCATGCGTTCCCTCGTGTGGATGCCACCCCAGGTGACGCCGATCGCGTGCACACCCGCCGCCTTCGCGGCGGCGACGTCGAACGGTGCGTCGCCGACGTAGGCGGTGTGGTCCGGCTCGGCGCCGAGCCGGTCGAGCGCGACCAGGATCTGGTCGGGGTACGGCTTGCCGCGTGGAGCCTCCTCGGAGCCGACCACGACGTCCATCAGGTCGCCGAAGCCGAGCGCGTCGAACGCGAGCTGGACGATGTCGCCGCGCTTCGCGCTGACGATGCCGAGCTGCCTCGCCTCCCCGTCCAGCGTGCGGAGGAGCTCGATCATTCCCGGAAAGGCCCGCAGCTCGGAGTGGAGCGGTGCGTAGAACTCGCGATAGGCGTGGGCAAGCTCCTCCGCCTTCTCCGCGTCGAAGTCCGCCATCTGCTCGACCAGATGCCCGCGTCCGACACTTGCCATCAGCACCTCGTCGGGGATCTCCCGGCCGAGGACGCTGCGAGTCGCATGCCGGAAGGACGAGAGGATCATCCACCCGGAGTCGACGATCGTGCCGTCGAGGTCGAAGAGAACGACGGGGAAGCGCACGTGCGTGATGCTAACGGCGGCATAACATTCGCTCGATGGTTCGCCTCGGGATTGCGACCGCGGCCGCCGTGCTCCTTCTCTCGACTGGTACGGGCACAGCCGCCGCGGCGAGCGGCGCCGACACGTTCCGCTTGCCCTCGGGGAACGTCTACTGCGCGTACGAGCACTACAGCTTCGCGCCGGTCGACCTCCGCTGCGAGATTCGGAGCGGTGTCAAGCCGCTACCGCCCCGACCCAAGGCCTGCGGAGACGCCGACTGGGGCGGCGGGTACTCGATGCGCCGCACCGGCCCTGCGCACGTGCTCTGCATCACCGACACGATCTACGATCCGAAGGCGAAGCTGCTCGGGTACGGAACAACCTGGCGCGGAGGCGGGTTCACGTGTATCTCCCGGGCAGCCGGCTTGCGCTGCACCAACGCGGGCGGCGACGGCTTCTTCCTCAGCCGTCAACGCTCCTACTCCTTCCGCCAGGCGGGGCAACGAAGCGGCACGTTCCGGACGCCATCCGGGAACATCGTCTGCGGCTATGGAGACGCGTTCGTCGAATGCGGGATCAAGAGCGGCCTCGAACCAGCGCCGAAGGCGGTCAACTGCCGTGCAGGCGACTTCACCGACAAACGTGTCAGCCTGACGGCGACAGGCAGAGCGATCCCGGTGACCTGCGCCGGAGACCCCGGACCGTTCGCGTTCGCGTCGAAGGCTTGGGTGCTCGGCTACGGGGAGAGCTGGGAGGGCGGCGGAATCGGCTGCCTCTCCGAGACGAAGGGCCTCACCTGCAGGAACAGGAACGGGCGCGGCTTCTTCCTCAGCCGTGGGCGCTGGCGGTCTTTCTAGTACGCCACCGAGACGAGGTAGAGACCCCAGGGGGGCGCCGTCGTGCCGGCCTCGGCCCGCGGCCGCCCTTCGAGCAACCTGGCAATCTCCTCGGGCTCACGCTCGACCATCGTCCCGACGAGCGTACGCACCATGTGGCGAAGGAAGCTGTCGGCGACGATCTCGAGCTCCAGGGCGTCCCCGCGGCGATGCCATGCCGCTGCGGACACCCGGCGCACGAAGACGACGTGCTGGGTCTCCGTCGGCGTGAAGGCCCGGAAGTCGTGCTCGCCGAGGAGAAGATCCGCCGAATCCGCGAGCCGCTCCTCGTCGACCGGCCGAGGCAGCCACCAGCTCCGCCGTTGCTCGAACGGCGACGGCGTATGCCGGCGCCAGAGTTCGGTAGCGGTAAGTGCGTGCTCGCGCGGAATGGCGGGCATGGAAATCCTCTGCCGCCTCGCGTGCCGCAGTGACCGATACGTCGTCCGGAAGCATCGAGTTCAGCGCCTCCGCAGCGTTCGCAGACGGCGGTCCTCCCTCGACGTCGACACTCGCCACCTGACCCAGCGCGTGCACGCCCGCGTCTGTGCGTCCGGCCACCGCAAGGTTCTCGAACCCCGCGTAGAGAGCGCTCAGCGCCTCTCGCAACGTGCCTTCGACGGTCCGACAACCTGGCTGCGCCGCCCACCCGGAGAACCCGGTACCGTCGTACTCGATGTCGAGCCGGAGACGCATCCTGCCGATCCTCGCACTCCTGGCGGCGGTGCTCGTCGCCGGCTGTGGCGGGAGCGGAAAGAAGAAGGGCGCTCTCGACACGTCGAAGAGCTACGCCGTCACCTTGAAGACGAACAAGGGGACGTTCGCCTTCTCGCTCGACGTGAAGGACTCGCCGAACACGACCGCGTCCTTCGCCTCGCTGGTCAAGAAAGGCTTCTTCGACGGGACGATCTTCCATCGCATCGTCCCCGGGTTCGTGATCCAGGGCGGCGACCCGACGGGAACCGGCACCGGCGGCCCCGGGTACACGACCGTCGATGCTCCGCCGTCCGATGCGAAGTACACCAAGGGTGTCGTCGCAATGGCCAAGGGTGGCAACGAACCCTCCGGAACCGCCGGCAGCCAGTTCTTCGTCGTCACTGCGGACGATGCGTCCCTTCCGCCGGAGTACGCGCTGCTGGGCAAGGTGACGAGCGGGCTCGACGTGGTCGAGAGGATCGGCCGGCTCGGCGATCCGGCCACGGAGCAGCCGACTGAGCGCGTCGAGATCCAGAAGGCGTCCTTGGAAGAGAGCTAGGCCTGCAGGTGCTCGTGGAGCCGTGCGAGGCGCTCGTCCCACTGCGACCCCACCTGCTCGATCCACGTGACGGCGTCGCCGAGCGCGCCGGGAGTCAGCCGATACCTGGTCTCGCGCCCGGAACGGCTCGAACTGACCAGCCCGGCGTCTCCGAGCGCTGCGAGATGCTTCGACACCGCCTGCCTGGAGACGGGTAGCTGAGCGGCCAGTTCCGTCAGCGAGGCGCTGTCCCGCCCAGCGAGAGCCTCGAGGAGACGCCGCCGGCTCGGGTCAGACAGCGCAGAGAAGACGCTGTCTTCCGACATGGATTGCCAGCGCCCACGACCACTCGCCGGCGCAGGCCTGGGGCCCTGATCCCGTCTCGGTGACCGTCAGGCGCGTCCCTTCGGGGACCTCCTCCAGCGTGAACACGACCTCGCTCTCCCCGGCGCCGTCGGGATCCGGGTCCCACCAGCGAATCGCCAGCCGGCGCTCGAGGTCGGCCTCCTCGACCACGGCGCGCCGCACGTCGCCGCTATCCCACCGGAACTCGCCCTCCCCTTCGCCGAGGTCGAACTCGACGTCGTTGGCGAACCACTCCTCGAGCCGTTCGGGGCTTGTCAGCGCCTGCCACACTTCCTCGCAAGGCGCCGGCAGGACGAGTTCGCGCGTGACCTCCACCTGGCTCTCCTTTCGCAACCTGTAGGTTGCATATAAGATGCAACCTTGAAGTTGCCAATCTACCAGTGGAGGCGGAGGCCATGAGTCAGGTGATTCCGATGGTCGTCGAGGCGGACGGCCGGCACGAGCGCTCGTTCGACATCTACTCGCGACTTCTGCGCGAGCGAATCGTCTTCCTCGGCACGGAAGTCGAGGACCACGTCGCGAACGTGATCACGGCGCAGCTGCTCTTTCTCGAGGCCGAGGATCCGGACAAGGACATCTCCCTCTACGTCAACTCCCCGGGCGGGTCCGCGTACGCCGGGATGGCGATCTACGACACGATGCAGTTCGTCAAGCCCGACGTACGCACGACCTGCGTGGGGATGGCGATGTCGGCGGCGGCGATGATCCTGTGCGGCGGCGCGGCGGGCAAGCGCTCGGCCCTGCCGAACTCGAAGATCATGATCCACCAGGGCTCCGCCGGCTTCCGCGGCACGCCCGCCGACATCGAGATTCACGCGCAGGAGATTCTCGCGACCACCAGGCAGATGGCCGAGATCGTCGCCGGACACTCGGGTCGCGACGTCGAGCAGGTGATGCGCGACATCGACCGCGACCGGTTCATGACCCCCGCGGAAGCGCTCGACTACGGGCTGATCGACCTCATCACCTCGGCCCGGGAGGCGGAGGCTGCCTCCCTCGTGTCCTGACGGTGGAGATCGGTGATCCTCAACGGATCTGGACCGTCGAGCCGATCGAAGATCCGGTGCCTACCGCGGAGGTCGACGATGATGCGGAGCCGGTCGAAGAGCCCGCGACTTCCGTCGCCGCCTGACCTCGCGGCGGCGATCGTCGGCTGGCGGGTCTGGCGCGTCGACACCCGTTACCGCTTGTGCTCCGCCCTCCGCGACGAGCCCTGGGAAGCTCGCCATCCGTTCAGCGCCTCATGCGTTTCCGGTCACGGCGCACCAGACGAAAGCTGCACGTGCGGGATCCACGCGGTGCGCGCGCCGGAGGAGGCGCGCCCCTATCTGATCGGCCGCAACAGTCCGGAAGCCGTCCACCGCGTGCTCGGGCGCGTCTCGCTCTGGGGCCGGGTGGTCGAAGGCCCGGCCGGCTGGCGCGCCGAGTACGGCTATCCGGCCCAGCTCTGGGTTCCGGACGACCCTCTGGCGTCCGAGATCGCGCTCCACCTCGGACGATACGCGGTGCCTGTCGAGCTGGTCGGCGCTCGCCACGCAGCCGACGTCATCGAGGCCGCACTGGCGGCCTGAGCTAGGACGATTCCGCCGTAGCCGCTTCGGCTTCGACGCGCTCTTCGGCTTCCTGCCGGCGACGCAGCCTGAGCCGGCGCCGCTCCGCCTTCTCCTCGGCCTGCTCCTCCGCCGAGAAGTCGACCAGCTCGAGGTAGGCCATCTCGGCGGCATCGCCGGGTCGGGGTCCGAGCCGGACGATTCGCGAGTAGCCGCCGGGACGCTCGTTGAACCGGGGCGCGACCTCGGCGAACAGCTTGTGCACCACCTCCTGCGAGCGAAGGAAGGCCATCGCCTGGCGCCGCGCGTGCAGGTCTCCTCGCCGGCCGAGGGTGATCATCTGCTCGGCGATCGGACGCACCGCCTTTGCCTTGGTCACGGTCGTCTTGATCCGACCGTGCTCGATCAGCGCTCCCGCGAGGTTCGCGTACAGCGCCTTGCGGTGCGAGGCGTCGCGACCGAGCTTCTTCCCGACTCGGTGGTGCCGCATCAGTGCCCCTTCCAGTGATGTTGCCGCGCTTCTGGGTCGCTAGCACCAAGCGATGCAAGGACGCAGGGAGCCTCAATAGCCGAGCTATTGAGGTGACTGAGGACGCCGCAGCGCGACGCGTGATAGCGAGCCAAAAGCCCGGAGGACATTGCTGGAAGGGGCACCGCTAGGCCTCGCCTCCGTCGTCACCGCGGAGGCGAAGACCATGTGTTGCAAGCGTCTCCTTGACCTCCTCGATCGACTTCTTGCCGAAGTTCGGGATCGTCGCGAGCTCGTTCTCCGACTTCATCACGAGGTCGCCGATCGTCTCGATGCCGACGCGCTTGAGGCAGTTGTACGAGCGGACGCCGAGCTCGAGCTCCTCGATCGGGAAGTTTTCCATCCCATGGGCAAGCGACGGCTCCGTGACGCCGCCGTCGGGCGCGACGGCCGCCTCACCGAAGCCCTCGATCTTCTCGATGTCCGTGAAGATCGCGAGCTGCCGAATGAGGATCTCGGCTGCCTGGCCGATCGCCTCGCGCGGGTCGAGCGACCCGTCCGTCATGATGTCCATCCGGAGCTTGTCGTAGTCGGTCCGCTGACCCACGCGGGCGGACTCGACCTCGTACGAGACACGCCGGACCGGCGAGAAGATCGAGTCGATCGGAATCACGCCGATGGTGTGCTCGGGACCCCGGTTGAGCTCGCTCGGAATGTATCCGCGACCGCGGCCGATCGTCAGGGTGACCTCGAGCTTGCCCTTTTCCGCCAGATTCGCGATCTCGAGCTCGGGGTTCAGGATCTCCAGCTCTGCAGGCGCCTGGATGTCGGCAGCCGTGACCATGCCTGGGCCCTTCTTCTGGAGGCGGACCTCCACTTCGGGGGACTCCCCGTGCAGCCGGCAGATGAGGTTCTTGAGGTTGAGGATGATGTCGGTGACGTCTTCACGAACGCCCGGCAGCGTCGTGAACTCATGCGCGACGCCCTCGATCTTGACCGAGGTCACAGCGGCGCCCTCGAGTGAGGAGAGCAGCACGCGGCGCAGCGAGTTGCCGAACGTGAAGCCGAAGCCGCGATCGAGCGGCTCGATCACGAAGATCCCGCGCTGATCGTCGACCTCCTCGTGGACGATCTTCGGGACCTGGAATTCCATCGTACGAGTTGCCATGCGTTCCTTTCCTGTCCGGTGCGACTGGGCTACTTCGAGTAGAGCTCGACGATCAGCGACTCCTGCACCGGCGTGTCGATCTCGGCCCGGTCGGGCCACTTGAGGATCTTTCCGGTCAGTCCCTCGTGGTCTGCCTGGAGCCACGGCGCCACGGAGGCAGTCAGGTCGGTCGCATCGCGCACGACCTGTTCGGCGGAGCTGCCGGTCCTGATCGTGATCACGTCGTTGGGCTTGACCTGATAGCTGGGAATGTTCACGCGGCGTCCGTTCACCTGGAAGTGTCCGTGGCGCACAAGTTGCCGCGCCTGTGCGCGCGAGGCGGCGAAGCCGAGCCGGTAGACGACGTTGTCGAGACGCGTCTCCAGCATGCGGAGCAATTCCTCACCGGTGATTCCCGAGCGTTTCGCTGCCTTTTCGTAGTACGTCCGGAACTGCTTCTCGAGCAGGCCGTAGTAGCGGCGCGCCTTCTGCTTCTCGCGCAACTGGAGCAGGTATTCCGACTGCTTGATCCGGCCACGCCCGTGCTCGCCTGGCGGATAGCTCCGGCGCTCGATGGCGCACTTCTCGGTCAGGCAGCGTTCGCCCTTGAGGAAGAGCTTCATTCCTTCGCGGCGGCACTGCTTGCACTTCGGTGAACGGTCGCGGGCCACTAGACGCGCCTCCGCTTCTTCTGCCGGACGCCGTTGTGTGCCTGCGGGGTGACGTCCTTTACCCCGAGAATCTCGAGGCCGGCAGCCTGGAGCGACCGAATCGCAGTCTCTCGCCCCGAGCCAGGGCCTTTGACGAAGACCTCGACCTTCTGCAACCCGTGCTCCATCCCCTTGCGCGCGGCGGCGTCGGCGGTCACCTGAGCAGCGAACGGCGTCGACTTGCGGGAGCCCTTGAAGCCGGCTGAGCCGGCCGACTCCCACACGATCACGTTCCCTTCCTTGTCGGTGAGAGCGACGATCGTGTTGTTGAACGACGTCTTGATGTGAGCCTGACCGATCGCGATGTTCTTCTTGACGCGGCGGCGCGTGCGACCTCGGGTCGCCTGTCTCCTCGGAGGGGCCACGCTACTTGGCCTTCTTCCCGCGACCGACGGTCTTCTTCGGGCCCTTTCGCGTCCGGGCGTTCGTCTTCGTCCGCTGCCCGTTCACGGGCAACCCGCGGCGGTGGCGGACGCCCCGGTAGGCGCCGATCTCGGTCAGACGCTTGATCGCCTGCTGGCGCTCCCGGCGGAGATCACCCTCCACCTGGTGCTGGTCGTCGATATACCGCTGGAGCTTTGTGACCTCCTCGTCCGTGAGGTCTCGAATCTTCGTTTCCGGCGAGAGCCCGAGCGCGGCGCAGATCTCATGAGCCGTCGGCTGCCCGATCCCGTAGATGTACGTCAGCCCGATCTCGAGGCGCTTCTGGTTGGGAAGGTTCACTCCGGCGATGCGTGCCATGCGGCTCTCTAGCCCTGCCTTTGCTTGTGTCGCGGGTTGGTGCAGATGACCATGGTCGTGCCGTGCCGCTTGATCACGCGGCAGCGTTCGCACATCGGCTTGACTGAGGCTCTGACTTTCATCTGTAGCGGTAGGTGATCCGGCCTCGGGACAGGTCGTATGCCGACAACTCCACCTTCACCCGATCTCCCGGAAGGATGCGGATGTAGTTCTTGCGCATCTTCCCGGAGATCGCCGCGAGCACCGTGTGCCCGCCGTCGACCTGGATCCGGAACGGCGTACTGGGGAGCGCTTCGACGACCTCGCCTTCAACCTCGATCTTCTCTTCCTTGACCGCCATCCTTCCTCACAGGAACCGCGCTCTCGAGAGCGCGGTCGTCGGGACACCGCAAAGCACGGCACAGCCTGTGGCCGCGTCGCGAGGGCTTATCGTAGCAAAACAGGCGCCGCGGTCAGGATCCGCGGACCGCCTGCCGTGATCGCCACCGTATGCTCGAAATGGGCCGACAGCGAGCCGTCTGCAGTCGAGATCGACCACTCGTCGTCGTGGACGTAGATCTCGGGTTCGCCGGCGTTGATCATCGGCTCGATCGCGAACGTCATCCCCTCCGCGAGCAGCGGCCCGCGCCCGGGAGGGCCATAGTTCGGGATCTGGGGGTCCTCGTGCATCGAGCGGCCGACGCCGTGACCGACCAGGCTGCGCACCACCGAGAATCCGGCGCTTTCCGTCACGTGCTGCACCGCGTGCGAGATGTCCGACAGCCGGTTTCCGGGCCGGCATTGATCGACCCCGGCCGCAAGCGCGGCCTGGCACGCCTCGAGCAGCCGCTCCGCGTCCGGCGAGACTTCGCCGACCGCGAACGTGAACGAGGAGTCGCCGACGAAGCCGTCCAGCGTCACGCCGATGTCGACGGAGACGATGTCGCCGTCGGCGAGGCCGTACGGGCCGGGGATGCCGTGCACGACCATGCCATTCGGAGAGATGCACGTCGCGGCGGGGTAGCCCCGGTAGCCCTTGAAGGTGGGAGAGCCGCCCTGGGAGACGATGTACTCCTCCGCGATTGCGTCCAGCTCGGCGGTGGTGATCCCAGGACGCACGTGCTCGCCGACAAGTGCGAGCGTGTCGGCGACGACCCGCCCCGCGTTGGCCATGCGCTCGATCTCAGGAGGGCTCTTCCGAATGATCACGCTCGCGCCGCCACTTGATCGAGTGCGCGCCGGACCTCGACGAACACGGCGTCAACGGGCTGGTCGGCATGGATGCCGACCACGTTGCCGCGGGTCGACCGGTAGTACTCGACGAGAGGAGCCGTCTGCTCGTCGTAGAGCGCCAACCGGCGCTGGATCGCCTCCGGCGTGTCGTCCGACCGGTTCTCCTCGACCGCGCGCTTGACCATCCGGTCGATCAGCGTCTGCCGGTCGCCGATCTGGAACTCGAAGACCACGTCGAGCTCGCGCTCGAGCTCGCCGAGAAGTCCGTCGAGCGCCTCCGCCTGCGGCATCGTGCGCGGGAAGCCGTCGAGGATGAAGCCCGGGAGCGTGTCTCCCCGGCTGAGACGGTCGCGAATCATCCGAATCATCAAGTCGTCGTTCACCAGCTCGCCCGCGTCGTACACCGCCCTGACCGCACGCCCGACCTCGGTGTCGAGCTCCTTCATCTCCCGGATCATGTCGCCCGTGGCGATCTGCGGAATCCCGTAGGTCTGCGAGATCAGCTTCGCCTGCGTACCCTTCCCCGACCCCTGCGGGCCCAACAGAAGAATGTTCACTACTTGAGGAAGCCTTCGTAGGAGCGCATCATCATCTGCGACTCCATCTGCCGCATCGTGTCGAGCGCAACACCGACGATGATGAGCAGAGACGTGCCTCCGAGGAACGTGCTGGTCGCCTGCGAGAAGTTGAAGAACTGGATCAGGAAGGTCGGCAGCACGGCGATGACTGCCAGATACAGGGAGCCGGGCAAGGTCAGACGGGAGAGCACCCGGTCGAGGTACTGCGCAGTCGGCGGTCCTGGACGGATGCCCGGGATGTAGCCGCCGTACTTGCGCAGATTGTCGGCCTGATCGACGGGATTGAACTGGACTGCCGTGTAGAAGTACGTGAAGACGATGATCAGCAGACCCTCGATCATCAGGTAGGTCCAATCGGTTTGCGTGAAGTTCCGGTTGATCCAGGGCTGTGTCTGGGGGAAGAATTGGCCGATCGTCGGCGGGAAGGCCATCACGGCGGCCGCGAAGATGATCGGGATCACACCGGCCATGTTCACGCGCATCGGCAGGTACGTGGAGCCGCCGGTCGTCATCCGCCGGCCGACCTGGCGCTTCGCATACTGGATGGGGATCCGGCGCTGCCCTTCCTGGATGAACACGACCGCGACGATCACGCAGATGGCGAGCAGCGGGAAGAAGAGCTTGGTCGTCGGCCCCCCGTCGATCCAGGCGCGGATCGCGAGCGGCGCGCGATCGATGATCGAGGCGAAGATGAGCAACGAGATTCCGTTGCCGACGCCACGCTTCGTGATCTGCTCGCCCATCCACATCAGCAGCGTCGTCCCGGCGGTCAACGTGATCACGATCAGGACGAGCCGCCCGGTGTTGTGCGTGAGGATGCCTTCCCGGCGGAAGAGGTAGGAGTACCCGATCGCCTGCGCGGCCGCGAGGCCGATCGTCAGATAGCGCGTGTACTGGTTGATCTTCGCGTATCCGGCCTCGCCTTCCTTCTGCAGCTGGGCGAGCGTCGGCACGACGACCGTCATCAGCTGCAGGATGATCGAGGCCGTGATGTACGGCATGATCCCGAGCGCGAACAGCGAGAAGCGGGAGAGGGCGTTGCCCGAGAACAGGTTGAGCAGGCCCAGGACAGTGCCGCCCTGGTTGTTGAAGTAACCGGTGATCTTGTCCGACTGGACCCCGGGTGCGGGGATGAAGCTCCCGAGCCGGTAGAGCGCAAGAATCGCTGCCGTGAAGAGGAGTCGGCGCCGGAGCTCGGGCACCCGCCATGCGTTGGCGAGCCAGGAGAGCACCTCGCTCTATGCTCCGCGCAGAGCGCTAGCTGGCACAGTCACTCCGCAGTCTCCTCGGTCTCCTCCGCGGTCTCCTCGGACGGCGCTTCGGGAGCGGCCGGTTTGGTTTCACCAGCGCCTGGCTCAGGCACGGAGGCGCGCGCACCCTTACGGTGCTTCCTGCGTTTCGGCTCGTGCGGCGGCTTCAGCCAGGTGACCGTGCCGCCCGCGCCCTCGATCTTCTCGACCGCGCTCTTCGAGAACGCGTGCGCTGAGACCGAAAGCTTGGCGGCGAGCTCGCCGTGGCCCAGGATCTTGACGTCTCGCCTGAGGTTCCGGATCAAGCCGGTCTCCTTCAACAGCTCCGGGGTGATCTCCGTTCCGGCGTCGAACCGGGCGGCAAGGTCACGCACGTTGACGGAGTAGGTCGAGGTTCGGAAAGGCCCGATCGGCATCGCGTCCTTCGACGTCGCGCCGCGCTGCTTGCCCATCCGCATGTAAGACGGCATCTGGCCGCCCTCGAACCCGGCGCGCATCTTGTGCGAGCCGGCGCGCGACTTCTGGCCCTTGATCCCGCGACCCGAGTACCGCCCCTTGCCCGAGCCGAGGCCGCGGCCAACTCGCTTGCGCGCCTGCCGCGCCTGGGCGGGTTTGAGGTTCGAGAGGTTGAGATCTCCGGTCATCAGCGCTTCTCCACCCGCACGAGGTGGCCGACCTTTCTGAGCATACCGGCGAGCACCGGGCTCTCTTCGTGCTCGGCAGACCGGCCGATCTTGCCGAGCCCGAGCGCGCGCAGCGTACCTCGATGCCGCTGGGTCTGGCCGATCTGGCTGCGGACCTGCGTGACCTTGACCTTCGTCACTCGGCCGTCCCCTCGACATCGGGCGCCGTCGCAGGCTCGGTCGACGCCTTGGCGGTTCGGGCGGAGACGGGCAGTACGCGAGCGACGTCCAGGCCGCGGATCCGGGCGACTTCCTCCGGCCGGCGCAGGCTCTTCAGGCCGTTGACGGTTGCCTTCAGCATGTTGATCGGATTCGTGGTTCCGAGGCTCTTCGCGAGAATGTCGCGAATCCCCGCCAGCTCGAGCACGGCACGGACGCCACCGCCTGCGATCACGCCGGTTCCCTCGCTTGCCGGACGAAGCAGCACGCGTGCGGCGTCCGAGCGGCCGAGGATTTCGTGCGTGATCGTCGTGCCGTGTTTCGGCACGGTGAAAAGGTTCTTCTTTGCGTCGTCGACCGCCTTCGAGATCGCGAGCGGCACCTCGCGCGCCTTGCCGTAGCCGACGCCGACGCGGTCGACTTCGTCGCCGATCACGACGAGCGCTGTGAAAGAGAACCGACGGCCGCCCTTGACCACCTTGGCGACACGGTTGATCTCGACGACGCGTTCCTTGAGCTCTCTTGATTCTGCAATGTCGATAGCCACTGAGCTCCTAACGTAATGGGTATTCGGGGGCACAACTACTCATTGCGTCAGGAGGTCTCAAAAGCTCAGTCCTCCTTCGCGTGCGCCCTCCGCGAGCGCTTTCACACGTCCGTGGTAGAGGTAGCCGCCGCGGTCGAAGACGCAGCGTTCGATGTTGGCCTTCTTGGCATTTGCCGCGAGCAGCTTGCCGACTTCCTTCGCCTGGTCGGACTTACCGCCCTTGGTCGACTTCTTCAGCTGTTGCCACCCGGCTGCGGCAAGGGTCTGCCCGCTCCGGTCGTCGATCAGCTGCGCGGCGATCCCGAGGTTCGAACGGAACACGGCAAGGCGCGGCCGCTCGGCCGTGCCGGCGATCTTCCCGCGGATCCGGCGGTGGCGCCGCTCACGGAGCACGCGTGACGTGGCGGTGGTCATGCCCGCTTACCCACCTTCCGACGGACGTACTCGCCTGCATAGCGGATGCCCTTGCCCTTGTACGGCTCCGGCGGCCGCACCTTGCGGATCTCCGCAGCGACCTGGCCCACCTGCTGCTTGTCGATTCCCTTGACGACGACCTCCGTCGGCGTGGGCACCTCGTACGCGATTCCGGCCGGCGCATCCTTCACGACCGAATGGGAAAAGCCGACGTTGAGCTCGAGCGCGGTTCCGCGCAGCGACGCGCGATAGCCGACACCCTGGATCTCCAGGCGCTTCTCGAAGCCCTTGGTCACACCCTCGACCATGTTCGCGACCAGGGTACGAGTCAGTCCGTGCAGCGCGCGATCCTCGCCGCGGTCGGTTGGACGCGTGACGGTGAGCACTCCTTCGCCTTGCTCGATCGACATCCGTTGAGGGACGTCGCGCGAAAGCTCGCCAAGCGGCCCGTTGACCATCACTCGGCCGGGCGCGATCGAGACGGACACGCCCGACGGGAGCTCGATTGGTGTTTTGCCGATTCGACTCATGCGCTCACCAGATGAAGCAGATGACTTCCCCGCCGATGCCGCGCTCGGCAGCGCTCCGGCTCGTCATCACGCCGCTCGACGTGGACAGGATGGCGGTGCCCATGCCGCCGAGAACGCGCGGCATGCGGTCCTTGCGCGCATAGATGCGGCGGCCCGGCTTCGAGACCCGCTTCAGGTTCGTGATCACCCGCTCGCGGCCTCGGCCGTACTTCAGCTCGACGACCAGCGACTTGTGGGAGTCGCCGTCTTCGACGCGGTAGCCCACGATGTAGCCCTCCTCCTGAAGCAGGCGGGCAATCTCCTCCTTCAGCCGGGAGGTGGGCATCGTCGCGGTTTCCTGGAGCGCCTTGTTGGCGTTGCGGATGCGGGTGAGCATGTCGGCGATTGGATCGGTCAGCACTACTTCTTCCTCCTACCAGGAGCTCTTCGTCATCCCGGGGATCACGCCTTGATGGGCGAGATCCCGCAGGCAGATGCGGCAGAGCCCGAACTTCTTGAAGACCGCGCGCGGACGTCCGCACCGGTTGCAGCGCGAGTAGGCACGAACCTTGTAGCGCTGCGGCCGGGCGGCCTTGGCGATCATCGACTTCTTGGCCATAGAGCTCCTAACGTGGTGGGTATTCGTTCCCGAGGCGCGCCGGGTGGATGCGCTGCAAGGACGCAGGGAGACCCGATATGCACATATCGGGTCGACTGAGGACGAAGCAGCGCGCCGCCCGGCGCGCCCCGGGGGCACAAGTGCCCACTGCGTTAGGAGCTCTCACTCTGCTTCCCTCCTGTTGTCGGCGAACGGGAGGCCGAGGCCGCGGAGCAACGCCCGCGCGCTCTCGTCGTCCTTCGCGGACGTGGTGATGGCGACGTCCAAACCGCGGACGGCGGAGATGTCGTCGTAGTTGATCTCGGGGAAGATGATCTGCTCGCGAATGCCGAGCGAGTAGTTTCCACGCCCGTCGAACGAGCCCGGGTCGAGCCCGCGGAAGTCGCGGATCCGAGGCAGGGCGATCGAAACGAGCCGGTCGAGGAACTCGTACATGCGGGCGCCGCGGAGCGTCACCCGGGCGCCGATCGGCATTCCCTCGCGGAGCTTGAACGCCGCGATCGACTTGCGGGCGCGGCGCAGCTGGGCTCGCTGCCCGGCGATCGTCGAGAGCTCGTCCATCGCGCTGTCCAGCGCCTTCGCCTCGGTCTTTGCCTCGCCCACCCCCATGTTCAGGGTGACCTTCGTCACGCGTGGCACCTGCATCACCGAAGACAGTCCGAGCTCGTCCTTGAGCCGAGCACGCAGCTCCCGCTCGTAGAGCTCCTTCAGGCGTGGGGTGTAGCCGTTGCCGCGCGCGCTCACTTGTCGAGCTCCTCTCCACAGCCCTCGCGCTTGCAGACGCGGATCTTGACGCGTTGACCCTTGATCTCCTTGAAGACGTGACCGACACGGGTCGGCAGGTTGCAGGTCGGGCAGACCACCATCACCTTCGAGACCGCCATCGGCGCGGGCTTGTCGATCACGCCGCCCGGCATCATCGTGCTGCCACCCATCCGGTTGGAATCACGCATCGGGCGAGGCTTGGTGTGACGCTTGACGACGTTCAGGTTCTCGACGATCACGCGCCGCTCGTCCGGGCGCGCCTCGATCACCCGGCCCTGCTTGCCTCGATCCTTCCCCGAGAGCACCTGCACGAGATCGCCCTTCTTGACCTTCATCGAGAGGGCCATGACCTACAGAACCTCCGGAGCCAGGCTGACGATCTTCATGAAGTTCTTCTCGCGCAGCTCGCGCGCGACCGGCCCGAAGATGCGGGTGCCACGCGGGTTCCGCTGGTTGTCGATGATCACGGCCGCGTTCTCGTCGAAGGCGATCTGCGTACCGTCTTCGCGGCCGTACGCCTTCTTCGTGCGCACGACGACTGCGCGTACGACCTCGCCCTTCTTGATCGCGCCGTGCGGAGTCGCAGTCTTGACGGTGCCGACGATGACGTCGCCGACCCGCGCGTAGCGGCGATGTGAACCTCCCATGACGCGGATGCACAGGAGCTCCCGGGCGCCCGTGTTGTCGGCCACGCGCAGACGAGTTTCCTGCTGGATCACCGACGGTCTCCTTCCGCGCAGGTCGTGCGAGATGTGCGGGAGGCGACCGTCATTTAGCAACCTCGAGGATCTCGGCGAGACGCCAGCGCTTCGTCTTCGAGAGCGGACGGGTCTCGACGATGCGGACGACGTCGCCGGCCTTCGCCTGGTTCGCCTCGTCGTGGGCGTGGAACTTCTCGGAGCGGCGAATCACCTTCTTGTACCTCGGGTGCGCCTTCACCGACTCGACGCGGACGACGATCGTCTTGTCCATCGCGGCCGAGACGACGACACCGCGCCGCTGTTGGCGGCGCCCGCGCTCCGACTCGGTCTTCGGTAGCCGGACGATCGGCTTCCGGCCTGCCGTCGCTTCGCGCTTCGGCTTCACGCGCCGCCGTCGCTCGGAGCGCGGCAAGCGCTTCTTCTTCGGCTTCGGCCCGCCTTGCGGGGCTGCCGGCGCCTCTTCGGCGGGAGCTTCCACTTCGGCCTGGGCCTCCGGCGCCGCCTCGCCTGGCTCGGTTTCCGCAACCGCTTCTTCGGCAGAAGCCGGCTCAGGCTCCTCCGCCGATGCCTCCTCTGCGACCGGCTCTTCTGCAACCGGCTCGTCGGCAGGCGCCTCCTCGACCACGGATTCCTCGGGGGCGGGCGCTTCGGCGGAGGGTGCTTCCTCCGCCGGTGCTTCCTCGAGCGGCTCGGGCTCTTCGGCTACGGGCTCCTCGACGACGGGCTCCGGCGCGGCTTCGACGGCCTCCGCCTCGACCTCCTCGGCGACCGAGGGGGCTTCTGATGCCTCCGCGGCAACGTCCTCGGCCTTCTTGCGGGTGCGCTTCGGCTTCTCCTCGGCGATCGCCTCGGCAGTCTCCGGCGCAGCCGTCTCCGGCTCCGTCTTCTTACGGGAGCGCTTCGGCTTCTCCTCGGCCACGTTCTCCTCCGAAGCCGTGATCTCGGCCTCAGCCTTCTTGCTTGTCGTCTTCTTCTCGTCAGCCATGCTCAGGCGGTCCTCTCCGTCGCGCTCTCGCGCTCGTGCGTGATCGTCAGAATCCGGGCAATCTCCCGTTTGGCCAGGCGCAACCGGGCCGAGTTCTCGAGCGCGCCCGTCGCGGACTGGAAGCGCAGGTTGAACAGCTCCTGCCGCGTCTCCACGAGGCGGCGCTGCAACTCGGCGTCGGTCAGGTCGCGCAGCTGCCTCGGTCTCACTGTTCCCTCTCCTGCGGGCGAACGGCGCGCACTCTGCTCCTACTCAAAGAGATCAGCCTCCCGCTTGACGATCTTCGTGCGGACCGACAACTTCGTGCCTGCGAGCCGCAGCGCCTCCCGGGCGAGCGGCTCGGGGACGCCGGCGAGCTCGAACATGACCCGGCCGGGCTTGATGACGACGACCCAATGCTCGGGCGACCCCTTGCCGGAGCCCATCCGCGTCTCGGCGGGCTTCTGCGTCACGGGCTTGTCGGGGAAGACGTTGATCCAGACCTTGCCGCCGCGCTTGATCTTGCGCGTCATCGCGATTCGGGCGGCCTCGAGCTGACGGTTCGTCAGCCATCCGGCGTCGAGCGCCTTCAGGCCGTAGTCGCCGAAATGCACCTCGGTCTGTCCCTTCGAGGTCCCTCGCCGCCGGCCGCGCTGGTACTTGCGGAACTTGGTCTTCTTCGGCAGCAGCATCAGCCGTCGCTCTTTTCGTCCGGACTCGGCTGCTCGGTCGCAGCCTCGTCTGTCGCCGGCGCTTCGAGCTCCGAAGCCTCCGCGACTGGCTTGTCGGCAACTGGCTCCGCGGCGACGGGCTCGTCCACCGGCTCACGCCCTTGGGCCGGGGCCTTGTCCGTGCGGGGCCGCTCCACCGCCTCACGCGGTGCGCCGCCGCCACCCCCACGGCGGCCGCGCGGGCCACCCGGCCCACCCGGGCCGGAGCCTCGCCGCCGGCGCACGGGCCCGAGCCCTTCGCGGTCGGCAGACCGGCCACGGCCGCTCTCACGCGACGCAGAGAGACCTTCGCTCGCCCCGCCTCGCCGGCGCGCCTGGTCCTGCTCGCCGAGCCGCGAGTCGCGCTGTGAGAAGCCCTCGTAGCCCTCGGGCATGATCTCGCCCTTGTTGATCCAGACCTTCACGCCGATCCGACCGAACGTCGTGCGCGCTTCGCAAAAGCCATAGTCGATGTCCGCACGGATCGTGTGAAGCGGCACACGTCCCTCCGAGTAGCTCTCGACGCGGCTCATCTCGCCACCGCCGAGGCGCCCCCCGCACTTGATCCTCACGCCGTGCGCGCCGGAGCGCATGGCGGAGGCCAGCGAACGCTTCATGGCACGTCTGAAGCTCACGCGGTTCTGGAGCTGCTCCGCAATCGACTGGGCGACGAGCTTGGCGTCCAGTTCGGGGCGCTTGATCTCGTTGATGTTGATGTGCACGTTCTTGTGCGTGAGCGCATGCACGTCGCGGCGGAGCGCGTCCACCTCGACGCCCGACTTCCCGATCACGATGCCGGGTCGCGCGGTATAGATGTCGATGGTGATTCGCTGCTTGTCCTTCCGGATCAGGATGTCCGACAGCCCCGCATGACCGAGCTTGCGGTTGATGTGCTCGCGGATCTTGATGTCCTCGAGCAACGCGCCCTTGAACTCCTTCTTCGACGTGTACCAATTCGACTTCCAGTCGTGGATGACGCCGACGCGAAGCCCGCCTGGATGAACCTTCTGACCCACTAGCTCTCCTCGCTTTCGATCTTTCTCCTGCGCGACGACCTCGGCTTCGCCGGTGCCTTCGGCGCCTCGGCCTCCGCCTGCGGCTCGGCCTGAGGCGTCGGCTTCGGCTCCCTCTCAGGAGCCGGCCGTCGCTGCGGCCTCGCCGGCGCAGTCAGCTCGGCCTGCGCAAGCGTGACGGTGATGTGACAGCTTCGTTTCTTGATTCGAGCGACCCGGCCGCGAGCACGAGCCCGGAAACGCTTGAGCGTCGGCCCCTCGTCGACCGTGACCGATGCGACGAAAAGATCGTCGCCCTGCCAGAGGAGGTCCGGCCGTGACTCCGCGTTCGCGACCGCCGACGCGAGCACCTTCTCGAGGTCCCGGGCGGCGGCGCGGGTGGTGAACGCGAGGACCGCCCGGGCCTCGGGCACGCTGCGCCCGCGGATGTGCTCCGCAACCAGGCGCGCCTTTCGCGCGGACGTCCGCACCCATTTCGCCTGGGCGCGCACCGACTGGGTCGCCGTCGCCGCCATCAGTGCCCCTTCCAGTGACGCTTCTGAGCTTCTGGGTTGCGAGCACCAAGCGATGCAAGGACGCAGGGAGCGCCCATATGCAGGCATATGGGCGCGACTGAGGACGAAGCAGCGCGCTGCGTGATCGCAGGCCAGAAGCCGGAGGGAGTTGCTGGACGGGGCACCTAGCTCCTCTTCACCTGCGTCTGGCGGTCACCCGCATGCCCGCGGAACAATCGCGTGGGGGCGAACTCGCCGAGCTTGTGGCCCACCATCTGCTCGGAGATGAAGACGGGTACGTGCTTTCGGCCATCGTGGACCGCGATCGTGTGCCCGACCATCTCGGGAAAGATCGTCGACGCACGCGACCAGGTGCGGATCATCCGCTTGTTCCCGGAGGTGTTCATCTCCTCGACGCGCTTCATCAAGCGGTCTTCGACGAAGGGTCCCTTTTTTGACGATCTGCTCACGTGCGTCTACCTCTTCTCTTTGCCGCGCCTACGCGCGCGGACGATCAACTTGTCCGATTCCTTGTGCTTGCGACGGGTGCGCTTGCCGAGCGTGGGCACACCCCACGGGGTCACCGGATGCCGGCCCCCCTTCGACTTTCCCTCGCCGCCGCCGTGCGGATGGTCGACCGGGTTCATCGCCGAGCCGCGCACAGAGGGCCGCTTGCCCCGCCAGCGGCTGCGACCAGCCTTGCCGCCCGACTGGTTCTCGTGGTCGACGTTCCCGACCTGCCCGACCGTGGCGCGACAGGTTAGCGGTACGCGACGCATCTCGCCGGACGGGAGGCGAAGGACGCCGTAGCCGTCGTCCTTGGCCACGAGCTGGACGCCCGAGCCGGCGCTGCGTGCGAGCTGTCCACCGCGTCCCGGCTGCAGCTCGACGTTGTGGATCATCGTCCCGGTCGGGATGTTCTCGAGCGGCAGCGCATTGCCGGGACGGATGTCCGCAGCCGGGCCCGACTCGATCGTCGCCCCGACCTCGAGCCGCGCAGGCGCGAGGATGTAGGCCTTCTCACCGTCGGCGTAGTGCAGCAGGGCGATCCGAGCCGACCGGTTGGGGTCGTACTCGATCGCGGCGACCTTGGCGGGGACGGCGTCCTTGCGCCGCTTGAAGTCGACGATCCGGTAGCGCCGCTTGTGACCGCCGCCCTGATGCCGGGTGGTAATCCGACCGTTCACGTTGCGACCGCCGGTCTTCTTGATCGGCGCGGTCAGTGACTTCTCCGGCTCGGTCTTGGTGATCTCATCGAACGAGGAAACCGACATGAATCGCCGTCCCGGACTGGTCGGCTTGTACTTCTTGAGCGCCATTAGACCTGTGCTCCCTGGAAGATCTGGATCTCGTCGCCCTCGGCGACCTGGACGATCGCCTTCTTCCAGCCCTGCTTCGTCCCGCGGATGAGGCCGCGGCGCTTCGGCTTGGGTTGGACCTTCGAGACGTTCACGGCGACGACCTTGACCTCGAAGAGCTCCTCGACCGCCTGGCGGATCTGCGTCTTGTGCGCGTCCGGGTGCACGCGGAACGAGTACTTGCGCTCTTCGATCATGCCGTAGCTCTTCTCGGAGACGACCGGCGCAATCAGGATTTCGCGGTGGCTGAGGCTCATTCGGCTTCCTCCTGAGCTCCACTGTTGCCGCCGGCACGCGCCTGGACACCGGCCAGCGCGGCCTGCGAGACGAGCAGCGCGCGCGCCCAGACGACCGCGGACACCTCGAGCTCGGACGCGGCGACCACCGCGACCCGATCGAGGTTGCGGAAGCTCTTTGCGATCGCGTGCTCGTCGTCTCCGACGACGAGCACCAGGGGGCGGTCCTGACCCCAGGCCTCGAGCAGCGCGACTGCCGTCTTGGTAGAGGGCTCGTTCCAGGCTGCGCCGTCGACGAGAGCAAGCGTTCCAGCCTGGGCGTGACTCGCCAAGGCGGCGCGCAGCGCTGCCCGCCGCGCCTTCCGGTTCACCTTGACGTCGAAGCTCCGCGGCGACGGCGGAAAAGCCACGCCGCCTCCAGTCCAATGCGGCGCCCGAGTGGTGCCGGCGCGGGCGCGGCCGGTGCCTTTCTGACGCCACGGCTTCGCCCGTCCGCCCGCGACCAGGCCGCGGCTCTTCGCCGCGCGCGTCCCAGCGCGCTGCGCGTTGAGCTCGGCGCGTACGGCCTCATGGACGAGATGGGGCTTCAGCTCCGCGGCAAAGACCTCGCCGTCGAGCGTCACCTGCTTCGCCGCCTTGCCGGCAGCGTCGAGCAGCGGCGCCTTGATCGCCTTGCTCGACTCGGGAGGCTTCCGCCGTCCCGGCCGCGCAGTCGGGCTTTGCCCGGTCGCGCTGCCAACCGATTCAGTGGTGCCGGGTATGTGCCTTCTCCTCCCTGATCTCGACGATGCCGTTCTTCGGACCCGGGATCGCGCCCCTGACGAGGAGCAGGTTCCGCTCCGGGTCGACCTCGTGCACCTTCAGCCCGAGCTGTGTCACGCGCTTGCCGCCGAGGCGGCCTGCCATGCGGACGCCTTTGAAGACACGCGACGGTGTCGCCGAGGCGCCGATCGAGCCGGGCTTGCGAATGTTGTGCGAGCCGTGTGACTTGGGCCCACGGTGGAACTTGTGCCGCTTGATCGTGCCCGCGAAGCCCTTGCCGATCCCGATCCCGGCCACCTTGATCGCTTCCCCGGGCTCGAAGACCTCGACGGTCACAGACTCGCCGACGACGAGCTCGGAGCGGCCACGGAACTCGACGAGGTGACGATGCGCCTCGACGCCGCCCTTCTTCAGGTGACCGAGCTCGGGCTTCGTGATCTTTCGCTCGGCGACAGGCTCGAACGCGAGCTGGACCGCCTCGTACCCGTCGGTGTCCAGCGTCTTCACCTGGACGACGGGGCACGGCCCGGCCTCGATCACGGTCACGGGCGTGACGACGCCGCTCTCCTCGTCGAAGAGCTGCGTCATCCCGATCTTCCTGCCGACGATTCCCTTCATCTCAGAGCTTGATCTCGATGTCGACCCCAGCCGGAAGGTCGAGCCGCATGAGCGAGTCGACCGTCTTCGGCGTCGGGGAATGGATGTCGATCAACCGCTTGTGCGTGCGCACCTCGAAGTGCTCCCGCGAGTCCTTGTCCTTGAACGGGCTGCGGATCACGCAGTAGACGTTCTTCTCGGTGGGCAAGGGCACCGGCCCGGTGATGGTCGCCCCGGAGCGCTCCGCCGTCTCGACGATGTCGCGCGCGGACTTGTCGACCTGCTTGTGGTCGTAGCCCTTCAGCCGGATGCGGATCTTCTGCTGTGCCAAGTGCCCTCCCTTCCTCTGCTCTCGTTACTTGATGATCTCGGTGACCGCGCCGGCGCCGACCGTGCGGCCACCCTCGCGGATCGCGAAGCGGAGGCCCTGATCCATCGCGATCGGCTGGATCAGCTCGATCTCCATGTTCGTGTTGTCGCCCGGCATGACCATCTCCTGGCCCTCGGGCAGCTTGATCGAGCCGGTCACGTCGGTCGTGCGGAAGTAGAACTGCGGCCGGTACCCGTTGAAGAACGGCGTATGCCGCCCGCCCTCGTCCTTCGACAGGACGTACACCTCGGCCATGAAGTGCGTATGAGGCGTGATCGAGCCGGGCTTTGCGAGCACCTGGCCGCGCTCGACCTCCTCGCGCTTGATCCCACGGAGCAGCGCACCCGCGTTGTCGCCCGCCTGGGCGAAGTCGAGGATCTTGTTGAACATCTCGAGCCCGGTGACGACCGTCTTCGCGGTCTCGTCGTGAATGCCGACCATCTCGACCTCGTCGCCCGTCTTGATCTGGCCCTGCTCGATGCGGCCGGTGACGACGGTGCCGCGGCCGGTGATCGTGAACACGTCCTCGATCGGCATCAGGAAGGCCTTGTCCACGTCGCGCTGCGGTTCGGGGATGTAGCTGTCGACCGCCGCCATCAGCTCGAGAATCTTCTGCTTCTGCTCCTCGTCGCCCTCGAGCGCCTTCAGCGCGGAGACGTGGACGATCGGGATGTCGTCGCCGGGAAACTCGTACCGCGAGAGCAGCTCCCGGACCTCCATCTCGACGAGCTCGAGCAACTCGGGGTCGTCGACCATGTCGGCCTTGTTCAAGGCGACGACGATGTAGGGGACCTGCACCTGGCGAGCGAGGAGGATGTGCTCGCGCGTCTGCGGCATCGGCCCGTCCGCCGCCGAGACGACGAGGATCGCGCCGTCCATCTGGGCGGCGCCGGTGATCATGTTCTTGATGTAGTCGGCGTGGCCCGGGCAGTCGACGTGGGCATAGTGCCGGTTGGCGGTCTCGTACTCGACGTGCGCGGTGTTGATCGTGATCCCGCGCTGGCGCTCCTCGGGAGCGTTGTCGATCGAGTCGAAGTCGCGCACGGCGCTCTGGGAGAAACCCTCCTCGAACAGGATCTTCGAGATCGCCGCGGTCAGAGTCGTCTTCCCGTGGTCGATGTGCCCGATCGTGCCGATGTTCAGGTGCGGCTTGGTGCGCTCGAACTTCTGCTTGGACATGCTTTCCTCCGGTCTCCTTTAGGTCTGGGCGGCGACGATCTCGCCCGCAATCGACTGCGGAACTTCCTCGTACCGATCGAACTGCATGGTGAACGTGGCTCGCCCCTGCGTCGTCGAGCGCAGGTCGGTCGCGTAGCCGAACATCGTTGCAAGCGGAACCTTCGCGCGGATCGCCTGGGCGTTGCCTCGAGGCTCGAGACCCTCGACTCGCCCGCGCCGGGAGTTGAGGTCACCCATCACGTCGCCGAGATACTCCTCGGGCGTGACGACCTCGACGGCCATCATCGGTTCGAGCAGCTTCGGCTTCGCGCGCTGCATCGCGTTCTTGAAGGCCATCGAGCCGGCGATCTTGAACGCCATCTCGCTCGAGTCGACGTCGTGATACGACCCGTCGACGAGCGTGACGCGGACGTCGACGACCGGGTAGCCGGCGAGAATCCCGGACTCCATCGCCTCCTGGATGCCGAGGTCGACCGAGGGGATGTATTCGCGCGGGATCTTGCCGCCGACGATCTTGTCGACGAACTCGTAGCCGTCGCCCGGGCCTGCGGGTTCGAGGTTGATCACCGCGTGGCCGTACTGGCCACGGCCGCCTGTCTGGCGCACGAACCTGCCCTCGACCTTCACGGCGGGCTTGCCGACGGTCTCCCGGTAGGCGACCTGAGGACGCCCGACGTTCGCGTCGACGTTGAACTCGCGCATCAGCCGGTCGACGATGATTTCGAGGTGCAACTCGCCCATTCCTGAGATGAGCGTCTGCCCGGTCTCGTCGTCGGTGCGCACGCGGAACGTCGGGTCCTCCTCGGCGAGGCGCTGAAGACCGGCGCCGAGCTTGTCCTGGTCGCCCTTTGTCTTCGGCTCGATCGCCACGGCGATCACCGGCTCGGGGAACGTCATCGACTCGAGCCGGATCGGGGCGGTGTCGATCGCGAGCGTGTCGCCCGTCGTCGTCGCCTTCAGCCCGACGACCGCGGCGATCTCGCCGGCGCCGATCTCGGCGCGCTCCTCGCGGTGGTTGGCGTGCATCTGGAGGATCCGGCCGATCCGCTCGTTCTTGCCGGTCGTCGTGTTCAGGACGCGATCGCCCTGCTTCATCTGGCCCGAGTACACACGGATGTACGTGAGCTTGCCCACGTATGGGTCGGACATGACTTTGAAGGCGAGCGCCGAGAACGGCTCGTCGAGAGCGGGCCGCCGCGAAAGCTCATGTTCGGTGCGCGGGTCGATCCCATGAATCGGAGGCACATCGACGGGGCTCGGCAAGTAGTCGATCACGGCGTCGAGCAGCGGCTGGATGCCCTTGTTCTTGAAGGCCGTTCCGCAGAGCACCGGCGTGACCGTGATGTCGAGCGTGGCCTTGCGCAGAGCGCGCCGGAGCATGTCCGGCGTCACCGCCGCCGCGTCGTCGAGGTAGGCCTCCATCAGCTCGTCGTCGTGGTCCGCGACCGAGTCGATCAGCTGGTGGTGATACTCGTGCGCCTGCTCGACGAGCTCGGCCGGGATGTCCTCGACCTGGATCGACGTCCCGAGATCGTCCGTCCACACGAACGCCTTCAACTCGGTCAGGTCGACGACGCCGCGGAAATGCTCCTCCTGGCCGATCGGCAGCTGCACGGGAACGGGGTGGGCACCCAAGCGGTCGACCATCGACTGCACCGAGCCGAAAAAGTCCGCGCCGGTGCGGTCCATCTTGTTGATGAACGCGATGCGCGGCACTCGGTACTTGTCCGCCTGGCGCCAGACCGTCTCCGACTGTGGCTCCACGCCGGCCACCGAATCGAAGACTGCAACCGCCCCGTCGAGCACCCGCAGGCTGCGCTCGACCTCGACCGTGAAGTCCACGTGCCCGGGCGTATCGATAATGTTGATGCGAAAGTCGTGCCAGAACGCGGTCGTCGCGGCGGAGGTGATCGTGATCCCGCGTTCTTGCTCCTGCGCCATCCAATCCATGACGGCAGCGCCCTCGTGGACCTCACCCATCTTGTGGGTGCGACCCGTGTAGTAGAGGATCCGCTCCGTCGTCGTCGTCTTGCCGGCGTCGATGTGCGCCATGATCCCGATGTTGCGGACCCGCTCGAGGCCCGTCCGGACATTTCTCTCGACCGTGGCCATCGCTACCACCGGTAGTGCGCGAACGCCTTGTTTGCCTGGGCCATCCGGTACATGTCGTCCTTGCGCTTCCACGCACCGCCCTGCTGGTTGGTCGCGTCGAGGATCTCGCCGGCCAGCTTCTCGTGCATGCCCTTCTCCCGCCGATCGCGGGCATAGGTGACGAGGAAGCGGATCGCGAGGGTGCGGGCGCGGCGCTGCGGCACCTCGATGGGGACCTGGTAATTCGCGCCGCCGACACGGCGGCTGCGGGTCTCGAGGACAGGGGTCACGGTCTTGATCGCCTGCTCGAGCACCTCGAGCGGCGGCTTGCCCGTGCGCTCACCGACCTTGTCGAGCGCGCCGTAGACGATCTTCTCGGCGGTCGATCGCTTGCCGCGGGTCATCACACGGTTGATCACCTGCGAGACGAGGCGCGAGTTGTAGACCGGGTCCGCGTCGAGCGTGCGAACCTGGACCTCTGCGCGGCGGGGCATACCCTACCCGCCTCGCTTGGCGCCGTACTTGGAGCGGCCCTGCTTGCGGTCGGCGACGCCGGCCGAGTCGAGCGCGGCACGGATCACCTTGTAGCGATAGCCCGGCAGGTCCTTGACGCGGCCGCCGCGCACCAGGACGACCGAGTGTTCCTGCAAGTTGTGGCCCTCGCCGGGGATGTAGGCACCAACCTCCATGCCGTTGGTCAACCTGACGCGGGCAACCTTCCGAAGCGCCGAGTTCGGCTTCTTCGGTGTCTGGGTCATCACGCGCGTGCAGACGCCCCGCTTCTGCGGCGCGCCGCGGAGCGCAGGCGTCTTCACCTTCGCCTTCGGCGCTGAACGACCCTTCCGGACAAGTTGGTTGACGGTCGGCATAAAACTCCTCGAGAGGGCTTGCACACAACAAAGGGCGGCGGGGCGATGCCCACGCCAACCCAGGGCCGGATAGTAGCGAAGGCAGGCGTTACCCGTCAAACAACGCGCGCAACGTGCGGCTTTTCATCTGGTCGCCGTCCGCCTAGCACGCTATACCTCATTCGAGGGATGCTCGAGTGCTCTATCTGCAGGCGGCAGTACGACGGCCGCTTCAAGGTTTTCGTGCCGCCGTACAGCGAGCCGTTCGACACGATCGACTGCGCGCGAAGGGCGGCAGGCGCTCTCGGCGCTGACAAGACGGCTCCCGTTCCCGTCCTGCTGCCGACGATCGAGGCGGTCCGACCACCCGCGAAATCGCAGGTCGCGACGGCCGCGCCGCGCAGGAGCCTTGCCGCTCTCACGGCACTTGCTCTCGCTCCCAGCCAGGTCGCCCTTGCGGGCGGCGTCGCCCTGCTGGCAGGCGGAACCGCAGCTTCGGTCTACCTCGCGGCGCGGCCTTCGAGCGAGGGGGCGCAATCCTCTTCGGTCGCGACCGGTTTGCACGGGTCCGGGCAGGTCGCGAGGGCGGGCACGACCGGCAAGCCTCCGGTCACGCACTCTCCCAAGGCTCGCCCAGGCGCGGCGATCGTCACTCGGCTTCCCGACGCGACCGCGAGGCGCCCGGTGAAGAAGAGCGTGACCGCTCATCGGAGGACGAAGGCGACGCCTCGCCCAACGCCGGCCGCCGGGACGGAGTCGGTGGCATCACACGGAACCACCTCGAGTCAGGAAGCAAGCGCCGATCTCGCCTCGAATCCGATTCCGGTGCCGCAGGTATCAGCGGCGAGTTCGCCGCCGAAGCCGAAGCCGAAGCCGTCGGGGACGCACAAGCCCAAACCGACGGAGCCCACGCCGAAGCCGACCCCGGTGCCGAACGTGCCAACACCGACGCCAACGCCGACGCCGACGCCGACGCCGACGCCGACGCCGACGCCGACGCCGACGCCAACGCCGACGCCGACGCCCACGCCGACGCCAACGCCCGCGCCGACCACAGAACCGCCGGCCAACGAATCCGGGACCGGTTCCGTGACCGCCGCCGCAGTCTCCGCCCCCGTGAGCATCACGCCGTCCCCTTCCAACTCGGACAAGCCGTCGACCGAAGGGGCTCAGCCGCCTGCGGAGCCGCCCTCGACAGAGCCGCCTGCGGAGCCGCCCTCGACGGAGCCGCCTTCAGAGCCGCCCGCCGCCGAGCAGCCGCCGTCGACTCCACCTTCTTCGCGACCGAGCGGCCAACAGAGCTTCCAACAGCCTGCCGAGCAGTGTGGCGACGACCGGTCGGACGGCGACCACGACAGCTATGGCCGGTGGCACCATGGCCACTCGCGGCCCGGCTATGGATGGGGCGACCACAACCACGAACACAGCGGGCCCCGCGGCAACGACGGCGATCGTGGCCACCACGGCCACGGCTAGCCCCGGTTTTTCGCGATCCTGGGGCTACGGCGCCTCGCTCGAGGCCTCGGGATCGTCTGCGGTCATCACGCGCCCCTTGCCCGCGCGCTTCGCGCGGTAGAGGGCCTGGTCGACCCGGCGAAAGAGCGACGTCGCATCGTCGTCTCGCCCGAGCTCGGCCATCCCCGCGGAGACCCCGAGATTCGGAATCCGACCGATCGGTTGGCCCTGAATTGCGAGCTGCAGCCGCTGGAAGAAGCGTTCGACGTCCTCGAGCGACGACTCCGGAAGGATGACGGCGAACTCGTCGCCGCCGACACGGCACGGAATGTCTGCTCCTCGGACCACGGACCTGAGCCGGTCGGCCACCTCCGCCAGCACTGAGTCCCCACCGAGATGGCCGATCTCCTCGTTGATCGACTTGAAGTTGTCGAGGTCGAAGAAGATCAGCGCGAGGCGGCGGTCGTAGCGATGAGCGCGCTTGACCTCGTGGGCGAGCGTCTCGTGGAAATAGCGGCGATTGTGCAAGCCGCTGAGAGGGTCGCGAACCGCCAACTCGTGCAGCTCCCGGAACTGGCGTGCGTTTTCGAAGGCCCTTCCCGCAGTGAGAGCGAGCTCCTCGAGGGCCGCCAGATCGTCTTCCTTCGGCTCGTCGATCGCCCGTCGCCAGAACACCGCCAGCGTCCCGGTCGTCGCACCCTGATCGGGGGCGAGAGGCAGGAGCACCCCGAGCTGGATCGCATTCGGCCCGGCGGAGGTCTCGCCGGGGAAGCGGTAGCGAATCGTCAGCGAGCGGGACCGGCTCTCAGGAGGCCAGCTGCCGAGCAGCGGCAGCGCTTCGTCGGCGGTCAGATTCATCGCCTTCACGATCGGCGGCTCGCCTTCCTCCCAGAGCGCCACCGCCGCCGCGTCGGCGTCGGCGAGCAATCCGGCACCCTGAAGCACGCGGCTGAGCAGTTCGTCCAGATCCCGCGTTTCGGTCAGCGCCGACAGCTGGCGCGCCCAGCGGAGCTCGAATTGGGCCCGCCGCAGCTCGTCGGTCTCCCCGTTGCCCCTCCCCGAGCCGGAGACGCGCATGCGCTGGACGACCACGAGCACGATCGCAACGCCTGCCAGCGCGGCCACCAAGGCGATGACGAGGGCGGTCAAAGCTCCGCCCCTCCGGATTGCGATCGTCCAATCATGCTCATCGTGATGCGATCCCCGCCCAGGGGATGGTCCAGCGTTATCGCCTTGGGGATCCCCTGCTCCCGTTCTCGTACGCGGTCGCAAAGAGGGCGATGGACTTCCGCATTCAGCGCTCTCCCGTCGTCGTACATGCGGAATGCACGTACACGACTTACCGTATCTAGGAAGCCCCCCAGGTCAAGACGCTGCGCTTGCGGCCCTTCGGGCCGCTCGCTCCGCTTCGCGGGGGGAACAGCCGGTTCCCCCCGTGCGCCCCCCTTCCAGGCTCGCGCTCACGGCAGGCGGCAGCTGGCCGCGCCCGCCATGTCGGTCGCGGCGACGAAGAACCAAAGAAAGGGCAGGGGAGGCCTTCCGGCCTCCCCTGCCTAGTCTCAGCCCTCGTCGAGCGGCGAGTCGACTTCCGGGATCTCTTCGGCCTCGCCGGCTTCCTTCGGCTTGGACGCATCGTTCTCGTCCGGCTGCCCGCCGAAGTCGAGGCCGAGTGACGCGAGGTCGATCCCGCTGCCGTCCGAGCCGATCTCCTGGAGCGCAGCGAGCAGCGTCTCGCGCTCGTACGCCTCCTTCGGCACCTTCTCGGACGGGCCGATGTCGATCGTCCGGTATCGCTTGAGCCCGGTCGCGGCCGGGATCAGCTTCCCGATGATCACGTTCTCCTTCAGGCCGAGCAGGCGATCGATCTTGCCTTCGATCGACGCGTCCGTCAGCACCTTCGTGGTCTCCTGGAAAGAGGCCGCGGACAGGAAGGACTCGGTCGCCAGCGACGCCTTCGTGATCCCGAGGATCAGCGGCTCGAACGTCGCCAGCTCGCCCTTCGCCTTCTTCACCCGCTTGTTCTCCCGGTCGACCACCACCTTGTCGACCATCTGGCCGGGCAGGAAGTCGGTCGAGCCGGAGTTCTCGATCCGGACCTTCTTCAGCATCTGACGGACGATCAGCTCGATGTGCTTGTCGTGGATGTCGACGCCCTGTGACTTGTAGACCTTCTGCACCTCGCGGACGAGGTACAGCTCGGTCGGCGTCGAGCCCCGTCCCGCGCGAGCGTGGAGGTCGAGCAGGTCGGTCGGGTTGAGCGAGCCCTCGTGGAGAGGGTTGCCGGCCTCGATCTCGTCCCCCATCCGCACGAGCAGTCGCGTCCGGCGCGGAAGCTGGTACTCCTTCGGCTCCTCGTCCGCGACCATCGGCTCGATCGTCAGCTTCGGTCCCCGCTCGGTCTCCTCGACGTGAACCTTGCCGCTGATCTCCGCCAGCCGGGCTGCACCCTTGGGGTTCCGCGCTTCGAAGATCTCGACCACGCGCGGGAGGCCGTGCGTAATGTCCGCGCCTGCGACCCCGCCGGTGTGGAACGTCCGCATCGTCAGCTGGGTACCGGGCTCGCCGATCGACTGGGCGGCGATGATTCCGACCGCATCGCCGATCTCGCACATTCCGCCGGTTGCGAGGAAGATTCCGTAGCAGGCCCGGCAGACGCCGTACTCGCTCTTGCACTTCAGCACCGAGCGAACCGGCAGCGTCGTGAGCTCGGTGCCCTCGAGCTCGGCGACGATCGACTGGAGGAGGTGGCTGTCGATTACCTCGCCCTTCCCGGCCAGCTTCGTCTTGCCCGGCTTGCCGCTCGCGAGCGGCTTGTAGACGTCGACCGCGACCACACGGCCGGTGAGGCTGCGGTTGAGACCTTCCGGCATGAAGATCGGCAGGTCGACGTGCTCGTCGGTCTTGCAGTCCTCGTCCCGGATGATCACGTCCTGAGCGACGTCGACCAGGCGCCGGGTCAGGTATCCCGAGTCGGCCGTGCGAAGCGCCGTGTCGGCGAGCCCCTTGCGGGCTCCGTGCGTGGAGATGAAGTACTCGAGCACCGACAGGCCTTCCATGAAATTCGCCTTGATCGGCCGCTCGATGATCTCCCCCTTCGGATTCGCCATCAGGCCGCGCATACCGGCGAGCTGGCGGATCTGCTTGAACGAGCCGCGGGCGCCCGAGTTGGCCATCATGAAGATCGGATTCAGCTCGAAGAGCGTCTTCTCCATCGCGTCGGCGACGGTGTCCGTCCCCTCGGTCCAGATGTTGACGATGCTCTCGTGCCGCTCTTCCTCGGTGATCAGACCTCGCTCGTACTGACCCTCGACCTCCTCGACACGCTTCTCGTACTCGGCGAGGATTTGCTCCTTCTCGCGCGGAATGACGATGTCGTTCTTGGAGATCGTCACGCCGGCCTGCGTCGCGTACCGGAAGCCGAGCGCCTTGATCGCATCCAGCACGCTGGCGAGCGTGTGGGCGCCGTGGCGATCGGAGAGCTCCGTGATCAGGACGTCCATCTCCTTCTTCGGGAGCGTCCGGTTGACGTACCGGTACTCGACCGCCTTCCCCTTGCCGCGGAAGGCATCCGTGAGCGCGCGCTCGACGGCAGCGTTGAAGACGACGCGGCCCGGCGTCGTCAGGATCACCTCGCCGTGGTGCCGGTACTCGATCGGCTGCTGGAGCTCGACCTGACGCGCCTCGAGGGCGAGGACGACCTCGTCCTGGGAGGCGAATCGCTTCGGCCGGTTCTCTGGCTTCATCTTCGTCACGTCCAGCTGCGAGAGATCCTGCTCGCAGTAGGTGAGGAAGTAGCCGCCGAGGATGATGTCCTGCGTCGGTGTGGCCAGAGGCCGCCCGTGCGCGGGTGACAGGATGTTGTTCGAGGACAGCATCAACACGCGGGCCTCGGCCTGCGCCTCCGCAGAGAGCGGGAGGTGAACCGCCATCTGGTCGCCGTCGAAGTCGGCGTTGAACGCGTGACAGACGAGTGGGTGGACCTGGATCGCCTTGCCCTCGACCAGCACGGGCTCGAACGCCTGGATGCCGAGGCGGTGCAGCGTCGGCGCCCGGTTCAGGAGCACCGGATGCTCGGCGATCACCTCTTCGAGCACGTCCCAGACCTCCGGGACCATCGAGTCGACGTACTTCTTGGCCGCCTTGATGTTCTGGACGGACTTCCGCTCGACGAGCCGGCTCATGATGAACGGCTTGAAGAGCTCGAGCGCCATCAGCTTCGGCAAGCCGCACTGATGCAGCTTCAGGTTCGGCCCGGCGACGATCACCGAGCGGCCCGAGTAGTCGACGCGCTTGCCGAGCAGGTTCTGGCGGAACCGGCCCTGCTTGCCCTTGAGCATGTCCGACAGCGACTTCAGCGGCCGGTTGCCCGGGCCGGTGACCGCGCGGCCTCGGCGGCCGTTGTCGAACAATGCGTCGACAGCCTCCTGGAGCATGCGCTTCTCGTTGTTGACGATGATCTCGGGGGCGCCGAGGTCGAGCAGCCGCTTGAGGCGGTTGTTGCGGTTGATCACGCGCCGGTAGAGGTCGTTCAGGTCGCTCGTCGCGAAGCGGCCACCGTCGAGCTGCACCATGGGGCGAAGCTCGGGCGGGATCACCGGGACGGCATCCAGGACCATCCACTCCGGCTTGTTCTCGGAGGTGATGAAGGCGTTCACGACCTTCAGGCGCTTGATCCCGCGCGCCTGCTTCTGCCCCTTGGAGGTGCTGATCGTCTCGCGGAGCGACGCGGCCTCCTTGACGAGGTCGAGATCCTTGAGCAGCTCGCGGATCGACTCAGCGCCCATCCCTCCGCGGAAGTAGACGCCGAAGCCGTACGGCGACCCGAACCGATCCTTCAGCTCCCGGAAGATCTGCTCGTCGTTGACGACCAACTTGGGCTCGAGCTCCTTGAAGAGCTGCCAGGTTGTCTCCAGGCGCCGGACCGCCTCGACAGCCGCCTCGCGGGCGTCGTTCCGCCTCGACTCGATGTCGAGGTACATCTCCCGCACCTTCAGCATCCAGGCCACGATCGCGTCGAGGTCCTCCTTCGCGATCTTGCCGTCGGTTCGCAAACAGAGGTCGTTCGTCAGCTCACGAAGCGTCTCGGCGTCGGCATCGGCCGGCGCCTGCTCGATCACGTCCTCGAGCAGGCCGTTGCCGAGCTCGCGCGCCTTCTCGAGGTTCTTGGCTTCGACACCGCTGACGATGCCGGCGTCGTCGCTCCCGAGCTCGTCGCCGGACAGAAGGGCCTCGATGATCCGATTGATGTGCTTGGAGAGAGCGCCCTTCTTCGAACCGGTCGCCTTGTTCTGCTCCTTGTAGAGGGAAGCGAGGGCCTCGCGGATCTGGATCGCAGCGGTCGCAACCGACTCGAGCTCGCGGGGAGCGAGCTTGCGATCGTCGCGAATCGCCGTGTTGCGCACCAGCTCACGGATCTTCTTCGAGTCCTCGGTGCTGATCTTCGGGGCGATCTCGACGAAGAGGCCGCCGACCAGAGCACGCACCTCCTCGAGCGGCGGGATCACCTGCTCCTCCGCCCAGTTCGAGAGACCGCGGGTCCAGAAGTCGTCGTCCTCGTCGAAGTCCTTCTCCTTGCCCTTCGTGAAGTAGTCGCGACGTCGCTGGAGCCGCACCTCGAGCGCGGCCAACTGCTCGTCGCGGTCGACGTCGATCCGTTCGCTCTCGCTTCTGACCTTGTCCTCGAGGTCGGCGAGGTCCTTCTTGCGCGCCTCGACGTCGACGTAGGTCACGATCGAGGCGGCGAAGTAGAGAACCTTCTCGAGCTCACGCGGGGCGATGTCCAGCAGGTAGCCGATGCGGCTCGGAACGCCCTTGAAGAACCAGATGTGGCTGACCGGTGCGGCCAGGTCGATGTGACCCATCCGCTCGCGGCGCACCTTCTGGCGCGTCACCTCGACGCCGCAGCGCTCGCAGATGATCCCCTTGTAGCGGACGCGCTTGTACTTGCCGCAATAGCACTCCCAGTCCTTCGTCGGACCGAAGATGCGCTCGCAGAACAGGCCGTCGCGCTCGGGCTTGAGCGTGCGGTAGTTGATCGTCTCCGGCTTGGTGACCTCGCCCGACGACCAGTCGCGGATCTGCTTCGGCGACGCGAGTCCGATCCGAATCGCGTCGAAGTCGTTGATGTCGATCAAAGTGCGCCTCTTCTTCCTATGGTCGTCGTGATCACTCCTCGAGCTCGACGTCGGCGAGATCCGCCTCGAGGGGCGGCGCTGCCTCGTCTCCCTCTTCGCCACCACCCACCTCGACCTCGGCGAGGTCGTCGAGCGACTCGTCGGCAGGGACGGTCAGCTCGCCTTCCTGGTCGACGCGCTCCTGGCCTTCCTCGAGCTCCTCGGCAGTCGGCTCGCGGGCGGCCGCCCGGAGCGAGCCGGGCGAGAGGTCGATGCCGAGCTCCTCGGCCGCGCGCAACAACTCGTCGTCTTCTTCGCGGACCTCGACTTCCGTTCCCTCCTCGGAGATCACGTGCACGTCCAGGGCAAGGGACTGCATCTCCTTCAGCAGCACCTTGAACGACTCGGGGATCGACGGCTCGGCGATGTTCTCGCCCTTGACGATCGCCTCGTACGCCTTCACCCGACCGACGGTGTCGTCGGACTTGATCGTGAGCATCTCCTGGAGCGTGTACGCGGCGCCGTAGGCCTCGAGCGCCCACACCTCCATCTCACCGAAGCGCTGGCCGCCGAACTGAGCCTTGCCGCCCAGCGGCTGCTGGGTCACGAGGGAGTACGGGCCTGTCG
This sequence comes from uncultured Actinomycetes bacterium, assembly GCA_963719325.1. Taxonomy (GTDB): domain Bacteria; phylum Actinomycetota; class Thermoleophilia; order Gaiellales; family Gaiellaceae; genus DATBLE01. Next base: position 84,219 of record CAVRBW010000016.1, read on the forward strand.
ACCGTGCGTGGATCTTGTCGTCGACGAGGTGGAGCAGCTTGAGGATGTACATGTAGCCGACGGTGACCTTCTCCTGGAAGGGCTCGCCTGTCTTGCCGCTGTACAGCCGTACCTTCCCGGAGCAACGCCGCCCCTCGGGCCGCTTCGGGTCGACGTTCATCTTGATCGGCGAGTCCGTGTTCTGCTTGGTCCACTCGATCAAGGCTTCGTCGACGTCCTTCTCGCTCGCGCCGTCGAAGACCGGCGTCGCGATCGGCGTGGGCCCCCGATTCCCGTTGACATCGCGCTGGCCGTTCTCGGCGAAGACACCGTGGAAGGCGGCCCAGCCGAGGTGGGTCTCGAGGATCTGGCCGATGTTCATCCGGCTCGGCACGCCGAGCGGGTTGAGGACGACGTCGACCGGAGTCCCGTCCTCGAGGAAGGGCATGTCCTCTGCCGGGACGATCTTCGAGATCACGCCCTTGTTCCCGTGGCGGCCGGCCAGCTTGTCGCCCTCGGCGATCTTCCGCTTCTTCGCGACGTAGACGCGGACGAGCTCGTTCACACCCGGCGGTAGGTCGTCGCCCGCCTCCCGCGAGAAGGTCTTCACGTCGATCACTTTGCCGCCCTCGCCGTGCGGGACCTTCAGCGACGTGTCGCGGACCTCGCGTGCCTTCTCCTTGAAGATCGCGCGGATCAGCTTTTCCTCGGCGGTCAGCTCGGTCTCGCCCTTGGGCGTGACCTTGCCGACGAGGAGGTCGCCGGAGCCGACCTCGGCGCCGATGCGGACGATCCCGCGCTCGTCGAGGTCCTTCAGCGACTCTTCCGAGCGGTTCGGGATGTCGCGCGTGATCTCCTCGTCGCCGAGCTTCGTCGACCGGGCGTCGATCTCGTACTCGTGGATGTGAATGGAGGACAGCACGTCGTCCTTGACGAGCCGTTCCGAGAGGACGATCGCGTCCTCGAAGTTGTAGCCCTCGAACGGCATGAACGCGACCAGCAGGTTCTTGCCGAGAGCAAGCTCGCCGTCCTTCGTCGAGCTGCCGTCGGCGAGCACCTGCTCCGACCGCACGCGCTCGCCGAGGCCCACGATCGGCTTCTGGTGGATCAGCGTGCCCTGGTTCGAGCGCATGAACTTGGTCAGCGGGTATTCGTCGCGCCCGTCCTTCGACTCGACGACGATCTTCTCGGCGTCGACGTCGACGACCGTCCCGGCGCTCCCCGAGACCACAACGTCACCGGTGTCGACCGCGGCCCGGTATTCGAGGCCGGTGCCGATCAGCGGCGGCTCCGTGATCATCAGCGGTACCGCCTGCCGCTGCATGTTCGCGCCCATCAGCGCGCGGTTCGCGTCGTTGTGCTCGAGAAACGGGATCAGGGCCGTCGCGACCGACACGATCTGGGCCGGCGCGACGTCCATGTACTCGATGTCCTTCGGCTGCGCCGTAACCGCCTCGCCCTCGCGGGAGCGGCAAAGCACCTGGTCGTGCAGGAACTTCCCCGTCTTCTCGTCGAGCGGCTCCGAGGCCTGCGCGATCGTGTACTGCGCCTCCTCTGCTGCGTCGAGATAGACGATCTCGTCCGTGACCTTCCCGTTCGCGACGCGCCGGTACGGCGTCTGGATGAACCCGAACTCGGACACGGTCGCGAACGAGGCGAGCGATCCGATCAGGCCGATGTTCGGTCCCTCGGGCGTCTCGATCGGACACATCCGCCCGTAGTGGGTCGGGTGCACGTCGCGCACCTCGATCGGCGCACGCTCGCGCGTGAGGCCGCCCGCCCCGAGCGCCGAGAGACGGCGCCGGTGCGTGAGCCCTGCGAGCGAGTTGGTCTGGTCCATGAACTGGGAGAGCTGTGAGGAGCCGAAGAACTCCTTCAGCGCCGCCACGACCGGCCGGATGTTGATGATCGTCTGCGGCGTGATCGTGTCGACGTCCTCCGTCGTCATCCGCTCGCGGACGACGCGCTCCATCCGGTAGAGCCCGACGCGGAACGCTTCCTGGATCAGCTCACCGACCGTGCGAAGGCGACGGTTTCCGAAGTCCTCGTACTCGTCGAGCTCCGCCCGGATCGGATCGCGCGACATCACGATCGCGTCGGCGGCGAAGTCCTTCGAGTCCTCCGGGACGCCGAGCCGCTGTGGCAGGTCGATGAGCCTCCGAACGAGCGCGAGGATGTCCTCGGTCGTCAGGACGCGGACGTCGTCGGGGACGCCGACACTGAGTCGCTGGTTCAGCTTGTACCGGCCGACCTTGGTCAGGTCGTACCGCTTCGGGTCGAAGAACAGCGTGCGCAGGAGGTTGCGGGCGTTGTCGAGCGTCGGCGGCTCACCCGGGCGCTGCTTCTTGAACACCTCGATCAGCGCCTCTTCCTCACGGGTCGTCGTGTCCTTCTCGAGCGTGAGCGCGATGAAGATCGAGTTGTCGAACAGCTTCAGGATCGCCTCGTTCGAGCTCGTGTCGAGCGCGAAACCGGTGGACGGGTCCTCGGCCGGAAGCGCACGCAGCAGCGTGGTGATCGGCAGCTTGCGCTTGCGGTCGATGCGGGCGTAGGCCACGCCCTTCTTGTCGATCTCGAGCTCGAGCCACGAGCCGCGGCTCGGCATCAGGTTCGCCGTGAAGACCTGCTTCGTGGCGTCCTTCGGCTCCATCAGGTAGGCGCCTGGGGAGCGGACGAGCTGCGTGACGATCACGCGCTCGGTGCCGTTGATGATGAATGTGCCCTGCTCGGTCATCATCGGGAAGTCCCCCATGAAGACCCGCTGCTCGCGAATCTCGCCCGTCTCCTTGTTCACGAAGCGGACGGTCATCGAGAGCGGCACCTGGTAGGTCAGGTCCTTCTCCCTGCACTCCTTGATCGAGAACTGCGGCTCCCCGAACTCGTAATCGCCGAACTCCACCGCGAGCGTGCCGGTGTAGTCCTCGATCGGCGAGATGTCGTCGATCGTCTCGCGGAGGCCCTCGTCCATGAACCACTTGAACGAGGCCTTCTGGATGTCGATCAGGTTCGGGAGGTCGAGAACATGCTTCAGGCGCGAAAACGTTTTGCGCGCGTTAGGCGCAGCAACCTTGCTGGTCAAATGGGACAGCCTCCCTTAGAAATGTCTGCTACGGCGGCGGTAGGGCGAACGGTGGGCGCGAACCTTGGAGGATACCGAATCCTCTGGTCCACGCGCAAGAAACAACGACCCGGGGGCGGGTTCGCTCCATTGTAGCGCGACCGGGGGCGCGTGTAGGCGCCCCCGGAAACTCCGCGATCAGGTCGCCGCTCGGCGCCGGCTCGGTGCGCGGAGGAGCAGAGCGGTCGTGCCGAGTGTCCAGATCGGCAGACCGAAGATCATCGCCGCCCACCCGATGGGACCGATCACGAGCACGATTGCCACCACGCCTCCGAGCACTCCCCACCAGCGCGGCAACACCCGTGTTCGCCAGGCGAGCACGGCCACGGCGGCGAGCAGCACGATGGCCGAGAGCTCAGCCCCGACGAAGAACGCGTCGCTCAGGTGATGGAGCGTGCCTGCCGTCGCCGGGCTGATGTCATCCTTGTTGATCGCTGCGTCGATATCTCCCGCCGGGGTCGCCATCCCGAACGCCGCAGCCAGGACGGCGCCGGCGAAGGCGAGCGTCGCAAACATCCCGCTTCCACCTTCGGCTTCGACGAGCCGTGCCCGCACGGCCCCTGCAAACCAGACGAACGCGACACAGCCGAGCACGAACACCCAGCCGCCGACCAGAAGGTCGTTCGTATTTCGCTGCACCCAGGCGAGAATCTCGGCGTCGCCCGCCTTCTCCGAGAGGGAGCTCGGCAGTGCTGTCGCGACCACCAGTCCCACCACCCAGAGCACCACCGCCAGCGGCCCTGCCCAGACGGAGGTCCTTCCGAATTCCTTGTTCATTGGACTGCTCTCCTTCCGTTGTTCGTCGACGAACGGGGAGGCCTGCGTCCTCGCCAGGCCCTCGTCGCGCGCGACCGAAGATCGAGCGCGAGGCCGACCGCCGCGAGCAGGAGGGCTGCGGCGGCGAGTCCGACGATCAGCAGGCGCAGGCGCATGCCTACGCCGTCGCAGCAGCGGGCGCGCCGGGCGCCGCGTCGGCGGGGGAATAGACGGGTTGATAGCCGAGCGCCCGGCCCAATGGGGCACCGAATGCCAGCCCGATCCGCTGCACGATCGCGGGTGGAAAGGGGAGGCGAACGGTGTCGAAGTGCGCGTTCGCGATTACCGCGAGCCGCAGCGGATTCGGCATGCCTTTTCGATTCGTTTTGCCGTTCGCGGCGAGACCGAACATGGTCTCGATCAGCGACTCGAACTGCAGTGCGGGACGGATCTCGCAGACGAAATGCGCCACCTCGTCGCCCGCGTTCCAGAACTTATGCGGGGTGCGGGCCGGGACCGTCAGCCGCTGGCCAGGCCCTGCGACGAGCTTCTGCCGGCCGATGCGAAAGCCGACCGAGCCGCGGAGGACCTCGAAGCGCTCCTCCTGGCTCGGATGGACGTGCGCCGCGGCGACGAAGCCGTTCGGCCGCACGTAGGTCTCGATGACGACGGCCTCGCCCCCGGTCTCCCTGCTCGTCTGGCGAAACACGAGGCGCTCGCCCGTCACCGGATTCTCGATCATGTCCCCTGCACGAATCACGTTCTCTCCTTTCGTTCACGCCGCCCGACGGCGGCTGTCGGAGACGAGAATCCGGGGAGACGCTTAAGATCGGCTTGAGGACGGCTTAAGGCTGATGGGGTCGATCGAGTTCCGCATCCTGGGACCTGTGCAGGCGTTTGTGGATGGGCAGCCGGTTGCACTCGGCGCGCCGAAGCAGCGCGCCGTGCTCGCTGCGCTCCTCCTCAACCGCGGCTCTGTCGTGTCGCGGGACCGACTGGTCGACGGCCTTTGGGGAGAACAGTCCCCCTCCTCTGCCGCCCAGTCGCTGCAGGTCTACGTGCACGGGCTTCGACGGGCGCTCGGTTCCAACAGCATCGAGACCAGCGGTTCGGGATACCGCATCCGGCTCGATGACGCGCAGCTCGACCTCGACCGCTTCGAGCGCTTCGTCGAGCGAGGCCGCCGCTCGCTCGAGGCTGGCGAGCCGGAGGACGCCTCGGACGAGCTTCGCCGCGGGCTCGCGCTGTGGTCGGGCTCCGCCCTCGCCGATCTGCCGGCAGCTGCGCCGGTAGCCGCCGAGGGCGCGCGGCTCGAGGAGCTTCGACTGTCGGCGCTCGAGCTGCAAAACGACGCCGAGCTGGCTTGCGGCAGGCATGACGCGCTCATTGCGACTCTCGACGCACTCGTCGCCGAGCATCCCTACCGCGAGCGGTTTCGCGAGCAGCACATCCTCGCCCTCTATCGCGCCGGCCGGCAGAAGGACGCGCTCGAGGCATTCCGCGCGACTCGCCAGGTGCTCGTCGAGGAGCTCGGAATCGAGCCGGGCCAGCGACTCCAGGAGCTGGAGCGGGCAATCCTGCGGCAAGAGCCTTCGCTGGCGACGCCGGTTCAGGAACCCCGAGCGGCCATGCAGCTCCCGGCTCCGCCCACGCCGCTCATCGGGCGCCGACTCGAGATCGCGGCGGTCGCAGCGCTCCTCCGCGAAGAAGGCGTCCGGCTCGTCACCCTCACCGGGCCGGGCGGAACGGGCAAGACGCGCCTCGCCCTTGCGGTCGCAGCCGAGCTCGGGCCTGATCTTCGCGACGGCGCCGTGTTCGCCGACCTTGCTCCCATCTCCGATCCGGACCTGTTGGTGCCTGCCATCGCAGCTGCGCTGGGCGTACCGGAGGGGGACGAGCCGCTCACGCACACCGTTGCCGAGCACGTCAGGTCGAGGCGGATGCTGCTCGTGCTCGACAACCTCGAACGAATTCTGTCCGGAGCGCCGTTCGTCTCAGAGTTGCTCGCTGCGGCCCCACGGCTACTCGTCGTGGCGACAAGTCGGGCGCCGCTCCATCTGGCCGCCGAGCACGAGTACCCCGTACCGCCGTTTGCTGTGCCCGACGAGGCAATGCCTTTTGAAGAACTCGTCCGAACGGACGCGGTTGGACTTTTCACGGCTCGCGCCCGAGCCGTAAATCCTTCGTTCAGGCTGACCGAAGGGAGCGCGCGCAGCGTCGCCCGTATCTGCCGGCGACTCGACGGCCTCCCGCTCGCCATCGAGCTCGCTGCCGCCAGGACGAGAATGCTGCCCCCAGAGTCCATCGAGAAACGGGTCAGCCGCGCGCTCGAGGTCCTCGTCGGCGGACCACAAGACGTACCCCTGCGTCAGCAAACTCTGCGGGCAACGCTCGACTGGAGCTACGAGGCGCTCCCGGAAACGGAACGGGTTCTGTTCGCGCAACTCGCCGTCTTTGCCGGCGGATGGACACTCGAAGCCGCGGAAGCCGTCTGGATCGAGGGTGATCGCGTCTTGGAGACGCTCTCGACGCTGCTCGACGTCAGCCTGCTCTTGCGCCGCGACGGCGCCGATGGAAGCACCCGCTTCGGGATGCTCGAGACGATTCGCGAGTACGCGCTCGAGCGGCTTGTCGAGAGCGGCGAGGAGCGCGACGCCAGGATCCGCCACGCTGGGTACTTCGCCGATTTCGCGGAGCGCTCCGAGGAAGGGCTCAAAGGCGAAGGCCAACGCGAGTGGCTGGCACAGGTCGCGTCCGAGCATGACAACATCCGCTCCGCGCTCGGCTGGCTTCTCAGCCGGCCGGCGCCCGGCGCTGATGAGCGCGAGCTGGCGTTGAGGATCGCCACCGCGTTCGGCTGGTACGCCTACGCGCACGGACACAGTCTCGAGGGCGCTCGTTGGCTCGATGAGGCTCTCGCGCAGCCAGACGGCCTGCCTTCGCTCTTGCGCGGTCGGGCTCTGCATGTGCGCGGGATCCTTGCCAGCCTCGCCAGTGATGCCCGACTCGCCACCAATCTGCTCGAGGCAGCCCTGCCGATATTCCGCTCGATCGGCGACCTGCGCCGGGTCGGCAACTCGCTCAACAGCCTCGCCGCGGTGTGTTTCTACGAATGCGACTACCAGCGAGCGCGCGAGCTCTTCGAGGAATCGGTCGCTCTCCGGCGCGAAGCGGGCGACCGCGAGTACCTCGCCGACCCCCTCAGCAACCTAGGCCACCTCGCGCTCCATCTGGGCGACGTCGCTGCTGCTCGCGCGAATGTCGAGGAGAGTCTCGCGATCGACCGGGAGAACCGAAACGAGCGCGGAGTGGCGATCAACCTCGGCACCCTCGCCGCCGTAGCACTCGCCGAAGGGGACCTCGACGCGGCCGAACGCCGTCAGTGTGAGTGCCTGCGCGCGCTCCACGAGCTCGGCGACCGCTTCTCCCTCGTGGAAGCGCTCGAGCGAAGCGCATGCATCGCTGCGGCACGCGGACAGGCAGAGCGTGCGGCGCGTTTCGCAGGTGCAGCCTCGCGCCAGCGCGAGGAGTTCGGATACACGATTACCCGCCCCGAGCTCGAGGTGCTCGACCGACAGCTCGCGCCGGCGCGGTCCAAGCTCGGTGCCGGCTTCGCGGGCGCCGCAGCGGACGGCACTGTACTCGGGCTGGACGAGGCGGTCGCAGAGGCGCTGGCCGCGGTGGCGCCGGAATAGGCTGAAGCTGGATCAGGCAGGGACAGTCCCGAGGACTGGCCCTGCCTGAAGCGTGTTACTTGACCTCGACGCCGGCGCCGGCCTCCTCGAGCTGCGCCTTGACCGAGTCGGCCTCGTCACGGGCGACGCCCTCCTTGACCGGGTTGGGCGCCCCGTCGACGAGGTCCTTCGCCTCCTTCAGACCAAGGCCGGTGATCGCGCGGACGACTTTGATCACCTGGATCTTCTTCTCGCCGGCGCTCGTGAGGACCACGTCGAACGCAGTCTGCTCCTCGGCGGCGGCGCCGTCGCCGCCTGCCTGAGCGCCCGGCGCTGCGGCTACCGCAACCGGCGCGGCCGCGGTGATGCCCCACTCGTCCTCGATCTTCTTCTTCAGGTCGACGAGCTCGAGAACGGTCATCTTCCCGAGGTCGTCGAACAGCTTGTCGACCGACGTTGCGGCCATCTACTCCTCCTCCGTATCTGTGCGCTCAGGCTCCGCCTGAGCGCTGGCTGGCTCTTCGGGTTCTTCGGTGGTTTCCTCTTCAGCCGCAATGTCAGGCGCTGCCGTTTCTGTCTCGGCCTCGGCGCTTGCCTGCGCAACGGGCTCGGACGGCGGTTCCGGCTCACCCTCACTGCTAGCGGCCTCTGCGTCAGTGGAGACCGCAAGCTGCTCGATCCTCGCGTCGATCAGGCCGAGCAGGTCGCGCACCGGCGCGGAGATCAGCCCGACCACCGTCGTCAGCGGTGCGGTGATCGCACCGATCACCTGGCCGCGAAGAACGTCGAGCGGCGGCAGCGTCGCCAGGTTCTTGACGTCGTCCTCGCCGATCGGCGATCCGTCGAGAATCCCGCCCCGGATCGCCAGCACCCGGGTGGTCCGAGCCGAATCGGCGAGCGCCTTCGCGACCGCGACCATGTCCCCATCGGCCTCGATGAAGGCGATCGCGGTCGGGCCCTCGAGGAGCGCGAGCAGGGCGTCCGCCCCGGCGGCCTCGGCAGCGCGGCGAGTCAGCGTGTTCTTGACCACGGTGAAGCGGGCGCCGTGCTCGATCAGCTTCGTGCGCAGATCATCGATCTCCGTCACGGACATGCCGCGGTAGTCGGCGACGAAGAGCGTCTGGGTGCTCTTCAGCCGCTCGGCGAGCTCCGTGACGATCCGTTCCTTCTCAGCTTTCAGCATCTCGTGATTTCCTCCGAAATGACTAGGGCTCGCCAAAGCGAGCCCGTCGAGTCCTGCAGGAACGGACCCACCTCGGCTGGACTTCTGCCTCCCGGCTGCCAGCTGTCTTCGGCGAGTGTCTGGTCGGTTAGGCGGTAACTGTAGCCGCTTCCTCCGCGAGCTCTTCCGTGATCCCGCGCGTTCGCGTCGTGTCGACGTGCACGCCCGGGCCCATCGTCGTCGTCAACGTGATCGTGTGGATGTACCGACCCTTCGCCGCCGACGGCTTCGCGCGCACGATCTCCTCGATCACCGTCGCGTAGTTCTCGAGGAGCAGGCGCTCGTCGAAGCTCTTCTTGCCGATCGGCAGGTGGACGTTCGCGCCGCGGTCGGTGCGGTACTCGAGCTTGCCGGCCTTCGATTCCTGGACCGCCTTGGCGACGTCGAACGTGACCGTCCCCGTCTTCGGGTTCGGCATCTTGCCGCGCGGACCAAGGATGCGCCCCAGCTTGCCGACCGTTCCCATCAGATCGGGCGTCGCGATCGCGACGTCGAAGTCGTCGAAGCCGCCCTCGATCTGCGCGGCGAGATCGGCGGCGCCGACGACGTCCGCGCCGGCGGCCTGCGCCTCCTTCGCCTTCTCGCCCTCTGCGAAGACCGCGACCCGAAGCTCCTTGCCGGTGCCGTGCGGGAGCATCAACGTTCCGCGGAGCTGCTGGTCGGCGTGGCGGACGTTCAGCCCGAGCCGAACGTGCGCCTCGACGGTCTCGTCGAACTTGGGCCCGTCCCAGTTCTTCAGCATGCGGATCGCCGCGAGCGGCGAGTAGGCCTGCTCGCGGTCGATGCCCGCGCGCGCCGACCGGTACTTCTTGCCGTGCGCGCTCACGCTTCCACCTCGACGCCCATCGAACGTGCCGTTCCGGCAATCACTTGCATCGCCGCCTCGATGTCACGGGCGTTCAGGTCGGGCATCTTCGTCTCGGCGATCTGGCGCACTTGCTCCCTGCGGAGCCGGCCGACCTTGTCGCGGTTCGGCTCCGCCGAGCCCTTCTCGAGATTGAGCGCTTCCTTGATCAAGACCGCGGCTGGCGGCGTCTTCGTGATGAAGGTGAAGGAGCGATCCTCGAAGACCGTGATCTCGACCGGCGTGATACGGCCGTTCTCCTGGGCGGTCTGGGCGTTGAACGCCTTGCAGAACTCCATGATGTTCACGCCGTGCTGACCGAGCGCGGGACCGACAGGCGGCGCCGGGTTGGCCTGCCCGCCGGGGATCTGCAGCTTGATCATCGTCAATATCTTCTTTGCCACGTCTGCCTTTCTAGGGAAACGGCTCCGCCGTTTTCCTAGTCGATCTTCTTCACCTGGTCGAAGCCGAGCTCGACCGGGACCTGGCGCTCGAAGATGTCCACGAGCACCTTCAGCTTCTGTCCCTCGGGGTTGACCTCGACGATCTCGCCGTCGAAATCGGAGAGCGGCCCTGAGGTTACCTTCACCGATTCGCCGAGCGAGAACTCGACTTGCGTGCGCGGACGGTCGCCGCCGGCGGCGCCGGTGTGCAGGATGCGGTCGACCTCGCCCTGGGAGAGAGGAACCGGCTTGGAGCCTGCCCCGACGAAGCCGGTGACGCCGGGCGTGTTCTTGACGACCGCCCAGGCGTCGTCGTTCAGGTCCATGTTCACGAGCACGTAGCCCGGAAGGACGCGTTTTTCCGCCTGCACCTTCTGCCCGTCCTTCGTCTCGATCACCTGCTCGGTGGGGACGACGACACGCCGGAACCGCACCTGCTGGTTCATCGAGTCGATCCGGTGCTCGAGGTTGGTCTTCACCTTGTTCTCGTGCCCGGAATAGGTGTTGATCACGTACCACTGGAACATACGAGGGCTTCCTTACTGGCCGAGGAGGACTCTGCTGACGAACTTGTTGAACACCTGATCGGCCACGTACAGGTAAGAGCCGATGATCACGCAGGCGATGATCACGACCACCGTGCCCTGGATCACCTGGTTCTGACCTGGCCACTCGACCTTGCGCAGCTCGCCGACCGACTCCCCGATGAAGCGCTTGACGCCGCTTCCCGGCACCGTCCGAGGCTGGCTCGGGATCGCCTGGACGGCCGGTCGCATGGACGCCTGTCCGTCGCGTGAAGGGCGGGGAGCCGCCGAGCGGTCCCTCGCCTCGCGCCGCGCGCGCCTCTCGGCTCGCGTCTGTCGCGCCATTAGCGCGTCTCCCGATGCGCCGTGTGACGGCCGCACCAGCGACAGTACTTCTTCATCTCGACTCGGTCCGGCGTGTTCCGCTTCGATTTCATCGTCTCGTAGTTGCGCCGCTTGCACTCGGTGCAGGCGAGCGTGATCTTCTCTCTGACGCCGGTCTTTGCCACGTTGTTCTTTCCTGGATGTCGCGTGCTTTTGGAGGAGGTAGCGGCGGGAGGACTCGAACCTCCGACACGCGGATTATGATTCCGCTGCTCTAACCAACTGAGCTACGCCGCCGCGCGGCACGAGTGTAGCAGCCGCGTCCGGGGCTTTCTCTAGATTCACGACCGTGAGCCGTAGGCTTGACGGAGGCGACCACCGGCGTAGGCTCGACGGCGCCGGCAAGGAGCGCAGGTGCCGGCTTTGCCGGCGCTGAAGCGGGTATGAGCTCCGAGGCATGCTGGCGGTGCGGAGTCGAGATGCGCTGGGTGCACGGGACCTGGCAGTGCCCGCATTGCCGGCTGAAGCTTGGCTGCTGCGAAGGGGAGCCGCAGCGAGTGTGCCCGCCGCGTCCGGAACGGAAGCCGTGACCCGCCGATTGGCCCGCTCGAGACTGCGCGCATGCCCGCGCGCACGTCTGCCCTCTTTCTCGAAGCCGAACCGCTGCCTGCCCTCGCCGGTCGCGAGGATCGCGCGCGCAAGCGTGTGCGCGAGCAGGACGCGGCGCAGGCCGCGCAGCGCATAGGCGACTACGGGAACGCCTCCGGCTGCAGGCGGTCGTCGGGGCGCACCGTCCAGAGCTCCTGACCCGCAAGCCGCAACCCGAGTCGAACGAGCCGCGTGCCGACAGCCACTCTGATCGGACGACGAGAGACCCGAAAGTCCCTGCGAATCAACTCGGCCCGGTCACGCCAGATCGCATTGCGGGTCGGTAAGTCGAACAACACGGCCTGCACCCCCAATCTCTCGACGTCAACCTTCTCGACGTCGAGAAACTACCAAGTGCGGTGTCTTGACGTCAAGAGATTTGACGTGGAACAATGTCGAGGTGGCGAAGACCTCGGAGCGGCAGGACCAGGTCGACAAGTTCCTCGCGTCGATCCGCGACGAGCTTCCGCCTGAGCTCGATCTGACCGTCGAGGGAATCGTCGACCGCATCAGCAAGCTGAGCAAGCGTCTGAAGCGCATGATGGAGGAGTCTCTCGCCGAGTACGACCTCACCTGGGGCGAGTGGAAGGTCCTGAGCTACTTGCGCCACCAGGGCGGCCCCTACTCCTGCTCGCCCGGCCGTCTCGCGGAGCACCTCGAGCTCTCCAGCGGGGCGATGACGAACCGGCTCGACCAACTCGAGCGTGCCGGAGCGATCAGGCGCCTTCCCGATCCGAGCGACCGACGTGGCGTCCAGGTGCAGTTGACTCCGGCCGGCCAGAAGCTCGGCAGGGAGGCAATCGTCAACGCCGCGGCCAAGGAGGCGCTCGTCGTCACTGCGCTGAACCAGCGGGAGCGCGACCAGCTGAACGCGCTGTTGCGGAGGCTCATGCTCGCGTTCGACGAGCTCCACCCGGGCCACTGATGGCGGCGATCGAGGCTGACGGCCTCGTCAGGACGTACAGGACGTCGACGGGGATCGTCCGGCGTCGCATGATCGAGGTCGAGGCCGTGCGCGGCGTCTCGTTCGAGGTCGCCGAAGGCGAGCTCTTCGGCCTCCTCGGCCCGAACGGCGCCGGCAAGACGACGACGATCAAGATGCTGATCACGCTGCTGATTCCGACCGCCGGCTCGGCGCGGGTGCTCGGCTACGACGTCGTCAAGGACGCGCGCGAGGTGCGACGCCGGATCGGCTATGTCTTCGGAGGCGAGCGCGGCTTGTACGAGCGTCTCTCCGGGCTCGACAACCTGCGGTACTTCGCCGAGCTGTACGCCGTACCGCCGCGAGAGCAGCGCCGTCGAATCGCCGAGCTACTGGAGCTCGTCGGCCTGTCGGGGAGAGAGAAGGAGCGGGTCGAGGGGTACTCGCGCGGCATGCGCCAGCGATTGCACATCGCCCGAGGCCTGCTTCACGATCCGCCGGTCGTGTTCCTCGACGAGCCGACGATCGGCGTCGATCCCGTCGGGGCGCGCGAGTTGCGCAGGACGATCGCGGCGCTGACCGAGGCGGGCAAGACCGTTCTCCTGACGACGCACTACATGTTCGAGGCCGACGACCTCTGCGACCGGATCGCCGTGATCAACAGGGGCGAGATCGTCGCCGAGGGAACGCCCCGGACCCTGAAGGAGATCGTCGCCGACCGGACGGTGGTGGAGATCGAGGCGTTCGGAATCAACGACAGCGCGATCGAGCGGATCCGGAGGGCGCCGGGCGTGACCTCTGTGTCGGTCGAGGAGCGCGAGCAGGCCCAGGTGCTCCTCGTCCAGTCCTCGAAGGGACTCGAGCTGACGCAATCGCTGCTCGGAATGCTGGACGGCGCAACCGTCGGTCGAGTCGCGGCACGGGAGCCGACCCTCGAGGACGCCTACGTCGCCCTGGTCGGGGAAGCGGCATGAGGGCGGCCCGGCTGATCGGAGTCGGGCTGCGCTTTCACGTCAAGAGCCTGACGCTCTCGTGGTTCTTCCTCCTCACCTCTGTCTTCATGCCCCTACTGGTGGCGACCGTCGCCTTCTACATGTTCAAGTCGGGAGGACGCCCGGGGACGCTCTTCTACGCCTCGCTCGGCGCAGCCGTCTACGGAATCTGGTCTTCGACCCTCTTCGGCTCGGGCGGGGCGATCCAGTGGCAGCGATGGCAGGGCACGCTGGAGGTACTGGTCTCGACGCCGACGCCGTTCATCCTGGTCATCCTCCCGCTGACGCTTGCAACGTCGACGATCGGCGTGTACTCGCTGAGCTCGACTCTTCTCTGGGGCCGCCTCGCGTTCGGGATCCCGTTCTCGATCGAGCACCCCTTCGCCTTCGTCGTGGCGGTGCCCACGACGATTCTCAGCCTCGGCCTGCTCGGGCTTCTGTTCGCGTCGACGTTCGTCCTCTACCGCAACGCGAACGCGCTCTCGAACATGCTCGAGTGGCCCGTGCTCCTCGTCACCGGGATGCTGGTGCCGCTTTCGCTCCTGCCCGGCTGGTCGCATCCGATCGCCTGGGTGCTCGCGCCCACCTGGGGCGTCCGCGGAATTCGTGAGGCGGCGCTCGGCGGGACGCCCTGGCCGGACATCGCCATCACCGCCGGCCTCGGTGCCGCCTATTTCATGCTCGGCATGGTCTTCCTCAGGTACTTCGAGGCCGCCGCCCGGAAGCACGCGACCCTCTCACTGACTTGACGGGGTTCTTGCGTGTGTTCTTCATCGGCGGCGTGATCGCGTACCGCGGCCTCTTCAACTGGATCCGCCCCACGATGTACATCCCGACGATGCTGATCGGACCGCTCTTCCAGATCCTCTTCTTCGCGTATCTCGGCCGCTACAGCAGGCTGCAGAACGACGCTTTCTTCGTCGTCGGCAACGCGATCCAGGCCTCGGCGATGTCAGCGGTCTTTGCGGGAACGATGACGATCGCGAACGAGCGGCAGTTCCAGACGCTCTCACCGTTGCTTGCGACGCCGGCGAACCGCTTCGCGCTCTTCATGGGACGCGCGCTGCCGGTGATCGCCAGCGGCCTGTTCGTCTCCGCGTGGGGCTTCCTGATGGGCCGGCTGCTGCTCGACTTCCATCCCCCGGTCTCCAGCTTGCCCGCTCTGGCGCTCGTCACCTTCGTCAGCGTCGTGGCGTGCACGTCCTTCGGGCTGACGATCGGCTCGATCGGTCTGCGCGCCCGCGACGTGTTCATGTCGGCCAACATGGCCTACTACCTGATGTGGCTCCTGTGCGGAGTGAACATCCCGCTCGACTCACTACCCGGCTGGCTTTCGCAGATCGGCCGGCTGCTGCCGTTGACGCACGGGATCGCAGCCGGCCGCGAGATCGCGGCGGGCGCGAGTCTCGGCTCGGTGGACGGTCTCGTCGTCACCGAGCTCGGGATCGGCGTCGCCTGGGCCGTCCTCGCCTTCGGGCTCATTCGCTGGTTCGAGTTCGAAGGCCGCCGCCGCGCCTCGCTCGAGACGTACTAGTCGGAGAGCAGCAGGCAGAGGCGCAGCAGGAGCTCCTGCAGGCGCTCGCCCTCGCCGGGATCGGCAGCCGCGATCTGGGCGATCGTCCACGCACAGTCGCGCTGTCGTTGCGGGTCGAGCTCCTCTCGGAGGAACGCGACCAGGTCGTCGTGAAGCGCCTCTCGCTCCTCGATCGGAACGTCCGCGACCACGCTGGCCGCATCCGCGAGTAGCGTCAACTCAGGGGTGGAGACGGCCACTGCGCCAGTCTCCGCACACCCGGGGCCCGACGACTAGCCGCAAATCGACTACGCGCGAAGAGCGCTGACCGCGGCGACGCCGGCGGCGATCACGACCACGCCGACGACGCCGCTGCGTCCGAGTCGCTCGCGGAACATGAAGGTGGCAACGACCGCGGAGATCGCGGCGAACTGCGACCCCAGGACCGCGGTGATCGCGATGCCGTGGCGAGCTCCGATCGAATACGAGACGAAGCCGGTGACCTCTGCCAGTCCCGATCCGATCACGTACGGCAGCGCGGCCCGGGTGATTCGCAGGCGGCCGAGCGCGATCAACGGGACGGTGACGAGCACGACTCCGAACAGCCGCGGCGGCAGCACGGCCCAGGCGATCGGCAGGTCGATGCTCGCTCGGCCGGTGGCATACAGGCTCGACCCGAACGACAGTGCCGCGCCGAGCGCGAGGAGCGCCGCGCGAGCATTGCCCCGCTTGTTCTCCTCCCCGCCGTCGGCGGAGCGAGCCGCCAGGATCACCCCCACCGCGATCACTCCGAGCGCGACGCCCGTGCCCGCGCCGAGGCTCTCGCCGGCCGCAACGGCGATCACCGCCGCGACCGCGCCCTCGGACGACGAGATCGAAGCGACGACACCGACCTTGCCGAGGCGCATCCCGCTGTAGACGAGCAGGAGCCCGACGATGTTGCCGGCGCCGGCAACGGTGAGCCAGCCCGCCGCCCCTCCGTCGAGCTCGGAAGGCTTGCCCTCGGCGAGCACGACCGGGCCCACGACGACGAGACCGGTGAGCATCACCCACCCGAGGGTGACCGGGGATCCGATCAGCCGGCTCGCGCGCGCGGCGGTCAACGACGTGACCGCCCAGGAGAGGGCCGCCCCGAGCCCGCCGAGGATTGCAATCAAGCGCTACCCCTCCGCGCGGGCGAAAGCCTGTTGCTGTCGCCGCCGCGACCGACATGGCGGGCGCGGCTTCGTGGCGCTTGCCGGGAGCACGCCTGTCTCTGGGGAAGGGGGCTCATGGGGGAAACCGGCTGTTTCCCCCATGCTGTTCAGGCCGACTCGAGCATCGGTTTGACCTCGCGCACGAGGCGCTCCAGCGTCTCGTGGTCGAACGGCGCGGGGCAGTCGATGTAGAGGTGCTCGAAGCCGAGCTCGAGGTACGGCGCCCACGCTTCTGCAACGAGCTCAGGCGGACCGAACGGTCCCTCGTCTTCCATCCCGTTCCAGCCCTGATTCCGCTCGGTCATCGTCGCCGCGACCTTCCGGGCCTCGGCCTCGGTGTCGCGGATGATCGGGATCGACGTCTGCAGCGTGCGCTCGATCTCGGACTCGTCACGACCGACCTCGTCGCACCACCGGCGCAAGACCTCGTCCTTGTGACGCACGCGCTCGAGGTCGCCACCCGTGTTCCAGGCGTCGGCATAGCGTGCGACAGTCGCCAGCGTCTTCCGCTCGCCGCTGCCTCCGATCAGGATCGGCAGGTGGTCCTGAACCGGCGGCGGGTTGTTCACGACCTCCTTGGCCGCATAGAACCGGCCACGGGCCGACGCCGGGCCGCCGGGCAGCATCGCCCGCATCAGCTCGACC
Organism: uncultured Actinomycetes bacterium; assembly: GCA_963719325.1. Taxonomy (GTDB): domain Bacteria; phylum Actinomycetota; class Thermoleophilia; order Gaiellales; family Gaiellaceae; genus DATBLE01. The sequence goes on from CAVRBW010000016.1 coordinate 101,019, forward strand.
GACTCGTCGAACCAGTCGAGCCGCTCGCCGAAGCCCGATCCGAAATTCAGCCCGAACGCGGTGTGCTCCGTCTCGAACCACGCTCCGCCGATGCCGAGGTTCATCCTGCCCCCGCTCATGTGGTCGAGCGTCGTGACCATCTTCACGACGAGCGCCGGATTGCGGAAGGTGTTCGCGCCGACCATCAGTCCGAGGCGGACGTTCTCGGTGTTCTCGGCCCAGCCTGCGAGCGTCAGGTAGCCCTCGAAGATCGGTCCCTTCGGATCGCCGACGATCGGATACAGGTGGTCCCAGGTCCAGATCGAGTCGTAGCCGAGCCGGTCGACGAGCACGCCGGTGTCGCGAAGTGAGGGCCAATCGGTGTACTGCGGCCAGACGAGGGCGCCGAGCTTCACGATTTCGGACTCTACTGACCGGGCTGGGTGCTCGGCTTCAGATCCTGGTTCGTTCGATCTCGCCCGAGCGCAACGGACACGTCTTCTCCGGGACGTAACCGCTCGGCTGGAGTCCTCTTCTACTTGATCAGCGTCAGCAGCTTGAACATCGGGAGGTACATCGCCAGGATGATCGTCCCGACCATCAGGCCGACGAGGATGATCATGATCGGCTCGATGATCGAGGTCAGGGCGGAGATCGACGCGTCGACCTCCTCCTCGTAGAAGTCGGCGATCTTCCCGAGCATCGCGTCCAGCTCTCCTGTCTCCTCGCCGATCTTCACCATCTGGCCCACCATCGGCGGGAAGACCGGGTTCTCGATCAGCGGTTGCGCGATCGGAATACCCGCGTGGACCCGCTCCCGCACGACGCGAAGCGCGTCCTCGACCACCCAGTTACCGGAGGTCGTGCCCGTGATCTCGAGCGACTGGATGATGTCGACGCCGGCCGTGACGAGCGTCGAGAGCGTTCGTGCGAAGCGCGCCATGGCCACTTTGAGGACGAGCTCGCCGATCTTCATGGGGATTTTGAGCTTGAACCGGTCCCACGCCTTTCGGCCGTCCTCGGTGCGCTTCCAACGAATGAAGCCGTAGATGGCGAGACCGATCGCCGGAAAGATGACGTACCAGCGCGACCGCATCAGTTCGGACAGGTTGACGATCACCTGTGTCAGCATCGGCAGCTTGCCCCCGAGATCCTTGTACAGCTTCTCGAAGACCGGGACGATGAACAGGAGCATCGCGACCAGGACGAGGAAGGCGAACGAGATGACGACGGACGGATAGACCATCGCGCTCTTCACGCGCCGCTTGATGTTCGCGTCCTTCTCGATCTGAGCCGCGAGCCGGTCGAGAACCTGGTCGAGGATGCCGGCTGCCTCGCCCGCTTCGATCATCGAGACGTAGAGGCGGGAGAAGGCCTTCGGGTGACGGGCGAGCGCCTGGGAGAGCAGCAAGCCCCGCTCGACGTCCAGCCGCACCTCTCCGACGACGACGGCGAGGTACTTGTCGCTGGTCTGCTCCTCGAGGATGCGTAGCGCCTCGACGACGTTCAGGCCCGCGTCGATCATCGTCGCGAACTGGCGCGAGAAGATCTGGAGCGACTTTGCCTTCACGCTCTTCATCGCGCTGCTCTTGAGCTCGCTGTCGGCGCCCGCCGACGCCGGGCCGGCGTCTCGTCCCGCTACCTCTTGAAGAACCTCGGCCAGCAAGCCGCGGACGCGAAGCTGCTCGCGAGCGGCTTCGACGGTCGACGCCTGCACCTCGCCGGTCAGCTCGAGGCCCTCGGCGTTGATCGCCGTGTAGGCGTACGCGGCCATGTCGTCTAGTTCGACGTGGTCGTCGTCGTGTCGAGGGAGTCCGGGACGATCGGCGTCGTGGCCGTCGTCGTGGTCGTGCTCGCCGTCGTGGTCGTACTCGCAGTCGTGGTCGTCGCCGCCTGGGGCGGCGTCGCCCCAGGGGTAGTGGTGGTCTGGGCGGGCTGCTGCGGGGTCGCAGCCGTGGTCGTCTTCGTCGCGGAAGCCGCCTTCGCCCGCTGCGCAGCCGTGCATTTCGACTGCAGCTCGATCACGTACTTCGTTCCGTCGGCGGTGTTGACCAGGGTGACCTTCTCCCCGATCTTCAGGGTCGTCGTCGCCTGGCCGCTGTCGTACGAGCCGCCGACCACGCCGATCTCAGCCGACTTGCCGTCTTTCGCGATCGAGAGGAGGCGGAAGATGTTCTCGTTGGCCGGGAACGTTCCGTTCTGAGCGACGGTCTCGCAGGCGCCGTTGGTCACGATCAAGATTCCAGCCGAGGCGGCCGGGGTCGTCGAGGTGGGCGTTGCCGGCGCGGTCGCGGTCGGCGTCGTTGTGCCCGGCGTGGTCGATGACGGCGAGGGCGTCGCTCCCGGGATCACGACCCCGGGCAGATTCGTCGGAGTGGGTGTCGTAGCGACGCCGATGGGGCCGACTGCGGGGACACTTGGCGTCGTGGGGGCAGACGAGCGACCGCCGGATTCGCCGAGAGCTGCTGGACGAAGGGGTCCTTGCTCTTGAAGAGGCCAAACGACAGGAGCTGATCCGACCCGCGCTGGATCACGACGTGGTCCGTGTCGGGCAGGCTTCCTCCTGCGGCGGAGCTCGCCGCAGGGGTGCTCGAGGCCGCAATCGGAGTCGTGGTGGAGGAGGCCTCGTCGTTGCCGCCGCCCAGTAGCTTCGGCAACTGGAATCCGACGACGGCGAGCAGGACGACCGAGCCGACGGCGATGATCTGCTTCTGGCGCTTGACCTTCTTCTCGGCAAGCGCTTTTGCGGCCGGCGTGCTCATTGTCCTGCGGCCGTCGCGCCCGCAGGCGCCGCCGGAATCGGCTGCGAGTCCTCGCTCGCAGGAGCAGTTGAGGGTGTGGTCGTGGAGCCCGACCCACTCGGAACGGCCGAGCCCGAGCCGTCGCCGAAGACGAAGGCCGAGACGGCCAGCGTGGCCTTCACCTGTGGGAATTGCAGCGCGCCTTCGTCGAACGAGATCGTGTCGACCGTGAAGAGACGACCGGTGGCGTTCAGGACGCCGTTGTGCACTCCGACGAGGTTGCGGAGGCGGTACAGGAAGTCGGACAGGTCGTAGAAACGCCCTTCGAAGGTCAGGGTGATCGCGATCCGCTGGTACGAGCCGACCTGGACCGGGATCCTGCGGCACGATCGACTGGAAGCTCACCCCGGCCTCCTCGGCGACGCGGCTGAGCTGAAGCAACACACCAGGGATGTCACTGCTGTTCGGCATGGCGCGCGAGAGCTTGAAGAGGTCTGCAACGCGGATGGCCGAGCTATGTGACGGGCTGGCGTTCGCCGCCGCGATCTGAGCCTTTGCATCGTCGATCTGTCTCGAGAGCTTCGACGCCTCGGATCGCTTCGGCGCAACCAACGCGAACCAGCCGACCACCAACGCGAGCACGACTGCCGCGCCGAGCAGGCCGAATCTTGCGGGGGTGGGAAGCTTGGTCATCCCGTCACCTGGGGTCGCACAGAGGCGTTGATCGAGAACGAGATGACAGAGGAGCCGCCCAGTGTCGTCTCGGCGCTCTGGACGAGCTTCACGCCCTGGAGGTCGGGGACGATTGCCAGGCGGCTGAGCAGACGGGCAACGCCTTCCTGTGAGTAGGTGTAGCCGGCGAGACTCAACGGCGTGCCCACGGTTGACGGCGTGGAAGTGCTGTCGGTTGCGCCCGTAGGCGGAGCCGTCGGCGCCGTCGCCGTGAGCGTGCTCAGCCAGACGTCCGAGGGGAGCACCGCGGAGATCTCTCGCAGAACCCGATCCCACGCCATGCGGCCTTGCAGCGCGGCGCTGAGCGCGGCGAGTCGCTGCTCCCGCTCGACCGCCAGCTGTGGGTTGACCTGAGGCTGCGAGACCGGCGCCGGAAGCGTGGCGACCTCGTCCTGCAACTGCCGAAGCGTCGCCTTGTTGTCGTTTACCTTGGAGCTCGCAAGCAGGTAGAGGGCCGCGAGCAGCGAGCCGACGATGATCGGCGAGACGATCGCGACCTGCGTAACCCCACTCAGGTGTTTGCGCGGCTGCTTCTCTTCGCGGGGGAGGAGGTTGACTGCCCGCATCAGTCCTCGATCCCCAATCCGATCGCAACGGCAAGCGATCCGTTGTTGCCGGCGTTCTGGCCCTGCCGGACCTTGTTCGAGACGCTCACGCGGACGAGCGGGTCGGCGAGGCGAACGGGCAAACCGATCAAGCGCTCGAGCTCCGGCGCGAGCCCGCTCGAAGCGGCCGTCCCGCCGGTGATGAGGATCTCGGAGATCCCGAGAGAACCGGGCTGCTCCTGGTAGAAGCGGAGGGAGGCGACGATCTCGCGGGCGAAGACCTGCAGCTCGACCGACATTGCACGGCGCGCCGCGCCGGCCCGCTCAGCGTCGACACCGCCCTCTTCCCCGTCGCCGTCGAGCGAGAGCTGCTGTTTGATCTGCTCGGCTTCGGACGGCGTGATGTCGAGAACGCGGGCAAGCGCAACGTCGAAGGCCGAACCGCCCCAGGAGAGAACGCGAGTGAACTCGCAGACCCGGCCATCCGAGACGGCGAGCGTCGACCGGTCGGCACCGATCGAGACGCACACGATCGCGGCGTCGTCCGACGTCGGGCGAGTGGGGCTGGCGAGCGCACGAAGCAGCGCGAAGGCTTCGAGGTCGATCCCGATCAGCTTCAGCCCAGCGTGGCGGCAAGCGCTGGCGTACCTCTCGATCAGCTCGCGGTGCGCGACGACGAGCAGGACGCGGCGGACGCGGGTGCCGTCCTCGTCGACGCGCTCGTCGAGGACCCGGTAGTCGAGCACTGCCTCGTCGAGCGGGATCGGGAGGGCCTCCTGGGCCCGGAACCGGATCGCGTTCGCGAGCTGTTTCTCGTCTTCGATCCCGCTGATCTCGAAGGTGCGAACGCCGATTCGGTTGTTCGAAACTCCGAGGCGGACGCCTGTCCGGCGCAACTTGTTCTGACGGAAGAACGTCCTCAGCACCGTGGCAAGCTCCTCGGGCTCGCGCAACTCGCCGCCGACAACGATGCCTCGCGGAAGCGGCATGCGAGCCATGCGGACAAGGCGGTGCTCACCGTTGTTGACGATCTCGGCGGCAGCGACTTGCGACGCGCCGATCTTGAGGCCGACAACGCGCTTGTGCTGGCGATCGGCTCTTCCTTCTTCCTTTGCCGGCTGCTTCGCCCCGTCCGACGGCTCACCGCCGACACGCTCGCGTGAAAGTCGAGCGCGGAGGCCGGCGAAGCGCGACGAGTCGGGGACGGATTCGCCGCCGGGGAGAACCTCCGTCGGGGAAGCCTCGGGCTCGTGAGGCGGAGGGGCGGCCTGCGGCGTTTCCATCTCCACCGTGGGATCGACGGGCCCCGGTTCCGACCCCGGCTCATCGAGCGGTGGCAACGCGGCCGGCGAGACCGGAGGCGTAACCGGCGGCACGACAACCGCATCTTCCGACGGGTTGACCTGCGAAACCATCGGCGGGCTGACGGGAGGAATCACGATCGAGTCGTCAGCTTCGACGCTCGGCAAACTCGGCGCGCTCGACAGCTCCGCCTCGACGGCCGGCTGCGCCGGCTCGTCCGGAGCAACGCGCGTTGCCTCGTGCTCTGCTGGATCCGGCTTGCGGCGAAGGCTGATCTCCTTCTTCCAGATCGACGTCGCCTCGGGCCTTGCCGGCTCGATCTCGTCATTCGTAGTTTTCGGCTTCCGCCGGAGGCTGATCTCCTTCTTCCAGACAGAGACTTCCTCCGGCTGCTGCCGCACTGTGTCCTCTTCCGCAGGGCTTGCCTTCGGCTTGCGCGGAGGCTGATCTCCTTCTTCCAGACGGAGGGCTCCACCGGACTCGCCTGCACGTGTCCTCCTGCGCCGGGCTTGCCTTCGGCTTGCGGCGGAGGCTGATCTCCTTCTTCCAGATCGAGGCTTCTTCGCGCTTGTCCACGTCAGCTCCCCGCCAGCCTCAGACCTGACGCGACAGACGAATCCGTCGCACCTCCGTACCCGGAGCGCTCGAGCAGCCCGGCCAACTGGTCCGGATAGCTCGAGGACTCGACCGCGGCAGCCTTCGAGACCGTGCCGCGCAACACGAGCTCGCAGAGCGACTGCTCCATCGTCTGCATTCCTCGCGCGGTCCCGGTCTGCATGACGGAATAGATCTGCTCGAGCTTGCGCTGGCGGATCATGTTGCGAACCGCATAGTCGGGCAGCAGGATCTCGACCGCCGCTGCGCGCCCACGACCATCGGTCGTCGGCAGGAGCGTCTGGGTGACGATTCCCTCGAGCGCGGCTGCGAGCTGCGCCCGCACCTGGCCTTGCTGTCCCGCCGGGAAGACGTCGATGATGCGGTCGATCGTGCCCGCCGCGCCGCGTGTGTGCAGGGTGGCAAAGACGAGATGGCCGGTCTCCGCCGCCGTCAGCGCAGTCGCGATCGTCTCGAGGTCGCGCATCTCGCCGAGGAGGATCACGTCCGGGTCCTGACGGAGGCCTGCGCGAAGCGCCTCGGCGAACCCGACCGCGTCGCTTCCGATCTCGCGCTGGTTGACGAGGCAGCGTCCGTGCCGATGGAGGAACTCGATCGGATCCTCGATCGTGAGGATGTGGCCCGCGCGGGTGCGGTTGATCTCGTCGATCATCGACGCGAGCGTCGTCGACTTGCCCGAGCCGGTCGGCCCCGTTACGAGCACGAGCCCGCGTGGCCGCTTGGCCATCTCGTGCAAGCCGGACGGAAGCCCCAGCTCCTCGAGCGAGAGGATCTTGTGCGGGATGAGGCGGAAGGCGGCCGCGACGGCGCCCCGCTGGAAGAAGACATTGACGCGGAAGCGCGCGACCCCGGGGATGGCGTAGGAGATGTCGATCTGGCGGTCGACCTCGAGCCGCTTCTGCTGCTCGGTGGACAGGATCCGGTAGAGGAGCTCCTGCGTCTCCTTCGGGGTGAGCGCCGGCAGACCGTCGATCTGAGCCAGATCGCCGTGCACGCGCACGACCGGCGGTGACCCCGCGGTCAGATGCAGGTCGGAGGCGCCAAACGCCTCCACGCTGCCGAGCAGCTCGTCGATCGAATGCACAGCGTCCATTGCCTCGAACGAGCTATCGGCAGCGAGCGCCCGGTCCTTAACGGGTCGTTCGGCCTATTTCCGAGCCGCCGACGCGATCCCCCGTTTTGGGGCTCCGGCGCTCCCAGAAAACCACCGATATCTGCGTCAGCCACCGCAAACCCCACAAGAAGGAGCGGCTACATGCTGAACAAGTTGCGCAAGCGCGTGAGGAGCGAGAAGGGTTTCACCCTGATCGAGCTCCTCGTCGTCATGATCATTCTCGGGATCCTGACGGCAATCGCAGTCCCGTCCTACCTGAGCTTCGCGGACCGGGCGAAGACGAGCGCGGCGAAGTCGGACGTCCGCGTGCTCCTGCCCGTCCATCGAGGCGTTCTACGCCGACAACGGCACCTATGTCGGCATGACGCTCGACCGCGCTCCAGGCGAGCTACGACCAGGCGATCAAGACGACGGTCGGTGCGTCGTACACGCTGAGCGGCCTGAGTGCCACGTCGTTCAGCGTCTCGGCTTGCGTCAATGGCAAGAATGCGTCCCAGACCGGCCCGGCCGGGTCGATCGTCGACGGCACCGTTAGGCAGTAGCTGAGCTGTACGAGTCGAGAGGGCGCGGGAAACCGCGCCCTCTCCGTTTCTCAAGGCCGCGTCGACGATGCCGACATCACAGACGTGAGGCGCGCGCCCTGGATCTGGCTGAGCGCGATCGTCGGCGTCAGCTTCGTCGTCCGCACGGTCGTCGCCTGGCTCCAAGCCATGCCGTCGCTCTTCCCGGACGAGTACACCTACGCGTCGATCGGCCGCTCGATCGCCGAGTCGGGGCGACCTCTGATCCGCGGCGCCTCGCCGCACTTCCCCGCGCTGCTCGAGCCGATCCTCACCGCGCCCGCCTGGCTCATCGGCGACGTCGACACCGCCTACCGGCTCGTGCAGGCGATCGGCGCGCTGGCGATGTCGCTCGCGGCGGTACCCGTGTTCCTGCTCGCCACGGCGAGCTGGGGTTGAGCGCGCGCGTCGCGCTCGCGCTCGCGGCGCTGGCGGTGCTTGTTCCCGACCTCGTCTACTCGTCGTTCGTCACGTCGGAGGCGTTCGCCTATCCGCTCGTCCTCGCCGCCGTCGTACGCGGCGACCTGCGCGCTGACCAGGCCGACGCGACGGCGCAGCTCGGCTTCGTCGTCGTCGCCGGCCTCGCCGTCCTCGCCCGGATCCAGTTCGCTCGTCCTGCCGGTCGTCTTCGTCCTCGCGGTCGATCGCAATCGGCCTTCGGGAGCGACGACTCCGGCCCGCACTGCGCGAGCAGGCGCTGCCGCTCGGCCTGTTCGCGGCGCAGCGGCCTGCTCGTCTCGCGTCCGGGCCGTCGCGCGCGCTCGGCGTCTACGCGGCGCGTTCCACTTCCACCTGATCCGCTCGCGGTCGGCCACTGGGCCGGGCTCGACGCGATGACCGTTGCCTATGCCTCCGGCTGGATAATCGTCCCGGGCGCCATCCTGGGCATCTGGCTGGGGCTCACGCAATCACCGCTCTCGCGAAGAGCTCGCGTTCGGCGTGATCGCATCGCTCTTCTCGCTGGCGCTGCTCCTCGAAGCGGGCATCCTCCAGGCGAACCTTCCGTCGGCCAGGGCATCCAGGAGCGATACGTCTTCTACCTCGTCCCGCTGCTCGCGATCTGGTTCGCGCTCTACGCCAGGCGCGGCTGGCCGCTGCCGCCTTCAGCACCTCGCGCTCGCCGCGGCGCTCGATCCTCGTCATCGGTACGCCTGCCGCTGAGCGGGTATCGCGATTCCGGCTGACGCTGAGCGGCTCGCCGTTCCTCTTCGCCGTCAACTGGCTGACGAGAAGCTCGGCGGGCCGGCAGAGCTGCCGGCGTCGTGGCAGCGGCCGCGGGCGCTTTCGCTGCTCGCCGTGCTGGCGTCCAGGCGCCCGCGGCTCGGCACGCCGATCGCGCTCGGACTGGCGCTGCTGGCGACCGGCGCCGCGTCCGCGGGCGCAGTCGCCTTCGACGTCTGCCACAACTCGACTCGTCAAGAAGATGTATCTCCCGCCAATCCCTCGTGGGTCGACAGCGCGCACGTCGGCCACGCTGTCGCTGCTGCAGGCCTGGGGCGGCGACCGTACGCCGTCGCTGCAGGAGCTGTTCTGGAACCGGTCGATCACGCGGGTCCTTCTCCTCCCCGGAGCGCTGCCGTTCGACCGCTTCGGACCGATCGCGTGCGTGTCGGCGCCGACGGGACACTTGCTCGACGGCCGGCGGTCCGATCCGAGGGCCGCTCGTCGTCGACGAGTACGGCTCGACGGTTCGCCTGCGAGGCGCCGCGTCGATCGAGACAGGGCCGACCGCGACCCTCTGGGTGCCGGCCGGACGGCCACGGCTCTCGCTGTACGCGACCGGCCGCTACTACGACGGCTGGCTGGCGAGCGCCGGCGCGGTCTCCCTGTGGCCGGAGGCGCCGGGACAACCGGTCTCGGGTTGGCTCTCGATGCGGCTGACCGCGCCACCCAACGGGCACGCCCTAACGCTCACCTTCCGGCTCCCAGGAGGCGAGCGGATGTCGCTGCGTCTGCGACCGGGGGCCAGTCGCCGCCTGAGGATCGCCGCATGCAGCGACCGTGACTGGCACGCCGCCTTTCGCTCATCCTCTTTCCAGCTCATCGGGCTGCGCGCGGTGAGCGTTCGCGCAAGCGAACCGGTGTTCACGCCGAGTTCGTCCGCGTGTCCGGTACGCGAGAACCCGGTTGCATAGATCGAAGCAGGCCTCGGGACGCACCCCAGGAGGGGGATGCGAGGCCGGTCCGCCGCGCCGATAACACGACTGACAATGCTCACACTCAGGCGGAGAAACCTGCACCTGCGGGCCGGCGGTGCAACGATTTTCGGCCGCCCGCCCGCCTCAGGTGGACGGCGCGTCGTACGCCGGCTCATTCACCTCCTGGGCCAGCAGCAGCGCGGCTTCTCGCTGATCGAGGTCGTCTTCGCGCTGGTGCTCTTCGAGATCGCGGGGGCCTCGCTGATCGGCGTGCTCACGTCGGCCACCGCCGCAAGCAAAGTTGCCCGGCAGGGGACGGTCGCGCAACAAACAGCGTTGAGCCAGATCGAGTCAGTCCGGACGATCTCAGACTACAAGCAAATCGGTCTTGTAAACGGGAACCCGTCGGGGTGCATCGGTGTCACCACCCCGACTGCAGCGTGCCCGAACTCCTCGTATCCGCCTGCAACCGCCACCATCACCAAGGGCGGCGTGACCGCGACCGTGACCACGCAGGTCTCGTTCGTCAACAACGATCCGAACCCGCTCGCCTATTCGAACTACGCCTCCTACAAGAAGGTCGTCGTCACCGTCACGCGGACGAGCGACTCCAAGCAGCTCGCCCAGGAGATCACGTACGTCGCGCCGCCGGTCAAGGCGGACGCGACCAACGCCACGATCAACGCCACCGTCGTCGACTACGGCAACAACGCCAGCGTTCCGAACGTCCCGGTGGCGCTCTCGACCGGGCCTAGCGCGCCCGAGAACGACACGACCAACGCTTCCGGTCTCGTCACGTTCGCAGGGCTGACACCCAACCCGGGGAGCGGACCTCAGCAGTACTACGACCTCAGCGTGACACCGCCGGGCGGGTACGTGACCCTGTACGACACCGTCTCGCCGAAGCCGCCCGCCCACGTGCAGCTCACGCCGGCCCAGACGTGGCCGACCTCGCTGTACGTCTACAAGCCGGCGACCATCACGTCCAACTGAAGAACATCGACGGCACGACGTTCACCGGCAACGCAACGGTCACCGTCAAGCTACACGCGCAACTCGACGCAGTACTCGCGGGACTTCTCGTACACGGGCAGCCCGCTGACGATCACCTCGATGAGGAAGGAACGAACACCGTCGCGCTCATTCCGAACCTCCAGTACACCGTGTCGGTGACGGCCACCGGCTTCTACGAGGCCGACGCCACGACCGGCGCGCCGCAGACGGCGCTCCCCGACACAACCGTGCCCGACAGCTACCCGACTGCTCTCACGCATACCTCGGTGGTGACCAACGCTCCGCAGGTGATCGCCGCCGTCACGGTCAAGAACAGCAGGACTCCGACGCCGGCCCTGTGCACCAACGCGACGGTCACGATCACGGTGGGCCCATGGAACGTCAGCGGACGACCCTGAGCGCAACGACAAACACAAGCGGGGTTACCTCCGTCGCGGGAGTTCCTGTGGGGGCTGGCTACACGATCAAGGCAACGACCACCGGCGGCCTTGTCAAGACCCTCACGTCGCAGACGATCGACACCGCGCATACCACGTTCACAGCGCAGGTCAGCGGCACCGGGAGCACGTGCTAATGGCGCGACTGGTCATGCTGAGCCGCCTCCGACACGCGCACTCCGAATCAGGAGCTTCACGCTGGTCGAGCTGCTCGTCGCGATGTTCGTCCTCGTGGTCGGGGTGATGGTCGGTTGGTCGGGGCTGATGTCGACGACGGTCAAGACCAGCGCGCGGGTGCAGGAGCAGAGCACGTTGCAGACAGAGGTGCGAGCGGTCGTCGACCAGCTGGCCTCGGATCTCCGCCAAGCACAGTGCGATGCCTCGACGACGCCTGCAACGCCGCCCGTCGCGACAGGAACGGGAACGCAGCTCACCTTCTACTCGCCTGACCGCTTGACGCCGTACCACCTGCGACAGATCTCGTACCGGCTGGCAGGCGGTGAGCTCGATCGCCGGTTCGCCACGACGACGAACACGAGCTCGACCGGCCCGCCGTGGACGTGGGGCTCGTTCGGCGGGTGGTCGAAGCAGATCGACTCCGTCACCAATACCGCGGTCTTCACGTACTACGACGCCGACGGCGCCGCCACGTCGACGGCTGCCGACGTCGCCTCCGTCAACGTGGCTTTGACGGTCGCTCCGCATCCCGGCCTCGGCGGATCCAGCACCACCTACCAGACCACCATCGGCCTACGGACAGCGTCATGTTCCTGAGGATCGAGGGACTTCGGAGCGAACGCGGGAACGCGATGGTGCTCGCGGTATTCATGATCGCGGCGCTGACGTTGCTGTCGGTCAGCCTCGTCGACGCCGTCCGCGGCGACTCCTCGCGCAGCGCCCGGGGCGTGACCCGCGGCGCCGCCTTCCAGGCCGCCGAGGCCGGAATCGACGACTACACGTCGAAGCTGGTCATCGACAACCAGTACTTCCTCCACGACGTCGCGGCGGGCGAGTCGACGAGGTGGACGGCGAGTGGGTGCTCGGGAGGCCAGCAGGTCTCCTCGACAGCCTCGGATCCGGTCGCCTGGAGCTACGGGACGACCTGGACGTACTGCAGCGGAAAGAACAACTGGCGGCAGCTCAGCAACGGCTACGAGTACAACCTCCAGGTCGGCGCCACGACCAGCAGCCAGCCGTACGTCGACATCGTCGCCACCGGGAGGAAGCAGGGAACGACCGTCTCCGGTGCGCGTCCTCGAGGAGCGCATCCATCCGTCGTCCGTCGCCGACTTCCAGATGATCGCCAACGCCGACATCGCGTACGGCTCGACGGCCGTGACCCGCGGCAAGGTCTACGTCGGCATCGACTCGAGCGGCCACGCGCACAGCGTCACGTACCAGTCGGGGAGCAAGGCGTACGCGAACGTCTACGCCGAGGGACAGGTGTACGGGAACCCGATGGTCAGCCCGGCGAAGGCGTACGACTCGGACTCGAACCCGAACATCAGGAGCGTGATCAAGAGCCCGATCAGCTTCACCAGCTTCGCCAGCTCGCTCAGCAACATCCAGCAGGTGGCGGTCACCGACAGCCCGTCCATGACCTTCGACGACTCGTCGAAGGACGCGTGGCAGCTGACCTTCAACAGCAACGGAACGTTCAGCATCCAGTCGTGCGTGAGGTACTACACGACGAACTGCTACGGCCAGAAGACCTACTACCCCGTCGATCAGCACGCCCCCACCTGCGGTTCCTCCACCACCTATAACGTCCCGACCAAAGGAGCGATCTACACGGCACAGACCGCGATCGTCTCGGGAACGGTGAACGGCCGCGTGACGGTTGCCTCGAATGACGACCTCGTCATCGGAAACAACATCAGCTACCTCGCCACAGGAGACGACGTCCTCGGGCTGATCGCGAAGAACGACATGCTCGTCGCCGCCTGGGCGCCGTGTCCCCTGAACTGGCGAGCGGCGACCATCGCCCAGAGCGGACAATGGACGTCAAAGGACTCGTGGACGGGGAATGACCCGCAGACGTGCTCCTACGGCAACGGCACGTCGACCTTCGCGATGACCTTCACCGGCTCGACCGCGACCGCCTGGGCGGCTCGATGAGTCAGTTCTCCAGCCGTCTGTACAACTACGACGACTCGCTGACGTACCTGCAACCGCCCTGGTTCCCGACGATCGACTACCCGTACACGGTGCTGCTCTTCCGCGAGCTTCCGCCCGCCTGACGTGCATCGACCCATAGGGGGCGTGGACTCGAGTGTGGAGGTTCAGCCGATCGATGCTTCTGCCCGAAACCAGAGCGCGGCGCGCTGATCAGCGCGCCGCTCCTGCGTTGGATCGGGAGCGGCGCAGACCGGCCGGAGCCGGCGCCCGCGCCTACGCTCGGAAGTGCGTGGCGACCGTTGACGAGCGAGCGTCCTGGATCGTCAGGACGCCGACCGTGTCGTTTGCCTCGTCGTACTCGTACACGACGACCATCCAGCGCCAGGGGCCGAGCACGAATCGAAGGCCCTCGTAGCCGCCGCCTTCCAGCTCGCGCCCGAGACGCGGGAACGACTCGAGCGGCTTGATCGAACGACGGAATCGCTCCGTCGTGTCGGCGGGGAGGCTGTGCGTGACGATCAGGCGATCGAGCGCCGCGACCGCCTCGGGCGTGACGATGACCTGCGGCATCGCATTCGCCTACAGCTCGTCGAGCGGAACGCCTTCGCCGCGCGCGAACTGCTCGCGGCCGCGTGCGATCGACTCGCGAGCCCCGGAGATTCCGTTCAGGACCTCGACGATCGTCCGCCCGTCGACCTCGGCATCGTCGATCGCCCGCGAGAGGAGCGAGCGGGCGAGCGTAGGAATTTGCGTGCTGTCTGGACCGGAAGATTAGGTGCTAGCGCGAGCAGATGGGAGTCGCCCGAGACGAGGACCGCGCGCTGGCTTTCGGCGAGCGCCAACAGGTAGTCATCCCCCGGGTCGGCGGAACGGCGGGGAGGCGACGGAGGATCGGGAGAGATGACGGCTCCGCGCCGTAGCAGCTCCACGAAGGCGCCAGTCTCGCGTCCAGAGAGCGGTCGCGGAGTTTCGGTAGGCCAGCGCGCGCTCCAGCTCGGCGAGCAACGCCTCTGAGACGACCAGCTCAAACTCGCCGGCGAGCCACTGCGACACGATCCTCGCGGGTGTCCCGCTGCGCGAGAGAAGGGCTGCGATGAGGATGTTCGGGTCGAGGACGGCGCGCACTCAGCGCCGACGCGACCGCGTCCTGTGCTGGGCCTCAACGGCAAGCGCCAGCGCTCTCTCCTCGTCCGCATCTTCGCTCTGCCAAAGACGCTCGAGGCGGTCGAAGCCGAGTTCGCGACGCAGGGCCTCCTCGATCACATCGCTGTCGCCCTTCCCCGTGCGACGCCGCCGCGAATCTGGCACGTGGTACCTCTGGTCACTGGGATCGAGACCTGACCGCGATCTGCGAGCACGCCGGGATCGCCCACGAACCCGAGCACGACCGGGCGAAAGCGAACGGCATCCACGCCGAACCAGGTCAGCGGGGCCACTCCCGCTGAGGTGGAGCGCCCCTCAGGGCGCGATATCGCCGCGTGCTTCCCGCAGCCCTCGGATATCGATCAGGTCCTGGTCGCGCCCGGCGAGGTTCTTGAGGTCGAGCAAGTCCTCGAAGCTGACGTATCGGACGACGCCGAAGTCGTAGCGCGCCTCGACCGCTGCCTGATCGAGGCGCTCGTAGTCCTCGCGCGTTTCGAGCTTGCCGGCGACGTACTGCAGGATGTCGAGCCGCCCGTACGCGGTCGCAAGATCCCAGCTGGCAAACCCGAGCAATCCTTCGAGGGTGAACGGAACCGGAAGCTCCTCGGGACGGAAATCCCCCAGAGAGAGCGGCCTTGCCTCCAGCTCGACGAGGGCGCCCCAGAGCCGGGCGAGGTTGTCTCGATCCGGCTTCGGCACGACGTCGATGTCCTTCGTGGCTCGCGGAAACCCGTGATGGGCGACGGCAACGCCCCCGATCACGATGAAGGCCACCCCGTGCCCGACGAGGGCAGACAGAATGGCCGGGACGTCCGGAAACTGCGGCATCTGCCCCGATGCCGTCTGACGGGCTCGCCCCCGTCGACCGCGACTCACTCGGCCACTCCGCCCGCAAGCTCGTTCAGCGACTGGTGAAGCGCTGTGACCTGGAGCACGCGCTCCTCCGGCGTCGTCTCCTCGAACTGCCGCCGGAGCTCGAGAAGCGAGACGTTCGGGCGCGGCAGCCGGGCGACGTCCTCGCGAAAGACCAGGCGCTGACCGAGCTCACTCCAGCCGAGGTCGTCCATCGCCCGGGAGAGCAGCCCGCGCGTCCGTCCCGAGCGGCGAAGCTCGCTGACCCTGGTCGCCAGCTCGAGCAGAGGTGCGGTCTCGACGCCCAGCCGGCTCGAGCCGCTGGCCGGCGCAACGACGGGGATGCGGCCGCGATCGATCCACTGATCGAGGGCGGTGACGCTAACGCCGAGCAGGCACGCCGCTCGACGCTTCGGAACGGCTGGCCCGACCTGGCGACGGAGCGCAACTTCGATCTGGCGCAGCTCGTCGCGGAGCCCAGGATCACGCGTCTGGCGGATCGCTAGTCGCAGCCGGACGATCGGCTCGAGCAATGATGCCGCCGCTGGCATGTGTAGAGTATAAAGCACCTTGGTGTTTAAGATGAATATTCGCCAACTTATCGGTCGGCGCCTGCGGCTGCTTTCAGACCTTGGGCGGCCGCGCCAGGCGCATTCGGGTCAACGGCTGCGGAACGGGTTCTCGACGCGTACGCCTCCGTAGTCCTCGCCGTCGGCGAGGTCTTCCGAGAGCACGATGTCGCAGCCGAGCGCGCGGCTCGCTTCCAGGATCGCGGCGTCCCAGTAGGAGATGCGGAAACGCTGCCCGGTCGCCAGCGCGGCGAGCATCACCGCTGTCGTGATCTCCTGGACCGGGAAGCGTAGGAACGACTCGACGAGCTTCGTGGCTTGCTCGTGAGTGAGCGGGTCTCGTCGGCTCACGCGGGTCGCTTGGACGTAGAACTCCTGCAGCACCTGAACGGAGAGCGCCACGTCCTTGCCGGCGAGGATCTCGTTCGCGCGGTCGGCCTTTACCTGCTCGTCCGGGTCGCGTGAGACCGCGTAGAGCAGGATGTTCGTGTCAACGAATCGCACGAGCGTGGAGCTCGTCGCGGCCGAGGCGGTCGCGCGCGCTGAAGCGCGCGATCTCCTCCTGGACCCGCCGCTGCTGGGTCTCGAGGCGGGCAAACTCGGCCTCCCGCTCGGAGAGCGAGCGCAGGTAGTCGGCAACCAGGGCGCTGACCGAGCTGCCGCGCTCGGCGGCGCGGATCCGCGCATTGCGATAGACGTCGTCAGGCACCGAGACCGTGATGTTCTTCACGCCAACAGGCTATCACAGCATCACGGTTTCTGTGAAACACGAAGACGCACTCGCCTTCGACGTGTGAGCATGGACGACGGCGCCTCGATACCGCGCAGTCGGCGGGCTTCCCGTACTCAGCCACCTTCAAGGAACAGACCAGCCGTGCCGATAGGAAAGACGTGGATCTCACGGTCACGCCCACGCGCTCGGGCGCTCCTCGTCGTCCTGATGCTCACGGTTGCCGCAGCCGCCGCAGGGTGGTTGGTGTTGCGCACCCGAAACACCGACGAGGGCTCCGCGCCCGCGGTGACGACGACGGCGAAGGTGCACCGCGCCTCGTCCACACCGGCGACCACGCCGCACCGAACGGCGACCAAGCCGAAGGCGACACCAGCTCCTGGCACCCAGCTGCCCGTCGCCCTCCGTCGCGCGCTTGCGACCCAGAACGTCGTCGTCGTCGCCCTCTACGACCCGAAGGCGACGATCGACGGAACCGCCCTCCGTGAGGCAAAGGCTGGCGCAAAGCTTGCGGGCAGCTCGTTCGTGCCGGTCGACGTGCGGAAGAGCAGCATCGCCGCGGTCAACGCTCGGTACGGCGTCATGCAGGATCCGGCCGTTCTCGTGCTACGACCTTCCGGAGATGTCGCCGTACAGATCGACGGCTTCGCCGACCGCGACACCGTCGCGCAGGCTGCCGTCAACGCCGGCTCGTGATCCGGTTCGGCCGGCACGCGCCGCCGAAGGGCGAACTCGTAGAGAAGCCGGCGGTGCCAGCTCAACAGTGGCCTGCACGGGAACCCTGGCGTGCCTCCACACGAGCTCTTCGTCCGTCACGCGCGGAAGGACGGCCAGCTGGTTGCGGTCCTGCGCGCGGTCGACCGCGGCGAGACCTGCGTCGTCGAGGCCGAGGTCTATCCCGGCGGATCGGCTGAGGCCGTGCGGCCCGGCCCGTATGCGTTCCGGGACTCGAGCCAGGCCGGCGCCTTCGTCACCGAGGCTGTGGCGGCGCTGATGTATCTCGGCTGCGACGTCCAGGCCGAATAGGCCGGCGTCCAGCTCGTGAGAACCGGTGCCAGGCACCGGTTCTCAAACCGCGCCGAAAGGGTGCCGAGAGATGCGCGCCACCTGTTGAGACGCGGCTGCAGCGCTACGGTCGATCATGGGCCGAGAGCGACGCACCGACGAGCCTGGCGGCGTCTATCACGTCACCTGCCGAGGCAACAACAGAGGCCCGGTCTTCGCCGATGAAGGCGACCGCCTGCTCTTCATCGACCTCCTCGGGCGCTCAGTGGAGCGATATCAATGGCTCGTATTCGCCCACTGCCTGATGACGACCCACTACCACCTTGTCATCCAGATTCCGAGTGGCGGCCTTTCAGCCGGAATGTGCCTGCTCAACGGGGACTTTGCCCGAAAGGCGAACAAGCGCCATGGACGCGGAGGGCATGTCTTCCACGACCGCTTCGCGGCAGCTCGGATCGCCCACGCCGGCCATCTGCTCGAGGCGTGCCGTTATGTGGTGCTCAACCCTGTCCGCGCAGGCATCTGCGATTCGCCCGAGTCCTGGCGCTGGAGCAGCTACCGCGCCTGCGCGGGGCTCGAGTTCGCTCCCAGCTTCCTAGCTGAATCGCAGCTTCTCGGGCTCTTCGGCGGCAATGCCGACCGAGCAAGACGCGCCTACCGCGCCTTCGTCCGTGAGGGACGAGAACCGGTGCCAGGCACCGGTTCTAACCCGTGACGCGGGCGAGCTCTTCGATCGACGTCAGGCCGGCGGCGACCTTCGTCATTCCGTCGTCCCATAGCGTGCGCATGCCGCCGGCCATCGCCTCGCGCTCGATCTCCTCGCGGCTCGCCCTGCGAATCGCGAGCTCGCCGAGAGCCTCGTTCATCATCAGGAGCTGGAAGACGCCGATCCTGCCTTTGTAGCCCGTCTGGTTGCAGCGTGGGCAGCCGCGCTTCCGGTAGAGCACCATCCCGTCCGAGGCGGCCGCGACCTCCGGCGACACGCGCGCCTCGATCAGCTCCTCGACGCCCGGCGAGTACAGCTCGCAGCAGTGCATGCAGAGCTTCCGGGCGAGGCGCTGGGCGAGCACCGCGGACACCGACGACGCGGTGAGGAACGGCTCGACGCCCATCTCGTTCAGCCTCGACAGCGTGCTCGGAGCGTCGTTCGTGTGCAGCGTCGTCAGAACGAGGTGGCCCGTGAGCGAAGCTTCGATCGCGATCTTCGCCGTCTCGCTGTCGCGCACCTCGCCGACCATCACGACGTCAGGATCGGAGCGGAGGATCGAGCGAAGGGCGCTTGCGAAGGTCAGCCCCGCACGCACGTTGATCTGCATCTGGTTCACTCCGCGGAGCCTGTACTCGACCGGATCCTCGACGGTGATGATGTTGATCTCGGGCCGGTTGATCTGCGTCAGGGCCGCGTAGAGCGTCGTCGACTTGCCGGAGCCGGTCGGGCCGGTGACGAGGATCGCTCCCGTTGGACGCGTGATCAGGCGCGTGAGCTCGGAGCGCATGGCGTCCGAGAGCCCCAGCTCCTCGAGCGTCGGCGCGCTTCGCGACTTGTCGAGGAGGCGCATGATCACCGACTCTCCGGCGACGGTCGGCAACGTGGCGAGACGGACGTCCAGCAGCCGGCCCGCGCTCGCGGCGCGGAGGGAGATTCGGCCGTCCTGGGGCCGGCGGCGCTCCGCGATGTCCAGCTTCGCGATCACCTTGAGCCGGGTCGTCACTCCGGCGGTCAGCCGGGCCGGGATCCGCTGCACCTCGTGCAAGACGCCGTCGATCCGGAAGCGAACCATCAGCCCTTCTTCTTGCGCCTCGAAATGGACGTCGCTCGCCCCGTCCTCGGCAGCCTGGAGGATGATCGAGTTGACGATTCGCACGATCGGCCCCTCCGAGACGCCGTCCGCCTCCTCGAGGTCGGTGACGGCAACGCCGTCGAACACGGCGGCGAGCGCGGGCTCCACCTGAGGCTCGATCCGAGGCTCGGGGGGAGCCGCAGGCGCGTCCAGACGATCGAGCTCCGCGGCGATGTCCTCGCGCGCAGCCACTCCGAGGGCGACCCGGTACCGGGTCGCGAGCCGCAGCTCGTCGGTCGCATGGACGTTCGCCGGGTCGGCGATCGCCACGTACAGGACCTCGCCCTCCAAGCGATAGGGGAGCGCGACCGCGCGGCGGAGGACGTGCAGCGGCATCAACCCGGTCGCCTCCCGGTCCACGCCTGAGAGCCGAAGGTCGACGAGCGGGAGCCGATGACGCGCCGCAAGCATCCGCGCGACGCCGTCGCTGGAGGCAAGCTCCTCGGCGACGAGCGCCTCCGCAAACGAGCCCCGCTCGATCGCCCTGCTCCGAACGCCGGCGAGCCGGTCGACGGGCACGAGACGCGTCGCCTCGATCAGGTCGGCGACAAGCTCAACCGATCGGTCGACCGGGAAGAACGGCAGCCGTTCCGCATCCTGCGGAACTGCCTCGCCTTCCGTTGCGATCGGGCGCGGCGCTTCCTGTTCGGGCTCCATGTCCCCTGTCCAGGCCTCAGAAAAGGTCGAGGTACGCGCGGATCAGTGCGTGACCGGCGAAGAGCGAGACCACTGCGCCGAACGCGAGAAACGGCGCGAAGGGGATCGCCATCTTGCGTGCCTTCGAGCCGTGCCGCACCAGGAGGACGACGGACGGCAACAGAGCCGCGATCATGCCGAGCAGGAGCGCGACGGTGACATTGCGCCCCAATGCGACACCCATCAGAAGCGCGAGCTTGACGTCCCCCATCCCCATCCCGCGTGGATACGCGAGCACCGCCGCGAACAGGAAGCCGGCGGCGCCGAGGCCCGCGATCGCCCACTCCGGGCTCGGCTCGGCCACGGTCATCAACGCGAGCACGACCACGGAAGCAGGCAGGACGACCCGGTTGGGGACGATTCGATGCGTGATGTCGGTGGCGGTCACGACCACGAGCGCGGCGCACAGGACGGCCGCCGCAGCTGCGCGCAGGGAGAAGCCGAAAGCCAGGAGGCAGCCCGCGAGCAGACCAGCCGTTGCGAGCTCGACCGCTGGATAGATCAACCCGATCGGAGCGCCACACGTGCGACAGCGGCCTCGCAACAGCAGCCAGCTGACGACCGGAACGTTGTCGTACCAGGCAATCGGCGTCGAGCAGCTTCCGCAGCTCGAGCGCGGGCGGAGGATCGAGCGCCGCTCGGGAAGCCGCGCTGCGACGACGTTCAGGAAGCTACCGACCGCGAGGCCGGGCAGTACGGCGAATGCTCCTAGCACGGCGTCCATCTACGCCGAAGCCGCTACGTCTTTCGCGAGGCGATCGAGCGACGGGCGGCTGCCGGGGACTTGGCCGGCAGGGTTGCGGGAAGCCGGACGGCGGTTCCTCCGTACGGGGCGAAGTTCTGCGGCCGGCCTTGCTGGGAGTACGCCTTGTTCCGCTTCAGCGTCAGCATGACCGTCGGCGCGCCGGTGTCGAGAACGACCGCACCCGCTGCCGGCTGCTGCTCGACAACGGTGTTCACTGCGTACCCGCGCACGGGCCCGATCACCCGCCAGGCGAACCCTCCGTCCTGGAGGATTCCCTTTGCGAACACGTAGGCCTGGCCCGTCACTTCCGGCACCGTCACGGTCGCGTCTTTTTCGGCGACCGGGAGCGAGTGTGGGGCGTTGCACAGCCACGCGGTCGGCAGCGAGGGTGAGGGTTCCGCCCGCGATCAGCAGCCCGCCGAAAGTGGCAATGACGCCGCGTAGGAGAGCCGCTGCGAGCTGAGCCATTCCAGCGTCTTCATCGGCTCAGCGGAGCCGAAACTTGAGCTATTGGGCAGGCAGGACGCGGAAGAGTGGGACCCCGGTCGACGCGCCTGGCGCCGCCTCCGCGTCGGACCACTGGAACGCCGTACCTGCGAACGACTTGAACCAGTCCTCGTCCTGCGGGTAGCCCGTCGCCGGCTGGAGCTGGAGATGGAGGTGCGGCCCGGTCGCGTCTCCTGTGTGTCCGACCAGCCCGACGAGATCGCCGGCGGCCAGCTGCGCGCCTTGAACGACGGAGGGATAGACGGCCGACAGATGGCAGTACGTCCAGACCTGACCGTCCGTGGTCTGCATCGTGAACCCGATCCCGCAGCGATCGTTCGAGCTCCACGCGTCGAGCACGGCCCCGGCTGAGAGCGCGTAGGCGGCCGAGCCCTCAGGGGCGGCGATGTCGGCGGCGGGATAGTCGTGGTGGTAGTGGGAGACCGCGACGACGGAGGGGCCACCGGCGACCGGGAAGACGTACGACCCGCTGCTCTGAGGCGCCCCAGTCGGCTGCCCCACCTGTGTCTGTCCCTGGAGCTGAGCCAGCTTCGCCTGCGCGACGTCGAGCTCGCTCCGCAACTGGTCGGCCACGGCCTGCGCGGCAGCAGCCTTGGCGCCTCGTTGCACTGCGTCCTTCTGCGCCTCCAGCCGGTCGGAGAGGATCGCGTCCGCGTCGACGTGCCGCGTCGGTTCCTGTCCCTGCGCCGCGACCTCCTGAGCATTCGCCAGCGCCGCCTGATACGCCTCGTCGGCCTGCGTTACCGCTGCCTGCGCCTGCTGAATCTGCACCTGGAGCTCGCTGGGGGCGACCACAGCCTGATCGGCGGCCGGCGCGCCTGAGCCGGCGTAGAGGTTCGCCAGCTCGACGACGTCGTTCACGTACCAGTCCGCATGGTTGTACGAGAAGATCGCCCGGCGGATGTCGCTCGCCGCGCCCGACGCGGCGAGGTACCGCGCAGCCGAGTAGATCGCGTCGACCGGGCTCCACGGATCGGCGAACCCGTTCCGGTCGGCGTCCGTTCCCCAGCGCAGCCAGGTCGACGGCATGAACTGCATCCAGCCGAGCGCTCCGGCCGAGCTCGGGCCCATGTTGCCGCCGAAGTTCGACTCGATCTTGTTGATCGCCGCGAGGACGTTCCAAGGGACGCCGTACGCCTGCCCGGCGTTCTGCCAGACACCGAGGAGCTGATCGGAAGAGAGCCGAACGGGCTGGGCGGGCGGGGTCATCCAGTTCGGCGCGAGCACGAGCTCGGCGCCGTTCGGCGTCGAGGCGCTCGGTAGAGCCGGCGCCGTCGGCGTGATGGACGGCATCTGCTCGTTTCCGCGCGCGACGCCCGTCGTCGTGGCGAGCCCGACCGCGAGCAGGATCAGCGCGCGCTTCATCGCTCTCCCGGCCGGGCGAGACGCAGCCCGGTGAGATTCTCCTCGGGCTTGTCCGCCTCAGCCGCAGCCCGTGCATCCGCGTCTCGCTGCTTGAGCGCGTGCTCGAGGGCGACGAGGAAGTCGTGGCGGTTCGTGGCGGCATTGGCAGCAACCTCGCGGTCGACCTCACCGGCGACGACGAGCGCGATCAGGGCCTGGGTGAACGTCTGCATCTTGTAGAAGGTCCCTTCGGCGATCGCGTCCGGAAGCTCGTCCGTCCGCGCTTCCCGGATCAGGTCGGCGACGCGGGCGTTCGCGACCATCACCTCGACCGCCGGAACGCGACCGCCGGCTGCTCGAGGAAGCAGCCGCTGGCTGATCACGCCGCGCAGGACTCCCGCCAGGATGGAGCGAACCGGCTGCTGCTTCTCGGGCGGGAAGAACTCGACGATCCGGCTGATCGACTCGGCCGCGTCCAGCGTGTGCAGCGTGGAAAGGACGAGGTGCCCCGACTCCGCGGCCTGCATCGCAGTCTCCGCGGTCTCTGCGTCGCGGAGCTCGCCGATCAGGATCACGTCCGGGTCCTGGCGCAGCGCCCGCCGAAGGGCCTCGCCGAAGGAGGCCGTGTCGATCCCCACCTCGCGCTGGTTGACGATGCTCTGCCGGTCGTCGTGCAGGAACTCGATCGGGTCCTCGATCGTGACGATGTGGCATTGGCGCGTGTCGTTGACGTGCCCGATGATCGCGGCGAGGGTCGTCGACTTGCCGGAGCCGGTCGCGCCCGTGCAGAGGACGAGTCCGCGCTGCTCTTCCGCAAGCTGCGCGACTCCGTCAGGCAGCCCGAGCTCGACGAACGACGGGACGACGCTGGGGATCAGTCGGAAGGCGAACGAGACCGCGCCGCGCTGGCGGAAGCCGTTCACTCGGAAGCGTGGGAGGCCGGGCGGCGTGTACGCGATGTCGAGCTCGCCCGTCTCGTCGAACGCGGAGCGGCGAGCCGGATCCTGGGCGGTGACGGTGGCGAGCACGCCCTCGAGGTGCTCGGTCTCGAGGACCGGCCAACCCTCGATCGCGGCGAGCGTCCCGTCGTGTCGGAAGGCGGGCGGCTGCGCCACCTTCAGGTGGACATCGCTCGCGCCGGCTTCGACGGCACGGGTGAGCAGTGACTGAAGATCCACGCCAGCCTGCATCGGCACCGCCGAGAGGCGGCTTTAGGCCCTCATGTCTGCGCGCCGGCCGCCGATAGATGTCGCATGAGCGCCGAAGCTGCCCACGCCTACGATGCTGCCCCGTCTGAGGGGCGCGTCCTCCTCGGCACCCTCCTCGTCCGCAGGGGCCACCTGACCGTCGATGCCCTCGAACAGGCTCTGGCCGAGAAGGAGCGTGTCGGCAGGCCCCTCGGCCAGGTCCTCGTCGACCTCGGTCTGATCTCGACTCGTGCGCTCGCCGAAGCGCTCGCAGATCAGCACAATCTCGAGTTCATCGATCTAGCCTCGAGCGAGATCGACGGCGAGGCAGCGAGCCTGCTGACCGAGAGCCTCGCCCGCCGCTACAAGGCGCTGCCGGTGAAGTTCAGCAACGACATGGTCGTGGTCGCCGTCGCGGATCCGACCAACTTGCTTGCACACGACGACCTCCGCTTCGCGCTTGGCATCGATACCCAGATTGCGGTCGCCGACAGCGGCCAGCTCGAGCAGATGATCTCCGCGGCCTATCGCGCGCCGATCGAGAGCGACTCGGCCATGCCGACGACCCCGAAGCCGGATCCGGCGACGATTGTGCACGACATTCGCACCGACCTCGGCGAGCCGGGGCCTGCGATCAGCCTCGTCAACCAGCTGATCGGCCAGGGAATCGGCCACCGAGCCTCTGACATCCATTTCGAGCCCCAGGCCGATCGCCTCGTCGTCCGTGTCCGCGTCGACGGCGTGACCCGTGAGCTGACCTCGATCCCGACCGAGATGCAGCCGGCGGTGATCGCCCGTCTGAAGGTCATGGGCGGGCTGGACATCGCGCAGCGCCGCGCAGCCCAGGACGGACGCGTGGTCGTGCTCGTGGGCGACCAGCCGACCGACCTGCGAATCGCCGTTCTGCCGACGACGTACGGCGAGCAGGTCGTGCTCCGGATCCTCCAGCGGACGGTCAACGGACCGCTCGGCTTGAAAGAGCTCGGGATGAGCCCTGACACGGAGGCGACTCTCCGCAGCGCGATCGAGCGACCGTACGGCGCGATCATCGCGTGCGGGCCGACGGGGAGCGGCAAGACGACGACGCTCTACGCCGCGCTCGACGCGCTCAACGACCCGGGACGCGTCCTGGTGACGATCGAAGATCCGGTGGAGTACCAGATGCCGGGCGTGACGCAGATCGAGATCGATCCGCTTGCCGGTCTCACGTTCGCGCGCGGCCTGCGCACGATCCTGCGCAGCGACCCCGACGTGATCCTCGTCGGCGAGATCCGCGACGAGGAGACCGCGCGGACCGCGATGCAGGCGGCCACCACCGGCCACCTCGTGCTGAGCACGTTGCACGCCAACAGCGCGTCGGCCTCGATCGTCCGGCTCAAGGACATGGGCGTCGACTCGGGCCTACTCGCCCCCTCGCTGAACTGCGTCGTCGCGCAGCGGCTCGCCCGCCGACTCTGCCTCAACTGTCGCGAGAGCTACACGCCGAGCGAGGATGAGCGGCAGCACTTCGGCCTCGACCAGTACGGGAACGATCTCCAGTTGTATCGCGGGCGAGGGTGCGCCGAGTGCCTCCAGACCGGCTTTCAGGGCCGAGTCGCGCTCTACGAGGCGATGCCGGTGGAAGGAAAGATGCGCCGGCTCATCGACGGCTCGACTGAAGAGATCTTCGCCGCCGCGCTCGAGCAGGGCATGGTCACGCTGCGCGAGAGCGGCATTCGCCTCTGCGTCGACGGAGTCACCTCGCTCGACGAGGTCCGGCGCATCACGGGCGACCGGCTGTCCTAGGCTAGCCGGCGAGCCCGCCTGCAAGACGGGCGAGCCCGGCAATCGCCTTCAGCGGCGGGCGCGCCAACCCTCGTGCTTCGCCCGGCGCGCGGATGTCTCCGCGCACGAGCCGCTCGACCACCGGCCAGACCAGCGGCGCCCGGGCGAGCGCAAAGGTGGTGCGCGGGAAGCGGTCGAGGGCGATCTTCGCGCCCCAGGAGGCGCCGGCAAGCGAGCCGAGAGCCTCTGCGAGACGATCGGCGTACGGCTCGACTGTCTCCGCTCGTCCGGCAAGCACGTCGAGCGCAGCCTCGGCGGCCAGGCGTGCGCTGACGAAGGCCTCGTACATGCCGTCCCCCGTCAGCGGATCGACCAGCCCGGCGGCGTCGCCGACGAGCAACGCCCGTCGCCCTGCCGGCACGAAGCCGGCGCGTCGCAGCGGCAGCCGATGGCCGCGGACGCTCTCGAGCCCTGCCTCGTCGATTCCGCTCCGCCGGCAGAGCTCCGAGAGGTGCCCCCGCAGATGCGGCCCTTCCGCTTCCCAGCCGCCGACGCCGACGTTGACGTGGTCGCCCTTCGGAAAGATCCAGCCGTACCCGCCCGGGATCGTTCCGAGCTCGATCACGGCGAGCCCTCGGTATCGCTCGTCGAACGGCGCGTTGCCTTCGTAGGCGACGCCGTGCGTGATCGGCCCGCCCAGCCCGAGCGCGCGTGCGGTGGTGCCGTTCGCACCATCCGCGCCGACCACGATCTCCGCCTGGACGGGCGTCTCCCCGACGTGCAGAGACAACCCCCCGGTCCCGTCTTCCACGCGCGCCTTCACCCCGTCGCGAAACTCGGCCCCTGCCGCCGCGGCCTGCTCGACGAGGTACTGGTCGAGCCGCCGGCGCTGAGTCATGAGCACGAAGGGCCCCCGGCGGCCCTGCCGCTCGAAGCGGCTCCGCCAGCCCAGGCGGAACTCCATCCGGTCGACCTCGTGCTCGACCACCGGAGCGGGATCGACCGGCAGCTGGCGGACGGCCCGTAACGTCAGGCCGCCGCCGCACGGCTTGTCGCGCGGAAAGCGCGCCTTGTCGAGCAGGAGGACGCGCGCACCGCCCCGGGCGAGATGGATCGCCGTCACGGAGCCTGCCGGTCCCGCTCCGACCACGGCGACGTCGAACCGCTCCACGCGGCCATCCTAGAGATGGTGCGATGGACGGGATGACCGCGCTTGCCGTGCGCCGACGCCGTCAGTAGGCTGCGAGTGCTTGCCGGTCGCGACGCAGTCGGCCGGCGAAGGCGAAGCTGCCTTCAGGAGGCTCGGGCTCCTGGGGGCTTTTTTGTTGGGCGAAAGGAGCTGTGATGACGAACGCAACACCGCTGCGGGTCTTGATCGCCGAAGACGAGACGCTGATTCGCCTCGACCTGCGCGGGTTGCTCGAACAGCATGGCTTCCACGTCTGCGGCGAGGCACGCGACGGCCTCGAGGCGGTGGAGCTGGCGCGAGACACGGACCCCGACGTCGCGATCCTCGACATGAAGATGCCTCGCCTGGACGGAATCGAAGCTGCCCGCCGCATCGGCGCGGAGCGACCCGTTCCGATCGTCATGCTGACCGCCTACACCGACCGGAACGTGGTCGAGCGGGCCGTGGCCGCAGGTGTCTTCACCTACCTGGCAAAACCGTTCCGGGAGGCGGACGTCGTTCCCGCCGTGCGAGCGGCCGCCGCGCGACACGCCGAGCTGCTTGCCGCCCGACGAATGGTCGGCGCATCGGCACGGTCGTTCGCGATCGACCTGCCCTCGGAGACGGGAAGCACCTGGCCGTTGCAGGTCACCTACCTCCCCGACGGAACGCTCGACATCTCCGTGCGAGGCGGCCCATGGGACGCCGAAGGCGTCCCGGTCTCCCGGCCTGGCGTCGCCGGCTCCGTCGGCGACGCTCCCAGCCTCGGATGAGGATCCTCGTCGCGGAGGACGAGACGCTGATCCGGCTCGACCTCCGCCAGGTCCTCGAGCGCGCCGGCCACGAGGTCTGCGCAGAAGCGCGCGACGGCGTCGAAGCGGTCGAGCTGGCGCGGTCCGAGCAACCCGACCTGGCCGTGCTCGACGTGAAGATGCCGGAGCTCGACGGGCTTTCCGCTGCTCGGCGCATTCTCGACGAACGGCCGATCCCGATCGTGATGCTGACCGCGTACGCGGAGCAGGATCTCGTCAACCGCGCGGTCGAGGCGGGCGTGTTCGGCTACCTGTTGAAGCCCTTTCGCGAGGAGGATCTCGTTCCGGCGATGCACACCGCGCGCGCCCGGTTCCGGGAGCTGCAGGCGGTCCGCGACGAGGCCGAGTCGCTCGCCGACGCTCTTGCGGCGCGGAAGTCGATCGAGCGGGCGAAAGGGATCCTGATGGAGAAGCAAGGCCTCTCCGAGCAGGAGGCGTTCGTCCGCCTCCGCAAGGCGAGTCAGCGAACGGCGCGGCCGATGCGACTCATCGCCGAGGCCGTGATTCAAACGTTTTCACACGGGGGGAACAGCCGGTTCCCCCCGTGGGCCCCCCTCCCTAACTGCGTCCGCACCTCAGGTGGGGCTGTTAGCCGCGCCCGCACATGTCGGGCGCGGCGACGCAGGGAATCGGGTTATCCCGAGTCGAAGACACCGGGCGGCACCGTTGGCGCGGCCGCCCGCACCGGCGAGCCTTCGTGCACGATCATTCGACGAACGGAGACGCCGTGAGCTTCCTCAATCCCTACCGTCAGCTCTTCCAGCCGCAGACCTACCGAACGCTGCTCTTCCTCGTCGCTGCGATTCCGGTTGCAGCGGTCACGCTCGGCATCACGATCGCCGGCTGGACGGTCTCGTCGGTGCTCGCGATCACCCCGCTGGTCGTGCCTGCCCTGCTCGGCTTCCGTGGGGCGGTCGGTCTCCTCTCCCGCACGGAGACGGCGCTGGCCCGGTCGTTGCTCGGGGTCGAGGCCGAGACGCCGATCACGTCGGGCGGTCGCGGATTCTGGGGACGAGGCAGGGCGGTCGTGACCGACCCGACCTTCTGGAAGCAGCAGGCCTACCTCGCGACCAGGATGACGCTCGGCTTCGCTCTCGCCGTCGGGGAGCTGTCGCTGATCGCCGGCTCGGTCGGCTGGATCGGGTATCCGATCTGGTACCGCTGGTCCGACCTGCATTTCTGGTCCTGGCAGGTCGACACCCTCGCACGCTCGTTCGTGGTCGTGCCGGCGGGAATCGTCGGCCTGGGCATCGCGCTGGCCCTGCTGCGCCCGCTCGCGTTCGTCTGCTCATCGCTCGTGCGCGCACTCCTCGACACCACGCCGCGCGCGGCCCGGCCTCGCCTGTCCAGGACGGCCCGCCGTCACGCACTCGCAGTCCACGCAAGCGTCGCGGCCGGGCTCGGGGCCGTCCAGATCGTCGTCTGGGCGTTCACCACCCACGGCTACTTCTGGCCGGAATGGGTGCTGCTCCCGCTCGGGCTCGTCCTCGCACTCCATGCGTGGGTGGAGCTCGTCGAGGAGGCGCCGGTCGTGGCGAGACTCGGGCGGGCCGTCGGCATCCACGCCGGCGTCTCGGCCGCGCTGGTCACGTTCCTCGTCCTCGTCTGGGCGGTGACGACCAGGGGGTACTTCTGGCCGGAATGGACGCTGCTCCCGCTCGGGTTGGTCCTCTCGATCCACGCATGGGTCGCATTCGTCCTCAGGCGGCCGGCGATCGTCGCGAAGACCGGCCTCACCCGCGCCTTCGCCATCCACTTCGGAGTCTCGACCGCTCTGGTCGTGTTCCAGATCCTGAACTGGGTGGTGTCGGACCGCGGTTACTTCTGGCCGGGCTGGGTGATGCTCGCGGCCGCGATCCTGCTCGGGATTCACGCCCTCGTCGCACGCGGTGCGGGTCAGGAGCGGCTCACGCGACGGATCGAGACGCTGGAGACGACCCGCGCAGGCGCCGTCGAGGAGCAGGGTGCGGAGCTTCGCCGCATCGAGCGCAACCTGCACGACGGCGCGCAGGCGCGCCTGGTCGCGCTGGGGATGAGCCTCGGGATGGCGGAACAGAAGTTCGAGACCGACCCGGAAGGCGCACACCGGCTGCTGGCAGAAGCGCGGACCGGCGTCGCCGAGGCGCTGCGCGAGCTCCGCGACCTGGCGCGCGGTGTCTATCCGCCGGTGCTCTCGGACCGCGGGCTGGAGGCGGCGCTTGCGTCACTCGCCGATCGGAGCGCCCTGCCTGCGAGGATCGAGGTCGCACTGACGGAGCGACCCGCCGCGCAGATCGAGGCGGCCGCGTACTTCGTCGCCGCGGAGGCGCTGGCGAACACCGCGAAGCATTCGGGTGCAGAGCACGTCGTGATCGGCGTGACCCGGCAGGGCAACATGCTCGAGGTGACGATCACCGACGACGGACGCGGCGGCGCCAACCCGGCGGGCAGCGGCCTGCACGGCCTGCGCCGGCGGGTGGAGGCGCTCGACGGCGCCCTCACCGTGACGAGTCCGCCTGGAGGCCCGACGACGATTCGAGCGGAGCTGCCGTGCGCATCGTGATCGCCGAGGACCTGGCCCTCCTGCGCGACGGGCTGGAGCGCCTGCTCCGGGACAACGGATTCGACGTCGTCGCGGCCGTCGCGGACGCGGACGCCCTCGTTCACGCGGTGCTCCGCGAGCGGCCCGAGCTCGCGATCGTCGACATCCGCCTGCCGCCGAGCTTTCGCGACGAGGGTCTCCGTGCCGCTCTGGAGCTGCGCCGCACCGCTCCGGAGACCGCGATCCTGATCGTCTCCCAGTACGTCGAGCACACGTACGCGACCGAGCTGCTCGCCCAGACCGGCAACGCGGGCGGCGTCGGCTACCTGCTCAAGGACCGGATCCTCGACGTCAACGACTTCGTCGACGCGGTCCGCCGGGTCGCCGGCGGCGGCACCGCCCTCGACCCGGAGGTGGTGGCGCAGCTCCTGAGCCACGGCGGCGGGCAGCCGCTCGCGACGCTGACCCCCCGGGAACAGGAGGTGCTGGCGCTGATGGCCGAGGGTCGCTCGAACACGGGCATCGCCGACGCGCTCGTCCTCACGGTCGGCGCGGTCGAGAAGCACATCGCAAGCATCCTCCAGAAGCTCCGGCTGCCGCCGTCGGAGAGCGACCACCGCCGGGTGCTCGCGGTGCTCGCCTACCT
>CAVRBW010000017.1:0-99688 GCA_963719325.1 uncultured Actinomycetes bacterium
GTTCCCGGCCCCCCGTGTTCGAATGGAGCGGATCCCGGCGCCGGTTGGTTCAGCTGGCGGTAGGCGGCGCCGCGGCTTTGATCGCGCCGCGCGCGCGTGCCTTCGAGCGCGGGCCGCTGGTTTCCGACGCGGGCCTCGTCAACCGAGCACCGTTCTTCGGCGACAGCGCGAAGCTCGCCACCCTGAGCCGGCGGAGCGGCCGGAGGGTCGCCCGGCTTCGGTTTCGCCTCGCGCGGCCGGCGACCGTGACGCTCGAGACGCTCGCGACGGGGCAAGGGATCGCGTCCGAGCAACCGGTGACGGCGGGGCAGACGGCGCTCGCCGCCCGCCAGGTGTCACTTCCGCCGGGGTGGCACTCGCTCGACTGGTCGCCCGATCCGGCGCTGCCTGCTCGGACGTACATCCTCCGGCTCCGGGCGCGGGAGCCGCGCAGCGAGAAGGAGACGACGTTCTCCTCGACCATTCGCCTCCTCGGTGTCGACGCCGGCTTCAACGTCCGCAGTGCCGCGCCGGGGGGGCCGGCCGAGCTCCTGATCAAGACGGACGCGAGCACCCTGACCGTGCAGGTGATCCGGTGCGGGCCCGAGTCGGAGCCCACCTACGCCAACGACGAACTCAACGGCGTGACGATGACGGAACCATCGGACATCGACTGGTCGGCCAAGGGAAGCAGTCCGGCGCGCGTCAAGGTCGGAATCGGCGACTGGCCCAGCGGCCTCTACGCCGTCCGGCTCGACGCCGACGACGGGCGCGTCGGCTTCGCGCCGCTCGTCGTCCGGCCGTCAGCTCCTACGCAGCGAGTCGCGGTCATCCTCCCGACCAGCACGTGGCAGGCCTACAACTTCTACGACGGAGACGGTGACGGGTGGGGCGACACGTGGTACGCGCGCTGGAAGACGACCTTCATCGACCTGTCGCGACCACACGCGAACCGCGGCGTCCCCTATCGGTTCCGCAGCTACGACCTCGGCTTCCTGCACTGGCTCGAGCGCACCGAGCGGGAGGTCGACTTCTACGCCGACGAAGATCTCGAGCGCTTCCCGACCCCGGACGTCCTCCGTGACGCCTACGACCTCCTCGTCTTCCCGGGCCATACGGAATACGTGACGACTCGCATGTACAGCCTCGTCTCGGGGTTCCGCGATCGTGGTGGCAATCTCGCGTTCCTTTCGTCGAACAACTTCTTCCGGCGCGTCGACAAGCAGGACTCGGTGCTCACGCTCGTCGACGAGTGGCGTGACCTCGGCCGACCGGAGGCGGCTCTGTGCGGCGTCCAGTACATCGCGAGCGATCGCGGCGAGCGCCACGCGCCGTTCGTCGTCACCGGCGCCGATACCGCTCCGTGGGCATTCGAGGGGACGGGACTCGAGAACGGCAAGGAGTTCGGGGTCTACGGGATCGAGATCGATGCCCGCGCGGCGAGCTCTCCGCCGCAAACGCAGGTGCTCGCGAGGATTCCCGACCTGTTCGGCGCGGGACGATCTGCCGAGATGGCGTACTACGAGCATCCGAGCGGGGCGCGGGTCTTCTCCGCCGGCGTGCTCAACTTCGGCGGCCAAGTGCTGCTCTGGCCAGAGAGCACGCGCTTGCTCGAGAACGTCTGGCGGCGGCTCGCCCCTGAGGCGCAGCCGCCGGCCGAACGCTAGCGCGAGGTCCGGTCTTCCGTTCGACGATGGTGGCCGTTCCGGGCCGTCGCGCCGCGGACGACATCGGCGGCGATGATGCCGTTCCCACCCTGCCGCTTGGCGGTGTAGAGCGCCTCGTCGGCGCGGGTCATCGTCTCCGCGGCAGCCAGGGAGTGCCTGATCTCGGCCGCCCCCATCGACACTGTCGTCGAGACCTGCTCGGAGCCGTGACGCACTCGCAGGGCGGCCACGCGCGACCGGACCCGCTCGCAGATCGGGACCGCGGCGTCGATCGAGCAGGAGCGAAGCAGGAGGGCGAACTCGTCCCCGCCGACCCGTGCTGCGAGGTCCCCGGAGCGGACGCCGCTGCGGAGCGCGGCCGCGACTCCCGCGAGGAGGTGGTCGCCGACGTCGTGGCCATGCGAGTCGTTCACCGACTTGAACCGATCGAGATCGACTCGAACAAGGCAGAAGGACGGGCCGCCTCGCGCGAACGCCGCGGCTTCCATCGCGACCAGGTCGTCGAAGGCCCGCCGGTTCGGGAGCTCCGTCAAGGGATCGGTCATCGCCAGGCGTCCGAGTGCGTCGTTTGCGGCAAGCAGCCGCCCTTGAGCCTCGACGAGACGGAGGCCAGCACGCACGCGTGCGACCAGCTCACCAGGGTGGAACGGCTTGACGAGATAGTCGTCGGCTCCAGCCGAGAGCGCCTCGACGACCTGTTCCTTGTCGTCGAGAGACGTCAGGAACAAGAGATAGAGGCCGGCCAGCTCGTCATGGGCGCGGATCGCGCGGCACAGCTCCAGCCCGTCGCAGCCGGGCATCATCCAGTCGGTGATCAGGAGGTCGAACGGCTCTTCCTCGAGTGCCGCGAGCGCAGCCCCGCCGTCGCTTTCCACCCGCACGAACCAGCCGGCGTCCTGGAGTGCCCGGCAGGTGACCTGGGCCTGGACGCGGCTGTCCTCGGCGATCAGGATGCGGGCGCCGGCAAGCCGCATGTCGATGGACGGTGCCGACCCGGTCATCGCAGAGCTCCGAGGCGTGCGCGGCAAGCGGCTGCGACGTCGGCCAGATCGACCTGACGGAGGATCGGCTCGTGCCGCTCGTCCTCCGTGTCCAATGTGCGAAGCGCCCGCTCGTACGAGCGTCTGGCGGCGGCGGTGTCGCCGGCCGCCTCATAGGCTCGAGCGAGCTTGAAGGCCGCGAGGCCGAAGGTCGGATCGATGTAGAGCGCGCGGCGGAGCGACGCGATCGCCTCATCGGCTCGTCCGCCGCCGAGCTCGAGCAGCCCGTGGACGAAGTGGGTGTCCGGGTTCAGCGGGTCGGCGGCAACCGCAGCTGCCGCCTCGACCAATCCCTCCGCCGAGTTGCCCGCGTCGGCTGCGCGCAGAGCGGCGACCAGGCGCTCGCCGGCGCCACTCGCAGGTGCGGGGCTCGCTGTGGCGGGCGTATGCCGGCGCTGTGGTCGGGGCTCGCGCGTCGACCGGCGCTGCGCTACCCGGGTCTCGGCCAGGCACGACAGGCTCGACTTCGTCCGACACAGCGTGTCCGCTGCGCCCAGAACGAGCACGCCGCCGGGTCGCAACGCCTGCTCGAGCCGATCCAGCACCTGCTTGACGGTCTCGGCGTCGAAGTAGATGAGCACGTTCCGGCAGACGATCACGTCGAACGGTGCCTCGCCGAGCGGCGGGACCGGATCGCGGACGAGGTTGTGCCGGGCAAAGGAGACACATTCCTGCAGCGGCTCGGTCACCGCATATTCCAGGCCCTGCTCGTGGAAGTAGCGTCCGCGGAGCACCGCGTCGATCTCACGGAGTGCGCGCGGCCCGTAGCGGCCGCGGCGGGCGGCCTCCAGGGCCGCGCCGGAGATGTCCGTCGCCAGGATCCGGACGGGAGGCGGCGCGGGGAGGAACGCTTCGGCTGCGAGCAGCGCGAGCGAGTAGGGCTCCTCGCCGCTCGAGCAGGCTGCGCTCCAGACCCGGATCGTGCCGCCGTCGGCGTTTGTGCGGAGGGCCGGCCAGTCGATCGTCTCGAGCTGGTCGCGGTCGCGCAGGAAATAGGTCTCGCCCACCGAGACCTCGTCGATCAGCCGGGCAACCGTCTTCGGCCCGGCGACCGGATCGGAGGCAGAACGCAGGAACGCGGCGGGGTCGGATTCCCCGACCGCCCGCCCGACCGCCCCGCGGAGCGCCTGATACTGGTTCTCCTTGAGGACGATTCCGCTCTCGGCGTGGACGAGTCGGGCGACCTGCTGCAGCGGGCGCGTCATCTCGCGACTCCGGCGAGCTGCAGGGCGGCAAGCTGTTGCCCGATCGCGTCGGGCGAGAGGATCAGGTCGGCGCTCGCCGCCGCCGCCTTCGGCATGCCGTAGACGGCAGAGCTCTCCTCGTCCTGCGCGATCGTCAGCCCGCCGGCGTCGCGGATCGCAAGGAGGCCGTCGGCGCCGTCCCGGCCCATGCCCGTGAGGACGACGCCTACCGACTCGGCTCCGACCGACTCTGCGAGGCTGCGCAGGAGGACGTCGCCCGACGGGCGATGGACGCTCTCGGTCGAGCCGTCGAGGACGAGCGTGTCGTCCGGCGAGACGATGAGATGCGACCCGTCCGGCGCTACCCAGACGCCGCGGGCCAGCGGCTCTCCGCCCTGCGCGATGCGCACGGGTAGGGGGATCTCGCCGTCGAGCCACTTGGCGAATCCGGCAGTGAACCCGGCGGCGATGTGCTGCACGACCGCAACGGGGACGAGGTGATCTCGGGGGAGCGCCCGGAGCACTGCTGCGAGCGCCTGCGGGCCTCCGGTGGAGGCGCAGATGCCGATTGCACGCGCCCACTGCACGGGCGCCGCCTGCCGAGGCGCTCGCCTCGCCAGGCGAGCCCGCGGGTGACGGATGACCCGTGCGCCGCTGAGGAGCTTGATGCGTCGGCGCAGCTCGACCGCGGCAGTTCCGTCGGGGTCGAGGAGGTCGAGGCCGTCCTTGGACAGGACGTCGAGCGCACCTGCCGCGAGCGCCGCGATCACGTTCGCGCTCGCGCGCGAGCTGACGGTGGACGAGATCACGAGGATCGGAAGCGGCGTCGCGGCCATGATCTGCTCCACCGCCTCGAGCCCCGACATGCCGGGCAGCTCGATATCCAGCGTCACGAGATCGGGCTTCAGGCGTTGGAGCTCCACGAGCGCCGCCTCGGCTGTCGTGCACACGCCCACGACGACGATCTCGTGTCCGTGCTGGAGCACTCGCGAGAGTGCGGCCGAGTACGTGCGCGAGTCCTCGCACACCAGGACACGCGTCGGTCGGTGATTCTCGCTCATGGTTCGATCTCGGCGAGTCTCGAGAATCCCGTCGCGGCGCCCGACATGCGCGGGCGCCGCTCACAGCGGCTACGGGGGTGCTGACCGGGTTGGGGAAGGGGGCCCACGGGGGAAACCGGCCGTTTCCCCCGTGAAGCGAGCCGAAGGCGAGCGACGCTCATCGGCCGACGAGCCGGTCGACGGTCTCGAGCAGCGCATGCTGGTCGAAGCCGCGCTTGACCATGTACGCGTCGGCGCCCGCCTCGACGCCGGCCTGGCGATCCTCCTCGGAGCCCCGAGAGGTGACGATGATCACCGGTAGGGAGCTGTGGCCGGCATCTGCGCGGATTGCGCGAGTCAGGCCCAGCCCGTCCAGCTCCGGCATCTCGATGTCGGTCAGGACCAGGTCGATGCGATCCTCGGCGACGCGCTCGAGGGCCTCCCGGCCGTCGCGCGCGGTTTCGACGCGGTAGCCGGCAGCTTCCAGGATGCTGCGTTGGAGCTCGCGGACGGTGAACGAGTCCTCGACGACGAGCACGTTGGGCGTCTCTGCTTGCGGCGGCGACGCGTCGGGCCGCTTGGCTCTGCCCCCGGTGGGGTGATCGCGTGTCAGCAAGCTCGGATCGATCAGCAGCGCGACGGTGCCGTCGCCGAGGATGGTCGTTCCCAGATATCCCCGGACGCCGTCGAGCAGCGGGCTCATGCTCCCGACGAGAACCTCCGCCTCCCCGAGCAGCTCGTCGCAACCCACGGCGACCTTCCGCCCGCCGTTGGAGACGGCGACCGCCGGCGCTCGCGCGGGCAGAGCGGCCGAATCGGCGCTCACGAGATCGGCGAGGTCGACCAGCGGGACCGCCTGGCCGCCCAGTTCGAGGGCGGGGCGACCAACGAGCGAAAGCGGATCCTCGCACGCGACCACCTCGTCGACGACGCCGAGCGGAATGCCGTAGACCGTTCCGGCGCGTGTGACGAGCAGGACGTCGACCAGTGCAAGCGCGAGCGGGAGCCGGAGCACGATCTCGGTGCCTCTGCCGGGCGTGCTTCGCGCTTCGACGCTGCCACGGAACATCTCGACCTGCGCCTTGACGGCGTCGAAGCCGACGCCCCGTCCCGCAATCTCGCTGACCTCGCCGGCGGTCGAATAGCCCGGCCGGGCCAGCACGTCGGCCAACGACCCGGTCCGCTGAGCCTCCGCGAGCGCCTCGGGCGACACCCCGCGGCCGTCGTCGGTGACGGTGACTGCGATCATGTGCCCCAGCTGCTCGCCGCGGAGCTCGAGCCGTCCTTGACGCGGCTTTCCCACCGCCTCCCGTTCCTCCGGCGCCTCGATTCCGTGTGCGACGGCGTTGCGGAGAAGATGGACGAGGGGGTCGGCCAGGCTCTCGAGAATCACACGGTCGAGCTCCGTCTCGGCACCGGTCACCACGAGCTCGACCTCCTTCCCGTGTTCCGACGCCAGGTCACGCATTGCCCGCGGGAGCGGCCCGACGATCGAGGAGAGCGGCCTCGTACGCATTCCGATCGCCGCGCTCTTCAGCTCGTCGAACAGGCGCGCACCGACGTCGAGCTCGTCCGCCAGCGACTCGGTGCGACCGGCCTCGCCCGGCGGTAGCTCGTGCTCGAGCCGGCGCTGGTGGAGCACCGTTTCGCCGACGAGGTCGAGCAGGCGGTCGATCTTCTCCGCCGGAACGCGGAGGGAGCGCTCGCCCCCCGGGTCGTGGACGGGCGTCGCGGCGGGCTTGGGTGTCGCGGCGCTCTTCCCGTTCTCGGAGGCAACCGCCGCCTCCGTTCGAAGGGCGGCGAGGTCGCGGAGCTCGTCGACGAGCGTGACGTCGGACTCGGCCTCGCCGTTCACGATCCGGCGCAGCGCGTCGACAGCGCGGAGGAGCGGGGGGACGAGCTCGGGTGGAAACGACGCTTCGTTCCGGAGCGATGCGAGCACGTCCTCGACGGCATGGGCGAGTGTCTGCACCTGATCGAGCCCGAGCAGGCCAGCAGCCCCTTTGATCGTGTGAGCCTCCCGGAAGAGCACGTCGACGCCATCCGCTCGTGGCTCTCCGCGCTCGAACGCGAGCAGCACCTCGACAAAGCGATCGAGGCGCTCGTCGGCCTCGTCGCGGAAGATCTGGAGCAGCTCGGCGTCTGCATCCGTCACGAGACGCTCACCCCCTGCAGCTCGTCGAACAGGCAGGAGAGGTCGACGACGCCGACGAGGCCCGCCTCGGTGAGCGCCGCGCCGCGAAGCAGGCGATGGTCGGGGGCGTCGTCCAGGGCGGGTAGCTCGCCGACGTCGCGAACCTCGTCGACGGTCAGCCCGGCCCATCGCGTCCCGTCGTCGGCGACCACCATGACCCTCGACTTGCCGTCACCGGCGATGCCGAGCAGCGTCGCCAGCTCGAACACCGGCAAGGCCGTTCCGCGGAGATTCTGCAGCCCGAGGGTCCCGGCGGGACCTCCGGGTACGGGCGTGAGCTTCCCGACGTCCGCGATCTCGCGCACGGATTCGACCGGGAGGGCGTAGAGCTCCGGGCCGACTCGCACCGTGACATGGACGGCGGTCATGCCTCGCGTCAGTGGATCGCTCGACCGCCGTTGTGCGCCGAACCGGCCGCGAGGACACGCTCGAGCTCGGCGACCAGCTGCTCGACACGCTCGGCGGTGGCGACGCGCTGGTCCTGCTCCGCGGCGAGCTGGTCCGCAGCTGCACGGATTTGCACCATTGCGGCGGCGACCTGATCGGCCGCCGACTTCTGCTGCTGCGTGGCGAGGATCGACTCCTCGAGCATGGTCACGGTCGAGGTCATCAGCTCTGCGACCTCCTGCACGTGCCTGGTGCCCTGCTCGGTCGCCATGATCGTGGCGTTCGTCTCGTCTTGGACCCCCGTCACGATCTCCCGGATCGAATCGGTGGACTGCACGGAGCGCTCGGCGAGCTTGCGCACTTCGGCGGCGACGACGGCGAACCCCCGTCCGGCTTCGCCGGCGCGCGCCGCCTCGATCGCGGCGTTGAGGGCGAGGAGGTTGGTCCGCTCGGCGATCCCGTTGATGAGAGCCAGGATGTCGCCGATCTTCTGGGAGCGCTCGCCGAGGGAGAGCGACCGCTCGGCGATCGTCTCGACCTTCTCTTCGAGGTCGCGCATGGTCTCGCCGGTCCGCTCGGCGGCGGAGGCGACGCCGCGCGCGTTCTCGGCGATCGCACTGGCGGTGGCGGCAAGCTCCTCGATCGTCGTCGACGTCTCCGTCACCGCCGAGGACTGCTCGGCGGTGGTCGCCTGAGCCTCCTGTGCGGCGGCGCGCAATTCGCTCACCACTTCCCCGAGCACGCTCGATGTCGAGCGGACCTTTCCGAAGACGCCGTCCAGCTGGCGGACGAGGCGGACCGCGTACAGCGCGAAGGCGATGACGGCGAGGAAGGCGATCATGCCGCCGAGGGCGGCTGCCGTCAGCGCTTCGGCTTGCGCGTGCGACGCGGTCGCGAGATTGCTCGCGGCCCTCCGCTGACTGAGCTGCTGCAGCTCGCCGAGGGGCGCGAGCACGTTCGCCTCGTCCTTGTTCAGGCTTGCGAGGACGTCGTATTGAAGCTTGCTCGGCTCGCGGGTCAGGCGGTTGTTCGCTGCCCGTACGCGATCGACGAGCGATTGCGGAAGCGTCTGGCTGCGCCCGATGTCGGCCAGCGCCGCGTCGAATTCACCCTGTACCGCCTTCACCTCGTCCGCGACCTCGTTCGAGGGATTGAGCAGGTACTCGTTCATCGACTCGCGCTCGCGCGAGAGCGCGGTGATCACGCGCTGCGTTGCCAGCTCGTCGCTCTGTGAGTGCGCAGCTCGCGTCTTGGCGTCGAGAGCGGTCTCGTAGCGCCAGATCCCGACCGCGGTCGACGCCGACACGACGAGCAGGGCGGCCACGCTTGCGACGAACGACGCGGCGGGTCGGGCCACCCTCGTTGAAGAATCGCAGGCGCAGCCTGAGCCGCTGCGCGCTGAACGGGCGGGCATATGTCACCTGCGAAGCCACGGTCCCCGTTGCTATCGACAAACGGGCACCAAAGCATGATGAGCCAGACGGCCTCCCTCGAACGAGTGACGGCGCTGCGGCTAGTCCGAGGCCTGGAGGGTTCGGCGGACCTCACGGGCGATCTGGAGGTCCTCGCGCGCCTCGATCACGAAGGCGCGCACCGAGGCGCCGGCCGAGCCGATCTCGGCGTCGGGAGCCTGTTCGTTTCGGGCCGGGTCGATTCCGATCCCGAGAAAGCCGAGGCCTGCGGCAGCCCTCGACCGGATCGCGGTCGAGCGCTCGCCGACTCCGCCGGTGAACACGATTGCGTCGAGCCCGTCCATCGCCGCCGCCATCGTCGCGATCCCGCCACGCAGGCGGTGGAGGTACACGCCCACGGCCAGGCTCGCGCTCTCGTCGCCGGCCTCTTCGGCCTCGAGGATCGCCTTCATGTCGGCGGTGCCGGTCAGGCCGAGCAGGCCGGAGCGGTGCTCGAGCGTCGAGGCGAGCTCCGACGGCGGCATGCCCATGTGCTCTTCGAGCCAGAGGATCAACCCGGGATCGACCGAGCCGGAGCGGGTGGCCATCACGAGGCCCTCCAGCGGGGTGAAGCCCATCGTCGTGTCGACCGAGACGCCGTCGTGGACGGCGGCGAGAGAGGCGCCCGCACCCAGATGGCAGGTGACGACGCGGAAGCTCTCGACAGCTCGGCCGGCGAGCTCGGCCGCTCGCCGCGACGCGTACTCGTGCGAGAGGCCGTGGAACCCGAAGCGCCGCAGGTTCCAGCGTGTCCGCCACTCGCGTGGGAGCGCGTACGTCGTCGCGGCCGCGGGGATGCGCGCATGGAAGGCGGTGTCGAAGCACGCGACCGCGGGGACGTCCGGCAGCGCCTTGCCCACCAGGTCGAGTCCGTGCAGCGACTTCGGCTGGTGCAGCGGCGCGAGGTCGGCCAGCGCGCGGAGCCGCTGGACGACGCGCTCGTCGATCCGGACGGGGCCGTCGAACTCGCTGCCTCCATGGACGATCCGGTGGCCGACCGCGTCGACCGGGCCGCTCGCGTCGATCGCCCGCTCGAGTGCCTCCGCGTCGAAGCGGCCAGGCTGGGAGGGGACGTTCTCCGTTCCCAGCAGCCGATCGTCCTCTTCGAGGACGGAGAGCTTCAGGCTGCTGGAGCCCGCGTTGACGACCAGGACCCGCATGTCGACCTAGTCGGTCGTGCGGGCAGAAACCTGTGAACGGATGGCCATGCGATGAACCCGGGGTGTCTGGTCGATGGTGCGTCTCGCTACCGCGCGCGGAGGCGAGACCGCGCTCTCGCCGGAGCGCAAGGGCGATTCGTCACGCGTGCCGAAGGAGGGGGCCCGTGGGGGAACCATGGGTTTCCCCACGTTAATAGGGCCAAACCCAGTCGCGGACGGCGGGCGAGTCCTCGCCGTCGATGCGCGTGTAGGCGCGGCAACGAACGCGTTCGTCGGCCATTCGCTGCCGGAGCGCGGCCGCCCGCGAGCCCAACGACGGCACGCGGTCGATCACGTCCATCACCAGGTGGAACCGGTCGAGGTCGTTGAGCATGACCATGTCGAAGGGGGTCGTGGTCGTGCCCTCCTCCTTGTAGCCGCGCACGTGGATGTTCGAGTGGTTCGTGCGGCGGTAGGTCAACCGGTGGATCAGCCACGGATAGCCGTGGTAGGCGAAGACAACAGGCCTGTCGGTCGTGAACAGGGTGTCGAAGTCCCGATCGGAGAGGCCGTGAGGATGCTCGGTGTCGGGCTGCAGCCGCATCAGATCGACGACGTTGACCACCCGCACCTTGAGCGTCGGCAGCTCGCGGCGGAGCACGTCGACGGCGGCGAGCGCCTCCAGTGTCGGGATGTCGCCGCAGCAGGCCATCACGACGTCGGGGTCGCCCTCGTCGTTCGAGGCCCACTCCCAGATTCCGATCCCGCGCGTGCAATGGAGGACGGCGTCCTCCATCGAGAGGTAGTTCAGCGCGGGCTGCTTCCCGGCGACGATCACATTCACGTAGTGGCGGCTGCGCAGGCAGTGGTCGGCGACCGACAGGAGGCAGTTGGCGTCCGGCGGCAGGTAGACGCGGATCACCTCGGCTTTCTTGTTCACGACGTGGTCGATGAATCCGGGATCCTGATGCGAGAACCCGTTGTGGTCTTGCCGCCAGACGTGCGACGAGAGCAGGTAGTTGAGGGAGGCGAGCGGCCGGCGCCAGGGAATGACGCTCGTCGTCTTCAGCCACTTCGCGTGCTGGTTGAACATCGAGTCGATGATGTGGATGAACGCCTCGTAGCAGTTGAAGAGGCCGTGCCGACCTGTGAGGAGATAGCCCTCGAGCCACCCCTGGCACTGGTGCTCGGAGAGGACCTCCATCACCCGGCCGTCGGGGGCGAGGTGGTCGTCGGTGGGTAGCGTCTCCGCCTCCCACGCGCGATCGGTGACCTCGAACACGGGGCCCAGGCGGTTGGACGCGGTCTCGTCCGGGCCGAACAGGCGGAACTGATCGCGATTGAGGCGGACGACGTCGCGCAGGTACGCGCCGAGAACGCGGGTAGCCTCGCTGAAGGTCGTGCCGGGCTTGGTTACCTCGACGGCGTAGTCGCCGAAGTCGGGCAGGACGAGGTCCCGGAGGAGGAGCCCCCCGTTTGCGTTCGGGTTGGCGCTCATTCGGCGGTAGCTCTTCGGCGGCAGGGCCGTGAGCTCCGGGACGAGCACGCCGCGCTCGTCGAACAGCTCTTCCGGTCGGTAGCTCTCGAGCCACGACTCGAGCAGCGCCAGGTGCTCGGGATTGGTGCGCAGCTCGGCCATCGGAACCTGGTGCGACCGCCACGTGCCCTCCGTGGGGAGGCCGTCGACGGTCTTCGGGCCCGTCCAGCCCTTCGGGGTCCGGAGGATGATCATCGGCCAGCGGGGCCGCACCGTCTCCCCGTCGATCCGTGCGGACCGTTGAGCGGTTGCGATCTCTTCCACGGCCGCGTCGAGGACCGCCGCCATCCGCTGGTGCATCGCCTCGGGCTCGTCGCCGTCCACCCAGTGGACGGTGTGGCCGTAGCCCTCGAGCAGCGAGGTCAGCTCGTCGTCGCCGATTCTGGCCAGCACCGTCGGGTTGGCGATCTTGTAGCCGTTCAGGTGGAGGATCGGGAGCACCGCCCCGTCCGTCACCGGGTTCAGGAACTTGTTCGAGTGCCAGGCGGTGGCCAGCGGGCCGGTCTCGGCTTCTCCGTCGCCGACGATGCAGCAGACGAGCAGATCGGGGTTGTCGAACGCGGCGCCGTAGGCATGGGAGAGGGCGTAGCCCAGTTCCCCGCCCTCGTGGATCGATCCGGGCGTCTCCGGGGCGACGTGCGAGGGGATCCCACCGGGGAAGGAGAACTGCCGGAACAGCTTCCGCAGGCCCTCCTCGTCCTGCGTGATGTTCGGGTAGACCTCCGAGTAGGTGCCCTCGAGGTAGGCGTTCGCGACCGCCGCCGGCCCGCCGTGGCCCGGGCCCATGATGTAGATGGCGTCGAGATCCCAGTTGCGGATCGCGCGGTTCATGTGCGCGTAGACGAAGTTCAGCCCGGGGGTCGTCCCCCAGTGCCCCAGGAGCCGCGGCTTCACGTGCTCGGGTCGGAGCGGCTCGCGGAGGAGCGGATTGTCGAGGAGGTAGATCTGCCCGACCGAGAGGTAGTTGGCCGCCCGCCAGTAGGCGTCGATCAGTCGGAGCTCGTTCGCGGCGAGCGTTCCCTCGCCGGCCCGCTGCTCAGTCTT
This sequence comes from uncultured Actinomycetes bacterium, assembly GCA_963719325.1. Taxonomy (GTDB): domain Bacteria; phylum Actinomycetota; class Thermoleophilia; order Gaiellales; family Gaiellaceae; genus DATBLE01. The sequence goes on from CAVRBW010000017.1 coordinate 12,663, forward strand.
CTGCGCCACTGGCACCTCCCAATCGTCCGGGTCCTCGAGCCTTCTACCCAACCGGTGCAAGCCTGATGCGTCATCCGGGACAGACCGGATTGCTTCGGCCTCCGATGGACGCGAGCAGCAAGGTGGATCGTCACAGATTTGTCACCACTTGGTGCCAGGCACTCGCTGGGGAGAAACTGGCACTGATTTGTTACCGCCTGGTGCCAGGCACGAGCTGGGGACAGATTGTTCGCGTTTCGTCACAGGCCGACGTAGTTTTCGGCCAGCGAGGTCGCTGCGGCCTCTGACGAGGTCACGTAACGAAGCTGCGAGAGCCGGAGCCGGTAGCCGAACGGATCCTCGCCGGGTGGAAGGTGCAGCATGGACGTCATCCACCAGGAGAAGTGCTCGGCGCGCCAGATCCGGCGCAAGCACTCGTCCGAGTAACGATCGAGCGACGACTCGTCGCCCGAGCGGTACCAGTCGACGATCGCCTCTGCGAGCACGCGCACGTCGTGGATCGCGAGGTTCAGCCCCTTGGCGCCGGTAGGCGGGACGATGTGCGCCGCATCGCCGGCCAGGAAGAGGCGCCCGTAGCGCATCGGCTCGGCGACGAAGCTGCGCATTCCCGTGACGCCCTTCTCGAGGACCTCACCCTCGGCGAGCGTCCAGCCGGGCAGGCCGAGCCTCAGCTGGAGCTGCTCCCAGATCCGCTCGTCGGGCCAGAGCCCGAGATCCTCGTCCGGCCGGCACTGCAGGTAGAGACGGCTCAGCTCCGGCGTTCGCAGGCTGAGCAGGGCAAAGCCTCCTTCGTGGGCGGCGTAGACCAGCTCGTCGTTCGAAGGCGCGACGGCCGCGAGGATGCCGAGCCAGCCGAAGGGGTAGTCCCGCGAGTACTCCGCGAGCACGCCGCTCGGGATGCTCGGCCGGCAGACGCCGTGGAAGCCGTCGCAGCCCGCGAGCAGATCGCATTCGATGCTCTGGGTCGCGCCTTCGTGACCGAAGGTCAGGCGCGGGCGGGGCGAGGTCACGTCCTCGACCCTGACGTCGTCCACCTCGAACAGCAGCGGACGGCCCGTCTCGAGCCGGGCCGAGATCAGGTCCTTGACGACCTCCGTCTGGCCGTAGATGACGATCGTCTTGCCGCCGGTGAGCTCGCTCAGGGCGATGCGGTGGCGCTCGCCGTCGAACTGCAGCTCGATCCCGTGGTGGACGATGCCCTCGCGCTCGAGACGCTCGCCGACCCCGGAGTCGACGAGGAGGTCGGCGGTTCGCTGCTCCAGCACGCCGGCGCGGATCCGCGCCTCGACGTACTCGCGGCTTCGATTCTCGACCACGACCGACTCGATCCCTTCCAGGTGCAGCAGGTGCGCAAGCGTCAGCCCGGCGGGCCCGGCACCGACGATGCCGACCTGCGTTCTCAGCGTGGGGGAACCCATGGTTCGAGAACGGCTGTGATTGCGGTTCGATTTCGCCAGACCATGTCGCGCTACTCCTGCTCCTCGTCGAGTACCTGCTGCGCGATCGCGAAGGCGGAGTTCGCCGCGGGGACGCCGCAGTAGATCGCGCTCTGGAGCAGCACCTCCTTGATCTCGTCGCTCGTCAGGCCGTTGCGGAGCGCAGCCCGCACGTGCATGGCGAGCTCGTGGTCGCGGCCGAGCGCGACGAGCGCGGTCAGCGTGATGCAGCTGCGCGTCTTCCGGTCGAGGCCCGGCCGCGCCCAGATCTCTCCCCACGCGTATCGGGTGATCAGGTCCTGGAAGTCGGCGGTGAAGGGCGTGGTGCCCTCGACCGCCGCGTCGACGTGGGCGTCGCCGAGCACCTCACGACGAACCTTCGTCCCCAGATCGAGTGCGTCACTCACAACTACTCCTCTCCGGTCAGGTGGAGCAGGACCGCCCGGTCGAAGACCTCCTGTTGCTCGACGTTCAGCAGGTGGGCGGCGCCGCCGACGACCTCGAGCTGCGAATCGGGAATTGCTTCTGCGATCAGCTGCGCCTGGTCGGGCGGTGTCGCCGGATCGTCGCTACCGACGAGGACCAGGGTCGGCGCGCCGATCGAGCCGAGGGAGTCGCGGAAGTCCCAGACGCGGAGAGCGTCACAGCAGGCGGCGTACCCCTCCCTCGGGGTGGCGACGAGTTGAGCGCGGTAGGGGGCGATCCCGGCGAAGGCGGGGGTGAACCAGCGTCCCATCGTCGCATCGGCGATCGGCTCGGTCCCTTCCGCCCGGACAAGCTGCGCCCGCTCGACCCAGCGCTCGGGCGGCCCGAAGTACGCGGAGGTGCCCGCCAGCACGAGGCGGTCGAGGCGCTCGGGAGCGTTGGCGCCGAGCCACATCCCGACCGCGCCGCCGAGCGAGAGTCCGCAGAACGACATGCGCGGGATCTCCAGGTCGTCGAGCAGCGCCAGCAGCTCCTGTCCGAGCTGCTCGACGGTGTACGGCCCGGGCGGCACCGCCGAGCGGCCGTGGCCGAGCTGGTCGTAGCGCAGCACGCGGAAGGCGGGGGTGAGGGCAGCGACCTGCCCGTCCCACAGCTCGAGCGTCGTTCCGATCGAGTTCGAGCAGACGAGCGGCGCTGCGTCCTCCGGGCCGTCCAGCCGGTAGTGCAGCCTCATCCGAGCTCCTCGCGGTACCGGGCGAGCGCCTGCTCGACGAATTCTTCCGCGCGCCCGACGTACTCCTCGCTCGGCTCGGCCAGACCGCGCTCGACGAACGCGTCGCGCTCGGAGAACAGCGCTTCGGTCATGTTCTCCCGCATGCGCTCCGGGCGGACCTCGAGGGCGTCGAGGCACTCGTGGGCCGCCGCGGCGGCACCGCCGGCGAACGCGAGCGCAGTGGACAATGCGGGCCACTCCGCCTGCCAGGCGCCTGCGGCACGTTCGTGCTCGTAGTCACCCGACGTCAGCAGGCTGGCGTTCGTGTGCACGATCCGCGCGCACGAGCGGGCAAGCACTGCGCGCGCCGGATTCTGCTTGTGCGGCATCGTCGAGGAGCCGCCGCCGGTGCCCTCTGCGACCTCGGCCACCTCCGTCTGGGCGAGCAGGACGACGTCGAGACCGATTTTCCCGCACGCGGCCGTCAGGGCGTCGAGCGCCGCGGCGAGCTCGGCGACCGGCCCGCGGTGCACATGCCACGGCAGCACCGATTCCGCGAGACCGAGCTGCGCTGCGAACCGGCGCCGCACGTCCGGCCCTGCGGCCCCGAAGGCGGCGAGCGTCCCGCCCGCGCCGCCGAGCTGCGCCGGGAGCACGACCGCCGCAAGTCTGCGGCGCGCTTCGACGACGGCAACCAGCCAGCCGGCGGCCTTCAGCCCGAACGTGGTCGGAACCGCCTGCTGGAGCAGCGTGCGAGCGGCCATCGCCGTCGCTCGGTGCGCGTCGGTCAGCTCGGCGCAGGCGGCGGCGACGCCGTCCAGCTCGTCGAGGATCAGGGTGCGGGCCTCTCGCGCGACGAGCATCGCGGCGGTGTCGACGATGTCCTGGCTGGTCGCTCCGAAATGGACGAAGCCGGCGGCGTCGCCGCCGACTTGCTCGCGCAGCGCTCGTACGAGCGGCTCGGCCGGGTTGCCGACCGACCGGCCCTCGGCCGCGATCCGCTCGACGTCGAAGAGCTCCGCGCGGCAGGCCTCGGCGATCGCCGCCGACGCCGTTGCCGGGAGGAGCCCCGCCTCGGCCTCCGCGGCCGCCAGTGCTCGCTCGGCGTCCAGCATGCGCTGGAGCCACGCAGCGTCGCCGACGGCGTGCCGGATCGGGTCCGGCACGAACAATCCCTGGAAGCTCATAGCGTGAAGAAGACCGTCTGTCGCTCGCCCTGCAGGCGGACGTCGAACCGGAAGCCGCGATCGGTCGGCTCGGCGACGAGGGTCGGCCGGTCCTCGTCGGAGACGCCCATCAGCACGGGGTCGCGCTCGTTCGCCTCGGCCTCGTCCGGGAAGTACACGCGCGTCAGCACCGGCTTCAGCAGGCCGCGCATGAAGACGAGCATCTCGAGGTGCGGCGCCTGGCCGTCCACCGCGCCCGGCTTCACCGTCACGAAGGAGTAGCGCTCCTCCGCCTCCGCGCCGCAGCGCCCCCAGCCGAAATCGCCGCCGTACACGCCTGACGGGCCGGCCTGCCAGATCTCGACCATCGCGTCGGGAACGGGAGCACCCTCGCCGTCCAGGATCCGACCTTCGAGCACGAATGCCCCGTCGCTGCCCGGCGGGACGAGCTCGTTCTCGGGCCTGCAGCAGAGGCCGATCGCGAAGTACGGCCCGACGGTCTGCGACGGTGTCAGCGGGAGCGTCATTCGGTCTCGAGCGGAGTCGCGCCGCGGCCCCCGACGACGATGTCGAACCGGTAGCCGAGCGCCCACTCAGGGGTGGTCGTCTCCCAGTCGAAGGTGCTGATCAGCAGCTTCTGGGCCTTCGGGTCGCGAACGGACTGGAAGATCGGATCGTGATCCAGCAGGGGGTCGCCGGGGAAGTACATCTGGGTGACGAGCCGGTCCGTGAACGCCCGGCCGAAGATCGAGAAGTGGATGTGCTGCGGCCGCCAGGCGTTCGGGTGGTTCCGCCACGGATAGGCGCCGGGCTTGATCGTCACGAAGCGGTAGCGCCCGTCGTCGTCGGTCAGGCAGCGACCGCAGCCGCCGAAGTTGGGATCGAGCGGAGCGGGGTGCTGGTCGACGCTGTGCGTGTACCGGCCGGCAGCGTTCGCCTGCCAGACCTCGACGAGCGTCTGCCGGATCGGATGACCGCGATCGTCCGTGACCCGCCCCGTGACGACGATCCGCTCGCCCAGCGGCTCCCCAGAATGCTGGCGCGTGAGGTCGCTGTCGTGCTCTTCGATCGCGCCGTCGCCGAAGACCGGCCCGGCCGTCGACGTCAGCGCGCCGGGCAGGATCAGCAGCGGCTTCTTCGGCCCCCGAAGCACGGTCGCGCGGTAGTCGGGGTACACGTACGGGGGCTGGTCACCCGAGAGCCGTGCCTCGTCCGCGATCTCGGCAAGCCGAGTGTGCTGGGTCATACGGCGACATCCTCCTCGATCGTCTTGAGCGAACGGAGCACCTCGAGCTCGGTGGACGTCGGCGGCTCACCGGTCCGCACGCCGTCCGCGACCCGGAGCTCCCAGCCGGTCGCCTCACGCGCCTCGTCGACCGAGACGCCGGGGTGGAGCGAGGTCAGCGTCAGCTCGCACGAGTCCGGATCGGGCTCGAGCACGCCGAGGTCGGTGACCACCGCCGTGATACCCGCACCGCGGAAGCCGAGGCGTTCGCGCGACCCGGCCCCGTCCCCGAAACCGGCCGTCGTTCGGAAGTCGAGCCGCGCGACGAACGTCCGCCGCGTTTGCCGGAGCATCACGTAGGTCTCGCCGCACAGGGCCGCGATCTCCGGTGCGCCTCCGGCGCCCGGCAACCGCACGCTGGGCGAGTCGTAAGCGCCGATCACGGTGCTATTCAGGTTTCCGAACCGGTCGATCTGCGCGGCGCCGAGGAAGCCGACGTCGACGCGGCCGCCCTGGAGCCAGTAGCCGAAGATCTCGGGGACGGAGACCACCGCGTCCGCGGTCTCGGCGAGCTCGCCGTCCCCGATCGAGAGCGGCAGATGCTCCGGCTTCGCGCCGATCGTCCCACTCTCGTAGACGAGCACGCACTCGGGGGCGTGGGTACGCCGGGCCAGATTCGCCGCCTTGCTCGGCAGGCCGATCCCGACGAAGCACACGGTCCCGTTCGTCAGCCGGCGCGCGGCGGCGACCGCCATCATCTCGTCAGCGGAGTACGCCGGGGTCATGGGAGAACCTCGACGAAGATGGAGCATTTCGGCGCCGCGACCGACATGGCGGGCGCGGCTACCAACCGCCCGAGGGGTGCGAACGGTTCTTGGGAAGGGGGCTCGCGGGGGAAACCGGCAGCCGGCGAAGCCGGCCAGCAAACAGAGCCCCTAACGGGCCGCCGGGGGCGGCCCGCGGGAGCGAGCCGTAGGCGAGCGACAATCACGCCGCGACCGCTTCTTCGAGCCGCGATCGGTACTCGGCGACGTCGGCCGTCTCGAGCACGTAGTGGCGCATCCAGGCGAGGAACTCCTCGCGATCGCGGCCGATCTCGTCCCAGCGGACGTAGAACGCGTTGTCCCGGTCGTAGTAGCCGTGGGCGTAGGACGGATGAGCGCCTCCTGGGGCGACCGAGACGGCGGTGATCGTCCAGCTCGGGAGGACGACGGCCCCGGGGGTCGGCGTCAGCTCGGGGACGATCTCCTCGACGGTGGCCAGGGACCGCGCTGACGCGAGCACGGTCTCCTTCTGGACGCCGCTGATCCCCCACAACTGGACGTTTCCGCGCGCGTCCGCCCGCTGGGCGTGGATGACGCCGACATCGGGGCGGATCGCGCGCACCGCTGCGAGCTGCTCCCCCGTGAACGGGCACTCGATGCGCGCGACCCGCGTCTGCTCGATCAGGTCGTTGCCTGCGTAGCCGCGGAGGACGCCGAACGGCAGGTTCGCCGCCCCCGCCGCGTAGGCCGCCGCCATTCCGGCGTGGGTGTGCTCCTCGAGCTCGAGCGGAGCCGGCCACGCGTGCTCGACCGCGTCCCGGAAGCGATGGAGCGAGCCGACACCGGGATTCCCGCCCCAGGAGAAGACGAGCTTCCGCGCGCACCCCATCCCGATCAGCTGGTCGTAGACGATGTCGGGCGTCATCCGGACGAGCGTCAGGTCGCGCCGCCCCTGCCGGATCAGCTCGTGTCCCGCCGCGTGGGGGATCAGGTGGGTGAAGCCCTCCAGTGCGACGACGTCGCCGTCGTGGACGAGCTCGGCGACCGCCTCGTTGAGCGGGACGATGTCCGCCATCAGAACGGGAACGGATGCGACCCGCTGGTAACCGTCACCCAGCGCAGCTCGGTGAACTCGGCGACGACCGCCGTGCCGCCGAACCGCCCGAAACCGCTGTCTTTCACGCCGCCGAACGGCATCTGCGGCTCGTCGGCGACCGTCTGGTCGTTGATGTGGACGATGCCCGCCTCGATCCGCTGGGCGAGCTCGAGACCGCGGTCGGCGTTCTGGGTGATGATCCCGGACGAGAGGCCGTACGCCGTCGCGTTGGCGTGTTCGACTGCCTCGTCGGCGGTCTCGACCACCTCGATCGCCGCGACGGGGCCGAACGTCTCGTGCTTGGCGAAGTCGCTGTCCTGCGGCACGTCCGCGAGCAGTGTCGCCTGATAACAGGCACCGACGGCCTCGCCGCCGGCGAGCAGCGTGGCCCCCTTCTGCACCGCTTCGTCGACGCGGCTCCGGACGAGGTCGAGCGCGCCTTCGGTGATCAGCGGGCCGATCACCGTGTCGGGCTCGCGTGGATTGCCGGCCTTCAGCGTCTTCGTCTTCTCGGCCAGCCGCTGCGTGAACTCGTCGGCGATCGAGCGCTCGACGATGATCTTCCGCGTGGACATGCAGATCTGGCCCTGATGCATGAAGGCGCCGAAAGCGGTTGCGTTCACGGCGTAGTCGAGGTCGGCGTCCCCGAGGACGATCAGCGGGTTGTAGCCGCCCAGCTCGAGCACGACGCGCTTCAGCTGGCGGCCCGCGGCCTCGGCGAGCTTCCGTCCCGTGGCGGTCGAGCCCGTGAAGTTGATCCGGCGCACGGCAGGGTTCTCGACGAGCTCGTCGCCGATCCCCGCCGCCTCACCGGGGGCATGCGCGATGACGTTCAGGACTCCTGCCGGCAGTCCGGCCTCGGAGAAGATCTCGCCCCAGAGGAGGCCGCCGCTGTACGGCGAGAGCTCCGACGGCTTGAGCACGACCGCGTTGCCGAGTGCGAGCGGGGCAGCGATCGACCGGGCCGAGAGGATCAGCGCGGCATTCCACGGAGCGATCGCGCCGACGACTCCCACGGGCCGGCGGAGACCCATTGCGAACTTGCCCACGTCCGACGGGATCACCTCGCCGATCGGCGCGTAGGCGAGCGCTGCCGCCTGGCGGAACAGTCCCTGCACGAAATGGAGCTGGAACATCGAGAAGCCGAACGTCGCGCCGGTCTCGCGAGTCAGCCAGCCGGCGACGTCCTCGGCCCGGCTCTCGAGCACGTCGGCGGCCTTCAGGAAGATGCGCTGCTTCTCCTCCGGCGGCGTCTTCCACCAGCCCTCGAACGCGCCGGCAGCGGCCTCGATCGCACGCCGCGCGTCCTCGCGCGTTCCCGCGGCGACGCGGGCGACCACGTCGCCGGTGAACGGGTCGTAGTCGTCGAACGTCGCGCCGCCGGCCGACGGCGTCCACTCACCGCCGACGAACTGCTGGAAGTCGCGGACTGCAGCCTCCGTGGCACTCATCTGGGTCTCCTTTCAGCTCATGCGGAGCACGGGCTTGATCACGTGCCCCGCTTCCGCGTCGTGGGCCGCCTGCTCGATCTGGTCGAAGTCGTAGAAGGTGATCATCCGCTCGACGGGGAAGCGCCCTTCCTCCCACAGGCGAACAAGCTGCGGCAGGAAGAGCTGCGGAAACAGCGTCCCCCTCGACGATCCCGCGGATCGTGCGGCCGCCCGACAGGACGAAGTTCACGTCGAAGGACGCCTCGGCGCCGAACGGCGGGGCGCCGGCCACGCCGCACACGCCGAGCGGCGTCAGGCAGTCCACCGCCTGACGAAGCGCTGCCGGCGAACCGCTCGCCTCCAGGCTGAAGTCGACCCCTCCGCCGGTGATGCGCCGCAGCGCCTCGACGGGGTCCTCGGCGGCGCCGTCCACCGTGTGCGTCGCGCCGAGCTCCCGAGCCAGCTCGAGCCGGGAGGGCCGCAAGTCGACCGCAGCGATCGTCGCGCAGCCGGCAACCGCTGCGGCCATGACCGCCGCGAGCCCGACCGCCCCCGCTCCGAAGACGACGAAGCTTGCGCCCGGCGGTACCCGCAGCGAATTGAACACCGAGCCTGCACCGGTTTGGATCCCGCAACCGAGCGGTGCAGCGACCTCGAGCGGCATCGAGCCGTTCAGCCTGACGACGTTGCGCACGGTCGCGATCGCATGCGTCGCGAAGCTCGACTGGCCGAAGAAGCGTCCGTGCACCTTGTTGCCGTTCTGCGACAGCACCGTCGACCCGTCGATAGCGCGCGAGGACGCGAAGTTGTGCTCGAAGAAGCCGAGGCAGTAGGACGGCTTGCCGGTGAGGCAGCTCTTGCACTGCCCGCACGAGTCGAAGGAGATCGCGACGCGATCGCCCGGCGTGATCTGCGTGACCGAGGCGCCGACCTGCTCGACGACACCTGCCCCTTCGTGCCCGAAGACGGTGGGAAACGGGACGGGAAGCCACTGGTCGCGGCAGATCAGGTCAGTGTGGCAGATGCCGGAGGCCGCGATCTTACACACGTCAACCGTGGCTCGCCCAGATCGAGGTCGCGGAGCACGAACGGCGCGCCCTTCTCCTCGGTCACAGCCGCGGTGATGCGCACCGAGCTCTCCTTCCGCAAGGGTTCAGGAAACGAGAGGACTCTACGCTCGCTCTTGTCGACCAGTCAAGACGGTGTTCTAGTATCCGGAACGTGGCCCAGACGGTCGAGCATGCGGCCTACTCCCAGTCGCTGGCGCGCGGCCTCGCGATCCTGTCGGCCTTTCGTTCGGGCCAACCGCTGCTCGGGATCAGCGATCTCGCGCGCGAGGTCGGGTTGACCCGAAGCACGGCGCACCGCTACGTGGCCACCCTCGCCGCGCTTGGCTATCTCGAGCAGGACGTGCTGACGCGGAAGTACCGGCTGGGCCCGCGCGTCCTCGACCTGGGCTTTGCCGCGATCCACTCGATGGAGCTACGCGAGCTCTCGGCGCCGCACCTGCAGCAGCTCAGCGACCTGACCGGGCACACGGTGAACATGGCGATCCTCGACGGGGCGGACATCGTGTACATCGAGCGGTGCCGGACGTCCCAGCGCGGCCAGCGCGAGATCGACCTGAACCTCCACGTCGGCTCGCGCCTGCCGGCGTACTGCACCTCGATGGGAAAGGCCCTGCTGGCGTTCCTGCCGGAGGAGGAGCAGGCGCGGGTCTTGGACGAGTCCGACCTGGCCGTGCGCGGGCCGAACACGCTCACCGATCGCGACGCTCTCGCCGGCGAGCTGGCCCGAGTTCGAGAGCAGGGGCTCGCCGTCAACAACGAGGAGCTCGCGTACGGCCTTCGCTCCCTCGCCGCTCCGGTCTGGGGCGAGCGGGGTGACGTGGTCGCGGCGATCAACCTCGCCGTGCACCGCTCGACGGCGTCGATCGAAGAGCTCGTCGAGGGCCTCGGCCCGAAGCTGAAGCAAACCGCGGACGAGATCTCGGCACGCATCGGCTTTTGAGGAGGGGGACGTGAAGGCAGCGTTTCTGCAGGAGTACCACCGCCCGCTCGAGCTTGTCGACCGGCCGCGCCCCGAGCCGGTCGCGGCCACCGACGTGCTCGTGCGGGTCGGCGGTGCGGGTGTCTGCGCGACCGACCTGCACGCGATCGACGGACTGATGGAGCCCGCCGGCGTCACGCTCCCTCGCGTGCTCGGTCACGAGAACGCCGGCTGGGTCGAGGCGGCGGGAGACGGCGTCACGTCCGTTGCGGCCGGCGATCCGGTGCTCGTCTACCCGCCCTTCAGTTGCGGCCTCTGCGTGGCCTGCCGCCGAGGGAACGACATGCATTGTGAGCACCACCAGTTCACGGGTCTCTCCGTCGACGGCGGCTTTGCCGAGTACGTGCTCGTCTCCGAGCGTTCGCTCGTGAAGCTGCCGAGCGGGGTCGAGCCGGCACAGGTCGCGCCGCACGCCGACGCGGGCCTGACCGCCTATCACGCGGTTCGGCGCCTCGTGCACCGGATGGTGCCCGGCAGCACCGCAGTTGTGATCGGCGTGGGCGGGGTGGGCCACATCGCGCTCCAGCTCGTCCGCGAGCTCGGCTCGAGCCGGATCGTCGCCGTCGACGTCGACGCGCGGCGCCGTCAGCTGGCGTCGGAGCTCGGCGCTGGCGCGGTCGTCGACGGCGCCGAGGCGGCCGATGCCGCGCGTGACCTCTCCGGCGGGCGCGGTGCCGACGTCGTCTTCGACTTCGTCGGCACCGACGCGACGCACGCCGCTTCCCTGCGGATGCTGGCGCGCGACGGGATCTACTCGGTGATCGGCTACGGCGGAACCGTCTCGGCCGAGTCGGCGTCGCTCGTGGTCAACGAGCACTCGGTGGTCGGCAACCTCGTCGGCACCTGGGTCGATCTCTGGGAGTTGCTCCAGCTGCACGCGCAGGGACGCGTGACGCTCCGGACCCAGACGTACCCGCTCGACTCCGTGAACGAGGTACTCGACCTGCTTCGCGAAGGCGACGTGACCGGCCGGGCGGTCCTGGTCCCATGATGGTCGCTCGCCTCCGGCTCGCTCGGATGGGGGAAACAGCCGGTTTCCCCCATGGGCCCCCTTCCCCAAACCCGCTGGCACCTCAGCAACCGTTGGGAGCCGCGCCCGCCATGTCGGTCGCGGCGGCGGAAACCCACGCTGCCGGCGACGCTCCACTATGAGGGGCGCACGGCGTTCAGGCTTCGGCGAAAATCGTGCAGCGATGAGCCTCGATACGCCGTCCCGCCAGGTGCCAGGTGCCGGCGCTCGGGAGTCCGACCGCCGCCCGTTCGCGACCGTCCGAGACGCGACCTACGCGGTCCTGCGCGAGCGCGGGATGACGACCATGTTCGCGAACCCGGGGTCGACGGAGGTGCCGTTCCTGGTCGGGCTGCCCGAGGACTTCCGGTTCGTGCTGGCGCTCCACGAGGCCTCCGTCGTCGGGATGGCGACCGGGCTGGCGCTCGCTCGGTCGGAGCCGGCGCTCGTCCTCATCCATACGACCGCCGGCCTCGGCAACTCGGTGGCTGCGCTCGCGACCGCACGGGTCAACAGAGCCCCGCTCGTCGTCATCGTCGGGCAGCAGGACCGCCGCCATCTCGCCCTCGAGCCGTTCCTGGCCGGCCGGCTGGAGGGGCTCGCGGGCTCGTACCCGGTCTGGGTCGACCAGCCGGTCCGCGCCCAGGACGTGCCGAGTTCGATCGACCGCGCCTGGCACGAAGCCGGGACCAACCGCGGCCCGGCGCTGGTGATCGTCCCGATGGACGACTGGACGGCGACGCCGAACAACGACTCGGAGCAAACCAGCCCCCGCACGCTGGTCCGAGCCACTGCGGCCGACCAGGCCGCAGTCCGAACGCTGGCCGGGGAGCTCGAGTTGTCGCGCTCGCCGGCACTCGTCGTCGGCGCCGGCGCGGACGACCCGCAGACTCGTGCGGCGCTGCTCACGCTGGCGGAGCGGCTCGATGCGCCCGTCTGGCAGGAATCGTTCGGTGCCCGCGCAGCCTTCCCGCAGGACCACCCGCTCTTCGCCGGCCACCTGCCGGCCGATCGTCCTCGCCTGCGCGAGGCGCTCTCGCAGCACGACGTCGTTCTCGTCGTCGGAGCCCCCGTGCTCCGCCAATACCCGTTCACGGCCGGCAGGCTGCTGCTCGAGGGCACGCGCGTGCTGCTCGTCACCGCCGACCAGGGCGAGGCCCACCGGAGCCCCGCCGACGTCGCGCTTCTCGCCCCGCCGGGCTCGGTGTGCGAGCAGCTCGCAGAGCTCTTGCCCGCGCGGGAACCTCGTCCGCGCCCGGCGCGAGAGATCGCCCGGCTCGACCCGCCTGCGCCCGGAGACCCTCTCCGCGCGCTGCACGTTCTCGACGCCCTCGCCGTGCGGTTGCCGCGGGAGGCGATTCTCGTCGAGGAGACACCGTCCAGCAGGCCCGACCTCCACGCCCGGGTCCCGGCCGTGTCGCACCTCGGCTTCGTCAGCGCCGCGATGGGCGGCCTCGGCTTCGCTCTTCCGGGCGCGATCGGCCTGCGGATGGGGGCGCCGGACCGGCCGGTCGTCGCCGTGGTGGGAGACGGTGCGTCGCTCTACGCGATCCAGAGCCTCTGGAGCGCGGCCCGATACCGGGTCGGCGTGCTCTTCGTCGTGCTGCAGAACCACGGCTACGCCGTGATGGACCACCTCGCAGACATGCAGGGCGGAGGGCGTGCTCCGTGGCCGTCGCTCGAAGGCGTCGACATCGTCGGCCTCGCCCGGGCGCTGTCGTGCCCGGCGCGCGCGGTCGCCACCTACGACGAGCTGACGGCCGTCCTCGACGAGGTGATCCCGACGCTGGCGGAGAGGGACGAGCCCCTGCTGCTCGAGGTCGCAATCACTCGAGAGACGAGCTTCCAGCCCTAGCACCCGCGTGACGACCCGGAACGCAGCCCTGAAGGTCGTCGACGGAGGCGTACCGCTCCTGTCCGTCGGCGCGGCGCTCGGGCTGTGGGAGGCGATCTCCCGCGGCGGCCTGATCGCGGAGCGCGACCTGCCCGCGATGAGCTCGACCTTCGACGCGCTCTGGTCGCTCGTGCAGACGTCCAGCTTCTGGATCGCGTTCGGCCACACGGTCGAGGGCTGGGCGATCGGGCTCGGCCTCGCGACCGCGCTCGCGGTGCCGATCGGCGTCGGCCTCGGCTCGAGCCCGCTCGCCGCGGCGGCCTTCCGGGTCCCGATCGAGTTCCTCCGTCCCATTCCCTCCGCCGCCCTCATCCCGCTGCTCTTCCTCACGCTCGGCACGAACCTGAAGAGCGAGGTCTTCCTTGCCACGTTCGGCGCGTTCTGGCCGCTGCTCGTGCAGACGATGTACGGCGTCCGCGACGTCGACCCGATCGCCGTCGACACGGCGCGGTCGTTCGGCGTCGGCCGCCTCGAGCGCCTCTACCGGATCACGCTGCCGAGCGCCGTGCCGTACATCGCGACCGGCGTTCGCATCTCATCGACCGTCTCGCTGATCCTCGCGTTCACGGCCGAGCTCTTCATGGGGACACCCGGCCTCGGCCAGGCGGTGAACTTCGCCAGCAACTACGCCCTCACCGAGCAGCTGTACGCGCTCGCGCTCGCCACCGGCTTCCTCGGGGTCGCGATCCATCTCGCGGTGTCGACGCTGGAGCGGCGTGCGCTGCGCTGGCATCCTTCCCAGCGGGCGGGGGCGGCATGAGCGGTCGGGCGTACCGGCTCTCGAAGATCGCGGCCGAGCTGTCCGTCCCGGTCGCCGTCCTCGCAGCCTGGCAGCTGTGGACCGAGGCGGCGGACTCGACCAAGTTTCCGAAGCCGTCGACGATCGCCGTCGAGTTCCGCCGGCTGTGGCTGTTCGCGGACTTCGGCACGCACGTCCTGCCCAGTCTGGAGCGGATCGGACTGGGCTTCGCGATCGCCGTCGTCGTAGGCGTCGCACTCGGAGTCCCGTTCGGGCTCTCGGGCGTCGCCCGACGTGCGGCGATGCCCCACGTCGAGTACTGGCGGGCGATCCCGCCGCCGGCGCTGCTGCCGATCTCGATCGTCCTGCTGCACTCGATCGGCAACCTCCAGAAGATCTCCTTCATCGCCTTCTTCTGCCTGTTCCCCGTGCTCCTGAACACGATCGACGGCGTGCGTGGAATCGAGCCCACGCTGATCGAGACCGCTCGCTCCTACGGCGTGCCGCCCTTGGAGCGCATCCGCCGCATCGTGCTCCCGGCCGCGCTGCCGCAGATCTTCGCCGGCATGCGCAACAGCCTGGCGCTGGCCGTGATCATGATGGTCCTCAGCGAGTACTTCTCGAGCACGAACGGGATCGGCTACGTGCTGCTGACCTCGAAGAACACGTTCCAGTTCCTGCCGATGTGGGCGGCGATCCTCCTGATCGGGTTGCTCGGCTACGTCCTCAACCTCCTCTTCCTCCTGGTCGAGCGCCGGGTGCTCGCCTGGCACCGCGGCTGGCGGGCCGCCAACTCCTTCTACTTCGCCATCCGGCGACGCCGCTCCGACGGAAAAGCTGCTGTCTCTGCTCCTCGGCGGCTCCGTCGACCTACGCCTTGCTTCGTCCTCGTCGCGTCCATATCGCTAGGCCCTGCGCCCTTGCATCGCATGGTGCTAGCGACCCAGAAGCTCGACGGGATCACTGAAGGGGCCTGATGCTCGAGATCAGGGCGCTCGGGAAGACGTACGGCAGCGGGGCGGGGGAGACGCACGCTGTCGGCGACGTCTCGTTCACGATCGAGGCGGGCGAGTTCGTCTGCGTCGTCGGCCCGTCGGGCTGCGGGAAGACGACGCTGCTCAAGTGCGTGGGCGGTCTCCTGCGGCCGACGCGCGGCGACGTGCTGCTTCGCGGTCGCGCCGTCACCGATCCTCCCGAGGAGATGGCGCTCGTCTTCCAGGAGTACAGCCGGTCGCTGATGCCCTGGGCCTCGGTGCGGGACAACGTGCTGCTCCCGTTGCGGCACAAGGATCTGACGAGGCGCGAGCGCTCTGCGCTCGTCGAGGAGGCCCTCGGCGCAGTCGGCCTCGTCCGGTTCATGGACCGCTACCCCTGGCAGCTCTCGGGCGGGATGCAGCAGCGAGTCGCGATCGCGCGCGCGCTCGCCTACCAGCCGTCGATCCTGCTCATGGACGAGCCCTTCGCGTCGGTCGACGCGCAGACGCGGGGAGACCTCGAGGATCTGGTCCTCCGCGTCCGGGACGAGTTCGAGATCACGATCCTGTTCGTCACCCACGACATCGACGAATCGGTGTACCTCTCGGACCGCATCGTCGTCCTGACGCACTCGCCGACCGAGGTCAAGGAGGTGATCGCGGTCGATCTGCCTCGCCCGCGCGATCAGATCGAGACGAAGGAGCTGGCCGAGTTCGCGCACCTTCGCGCCCACGTGTACCGGCTGATCAAGCGCGAGCAGGGCACGGAAGCTGCGAGCGCACAGGACGTCGCTGTTCCGCTAAGTGGAACAGACGTCTAGTAATTGGGCGACTGAGGTTCCATAATCGGGCGCCGGGAGTGGGTTTTTGCCGAGACGGTCGACCTTGCGACGCGACCTGTAGAGGTCGAGGAGGGAAGCAGATGAGAGTCACCAGGATTCGCCGGCACTGGCTCGCTGCCGCGGTCGTCGCGGCCGCCGCGCTGTCGCTGGCGCTGGTCGGGCCGGCGGCGAGCTCGTCGGCAAAGCGGGAGCGACTGGCGGCAGACACGATCACCCTGGACACGCTGCCGATCGCGAACGGATTCCCGCTCGATCTCGGGATCAAGAAGGGCTTCTTCCAGGCTCAGAACATCGAGATCAAGAAGGTGACGCTGCAGAGCGGGAACGACATCGTGCTCGCGCTCGCGAACCACTCAGGGGACATCGGCTACGTCGGCTGGGTGCCCGCGATGATCGCCCGGACGCAGGGGATCCCCGTCACGACGGTGGCGGCGAGCGACGTCGAGGGGACGAACGAGGCCGACAACTGGCAGAACATCATGGTCAAGGGCTCGAGCTCGATCCGGACGCCCGCTGACCTTGCGGGTAAGACGATCGCCGTAAACGCGCTCAAGGGCGTCGGCGAGGTGATGATCAAGGCCGCCCTGAAGAAGGTCGGGGTCGACCCCGACTCGGTCAAGCTGCTGGCGCTTCCGTTCCCCGCGATGCGGACGGCGCTCAACAACGGCCAGGTCGACGCGATCTGGGCTCCGGAGCCGTTCGTCACCCAGGCTCTCAGTCTGGACGGCGACAGGATCGTGATGGCGCCGGGTCCTGTGCTGGGGAGGTACTTCCCGATCGGCACCTACGTCGCGCTCCAGGACTGGACGCAGAAGAATCCCGATCTGGCCAAGCGCTTCAACGCCGCGATGAACCAGTCGCTCGCCTACGCGCAGTCTCATCCAGACGAGATCCGCGCCCTGCTTCCGGCGGCAATCCGGAACATCCGGCTACCGATCTGGAGCCCGCTCATCGACCGTAGTCAGCTGCTCACGCTCGCGAAGTACGCGCAGCAGTACGGCGTGATCACGACCTTGCCGAACCTCGCCCTGCTCGTCCCGGCTTCGATTGCCAGCGGGCTGACGCTCCAGGGGTCGGTCGGTCCCGGGTTCACCATCTCGCTGAAGCTCGAGGGGAAGCCCGTCAAGACGCTCAAGGCGGGCAAGTACACGTTCGTCGTCGGCGACCGGTCGAAGATCCACAACTTCCACCTGACGGGCCCGGGCGTCAACAAGACCACGAGCGTGGGCAAGACCGGCCGAAGCACGTGGACGCTGACCCTGAAGAAGGGCACGTACCGGTTCCGGTGCGACCCGCACAGGAACCAGATGAAAGGCTCGTTCACCGTCACCTGAGTCATGCTAGGGCAGCGGCGAGGGTGCACGTCCGAGCCCTAGCTCCAGATCTCGTCCGCCACTTCGACGACCAGGCGCAGCTTCGCGACCTGCTCGTCGTAGGTGAGGGCGTTGCCCTCGACGGTCGAGGAGAAGCCGCACTGCGGTGAGAGGCAGAGCTGCTCGATCGGTGCGAAGCGCGAGGCCTCCTCGAGCCGCCGCTTGAGCTCGTCCTTCGCCTCCAGCTCGCCGCGCTTCGTGGTGACGAGGCCGAGCACGACGCGCTTCTCGCCCTTCGGGAGCAGGCGGAGCGGCTCGAAGCCGCCGGAGCGCTCGTCGTCCCACTCCATGAAGTAGCCGTCGACGTCGAGCTCGTTGAAGAGCGCCTCGGCGACGAAGTCGTAGCCACCTTCGGCGACCCACGACGATCGGAAGTTCCCGCGACACATGTGCGTGGTGATGCGCATGCCCTCTGGCCGGTCGGCGAGCGCCTCGTTGATGTGCCGGATGTACTCGACGTGCTGGCGGTCGGGATCCCCACCGATCGAGGCGACGTAGCGGCGCTGCTCGGGATCGTTCAGGTAGGCGAGGCTGGTGTCGTCGAACTGGAGGTACGTGCAGCCTGCGTCGCCGAGCCTGCGCACCTGCTCGCGGTATGCGGCCACGACGTCGGCCCAGAACTGCCCGATCTCCGGGTAGACGCTCTCGTCGATCGCCGCCCGGCCGCCGCGGTAGTGGATCATGCTCGGCGAGGGGATCGTCAGCTTCGGCGTCGCGGTCGAGACCGTCTGCTGCAGGAACTCGAAGGCGTCGCCGAAGATCGTCCTGGAGAGGCCGACGGTGCCGTTCACATGGAGCGCGGCGGCCATGAACTCGAGGTCGCCCTCCTTGTTGTGGAACTGAACCTTCACCTTGTCGTCGGCGGTGCCGATGCCGTCGAGCTGGTAGATGAAGTCCATGTGCCATGACGTCCGGCGGAACTCGCCGTCGGTCGCCGATCTCAGCCCGACGTCCTCCTGCATTCGGACGGCGGCTCGGATTGCCTCGTCCTCGACCCCGCGCAGCTCGTCCGCGTCGATCTGGCCCTGCGCGAAGTCGTCGCGCGCCTTCAGCAGCTCGGGCGGCCGGAGCAGGCTGCCGACGTGATCGGCTCGAAACGGGGCTGCTTCACGGGCGACCGACCCGGGCGACGATTCGGCCTCGTCTCGCGTCTGCATCGGAGTCAGGCTACGCGGCGCGCCGCCGGCCCGTCAACCGGGGCCCGGTAGCCGAGGCGGGCAGAGATCTCGTCTGCAGTCCGCTTGAGGGCTGGGCCAAGGCGTCCGACCAGATCGTCCATCGAGGCCATCGTCCGGTGCGCTGCGAGGTTGATCGCCGCGACCACCTCTCCGGACGTCCCGCGCACCGGCACGGCGATCGAGCGGAGGCCGTAGGCGAGCTCCTCGTTGTTCACGCCGACGCCCGTCGTCTGCACCCGCTCGAGGTCGTCCAGCAGCGCCTTCTTGCCGGCGAGGGTGTTCGGGCCGCGCCGGCTGAACTTGATCCGCCCCAACACTGGCGTCGAGATCCTCCTCGGAGAGGAACGCCAGCAGGACCTTGCCCATCGACGTGCAGTAGGCCGGAAGCCGCGAGCCGACGTGAAGGTTGAGGTCGATGTCCCGCTGGCCGTGCCTCGACGTGCGGCAACGCTCGACGTAGACGATGTCGGCGCCGTCCAGAACCGCCATGTTCACGGTGTGCGCGAGCTCGTCGCTCAGCTGCTGGAGGTGGGGCGACGCGAGCGCGCGCAGCTCCATCGAGTTGATCACGGAGAACCCGAGGTCGAGGACGCGGAGGCCCAGGCGGTACTTCCGGCTCGCAGCGTCCTGCTGGAGATAGCCCAGCGCGGCCAGCGTGGCGACGTAGCGGTGAGTGGTCGAACGGCTCAGGTCGAGCTCGCGTGAGAGGTCGCTGACGCCGAGCAGCGGTCGCTCGGGGCGAAACGAGGCGAGGATCGCGAGCCCGCGCTCCAGGGACTGCGAGTAGGTCGCCTCGGAGGCGACGGTCGAGTCCACGGTGTGCATGTGCAGATCCTAGAGCGCTTCCGTTCCGACGGGCAAAGCACGGTTCCACCGTGTCGTCGCTCGCCCGATGCCGGCGATTCGCACGGCGCCTCTGGACGCGGGCGATGCTGTTGGCGACTCGCTGAGCGGGCGGACCGGGCTTTGCCCGGCGGGAGCCCACGGATGAATGTCGGTGCGTCGCGGGGAAGGAGGGGCGGGGGAACCCTGGGTTCCCCCACGGTCTACTAGAAGGGGAACGGCGCGGGGTCGTCGCGCGACGTCCGCCACTGCCACGTGGTAAAGGCCTCGAGGTTGGCCGGGCCGCCGCAGTGGGACGCGTTCCCCGAGATGCCGAACCCGCCGAAGGGCGCAGGATCCTCCTCGTTCACGGTCTGGTCGTTGACGTGCACCATCCCGGCGCGGAGCCTCGCTGCAACGCGGTCGGCGTGCCCGCGCTCGCCCTGCACGGCTGCCGCAAGCCCGTAGCCGGTCGCGTTCGCGAGCTCGACCGCCTCGTCGTCGTCGCGGAACGCAGTCACGGGCGCAACCGGCCCGAACGTCTCCTCGGAGAACGCCGGCATCGACGGTGTCACGTCGCGCAGAACGGTCGGCGGGAAGAAGAGGCCGTCCGCGCGGCCGCCGGTGACGACCGTGGCGCCGGCGGCGACGCTCTCGTCGACGATCCGCTGGATGCGATCGACCTGCCGCTGGTTGATGATCGGCCCGAGCGCGACCTGCTCGGTGTCGGGATTCCCTACCGGCAGGCGCTGTGCTCGCTCGGCGAGCGCGCGCAGGTAGTCCTCGACGACGTCCTCGTGGACGAGGTGGCGACTCGTCGCCATGCAGATCTGCCCGGAGTGGAGAAACGAGCCGAACGCGCCCGCCGAAGAGGCCGCGTCGACGTCGGCGTCCGCCAGCACGACGAGCGGCGAGTTGCCACCCAGCTCGAGCATCACCCGCTTCAGCGTGCGACCGGCGGTCTCCCCGACCGCGCGTCCGGCGGCGGTCGAGCCGGTGAAGGCGACCATCGCCACGTCTTCGTTCGCAGCCAGCGCCTGGCCGACCTCGGCTCCGCCCGCCATCACGTGCAAGACGCCGTCGGGCAGGCCGGCCTCCTCGAAGGCCCGCGCGAACAGCACGCCGCCGCAGATCGGCGTCTCCGGGGCGGACTTGAGGACGACCGCGTTGCCGAGCGCAAGCGCCGGGGCAACCGACCGCATCGAGAGGATGACGGGGAAGTTCCACGGCGTGATCACCGCGACGACGCCGACCGGGACGCGCCTGGCGACGCTCTCCCGGCCCGGGAACGCGCTCGGCAGCGTCTCGTCCAGCGGCCGCCCGAGCAGCGCTGCGGCGGCGCGCAGATGGGCGATCGACTGGCGCACCTCGATCTCGGCTTTGGGCTGCGTCGAGCCCGATTCGCGGATGATCCAGCGCTCGAGCTCGGGTTGGTGGCGCGCGAGCGTGTCGGCGGCGCGCTCGATCACCCCGGCGCGCTCCGCAGCGGGTGTCTCGGCCCAGCCTTCCTGTGCCCGGGCTGCGCCGGCGCAGGCGCGCGCGACCGCAACCGGGTCGCCGACACCGGCGAGCCCGATCACGGCGCCGGTCGCGGGCTCGACCACGTCGACGGTCGACGGCGCCTCGATCCAGCCTCCGGAGAAGATGCGTCCGCTCGTGGCGTGCTCGCCGAGCAGTGAGCCGGTCGTGCGATCCTCGATCGTCGTGGTCACCGCACGGTCGATCGTAGAAAGCCGAAGTTCATGGTGTCAAGCTGCCTGATATTACGACTCGTATCAGGTAGCCTGAGATCATGCAGCAGCCCTCAGAGGCCGCCGCCGAGCGCGCGAACGCACTCGATCAGCATCGGGGCGAGCTTGCCGCGCTCCCTGGTTGCCAAAGAGCCGAGCATCTGGCGCTCGATGTCGTCGACGGCCCGGTCGCACGTTTCGAGCACCTTCCGTCCCGGGCCGGTCAGCTCGACTCGGAGCATCCGGCCGTGACCCGGATCGGGCTTGCGGCGAATCAGGCCCCGGTCTTCGAGGCCGGCGAGGATCTGGCTCATCGACTGGGGGGTGATCAGGGCACGGCGCGCGAGGCGCGCGTTGGAGAGCACTCCCGGCGAGCGCAGAATCGAAAGCGTCGTGTACTGCGGCGTGGTCAGGCCCTGAGGCCGAAGACGCTCGTCGAGGTGCCGGCGCAAGACGCGGTCGAGCCGGCCGACGACGTAGCTCAGCCGCGGCTCGTGATCCACAGGAGCGATGCTAAAGGAGAGAGACCATGACGTTCGGTTCGTGGGAGACGGTGCGGGTCGAGCTCGACGACGGGATCGCCTGGGTCGAGCTGGCGAGGCCCGACAAGCGCAACGCGATGAGCCCGACCCTGAATGCTGAGATGGCCGAGGTCCTGCAGGCGCTCGACGCCGAGGACGGCTGCGGCGTGCTCGTGCTCACCGGGGCGGGCGAGTCGTTCTCCGCCGGGATGGATCTGAAGGAGTACTTCCGGGAGGTCGACGGAGCGCCGGAGCACGTGCAGCGGAGGGTGCGACGGGATGCGAACTACTGGCAGTGGCGGCTGCTGCGCACCTTCCCGAAGGCGACGATCGCGATGGTGAACGGCTGGTGCTTCGGGGGCGCGTTCACGCCGCTCGTGGCGTGCGACCTGGCGATCGCGGCAGACGAGGCGACCTTCGGCCTCTCGGAGATCAACTGGGGGATCCCGCCCGGGAGCGTCGTCAGCCGCGCCTTGGCCGAGACCGTCGGGTCGCGCGCGGCGCTTCTCTACATCATGACCGGGCGCACCTTCGACGGCCGCCGCGCTGCCGAGCTCGGGCTCGTCAATGCGAGCGTGCCGCTCGGCGAGCTCCGCGGCGAGGTCGAGACGCTTGCGCGCGAGCTGCTCGAGAAGAACCCCGTCGTGCTGCGGGCGGCCAAGCTCGGCTTCAAGCACTGCCAGGACATGAGCTGGGATACGGCGGAGGACTACCTGTACGCGAAGCTCGAGCAATCGCAGTTCCTCGACAAGGAACGCGGCCGCGAGCAGGGCCTGTCCCAGTTCCTCGACCAGAAGGAGATCAAGCCGGGGCTGCAGACCTACCGCCGGGGTTGATGGCAAACCTCGCCGATCTGCTCGCAGACGCCGCTCGCGCCCACGGCGAGCGGCCTGCCCTGCTGCACGAGGGCGAGTCGATCTCCTACGACGAGCTCGATGCGCGCGCGGCGCGCTTCTCCGGCCTGTTCCGCGCGAAGGGGGTCGTGGCCGGCGACCGGGTGGCAGTGCTGCTTCCGAACGAGCCGTCCTTCGTCGGCGCCTACTACGGCGCCCTTCGCCTCGGCGCGATCGTCGTGCCGCTCAACCCGCTGCTGCGCCGCCCCGAGATCGAGAGCCGAGTCGCGAACGCCGGAGCGGCCGTGCTCGTCGCTCCGGTCGACCGAGCCGGCGAGCTGGAGGGAGTGGGGGCGGAGCTCGTCGACCCGGCAGCTGCCGACGGGGCCGAGCCGGTCGTCGAGATCGCGGGCCGTGAACCCGGAGACCCGGCGGTCCTGCTCTACACCTCCGGGACGAGCGGCGGGGCGAAGGGAGCGGAGCTGACGCACGAGGGGCTCCGGGCCAACGCACGCTTCCTCGGCCGGGAGGTGCTGGGCCTGACACCCGACGACGTCGTCCTCGGCTCGACGCCCCTCTCGCACGTCCTCGGCCAGTCGGGGGTGATGAACGCCGCAATCGCGTGCGGGTCGTGCGTCGCCCTGATGCCGCGCTTCGAGCCCGCGGCCACGCTCGAGACGATGGAGCGCCAGAAGGCCGGCGTCTTCCTCGGCGTCCCGACCATGTGCAAGGCGTTGCTGCAGGCGGCCGAGTCGCAGGCGAGCGTCCCACGACTGCGGGTCGCCCACGTCGGCGGGGCACCGCTGCCGCCGGAGACGCTGCGCGCCTTCGCCGATCGCTTCGGCTGCCCGGTGTTGGAGGGCTACGGGATGACCGAGGTCGGGACCGCGTCGTCGCATCGGCTCGGCCAGGAGGTCCGGCCGGGATCGGTCGGCCCGGCCGCCGCCGGGATCGCCCTGCGAGTCGTCGGCCTCGACGGGGTCGACGTTCCGAGCGGCGAGATCGGGGAGGTGCTCGTCCGAGGGCAGGTGGTTGATGCGCGGCTACTGGCGCAATCCCGACGCCACCCGCGAGACGATCGACCCGGACGGCTGGCTCGCGACCGGCGACATGGGGTACCTCGACGAAGACGGCTACCTCTTCCTCGTCGACCGGAAGAAGGACGTGATCCTGCGCGGCGGCTACTCGGTCTATCCGCGCGAGGTGGAGGATGTCCTGCACGAGCATCCGGCGGTGCAGGAGGCTGCGGTGGTCGGCGTCCCGCACGATGCCCTCGGGGAGGAGGTCGTCGCGGTCGTCGTGCTCGCCTCCGGCGTGGCGTGCGATCCGCAGGAGATCCAGGAGTTCGTCCGCGCTCGGGTGGCCGCCTACAAGTATCCGCGTCTCGTCGTCGTCGCCGATCGCCTGCCGCGTGGCCCGACCGGGAAGCTCGTCAAGCGGGAGATCGACCGGCAATCGTTGAGGGCCGCCCTGCCGCAGCGTTGAACGCCAGGCGGCACGCGACCGTGCCTGGCGGGTACGGTGCGAAGCTAAGGCGATGCAGACCCTCCTCGCCCTCGGCGTCACACTCGTC
Source organism: uncultured Actinomycetes bacterium (assembly GCA_963719325.1). GTDB lineage: Bacteria > Actinomycetota > Thermoleophilia > Gaiellales > Gaiellaceae > DATBLE01. Next base: position 36,455 of record CAVRBW010000017.1, read on the forward strand.
TCGGCGTGTGCTCTGAACGCCGGCTATCTGATCGAGCACAGCGCCGTGTCGAAGCTTCCGCGGCTGTCGTTCGCGAGGCCGTTGCGGTCGCTTCGGCTGCTGCTGCAGCGGCGCTGGCTGATGGGCTTCGGGGCCGAGGCAGCTGGATGGCTGCTCTACGTCCTCGCGCTGACGCTCGCCCCGCTCTCGCTCGTCCAGGCCACCGCAGCCGGCGGGATCGGGATCCTGGCGGTCATGGTGTCCCGCTACACCGGGGTGCCGCTGACACCGGTCGAGCAGCTCGGGTCGGTTCTCGCCGTGACCGGCCTCGTGCTGCTCGGCGCATCGCTTGCCGGTGTACACGGCAACGGGAGTGACGGCTCGTATGTCGCGGTCGGGCTTTGGCTCGCGGGATCGCTGGCCGCGACGGCTGCCGCACTGCGAGTGGCGCAGCGCTACATCGGCGTCGGGCCGTCCTTCGGCGTCGCGGCGGGCGTGCTCTTCGCGGCGGGTGACGTCTCGACGAAGACGGCCGTCACCGGCGGCTTCCACGTCGCGTTCGTTGCCGCCCTGATCGCCGCCTATGCGTTCGGGACGATGATGCTCCAGGCGGGATTCCAGCGGGCGAATCCGCTCGTGACCGCCGGCATCGCAACGCTGTTGACGAACGCCCTCCCGATCGTCGCGGGCATGACGATCTTCCACGAGCCGCTTCCCTCCGGGATGCTCGGCACGCTGCGCATTGCGGCGTTCGGGCTCGTCGTCGCCGGTGCTGTCGCGCTGGCGCGTCGCCAGCGGGGAGGTTCGCCGGTGGGCGTCTCCGGCGCGGACCGACCGCGGCCGGCGGAAGCCGCTTAGGGCCTAACGGTCGAGCGCACGGCCGGCAAGCCAGCGGGCGCCGCTCGCGTAGAGGGCCTCGACCGCCGGGCCGGTCAGCCCGGGCATGTCCGGCTCGACCTCGAACCCGAGCCTCGTCTGCAGGTACGCGAGATGCCGGTAGCCGACCGGGAACGAGCCGAGCAGCGCCGGATCGAGCTCGAGGCTCGCCGCCGGGTCGAGCGGATCGATCCGGTCCTGCTCGTAGATCGGCTGGCGCAGCACGATCCCCCACCGGCCTCGGGGCTGGAAGCGGCGCCGCGAGCCGGCGCGGCCCGGCCGGGGAACCTGGGCGCTGCTCGAGGAAGTCGTAGAAACGGCCGGTGCAGACGACGTCGCAGTCGACCCCGTCCACTGCCGCCCGCTGCGTGATCGTCATCTTCGTCTGCGCGATCGCTCGTGCCGATGCGACCTCGACGGAGGTTCCGCCGAGGAGATGGAGGATGCGCACGCCGCGCTCGAATCCCTCGCGGCTCACGCGCATGAACTCCTCGAACCCGCCCTGGAACCACGTTGCCATCATCCGGCCGTCGTCGTGCCAGACGGTCCGGAACTGGTCCCAGTCGCCCGCGTCTCGCCAGACCGCCCAGTCCTGAACGAGGCGCCGGATCCCAGCTCGTGTTCGTTCAGGTCAGGTCGACCCCGACGGCTTCCGCCTGCTCGCGCAGGAGGTAGGCGGAGTGCAGCCGCTCGGGGTGCTCCTTCAGCTCGGCTGCGGTGCCGTGGTAGACGATCCGGCCGCCCTCGATCACGTACGCGCTCTGCGCCAGGGCGAGCGCGACGTGCACGAACTGCTCGATCAGCAGGACGCCGACGCCTTCCGCGGCGACGGCTTCGAGCGCGGGCATCAGGCGCTTGACCACCACCGGCGCGAGGCCGAGCGAGAGCTCGTCGACGAGCACGAACTTCGGCCTGGAGACGAGCGCCTGCGCGAGGACGACCATCTGCTGCTCGCCGCCGGACAGCGTGCGCGCGACGGACTTCCACCGGACCTCGAGGTGCGGGAAGAGCTCGACCGCATGCTCGATCCCGCGCCTGGCCTCGTCCCGGCCGAGCGTATAGGTCGCCACGCGGATGTTCTCCTCGACCGTGAGGTCGGGCAACAGGCGCCTGCCTTCCGGGACGACCGCAACACCCGCGCGGCGAACCTGCTCAGGGCGGAGCCGTGTCAGGTCGCGACCGTTCAGGGCGACCTTGCCGGCGGTGGGTCGCAGCACGCCGGCAACCGCAAGCACGAGCGTCGACTTGCCGGCTCCGTTCGGGCCGAGCAGCGTCGTCACCGCGCCGGGCGGGATTGCGAGCGTGATGCCGTGAAGGACGGGGTGTCCGCCGCGCGAGACCTTCAGCCCCTCGATTCGCAACGTCGCACGGTCGCTCATCGGTCGGCCGCGGCGTTCCTGGAGGATCCCGTCGCCGCGACCGACATGGCGGGCGCGGCTCCCAACCGTCGCAGAGGTACGAACGGGGTCGGGGAGGGGGGCTCATGGGGGGAACCGGCCGTTCCCCCCATGAGAGCGAGCCGCAAGGCGAGCGACTTCATGCCTCGACCTCCTCCGTGCCGAGGTAGGCCTTCATCACCTGCTCGTCGCGCAGGATCTCCGCCGTCGGGCCGGACGCGATCAGCTTGCCGAAGTCGATCACGGCGGTCGTTCCGCAACAGGACGAGACCAGGCTCATGTCGTGGTCGACGAGGACGACGAGCGCACCGAAGTGGTCGGGGATCTTCTGGATCACGCGCCCGAGGTGCTCGGTCTCCTCGTCGGGAAGGCCCGCCGCGGGCTCGTCGAGGAGCACGAGCCGCGGCCGTCCGACGACCGCCCGTGCGACCTCGACCAGGCGGCGCTCCCGCGCCCCGAGCGTTCCGACCTTCGCCTTCGGCGAAGCGGTCAGCCCGACGAACTCGATCGCGCTCAGTACGTCGTTGCGGCGGGAGGCACGCTTTGCTCCCGAGTGCTCGTGGATCATCGCCACGTTGTCGAAGACGGACAGCTGCTCGATCGCCATCTCGGTCTGGAACGTTCTCCGCAGCCCCCAGCGCGCACGCCGGTAGTCCGCCATCTTGAGCAGGTCCTCGCCGAACGCCTCGATCGATCCCTCGTGCGGGCTTGACGAAGCCGCTCAGGACGTTGAAGAACGTCGTCTTGCCGGCGCCGTTCGGGCCGATCAGCCCGCAGGTGCCGCCCGGGAAGACGACGCTCATGTCGTCGATCGGGGTGATGCCGGCGAAGCGGACGGTGAGGCCCTGGACCTCGATCAACGAGGGCCGCCAGGTCCGCGTCAGCGCTCTGACGCCCCGGAGAGCGAGGCGCCCGAGGTTCGCCATGTCCTTCGGGAACTGTTCGATCAGCCCGCCGGGCGCGGTCAGCAGCACCTGGAGCAGCCCGGCTCCGAAGATGACAAGCAGGAAGTTCGGGTTCACTCCCCACTGCGCCTGGAAGAGGAAAGGCAGAAGCTGGTTGAAGACGCCCGCGATGACCGCGCCCCAGAGGCTGAAGATGCCCCCGATCAGCGCAGTGGCCGCCAGCGTCAGCGAGTCCTGGGTCTGAAAGGTGATCGCGCGAGGGACGCCGATCTCCGCCGCCAGAAGGCAGCCGGCGACCCCGGTGATGAACGACGCGAGCGCGAACGCCCAAATCTTGTAGAGCGTGATGTTCACGCCCGCCGCGAGGGCTGCCGGCTCGCTCTCGCGGATCGAAGCCCAGGCTCGCCCCGGTTTGGCGGCGACGTGGAGGAGCGCAAGGAGGAACAGCATTGCGCAGACGACGACGACGTACCGGTAGTACGACGTATCGGCCTCGGCCATCGCAGGCCTTCGCACGGCCACCGTGCCCGAGAGGTCGGGTGTCGTCGTACGAGCGGTGAAGCCGCCGCCGCCGTTCGGGAAGTCGATCTGCGACAGCACGACGGTCATCGCTCCGGCGAACATCAGCGTGACCAGCGCGAGGTAGAGGCCGGACAACCGCAAGGCGGGCAGACCGACCAACACGCCGATCACGCAGGTGGTGCTGCCGACGGCCAGGAGGAGGAGCGGGAACGGGATCGAGGTCGCATAGGAGAGGCGGGTGCCTATCCAGCCTCCGACCGAGAGCAGCGCGACCTGGCCGAGCGAAATCATCCCGACGCGGCCGTAGAGGATCCCGAAGCCCGCCGCGGCGGCCGAGTAGATCGCGACGCTCGTGAAGGTGGAGATCCAGTCGGTGCCGAAGAGGTCGGGAGGGCGGAGAGGACGAACGCGAGCAGGGCTCCGATCGCGCCGCGCCGGACGAGTGTGCCCCGGTCGAGGTCGAGCGCCGCCCGGGCGAATGCCACCCGACTCCCGCTCCGTGCCGGTGTGGCGTTCAACGGGGTTAGTGGGCGGCCCGCGAGACCGTGACGACGCGTCGGCGCGAGAGGTAGAGCAGCGCGATGATCGCGAGCACGAACGGGGCCCTCCGGATTGAGCGATACTCGCGAAATCGACTCCGCCATCGGCGCGAGGACCGCCCGGGCGAGGCCGACCGCGAGGCCGCCGAAGAGCGTGGCCCATAACGAACGCAGCCGACCGATCAGGGCCGCCGCCAGTGATGCGATGACCAGGAACGTCAGGGCTGCATAGTCGAGCGTCCGAGCAGGTCGGGGAGTAGGAGGCCGGCCGCTCCGCAGACGAGACCCGACCCGAACCACGCCGCCCCCTCGACTTGTCGCACGGGCACGCCGAGCATCGCCGTCGCCTCCCGGTCGTTGGCCAGCGCCCGCATCGCCGTGCCGAGCTTCGTCACCCGCAGGAAGATGCTGACTGCGGCGGTGACGGCGAACGCGAGCCCGATGGCGATGATCTGGGTCAGGCTCACCGACGTCCCGAGCACCTGGTAACGGTGGTCGGAGCTGGGCAGGGTGAGGAACCGCGCGAACGCCCCGCCGACCGGAGCCCGCCAGGCCATCAGTCCGAGCAGGACGAGCGCGAGGCCGAGCGTGCCCATCATCTTCACCAGCGGGTCGCGCCGCGCAAAGGCGGGGCCGAAGACCAGGCCGTAGGCGAGGTTGACGACCCCGCCGAACGAGCACGCAGATCGTGTAGGCAAGCCAGTGCGGCCAGCCCGTGTGGTTGACCAGGTAGTAGGCGATCAGGGCGCCCGCGGCTCCGATGGCGCCGAACGCGACGTTCAGCACCCCGGTCGCCCGGTAGAGGACCACCAGCCCGACGCCGGAGAGCGCGTACACGCCTCCGAACGCGAGGCCGATCACGATGTACGGCTTGATCAGCGTCCAGTCGACGCCGAACACGCTCACCGCGAGCAGTTCCGTCACCGAGGCACCGCCGGGGCGCCGGAGGCGCCCCGGTTCGTCGGCCAAGCGTCGCCGGCTTTGCCGGCGACGCTTGCCGCCACGCGCGCCCTGATCGTCATTCCCTCCTTTGCTCCTTACTTGCCGGTGTTGAGCTTGTACTTCTTCTCCCAGGCTCGCGTCTGGGCGATCTCGGTGTCGACTGCCTGGATGTCGAAGCACTTCTCTTCACCACGACCTTGCCCCCCTTGTAGTCGACCGTGACGAAGGTGTTGTTCGGGATGTGGTACGGCAGCGCGTTGCCGACGTAGAACGGCTTGCAGAGGATGTCCGTCTTCTGTTCTTCAGGCTGCGCACCGCCAGGTTGTACGACTTCGCGGTGATCGCGCCCTTGATGCTGAGCAGGGCGATTCGTGGCGAACTTCGCGTCCAGGAATCCCATCTGCGCGAATGCCTGGGGGGCGATCTTAGAGGCGTACTTCTTCAGCACGTCGAACATCAGCTTCGTGTCCGGGCCGACGCGAAGGATCGACGTGGCCGAACTCCTGAGCCGATCCAGAGTTGCCCGTCGAACTGCGGGAACTGCTCGGCCATGAAGGTGTTCGCGATCGGGGTCGACGAGCCCCACTTCACCTTGTTGACGATGTCCTGCCCGATCGCCGCCTTCATGAAGGCCGGTGCGGTGTCGGGCGTGAAGTCGAGCAGGATGCCGCCGCCGTCGCCGGCGAATTGGTACATCTGGAGCATCTGCGACGCCGCGTCCGTGACCGGCAGGTGCGTCGGGAAGATCTTGTACGGGATCCCCGCCTTCTGCGCCGACCTTCGCCAGGCCGCCGTCGGCATACGCCGAGATCGTGTCCGGCGAGGCAATCGCGATCTTCTTGATCCCCGCCTTCACGAGCGCCTGCGCGGAGCCGATGTTGCTGTAGCGCGGCCCCATCGTTCATTCGGCGAAGAAGGGGTGCCGTAGCACTCCGCCTGCACGCCCGCGCCGATGACGACATAGCCCTTCGTTCTTGTAGTACTTCCAGTTCGTCCCGCACTCGGCGAAGCTCGTGTTGCCGACGACGCCGACGACCTTGTCGCTCTCGACCAGCTTCCTCGCGAGCGACGGCTTCCTGCGCCGGGTTCAGCTGCTCGTTGTAGAGAATGTACTTGACCGGGCGGCCCTTGATGCCGCCGTTGTCGTTGACGCAATCGAAGTAGGCCTTGGCGACCTTCCCGACCGTCGTGAAGTCGACGCCGGGGATCAGCATGTCGATCCCGCCGATCTTGATCGGCGCCCCTGTCGCCTTCTTGCCGTTGCCCAGCCCGCAGACGCTCTTGGTCGCGGACACCTTGCCCTGTCCGACCTTCACGTCCGACGCGCTGTTGGCGCCGGCGGTCCAAGCAACGAGCGTGACTCCCGCCAGGGCAAGCGCGGCTGCCGCGCTGCCCAACCTCAACCGTTTCCCGCTCAAAGCTCCCTCCTCCTTCAGTCCCGAGCTCTGCGCTCAGGGCATCGACTGTTTTCTGCGCGAACCGAGTCGATTGGCTCCGTCGGGCGGCCGTACAGCGGTTTGCTCGGAGACCGCCAGACCACAGTGAAGGGGAAAGTACAAGGGTTTGGGCGGCCCAGTCAACCTTCGGTGAACACCGTCCTGTCAAGCGCGGCTGAACGAAAGCGTTCGAGTATGTGAACTATGGGCCCATCTGGCGGTACAAACCCGTCGCTCTTGGGCGCATGTCAGCGCCTCGATGGGCGTCGCTCCGGGTGCCACTCTGAGCCGTCTGCGCGACGTCTGCGCGACGTCCGCGCCGTGCCGATGGGCCGTATCGGCGAGGCCGAGGGGTTAGATGCGCTCGCGCCGCCCGCGTCGCCTGCCTCGAGCCTCGTAGCCGGGTCGCCATCAGACCGACGACGGCCAACTCCGGCACGAGCCGGGCGGCAGACCGCTCTTAGCGCCAAGTAACAGACTGTTACAAGGCGGGACTTGACGGCTCGATCTCGTATGGTTGACCGCTGCGCCGAAAGCCAAGTAACAGTGTGTTACAAGGCGGGCGCGGGCATGGCGACACTCGCGGGGCCCAGCTTTGCGCGTGCCGTTCTCGCCGCCGCGAGCAGTTCCGCGGTCGTGCAACCGGCGCTCGACGAGCTGTGCTCCGTTGCCCAGGGCCAGCCCGGGCAGGCCGAGCGTCGTCTCGAGCCCGCCGACGTCGAAAGTCTCCTTGATCGAGAGCGGCACGCCGTCGAGCGCAGGGCCGGCCTGCTCGTCATGACGTGCATCGGCCTCGGCGAGCGCCTCCTCGTCGAGCCGCAGCACGACCAGCGCGTTCACGGCGCCGTTGACAGCTCGATTCGGCGGGCATGCGCCTCCATGACCTCGCGCCTCGAGATCTCGCGGCTGCGGATACGGCGGACGAGCTGGGACGCGTCGAGCTCGTGCAGGGCGCTCACGCCTTCGCTAGTTGGCTCCGTCGAGCCTATGACTCGTGCATGGTCACGATCGCCCGCCCGACGATCTCGCGGCGATCCAGCGCCTGATACGCGGCGGCCGCCTCGGCGAGCGGGAAGCGGCGGCTGACGCTGTCCGACGGCGTCAGGACGCCCGCCTCGACCAGCCCGAGCAGGCTCGGCATGTCGCTGCGCACCCGCGCGCCGTACGAGCCCGCGATCCGCAGGCTGCGGCGGACGAGCTTCGTGATCTCGACCGGGGCGCGGACGTCGACGGGCGCGATTCCGACCGCGACCATCCGGCCGCCGTCACGAACCATCCCGAGCGCCTGCATGAAGGTCTGCTCGGTGCCGATCACCTCGAAGACGGCGTCGCCGCCGCCGGCGGTCAGCTCACGCACCTGCTCGACCGGATCACCCGAAGAGGCGTCGACCGTGTCGGTTGCGCCGAGCCGCCGGGCCGCCGACAGCTTCTCTTCGCCCAGGTCGACCGCCACGATCTGGGCCGCGCCGGCCGCCCGGGCGAGCTGGACGACCAGCGAGCCCACCCCGCCGATTGCGACCACGACGACACGCTCACCGACCCGGACCGATGCGCCGTGCCGAACGGCTCCGTACGCCGTGAGCGCTGCACAGCCGATGATCGCCGACTCTTCGAGGGGCTGCGAGTCGCCGAGCGCGAAGACCGCCGTCGCGGGCACGACGGCGTACTCGGCCAACCCGCCCATCGAGTACATCGCCAGCGGCGTCCCGTCTTCCCGGAAGAGCCGCGTCTCCCCGTCGTAGAGCGTCCCTCGCAAGCGGTTCATCGCGAAGAACGGCTCGCAGAGATCGTCGCGGGCCTGCCGGCAGGCCTCGCACTCGCCGCACGGCATCACGAACGTGGCGACGACTCGTGTCCCCACGGCCGGCCCGTCGACCCCCTCGCCGAGCTCGGCGACCGTTCCCGAGATCTCGTGGCCCATCACCGCCGGCACGGGAAACGCGACCTCGCCCTTCATCACGTGCAGATCGGTGTGACAGACGCCGCAGGCGGCCACGCGGACGAGGATCTCGCCTCGCCGGGGCCGCGGTCGCCGAATCCGTTCGAGCTGGAGCGGCCGCCCGACCCCGGGCAGGACGGCGGCCAGCATCATGTCGGGAGCGCCTACGCCGGGACCTCCGTCCCGACGAACTCCCCGACCGCGTCGAGAGCGTCAGCCGACTCGACGAAGATCAGGTGGCCGACGCCGGGAAAGGTCTTGACCCGCGCGTCCGGGATGTGCCCCGCCCAGACCTGCGCCTGCCCGACGGGCTGCACCCGATCCGCCTCGCCCCATACGAGGAGGGTCGGCATCGTGATCCGGTGGAGCCATTTCGGCAGCTTCGGGTCGTAGTTCCGCTTCCAGGCGAAGCGCGCAAGCGACGTCGCCTCGCGGTAGCGCTCCGCGACGAACTCGGGCGTCGGCGGCATCGGCACCTTCCCGTCGAAGACCGACATGTCCGCCGTCAGATAGCCGAGCACCTCCTCGTCGGGGACGCTGAAGAGGTCGACGGACGGATGCTCCGGGACGTTCAGGCCGAGCGGCGAGGCGAGGACGAGCCGCCGGACATGATGCGTCTGCTCGATGGCGAGCATCGAGGCGAAGTAGCCGCCCAGCGAGAAGCCGATCAGCGAGATCTCGTCCAGACCGAGGATCTCGAAGAGATCGAGGTAGTGGAGGACGTAGTCGTGATAGCTGTCGATGCTCGGGTCGTCGGCGGAGGCGCCGAACCCCGGGTGGTTCGGCACGATCAGCCTCGTGCGCTCCGCGAGGGGGAGGAGCGAATCGAAGCCTTCGACGGTACCTCCGCCGTGCAGGAAGACGAGCGGCGGCCCCTCACCCGCGCTGAGGACCGCCGTGTCGATGCCGTTGACGTCGTAGTGATCCTCGCGGTAGGCGGCCATCACTGCGCTCCTGCCTCGGCGAGCTCGTGACCGGCCGCCTTGCCTCCACGTGCCAGGCGCGCCCTGATTCTCGGCATGACCTCCTCGGCGAACATCGTCATGTTCTTCACCGTCTTCCACTCGGGCATGTCGCCGTTCTCGAGCACGACGTTCACGCGGCCTGCGCCTGCCTCCTCGCACCAGCTGACGATCGTGTCGGCGACCGTGTCCGGCGAGCCGCAGGCGATCCGCCCGACGTTGACCATGTCGTCCCAGCTCGCCTCGGTGCTCTTCGCCATCGCCTTGTCCGACGCACGGCGGAGGAACTCCTTCGGAGTCACGTAGCCCGGCGGGACGAGAAAGCGCGGCGTCACGCGATGGAACCAGCTGAAGAACTTCTCGAAGTGCGGCCGGGCTTCGGCGACGGCCTGCTCGTCGGTGTCGGCGACGTACGCCATCACGACGATGATCAGGTCGTCCGGCGACACGAACCGGCCTCGCTCCTCGGCGAGCTCGCGCATCCGCGCGAAGGCCCGCAGCTGGTTCGGGATCGGGACGAAGACGATCGAGTAGCCGAGGCCGTAGTCGATCGCGAGCGAGACCGTCTCCTCGCTGCCGGTCCCGACGATGAAGCACTTCGGATGCGGCTTCTGGTACGGCTTCGGCCAGGGGTTGAGGTAGCGGTAGTTGTAGAACTGACCGTCATAGCGGATCGGCCCGTCCTCCGTCCACGATCGGAGGATGACGTCCAACGACTCGCGGAAGCGCCCTCTGGCGGTGGTCGGGTTGATCGTGCTCTCGTTCGACCAGTACTCCATGCCCGTGCCGAGCGGGAACGCGTACTCCATGCGTCCGCCCGACATCACGTCGAGCATCGCGTACTCCTCGGAGACCCGATTCGGGTACATCAGGTTCACCGGGGTGCCTGCGACCATGATCTTCGCGCTCTGCGTCACCGCCATCAGCCGCGCGGCGAGGAGGCTGACGCAAGGGCTCATGCTGTAGACCATGCTGTGGTGCTCGTTGATCGCGATGCCGTCGAATCCCAGCTGGTCGGCGCGGACGAGCGTGCGTAGGTGCCGGTCGTAGAGGGCGTGCCCGAGCTCCGCGTCGAAATGCGCGTTCGAGTAGTCGATCATCGAGTTCCGGTACTGCTCGTGGTCGTCCGGAATCGCTAGGTAGTGGTGATGGTGGAAGACGTAGAGCTTGATGTCGTCGAGGGCGCTCACGGACGCCAATCCTCCCGGTTCTCGAGCGGCCGCCGGCGGCTGAGGCGCACGGCAAAACCTCACCCAGCTGCGGTTGACCTTCGCGACGAAGAACGTACTTGCGTCTAAACTTGGCTGTCAAGCCGCGGTGAACGCGTCGAACATCGGTGAACGTCGACCAGCGAGGGCGGGATGACGGACGGCCACAACGGCTCCGAGCACAGCGGCCTGCGGGTCGAGCGCGAGACGTTCTTCGCCTCGATGGCCGCGTTTCCGACCGGGGTGACGATCGTCACCACCCTCGACGAGAACGGCGTGGCGTGCGGCCTGACCTGCAACGCGTTCATGTCGGTCTCCGCCGAGCCGCCCCTGGTGGTCGTGTCCGTGGACCGGACCAGCAACACGCTTCCGGCGCTGCGTCACACGCGCCGGTTCGTGGTCAACTTCCTCGCCGCCGGACGAGAGGAGCTGGCCTCGCTCTGCGCCAGCAAGCGGAGCGACAAGTTCGAGGAGATCAAGTGGCGCGCCTCCGAGCACCACGAGCTGCCGATCCTGTACGAGGACTCCGTCGCGCATGCCTGCTGCGACGTGGTCAGCGAGATCGAGGCCGGCGACCACGTTCTGCTGCTCGGCCACGTCCGGGGGGTCTCGCCGCCGGCGCCGGGTGCCGTCCCTCTGCTCTATTTCAGGCGCACCTACGATACGTGGCCGGTGACATCATGAATAAAGCCATGCAAGGTGCAGACAGCCGGTTCGCCACCGTGGAAGAAGCCCTCGAGGACTTCCGCGCCGGTCGCTTCGTCGTGGTCGTCGACGACGAGGACCGCGAGAACGAGGGCGATCTGACGATCGCCGCGCAGTTCGCGACCCCGGAGGCGATCAACTTCATGGCCTCGTACGGCCGCGGCTTGATCTGCCTCTGCCTGACGGAGGAACGCTGCGACGAACTCGGCCTGTACCCGATGACGAGCCGCAACGAATCGCCCTTCGGGACCGCGTTCACCGTCTCGATCGAGGCCCGCGAAGGTGTGACGACGGGGATCTCGGCGCACGATCGCTCGCACACGATCCAGGTCGCGATCGACCCCACCAAAGGCGCGCGTGATGTCGTCCAGCCTGGACACATCTTCCCGCTTCGCGCCCGGCCCGGCGGCGTGCTGCAACGCGCGGGGCAGACGGAAGCTGCCGTCGATCTCGCGCGGCTCGCCGGGCTGCTTCCCGCCGGCGTCGTCTGCGAGGTGATGAACGAGGACGGCACGATGGCCCGTGTCCCCGACCTCGTCGAGTTCTGCGCGAAGCACGAATTGAAGCTGATCTCCGTCGCCGCGCTGATCGAGTACCGCCGCCACCACGAGCAGCTCGTCGAGCGAGGCGCCTCCGTCCGCCTGCCGACGGCGTACGGCGAGTTCACCGCCGTCTCGTTCCGCGAGCTCCTGACCGGAAAGCTGCACCTCGCGCTCGTGCGGGGCGACGTCGCGGGCGCCGAGGACGTGCTGGTGCGCGTCCACTCGGAGTGCCTGACGGGCGACGTCTTCCACTCGCAGCGCTGCGACTGCGGCGAGCAGCTCGAGATCGCCCTGCGCCGTCTCGGCTCCGAGGAGCGAGGTGTCCTGCTCTACCTGGCGCAGGAAGGCCGGGGGATCGGGCTGCTCGGCAAGCTGCGCGCGTACGAGCTGCAGGAGCAGGGCCTCGACACCGTCGACGCGAACCTGCAACTCGGCTATCCGGAGGACGCACGCGAGTACGGGATCGGCTCCCAGATCCTCGCCGACCTGGGCCTGACGACGATCCGTGTCCTGACGAACAACCCGAAGAAGATCACCGGCATCGAGGGCTTCGGCCTGACCGTCGTCGCCCAGGAGCCGATCGAGGCTCGACCAAACGCCGAGAACTTCTCCTACCTGCGCACGAAGCGCGACCGGATGGGACACTCGCTCCGGATCCACCACCAGGGCATGCGCCTCGGCGAGGATCTGGGGCCGCTGGACGAGCACGAAGCTCCGTCCTTTCCGTGACGCGCTCGAACGGCCGTTCGGTGCTGACGACCGCGGTCGGCATCGTCGGCGCCGGCCCGGCGGGGCTGCTGATCGCGAACCTGCTCCAGCAGCGGGGAATCGACTGCGTCGTCGTCGACAAGTTCACGCGCGAGCAGGTCTACGCGCGGGCACGAGCGGGGTTCATCGAGTGGAGGAACAAGCTCCTGCTCGAGGAGGTGGGCTTGGCGAGCCGCATGCTCGCGGAGGGAACCGGCCACGGGCACTGCGAGTTCCGCACGTTCGGCAGCAGCTTCGTCTTCGACTACGCGGCGCTCACCGACGGGCGGATGCATTGGGTCTACCCGCAGCACGAGCTGGTCGACGACATGGCGGCCGCGTTTCTCGCTGCGGGCGGTGACCTCCGGGGAGGGCTCGAATGCGTCGGCGTGCTCGACCACGACGAGCCGGTCGCCCTGTGCCGCGACGCCGAGAGCGGGGAGGAGGTCGAGCTTCGCTGCGAGCTGCTCGCCGGTTGCGACGGCTTCCACGGCCCGGTGCGGGCGTCGATCCCCCAAGGGGTGCTCGAGAGCTACCTGATCGACCATCCGTTCCAGTGGATGGCCTTCCTGGTCGAAGCGCCCCCGTCGTCAGACCACGTGATCTATGCGCTGCACGAGGAGGGCTACGCCGCGCACATGCAGCGGTCGAGCACCCTCTCGCGCTACTACGTCCAGTGCCCGATCGGCGACACGGTCGAGGATTGGCCCGACGAGCGCGCCTGGCCGGCGTTGCGGGCACGGCTCGCGAGCGAGGGCTTCGAGCTGATCGAGGGGCCGATCGCGGAGCGCACCCCCGTTCAGCTCCGCAGCGTCGTCTTCGAGCCGATGCAGCACCGCAACACCTTCCTCGTCGGCGACGCTGCGCACATCATCACCCCCTGCGGCGGCAAGGGAATGAACCTTGCCCTGCAGGACGCGCTCGCCTTCGTCGAGCTGGCCGAGCAGCGACTGGCCGGCGATCGTTCGGCGCTCGACGGCTATTCGGCCCGCCGGCTTCCGGACGTCTGGCGCCTCCAGGAGTTCTCGCACTGGTTCCTGCACATGATCCAGAACTACGAGCCGGGCGAAGGGAGCGCCTTCATGCAGGGCCTGCAGCGTGCGCGCCTGCGTGCGCTCGAGCACTCGCCGGAGTTCGCCCGGCACTTCGCGCACTCCTATGTGGGCTAGCGCGCGGCCGCACGCGAGAGCGCACCGGCCAGCATGCTCTCGCCGTTCTCGTCGGCTGCCTCGGCCCGCCAGGCGACGAAGCCGTCCGGCCGCACGAGCACCGCGCCGGACGAGCCGACGCCGTACAGCTCGGTGAAGGCGCCCGCGGGATCGCGGAAGTCGGCGCCGTACCGGTATGCCTCCACGGGCACTCCCGTGCGCTCGCCGGCCGCCCGGGCTGCCGTGCACCACCCGTCCGCTTCCGGCCCGGCGAGGAGGACGAAGCTTCGTCCGAACAGGTCGATGTCGAGCTGACGCCCGCCGCCGTGCTCGATCTCGAGGTGCGGCGCTCGCATGCCCGGCCGCGAGGTCGGCTCGCGTGGGTTCTCCCAGCGGTCGTCGTCGGTGGCGGCCTGCACCGCGTCCGATCCGTAGCGATACCCGAGCTCGACCGTCGCCTCCTCGACGATCGGCATCAGGTTCTCCTTGCCGAGCCCCGGGTCGAGACGGAGGACGTAGCGCGTGTAGGCCTGCTCGACGGTGAACGAGCCGACCGGGCGCCGCTCGGCGTCGTACGTGTCCAGAAGGCTCGGGCCTGCGTCGCCGCTCAAGACGTATGCGAGCTTCCACGCGAGGTCGTAGGCGTCCTGAACGCCCGTGTTGCCGCCGAACCCGCCCGTCGGCGGCATCACGTGCGCCGCGTCACCGGCGAGGAAGATGCGCCCCAGCGAGAAGCGCTCGGCGTAGTCGGCAGACGCCGCCCAGCGCTGCACGCTCTCGATCTGGATCGGCAGCTCGGGTGCGCCGAGCGCCTGGCGGACGTATGCGACGCAGGTCTCTTCGCTCATGTCCTCGCCGATGCTGGTCGAGCGCCCGCCCTCCTCGTCGATCGTCGCGTTGACGACGAGGAAGCCCGCTTGCGCGTCGATCGAGAACCGGAAGAACCCGACCAGGCGCGGGTTGAAGACGTAGATCACGCTCAGGTTCCGGTCGCCGAGCAGCTCGCGGAGGTCGGCGCGAAAGTAGATCGTGATGCTGTCGGAGAAGCTGCCGTGGCCCTGCATGCCGATTCCGAGCCGTTCTCGCGTCGGACTGTGCGCGCCGTCGGCGGCGACGAGGTAACGCGCGCGAATCGTGCGCTCGGCGCCGCCGTCCCGCGGCCGGATCGTCGCGGTCACGCCGTCGGCGTCCTGCACGACCTCGACCGCCTCCGAGGCGTACTGGACGGTGGCGCCGACCTCCTTCGCCTTCGAGAGCAGGATCGGCTCGAGGCCGATCTGCGTGACGAAGAGGCGCCGGCAGGGGCTGAGGCCCTCGACGCCCTCGTTGATCGTCCGGAAGTACCAGTCGAGCTCCTTGCCGCCGAGGCTTTCGACGGACACGATCGCTCCGTTCTGGACGAACTCGCGGCCGGCGGCGTCCTCGATCTCGCGCTCGAGTCCGACCGCGCGGAACGTCTCCATCGTGCGCTGGCTGACCAGCGCAGCGCGGGGGTGGATGGCGGTTCCTCGATGGCGCTCGACCACGAGGGAGGGCACCCCTCGCGCTCCGAGAAAGACGGCCGTCGACAGCCCGACCAGGCTGCCGCCGACGATCAGGACGGGTACGTCGTCAGCCGTCGTCACGGAGCTGGTCGGCGCCTCCAGCGTCCGGGTCGGCTACTGGGCGGCTGCCGGCGACGCCATTCGAGCCGGAGCCGTTGCCGCCGGGGCTGCGTCGTTGCGCGACTTCCACACGCCCACCAGGAGCAGGAGGCCCGCGCCGGCTTCGATCCAGCCGCCCGGC
This sequence comes from uncultured Actinomycetes bacterium, assembly GCA_963719325.1. GTDB lineage: Bacteria > Actinomycetota > Thermoleophilia > Gaiellales > Gaiellaceae > DATBLE01. The sequence goes on from CAVRBW010000017.1 coordinate 52,087, forward strand.
CCCAGCGAGCCGAAGTCCTCGAAGGCCGTCGAGACGACCCCTGCCTGCGACGAACCCGAACGTCGCTGCAGCCACCAGGACATCGAGGTTGCCAAGGGTGGGGATCGGCCCGAGCGCCGGACCCGCGACGAGGACCGCGTTCAGGACGACGAGCAGGAGCATGAGGATCCCGACCGCGTGGCCCGACGAGGCGATGTTCCAGTAGGTCGAGCCGCCGTCGACCGCTTCGAGCCAGATCCCGACGACCGCCAGGACGAGGCCGGCAAGCGCGACCGGAAAGCCGAGCCCTGCGAGCGGTGAGGCGGGGCGGGCGCTCCTCGACGAGCCGGGCTCGGTGCTTCCGATCCAGATGACGAGCGCTCCGATCGGAATCAGCACCGTGCAGAGGCCGAGCCACGCGCCCGCCTCGAGGTAGCCGAGCTCGTTGAACGCGGCCGTCGAAGGCAGAAAGAGGAAGAACCCGAAGGCAACGGCTCCGGAGGCCGCGGCGAGCAGGTCGCGGCCGATCTCGGCCGGCAGCCAGCTCGCGAAGCTCAGCAGCACGAGCAGGAAGGCCGCGGCGGTGCCGTCCTCGACGTACCTGGTCGAGAAGGCAAACGGAAGCCCGATTGCCAGCAGCCCGGTCACGATGCCCGCGATCGTCATCGCCCGTCCGAGCAAACCTATGGACACGAGCCCTCCCCTCGGTCGACGCTGCCGTGCGTGCGTCAGATACCACAGACGGCGCGCTTGTTCAATGACGACGCACGCGAATCGTTCAGGATGGTTGATCGGTAATTACCGTCGATGCGGGGATGGCTGAGACCAAGCCGGGGACGCCGCCCGTCCGAGGCAGTATCGGGAATACGGGCGAGGAGGGGCGGCGCCAGCCGGCGCCGTGTCTCAGCCACCAGCCGCGCGGCGAGGAATTGCCGATCAACCATCTGGACTTGATCAGCGTGGCGCGATGGCGTATGAATCCGCGCGTGGCAGACACTGCGGTCGACGCTCCGGTGCGCAAGCCTTTCGCGCCGATCTCGGCGGACGCGCTCGTCGCCGGCGCGCTGCTGCTCGCGGGCGCGATCGTCTTTCTCTGGTACACGCCGGTTTCGTACGACATCTACCTGTCCCTCCACGTGCTGGCGGTGACGGTCTGGGTGGGCGGCGACATCACGCTGACCACGCTCGGCATCGTGTTCGAGCAGAAGAAGGACGGGGCGACGCTCGCCGCGCTCGGACGGATGGGGACCTGGATCGGCACCCGCGTGTACACGCCGGCGCTCTTCTTCGTCTTCGGCTTCGGCGTCGCGCTGATCGAGAAGTCGGGGATCGGCTGGGGCCAGTTCTGGATCATCTTCGGCGTCGTCGGCTGGTCGCTCGCGATGGCGATCGGAATCGGCTTCGTCGGCCCCGAGCTCGGTCGCATCGACCAGGCCGCCCAGGCACACGGGCCCGACTCGCCCGAGGTCGCGCGGCGGGTCAAGCGGCTGTTCACGATCTTCCGGTTCGACACCGCGCTGCTCGCGCTGATCGTGATCGACATGGCCGCAAAGCCGTCGTTCTAGGCCGCCGCCGCTCTCAGGTTCGAGTCGTCACGCCGGCCGTCGAGCCGAGGTCGATCGCCATCGCCGTCCCGGTGACGAGCGACGCGCGATCGGAGCAGAGCCAGACGACCGCCTCCGCGACCTCGGCAGGCTCGCCGATCCGCTTCACCGCCTGCGGCGCGACGAGCTCGGCCTGACGCTCTGGCGGCAGGCGCTCGATCATGTATGTCCGGGTCGCTGCCGGGCACACGCAGTTGACGCGGATGTTGGCGTCGGCGACCTCGATCGCGGCCGCCTTCGTCAGACCGACGACGCCGAACTTGCTCGCGATGTAGGCGGCCAGCCCGGGAACCGCGAGCAGCCCCGCGAGCGACGCCGTGTTGACGATCGCGCCGCCGCCCTGCGCGCGCATCCGGGGGAGCTGGTACTTCATTCCGAGCCAGACGCCCTTCAGGTTGACGTCGAGCATCCGGTCCCAGCCGTCCTCCTCGGTGTCCTCGACCGTCGCCTGGAGCTCGACGCCGGCGTTGTTGTGGGCGAAGTCGACTCGGCCGAACGCCGCGACGGTCTCGGCGACGAGGGCCTGCTGGTCGGCGCTGCTGGTGACGTCGGCCGGCACGAACAGCGCCCGGCCGCCCGCCTCCTCGATCAGACGAACGGTCTCCTCGCCTTCTTCGCGCCGCGACTCGAGGTCGCTGACCACGACCGCGGCGCCCTCGCGGGCGAACGCGAGCGCGGTCGCACGGCCGATCCCGCCGGCGGCGCCGGTGACCAGACCCGCCTTTCCCTCGACCAGCCCCATCGGGTGCCGATTGAATCAGATCGCCGTTTAGTGATACAGACCGCTCGTGGCGACGGTCGAGACGGTCCTTGGCGCGGTTGCGGCCGGCGAGCTCGGGCGGGCGCTCCCGCACGAGCACGTCTTCGTCGCCCAGCAGGAGACGCTGCAGAACTTCAACCACGCCTGGGGCAAGCCGTGGTGGGACGAGGACGTTCGCGTCGCGGATGCGGTGGCGAAGCTCCGAGCGGTGCGCGCCGCAGGAATCACGACGCTCGTCGACCCGACCGCGATCGGCCTCGGCCGCGACATCCCGCGCATTCTGCGGATGAACGAGCAAGTCGAGCTCAACATCGTCGTCTGCACCGGGCTGTACGCGTTCCTGGAGCTGCCGCACTTCCTGAAGTACCGAACCGTCGACGCGCTGGCGGAGCTGTTCGTCCGCGAGCTGCAGGATGGGATCGGGGACACGGGGGTGAAGGCCGCCTTCCTCAAGTGCGCGGTCGAGGAGCACGGCCTTGCCGGCGACCTGCCGACGATCTTGGCCGCCATCGCGGCAGCCGCCGTCGAGACGGCCGCGCCGGTGATGGTGCACACGAATGCGGCCGCGCAGACCGGGATCCTCGCGCTCGAGACCCTGACGAGCGCGGGCGTCGACCCGGCCAGGATCGTCGTCGCCCACGCAGGCGACAGCAACGACCTCGACTACCTCCACGAGCTGGGGGAGTCGGGCGCGTTCCTCGGCTTCGACCGCTTCAACATCCCGCACTTCAACCCGGACGAGCGCCGCATCGAGATCGTCCTCGCCTTGCTCGCCGAGGGCTACGCCGACCGGATCCACTTCTCGCACGACGCCGCGTGCTTCTACGACTTCATGGTCGCGAACCCGGCGTTCGCCGACGAGCGGCCGGACTATTTGCACATCACGAACGTGATCCTCCCGGCGTTACGGGAGCGAGGCGTCACGGATGCGCAGATCGACCAGATCACGGTCGACAATCCGCGCCGCTGGCTCACCGGACAACTGCAGTGACAGACCTTGGCCTGTCACTGCAGTTCGAACCTCGCTGCTGCTAGGGCTCTACTTGCCGAAGGCGCTGACGTCGTCCGGGTTGACGAGATCGGGAGCGGTCCAGCCGTCGAGGTCGTACTCGCTCATGCACTTCTCGACGAAGCCCTTGAGCCGGTCGACCGTGCCGTCGCCCTGCGCCATCCAGTAGCACTCGAGCTTCGTCAGCTCGTGGCTCCCCGAGTACGAGCGCTCGTAGAGCTCGTGCCGGCCGCCGAACTCGCTGCCGATCGAGTCCCAGAGCAGGTTGACGAGCTTGATCTTGTGCTCGGCGTCGTAGTCGTTCGAGCCGCGGTAGAACTGGTCGAGGAGCGGCCGTAGCTCGGGCGACTTCCAGTCGCGCGAGCTGGGCCGGACGATCAACGCGCCGCCGGTCTGGTTCTCGATGATCGACTTGATCGCCGGGTAGGCCTGGTTGGAGAGGATCCGGTAGGCGGAGGCTGCCTCGATGTTCGGCAGCACCGAGCCGTTCGCCGACGGGACCGGGTTGTGGCACATCGCGTCGGTGAGCGACCAGAACATGTGCCGCCAGGCGAGGATCTCCCCGATCGAGGCCTGGATGCCGCGGAACTCGAGCGTCCCGGTCGCCTCGACCGCCTTGATGAACATGCCGGCGAGGAAGTCGAGCTTGACCGCCAATCGCGTGCAGCCCTGCATCAGGGCCCGCCAGATGAACCCGGTCAGGTGGTAGGTCGAGGCGATCTCGAGGTTGCCGTTGATCAGGAAGTTCTCCCAGGGGATCAGCGCGTCCTCGAAGACGAGGACGGCGTCGTTCTCGTCGAATCGGCTCGAGAGCGGATAGTCGAACGGGCTGCCCACGACCGCCGCCATGTACTCGTACGAGGGCCGGCAGATCAGCCGGATGTTCGGGTGATCCATCGGCGCGAAGAACGAGAGCGCGTACTCGCCCTTCTTGATCGGCGTCGACCCGTGGTAGGAGACGAAGTTGTAGTTCGAGTAGGCAGAGCCAGTGGCGACCATCTTCGCGCCTCGGACGACCACGCCCTCGTCGGTCTCCTTGACGGAGTGGACGAAGATGTCCTCGACCTCGTGGATCTCCCGGTTCCGGTCGACGGGCGGGTTCACGAGCGTGTGGTTCATGAAGAGGACCTTCTCCTGGGCCTCCTTGTACCAGCGCCGTGCGTTCTCCTCGTAGGGCTTGTAGTAGTCGGCGTTCGGCCCGTAGGTGGCGAGGAACGCGGCCTTGTAGTCCGGGCTCCGACCCATCCAGCCGTAGGTCAGGCGCTGCCAGGCCGCGATCGCGTCGCGGCCGCGCACCAGGTCCTCGGCCGACGTCGGCGCCTTGAAGAATGGATGCGTGAAGCCGCCGTTGCCGGTGTCGGTGGGGACGGTGAGCACGTCCTTGTGCTCGGGGTCATGGAGTGCGTCGTACAACCGCGCCACGCTTCGAGCCCCATTGCGGAAGGCCGGGTGCGTCGTGACGTCGTCGACCCTCTCGCCGTAGATCCAGACGTTCCGCCCGTCCCGCAGGCTCTCGAGGTACTCGTCTCCGGTCATCGGGCGAGTCGCCCGGCCGGAAGGACTCTCGACATTTGCCGCTTGCGCCAAGGCTGCCTCCCGTGAAATCGTCTGACGAATCGGTCGGAGGATGATAACGCCCTTCCGGGAGCTGTTCAAAATCGATGAACGGACCAACGGAGGTGTACAGGACGATGAACCAGCGAGGAAGCCTCGAAGCAACGCCCGGCGACGCCGGCGACTACTCCGGGCGCAGCGCCGGGTACCTCCGTCGCGCACTCGTCGACCGGGCTGCCGGATCGGTACACCAGGAGGTCGTGGTCGCGGAGCTCGAGCCGGGCGGCCACGTCGAATCGCACCTGCACGCGTTCGAGGAGGCCTTCTACGTCCTCGAGGGCAGCCTGGCGTTCGAGGGCGCGGGCGCGGCCGAGCAGCTGGGCACGGACGACTACGTCTTCGTCGAGCGCGGGGTCGTCCACGTGCTGCGCAACGAGTCGGATGTCCCCGCGCGATGGCTGGAGGTGAGCGCGCCCCAGCCAGGCGCGGCGCTCGACGACACCGTCTTCGTCGACGCCCATCCGCTCCCGGAGGGTGTCGAGCAGCCCTATCGAAAGGCCCACTTCGACGTCGCCGACCTGCCTGCGCCGAGCGCGGCGATCGGCCTTGCCGGCTTCGGCGCCGCCAACGTCGGCGGCGCCGCGCTGAAGATCCTGGTCGGCCCTGACACGGGCGCCAGCCAGCTCAACCTGATGGTCGTCCAGTACGCCCCCGGCGGATTCATCACCAGGCACGACCACGCCTTCGAGGAGGCGTTCTTCTTCGTCGAAGGGGAGATCGAGGCCGAGCTCGACGGCGAGACGCACGTGCTGAGCGCCGGCGACTACTGCTGGAGCGCCGTGAAGAGCATGCACGCCCTGGCGAACCGCTCGGACGGAGTCGTTCGCTGGCTCGAGACACAGGTCCCGCAGCCGCCCTCCCGGTATCAGGCGCGGTTCACGGCCGACTGGGAGCGCTTCCTGGACGCGACGTAGCGTCGGAGACTTCGACACTCCGCTGCACCGGGAAGAGGTGGAGTCCGAGGTGCCGACCGACGATCCCCCAGATCCCGCCACGGATCCAGGCGGCAGCCGCGACCGCGACCGCGCCGACGCCGATCAGATACCAGGTGCCCTGCTCGGAGAACTCCTGCTGGAGTGCGAAGAAGACGATTGCGCCGACGATCGGCCCCTCGATCGTGCCGATGCCGCCGATCACGACGATGAAGATCATGTACGCGGTCTGGGTGACGTCGAACGCCGCGTCCGGGCGGACGCTGAACGTGCGAACGGCAGTGATCGCGCCCACCAGCCCGCAGCCGAACGCGGCGACGACCCAGACGATCACCCGAGTGCGAAGGACGTTCACGCCGACGCTGCGCGCCGCGGTCTCCTCGTCTCGGATCGCCGTCAGCGCGAGGCCGAGCCGGGTGCGGAGGAGCAGGTACGTGCCGAGGACCGAAGCCGCCGCCACGCCGAGCGCCCAGAAGTACGAGCCGTGGAGGCGCCTGGTCGGGTCGAGCTGAATGGACGCATAGACCGATTCGCCGTCACCGCCGCCGACGTAGTGCCAGTTCACGACCAGGAGATGGACGACCTCGGCGATCACCCAGGTGCCGATCGCGAAGTACCCGGCTCGCAACCGGAAGGCGAGCGCCGCCGCCGGGAGCGAGAGCCCTGCGGCGACGAGGCCGGCGAGCGCGATCGACCAGAATGGCCCGATTCCGGCCTTGTCCGCGAGCACGAAGAGCGCGTAGCCACCGATGCCGATGAACGCCTGCTGGCCGATCGAGATCAGCCCTGCGTAGCCCGCGAGGAGGTTCCACATCTGCGCGAGCGCGAGCAATCCGAAGAGCTCGATCAGGTTCTGGAGGTCCGAGTCGCCGAGCCAGGCGGGGCCGGATGCGAGGCCGCCGACGGCCGCGCCGAACGCGGCCAGCCACGCGGTGCGCCCGATCATCGCGCGACTCACGCCGGTGCCGTCCTGCCGAGCAGACCGGTGGGTCGGACGAGCAGCACGGCGAGGAAGAGGATGTGGCCGGCGAGCACGTTCCAGCCGGGCGAGATCTGGGCGCCGATCGACTGGGCGACGCCGAGGGCGATTCCGCCCAGCAGCGTGCCCCACAGCGAGCCGAGCCCGCCGATGATCACGGCCTCGAACGCGAAGATCAGCCGCAGAGGACCCGCCGTCGGCGTGAAGCTCGTCCGGATCGCCAGAAAGAGGCCCGCGACCGCCGCCGTGGCGAGCGAGATCGACATCGCGATCGCGTACAGGCGGCGGTTGTCGATCCCGACCAGCTGCGCCGCGCGCTGGTCGTCGGAGGTGGCGCGGAGCGCACGGCCGAGCCCGGTGTAGCGGATCACGAGCTGGAGGCCGACAAGCAGAACCACCGCAGCGATGAGGGTGATCAGCGGGAACCAGCCGATCGAGATCTGGTTCGTGACGTGGATGCTGTCGGTCGCGATTGCCCCGGGGTGGAGCGCCTGCGAGTTGCCGGAGAACCCCTGCTGGAGCGCGTTCTCGACGATGATCGCGAGCCCGAACGTTGCGAGCAGGGGCGCCAGACCGCTGTCGAGCGTGAAGTTGAGCAGCGCGTACTGGAGGACGAAACCGCCGGCCGCCATCGCGGGGATGACGACGAGCAGCGACACGAACGGGTTCAGGCCCGCGTGGTCGGCGAGCAGCACGGCGATGTACGCGGCGAGGACACCCAGGTCACCGTGCGCGAGGTTGACGATCCGCATCACGCCGAACACCAGTGACAGTCCGGTCGCGAACAAGGCGTAGAAGCCGCCGAGCAGGACCCCCTGGACGATGGCGTTGACCCAATCCACTAGCGTGGGGGAACCCGTGGTTCCCCCACGAGCCCCCTCCTTCTTCGCGACGACTGACCAGCCGAAGGTGGCCTCCCGCCGGGCAATGTTCTCGGCAGCATCGACGGGCAAAGCCCGCCGACGCGCCCCAAACCGTGGGCCCGGCTCCGGCGGCGACTGTGAGCGAAACAACAGCCGAAGAGACGTCCTCCATCGTCACGAGCACGCGCGGTCAAGTCAGTCTTCTCGCATTCCGAAGTACGCCTCGACGACTCGCTCGCGCGTGACCTCGCTCGCCGTCGCGTGGAGCGAGACGCGTCCTTCCAGCAGGCAGTAGACGCGGTTCGCGGCGCCGAGCGCGCGCGTGACGTCCTGCTCGACGAGCACGAGCGTCGTTCCCTCGCCGGCGATCTCGCCGATCACGTCGTAGAGCGATTCGATCACGACGGGAGCGAGCCCCAGCGAAAGCTCGTCGAGCAGGAGGAGCCGAGGGTTGCTCATCAGCGCACGGCCGATCGCCAGTGCTTGCTGCTCACCGCCTGAGAGGCCGCTTCCCCAGCGACCGGCGAGCGGCTGGAGGAGCGGGAAGAGCTCGTAGACGCGTTTCAGGTTCCAGGGGCCCTTGCGCCCGAGACGGGCGCCGAGCCGCAGGTTCTCCTCGACGGTCAGGCTCGGGAAGATCCGCCTCCCCTCGGGGACGAGCGCGATCCCAAGTGGCACGCGCCGATGCGCCGGCAGCTTCCGCAGCGGTGCGCCGTCGAACCGGACCTCGCCGCCGCCCGGCTGGAGCAGGCCCGCGGCGGTCGCGAGCAGCGTCGACTTACCGGCCCCGTTCGCGCCGATGATCGCCAGCGTCTCTCCTTCCGCCACCTCGACGCTGACCCCGAAGAGAGCCTGGAAGTCGCCGTAGAAGCTCTCGATCGAGTCGAGCTCGAGCAGCGCCATCAGCGTGGGGGAACCCGTGGTTCCCCCACGGGCCCCCTCCTTCTGCGTATCGATCCATTCGCCGCAGCGAGCCTCCCGCCGGGCACTGTTCTCGGCAGCGTCGACGGGCAAAGCCCGCCGACGCGCCCACAACCGTGGGCCCTGCTCCGGCGACCCGCCGCAGCGACGCAAGAGCCGAAAGAGCGTGTTCCATCGTCAGCGATTCGCAGAGACAAGAAGCCTAGAGCTCTCGCCCAAGGTAGACGTCGCGGAGTCTGGGGCTCGCCATCACCTCGCGCGGATCGCCCTCGATCAGGTTGCGTCCCTGGGCCAGCGCGAGCAGACGGTCGACGACCGAGAGCAGCGCGTGGACGACGTGCTCGATCCACACGATTGCGATGCCCTGCTCGCGCAGCTCCTTGATCGTCCCGACCAGGTCGTTCACCTCGGGCTCCGTGAGCCCACCGGCGACCTCGTCGAGCAGGAGGACGCGAGGCTTCGTCGCGACCGCCCGGGCGATCTCCAGACGCTTTCGCTCGAGCAAGGTCAGCGAGCCGGCGACCGTGTTCGCCTTCTGCCCGAGCCCGACGCGCGAGAGGACCTCCACGCACGCCGACTCGGCCTCGGCACGGCCGCCGGTGGTCCCGTACGTGTGGGCGACGAGGACGTTCTCGTACGCCGTCAGGCCTCCGAACGGGCGCGGGATCTGAAACGTCCTGCCGATGCCGACCCGGCAGTGGTGGTGGCTCGGCAGGCGGGTGATGTCCCGGCCGTCGAACACGATGCGACCGCGATCGGGCTTGAGCGTCCCCCCGATCAGATGCAGCACGGTCGTCTTGCCGGCCCCGTTTGGGCCAACGATTCCCAGTGCTTCGCCAGCCTCCAGCGTGAGGCTCACGTCGCGGACGGCGGCGACGGAGCCGAACGACTTGGAGACGTCGTGGAGCTCGACCAGTGCCGGCAAACGGGTGGCTGCTAGTAGGGGATCGGGATCAGCTTCGCCGTCTTCTTGAGCCCGGGGACGCGTTTGTTGCTGACGACCTGGAGCTCGTACTTGTACTTCTTGCCCTTCCGCCACTGGGCACCGGCGAGCTTCGTCTTCGCGACGTTCGGCACCGGGCCGCCCTTCCAGGAGATGTGGCCGACGACCGTGTTCAGGTTCGTCGCCTTGATCGCGTCGACGATCGTCTGCTTGTCGTCGAGGTTCTTCGTCCTGCGGAGCACGTCCGCTGCGACCTCGAAGAGGCCGTGCGCGAAGCCGATCGGCTGCGTCCACTCGCCTTTGCTCTTCTCCCAGGCCGCAGCGAGCTGCGCCGCCGTCTGCCCGGTCAGCGACGACTTGTAGGGGTGCCACGGGCTCCACCACAGCTCCGTCGACATGCCCTCGCCGTTCTTGCCGAGCGCTTCGACGGAGGACGGAAAGAGGAGCGCCTTTCCGACCGAGGCGACCTTGGGACGGAAGCCCTGCTGCAGCGCCTGCGTCCAGAAGGTCGTGAAGTCGGGCGGAATCGGCACGCCGGTGACGATCTGGGCCCTGCCGGACTTGAACTTGCCGATCTGACTGGAGAAGTTGTCGTTCAGGTCCGGGAACCGGCCCGGATCGACGATCTTGTATCCGGCCTTCTTGAGCGGCGGCGGGAAGCCCAGCTTCGCGTCGCCCCACGCATTCCCGTCGGGGTCGTTGGGCCAGATCGCGCCCACGGTCTTGTTGGTCGGGACCTGCGACCACATGTCGAGGAAGACGGCGATGATGTCCTCCAGGCCCCAGAAGAAGTGGTACGTCCACTTGAAACCCTTGGCCGGGTCGCCCTTGCGGCCGAAGAACCACGGCTGCCACGGGGCGAGGGAGGAGATGCACGGGACGGCGTTCGCCTCGCACGTGTCAGCGACGGGGTTCGTGATGTCGGGCGTGTCGCCGACGAGCATCAGGTCGATCTTCTCGTCGGAGATCAGGCTCTGGGCGACGGTCGCGGCGCGGTTCGAGTTCGACTGCGCGTCTCGCTGGTAGATCTCGACCGGGTAAGTGTTCTTGCCGGCCCTGAGGCCCTTGCCGAAGAGCTTCCGCATCTGCGCCAGCGTGAAGTTGTCCGCGGCGCCGAACGGGGCGAGCGGCCCGGTCCGAGGCGTGACGAGCCCGATCTTGATCGTCCGGCTCGACGCGAAGGCGCGGGTGGTCGCGACCCACGGCGCCAGCCCGAGCGCCAGGCTCGTGGCCCCTGCCCGCCGAAGCAGCGTTCCGCGGTCGATTCGCTGGGAGAACACCAGGTCGATACCGTCGTCCCTCACCCTGAATCACCTCCTGTCGAGTCCGGCCGAGCCCTTCTGCGCGGCCGGGCGCCGCATCATGAGGGCCGTACTCTGAGTTGTTGGCCAGAAAAGATCAAGTAAATTGACACGCTCGATGGGCGACCGCGTTGACGAGCTGGCGTTTCGCGAGGCGATCGCGCACTTCGCGACGGGCGTGACCGTGATCACGACCCTGCACGAGGGCAAGCCGGCGGGGATGACGGCCAGTGCGGTCGCGTCGCTCTCGCTCGATCCGGTGCTGCTGCTCGTCTGCATCAACAACCGTCTGCCGACGCACAGCGCGATCGAGACAAGCCGTCGCTTCGTCGTCAACGTGCTCGGCGAAGGGCAGGAGGACCTGGCGCTCCGCTTCGCGCGGCCGGCGGCGGACAAGTTTGCCGGCGTGCCGCTTGTCCCGGAGCGCGAGCTACCCGTGCTGGCGGATGCGATCGCCCACTTCGTCTGCGACGTCCACGAGCGATTCCCGGGCGGCGACCACTCGATCTTCACGGGGCTCGTGCGCGAGTGCGCGACCATTCGGGGCAAACGACCGCTGCTCTACTTCAGGAGCGGCTTCGGGGCCCTACGGGACCCCCAGGCGGAGGTGCTCCGCGAGACGCTCGGCTGGGACATGCCCTCGCTCTCGGGCGCCTCGCCGATCAGGGTCGAAACCGAGTAGCGTGGGGGAACCCGTGGTTCCCCCACGAGCCCCCTCCTTCGGCACGAATCCCGAAGCGATCGTGCGCTCCGGCGAGAGCGCGTTCTCGCCTCCGCGCGCGAGGGCTGTCCTCCAAGTCGGGCTAGAACCCGCTTAGCTATCCGGGCACTCTTCGAGCGCCCGCACCAGCTCACGGAGGTACTGCAGGTGACGCTCCATCGCGCGCTCCGCGGCTGCCGGCTGGCCGCGCCGGATCGCCCGCACGATCTCACGATGCTGCTCGAGGATCTTGTCGGCGTCGATCGTGTCCCCGATCGCCTCGACGATCCGAGGATCGAGGACGTCGAGCGTCCAGCCGGCGAATGCGCTGAGGAGTTCGTTGTCGGCGGCTTTCGCGATCGTGCGATGGAAGCACGTGCACGGCCGGTGGAACGCGTCCGATCGCGGATCCTTTCCTTCCGCGTCCGCGATCGAGGCGTCGAGCTTGAGGACGGTCTCGACAGACGAATTCTTGGCGGCAAGACCGGCCAGCGGAACCTCGAGATGAACGCGCGCGTCGATCAGGTCGCCGAGCGACACAGTCTGGGTGTCGAGCATAGTCGCGACCGCATCGCTCAAGCTGCGGCTCATCGCCTCGCTCGGCGTGCTGGCCACGAAGATCCCGCCGCCCGGCCCGCGCGAGGCCCGGATCAGTTGCGAGCTCGCGAGCAGGCGCAGAGCCTCGCGGAGCGTGGGCCGGCTGACGCCGAACTCGCGTGCCAGCTCCTGCTCGGTGCCCAGCCGGTCGCCGGGTCGGAGCCCGTTCCGGACCAGGTACCGGCGGATCTGGATCGCGATCTGCTCGCTCGCATCGCCCTTCGGCGGCGTGAAGCGCTCGTCCGAGAGACGCGAGGTCGGCACGCCGGGACGATAGCGTCGGGCACAGGCAAAGCAAACGATTCACGTCGCGGTGCTCCTCGCCAGCTCTCGGCGCCGACGCCGTGCTGACCGCGGTCGGAGAGGTGCGCCCGATCATCCCTGTCCGATCGCCTGCGGGAAGCGGAACAGCCGCTCCGGGTCGTAGCGCTTCTTCGCCGTGACCAGCCGTGCGTAGTTCGAGCCGTAGTACGCGTGCTGCCAGTCCGTGAGGTCGGGATCGATGTAGTTCTGGTAGGCGGCTCCGCTCACCGACGGGCGCATGGCGAGGTGAAAGCCGCGAATCCAGGCGAGCGACGGCGCGGCGTGCTCCTTCGAGCGCCAGTAGGCGAGGTACTGCATCGAGCAGAGCGCCGAGCGATGGACGAACGCGGTGGCAGCCGGGGCAACCCGGCGGATCGCGCCGCCGTAGGAGTCCATGATCAACGCGCCCGAGCCGTGCGTCGATTCCTGGCGGATCTCCAGCTGGTGCTGCATCGCCCGGACCGCCGCGGCGGAGAAGGGGTGCTCGACGTAGTCCGATTTCGCCGCGAAGGTTGCACGGCGAAGAGTTCCATGCTGGGCAATCAGGTGGCACGCGGCCTGCGATTGGCCGAGACAGCCGGCCCAGCGAAGCATCAGGTCGAAGTAGTGGGAGGTACCGGTGGTCACGCGTGTCGGGGCCGCGGCGCGCGTGAGCGGCTTGATGAGGCCGCGGATCTGATTCTCGGGTCCGAGGTACTGGCCGAATACCTGGAGAGTCGGCCCTGACCCGCCGGTCGCCAGGCGGCAGATCGTCGTCAACGAGTCCGTCGTGGCCGGAGCCCAGCGCTGCCAGGCCGGGATCAGCTGGGGCCCGGCATGCCACGGCCAGCTGGCGAAGAAGTACGAGGCCTTGGAGACACGGGTGGCCCTGAGGTGGAAGTCGGTGACGATCCCGAAGTTCCGGCCGCCGCCGCCACGGCACGCCCAGAACAGGTCGGGATTCTTCGTCTTGTCGCACGTCAGCAGGCGTCCGTCTGCAGTGACGATCCGGAGCGAGACGATGTTGTCCGAGGTCGTGCCGAGCTTCCGAGACACGAGCCCGATCCCGCCGCCCAGAGCGAGCCCGCCGATGCCGACCGACGCGCACGAGCCGGCCGGGATCGTGGCGCCCTTCGCGGCCAGCGCCGCGTAGACGTCGATCAGCTTCGTCCCGGCCCGGATCACCGCCGTCTGGCCGTCGAGGTGGGTTCCGGCGAGCGACGAGAGGTCGACGACGACGCCCGTGCCGGTCGAGTAGCCCGCGTAGCTGTGACCGCCCGAGCGGGGAACGATCGCCACGCCGCGGCGCTGAGCCCAGCGGACGACAGCCTGGACGTCGGCGACGCCGGCGGGCTTGACCACCGCCAGCGGGCGAACGGCGTCGAACCGCTCGTTGTAGACGACTCTCGCCGACTCGTACGCGGCAGAGCCCGGCGCGAGCACCGGCCCGGAGACGAGCTGACGCAGCTCTCGAACCCGGGGGTCGAGAGCCGCGGAGGCCGGAACACGGCCGAGCATCCCGCCGGCGACGACCGCGCCCGCCGCTCGAGCGAGCAGCTCGCGACGGTCGAGCGACCCGCCGGTCACGTTGGAGTCGTGCTCAGCTGATCTCGTTGCGGACGATCCGCGCGCCCTCCGCGAGCGCCTTCAGCTTCATCTTGGCGACCGTTCGGGGCAGCGGCTTCATCCCGCAGTCGGTGGAGAGCGTGACTCGGTCGGCCGAGACGTGCTCGAGCACCTTGCGGGCACGGGCCGCGACCTGCTCGGGGCTCTCGATCATCATCGAGCGGATGTCGAGCACGCCGACCTGCACCTCCTTGTCCTCGGGCAGGTTCTTCAGGAACTCGACACCGGCCATGTCCCGGTTCGCGTAGTCGAGGACGAACTGGTCGATCCCCGGCGTCGCCCAGAGGTAGGGCAGGACGGTCTGGTACCCCTCGGGGAAGTTCGCGCTGAGGATGTCGTTTCCCCAGGCGTTGCCGAAGCAGAAGTGCCAGCCGATCTTCGCGTCGACGCCGTCACAGCACTTGCCGATCACGTCGGAGATCCACTCCCAGTCCTTCTCCTCACCTGTGAACAGCGGGAGCCAGGCACCGAGATCCTCGAGCTGCAGGTACTCCGCGCCGGCCTCGACGAGGGCCTTCATCTCCGCGTTGAAGATCGGCGCCAGCGCGTAGCAGAGCTCCTTGGGGTCCTTGTAGTGCTCGAAGTAGACGTGCCAGGCCAGGTTCACCGGGCCGGCGCCGACCGAGACCTTGATCGGCTTGTCCGTGTAGCGCTTGGCGATGTTGTACAGGTCGACGAGGCGGATCGGCCCGTGCGTGACGGGCCCGCTGTTGATCACGCCGCCCCAGTCGTGCAGCAGCTCGAGCGTCTTGTCGCTGCGGTCGCCCTCGGCCGGATGCGGCTCGCGGGCGGGCTCGAAGCCCCCGATGCGCTCGTACATGTACCAGCAGAACGAGCCGATGACGCCGACGTAGTCGTCGTAGGACATCTGACCGTCGGTGACGATGTCGAGGCCGGCCTCCTCCTGGTCCCGAATCACCACCTGTGTGGCGTCCTGGTAGGCCTCCTCGTGCTGGACCTCCTTGAACGCGACCCTGACGTCGCGGCCGAGAAGCTGCTGGCGGTACCAGTGCGGCCGCGGATACGACCCGACCATCGTCGTCGGGAGGATGGTGTCAACGATCTTCTTCGGCATGTTCTTAGCGCGGGGGAACCCATGGTTCCCCCGCGAACCCCCTCCTTTCATCGCATCGATCCATCGACCACAAAGAGCCTCCCGCCGGGCAAGGCTGCCCGCAGCGTCGACGGGCAACGCCCGCCGATGCGCCTCGAGCCATGGGCCCGGCTCCGGCGACCACTCGCGGCGACAAGAGAGCCGAGAAAGCCTTCACGTTGAGGTGCCTTGGCAGGACCACGTGCGTCTGGCAACGGAGCCTAAGGCATTCGCCGATTGGCGAGCAAGACTCATTCGGGCAGTGACGAGGGCCGGCCGGCCGCGCGCTCGAGCCTCGGCAGCAGCACCATCAGGTCGAGGTCGCCGTGGCCGGCGGCGATGGTCTCCTGAATCAGGCTGCGGACGGCGGCCGTCACCGGCAGCGGCACACCGACCCCCTCGCCGGCCTCGATCGCCAGAGTCAGGTCCTTGTGCATCATCTCGGCGGTGAACGTCGCGTTGTAGTCGTTGGCGAGGAGTCCGCCGGTCTTGTACTTGACGAACGGTGAGCCGACGGCGCTCTGACCCATGACCTCGAGCACGGTCGCGCGGTCGAGCCCGCTCGCCTCGCCGAGCACGATCGCCTCGGCCATCACCTCGGCGGTGCCGGCGATGATCAGGTTCAGCGCGAGCTTCAGCACCCGGGCCTCCTCGGCAGGCCCGAGGTAGAAGACGTTCGGGCCGATGTCGCGCAGCGTCGCCTCGAGCCGCCGGAACGCCTCTTCGTCTCCCGAGACGACGATCGTCAGGTTGCCGGCCTCGACGACGGACGGGTTACCGCTCACCGGGGCGCGCAGGTAGGGGACGCCTGCAGCATCCGCCGCCTCGGCGACCTTCCGCGACCCCTCGACCGAGACCGTGCTCATGTCGACGACGACACCTCCGGCTGGAGCGCTCGCCAGGAGTCCGGCATCACCGAGCAGCACCTCGAACAGGGCCTTGTCATCCGCGACCATCGTGATGCAGGCCTCAGCCGAGGCCCAAACGGCTGCTGGGGACCCGGCGCGGGTCGCGCCCTGCGCGACGAGCTCGTCCGCGCGGCTCGCGGTGCGGTTGAACACCGTCACCTCGTGGCCGGCGTCGATCAGCCGGCGCGCGATCGGCGTTCCCATTCGACCCAGTCCTATGACGCCGATCCTCACCGAGCCGCAGACGCTACCGTTCCGGCGGAGTTGACGCAGATCCGACCGATGTGCAGAATCGCTTAACAGCCACGACCACCGGAGGCAGTCCGTGAACATTGCGTCGCGCGGTGCGACGATGGCAGTCGACTGGGAGCAGCGGGTCGACTTCAATCGACTTCGAGCCCATCGCATGAGCCGTGCGAAGGCTGCGCTCGAGGCATCCGATCTCGGCGCGCTCCTCCTGTTCGACCCGAACAACATCCGGTACGTCACGAGTACGGCGATCGGCACCTGGGAGCGCGACAAGAACATCCGCTTCGCGCTGCTGCCTCGCGGTGAGGACCCGATCCTGTGGGACTTCGGATCCGCCGCCCGCCACCACAAGCTCTTCTGCCCCTGGCTGCCGGAGGAGAACTGGCGGGCGTGGGTGCCCCCGATGCGCGGCGCCATGCCCGACGAGACCGGCATCCCGGACGATCTCGCCGGGCTCGTCCTGCAGGAGCTGCGGGAGCGCGGCCTCGAGCGCGAGCCGCTCGGCGTCGACGTCCCGGACATGACGACGTTGCTCGCGCTCGGTCGGGCGGGTATCCACACGACCGACTCCCAGCCCGTGATGCTGGAGGCGAGGAAGCTGAAGTCGGAGGACGAGCTCGCCCTGCTCGACCACGCCGCGGCGATCGTCGACGCGGTCTACGACGAGATCTACCGGACGCTGCGGCCCGGGATCACCGAGAACCAGGTCGTCGCGCAGGCGATGAAGACGCTGTTCGACCTCGGCTCCGAGCATGTCGAGGCGATCAACGCGATCTCGGGCGACCGCTGCAACCCGCATCCGCACACCTTCGCCGACCGCCTCCTGCGACCGGGCGACCAGGCGTTCTTCGACATCATCCACGCGTTCAACGGGTACCGCACGTGCTACTACCGCACGTTCAACGTCAGCTACGCGACGCCGTCGCAGCTGGACGCGTACCGGCGCTGCCGCGAGTGGCTGGACGCCGCGATCGACCTCGTCCGGCCGGGAGTGACGACGGACAAGATCGCCGCTGTCTGGCCCGAAGCGAAGGAGATCGGGCTGCCCGACGAGCGGGCTGCCTTCGGGCTCCAGTTCGGCCACGGGCTCGGCGTCGGCCTCTACGAGTTTCCGATGATCTCCCGGCTCCATTCGTTCGAGGCGCCCGTCGAGCTCGAGGTGGGGATGGTGTTCGCGCTCGAGACCTACTGCCCGGCGACAGACGGCCGCTCGGCGGCGCGGATCGAGGAGGAGGTCGTCGTCACGCCGACGGGCCCGCAGGTGCTGACCCGCTTCCCGGCGGAGGAGCTGCTCGTCGCCGGCAAGACGTACGTCAGGGGCGTCGACCTCGTGGAGGGACGGTTTGCGAGCGAGGAGAACGGCGGAGTGGTGGCCGAGCCGACCTTGACGGGAACGCGGGCCGAGTGACGGTGCTCGCACAAGAACGGTGAGACGCGCGCCGAAGGACGGGGGAACCCCGGGTTCCCTCACGCTGCGATGAGCGACAGGAAGCTGATCCAGGGCGGCACCGTGATCACGGTCGACCCCGAGCTGGGCGACTTCGAGCAGGCCGATGTCCTCGTCGAGGACGGTGCGATCGCCGCTGTGGGGCCGGAGCTCGGTGTGACCGACGCGGAGGTGATCGACGCCACCGACTGCATCGTCATGCCGGGGTTCGTCGACACCCATCGGCACACGTGGCAGGCGCTGTTCAGGAACATCGCCTCCGACTGGACGCTCGCGCACTACTTCACCGGCCTGCACGGGACGATGAGCGGTCTCTACCGGCCCGAGGACACCTACTCGGGGAACCTGATCGGGACGCTCGAGGCGCTCGAGTCGGGGATCACGACGCTGCTCGACTGGTCGCACAACCTGAACACGCCGGATCACTCCGACGCCGCCGTCGACGCCGCCGTCGAGTCCGGCGGTCGGGTCGTCTTCGGCCACGGCGGGGGTCACCAGCACTGGCAGCCCCCGAGCTCGCTCCCGCATCCCGCCGACGACGTCAAGCGGCTGCGAACCGGCAGGCTCTCGTCCGACGACTCGCTGGTCACCCTCTGCCTCGCACCGCGCGGCAACCAGTTCGCGACGCTGGAGGTGACCCAGCAGGACTGGCAGCTGGCCGCGGAGCTCGGACTGCGAATCTCGTGCCACTTCGGCGACGGCGAATGGGGCAGGAACCGACCCGTCGCCGCGCTTGCCGAGCTCGGCCTGCTCGGGCCGACGATGACGTTCGTCCACTGCAACACGCTCGCCGACGACGAGCTGGCGATGATGGCCGACGCGGGCGTGACCGCCTCCATCTCGCCCGACATCGAGCTCCAGATGGGGCACGGCTGGCCCGCCACCGGCCGTCTGCTCGAGGCCGGAATCCGGCCCAGCCTGTCGATCGACGTCTGCTGCTCGAACGGCGGGCACATGTTCGGGACGATCCGCGCGACGATCGGAACCGAGCGCGGATTCGACAACGAGCATGCTCGCGAGCGCGGAGAGGCGTCGGTCAGCGAGATGGAGCTCACCTGCCGTGACGTGCTCGAGTTCGCCACGATCGAAGGCGCGCGTGCGTGCGGCCTGGACCACAAGATCGGCTCCCTGACGCCCGGCAAGCGGGCGGACGTGATCGTCATCCGGGCGGACAGCTTCGGGATGACGCCGCTGAACAACCCGGCCGGGCAGGTCGTGTACAACGCCCACCCGGGCCTCGTCGACACGGTTCTCGTCGACGGCAAGGTGGTCAAGAGCGGAGGAACGTTCGTGAACGTCGACGCCGCCCACGTTCGCCGTCTCGCGATCGAGTCGCGGGACGACATCCTGCGCCGTGCGAACGGCCGGAACGGAGCGAGGATCGGCGGCGACTGGATCCCGCAGCCCTATGCTGCGGTCGAGACCTAGGTCCCGGCTCGTGGCTGCTCCAGGGACACAGAGCGTCTCCGAGGATTTGGACTTCTCGCTCGGGCTCTACCGGCGGATGCTGCTGATCCGCCGGTTCGAGGAGCTCGTCCAGTCGCTCTTCCTGCGCGGCGAGGTCTACGGCACGACCCATCTCTGCTCGGGTCAGGAGGCGGTCTCGGTCGGTTTCGCGAGCGCGCTCGACGAGGGCGACCGCGTCGCGTGCACGTATCGAGGCCACGGGCACCTGCTGGCACGCGGCCTCTCGCCGGAGGCGCTCCTGGCGGAGCTGCTCGGCAGGGAGACGGGCGTGAACGGCGGGCGGGCGGGATCGATGAACATGGTCGACCTCGACCACGGCGTGATCGGGTGCTTCGGGATCGTCGGCGGGAGCATCGCGGCGGCGACGGGCGCGGCCCTCTCGCTCAAGGGGTCGGGGCAGGTCGCGACAGCGTTCTTCGGCGACGGTGCGACGAATCAGGCCTACTTCTTCGAGTGTCTCAACTTCGCCAAGGTCCTCTCGTTGCCCGCGCTCTTCGTCTGCGAGAACAATGGCTACGGCGAGTACACGCCGACAGACGCGGTCACCGCCGGAACGATCATCGCGCGGGCAGAGGCGATGGACATCCATTCGGTCGTCGTCGACGGCATGGACGTCTGGGCCGTCCGCGACGCGGCCACGGCCGCTGTTGCCCGCATTCGCTCGGGCGGCGAGCCGGTCTTCGTCGAGGCCCGCACCTACCGGTTCGTCGGCCACTCCCGGAGCGATCCCGGCAAGTACCGTCCGGACGGGGAGCTCGAGGAGTGGAAGCAGCGTGACCCCTTGCTGGTCGCGGAGCGCCGCCTGACCGACGAGCACGGCGCGTCCGCCGAGCAGCTGCAGCAGGTGGCCGAGAACGTCGAGCAGGAGCTCGACCGTGCCGAGCGGGCTGCACTCGAAGCGCCCTTCCCGGAGCCGGCCGCGTACGCGGAGTTCAAGGAGTGACCGACCGTCTGCACGAGCGGGCGTCGCACGCCGGTCGGTCGAAGCGAACCGACGGCGGCGAGCAGGCTGCGCGCAGGGACCCAGCCGCTGGCGCGCGCGACGAGGCTACTCTCGGCGCTCGCCTCCGGAAGGAGCGCGATCGCCGTGGCCTGACCTTGCGGGAGCTCGCCCGCCGGCTCGACGTCTCGCCGAGCCTCGTCTCCCAGATCGAGACCGGGAAGACGCAGCCCTCGGTGCGCACGCTGTATGCGATCGTCAGCGAACTCGGGGTCTCGCTGGACGAGGTGTTCAGCGCGGACGACGAGGAGTCGGAGGCCAAGGGCGCAGAGCGCCGGGCGGCACAGAGCGCCGTGCCGAGCGTGCAACCACGCGACACGGTCCCACCCCAGGGAGCCGGTCGTGTGCAGCGTGCCGAGGGACGTCAGCTGATCGATCTCGGGTCGGGCGTTCGCTGGGAGCGCCTGACGACCTGGAACGACCGAGATGTCGACTTCCTCTACGCGATCTATGAGGCCGGGGGCTCGTCCAGCCCCGACGGCGGCCTGATGCGCCACAACGGCCGCGAGTTCGGCGTCGTGATCAGCGGCAGCCTCGGTGTCACGGTCGGGTTCGAGGACTACGTGCTCGGCCCCGGCGACTCGATCGCGTTCGACTCGAGCACGCCGCATCGCCTGCACAACGACGGCGACGAGGTCGCGACGGCGATCTGGATCGTCCTCGGCCGCCACCACGTCTAGAGCACCTGTGGGTCGCCGGGCATGCGCCGACTGTTCACTCACCCTTGACAACGTGGTCAGTAATTCTTACCGTCGCCTGTACGCATGCCCTTGGTGACCGGAGGGAGCTCGACCGTGGACGGTCTCGACTGGGGTCTGGCCGGCAGATCGATCGTGGTCACCGGAGCGAGCTCCGGTATCGGCGCACAGATCTCGCGCTCGCTCGGCTCAGCCGGTGCGTCGGTGGCGATGGTGGGACGCGACAGCGAGCGGCTGGGCGCCGAGGTCGCAGAGGTGGAGCGGAGGGGCGGCCGGCCGCACCCGATCACGGCCGAGCTCGAGGACCCGGACTCGGCGGAACGGATCGTCGCGGAAGCCGTGGAGGCGTTCGGCCCGATCCACGGGATGGCGCACAGCGCCAGCCTGTTCGACCCTCGATCGCTCGCGGACACGACGCTCGAGAGCTTCGAGCGTCAGATGCGCGTCAATGTCGCGATTCCACTGATGATGACCAAGGCCGCGGTGCCCCACCTCGCGGAGGGGAGCTCGATCGTGTTCTTCGCCTCGACGATCGCCCTCGTGGGCTTTCCGGGCTGCTCCGCCTACACCGCGACGAAGGGCGCGACGACTGCGATCACCCGGGCGCTTGCCGTCGAGCTCGCTCCCTCGAAGATCCGCGTGAACGTCCTTGCGCCCGGCTACGTCCGCACGCCGATGCTGCAGCCTCATCTCGACAACATCGAGGGCTACGAGCAGTGGATCGTGGAGCGGACGCTGCAAAACCGCATCGCCGGTCCCGAAGAGCTTGCCAACAGCGTCCTCTTTCTCCTGTCGGACCTCTCCGCGTACGTCGACGGAGCAACGCTCGTCGCCGATGGTGGCTGGGTCGCGCAATAGTTTCCTGATGCAGGTCGAGCGCACGTGAACCAGGTCCTTCTCGTCGACGTGGTGATGCCCCGGCTCTCCGACCAGATGGAGGAGGCAACCGTCTCCCGCTGGCTGAAGGCTCCGGGCGAGGCAGTCGAGAAGGGCGAGCCGCTCGTCGAGGTCGAGACGGACAAGGCGACGATGGTCTACGAGGCCGAGTTCGACGGCGTCCTCGAGGAGATCGTCGTGGGCGACGGGGCAGCGGCGGCGCTCGGGGAGGTGATCGCGCGCGCCCGAGCCGAAGGGGCCGTGCCGGCTGCGGCGCGGTCCGAGAACCGGGGACAGTCCTCAGGACGGTCCCTGCCCGAGGCGTCGCCGCGGCCGCAGCGCAACGGGAAGGAGCGGCGCCACCGGGCGACTCCGGTTGCCCGGCGGCTGGCAAGCGAGCTCGGAGTGTCCCTCGAAGGCGTCAGCGGCTCGGGGCCCGGCGGCCGCATCGTCCGCGCCGACGTGCGGAAGGCGTCGAGCGGCGGCCCGCAACCCTCAGGTACGACCGACGTGACGTTGACCCGGACGCAGCGGACGATCGCGCAGCGCATGACCGAGTCGCGGGCGAGCATCCCTGAGTTCACGCTCGAGGCCGAGATCGACATGGAGGCCGCCGCGACGCTCCGCGACGAGTTGCGTGTGCTCGGCCGCGAGCCGCTGCCGTCCTTCAACGACCTGGTCGTGAAGGCGGCCGGCCTCGCTCTTCGTCGCCATCCGGCGCTGAACGCCAGGTACGGCGGCGACAAGATCGTCCGGCTCGGGCGCGTGAACGTGGGAATCGCGGTCGCGACGGAAGACGCGCTCTACGTGCCGACGATCGTCGATGCGGACGAGCGCTCGGTCTTCGAGATCGCCGAGCAGGCCCGGACGCTGATCGGCAAGGTCGGCGACGGAACGATTACGCTCGACGAGCTCAGCGATGGGACGTTTACGGTCTCGAATCTCGGGATGTTCGGCGTGCGCCGCTTCAACGCAGTGATCTATCCACCTCAGGCCGCGATCCTCGCCGTCGGCGAGGTCGCGCGTCGCCCGGTCGTCGACGAGCAGGGCGACATCGTCGCCCGCTACGAGCTGGATGTCGCTCTCTCCTGCGACCACCGCGTGGTGTACGGCGCGGAGGCGGCCCGGTTCCTGCAGACGCTGCGATCCCTGCTCGAGCATCCGGTCGCCCTGGTGGCGGCCTGATGGGCGCGAACGTGGAGGTCGAGTTCCGCGAAGCGCTCCGGAGCGCGCTCGACGAGGAGCTCGCTCGCGACGAGAACGTCATCTTCTTCGGCGAGGACGTCGCCGCCGCCGGCGGAGTGTTCGCGGTGACGCCCGGACTGTACGAAAAGTACGGCTCGGAACGCGTCTTCGATACGCCCATCTCGGAGCTCGCGATGACGGGCGCGGCCTTCGGCGCGGCGGTGACGGGCAAGCGCCCTGTGCTCGAGATCATGTTCGGCGACTTCCTCGCGCTGTCGATGGACAGCCTGATCAACCAGTCGACGAAGTACTGGTTCCTGACGCAGGGGCGGCAGAGCGCGCCGATCGTCATCCGCTCCGTCGTCGGCGCCGGCGCCCGCTTCGGCGCGATCCACTCGCAGATGCCGGTCTCCTGGCTGACCGGGATCACGGGGCTGAAGATCGTCGCGCCCTCGAACCCGGCGGATGCGAAGGGTCTGTTGAAGGCCGCGATCCGAGACGACAACCCCGTGATCTTCTTCGAGCACAAGCGGCTGTACAACGTGAAGGGGCCGGTGAACGGCGACGAGCCGACCCCGCTCGGCTCGGCCGCGGTCGTCCGCGAGGGCGACGACGTCACTCTCGTCAGCGCGATGAAGGGCGTCCACGACTCGCTCGCAGCCGCGGATCTGCTCTCCGCAGAGGGCCTTTCCGCGGAGGTGATCGACCTCCGCACGCTGCGCCCAATCGACCTCGACACCGTTCTACGGTCGGTCGAGAAGACGAACCGGATCGCGGTCGTCGAGGAGGGCCCGCTGACCGGCGGCTGGGCCGGGGAGGTGCTCGCGCTCGTCACCGAGCACGGGCTCGGCGACCTCGACGACGCCTGGCGGATCACCACCCCGAACTCGCCGATCCCGTACAGCCCGCCGCTCGAGGACGCCTTCCTGCCGGGCCCCGAGCGGATCGCTGCCGAAGTCAAGTCCCGGCCGTAGTTCACAACGACGAGGAGGAATGATGAGCGACAAGAAGGTGATCGCGGTCGTCGGTGCCACCGGCGCCCAGGGCGGAGGGCTCGCGCGCGCGATCCTGGCCGATCAAGGCGGCGAGTTCGCTGCCCGGGCGCTGACGAGAGACCCGGGCAAGGAGGCGGCGCAGGCGCTGGCGAGCGCGGGCGCGGAGGTCGTCCAGGCGGACCTGGACGACGAGGAGAGCCTCCGCCGCGCCTTCAGCGGGGCGCACGGTGCCTATTGCCTGACCAACTTCTGGGAGCATTTCTCCGCCGAGAAGGAGATCGAGCAGGCCGGCAACATGGCGCGTGCCGCGAAGGCCGCGGATGTTCACCACGTGATCTGGTCGACGCTCGAGGACACCCGCCGGTTCATTCCCCTCGACGACGAGCGGATGCCGATTCTGCAGGAGCGTTTCAAGGTGCCTCACTTCGACGCCAAGGAGGAAGCGCACGCGCTGTTCGATGGCGCGGGAGTGCCGACGACGTTCCTCTACACCGCCTTCTACTGGGAGAACTTCATCTACTTCGGCGCCGGGCCTCAGCGCGGCGAGGACGGCAAGCTCGCGCTGACCTTCCCGATGGGCAACGCGAAGCTCCCCGGGATCGCGTCGGAGGACATCGGCAAGGTCGCCTACGCAATCTTCAAGGCAGGCGACGAGTACATCGGCAAGTCGGTGCACATCGCGGGCGAGCACCTCAGCGGCTCGGAGCTGGCAGCCGCGTTCACGAAGGCGCTGGGCGAGGAGGTCACCTACAACGACGTCGACCCCGACGTCTTCCGGGGCTTCGGCTTCCCCGGCGCAGATGAGATGGGGAACATGTACCAGTTCAAGCGGGACTTCGAGTCCGACTATGTCGGAGCACGCGATCTGAGCAAGGTGCGTGCGTTGAACCCCGAGCTGAAGACGTTCGAGGCCTGGCTGGCGGAGAACAAGGACCGCATCCCGCTCGGAGGCTGAAGGTCGACTTCGCGGTCCGCCGGGCGCCGACTATGCGCGCCCGGCGGATTCGCCGAATCGACGTGCCGACATATTTCGCCATGTGATTCGAAGGCGGCCGAGCAGCTCAGGCGCCTGGTAGACGATCAGGGCGAGCAGGGTGAGGGCTCCGATCGAGATCTGCGGCAGGGCGTCGCTCCACTCGCGCAGAAATCCAGGCAGGATGTTCGGCAGGGGCAGGACGTTGATGATCAGGGACAGGAAGACAGCCCCGAATACTGCCCCGACGAACGAACCGCGCCCGCCGGCGAGGCTGGCCCCGCCCAGCACCGCGGCGGCGATGCTCGTGAGCGCATAGCCGGAGCCGGTTCGGGCGTCGCCGATTCCGACCTGCGCGGCGAGGAAGAAACCAGCGATGGTCGCCATCAGCGACGAGAGCAGGAAGGCTCTCCAGTTGATTCGCTCGGATCGAGCGCCGAGGCGCCGGGCCGACTCCTCGTCCAGGCCCACTGCGCGCGTCGTGAGACCGCTCGATGTTCGGTAGAGCCAGAGGTCTCCGAGCGCGGCGAGGACCACCACGCCGATGAAGGCGACGGGGACGAAGCCCCAACTCGTGTTGAGCGCGTCGGTGATGTCGATGTTGATCTCGCCGCCCGGAACCGGGCGCAGCCTGAGCGACAGGCCCTGCAGGACGCTGAGCGTCGCGATCGTCGCGATGATCGACGGAAGGCCGACGCGGCGAACGAGTCCTGCGTTCACCAACCCGACCGCGAGCCCGATGCCGACCAGCGCCAGGGAGCCGACGACCAGCACGAAAACGGAGGCCGTCGACGTCAGCCAGTACGACGCGGTGCAGACGGTCAGCGTCATGAGGGCTCCGACCGAGACGTCGAATCCGCCGACCATCAGGACGCAGGCTTGGCCCATCGCCACGAGGGCGAGCGGTAGGGCCCCGCTCGACCCGAACAACGTGTTGAGGTTGTACTCGGAGAGGAAGTCGGGCGAACGCGCGGAGGCGTAGGCCCCGACCGCAAACATCAGCACGGCCATCGACGCGAGCGGCAGCCAGCCGGGAACCTTTCGGGGGGGACGCGCGATCCCGGCCGTCGCGGGCGCCTCAGCCATCCGTCGGTGCACCCGTCGTTTCGACCGCGTCCGTACGCTGCCCGCCCTTCCCGCGGACGATCGCCTGCACGATCGTGCCCTCGGAGAGGTCCTCCCTGTTGATCTCGTCGACGATCTGCCCACGCGAGACGACGAGGACTCGATCGCATAGGCCTGCGAGCTCCAGAGGGTCGCTCGACTTGATCATCATTCCGACACCCGCGTCAGCCTTTGTTCGCAGAGCCTCGTAGATGTCGAAGCGGGAACGGACATCGACGCCCTGCGTCGGCTCCTCCGCGAGGATCACACGAACGTCGCGCAGAAACGGTCGGCTGAGAGAGATCTTCTGTTGGTTTCCACCGGACAGGAATCGGACCGGTTGCTCGATCGACGGCGTCCGGACCTTCAACCGGTCGACGAGTTGTTGCACGGCGGACTGTTCGCGGCGTCGGCTCATCCACCCGAAGCGGCTGAAACGGCGCAGGACCTGGACGGTCACGTTGCTGCGCACGCCGAGCACCGGGAAAAGGGACTCACGCGTGCGTTCTCCGCTCAGAAGCATGATCCCGGCCCTTAATGCACTGAACGGCGATCGCAGGTCGACCTTCCGTCCGCTACACCGAACATCGCCTGATGCACGTTCGACTCCGGCCAGGCAGCGCATCAGCTCGTCCTGGCCGTTCCCCTCCGCACCTGCAATTCCGAGGATCTCGCCTCGATGCAAGGTGATGTCGAGCGGCCCGAAGCGGCGACCGGCCAGGCCGGACACGGTAAGCAAGACTTCCGACTCGTCCGCGGATCCGTTCCGCTGCGGGAAGGCAAGTTGAAGCGGCCTTCCGATCATCAAGGCAACGAGGTCGTCCTCGGCCATTCCCCGTGCGTCGTGTGTCCCCTGGCTTCGCCCGTCGCGCAGGACTGTCATGAGTTGCGCGATCCCGAGCACCTCGGGCAGTCGATGGCTTACGTAGACCACACCGACTCCGGCCCGAGCTCTCTCGACGACGATCGAGTGGAGGTGCTGGACCTCGCCCGGCCCGAGGGCGGTCGTCGGTTCGTCGAGGAGCAATACCTTCGGGTTCAACAGCAAGGCCTTGACCACCTCGAGAAACTGGCGGTGGGCGAGCGAGATCGTGCCCAGTCGTGCGCCGGGATGGATCGGCAAGTCGAATTCGCCGAGCTTTGCGGCCGCCCATGACTCCATCTGCCTGAACGGCGGTCGCTCGGTAGGGGGCATCGCGAGGAACAGATTCTCGGCGACGCTGAGACTGAGAACCTGTGAATAGGTCTGGTAGGCCATCCCAAGGCCCAGACGAAGCGCCTCTGCCGCGTCGGCACCGGTCAGCCTCCGACCGCCGATCTGCACCTCGCCCTCGTCCGGCGCAAGGTATCCACTGGCGATCCCGAGGAGCGTCGACTTCCCGGATCCGTTCTCACCCACCACGGCGTGGATCTCGCCCGCGCGGCACTCGACGCTCACGCCTTCGAGCGCCTGAACGGTGCCGAACCGCTTCGAGATGCCCTGTAGCGACAGGACAACCGGAGCGTTCGGTTGGGGCTTCGTCGACGTCATCCTCGGGATCGCTCAGCGATTGCCTTCCGGTCCGGCTTAGTACATGGCCTGAAGCACCTTGTCCGGCACCAATGTCGATGCGGCGGTCTGTCCGGGCACCTTTGGGTTACAGGTCGACGCGGTCGCCTTCCGAAGCGCGGCGGGCACGATCAGCGTCGACGGGACGCTACCGCCGTTCAGCTTGATCATCCCGATCGTGAGCGCGAGCCGCGACTGGAAGTTGCCGCCGTTCGAGTAGTAGATCTTGAAGTTCGGGTTGTGGAGCTTCTTCCAGGAGCAGAACAGCCCCATCTCGTCGGTGCGAAGCGTGAGCACCAGGTTGAGAGGCTTCTTCGCGGCCTGGTAGGCCTGCACGCCGCCGAGGAAGCCGTCCGCGTACTCGTAGCTGACGCCCTTGAGGTCGGGGTACTTGCTGAGGAAGCCGGACATCGCCTGCAACGTGCCCTGCCTCGTCCAGTTCGTGTCGGCGGTGCCGACGACCTGGATGCTCTTGTTCAGGGCCGGCCGCTCGCAGGCCTGCCACGCCTTCGAGAGCCCGTTGCCCGGCGTGCCGCCGAGGAACACGATCTTGCCGCTCTTCACCTGGGTGTTCATGACGCCGGCGAAGTTCTTGCCGAGCAGGCAGAGGTCCTCGGAAACGAAGGACGTGAAGTCCTTGCCGGGCGTTCCACCCGGCGTCGAGGTGTAGGGGACGACCACGATGCCGCGCCTCGTCGCCTCCCGATAGCTCGGCAGCATCGCCGGCCCGGCATCCGGGAAGCCGATGATCAGGTCGACCTTCTGTGCGATCAGGCTCCGGAAGTCGGAGATCTGCTTCTGCGTGTTGTTCTGACCGCTGACGTAGATGATCTTCCCGATCTCGGGGTAGGTGAGCGCACCGAGGACGAACTCCATGTGCGTCACCTCGCGCCAGACGTTCTCGCCGAAGCCGTCAGCGAGCGCGACCGTGTACTTGCCGTTTGTGCCGGTGTCACAGGTGTTCTGCTTCCAGCACTTGAGCGCGAGCTTGAGCCGTGCTGCATTGATCGGCAGGCCGGCCCTGTAGACGGCGGCCAGCACGGACTTCGGGATCGCCTTCGTGGTGCCGAACGCCTTCTTCAGCAGCACCGGCTTGGCCTTGTAGATCTCGCCGGACGAAGTTCCGGACGAGCTTGAAACGGCGCCTGCCGTGACGGCCGCCGCGACCATGCCGACGGCCGAGAGCAACACCAGCAGGCGGATCGAACTCGTTTTCCTTCTCGAGCGCACTTCGTGCCTCCTTTTCGCTTTGCTCTTGACGCCGCGCATGCGGCGCTACTGCGTCACCGGACGGACGCAGCTCCCTCCTCGAGCACCTCCCTTCTCCCGTCGTCGAGTTCGCTTGTCCCGATCAGGGTTCGGAACCGCCCCTTCTGGAGGAGGGCACCGAGGACACCGACGATCCTGTCGCCGGAGATGACCATTCCGGCGGCGATCGCCACTCCGTAGACCGCGTACTGCCAGGCCGTCGTGAGGCCGAGCACGCGAAGCATCTGGCTGAGGAGCGTCAGCGCGAACGCAGCTACCCAGACCGACGTCACGCTCGCGAGGCCGCCGCCGAGCGAGGCGCCGCCGATGACGACGGCCGCGATCGGCCCGAGGAGGTAAGGATCGCCCAGGTCGATGCTCGGACTCCTGATGAATGCGGCGAGCAGCATTCCGGCAACGCCGTAGAGCGCCGCCGCCCCCACGTATGCCATGACCACGTAGCGCTGCACGTGGATCCCGGCGATCCAGGCCGCGCGGGTGTTCGCCCCGACGACCTGGAACCGGCGTCCGAGCGGCGTGTAGCGGAGCAGGAGCGCGACCGCGACCGTCAACCAGACGCCGACCCAGAACATCCAGCTCACGCCGAGGAACTCGTTGATTGCCCACGACGACAGTCCGGGGGGCACGGCGGACTCGTTTGCGATCGTCCGGGCGTATCCGACGGTGACCCCGGTCACGATCTGACCGACCGCGAGCGTGACGATCAGAGGGTTGAGCCCGCCGACGGCGACGAGCAGGCCGTTGACGAGCCCGATCAAGGCCGACCAGGCAAGGCAGATGACGATGGCTTGTGCCAGCCGGCCGTCCTCGCCGCTGCCGACGCCGACGAGGACGTTGGCGACGAGAACGATCACACCGGGGATGCAGAGATCGATGCCCCCGGTCATGATCACGAGCATCTCTCCGAGCGCGGCTACGGCGAGGAAGGTCATGAACGGCAGGACGGCGCTTCGCAGCGAGTCGCTCGAGAGCGTCTCGGGCGCTATGAACTGCACGATCACGAGCAGGGCGCCCGTCGCCAGCCACACCGGAACGAACCCGGAGCCGGCGACGACATTCGTGACCAGCGAAGGCAGGTTGACGCGGACGCGTCGGATCATCGGCGCGGCTGGCTCACCGCGTGCTCCGAGGCGAGGTATGCGAACGTGAAGTACGGGCCGATCGTGCCCCCGCCGGCGAGGTACGCCTGCGCGGTTGCATTGGCCACGCAGTTGCCGACCGCGTAGAGCCCCGGGACGGGATTCCCGTCCGCGTCCAGCACCTGGCCGTCGCTCGTCGTGACAGGCCCGCCTTTCGTATCCAGCGTTCCTGCGCAGACGAGCGCCGCGTAGTACGGCCCCGTCTCCGAGATCGGATACATCGTCGGGTTGCCCGTGTCGTTGTCCTCCGGGACGACGCCCGTGAAGATCTGCTCGATCGGGTTCTCGCCGCGGTGGAAGTCGTCGTCCTTCCCGGTCACCGCGAGCTCGTTGAACCTCGCAATCGAGCGGGGCAGATTTGCCCGGAAGGACTCGCCGAGCTGGAAGCCCCCGGTTTGCTGCTCGTACCGGGCGAGCCTCTCCACGATCGCGTCGGCGAGGGTGTCGAGCGTCTCGCCCTTGATCACGTGGAAGTCGTCGTAGATGAGGCTGCCGTAGTTGTCGAGCGCAATGCTCGAAGGTGTCGACGGCGTCACCTCGGTCGCGCGGCAGCCGTCCATCGCCCGCTGGTCCCAGATCTCGAACATGAGGAGTCGCGGATACTCGAGCTTCTGCGGGTCGTACCGCAGGAAGGACGTGGCGAGCTCGTTGTAGATCGTCTTCTCGTTGACGACGCGGTTGCCGTACTTGTCGACCCAGATCATCGAGTCGCCGGCGACCGAGAACATGCCGCTCAGGTACGGCGACTTCGCCATCGCGATCTCAAACGGGATCGGGCACATCCACGCGAAGTTCATGTTCCGGAGCGGCAGCCCGAGGGCGGTCGCGATGTTTACGAAGTCGCCCTCGTTCGTCGGCGCCGCACAGCCGCTGAAGACCGGCGCGGCCAGGAAATTCCGCCGAAGCTCCTCGTTGTGCGTGAACCCGCCGGTGGCGAAGATCACGGCTTGCCGGGCCTGGATGAACCTGGTGGCGCCGCCGGTTTCGACGCGGACGCCGACGACTGCGCCGTCTTCGTCGACGACCACCGTCTCGGCCCGGTGGTTCGTCAGAACCCGCACGCCGTGCTTCTCGCAGGCGGCCAGTAGCTGCTCGGTCAGCACGTCTCCCTTGCCCATCTCGCCGTCGCCCCGGTCGATCTGGAGGGTGCGACCGTACGGCGCCTCCGCCTCCGGAATGGTCGAGTGGTAGTCCGGGATGTCGGGTGAGTAGAGCGGCTTGATCGCCCCGATCTCTGCAAGTCGCTCGTTCGCCGTGGAGGCGTTCTCGTACAGGGCGACGAGCGTGTCGTACTCCCACTCGCTGAGGCCGTAGTGATCTCCGGAGGGGCTGTAGGCCTGCGGCCTGGCGAGCCTCGCGCAGTACCGAAGGAAGGCGTCCTTCTCGTCGACCTTGCCGTCCTCGCGCATGAAGGAGTTGTTCGGGATCCAGTACCAGGCGGCCGACTTCTTCATCGTCCCGCCCGGCTCCGAGGCCTTCTCGAGGATCGCGACGCTCGATCCGTGTGCCGCGGCGTTGAGCGCAGCGGGGAATCCCGCCGCCCCGGCG
The DNA here is from genome assembly GCA_963719325.1 of uncultured Actinomycetes bacterium. Classification (GTDB taxonomy): domain Bacteria; phylum Actinomycetota; class Thermoleophilia; order Gaiellales; family Gaiellaceae; genus DATBLE01. The sequence continues at coordinate 83,697 of CAVRBW010000017.1, forward strand.
CCCACGACGACGACGTCGTACGTGTCGTCCCACGTAATCTCGTCCGCGCGTACCGGCTTCCACCCTCCGGCCATCAGGTCACCTCCGGTTGTCGTTTCCTACTTAACACTTCGCGACGCGGCGTTTCGAGCTGGCGAACAACAACGGTGCTCGCCGTTCGAGAGTCCGACCCAACGGGTCATGGCGTGTTGCCGAGGATTTTCTTCAGTTGACGGGGTTCCTGTCAATACTGGAAGCCCGGAAGATGTCGCGTGAGCCGCCCAGCATGTGTTCAGTCATGCTTGATGAAGCGTCACGAGTGCTTTACGCTCGCGAGCCGGGTGCTCAACCTCGACCGATTCACGGGAACGGTGCTCCGCCCGGTGGATGCGGGCTACGACGCGGCGCGGCGCGTTCACAACGGCATGATCGACAAGCGGCCCGCGCTGATCGCCCGGTGCCGCACCCCGGAGGACGTCGTCGCGGCGGTCGCGCTCGCCCGCGAGAACGGCCTCGAGATCTCGATCCGCGGCGGCGGGCACAACGTCGCCGGCAACGCTGTCACCGACGGTGGCTTGATGATCGACCTCGCGGAGATGCGCGCCGTCGAGGTCGACTTAAGCAGACGCAGCGCGAGGGCTGCGGGCGGCGCGACGTGGGGCGACGTCGACCGCGCGACCCAGGCTCATCGCCTTGCAGTTACCGGCGGCATGATCTCCACAACCGGCATCGGAGGCCTGACCCTGGGCGGGGGCCTTGGCTGGCTGATGGGCACGTTCGGTCTTACGGTCGACAGCGTCGTAGCCGCGCGGCTCGTCCTCGCCGACGGCAGCCTCGTTACCGCGGGTGGGGACGAGCATCCCGATCTGTTCTGGGCGATCCGCGGCGGCGGCGGGAACTTCGGGGTCGTCTGCGAGTTCGCGTACGAGCTGCACGAGGTCGGCCCGCAGGTCACAGGCTTCCGGGCCGCGTGGCCGCTCTCTGCGGCACCCGAGGTGCTCGCCCTCTACCGGGAGATGACGACCGAGGGGCCGGACGACCTGACGATGAACGCGGCGCTGATCCATGCGCCCGACGGCTCGGGGACACCGTTGGTGGGCGTCGTCGGCTGTCATCTCGGGGCGCGCGGCAAGGCGGAGCGGGATCTCTCGCCGCTCGCGCGGCACCCTGGGGCGGTGCTCGTCGAGAGTGGGCCGGTCGAGTACACCGTGCTGAACTCGTGGCTCGACGACAACTACCCCCGCGGAGCGCTGAATTACTGGAAGTCGAGCTTCCTGGACGCGCTCTCCGACGAGGCGATCAACTCAATGGTCGGCGCCTTCGAGACGTGCCCGTCCGCCTCCTCGTCATTCGTGATCGAGAACATCCATGGCGCCGTGACGAGGGTACCCGTCGAGGCGACTGCGGTCCCGCACCGCAGCCCCGGCTACAACTTCCTGATCACCTCGGTCTGGCACGACCCGCAGGGGAGCGAGGAGAACGTGGGCTGGACGCGACGTGTCTTCGCGCAGCTCCAGGAGTTCACGGCGACCCGCGTGTACAGCAACTACCTGGCGGCCGACGAGACCGGCACCGAGCGAGTCCGGGAGGCATTCGGCCCGAACTACGACCGGCTCGTCGAAGTCAAGAAGGTCTACGACCCGGAAAATGTCTTCCGGCTGAACCAGAACATCAGGCCGGCGTAGGATCAGCTAGCGGGCGAGTCCACGAGCGGCCCAGGCGCGTGCTGCGATTGTGAAGGGCGGCGCCGGCAGCGTCTCGCGGCAGCGTTCTCGTAGCTCGGCCTGACGCTCGGGGTCGAGGCCTGCGGCGTAGCTGCCGGCCGGGCCGACGCCGAGCGTAAACGGCTCCCACCAGTCCCCGAAGCTCGGATGCTCGACACTCGATGTGAGCTCGGTCTCCTCGATCTCCCGCAGCCCGGCAGCTTCGAAGAGCTCCGTCAAGTGGCCTTTGCGCGCTCCCGCGAGGACCGATTCGTCGGCTGTGTCGGGGTCGAGCTCACGCGCTGCCTCCCAGAACACCGTCAGCGGCCCCTGGCCACCGGCTGCGTGATCCCACACACACGCGGCGACGATGCCTTCACGGCGCGTGACGCGCGCCATCTCCCGCAGACCGGCAACCGGATCGGACATGAAGTGCACGACGAGCTGCGCCAGGGCTGCGTCGAACGTCTCGTCCGGAAACGGAAGTGACTCTGCAGTCGCCTGCTCCACCCGGACGCCGGGATGGCGCTCGCGAGCGGCAGCCACGAACGGATCCGACGGATCGACGGCCGCGACGTCCTCAGGGGCGAGACGCCGGACGAGCTCGGAGGTGAGCGCGCCCGGACCGCAGCCGACGTCGAGGACACGCAGGCCGGCCGTGACAGCCGCGAGATCTGTGAGCTGGGGCGCTAGCGGGATCGAGTAACGGCCCATGAAGCGGTCGTATGCGTCTGCTCCGACGGCGAAGTTCACCGGCGAAAACCTACGCGACTCGGGCACGCGTTCCTAGCCAATCCACAGCTGCGGTTCAGGCTCCGTTCACACGGCGGCGTGAGGCTGGGAGCCATGAACGCCAGGGAACAGCTCGTGGACGTCGTCGTCCCCGTCTTCGACGAGGAGGAGACGCTCGTTCGCAACGTCGAGACGCTGCTCGCCTACCTCGGAGCCGAGTTCCCGTGCCGGTACCGCATCGTGATCGCCGACAACGCCAGCACGGACGGCACGCCCGCGATCGGGGCTGAGCTCGCCCGCGCGCACGACGAGGTTGCCTATCTCCGGCTCGAGCGCAAGGGGCGCGGCCGCGCACTGAGAACCGCGTGGCTCCAGAGCGACGCGAACGTCGTCTCGTACATGGACGTCGACCTCTCGACGAACCTGGAGAGCTTCCTGCCGCTGGTCGCGCCGATCCTCTCCGGCCACAGCGAGGTTGCGATCGGTACCCGGCTCGGCCACAGCGCCCACGTCAAGCGACGGCTGAAGCGGGAGGTGCTCTCGCGCGCCTACAACCTGCTGATCCATACCGGTTTCCGGGGCGGGTTCTCCGACGCGCAATGCGGCTTCAAGGCCGTGCGCGCAGACGTGGCACGCCGGCTCCTGCCGCTGGTCGAGGACGACGGCTGGTTCTTCGACACCGAGCTGCTGCTCCTCGCCGCGCGCAACGGCCTGCGGATCTACGAGGTTCCGGTCGATTGGATCGAGGATCTCGACTCCCGGGTCGAGCTGCTCCCGACGATCGCCAGCGACCTCGCGGGTCTGTGCAGGATGCGCCGCGCGTTCTGGCGCGGCCGGGGCCGTTTCCCTCTCGGCGATCCCGCGGCGGTGACGGTATGAGCGTCGAGGCAATCAGGCTGCAGGCGAGGCCCCAAGCGGTTGTCCGCAGGCTGACCGCGTACTGGCATGTAGGGGCGCTCGGCGGCATCCTTGCCGTCGCCGCATTCCTCGACCTCTTCCGGCTCGGGCAGAACGGCTATGCGAACGAGTACTACGCCGGCGCCGTTCGCAGCATGCTGAAGAGCTGGCACAACTTCTTCTTCGTCGCCTTCGATCCGGGCGGGCTCGTCTCCGTCGACAAGCCGCCGCTCGCGCTTTGGCTCGAGGCGACGAGCGCGAAGGTGTTCGGCTACTCGGGCTGGGCGATCCTGCTGCCCGAGGCGCTCGCCGGCGTCGCCGCGGTCTGGCTCCTCTACCTGCTCGTCGCCCGCTACTTCGGACGGATCGCCGGGCTGGCGGCGGCGCTCGCGCTCGCCGTCTCCCCGGTCTCGGTCTCGGTCAACCGGGACAACAACCCGGACGCCCTGCTCGCCTTGTTGTTCGTCGCCGCCGCGTGCGTCGGCGCGAGGGCGATCGAGTCGGGCAGGCTGCGGACGCTCCTGCTGAGCGCCGTTCTCGTCGGGCTCGCCTTCAACACGAAGATGCTCGTCGCGACGATCGTCGTGCCGGGGCTCGCGCTCGCCTACGCCGCCTTCGCGAAGGTTCCGTGGCGCCGCCGTTTCGCGTACCTGGCGCTCGCGGGAGCGGTGCTCGTCGCCGTCTCCGGCGCCTGGATCGCGGCTGTGGACCTCACCCCGGCGGCGGATCGTCCCTACGTCGGCAGCACGAGCGACAACAGCGCCCTCAGCCTTGCCTTCGACTACAACGGCCTCGGCCGCGTAACCGGTCAGACGGGCGGAACGTCGACCGGGGGCGGAGGGCTCGGCGGCGCATTCTCCGGGACTCCGGGCGTCTTTCGCCTGCTGAACGACGCGCTCGGCGACCAGGGAGGCTGGCTGCTCGCGCTCGCCGTCGTCGGAGGGCTCTCCGCTCTCGGAGCGGCGCTGTGGCGCCGTTCCCGGCGCGAGCTCGCCGCGCTGACGATCGTCGGCGGCTGGTTCCTGGCCGCGGCGGTCGTCTTCAGTCTCTCCAGCGGGATCATCCACACCTACTACCTCTCCGCGCTGGCGCCGGCGACCTCGGCCCTGGTCGGGCTGGGCGTCGTCGCCCTCTGGCGCGACGCGCGAGGGCACCGGCTGCGGCTGGCGATCCCCTTGCTCGCGCTGGGCCTCTCGGCGTGGCTCGAGGTCGCGCTCCTGCGCCGCTCCGGCTATCTGCCGTGGCTCCAGGGGCTCGTGATCGCAGGCTGCATCGCAGCCGCGGTCGCGCTGGGCGCAGCCAGGCTTCGCTGGGTGCCGGGCAGGCTCGTCGCCCGTGCAGCGATGGGTCTCGCCTTCCTCGTCCTGCTCGCTGCCCCGGCAGCCTGGTCGGCGACGACGTCGAAGCAGGCCGTGAGCGGGGTCTTCCCCGGCGCCGGCCCGAGCTTCATCTCCGGACTCGGCACGACTGCGAACGGTCGTCGCATCGGCGGCTTCGGCGGAGGCGGGAGCCGGACGTTCGGTCCGCCGCAGGGTGCCGGCGCGACGGCAGGCCCCGGAGGCGGCACCCCGACACAGCTGCCAGGTCTGAACAGCGCGAACATTCCGCAGAACGGGCCTCGAGCCGGCGGCTTCGGCGACGGGGGCCTCGGTGGAGGCGACTCGACCGAGATCGCCGCGGCGCTGGCGTACGCCGAGACGCACAACCCGGGCACGCGCTGGGCGCTGATCGTCTCCAGCGAGCAATCCGCGGCACCCCTCGTGATCAAGGGCGAGTCCGTGGCCGCCATGGGCGGCTTCACCGGTCGGGAGACGGTGCTGACCAGCTCGTACCTCTCGTCGCTCGTCCGGTCCGGAGAGGCGCGCTACTTCCTGCTCGGCGGCACCGGTGGGTCCGGCTTCCGCGGTAGCAACGAGGCCGTCTCGCTCGTCACCTCGACCTGCAAGCAAGTTGCCTTCAGCGGCAGCTCGACCAGCACCCTCTATGACTGCGCCGGCAAGGCTGCGGCAATCGCAGCTGCCGGGTAGCGCCGCGGAGTGGGCGCAGTTCGCGCGGTTCGTGGCGGTCGGCGTGAGCAACACGCTGGTCAGCTTCGCGCTCTACACCGCGCTGATCCTGGCGGCGACGCCGTACTGGGCCGCCGGAGCGATCGCCTTCGCCGCCGGCTCCGTCAACGGCTACGTCCTCAACCGCCGCTGGACGTTCGATGTGGCGGACTCGATCGCCGCCCGCACCCGATACGTCGCGGTGCAGCTCTGCGGCCTCGGCGCGACGAGCGGGCTGCTCTGGCTGCTCGTCTCGGACGCCGGGTTCGATCGGATCGCCGCGTACGTCCTCGCGATCCCGGTCGTCACGATCGCGACGTTCCTGGCGAACAGGAACTGGGCCTTCGCCGTCGTCTGAGGAACGTCTCGCTCGCAGGCGATTGGGCAGGCAAGCGATGATGGTCTCCGACCATGCACGTCAATCGCTGGCTGTTGGGGTGGCTCGGAAGCGCGGCGCTCGTGGCCGCAGTGACCGGTGCGATCGAGCTGCTGAAGACGCACATTCCGGTCCTCAGCCTGACGGTTCTCTATCTGTTCGCGGTCCTGCCGGTGGGCACCGTGTAGGCCATCATGTTAATCTTCATGTGCATGAGAAGGCGTGTGAAGATCTCGAAGGGTGGGCAGATCTCGATCCCGGCATCGATCCGGTCGCGCTGGGGGACGCAGACGATCGTGCTCGACGACCGGGGCGACCGGATCGTGCTCGAGCCGGCGCCGGACGATCCGATCGCAGCTGCCGAAGGGGCGCTTGCAGAGGAGTTCGGCGCGGTCGACCTGGGGCAGCTGCGCCGTGAGGCGCGCAAGGCAGAGCAGCTTTCCGAGGAACGCCGCCACCGCCGGTGACCCTGCTCGATGCCTACGCGCTGATCGCGTTCCTCGTGGGTGGCCCGGCGACGACGCAAGTGCGAGCGATCCTGCGCGAAGGCGATGCTGCGGTGGCGACGGCGAACCTGGCCGAAGCGCTCGACGTCTCCGAGCGCATGTACGGAGTGCCGATCCCGCGAGCGATCGAGATCCTCGATCCGCTGCTCGAAGGCCATCTGACGGCGGTACAGCTCGACGTCGCCGTGGCCCGCCGTGCAGCCGGGATTCGTGCCAAGCACTACCACCGCTCCTCGAGACCGATCTCGCTGGCGGACGCCGTTCTGATCGCGTCCGCCTCGCCCGGGGACCGGATCGCCACCGCAGACGCCGGCGTCCTCGCAGTCGCCAAGGCGGAGCAGCTCGACTCGGTGAGGCTGCCGAAGCAGGGCTGAACGATCGGCCGAGAACCGGCGAACGTGGCTCCGGCGGCCGATCAGCTCATCCGCTCGCCTCCCCGGATCGCGACGTCGAGCCGGTTCTGCGGCGGAGTCAGCGGACAGACCCAGCGCGGGTCGTACGCGCACGACGGGTTGTAGGCGAAGTTGAAGTCGGCCACGAGGCGTCCGCGCTCCTCGCCGAGATCGGCGCCTTTCACCGTGTCGAGAAGGTAGCGCCCGCCTCCGTAGGTCTCCGAGCCGCTGGTCGCGTCCGCGAACGGCAGGAACACACCGCCGCCGTACCCTTCGAGCCAGTAGAGAGCGAGGCTGCATCGCTCGCCGGCGAGGTCGAAGCGCGCGGTGCCGAAATGGCGGAAGACGACCGGCTCCTCGCCGCTCGACCCGATCGCCCGCAGCTCGCCGGTACCCGGCTCCACGTCGGCGAGCACGCGTAGTGCCGGGTCGTAGTCGTAGTACGAGAGGCCCGGGAACCCGGCTCGGCTCTCGATCGGAAGTGGAGACTGGCCATGCTCCCGAAAGAGCTCGTCGCGGCCCGTGCGCCACTTCCGCCACGCCGCTTCCGGATCGGGCGTCCTCCGCACCTCCGCGTACAGCGCGAAGACATGGCGTTTCCAATCGAGGAGCTCGAGCTCGTCCACCGCGTCAGTCTCCCAGCCTGACGTGCCCGAAAGGGCACAACGAAGGGCTTTGCGGCTTCCCGCCGAAATCTCACGGTCCGGGAGGCGTGCCGCCGACGCCTGAAACGGAAATATGTGAGCCTACCGGCGGAAGGGGGGTTCATCATGAACCGCTGCGGAAGACGCAACGGCGGCGAGAGGCCGATCCACGCCCGCCTGGAAACCGGGGAGCCGGGATGAGCGGAAGGACGGCTGCCCTCGCGGCCGGGTCTGCGGCGCTCTTCCTGTCCCTGATTGCGTTGCCGGGCGCGCGTGCGCTCGACCAGCCGGGCACGGTGCAGATCACGGACGCTCAGCTGCGGCACGCCCACGTCGACACCGGCCGGACCGGCGCGAGCGCGGGCGATATCGACGTCTACAGCCTCTTGCTCTACAACAAGCGGATCACGCCGCGTGCGCTGGGCCACGGCGAGATGGTCTGCACTGCGATCGGCGCAAAGGGCCAGAGCTGCAACGCGACCTACTTCCTGCCTCAGGGCGAGATCGTCGCCCAGGGAGTGATCAACTCCCGGCTGATCTACGAGCTGGCGGTGGTCGGCGGCACCGGGCTCTACAACAACGTCCGCGGTTCAGTGACCGTAACCTCCCTGCACCGAAAGCCATCTCGGGAGCTGCTGGTATTCAGGCTCGTGGTGTGACCAAGCCCTCGAAGTCCGCGCGGATCCTGATCTGCGACGATGAGCCCTTGCTTCGCGAGCTGATGCGAGTGGCCCTGGTCGGCAACTACGAGTTCGAGGAGGCGGGAACCGTCGAGGAGGCGATCGACGCGGCCCGGACGTTCCGCCCGGACGTCGCCCTCGTCGACGTGATGATGCCCGGAGGCTCCGGACTGGAGATCGTCAGGAACTTGAGTCACGACCCTGAGTTGCGCGGGACCCGTTGCGTGGTCATCTCGGCGTTCTCGGGCGAGGATGATCGACGGGAAGCGCAGGATGCCGGCGCCGACGCGTTCATCGCCAAGCCGTTCGACCCGGACGACCTCTCCGCTCTCGTCGCCGGTCTGCTCGAACGACCGGGATGAACCTCCGCCGCACATTCGAGCGGACCGCGGCTGCGATCGACGAAGCACCGATCGTCGCCCGGGTGCTCGGTGCCATCGGGATGCTCGCGCTCCTGGTCGCGATCGCCTTCGTGATCGTCCTGCTCGCGATGTCAGACCTGCGTAGCTCGACCGACGAGCAAGTGCAGGCAAATCGCGTGACGACTGCTGCCCTGCGTGTCGAGCGGGTGGTCGACGAGCTCGAGCAGAGCCTGCGTGGCTTCGTCCTCACCAGAAACACCCGTATCCGAGCCTCCTGGAACCGGGCCCGGACCGACCTCAGCTCGGCGATCGTCGACCTGCAACGGCGGGTCGCTTCGCAGAAGAACCAGGCCGAGCAGGTGCGTGGGATCGTCACCGAGATCCGCTCGTACGTAGCCGACTACGGCAACCTGCTGATCGAGATCGCCGTCCTGAGCCCCGGCGACGCGCTCTCGCCGACGGCGACCCGTGAGGGGCTGACACGAATCGGCGACATCCGGCGCGGCCTCTCCCTCCTGCTCGCTGACGAGGACCGGCTGGTCTCCACGCACGCCTCGTCTGCGCGCGGGCGAGCCGACCGAGCGATTCTCGTCGGCAGTCTCGCGCTCGGCGCCTCGGGAATGCTCCTTCTGCTCATCACCGGCTACCTCGTCCGTTCGGTCGCCCGGCCGGTACGCGACGTCGCGAGCGGTGCGACGAAGATCGCCGCCGGCGACCTCACGATCCGCATTCCGCAAGGCGGCCCCGCCGAGATCAGGGACCTGACGAGCGCCTTCAACTCGATGGTCGAGTCGGTCGAGCAGAGCCGCCGCGCGCTCGAGATCCAGAACGAGCAATTGCGTGAGAGCGAGCGCGCGAAGTCCGAGCTGATCACGATCGTGTCGCACGAGCTCCGGACGCCGCTTGCGAGCATCCTCGGGTACACGAGCCTCATCCTCCGGCGAGCGGCGGAGCCCGAGACGCTGCGCCGCTACGTCGAGATCATCCACGACCAGGGCCAGCGGCTCGCCGGGCTCGTCGAGGGCTTTCTCGATGCGGAAGAGACAGAAGGGGCGCGGCTGGACCTCGCGTCGAACGTCGTGGACCTGGCCGAGCTGCTGCGTCGCGAAGCAGCAGTCATCGACGACCAGTCGGACGAGCACGAAATCGTCGTCGACGTGCCCGAGCACGGGCTGCAGGTCGTCGGCGACCGTGAGCGCCTGGCCCAGGTGGTGATCAACCTGCTTGCAAACGCGATCAAGTACTCCCCGAGCGGTGGACGAGTCCACGTCTCCGGCAAGCTCGACGGGGAGGTGGCGCGGGTTCTCGTCCAGGACGAGGGGCTCGGGATCAGAGCGGAACACCAGTCGCGCGTCTTCACGAAGTTCTTCCGCGGCGAGGCGAAGGCCAGCGGCATTCCCGGTGTCGGACTCGGCCTCGCCATCTCACGCGAGATCGTCGAGGCCCACGGAGGCCGGATCGGCTTCACGAGCATCGAGGACGAAGGCTCGACCTTCTGGTTCGAGCTACCCGTGGCGCACGAGGCTCGCGTCGCCAGCTAGCAGCGTTGGGGGAACCCAGGGTTCCCCCACGGGCCCCCTCCTTCGGCTCGCGTGGCCCTACGCTCTCGCGCTCCGGCGAGAGCGCGGTCTCGCCTCCGCGCCCGGGACGTTTGGCTCACCATGGATAGGTAGCCTCACGGCGTGAGGCTCGAAGGGATTCACCACATCACCGCGGTGACCGGCGACGCGCCGCAGAACGTCGAGTTCTACGCCGGGCTCCTCGGGCTTCGCCTGGTCAAGAAGTCCGTCAACCAGGACGACCCGACGGTGTACCACCTCTTCTACGCGGACGAGGTCGGCTCGCACGGGTCCGACCTGACGTTCTTCGAATACCCGGGCGCGCGCCGCGGACAGCCCGGGGCCGGGATGGTGTACCGCGTCGTCTGGCGCGTCGCCTCGACCGAGGCGCTCGACTTCTGGGAGGAACGCCTCGGCGGCGCCGGCGTCGCTCCCGAGCGGTCAGACGGACGCCTGCTCTTCCATGATCCCGAGGGAATCGAGCTCGAGTTGGCCGTGGTCGAGACCGAGGACGAGCCGCTCGTCGCCGACCACCCGGAGGTTCCGGCTGCCGTTGCTCTGCAGGGTTTCGACTCCGTGCGCGCGTACGCCGCCGACCCGGAGCAGAGCAGGAGCTTCCTGGAGGAGACGATGCTGTTCAGGCAGATCGGCGACGGTGCGTACGAATCGCGCGGCGAGGAGCGGGGCTCGCTCTACGTCTACGACCGCAACGACCGCGCCGGCTTCGGAGGCGCCGGGACCGTCCACCACGTTGCCTGGGCGTCCCCGATGGACGAGCACGAGGCCTGGCGTGACCACGTTCTCGCCGCCGGCGCACGACCGACGCCTGTGATCGAGCGGTTCTACTTCCGCTCGATCTACTTCAGGGAGCCGAGCGGCGTCCTCTTCGAGATCGCCACCGTCGGGCCGGGCTTCGCCGTCGACGAGCCGCTCGAGCACCTCGGCGAGAGGCTTTCGCTGCCTCCCGACTTCGAGCACCTGCGAGAGCAGGTCGAGCCGCTCCTGACGCCCCTCCCGAACCCGCGCCGCAGCCCGGCCGTCGGCTGATCCGCAATTCGCGTCACGACGCAGCTGCTTGATCGGGTACCGTCGGGCCGATGAGCCTCGACGTCGGCACGACCGCGCTCCTTCTGATCGACATCCAGAACGACTACTGGCTCCCGCCTCGCGAGCCGCGGGAGCAGTTCGTCTCGGCGGCTCGGGAGCTGCTGGAGCTGGCGCGGGACACCGGGATGCTCGTCGTACACGTCCAGCATGCGCGGCGCGGTGGAGGGAAGGGCGGATTCCAGCCCGGCACGGCCGGCTTCGAGATCCACGAGTGCGTGCGACCGCTCGCCGACGAGCCGCGGGTCGTGAAGCACACGCCCGGCTCCTTCTACGAGACCGATCTGGACGAGGTGCTGCGCTCGGGCGGGATCGAGAGCCTCGTCATCGCCGGGATGCAGACCCAGAAATGCTGCGACACGACCACCCGTGAGGCCAGCGCGCGCGGCTACCGCTGCCTGTACGTCGCCGACGCCGTCGAGACCTTCGACCTCGTCGGGCCGGACGGCAGCGTCGTCGGTCGGGACGAGATCGCCCGCGTGACGTTCGCCGCCCTCCACAACGGCTTCGCCGAGGTTGTCCGCCTCGAAGAGCTGAAGCAGCTCCTGGCGGTACCCGCCGCTCCCGCTGCGACCTCGCGCTGACTCGCGTCGTCACGGTGGACGAGGTGGCGCACGAGGATGGGCTGTACGCTCGACGCGTCGTGCGCCGGCTCGTCGCCGTCCTGATCCTGCCACTCGCCGTTTGCTCGGCGGCTGCCGGCGGGACGAATGAGAAGATCCCGGCGGCGATGCGCGGGATCGTTCCGAAGCCGCAGTCCGTGACGCCCGCGCCCGGGACCTTCACGCTCGGCCCGAAAGCACGCGTCGTCGTCTCCGGCGATCTCGCTCCGGTCGGCCGCTATCTGGCAACCCTGTTGCGAGCCTCCACCAAGTACCGGATTCCGGTGACGGGGGCGGCGCCGCGGGACGGCGACATCGTCCTCGAGGCGGCGCCGGCCGACATCGGAACCGGCGAGGCATACGGACTCACGATTGCAGAGGACCGGATCACGATCGCCGGCGCGCGTCCTGCCGGCGCCTTCTACGGCGTGCAGACGTTGCGACAGCTCCTGCCGCTCAAGGCTCCGTGGCGAGTCCCGGCCGGCTCGATCGTCGACGCGCCCCGCTTCGCCTGGCGCGGGGCGATGCTCGACGTCGCGCGCCACTTCTTCGGGGTCGCCGACGTCGAGCGGTTCATCGACCTGATGGCGGCATACAAGCTGAATCGCCTGCACCTCCACCTCTCCGACGACCAGGGCTGGCGCATCTCGATGCGGTCGTGGCCGAGACTCACCACGCACGGCGGCTCGACAGCCGTCGGCGGCGGCCCGGGCGGCTACTACACGCAGCAGCAGTACCGCCGGCTGGTCGCCTACGCTCAGAGCCGCTTCGTCACGATCGTGCCGGAGATCGACATGCCCGGGCACGTCGAGGCCGCCCTCTCCTCGTATCCGGAGCTCAGCTGCGACGGCAAGGAACGGCCGCTCTTCACGGGGATCGACGTCGGCTTCAGCTCGCTCTGCACGACCAAGACGGTCACCTATGACTTCATCGACCAGGTCGTCGGCGAGCTCGCCGCGCTCACGCCGGGCGCGTGGCTCCACATCGGGGGTGACGAGGCGATGGCGACCAAGCCCGCCGACTACATTCGGTTCATCGAGCGCGTGCAGCGGATCGTCCGCAGGCACGGCAAGCAGCTGCTCGGGTGGGAGGAGATCGCCCGGGCGACGCTGCCGCCGCAAACCGTCGTCCAGCACTGGAACGTCGACCCGCTGAAATCGGCGCTGTCGGCTCAGGCGGTGAAACAGGGAGCCAAGGTGATCATGTCGCCGGCCGCAAAGACCTACCTGGACATGAAGTACAGCCGGACGACGCGTCTCGGCCTCAGGTGGGCCGGGTTCACGAGCGTTCGCGACTCGTACACGTGGGATCCCGGCACGCTGCTTCGCGGAGTCAAGGAAACCGATGTTCTCGGGGTCGAGGCGCCGCTCTGGTCGGAGACGCTGAAGACGGCCGCCGACATCGACTACATGGCCTTCCCGCGACTGATCGGGATCGCGGAGATCGGCTGGTCGCCGCGAACCGGTCGCAGCTGGCGGGAGTACAGCACTCGCCTCGGGGCGCAGGGGCCGCGCCTGCGGTCGATGGGCGTACGGTTCTACCGCTCGCCCGAGATCCCGTGGAAGTAGCCCGGCCGTGACGCACCTCCTTGCCTTCCTCGGCGTCTCGATCGTCGTCATCGTCACTCCGGGGCAGGACACGGCGCTGACGATCAGGAACACGCTCACGGCCGGACGCCCGGGTGGGCTCCTGACTGCCGTCGGCGTGTCGTCCGGCCAGGCGGTCTGGGCGCTGGTCGCGGCCGGCGGGGTGGCGGCGCTCTTGCGTGCCTCCGAGCCGGCGTTTCTGGTCGTCAGGCTCGTCGGCGCCGCCTACCTGCTGTATCTCGGACTTCAGGCGCTTCGCGCGGCGCTACGCCGGCACGACGTCGACCATCGCGTCGCAGGTCGCCCTCGGCGGGGGTTCGCGCCGCTTCGGCAAGGCCTGATCAGCAATCTCGGCAACCCGAAGATGGCGATCTTCTTCACGAGCCTGCTCCCGCAGTTCGGCGGCACGTTTCCTGCTCTGCTCGCGCTCGGGATCGTCTTCTGCGCGATGACGCTTCTCTGGCTGAGCGCCTACGCGGTCCTGGTCGCGAAGGCCGGCGACGTGCTGCGCCGGTCGAAGGTGCGCCGTGCGCTCGACGCCTGCACCGGCGCCGTGCTCGTCGCCTTCGGCCTCCGGCTCGCAACCGAACGCTAGATCACCTGTCTAGATGTAGTTCCTGAGCACGTTGGTTCGGTTCATCCGGGCCGCCTTGGAGGCTGAGTGCTGTCGAAGGCAATCAGTCCCAAGGAGGCGACCCGGATGGATCTGCACGGTAACGCGGCTCTCAGTTGGAGCGGCAGGCGTGAGCTCGCCCGTCGCGTGGTTGAGGAGGGATGGACGCTGGCGAGGGCGGCCGAGGCCGCCGGCGTCAGCGTCCGCTGTGCGCGTAAGTGGGTGAGCCGCTACCGGACGGGCGACCGCGATCTGTTCGATCGCTCCTCTGCCCCGCAGCGGGTCGCGAACCGCACTCCAGCAGAGCGGGTGGCGATAATCGTCAAGCTGCGACGTTTGCGGATGACGGCGGCCGAGATCGCCGAGACGCTCGCGATGCCGCTCTCGACGGTTTCGGGGATCCTGACCAGGATCGGGCTCGGTCGGCTGGGCCGGCTCGGGCTCGAGCCGGCCGTTCGCTATGAGCGCTCGCGGCCGGGCGAGCTCGTCCACGTCGATGTCAAGAAGCTCGGCCGGATCGTCGGCGGCGCCGGCAAACGCTGGCGCAGCAACAGCTACCAGCACTACACGGGCAGCTACACCGACGCGGCAGGGCGCGTCCACAACAAAGCGGGCTGGGAGTACGTGCACGTCGCGGTCGACGACTACAGCCGCCTCGCCTACGCCGAGGTCCTCCCTGATGAGAAAGCAGCGACCGCCGTCGGTTTCCTGCGCCGCGCCGTCCGCTTCTACGGCCGCTACGGCATCCGCGTCGAAGCAGTCCTCAGCGACAACGGCCCCGCCTACATCTCGATCGCCCACCGGATCGCCTGCCGACGCATGCGCCTCAAGCACCTCCGTACCCGCCCCTACCGGCCGCAGACAAACGGCAAAGCAGAGCGCTTCATCCGCACGATGCTCGCCGCCTGGGCGTACAGCGCCATCTACCGCTCAAGCCGCGAACGCACCGCGGCCCTTGACGGCTGGCTCTTCCACTACAACCATCGACGCAGACACTGAGCCCTCGGCCACCAACCCCCGGCCAGCAGAACCAACCTGCTCGGGTCTCTAGACGTCGAGCCGGGCGTCCTCCAGGTCGAGGTCGCGCTGGATGAGGTTCATCACCTCGTCGTTGATCCGCCCTTGCGCGTCGAAGGGCGAGCACCTCGCGGCGTTCGGCCTCGAGGAGCTCACGCCGCAGCCGCTGATACGCCTCTGAGCGCGCTTCGATCGCGCCGTCGTCCTGGTCGTCGAACCGCGCCGCGAAGCGGCTGCGGCGGAACTGGTACAGGCCGCGCATTCGCTCGGCCGTGTCGTCGCGCACCCACTCCTCGCCGACGAGCTCCTCGAGCCGGCCCAACGCCGCCTCTGCTGCGCGGATCCGGGCCTTCGTCTCCTCCTTCGCCACCAGGCCGTCGTCCTCGAGGCGCAGCAGCCGGATCACCGCGGGGAGGGTGAGGCCTTGGAGCACCAGCGTCGCGAGGATGACGCAGAAGGCCAGGTAGATGACGAGCTGGCGTTCGGGGAAGGGCTCCCCGGCATCGGTCGTCAACGGCAGCGCAAGCGCGGCGGCCAGCGAGACGGCGCCGCGCAGGCCGGCCCAGCCGAGCAGGGTCGGGTACTGCCACGGCGGGTACGGATCTCGTTCGCGTATGCGCGGGAAAGCAGGCGAGGGAGATAGGTTGCGGGGTAAATCCAGACGTACCGAGTGACGACCACGGCGGCGCTGACGACGACCGCGTCGGCGATCAGAGAGCCGGTCGAGTGCCCGGAGAGACCGTCGAGGATCGGCCTGAGCTGGAGCCCGACGAGCCCGAAGAGCAGGGCGTTGAGGAGGAAGACGAGGATCTCCCAGACGGCGTCGCCTTGCAAGCGGGTCTGAACGGTGGTCAGCTCCGGCGTATACCAGCCGACGTAGACGCCCACAGTCACAGCCGCGAGCACCGCAGAGACGTGGGCGGCCTCGGCCGGCAGGTAGGCGAAGTAGCCGGAGAACAGGGCGATCGCGATCTCGGTTGGCGAGTGATCGAGCCGCCGCCTGACCTGCCGGATCACGAAGCCGACCCCGAGGCCGATTCCGATCCCGCCCAGGACCGTCAGCACGAAGTGCCACGAGGCGTTCCAGAGGGAGAAGCTCCCGGTGAGGACGGCGGCGACCGCGAAGCGATAGGCGACCAGGGCCGTCGCGTCGTTGATCAGGCTCTCGCCCTCGATCACGGCGACGATTCGCCGC
>CAVRBW010000018.1:0-76449 GCA_963719325.1 uncultured Actinomycetes bacterium
CGACTCGAGTCCGTACGTCCACCGCACGATCCCGAACGGCAGCGCCGAGCTCGTCTGCGTCGTGGGTGCGACTCCGAAGCTCGTCGGCCCGGAGACCGGGCCGATGGAGGAAAGGCTCGCCGCCGGCACGACCGCCGTCGGCATTGGCTTCCGGCCCGGCGCCGCTCCCTCCGTGCTGGGCCTGCCCGGTTCGGAGGTGGTCGACCTGGTCCTAGCGTCCGAGGACCTGTGGGGCCGCGCTACCGTCGCGCTCGGCGAAAGAGTGGCGGCAGCAGCTTCTCCGCGAGACGCGGCGGCCGTTCTCGAGGCCGCGGTCCACAGCCGCCTCGCCGACGCGAGCGAGCCCGACCCGATCGCCGAAGAGGCCGTACGCCGGCTCTCGCACTGGCGCACGAGCGACGTGCGGGCGCTCGCGGCATCCTTGTATGTCTCCGAGCGGCAGCTCCGCCGAAGGTGCGAAGCGGCAATCGGCGTGACGCCGAAGGTCGTCCATCGGATCCTCCGTTTCCAGCGTTTCCTCGCCCTGACGCGAACGCGCGACCGTCCGGCCGCCGAGCTGGCGCTCATCGCGGGCGAGGCGGGTTTCGCTGATCAGGCCCACCTTTCGCGCGAGGCGCTGCGGCTCGCCGGCCGTACCCCCCGGCTGCTCCTGCACGAGGCCCGCGAGTGCCTCGCCACGCATGATCACGCCGCCTCGTTCGGCCCGCTGCTGCGCTCGCTCGAGCTGCAGGCGCTCGCGACCGGCTGAGACCGCGCCGGCAACTCCGGAGCCGGCAAGATGGCCGATTCGTTCAAGAGCTGCGGGCCATCCCGCGCCTACTGTGGGGCGATGCGCGGGTGGAGCGACGTGTCCGATCGTGGGGCGCTGCAGCGGCGCACGCTGCGCGTGCTCGTCGGCGCCCAGGTCTTCGCGGCTCTGGGAGCGTCGGGCGCCGCCGCCGGTGCGTTGTTGGCGCTGGACATCACCGGAAGCGAGTCGCTCGCGAGCCTGCCGCTGGCCTTCATCGTCGTCGGCTCGTCGGCTGCCGTGGTCCCGATCTCGCTGGTCTTTCGCCGAGCGGGCCGCCGCTCAGGGCTCGTGCTCGCGCTGGGGACGGCCGCGGCCGGCGCCGGCGGCGTCGTCGCGGCCGGTGTCCTGGCGAGCTTCCCGTTGCTCTGTGCCGCGAGCGCCGTGTTCGGAGCCGGCAACACGGCCGTGATGCTCGCTCGGTACGCCGCCGCCGACCTCAGCGCCCAAGAGGCGCGCGGTCGCGCGATCGGCCGGGTCGTCTTCGCGGCCACGTTCGGCGCAGTAGCAGGTCCGAATCTCCTTGCGCCCGCCGGCGCTGCCGCGACCGCTGTCGGCCTACCCGAGCTCACGGGCCTCTACCTCGTCTCGGCGGTGGCGTTCTCGATCGCCGCGGTCGTCCTGTTCGTGCTGCTGCGTCCCGATCCGCTGCAGATCGCGGCCGCTCTGGATTCCGGTCCGACGCTGGAAGTGTCCCCGCGGCGGGCCAGGGGGCCCGCGCTCCGCCGGCTGCTGTCAGCCCCGGCGGCGACCACCGGGCTGGCGACGATCGTCGTCGCCAACTTCGTGATGGTCGCGGTCATGAGCATGGCACCGGTGCACATGCACGCTGAAGGGCACGATCTCGAGTTCGTGGGGCTCGTGGTCAGCCTGCACGTCGCCGGCATGTTCGGGCCTTCACCGTTGACGGGCCGGCTGACAGATCGGCTCGGGCCGATTCCGGTTGCAGCCGCGAGCGCGCTGCTGCTGATGGTCGCCGGCGCGGTGTCGGCGGCCGCCGGAGCCGATGCATTCACCTTCACAGTAGGTCTGGTCGTGCTCGGCGTCGGGTGGAACGCCGGGCTCGTCGCCGGGAGCACGCTGCTCGCCTCGGCCGTCTCTGTTGCCCACCGGCCGCGGGTCGAAGCATTCGGCGAGCTCAGCATGGGTGTCGCTGCCGCGAGCGCGACCGCGGTCGCCGGTCCCGTGGTCGGCGTTGCCGGGTACGCGACCCTGGCGGTTGCCGGCGCGGTTGCGGCGGCGGCATTGAGCCCGTTCCTCGTCGCAGTCGCGCGCCGGGGCCTTCCGGCCGAGGCGGTGCCGGCGAACCGGCTGTTGGCGGGCTGACGCGGCCCTAGACTTGATTCCGGCATGGCCGGGGAGAAGCTCATCGTCGACAACCGTCGCGCGCGTTACGACTACGAGCTGCTCGAGCGCTTCGAGGCCGGGCTCGTGCTGACGGGAACGGAGGTGAAGTCCTTGCGGGAGGGTCGCGCCACCCTCACGCAGGCGTTCGGAGACGTCCGCGGAGCGGAGGTGTGGCTCGTCGGCGCGAGCATCGCGACGTACGACCAGGGCAACATCGCGAACCACGAGCCCGAGCGCGACCGGAAGCTGCTCCTCCACCGGCACGAGATCGCGTCGTTGATCGGCAAGGTGCGTGAGAAGGGACTGACGCTGGTGCCGACCCGGATGTACTGGAAGGACGGCCGGGCGAAGGTGGAGCTCGCGCTCGCGCGCGGGAAGCAGACGATCGACAAGCGTCGCGACATCGCCAAGCGCGAGGCCGACCGCGCGATGCAGCGGGCGCTGAAATCCCGCCGCTGACGGCTACACTGTGTCGACGAACATACGGGGGCGACCAGGTCTCGACGTGGTCGGTTCTCCGGCTGAGCTGCAGGTCGAGGTCCCCGGTCGGCCTCGTAAAACAACCGGGAAACAACGTAAGTGCGGATAACGAACTCGCACTCGCTGCCTAACTAGCTTAGGCGACGCGTCGCTCCTCGCTCGGCCCGTGGCGAGGGCAGCGGCGTCATAAACGGGCTGGCCCCGAAGGAAAGCCAATCGCCGGAGGGGTGAGACCACAGGATGGCTGGCCCGGCGGTAGGTCGCTCACCAACCGGCCGTCCGGGCGAGATCAAAACGGTGAGCTAAACCTGTAGAGGCTCTGCCCGGTGCGGCTGCGGACGCGGGTTCGATTCCCGCCGCCTCCACTCCTCGGTTTCGAGGGTACTTGAGGGTTGATCGCCAAGCGTCGTCAGATCAGACGACGCTTGTGCGTTCCTCCGCTCGACCGCCCGCCTAAGTGCCTCTGCCTGTTCGTCGAGGGTCAGGTCGTCGGTGTACCCCTGTGTCGTGTCCGGCCGCGAGTGCCCATAGAGCGCCTGCAGCGTCGCCAGATCCTTGTCGCTCTCGCGGAGGAAGCGGTTCCCGAATCCGTGGCGGAGTGGGTGAGGGGAGTACTCCGAGACCCCCGCCCGCCTGCAGACACGCTTGACCATTCGCCCGAGCGCCTGCGATGAGCGAGGTCGCTTCGGATCGAGCCGGCGCCTCCTGCGCTCGGCTGCCGAGACCCACTGTTCGACTTCGACAGTGAAGACGTAGTCGTCGAGGTCGGGTTCGATCTCGCGGAAGCAGCGCCGCAGCTCCTGGAGCACGTCGGGCGCGATCGGCACTGGCGTGACCCCCTGAGGTCGGTCCGGTCGCTTCGAGAGTCTTACTGCCCAGTGTCGGGCAAGGAGGACAATCGGAGCGATGGGACATGCGAGACGCCGGCATACGCCGGAGCAGATCATCAGGAAGCTGCGTGAGGCCGACCGGCTGCTCGGGGAGGGCCAAGAGGTCGCCTGGTCGCGAAGCAGCTGGAGGTCTCGGAGCAGACGCTGCACCGCTGGCGGCTGCAGTACGGAGGGCTGAAGGCCGACGACGCGAAGCGGCTGAAGGAGCTGGAGCGCGAGAACACTAGGTTGAAGCGGATCGTCGCCGATCAGCTGCTCGAGAATCAGGCGCTGAAGGCGATCGCGAAGGGAAACTGGTGAGCCCGTCGCGCAGACGCCAGGCCGTCTCGATGCTGATCGAGCGGCGCGGCCTCTCTGAGCGGCGGGCGTGCCAGATCACCGGCCAGCACCGCTCGACCCAGCGCCACCAGTCGCCTCGGGGCGCTGACCGCGACGACGCGCTGCGCGAGCGGCTGCGGAAGCTGTCAGCCGAGCACCCGCGCTGGGGCTACCGCCTCGCCTGGGGTGCTGTCCGCGACGAGGGCTGGGCGGTGAACCGCAAGAAGATCCAGCGGCTTTGGCGCGAGGAGGGCCTGCGCGTGCCGCAGCGGAAGCGCAAGCGGCTGCGGCTCGGCGACTCCACGGTGCCGGCCGAGCGGCTGCGGGCCGAACGCCCGAATCACGTCTGGGCGATGGACTTCCAGTTCGACACGACCACCGACGGCCGCACCCTGAAGCTCCTCCACGTCGTCGACGAGCACACCCGCGAAGCCCTGGCGATCCGGGTCGCCCGCTCGATCGACGCCGACCACACTGTCCGCGTCCTCGACCAGATCGTCCGCGAACGTGGCGTGGCCCCGGAGCTCGTGCGGATGGACAACGGCCCCGAGATGACCGCCAACGCGGTCCGCGACTGGTGCCGCCTCGGCGGCAGCGGCCGCAGCTTCATCGAACCCGGCTCGCCCTGGCAGAACCCGTTCGTCGAATCCTTCGGCTCGCGAGTCCGCGACGAAGTCCTCTCGGCCGAAGCGTTCGACTCCGTGCTCGAGGCGCAAACGGCCATAAATGACTGGAAAGACATCTACAACCACAAGCGGCCGCACAGCAGCCTCGGCTGGAAACCGCCGACCGCCTACGCCGCTAGCCTGGCCGAACCACCCGCAGAGGTGACAGCCCGACTCTCATAGCGGCTGGACCGACAAACGGGGGCCGGTCACACCCACTGCCAGTTGCTGCCCTTTCGATGCACCTGCACTCGCCCGTTGACGAGGTCGACATCCCGCCAGCGGCAGAAGCGAACCTCACTGTTACGGAGGCCTACGCCCTCCAGGAGCAGGATCGCTGGCAGCTCGTACAACGTCGCTGCCGGCCGCAGCTTGTCGAGGTCCGACAGAGTCGGCCGATGGATCGCAGGCTTTCGCTTTGGCGGCCGCCGAATCTTTCGACTCGGATCTACCTCGATCAGATCCTCCGACTCGGCCCAGGCGAAGAAGGAGTGCAGTACAGAGATGATGTTGCAGCGCGTCGCCGCGCTCAGCTCGATGCCCCGGTCGTCCCGGCTCTTGCGGATCCAGGATGCCAAGAACTCGCGGAGTAACTCCGTCCCGCGCTTGCCCTCGAAGTCTGTCAGAGTCGCTTCGGGATCACGCTCTGCAAGCTTCGCGAGGATACGGCGGTACGCGTCATTCGAACGTTCGCTAGCGTCACGTTCAAGCGCTCGCCAGTCCAGATACCGGTCGATCGCCCGCTCAATCCGTACGCTCATCATCGATCCCCGCCGCCTCACGCAGCTCCGCCTCCTCGCTGCGGTCGAGCAGATTCTGAAACTTGGCTACCGGATCTTCTGCGTTCAAGATCCGCTCTAGAGTGCGGGCGCTTTCGATGGCGTCACGCGTGGCCTTACTCAGGTCGCTCATCTCGTCCATCGCGTGCTCCAGAAGCCAGTCGTATTGAGCATCCTCGACGCGAACGGTGATTGTGCGCGTGAGGCGGTGGAACGGTTTCCGTGGGCGACCCATGCACTAGTTTTTGTACTACAACAGAAACTTCGTGTCAAGTAGTCAAGTGGCCTGGACCCCGGCGCCGTCGACACTTCAGGCCGCTGATTTCACTAGTCGCTGACCATCCTCCCAGGTCTTCCTGACCTCCGCCGGGGTTTGGTAGCGGAGGCCGCTGTGGGGGCGGCGGTGGTAGCTGTGGATGTAGGCCTCGATCTCCTTTCTCGCTTGGGGGAGGGTCTCGAACTCGGAGCGCCAGACGAGCCGCTCCTTCAGCTTCCCGAACCAGGACTCGATGAAGGCCTGCGATTCGGGGTCGCGGTAGCCGCCGCGGCGATGGGTGACGCCGTGCCCGGCGAGGTTCTCGCGAAAGCGGCGGCTGGTGAAAGCGGAGCCGTTGTCGGTGCCGAGCGTCAGCCGGCCGGGCTCGATCCCGCGAGCTGCGAAGGCGCGGTCGACGAGCGTGAGCGCCTCCTCGGTGCGGCAGCGCAGCTCGAGGTTCCAGCCGACGATCTCGCGGGTGCAGCAGTCGATGATCGCGTTCAGGTACGTCCAGCCGTGCTCGGCGACCCAGACCGCGGTCATGTCGAGATGCCAGAGCTGATCCGGCCGCTCGACCCGGAAGAAGCCAGGACGACGGCGCCGGCGAAGAGGCCGGTGCCGCTGCAGGAGTCGCTGCTCGCGCATCACCCGTTGTGCCCGCTTGCGATTCACTTGGCAGCCGAGCTCGCGGCTCGCCAACGCGGCCACCATGCGGGTGCCGTCGGTCGGATTGGCGTGGGCGACCTCGACGATCAGCCGGTCGACCGGATCGAGCAGCGGACGCCGTTGGCCCTTCGGTCTCCGCTTCGGCGTCCTGTACAAGCCTGTCCGATTGACTTGCAGCACGCGCGCGACCACGGCCGGCTTGCGGCCTTTGGCGACCAGCTCGCGGGACCGGGCTGCGCGCGCGCTCACTCCCAGCCCCGCAATGCTTCCCCCGCGATCTCCAGCTCGTACGTCTTCCGCCCCAGCGCCCGCTCCAACCGCGAGATCCGCCGCTTCAGCTCGCGCTCGCCCTGCCGCTCCTGCTTACCAGCGAGCGCCTCCCGGCCGCCCTCCAACAGCCTCTCCCGCCACTGGTAGTAGAGCGTCTCCGCGATCTCGTGCTGCCGGCAGAGCTCCTTCACCTGCACGTCGCCGCGCAACCCGGCAAGCACGATCTCCAACTTCTGCTGCGCCGTGAACGTCCGGTACTTCCGCTGCTCGCTCAACCCGATCTCCTCCTTCTCGGTTGAGCGGCCCATCCTGCGAAGCCCGCCGGACGCGATCGCCGCTCCGGCCCGGCCCTACGGGCCGCGCCTCCGCGCCGACCGCGCGACGACAAACCTCAGCCAGGCAAGTGTCTACCGGCTACCGGGGTCCAGGCCAGTGCGGAGGAGCAGCCGTCGGCGGTTATGCAGCCAGGCGAAGGTGCGCTCGACGACCCCAACGGTCGCGGCCGAGCCCGGAGCCGTGCTCGGTCTGCCGTCTCGCAATGATTGGCTTGACGCCGCGCTTCCAGACGAGCCGCCGGTACTTGTCGTGGTCGTAGCCGCGGTCGGCGACGACGCTGTCGGGACGTCTCCGCGGTCGGCCGATACGGCCGCGCACCGGCGGCACACGGTCGAGCAGTTCGAGCAGCTGGGTGATGTCGTTTCGGTTGCCGCCGGTGAGCGTCCAGGCGAGCGGCAGGCCGCGACCGTCTACGAGGAGATGCTGTTTGCTGCCGCGCCGGCCGCGGTCGACGGGGCTGGGACCCGTTTGCGAGCCCCCTTTTTCGCCTGGATATGGCTCGAGTCTGCGATCGCGCGCGACCACTCGATCTCACCCGAGGCGTGCAACTCGGCGAGCAGCAACTCGTGCAACCGCTGCCAGACGCCCGCCTCCTGCCAGGCGCGCAACCGGCGCCAGCAGGTCATGCCGCAGCCGAAGCCGAGCTCCTGCGGCAGATGCTCCCAGCCGATCCCGGTGTGGAGGACAAACAGAATCCCCTGCAGCGCCAACCGATCGTCGAACGGCCTGCGGCCCGGATAGCGGAAGCGCCGTTGGCGCCTCGGCAGCAGCGGCTCGATCCGCTCCCACAACCCGTCCGGTACATCCCACGGCCTCGCCCGCATCGACATCGCCTCCCGAGCTTGACGACAGATGCCGACGGACTTCGCTAGCGCCGAACGGGTCCCTTCATTCAGTTAGAGCCTCTTAGCATCCCTTTAGGAGACGCCGCGACTCGCGGGTTGCGAGATTCCTCCGAGCGCGCTCGGAAGGCGGGACCGGACCGAGCAGGCCGGGGGCGTCCGGGGCCACCCCTCACGGCGCGTCCCCGGAGGCCCCCGGCCAATCCGGGCAGACAGCCCGACGAACAACTCACCAACTGGGCGATGCACCACCGGACCGACCTGCGCACCGGTCGGCTGATCGCGAGGCTCCATGTCGGCGGGACGCCCGTCCGCCTCAGCGCCTGGCTTCGCAGGCTCAGGGTTTTCCCTCGACCTGCCCGATCCCAGGGTGATCCCCGAAGACACGAATACCGGCGGGTGCTTCGATCCCCGCGTGAGACGCAGTCCCGCGACGACGGAGGGAAGCATGAAGCCAACGAGGCGCGTTCGCGTCACGGGCTGCGCATCAAGCCGTGACCTCACGGCTCGGAAAGGAGACGGCATGAGAAGCAACATCACTAGGTGGGGACGAATGAAGCGATTCGCAATCGTTATGCCAATCCTCCCGTTACTAGCGTTCGTCACCACCGCTACAGCGAGCGCAACGATCACGGGCAAATACACAACAACGATCACCACGCCAGCGTCGGCTGCAGGAACGTGGACGCTGAACTTCAAGAAGAAGGGAAGGGGCACCATTACCTGGAACGGCCAGCTGACCCCCCTCACGTTCACGTTCAAGGGATCCACGCTCACAGCTCCTGGCGGCGCGGGGTACGTATGCCCCACCGTCGGCACCTACAGAATCCATCTCGCCGGAAAGCACCTCACACTCACAGTCATCCATGACACGTGCAAAATCGGGCGCGCACAAGTCTTCCCTAGACACATCTGGACCAAAGTGGGCTAACCAAGGAACAGCTCGCACAGACCGCGTCCAGTTTCAGCTCTCGCCTGATCCGCCTCGGGCGAGTGAGCCGGACCGGGTTTGGCGGGGACCGGGTTAGTTGGGTCACACGGTCGCTCCAACGAGCGTAATCGGTTCTCGCTCGGCGTGCTGCTGCTCGTCCCGCGCACCCGGTTCCGTCCGGACACGCGATTAGACCGAGGAGGTCGCGATGTCGGGAGTTCGGGAGGTTCGTATGGAGGCAGTGGAGGAGCCGCGCTCCGGCGCGCCGAGCGGCGAGCCGGAGGCGAGCCGGGAGGTGCGCTGGAGCGCGCGCCGCAAGGAACACGTGGTGCTCAGGCTGCTGCGCGGGGAGTCGTTGGATCTGTTGGCGCGGGAGACGGGGCAGCCGGCCGGACGGATCGCCGGTTGGCGGGAGGAGTTCCTCGCCGCAGGCCGTGAGGGCCTGAAGTCGCGACCGGCGCCGGAGGGTGAGCGTCGTCTGGTCGATGCGCAGCGCAAGGTCGGCGAGCTGCAGCTCGAGGTCGACATCCTGCGGGCGCTGTTGGAGAAGAAGGGGAGCCCTCCGTCGCCGAGGCGCTCGAGGTGAGTGAGACGCTGCCGGCACCGTTGCAGACGGTCTGCCGGGTGGCGGGCGTCTCCCGGTCGGCGGCGCACGAGCAGCGTCGCCGCCGGCGCGTCTCGGCTTCGCAGGCTTCTGCTCGCCGCCGTCCCGGCCCGGTCGGCGCGCTGCCCGACGCGAAGCTGCTGGCCGAGATTCGCCGCGATCTCGAGGCGTCGCCGTTCGTCGGCGAGGGCCACCGCAAGGTGTGGGCGCGGCTGCGCCTGAAGCGCGGCATCCGCACCAGCCGTAAGCGGGTCCTGCGCCTCACCCGCGAGGCCGGGCTGCTCGCCCCGACGCCGCAGGTACGCAAGCGCTCGGCCCGGCTGCACGAGGGCACGATCACCGTCGAGGTCCCGGACACGCTCTGGGCGACCGATGCGACCGAGGCGTGGACACGCGGCGAGGGCCGCTGCGCGGTGTTCGTGCTCGTCGACCACGCCTCAAACGAGGTCTGGTACGACGCCGCCCGGCGCATGGACCGCTTCGCCGCCGCCGACCTGCTCCGCGAGGTCTGCGCCGAGCGCTTCGGCTCGGTCGAACACGCGGTCGCCGCCGGGCTCGCGCTGCGCTACGACGGCGGCTCCTGCTTCCGCTCCGATCACTACCAGGCCGAGATCGACCACCTCGGCATCGCCCGCTCGCCCGCCTTCCACTACGAACCCGAAACGAACGGCTGCGCCGAGAAAGCGATCCAGGTCCTCAAGGAGCAGATCCTCTGGCTCGAGCGCTTCGAGACACTCGAGGACCTGCGGCAAGCGGTGCGCCGCTTCGGGCGCACCTACAACCAGCAGTGGCTGATCGAACGCCACGGCTACCGTAGCCCGATCGAGGCTCGCGAACACCTGCGCGCCAAGGCGGTCGCCGCGGCATGATCAGCTTGCCCACCACAGTGTCCGGCGAACCGGGGCCGGCGGACTCGTACTCGAGCGGCGGGATGTCGCCGAGTGATTCGTGCATAAACTGGACAGGCGGCCTTTCGGCCGCCTGGGTTTGAATAAGAAACAACTGGTGGAGGCGGCGGGAATCGAACCCGCGTCCGCAGCCGCACCGGGCAGAGCCTCTACAGGTTTAGCTCACCGTTTTGATCTCGCCCGGACGGCCGGTTGGTGAGCGACCTACCGCCGGGCCAGCCATCCTGTGGTCTCACCCCTCCGGCGATTGGCTTTCCTTCGGGGCCAGCCCGTTTATGACGCCGCTGCCCTCGCCACGGGCCGAGCGAGGAGCGACGCGTCGCCTAAGCTAGTTAGGCAGCGAGTGCGAGTTCGTTATCCGCACTTACGTTGTTTCCCGGTTGTTTTACGAGGCCGACCGGGGACCTCGACCTGCAGCTCAGCCGGAGAACCGACCACGTCGAGACCTGGTCGCCCCCGTATGTTCGTCGACACAGTGTAGCCGTCAGCGGCGGGATTTCAGCGCCCGCTGCATCGCGCGGTCGGCCTCGCGCTTGGCGATGTCGCGACGCTTGTCGATCGTCTGCTTCCCGCGCGCGAGCGCGAGCTCCACCTTCGCCCGGCCGTCCTTCCAGTACATCCGGGTCGGCACCAGCGTCAGTCCCTTCTCGCGCACCTTGCCGATCAACGACGCGATCTCGTGCCGGTGGAGGAGCAGCTTCCGGTCGCGCTCGGGCTCGTGGTTCGCGATGTTGCCCTGGTCGTACGTCGCGATGCTCGCGCCGACGAGCCACACCTCCGCTCCGCGGACGTCTCCGAACGCCTGCGTGAGCGTGGCGCGACCCTCCCGCAAGGACTTCACCTCCGTTCCCGTCAGCACGAGCCCGGCCTCGAAGCGCTCGAGCAGCTCGTAGTCGTAACGCGCGCGACGGTTGTCGACGATGAGCTTCTCCCCGGCCATGCCGGAATCAAGTCTAGGGCCGCGTCAGCCCGCCAACAGCCGGTTCGCCGGCACCGCCTCGGCCGGAAGGCCCCGGCGCGCGACTGCGACGAGGAACGGGCTCAATGCCGCCGCCGCAACCGCGCCGGCAACCGCCAGGGTCGCGTACCCGGCAACGCCGACCACGGGACCGGCGACCGCGGTCGCGCTCGCGGCAGCGACACCCATGCTGAGCTCGCCGAATGCTTCGACCCGCGGCCGGTGGGCAACAGAGACGGCCGAGGCGAGCAGCGTGCTCCCGGCGACGAGCCCGGCGTTCCACCCGACGCCGAGCACGACCAGACCTACTGTGAAGGTGAATGCATCGGCTCCGGCGGCCGCCGACACCGCGCCGGCGACCATCAGCAGCAGCGCGCTCGCGGCTGCAACCGGAATCGGCCCGAGCCGATCTGTCAGCCGGCCCGTCAACGGTGAAGGCCCGAACATGCCGGCGACGTGCAGGCTGACCACGAGCCCCACGAACTCGAGATCGTGCCCTTCAGCGTGCATGTGCACCGGTGCCATGCTCATGACCGCGACCATCACGAAGTTGGCGACGACGATCGTCGCCAGCCCGGTGGTCGCCGCCGGGGCTGACAGCAGCCGGCGGAGCGCGGGCCCCCTGGCCCGCCGCGGGGACACTTCCAGCG
Source organism: uncultured Actinomycetes bacterium (assembly GCA_963719325.1). Lineage (GTDB taxonomy): Bacteria > Actinomycetota > Thermoleophilia > Gaiellales > Gaiellaceae > DATBLE01. The sequence goes on from CAVRBW010000018.1 coordinate 11,688, forward strand.
TCGGACCGGAATCCAGAGCGGCCGCGATCTGCAGCGGATCGGGACGCAGCAGCACGAACAGGACGACCGCGGCGATCGAGAACGCCACCGCCGAGACGAGGTAGAGGCCCGTGAGCTCGGGTAGGCCGACAGCGGTCGCGGCAGCGCCGGCGGGCGCAAGGAGATTCGGACCTGCTACTGCGCCGAACGTGGCCGCGAAGACGACCCGGCCGATCGCGCGACCGCGCGCCTCTTGGGCGCTGAGGTCGGCGGCGGCGTACCGAGCGAGCATCACGGCCGTGTTGCCGGCTCCGAACACGGCGCTCGCGGCACAGAGCAACGGGAAGCTCGCCAGGACACCGGCCGCGACGACGCCGCCGGCGCCGGCCGCGGCCGTCCCCAGCGCGAGCACGAGCCCTGAGCGGCGGCCCGCTCGGCGAAAGACCAGCGAGATCGGGACCACGGCAGCCGACGAGCCGACGACGATGAAGGCCAGCGGCAGGCTCGCGAGCGACTCGCTTCCGGTGATGTCCAGCGCCAACAACGCACCGGCGGCGGCGCCCGACGCTCCCAGAGCCGCGAAGACCTGGGCGCCGACGAGCACGCGCAGCGTGCGCCGCTGCAGCGCCCCACGATCGGACACGTCGCTCCACCCGCGCATCGCCCCACAGTAGGCGCGGGATGGCCCGCAGCTCTTGAACGAATCGGCCATCTTGCCGGCTCCGGAGTTGCCGGCGCGGTCTCAGCCGGTCGCGAGCGCCTGCAGCTCGAGCGAGCGCAGCAGCGGGCCGAACGAGGCGGCGTGATCATGCGTGGCGAGGCACTCGCGGGCCTCGTGCAGGAGCAGCCGGGGGGTACGGCCGGCGAGCCGCAGCGCCTCGCGCGAAAGGTGGGCCTGATCAGCGAAACCCGCCTCGCCCGCGATGAGCGCCAGCTCGGCGGCCGGACGGTCGCGCGTTCGCGTCAGGGCGAGGAAACGCTGGAAACGGAGGATCCGATGGACGACCTTCGGCGTCACGCCGATTGCCGCTTCGCACCTTCGGCGGAGCTGCCGCTCGGAGACATACAAGGATGCCGCGAGCGCCCGCACGTCGCTCGTGCGCCAGTGCGAGAGCCGGCGTACGGCCTCTTCGGCGATCGGGTCGGGCTCGCTCGCGTCGGCGAGGCGGCTGTGGACCGCGGCCTCGAGAACGGCCGCCGCGTCTCGCGGAGAAGCTGCTGCCGCCACTCTTTCGCCGAGCGCCACGGTAGCGCGGCCCCACAGGTCCTCGGACGCTAGGACCAGGTCGACCACCTCCGAACCGGGCAGGCCCAGCACGGAGGGAGCGGCGCCGGGCCGGAAGCGAACGCCGACGGCGGTCGTGCCGGCGGCGAGCCTTTCCTCCATCGGCCCGGTCTGCGGGCCGACGAGCTTCGGAGTCGCACCCACGACGCAGACGAGCTCGGCGCTGCCGTTCGGGATCGTGCGGTGGACGTACGGACTCGAGTCGGGAGACACCTGCTGAACCCAGACACAGGTGGCGTGGCGACGAAGAGCCGGAGGCGGCAGCCACTCCCGGTAGCTCTGCAGCCCGTGTGGCCGTTCGGCGGCGGCTTCGACCCTCAAGCGACCCATTATCGGCGAACCTCGTGGGCGCCGTCGCCGACCGGCTCAGTCGCGGCGAGAGCAGAGGGCGCCCGACTCGGCGATGAAGCGCCGGGGCGGGTTCTGGGCCCCAGCGCTCACGAGCTCGCGGCTAGACGCGCGATCGGCCGACGCCGTGCGCGAACATCGAGATCAACCACGCGAGGCCGAAGACGATCGCGAGGATGAACATCCACTTGATCACGAAGCCGAGGCCGATGAAGACGGCGGCCAGCAACGCAAGGAGCAGGATCAGAACCATCAGGGATCCACCTTTCCTTTCGTAGACATCAAAGAGACAACGGGTCTCGGGTCGCGCCCGTTACGCACTCACGCCTGACAGATACCGAGTGACCGCGCCACCGGAGGCGCAGGTGGCACGCTCCACATGTGTCGAATCTCGGCTCGCTGCCCCCGCGTCTCGCCTGGCTCTCCGAACATGACCAGGGTCGGGATTGGTTGCAGGCGCTCCCACGCCTCGTGGACGAATGCCGTGAGCGCTGGTCGCTTCGACTCGGGCGGCCCTTCCCGGATTCGTTCGTATCGCTCGTCCTTCCGGCAACGCTGACGGACGGACGACCGGCCGTGCTCAAGATCCAGTTCCCCGATCGGGAGACCGAGCACGAGGCGGACGCCCTCGCGATCTGGGACGGGGACGGGGCCGTGCAGCTCCTGGCTCACGACCCGACGTGCCACGCCCTTCTCCTGGAGCGCTGCCTGCCGGGCACGCCTCTGAGCGCGGCGGAGCCCGAGGAGGCGCTCGACGTGATCATCTCGCTGCTGCCGCGGCTGTGGAAGCCGGCAAGCGCCCCACTGCGCCCACTTGCCGAGGAGGCCGAATGGTGGGCTGGGTCGATCACGAAGAAATGGCAGATCGCCGGCCGCACGTTCGAGCGTGCTCTCCTCGACACCGCCCTGGCCGCGCTCCACGACCTGCCGCCGACGCAGGGCGAGCAGGTCGTGATCCACCAGGACCTGCACGCGGGCAACATCTTGCGCGCACGGCGGGAGTCGTGGCTGGTCATCGACCCGAAACCGCTCGCGGGCGAACGCGCGTTCAGCGCGGCGCCGATCATCCGATCCTTCGAGCTCGGCCATAGCCGCGCACAGGTCGAGCGCCGCCTCGACCGGCTCGCGCAGGAGCTACACCTCGATCGGGAACGCGCCCGGCTCTGGTGCCTCGCGCAAACGGTCGCGTGGTGTCTCGGAGCCGGTTCCGTGCAGCAGCACGTCGAGACGGCCCGCTGGCTCCATCAATGTGCGTGAAGGGAGAGCTCGACCTTCCCCTCCGAGCGGCGGATCTCCTCGACAGTGACCTCGATCGGGTCGCCGAGCCGGAACACCCCTCCCCCTCGCCGCCCCGCCATGGCGGTGCCCAGCGTGTTCAGCTCGAAGTAGTCGCCTGGCAGCCGCCGCGCAGGGAGATAGCCCTCGAACACGTCGCCGAAGCGGACGAAGAGCCCCGAGCCGATCACTCCGGTGATCTCTCCGGGCCACGGGTCGTCCCAGCCGCGCTCGAACAGCTCGCGCTCGAGCAGCCACGCGAGGCAGATCTCGTCGGCGAGGTACTCGATCTGCGCCGCCTCGCGCTCGCGCGCCGACGTGTGCTCGGCCAGCGCGCCGACGTCCTCGGGCAGCGGCTCGTCGGAGAGCGCCCAGCTCGCCGAGCAGCGCCCGATGGACGACCAGGTCGGGGTAGCGGCGGATCGGGCTCGTGAAGTGGCAGTACGCGGGGCTGGCGAGCCCGGAGTGGCCGAGGTTGCGCGGGTCGTAGCGGGCCTGCTTCAACGCCTGGAGGACGAGCACCGGGAACGCGTCTCTCCCGCGCCCCGACTGCTCCACGTACTCCGCAACCCGCTCGCTCGTCTCGGCGGCGACGCGTGCCGCATCGGCGGGGTAGAGCCGTTCCGGGGCCGGCGGCGTCGGTACGTCGAGGTCGGCGAGCTTCGCGAGCAGGAGGTCGATCGCCTGCGGATCGGGCCGCTCGTGAACCCGGTACAGCGCCTCGCGGCGGCGGCCGGCGAGCAGGCCGGCGACCGCCTCGTTCGCGAGGATCATCAGCTCCTCGACGAGCGCGTGCGCTTCCGGCTCGCTCTGCCGCGAGGCCCGCGCGACCCCGCCCTGGCCGTCGAACTCGAACTCGACCTCGGGACGCTCGACGCGCAGCGCGCCGCGGGCGAACCGGCGCCGGCGAAGGTCGGCCGAGTACGCGGCCGCCAACTCGAGCTCGGCCGCCACCTCCGCGGGCACGTCACGCCGCTGCGCCTGCCCGTAGGTGAGCCGCGCGTCGCTGCGGATGACCGACCGGTAGAAGCTCGGCTCGCCACGCAGGGCTGGAAGCGTCGCCGGCAAAGCCGGCGACGCCCGGCCCAAATACCCGGGGGGAAACTCGACGGTGACGCAGAGGCGGTCGACCTGCGGCCGCAGCGAGCAGGCGTCGTCGGAGAGCTCCGGCGGCAGCATCGGCGCGACCAGGCCCGGCACGTACGTGGAGAAGGAGCGCTCGGCCGCGCCGCGGTCGAGCGGCGACCCGGCGGGCACGAAACTGAGACACGTCCGCGATGTGCACCCAGGCCCGGATTCCGTCCCCCTCGCGGCGGATCGAGATCGCGTCGTCGAAGTCCTTCGCGGTGTCCGGGTCGATCGTGAACGTGGTCAGGTCGCGCAGGTCGACGCGGGTCTCCGCGTCCGCCGGGGGCGCCTCGAACGGCTCGAAGCCCGTCCGGGCGCCTCTCTCGACGAGCAGCCCCTCGAGCACCGCCTCCACGTGGTCGGCGCGGCCGAGGACGCGCTCGACCTTCGCGCGGCCGCGCCCGCTCGTGACGACCGCGAGCTCGCCCCGCTCGGCGCCTCGCAGCGCCTTGCGGTCGAGGACGAGCGGAACGCCGGGCGCGAAGTAGGGCTCGCCGACGACGAGCTTGCCGCGAGTCGCGACCTCGACGACGACCCGGGCCGGATCGGCCGGATCTAGACGCGGAGGAATCGGCGGAGGGTGAGCCCGGTGCCGGAGACGCCGAGCAGGAGACCGATCGCGATCAGGATCAGCGCATTCAGCTCGAACGCGATCGCGTGGGCGTCCTTGCTCTTGGTCAGGCCGATCAGCGGCAGGATGACCGCCTTGCCGATCACGAGCAGGATGACCGCCGCGATCGCGCCTCCGACGCCGCAGATCAACCCTTCGACCATGAACGGCCCGCGCACGAACCAGTTCGTCGCGCCGACGAGCTTCATCACCTCGATCTCACGGCGCCGCGAGAAGATCGACAGCCTGATCGTGTTCCCGATCAGCAGCGTCGATGCGACCAGGAGCAGGATCACGCCGATCAGGAAGACGACGGAGATGATCCCGCCGACCCTCAAGACGCGATGCGATGTGTTGCCGCCGTCGTTGATCGTGTCGACGCCCGCCGGCTTCGGCCGCAGCTGGTCGCGCAGCTTGTCCAGGTCGTCGGCCTTCTTCGGCTGGATCTCGTAGGAGTCCGGGAGCGGGTTGTACGCGAGCCCGGTGTTGAAGAGCTCCGGGTTGCGGCGCTTCATGGTCTTCAGCGCCTGCGTCTTGGAGACGAACTTGACGTTCCTGACGAGCGGATTGACCTTCGGGTCGAACTTCGCGCCGACCGCGTTGATCTGCTGCGGCGTCGCCTGGGGGGCTGTGTCGAAGTAGACCTTGATCACCAGCTGCTGCTTGATGTGGTCGCTGTACGAGAGCAGCCAGGTGCCGAGACCGATGGTCGTCCCGAGGACGAGCATCGCGACCAGCACCGTCATCGTCGCCGCGACGGTCGTCGACATGCTCGCCCGGATCGAACGGGCCGCTTCGGCGGCGATCATCCGGAAGAGGTTCATTCGGTCGTGTAGCCGCCGCGGCGCTCGTCGCGGGCGAGCCTGCCTCCGTCGAGCGCGATCACGCGCTTCCGCATCTTGTCGACCATCTCGCGGTCGTGGGTGACCATCAGCACGGTCGTCCCGGCCCGGTTGATCCGGTAGAGCAGCTGCATGATCCCGACCGAGGTGTCGGGGTCGAGGTTCCCCGTCGGCTCGTCGCAGATCAGGAGCGGCGGGTGGTTGACGACGGCGCGCGCGATCGAGACGCGCTGCTGCTCGCCGCCGGAGAGCTCGTCGGGCAACGAGGTCGACTTGTGGGCGAGCCCGACGAGGGAGAGCGCCTCCGGCACCTTCTTGCGGATCAGCTCGGGCCGCTCGCCCTGCACCTTCAAGGCGTAGGCGACGTTCTCGGAGGCGGTGCGATTCGGCAGCAGCTTGAAGTCCTGGAAGACGCAGCCGAGGTTGCGCCGAAGCAGCGGCACCTTCGAGCGCTTCAGCCGGCTGAGGTCGCGACCGCCGACGAGGATCCGGCCGCGGGTCGGCTCGAGCTCCTTCAGGAGCAGGCGGATCACCGTCGACTTGCCCGACCCCGACGGTCCGACGACGAAGACGAACTCGCCCTTGTCGATCACGAACGAGACGTCCTGGAGGGCGACGACGTCCGGGTCGTAGACCTTCGTCACCGCCTCGAACACCATCATCGCCGACGTCGGCGACGGTACCTCGGGCACCTCGGACAACTGAGGCTCTGCCGCTAGGACGGGGATTTCGATCTGGAGGTCTTGATCCTGCACCGGGTCTCGAACGAACGCGGCCGGGCCCGGGGCCGCACCGGTCGGGGGTTCGGCCAGTCTACCCGAGTCCACGGCTGGATACCTCGCCGGAGGGGCCTCTAGATGGTTGATCGGTAATTCCCGTCGATGCGGGGATGGCTGAGACCAAGCCGGGGACGCCGCCCGTCCGAGGTCGTATCGGGAATACGGGCGAGGACGGGCGGCGCCAGCCGGCGCCGTGTCTCAGCCACCAGCCGCGCGGCGAGGAATTATCGATCAACCATCTAAACGACCTTGCCCGCCGCTTTGGCGAGCAGGTAGGCGTGGACGAACCCGTCCAGGTCGCCGTCGAGGACGCCCTGGGCGTTACCGACCTCGTGGCCGGTACGGACATCCTTGACCTGCTGGTACGGGTGGAGGACATAACTGCGAATTTGACTTCCGAAGTCCGCCTCCTGCACGGCGCCGCGTTCCCGTGCCAGCTCCGCCTCCCGCTGCTCCTGCTCGACCTCGGCGAGCCGTGAGCGGAGGATGCGCATCGCGGTCTGCTTGTTCGAGGTCTGCGAGCGCTCGTTCTGGCACTGGACGACGATGCCGGTGGGGATGTGCGTGATCCGCACCGCGGAGTCGGTCTTGTTCACGTGCTGGCCGCCTGCACCGCTCGCGCGGTAGGTATCGATGCGGAGATCGGCCTCGTCGATCTCCACCGACCCGTCGTCGGGCAGCAGCGGGCTGACGATCACCTGCGCGAACGACGTGTGGCGGCGGTGCGCCTGGTCGAACGGCGACAGGCGGACGAGTCGATGCACCCCCCGCTCCGCCCTGAAGACGCCGTACGCGTTCTCCCCGCGGGCCGTGAAGGTCGAGGACTTCACGCCCGCCTCCTCACCCGGGCTCGCCTCGATCAGCTCGGTCTCGAACCCGCGCTGCTGCGCCCAGCGCAGGTACATGCGGAGGAGGATCTCGGCCCAGTCCTGCGCGTCCGTCCCGCCGGTGCCGGCATGGATCGTGACGACCGCGTCGCCGCCGTCGTACTCGCCGTTGAAGAGCGCGTCCTCCTCGAGCCGGGCGAGCTCGGCCCGGAGCGGCCGTAGCGAGACGGCGATCTCGTCGGCCATCTCGCCGTCCATCGCGGCGAGCTCGGTCGCGTCCTCGTACTCCTGTGACAAGGTGCGGTAGCGCTCGAGTCGCTTGGTCACCCGCGAGTGCTCCGTCGAGATCTGGGCCGCCCGCTGCTGGTCGTCCCAGAACCCGGGCTCGCTCATCTGCGCTTCGAGCTCGGTCGAGCGCTGCTCTAGACGAGCCGGGTCAAAGGTAATCACGGACCCAGGCAAGCTGGGCCCCGATCTCCCGGAGCTGTTCGTCGAGCGGCTGGTCTGGGGCGTCTGCCACGGTGCCTAGGGTAGCCGAGCCCGGCGGCGGCATCTATGACAGCTCGCCGGGGAGCAGCGAGTAGATCGCCATGTCGGCGCGCTGGTCGTCCTTGAAGTGGACCGAGCGGCGGATCCCTTCGTAGGTGAATCCGGCACCCTCGGCGACGCGTTTCGACGGCTCGTTCGCGACGTCGATCCAGGCCTCGAGCCGCTCGAGGCCCACGTCTCGAAACGCCCAGCGGGCCAGCAGCAGGATCGCCCGGCCCGCCACACCGCGTCCTCGCGCCGCGGGGGCGACGATGTAGCCGATCTCGCCCTCCCCCAGGGCGAGATCGATCTGGACGAGCGCGACCATGCCGAGGAATTCGTCGGTTGCCGCGTCGACGATCGCGAAGCCCGCCCGCGAGCCTTCGGCCCAGGCGTCGACGTACGTGTCGATCCACTTCGCCGCGAAGCCGTCAGAGCGGTTTGCAGGCACTCTCGTGAACCGGATCACGTCCGGATCCTCGGTCAGCGCCTCGAAATCCGCCTCGAACCGCCGTTCGAGCTGCACCAGCCGGAGCACCCCGTCGGACAGGGGCGTGGCAGGAGGACCGAAACGGCGCCGCATTCTCCCGACCCTAACCGAGCTTTATCCTCGCGAGAGCATGGTTACGTGCGCCAGCTGCCGAGCGGCTCTTCCTGCGGACGCGCGCTTCTGCCCGGCGTGTGGCGCTCGCGTCGAGGCGGCGGTGGCAACCGGGGAGATGCTGAAGCTCGTCACGATCCTCTTTGCCGACGTCGTCGGCTCCACGGCGCGATCGGAGGCCATGCACCCGGAGGACGTCCGGGCCCTGATGGCCGACTATTTCGCCGCGATGTCGGAGGAGATCCGGGCCGAGGGCGGGACGATCGAGAAGTTCGCCGGCGACTCGATCATGGTGGTCTTCGGCGTACCCGCGGCACACGAGGACGATCCGGTACGTGCGGTCCGTGCGGCCCGCCGGATGCTTGCGCGTCTCGAGCGGTGGAACGAGCGCCGACCCGAGGCTGAGCAGCTCGCCATCCGCATCGGGATCAACACCGGGGACGTGATCACCGCCGCGGCGGCGGCTCAGGACCTGCTGGTGACGGGCGATGCGGTCAACGTCGCCGCGCGCTTGGAGCAGGCCGCCAACGCGGGTCAAATCCTGGTCGGCGAGCGCACGGCGCGGATCGTGGAGGCATGGTTCGAGCTCGAGCGCGTCCAGCCGCTCGAGCTGAAAGGCAAGTCGGAGGCGGTCGACGCCTGGGCGGCCGGCGCCCTGCGCGAGTCGGTCGAGCCCCGGGGCATCGGTGGCCTGCCGACGCCGCTGGTCGGCCGCGAGCGCGAGCTCGATCTCCTGCGCACGACGTTCGCCCGCGTCCACGAGGACGGTTCCCCCCAGCTCGTCACCGTCGTCGGCGACGCAGGCGTGGGCAAGTCACGCCTGACCAACGAGTTCGCCGGCTCGTTGGACATCGATTCGAAGGTCGTCGTCGGCCGATGTGTCGCGGTCTGCGAGAACGTCACGCTCTGGCCGTTCGCCGAGATCCTGAAAGCCGAGGCGGTCATCCTCGAGAACGACTCGCCCGAGGATGCCGTCGCGAAGATCCACGCGCTCGTCGCGGAGGCGATGCAGCCGGAGTTCGTGGTCGACCCGGACCTGACCGCTGCGGCACTCGCCGCGACGATCGGACTGCGCCTGCCGAACGACCCGCTCGAAGCGCTCGACCCGAAGCGGATCCACCGGGAGATCGTCGGCGCCTGGCGAGCGCTCCTCGGAGGCCTCGCCGAGGAGGGTTCCCTGCTCGTCGTCGTGGAGGATCTCCATTGGGCGGACGAGTCGGTGCTCGACCTGCTGGAGGATCTCGCGGAGCAGCTTTCCGGACCGGTGCTCTTCCTGTGCACGACGCGGCCGGATCTCTTCCGTACGCGCGCCGGTTGGGGCGGCGGCCGCCGAAACTTCGCCTCCCTCGCGCTCGACCCGCTCAGCGCGGAGCAGAGCGCCGAGCTCGTCTCGAAGCTGCTCAGCGTCGACGACATGCCGCCGGGCCTGCGCGACCAGATTCTGGAGCGGTCCGAGGGAAACCCGTTCTTCCTCGAGGAGATCATCCGACGGCTGATCGACGAGGGGCTGATCGCACAGGAGGACGGACGCTGGGTCGCGAGGGAGGCGGTCGCAGACCTCGAGATCCCCGACACGGTGCAGGGGGTGATTCTTTCCCGCATCGACCTGCTCTCGACGGTCGAGCGGCGCACGCTCCAGCTCGCTGCGGTCGTCGGCCGGGCGTTCTGGCCCGGCGCGGTCAGAGCGCTCGGCCTCGACGAAGACCTCGAACCTGTCCTCCGGACGCTCTCACGCCGCGAGCTGATCGCACCTCAGCTTCGATCCACGCTCGGCGGCGACCCGGAATACGCCTTCAAGCACGTTCTCATCCAGGACGTCGCGTACGAGAGCCTGCCGCGCCGTGAGCGCGCCTCTGCACACGCGGCGATCGCGTCCTGGATCGAGGACATGGCCGGCGAGCGCGCCTCGGGCCTCGTCGAGCTCCTCGCCAACCACTACGACCTGGCGTGGAGGCTGAACCATGACGACGAGCTGCGGCGGAGGGCCCGGAAGCGGTATCTCGAAGCCGCGTCCGACCTCGCGCGCCGCGCGGCTGGCCCGGCGGCCGAGCGCTTCGGCCGGCGCGCCGTCGACCTCTCGGTCGCCGAAGACGAACGAGTCGAGGCGCTGGAGGCGCTCGCCCACACCTACCTGCTCGCCTCGCGGGGCGAAGACCAGTACGCCACCCTGCAGGAGGCGATCGCCGACGTCGGGCACGACTCGCGTCACTTCGCGCGCCTCGCCGCATACGCCGCGGTGGTCCCCACGCGCTGGTTCGGGACGCTGCACGAGCGCCCGACGACACAGGAGCTGCTCACGCTGATCGACGACGGCCTCTCGGCCGCAGGAGCAGCGGACAGCGTCGAGCGGGCGCTGCTGCTCTCGAGTCGGGCGTTCATGCAGATTCAAGGCTACGAGCCGATGGACGACGAGGGCCGGGCCGCCGCGCGCGAGGCGGTCGCGATCGCGGAGCGGCTCGGGGACGCGAACGTGCTCTCCGGCGCGCTCGACGCCGAGACGTCGTTGCTGATGGCGGGCGGTCGGTACGGGGAGATGCACGCCCGAGACCTGAGGCGCCTGGAGCTCGTCCCGCGGCTGACGGACCCGCAGGAAGTCGGCGACGCCTACGCGATGGCAGCGTGGAGCGCCCAGTACCTCGGCCGGTACGAGGAGGCGCTCGCGCACGCCACCGAGGGCGTCGCGCGCTCGCAGGAGAACCCCGGGACGTACCTGCACTGCCTCGTCTACCGGGTGATGGCGAAGTTCGTGCTCGGCGACTGGCCGGGCGCGCTCGACGACCACGCGGAGATGGAGCGCGTCCTTGTGGAAGACCCGCGCGACTTCCCCCCCGGCCCCTACCTCCGGGCCTACGCCGTGATCGCGTTCTGCCGCGAGCTGCGCGGGGAGCGCGACGAGGCGGACCGGCTGATCGAGCTCGTCCGCCGCTTCCTCGACGAGGGGCGCACCCGAACAGGTCTCGTCGGCGCAGTGTCCTACTACCTACGAGCCGTCATCCACCGAGGCGGCGACCTCGGGGAGACTGCGCGGTTCCCCCTGACGCCACCGAACGAGGGGACGCCGATCTTGCTCGAGGCGCTCTGCGATGCGGCCGCCGCCGGCCAGGACTGGGAGCAGGCGCGCCGGCTGGTCGTGCGAGCGAGAGAGGAGTCGCAGAGCACCGGGCTGCTGGCGGTGCCGTATTTCGCCGACCGTCTCGAGGGCCTGATGCGCCGGGACGCCGGTCTGTTGCGCCGTTCCGCAGACGGCTTCGCGAGCCTCGGCGCCTGCTGGGAGGAGTCGTATTCGCGACTCGTGCTCGCGGAGGTGACCGGCGAGGCGTCCGACCTCGGCGATGCGGTGCGCACTTTCGACGAACTGAGCTCGGTGAAAGAGCTCGCACGAGCGAAGGTGGTTGTCGGCGGGAACCCCTAGCGGTTAGGCGCTACGCGCCGTGGCACTTCTTGAACTTCTTGCCCGAGCCGCACCAGCACGGGTCGTTGCGCCCGAGCTTCTCGTGGTCGCCGACCGTTCGCTGCTGCGGCCGCGAGAGCGTCGTCAGAGTGGTGCCCGCTTCCGCACCTGCGCCCGCCGCCGCGATCGCATCGGCGCCGGCCATGGATTCGTGCTCGTACGCGAGCCCTCCGCCGTTCTCGAAGGCCGCCGCCTCCTGGGCCATCCGCAGCTGCTCGGCATCCTCGGGCGCCAGCTGCGCGTGGTAGAGGGTCATCAGCACCTCTTCGCGAATCTGTCCGTTCAGCTCCAGGAAGAGTGAGTGTCCTTCGGCCGTGTACTCGACCAGCGGGTCCTTCTGGGCCATCGCGCGGAGGTGCACGCCCTCGCGCAGGTAGTCCATGTTCTCGAGGTGCTCGCGCCAGCGGGAGTCGACGACCTGGAGGATCACGAACCGCTCCAGCTCGCGCATCAACTCGGCGCCGAGCTCCTCCTCCTTGGCCGCGTACTCGTCGCGGGCGTCCTCGATGAACTCCTCGACGAGCGCCCCGCGCTCGGTGACACCGTCCTCGCGGAGCTCCTGACCTGTCACCTCGCTGCCGTACAGCTGCTGCATGTGCGCGGACAGCGCGTCGAGGTCGAGGTCGCCGCTCTCCGGATCGACGAAGGCGTCCACCGAGTGCTCGACGACCTCGTCGATCCAGCTCTTGACCTCCTCGGAGAGGTCGAGGCCCTCGAGCACCTTGCGGCGCTGCTCGTAGATGACGACACGCTGCTTGTTCATCACGTCGTCGTACTTGAGGACGTTCTTCCGCTGGACGAAGTTCTGCTCCTCGACCTTCTTCTGCGCGGTCTCGATCTGCCGGGAGAGGATCTTCGCCTCCATCGGCTGGTCCTCCGGAATCTTGAAGCGCTCGATGATCCGGTAGATCCGGTCTCCGGCGAAGAGGCGGACGAGGTCGTCCTGGGCGGACAGGTAGAAGCGCGACTCGCCGGGGTCGCCCTGACGACCGGAGCGGCCGCGCAGCTGGTTGTCGATCCGTCGCGCCTCGTGGCGCTCGGTGCCGAGCACGTAGAGGCCGCCGAGGTCGACGATTCCCTCGCCGAGCTTGATGTCGACGCCGCGGCCGGCCATGTTGGTCGCGATCGTGACTGCGCCGTTCTGCCCCGCGTCCTTGATGATCTCCGCCTCGCGCTCGTGCTGCTTCGCGTTCAGGACGTTGTGCTTGATCCCCGCACGGGTGAGCATCTCGGACAGGTACTCCGAGGTCTCGACCGCGATCGTGCCGACGAGGACGGGCTGCCCCTTCGCATGGCGCTCCTTGATGTCCTCGATCACGGCCTTGAACTTGCCGTCCACCGTCTTGTAGATGTAGTCGTTCGCGTCGTCGCGGGCGACCGGGACGTTCGTCGGGATCTCGACGACGTGCGTCCCGTAGATCTCGACGAACTCCTTCTCCTCGGTCTTGGCCGTACCGGTCATCCCGGCGAGCTTCTCGTAGAGGCGGAAGTAGTTCTGGAGCGTGATCGTCGCCAGGGTGACGTGCTCTTCCTGGATCCGGACGCCCTCCTTCGCCTCGACCGCCTGGTGCAGACCCTCAGACCAGCGCCGTCCTTCCATGATCCGGCCGGTGAACTCGTCGACGATCTTCACCTCGCCGTCCTGGACGACGTAGTCGACGTCGCGCTGGTACAGGGCCTCCGCCTTCAGCGCCTGGTTCAGATGGTTGACGAGCTGGACGTTGCGGGCGTCGTAGAGGTTGTCGAGGTGGAGCACCTGCTCGACTCGCTCGATCGCCGACTCCAGCGGCGCGATCGTCTTGAACTTCTCGTCGTAGAGGAAGTCGACCCCCGGCGGGACCTCTTCGGTGCCACCGCCGGGCTTCGGCTTCGGCGCAGGCATCCCCTTCAGGGCGCGGGCCACGCGCGCGAAGTCGTGGTAGACCTGCGCGGCCGTCTCGGGCTCGCCGGAGATGATCAGCGGCGTACGCGCCTCGTCGATCAGGATCGAGTCGACCTCGTCGACGATCGCGTAGGTGTGACTGCGCTGGACGCACTGCTCGAGCGAGACGGCCATGTTGTCGCGGAGGTAGTCGAAGCCGAACTCGGAGTTCGTGCCGTACGTGATGTCGCAGTCGTACGCCTCCTTGCGCTCGGAGAACGGCATCATGTTCTCGATCCAGCCGACGGTCATCCCGAGGCGGTCGAAGACGCCGCGGTTCCACTCGGCGTCGCGCTTCGCGAGGTAGTCGTTGACGGTGACGAGGTGGACGCCCTTCCCCGAGAGCGCGTTCAGGTAGAGCGGCATCGTCGCGACGAAGGTCTTGCCTTCGCCGGTCTTCATCTCGGCGATATCGCCCTCGTGGAGCACGATCCCGCCCATCAGCTGGACGTCGAACATCCGCTGGTCCGATTCTCGTAGCCGGGCCTCGCGGACGGCGGCAAAGGCCTCGAAGAGCAGCTCCTCCAGCCCCTCGCCGTTCTCGAGCACGTTGCCGGAACTCGGCGGTCTTGCCGCGCAGCTCGTCGTCCGACAGCGTGTGGAAGTCCGGCTCGATCGACGTGATGTAGGCCGCCTGCTCGGCAAGGCGCTTGACACGCCGGCCTTCGCCGACGCGCAGTACCTTCTCGAAGCCTCCGAACTCCTGACCGGGCATCGGTACAGGGTAGCCGTTGGACTCGCCGTTCTCGCGCGTGTGCCGGCGCTGTCCGGCCGCGCCGCAGACAGGTCAAAGCGCGGGCTAGAGTCCCCGCATGCGAGTCCTGCTCGGGCTCGGCGCACTGCTCGTGGCATCGTCTGTCGCCGCTGCAGCGAGCAGCGACCGGAGCGTGACGAGCCCCGGATCGGTGCTCGGGCTCGCCCGCAGCGGGTATTCCGTCGCCTTCCTGTCCGGCCCCTCCACAGGCCATTGCGGGCCTCACGTCGAGCTCTGGCAGCTCGCCACCCGCGGCGTGTACCGGCTTGGTCGGCACACCGACGCCGTCTGCAACGAACGACCCTCGGGCGGTAGCGGAGTCACCGATCTCGCGGTCGCCGGCTTTCGGGTGCTCTGGCTCGCGTACGCCGGCGGCAACCTCCGCGACTGGGTGCTGTACACGGCGACGACGACACGACCGGCTGAGCGCCGGCTCGAGTTCAAGGAGGTCGAGCCGGACGCCACACCGCCGATCGTCGTCGGCGTTGCCTCGGAGTCGGTCCTGCCCTACTCGGTCGGCTCGACGGTCAAGGCGCTCTCGCCGAACGGGAAGGTGCGCTACCGGTGGCGAGCGCCGGCACGGGTGACGAACACGACCGCCTACGGCGCCAAGGTCGCGGTGTTCGTGGCCGGCGGTCGCTGCTTCGTCCTCTCCCCCGGAGGCTCCGTGGAGCAGACGTACGCGTTCCCGCCGGGCGCAGTGCAGGAGTTTGCGCTCGCCGGCGCCGGCCTGGTCGTGCAGCTTCGGGGCGGCAGGATCGAGATCCACAAGGGCAACGCCGTCAAGAAGCTCGCGATCCCCGCGTCGGGGCGGATGCTCGATTTCGCCGAGAGCATCGTGCTGTACCGGGTCGGACACCTGATCCACGCTCGGCGCATCGGCAGCGGCAAGGACGTGGTGCTCCGCCGTGCGACGTTCGCGACCCTCGAGCACAACGGCCTCACCTACGCTGTCGGCAGGCGGGTCTTCTCGGTCGCGATGGTGAACGTGCAGGCCGCTCTGAATCGGTAGGCCTACAGCGGGCTGGCGCGAACCTCCCAGACCGTTCCCTCCAGGCGGTGCCCCTCGACGACGAAGGACTCGCCCCGAGTAGCGCCCAGCTGCTCGAGGGCCGGAATCGAGCCGAAGACCGGAGCGCCGTCGACGAGGAGGGTCCGCCCGCCGTCCTGCACCGTCAGCATCAGCTCGTTCCCTCCCGGATCATCCGGCAGCTCGACGACCTCGATCCGACGGAGCCCGACCGCCCAACGCATCTCGCCCCTGCGAATCGCCTCGGCCCGATACGGAGGCGCCTGCACGCCGTCCAGCGCATCCGCGAGCGGATCGACCTCCTCGCCCTCCTCGACCAGGAGCGTGTCGTCGGGAAGGGCGACGAAGCGCACCCGGTCGCCCGGGACCCCTTCGACCTCGACCGTCACGACCGCGTCCCACTCACGCGCACGGTGGACACCGTGAATGCCGGTCTCCATCCACCCGGGCGGCCCAGGTCCGGGTAACGGCTCCGCCCCCAGCCCGCCTTCCCGGGCGAGGCGCTCGTGGAGCGGCTCACGGCGCCGGAAGAGGGGCACCGCGGCGCGGCCTACGACGGCTCGATCAGGCCGTAGCCGCCGTCCTGCCGGCGGTAGACGACGTTGATCTGGTCAGTGTCACCGTTCCGGAACATGAAGAAATCGTGCCCGACGAGCTCCAGCTCGAGGACGGCTTCCTCGGGCGTCATCGGCCTGAGCGCAAACTGCTTCGTCTTCACGATCAGCGGACCGTGCTCTTCGTCCAGCGAAACCGGGACACTCGGCTCGGGCATTGCGCCGTTGCCGCGATGGTTCCGGCGGCGGCGCTTCTCTCGGTAGCGCGTGACCTGCCGCTCGAGCTTGTCGGCGAGCAGGTCGATCGACGCCCGCATGTCTGTGGAGGCCTCCTTGGCGCGCAACACCGGCCCCTTCGTCCAGATCGTGGCCTCGGCGACGTGGTTGTCGGCGATCGACGGGTTCTTCTCGACGGCGAGCTCGAGCTCCACTCGGGTCGGGTCGGCGAGCTGGCGCTCCAGCCGGCCGAGCTTCTCCTCCGCGTAGATGCGAATCGCCTCGCTTACCTCGACGTTCTTGCCCTTCACCTGCAAGCGCATCTCGGTCCCCCTTTTGGAGCGGCGTCTCTGGTTGTGGAATCTACAGCCCCTGCCCGCGCACGGCACGAGCGAACGAGACCACCTCGACTCGGGAGGCACCGGCCGCCCGGAGGGCGGTCGCCGCGGCCGCGACCGTCGCGCCGGTTGTGTAGACGTCGTCCACGAGCAGCACCCGCCGCGGAGCCCGCTCCGCCGAGAACGCTCCGCGGACGTTCCGGCGCCGCTCGACCCGGCTCAACCCCCGCTGCGGCGGCAGCGGCCGGGTGCGGCCGAGCAGCGGCGTGACGGGAAGGCCCCACCGCTCTCCGAGCTCGCGCGCGAGCCGGTCGGGCGGATGGTGCCCGCGCCGGAGGCTGCGGTCGCCGTCGGGCGGAACGAAGGTGATGACGTCGACATGCACCGGCGGGACGACCTCGTCTACCACCGCTGCGGCGAGCGACGCGAGCCCGCGCAGGCCGCGTCCCTTCCAGGCGGAGACGAGCGCGCGGACAGCGGCGTCGTACTCCACCGCCGCCCGTGCAGCGGCGAAGGCGAGCCGGCGTCCGGAGCACTCGCGACAGCGCTCGACCGGCCAGGCGACAGGTGCGCCACAGCGGGCGCACAGAGCGCCACGAAGCCTCGGCAGCGAGGCTGCACACCGCGGGCAAACGGTGGCGCCCGGCACGGCGCAGACGACGCAGTGCCGCGGAAGGAGCAGGTCGAGCACCCGGGGGAGACGCTAGCCGGGAACGTCGCACGACTCTGTGCGGACTTCGCGCCGGAAGGGCCTGCCGGCGATAGCGTTTCGCGGCTAGCTGAGGGTCGTGTAGATCTCGCGGGGCAGCAGTCCGCTTTGCACCCGCCAGCGGTTGTCCGCTTCGAGGAGTTGCTCGGGGTTGCCGATGTCGAACCAGGTACCTTCGAAGCGATAGCCGTAGACGGACTTCCGTGCGTGCAGCCAGGCGATCAGACGCCCCGGCTGGTCCGGAGAGTTGCCCTCCTCGAGATACCGACCGACGAAGGGCACGTGCTCGCGATGGTAGAGGTAGCACGCGGTCGCCACGAGCGTGCTCCGTGGCTCGGAAGGCTTTTCCTCGAAGCCGAGGACCTTGTCGTCCTCGTCCACGTCGACGACGCCGTAGTGGGTGGCCAGCTCGAGGTCCCCGCAGTCGTAGACCGCGAGCGCGCTTGCCGTGCCCTTGGACTTCCAGAAGCCGACGAAGTCGCCGAGGTGGAATTCGAAGAGATTGTCTCCCGCGAGCACCAGGAGGTCGTCGTCAACGCCGGTCCGCTCGAGCACGAACGCGATATCGCCGATCGCACCGAGACGATCCTCGTTGGACGTCGTGCCGTCGTCGTGGACCGTGACCCCGTCTCGTCCGCTGGCCCACCGCTCGAAGTCGCCGGCAAAGCGCGCGTTGGTCACGACGTGGATGTCGGTCGTCACCTCGTCGACCTTGTCGCACACCCAGTCCATCATCGGCCTCCCGCCGATCGGGAGCAGCTGCTTGGCGATCGAGTCCGTGAGCGGCCGCAGCCTCGTTGCGTAGCCGGCGGCGAGGATGACGGCCCTCACGCCACGACCGCCCCCACCAGGGACGCGGCGTACGGAGCCCGGTGCACGCCGTGCTCGGTGACGATCGCCGTGACGAGATCCGCCGGCGTCACGTCGAACGCGGGGTTGCGCGCAGGGAACCGCGACGTCACCTCGTCGCCCGAGCGCTCCTCGATCGGAATCTCCGCTCCTGTCGGCACCTTCAGGTCGACGGTCGAGCTCGGTGCGACGACATAGAACGGGATGCCGTGACGGGCCGCGAGCACGGCGAGCGTGTAGGTGCCGATCTTGTTCGCGGTGTCGCCGTTCGCGGCGATCCGGTCGGCACCCGCGAGCACGACATCGACTTCGCCTCGAGCCATCATCAGCCCGGCAGCCGAGTCGGCGATCACCCAGTGCGGAATCCCGGCCTCCTCGAGCTCCCAGGCCGTCAACCTGGCGCCCTGGAGGAGCGGCCGCGTCTCGTCGACCAGGACGTGGGCGAGCAGCCCGTGCTCCCAGGCGGTCCGGAGCGCGCCGACCGCTGTCCCGTAGCCGCCGGTCGCGAGGCCGCCGGCATTGCAGTGCGTCAGCGCCCGCGCACCGGGCTGGAAGAGCGCGGCGGCGTGCTCCGCCATGTGCCGACAGCGCTCGACCTCCTCGTGATGGATCTCCCGCGCCCGCTCGCCGGGGTCGCCTTGCCAGTCGCGCATCTCCTCGAGCGCCCAGGTGAGGTTGACCGCGGTCGGTCGTGACTCGCGCAGCACGCGGACGGCCTCGTCGAGGTCATCTCCGCGCCGAGCCGCGAGCGCGTACCCATATGCGGCAGCGATGCCGATTGCCGGCGCGCCGCGCACCGCCAGGGTGCGGATCGCCTCGGCGACCTCGGCCGCCGACCGGCAGACGAGCTCGACCTCCTCGTCGGGCAAGCGGCGCTGGTCGAGGAGGACGACTGCGTGGTTCTCGAGACGGATGATCCGCTCCGGTTCGAGCATGGGCTGAGTGTAGGCGCGCCCCGGCAGGAGCGGCGGCGGCAGAACGACGGCTCCCACCCGGACGGGTGATTCCTGCCAGCGCCTGCCGACCGATGATGAAAAGATGATGGACGACAACGTCATGCCGCTGCGGCCGGGCCCCGAGGAGCTCGTGGACGACAGTTATCTGCTGGACACGTTCCTCGAGCACACCCCGGACTCCGTCTACTTCAAGGACGGCAAGAGCAGGTTCATCCGCATCAGCCGCGCTCTCGCCATCCGGCTTGGACTGGAGGATCCGGCCGACGCGATCGGCAAGACCGACTTCGACTTCTTCGGCGACGAGCACGCCCGCGAGGCCTTCGCAGACGAGCAGCGTCTGATGCGGACGTCCGAGTCGCTGGTCGGTATCGAGGAACGCGAGAACTGGGCGGACGGCCGCGAGGCCTGGGTCTCGACGACCAAGGTACCGCTCCGTGACCGCGCAAGCCGCGTCGTCGGCCTCTTCGGGATCTCGCGCGACATCACCGAGCGGAAGCACGCCGAGCACCGGCTCGCCACGCAAGCGGAGCAGCTGGCCGAGCAGGCACGGGAGCTGGAGCAGCTCGCCCTCGTCGACGATCTCAGCGGGCTCCTCAACCGGCGCGGGCTCCAGCTGGTCGGAGAGCAGACGCTCCACACGGCCCGCCGCAACGGCACCAGTATGGTCGCGCTCTTCCTCGACCTCGACGGCCTGAAGCAGATCAACGACACGCTCGGCCACGGCGTCGGCGACGAGGCAATCCGCGCGGTCGCCGGCGTTATCCGGGACGTGTCGCGCGAGAGCGACATCGCCGCCCGCATCGGCGGCGACGAGTTCGCGATGCTCCTCTTCGACGACGACGGCAGCGCGGCCGAGCACCTCGTCGAGCGGATCGTGGACGGCGCCGCCCGCAAGGCGCAGTCGCTCTCGTTCGATCTCTCGGTGAGCGTCGGGTCCTGCCGGATCGACCCGCGCACCCCCGGCTCTGTGGAGGAGCTGCTCGCGCACGCCGACCGCTCGATGTACGACGAGAAGGTCGGCGGCCGAGCCGTCGATCCGCTCGAGCTCCGCACCCAGCGCCGCGCCTGACGTCCCGGCCGCCTCAGGCGGTCGCGATCAGGAAGTGGAAACCGTTCTCGAGCCGGTAGCCGCCGTCCGCGGTCCGAAACGGTGCGAGCTCGTCGGCCCCGCCCGGATGCGCACACAACAGCGTGCCGTCAGCCAGTGGGAAGGAGGCTCACGGGGGAAACCGGCCGTTTCCCCCGTGCTGGTTTCCCCGTGTTAAGTGCCCTCGTCCCAGGAGGCGAGGTACTTGGCCTGCTCCTCCGTCAGCTGATCGATGTCGATCCCCATCGTCGCCAGCTTGAGGCGCGCGATCTCGCGGTCGATCTCGTCCGGCACCGGATAGACCTTCCGCTCGAGCGAGGCGGCGTGCTGCACCGCATACTCGGCCCCGAGCGCCTGGTTTGCGAAGGACATGTCCATCACGAGCGCCGGGTGACCTTCGGCCGCGCTCAGGTTGACGAGGCGCCCCTCGGCGATGAGGTAGAGCCGCCGTCCGTCCTCGAGCGTGAACTCCTCGACGAACTCGCGCGCCTGACGGGTCTCGGCGGCGAGCGCCCGCAGGGCCGGCTTGTCGATCTCGACGTCGAAATGGCCGGTGTTGGAGAGGATCGCGCCGTCCTTCATCCGCTTCATGTGATCGGCCGTGATCACGCCCTTGTCGCCCGTGGCCGTGCAGAAGATGTCTCCGATCGCGGCGGCGCGATCCATCGGCAGCACCTCGAAGCCGTCCATCGCCGCCTCGAGCGCACGCATCGGATCGACCTCTGTGACGATCACATGTGAGCCCATCCCGCGTGCCCGAGAGGCGACGCCGCGACCGACCCAGCCGTAGCCGCCGACGACGAAGCGCTTGCCGGCGAGCAGCACGTTCGTCGCTCGGATGATCCCGTCGATCGTCGACTGGCCCGTTCCGTAGCGATTGTCGAAGAGGTGCTTCGTCTTCGCCTCGTTGACGGCGATGATCGGGAAGCCGAGCTTGCCGTCGGCCTCGAGCGCCTTCAGGCGGATCACGCCCGTGGTCGTCTCCTCGGTGCCGGCGATGATGTCGCCGAGCTGCTCGCGCCGGGCCGAGTGCAGGACGCCGATGACGTCGGCGCCGTCGTCCATCGTCAGCTGAGGCTTGTGATCGACAGCAGCCTCGATGTGCGAGTAGTAGGTGTCGTTGTCCTCGCCCTTGATCGCAAAGGCCGCGATGTCGTACTCCTGGACGAGCGCCGCGGCGACGTCGTCCTGCGTCGAGAGCGGATTCGACGCGCAGAGCACGACGTCCGCCCCGCCAGCCTTGAGCGTTCGAGCCAGGTTCGCGGTCTCCGTCGTAACGTGCAGGCACGCGGAGATCCGGTAGCCGCTCAGCGGCTGCTCGCGCTCGAAGCGCTCGCGGATCGCGGCGAGAACCGGCATCTGCCGGTCGGCCCATTGAATGCGGCGAACGCCCTCGGGGGCGAGCGCCAGGTCCTTGACGTCGTATCGCTTCGTCGTTGCCATCGAAATCCTCTCAGTTCGGGTTTACGCGACCAGGAGTCGCTCGTGCTTGCGCTGTTCCCATTCGAGTGCGCTGTGGGCGCCGGAGAGCCATGTATGGACGGCGTCACGGAGCCCCGGCTCGCTTCGCAGGCGCGCGGCGAACGCGAGCTCGGCCAACTCGACGCCGAACTGCGCCCGCAACTCGCGCAGCGACCGCAGCTGGTTCAGCTCGCGAACACCGTACAGCCGATAGCCGGAGGGCCGTCGAGCTGGGACGACCAGCCCGGTCTGCTCGAGATATCGAAGCATGCGCGCGGACCAGCCGGTCCGGCGGGCAGCCTCCGAGACGGTGCAGCCGTTCACGCACGCAACCTTATCACAAGCGTGTCAAGGTCGTCGAGTGACGCGCCTCCGCCGAGCAGGTAGCCCTCGACGTCCAGATCCGCGAGCACCTCGGCCATGGTCGTCCCTGCAGGGGTGGTGACCCTCCGCCGCCGCTCTCGCTCCCACTCGTCCGGCGCCGATTCGCACCAGCGCGCGTTGTGCGCCGCCCAGCTCGCGTCGCTGAGCGCGTGGTCGCCGGCGATCGTCTCGAGCGAGACGCCCGCCAGCCGAAGCATCAGGCCGCACACCAGCCCGGTGCGATCGCGGCCACCGAGGCAATGGACGACGACGGGCTCGTCCGCACGGGCAACGGTCACGACGGCTTCCGTCAGCTCTCGCTGGAAGCCGCCGAGCAGCCCGACGTACGCGTCGCGCATCGAGGGCCACTCCCAAACGACGGGTACTCGGCGTCCCGGCATCGGCTGCCGGACGATCTCGATCGGAACGTCAGCCGGCGGGTCGTCCTCGACCTCGTCGTCGCCGCGCAGGTCGATCGCCAGCCGCACTCCGTAGTCGACGAGCGCCTGCCAGCCGAGGTCGCTCAAACCGCGGATCGAGTCGGCCCGGACGCAGACGCCGAAACGCGTCTGCCCTCCGCTGTCGAGCGGGAGCCCTCCGAGATCGCGAACGTTGATGCAGCCGTCCCACGCGAGGACGCGCTGGGTCCGGTGCTCAGGGCTCGCTTGTGCCCTCTCGACCGTAGTTGTCCTCCAGCCGCACGACGTCGTCGAGCTGCGGCGTCGAGACCTCGAGGATGCGCGTGTCCTCCAGTGCGGTCACGCGGTGTACGGTGCCGGGCCGGTACCGGAAGGCCTCGCCGACCCCGACGATCGCCTGTTCCAGGAGCGTCTCCCCCGCCTTGCCGAGCTCGAGCCTCGCCCGCCCCTCCAGGATGTACCAGGACTCGTCCTTCTCGTTGTGAAACTGCAGGCTCAGCGACTGGCCCGCGCGGACGAAGAGGATCTTCCCGGCATAGTCCTCGCTGAGCGCCCAGATCAGCTCCGAGCCCCACGGTTTCTCCACCGTACGCGGGGCAAAGACGAAGCGGTCGATGCCGGTCAGGTTCGGCGACGAGAGGTCTGGCGGCACGGCATGGCGATCCTACGCCTCCGACGGTTGGTCGGAAACCCCGTCGTCGCCGTCGCCGCAGTGGCGGTGGCCGATCAACCGTCCAGCCACTCCGGGTGGGCAGAAACGTGCTCCTGGGCACGGCGCAGCTCCTTCGGCGTGTTCACCGTCAGCCACAGGCCCTCGTGGCGAAAGGCGTGTAAGCGGCCCTCCGCAGCGAGCTCGGGAAACGCAGTCGACTCGTGATCCCCCTGATCCGGGAACCGTTCGATCGCCTCGGCCGAGAGAACGTAGATGCCGCAGTTCACCCAGTAGGGAATTCGTCCGCCTTCGCTGAAGCCGGTGATCACGTCGTCGTCGCCCACTTCGACGACTCCGAACGGCGAGGCAGGGCGTGCAACCGCCACGGTGGCGGCGGCGCTCGTCTCCCGATGCCGAGCGAGGAGTGCGCCGAAGTCGACGTCGACCAGCTCGTCGCCGTTCAGCGCGAAGACGTCGCCGTCCTCGCGGCGCTGCCTCGCGGCAAACTTGATCCCGCCACCGCGACCGAGCCGCTCCGGCTCCTCGGCGCACGCGATCTCGGCGCCGAAGCCGGCCAGCTCCGCGGCGAACTGCTCTCCCTGTCCGGCTGCGCACGAGACGATCACTCGTTCGACACCCGCCCGAGCAAGCCGTCCGACCTGATACGCGGCCAGCGCCTTGCCCGCAACCGGCACGAGCGACTTCGGCCGTCCACCCGCCGCATCGCCGAGGCGCTCGGCCTTGCCGCCTGCCAGGACGATCGCTTCCACTACGAGCTCCTGGCGCAGTGAGCAGTTGTGTCCCGACGACCCATTCCGTCGGGGCTCAGGAAAGGAGCTTGGCGCCGGGCTCTGCGGTCTCCGGCAGCGACGCGAACGGCGAAACGGCGCGCCCCATCGCCTCGTACACGAACCCTGCAGCCCTCAAGGCTCCCGCGTCCAGGTGGTTGCGACCGTCGATGACCACTGGTGTCCGCATGGTCTCGCGCAGCTCGCTCCAGGGGAGATCGCGGAGCTCAGGCCATTCGGTCACGATCACGGCTGCATCCGCCCCCTTGATCGCGTCCACGGCGGAGTCCACGAGCTCGATCCCGCGCGGCACCCTGCTCGCCTCCGCGACCGGATCCCAACCCACGACGTCAGCCCCTTCGGCGAGTAGACGCGCGGCCAGCACATTGCTCGGCGCCTCGCGAAGGTCATCCGTATTCGGCTTGAAGGCGAGCCCGAGCAAAGCGACGCGCTTACCACGCAACGAGCCGAGGTGCCTCTGAAGCTTGGCAACCGGTCGCCGCATTTGCAGCTCGTTCACCTCCATCACCGCAGTCACGACGTGAAAGTGGTATCCCGAGTTGCCCGCGAGCAGCTTCAGGAAAGACATGTCCTTCGGGAAGCAGGCACCGCCGTAGCCGATCCCGGCGCGGAGGTAGTGCGTGCCGATTCGGCGGTCCAGCCCCATCCCCTGGGCCACGTTCTCGACGTCGGCACCGACCAGCTCGCACACGTTCGCGATCTCGTTGATGAAGCTGATCCGGGTGGCGAGGTAGGCGTTTGCCGCCAGCTTCACCATCTCCGCAGACGGGACGTCCATCCTCACGATCGGCGCGCCGAGACTCTGGTGCAGTGCTCCGACCGCCTCGCCGTCAGCCTCCTCGAACGAGCCGACGACTACCCGGTCCGATTCCATGAAGTCCCGCACGGCCGTGCCTTCGGCGAGGAACTCAGGGCACGACGCGTATCCGATCTGGGTCAGGCCGCGAGCATCGAGCGTCGCGCGCACCTTGTCGCCCGTGCCGACCGGCACCGTGCTCTTCATCACGAGCACCGCGTGACCGATCGTCTGGGGCAGCTCGTCGATCACCGACCAGACCGCCGACAGATCGGCGTCGCCGGAGTGGGTCGGCGGAGTGCCGACGCAGACGAACAGGAACTCGCTGTCGGCGACCGCTTCCTCCATCGAGAGCGTGAACGAGAGCCGATCGGCGTTCGCCGCGATCAGCTCCTCCAATCCGGGCTCGAAGAAGGGCACTCGTCCCGCCTTCAACGCGGCGATCCGCTCCTCTGCGATGTCGCGGAGCACGACCGTGTGGCCGAGCTCGGCCAGGCAGACGGCGCTGACGAGCCCCGCATAGCCGGCACCGAAGAATGCGATCCGTGCCATCCGCGTAAGCCTACTTCGACAGCGACCTACTTCACCTTGAGCGGCTTCAAGCCTTTGGCGATTGCGATCATCGTCTCGTTTGACAGGTTGTCGAGCAGCGAGTTGATGACCCAGTAGCTCGCCCCTTTGTACCGGAGCACGATCATGTGCAGCTTCGAGCCGCTGTAGTAGAAGTCGTAGGCTCGCCCGCCGAGGACGTGCCGGAAGCTGCGGTCGGCGAGAACGGGGGCGTCGGTCCAGTCGGTCTGCTCGATCCCCCAGTACGTCGCGCCGGCGGTACGGAAGACGAGGCGTACGGCCCTGCTGGAGCCGTTCACCCGGTAGATCCGCTGCGGCTTCACCCGATCCGGCGCGGACGAGCTCTCGATCACCGTCGGCGACATCAGCCGGAACGGAACCTTCTTCTGCGCGTCGCGGAGCGGCCCCACGGCTGTCGTACGGATTCGAGACCACGTGGGCCGGCTCCCGCTTGGTCGGCGTCCGAGACGGAGGGGCCGGCGCGATCGAGCCCTTGAACGTCTGTCCGACGACCACGACGACCATCGCGCTGTTGCCGAGCGGCGCGATCCGAGACGGCATCCGCTTGACATCCGCGGGTGCGAACAGCTTCGCCACCGACGACGCTGCGGCCTTTGACTGCTTGACGTGCGGATCCCAGTAGACGGTGGTGTGGAAGTACCCGAAGCTCGGCGCGTTCCCGGTGGCATTCGGCGGCGGCTGCAGGATCCGATATCCACGCTGGGACAGCGCGTAGCCGGCGCTGCCCGCCGAACCGGCCACGCCGTTTCCGTTCAGGACGGTGATCGTCGTCTTGTCGGGCGCAGGCGTCTTGGTCTTCACCTTCTGGCCGAGCGCGACGCTGGTCGCGACGCTCGCCGCCTCGACGTCGGGCGTCAACCAGTCCTGGACGGCGGTCTGGATGTTCGACGGGTCGGTCCTCAGGTCGGCGTAGCCCGTCAGACCCTCGATCTGCGTCTGGAAGAAGTGACCTGGCGGCAGACCGAGGATGAACCGCGCATAGCTGAGGATCGTCTTCCCCGAGACGTCTCCGCCGCCGCCGGACGCCACCTCCATGTTCTTGACCAGCGCGCGGATGATCCCCGGTGCCTTGAGCAGGGAGAAGTTGTGCGCGAACCGGTACTTCACCGCCTTCACGAACTGCTGCTGGCGCGCAACACGGTAGAAGTCGGAGTCGGTGTGGCGGTAGCGGACGTAGTCGAGGGCGCTGCCGCCGGTGAGCAGCTGGTAGCCCGGCTGCAGGTTGATCTTCGCGTACCCGAACGTCGGGCTCAGGCCTGCGTTGTCGTTGTAGTAGCGCCGGTCGATGTCGATCCAGACACCGCCGAGCTTGTTCACGACCTGCTTGAACCCGCGGAAGTTGACCGTGATCAGGTAG
This sequence comes from uncultured Actinomycetes bacterium, assembly GCA_963719325.1. Classification (GTDB taxonomy): domain Bacteria; phylum Actinomycetota; class Thermoleophilia; order Gaiellales; family Gaiellaceae; genus DATBLE01. The sequence continues at coordinate 38,203 of CAVRBW010000018.1, forward strand.
TTGATCGGGAGGCCGATCAGGTCATGCACGGTCTGCACCGTCCCCTTCGCGCCGCAGTTCGCGTACGCGGCGTTGATCTTCTGCGTGAAGGGGGCCTGGCCGGGACAGTGGATGCTGACAATCATGTCGCGCGGGAAGGAGAGCATCGAGATGCTCTCTGTCTCCGGATCGGTGCGGAGCAGCATCACGGTGTCGGAGCGCGACGGAGTTCCTCCCGCCTCGTTCGCCCGGTGGTCGTAGCCGATCACGAGCGCGATCGCCGCGTGTCCCGGCGCCGGCACGTCGCCGAGGAACTGCTTCGCGGACTTCACGTCCGCCGAGCGGGCCTGAACGGCCGCGACGACGTCCTCGTGCAGCCACAGGTAGACGCCCGCGACCCCGCCGACGGCGAGGACGAGAACGACGATCGCGACCCAGCCCAAAGCTCGGCCGACCAGGCGGGCGGTCGAGCGTCGAGCCGGGTCGGGTTGCCTGTACCGCCTCATCGGGGTGAGCACAGACGGCGGCAGAACCGAGTGCCCGTTCCCCTCGAGGCCGTTGGCCCGACCGATTCCTCGCTTGAGCGTGGTCCGCAATGCGCTTCGTTCGAAAAATGAGACGCGCCCCGAACGAGGCGCCGCCGCAGGTCAGGATACCCAAGGCCGCCGCCGGCTCAGTGTCCCGCCGGTGGCCGATCGAGTGACTCGTTCGTGCCTAGCCCGCGCGTTTGGCGACGCGACCGACGAGCGCTTGCTCCAGCGAGGCGGGCAGCGCTCCCCCGATTCCCACAAAGATCATCGCTGCGTCGATGCGCGCCCGGTTGAAGAGGACGAGGTCGATTGCAAACCGCACGGTCTGAGTCTGGACGGCGATTGTGCCGGTGAGCCGGTACGCATTCGATCGGTCGCCATACTTCGGGAAGTCGAGCGCGCCGACCCTGGCGATCTTGACCGCCTTGGGGTTGCCGGTTCCTTTCCGGAAGATCTCCGCAAAACACGCCGGGAGCGTCGGCTTCGCGACCCGGGAGTAGGCGCTCTTGGCCATTCCGATGCTCTTGAACACGCCGGTCGAGAGCGATACGAACGAGCCGTCCTGACGGGTGAAATCGGGCGATTCGTAGTGGCCGGTCTCGATCAGATCGGACTGATCCGGGTTGTAGCTCGAGCAGCGAGGGTTCGACCCGCTGTCAGGCCCGGACGGCTTCGCCGTCCAGCCCCGTCCGAGATCGGCGAGCCTGAGCGACGCCGCGCGGGCGCGAGCCTGGTCGGCCTTCGTCAGCCGCTTCTGCGGCTCGCCGTTCGCCGCCAGCGAGACCGGGACCACGACCAAGGCCAGGACCCCGAGAAGTATCGCCCGCCTCAACATCCTCATCCTACCGCCGCCGGATCTGCCGGCGTGTACGCCAGGTTCGGACCCAGCCAGCGCTCGGCCTCCTCGAGGGCGATGCCCTTGCGGCGTGCGTAGTCGACGACCTGGTCGCGCGCGATCCGCCCGACCGCGAAATAGCGCGCTTCCGGGTGGCCGAAATAGATGCCGCTGACGCTCGCCGCGGGAATGGTCGCGTAGGTCTCGGTCAGCTCGAGGCCGGCTTCAGCGGCCCCCAGGAGCTCGAACAGCTTGGCCTTCTCGCTGTGATCCGGGGCCGCCGGATACCCGAAGGCAGGCCGGATGCCGCGGTAGCGCTCTGCGACCAGGTCGTCGTTCGACAGCTGTTCGTCGTGCGCGTACCAGGCGCGCCGAGCTTCGGCATGGAGGTGCTCTGCGAACGCCTCCGCCAGCCTGTCGGCGAGGGCCTTGACCATGATCGCCCGGTAGTCGTCGTGTTCCGCCTGGAATCGAGCAGCAAGCTCGTCTGCACCGTGGATCCCCGTAGCGAAGGCGCCGAGCGCGTCGCCATGCGGAGCGACGTAGTCGGCGAGACAGCGGTTCGGCCGCTGGTCACCGTAATCGGTCTGCTGGCGCAGGAAGCAGAACCGCATGCCCTCGCGGAGGACGACGTCGTCGCCGTCCGGTCCGGCCGGCCAGAAGCCGTAGATCCCACGGGCGTGCAAGGAGCCCTCGCCGACCACCTCGTCGAGAAGGGCGAGGGCATCGTCGTACAGCTCGCGGGCCTCCGGTCGTTCGAGGATCGCAGGAAACTTGCCCTTCAGCTCCCACGCGTGGAAGAAGAACTGCCAGTCGATGAACCCGCACAAGACCTGCAGGTCGGGCTCGGCGAGTCGGGTTCCGACGAACGGCGGCGGCTGCACGTCGTCGAAGGACACCCGCTGGGGGTTAGCCCGCGCAGCGGCGATCGTCAAGAGCGGCTTGCGGTCGCGAGCGGCATGCTGCTCACGGAGCCGCTCGTGCAGCTCCTGGTTCTCGAGCTCGAATGGACCGGCACGCACCGGATCGAGGAGGCTCGACACCGTGGCGACGACCCGGGACGCGTCGAGCACGTACACGGTCGGTCGCGAGTATTCGGGAGCGATCCGCACCGCGGTGTGCTGCTTCGAGGTCGTCGCACCCCCGATCAGGAGCGGCAGATCGAGGCCTCGCCGCTCCATCTCCTTCGCGACGTTGACCATCTCATCCAGCGAAGGCGTGATCAGGCCGGAGAGGCCCACGATGTCGGCGCCCTCCTCGATCGCTGTGTCGAGAATCCGATCGGCCGGCACCATCACGCCGAGGTCGACGATCTCGTAGTTGTTGCACCCGAGCACCACGCCCACGATGTTCTTCCCGATGTCGTGGACGTCGCCCTTCACGGTCGCGAGCACCACCCGTCCCTGGGCCTTGCTGGCTCCCTCGGCGCGATCCTCCTCCATGAAGGGCTCGAGGTAGGCAACCGCACGCTTCATCGCCCGGGCGCTCTTCACCACCTGCGGAAGGAACATCCGCCCGGAGCCGAAGAGGTCGCCGACAACCTTCATCCCGTCCATCAGCGGCCCCTCGATCACGTCGAGAGGGCGAGAGTACCCCTGCCGCGCCTCTTCGACGTCGTCCTCGATGTGCTCGACGATCCCGTGCACCAGCGCATACGAGAGGCGCTCCCGCACGGGTGCCTCGCGCCACGCGAGGTCGACCTCGCGTCTGGTGCCCTCGCCGGACACCTTGCCTGCGTGCTCGACAAGTCGTTCGGTTGCGTCCGGGCGACGGTCGAAGAGCACGTCCTCGACCCGCTCCAGCAGCTCGGGCTCGATGTCCTCGTACACGGCGAGCTGGCCTGCGTTCACGATTCCGAAGTCGAGGCCTGCCTTGATCGCGTGGTACAGGAACGACGAGTGCATCGCCTCCCGGACGACGTCGTTACCACGGAACGAGAACGAGAGGTTGGAGATCCCCCCCGAGGTGCGGACGCCGGGGCAACGCTTCTTGATCCGGGGCAGGGCGTCGATGAAGGCCTTGGCATAGCTCGAGTGCTCTTCGATCCCGGTCGCAACCGCGAGCACGTTCGGATCGAAGATGATGTCCTCGGGAGCGAAGCCCGCCTGCTCGACGAGCAACCGGTAGGCCCGTTCGCAGATCTCCACCTTGCGCTCGGTGGTGTCCGCCTGGCCCTGCTCGTCGAACGCCATCACGAGAGCCGCAGCCCCGAGCCGCCGGATCGCGCGCGCCTGCTCCAGGAATTGCTGCTCTCCCTCCTTGAGGCTGATCGAGTTGGCGATCCCCTTTCCCTGCAGGCACTTCAGCCCGGCCTCCAGGACCGAGAAGCGCGAGCTGTCGACCATGATCGGCAGTCGGGCGATCTCCGGGTCGGTCGCGACCACGTTCAGGAAGCTCGTCATCGCCTCCTCGGACTCGAGCAGGTCGGCGTCCATGTTCACGTCGAGCACGTTTGCGCCGCCTCGAACCTGATCGAGCGCGACGGCGACCGCGCCGGTGTAGTCGCCGGCTTCGACCAGCCGGCGAAACCGAGCCGACCCCGTCACGTTCGTCCGTTCGCCGATCATCGCAAAGCCTGTGTCCGGGCCGATCTCGAACGGCTCGAGGCCGCTGAACCGCGGCCGGCGTTCCACCTTCGGAATCGCCCTCGGAGTGTGACCATGAACGAGCGCGGCGATCGCCTCGACGTGCGCCGGCGTCGTGCCGCAGCAGCCGCCGACGACGTTGACGAGGCCGGACTGGGCGAACTCGGCGAGATAGCGGCTCGTATCGGCCGGCAGCTCGTCGTGCTCCCCGAAGGCGTTCGGCAGGCCCGCATTCGGATGGCAAGAGACGTAGGTCGTCGCGAGTCGGGCCAGGGACTCGACGTACGGGCGCATCTGCGCCGCGCCGAGCGAGCAGTTGACGCCGACGATCAGCGGCTCGGCGTGCTCGATGGACGTCCAAAATGCCTCCACCGTCTGCCCTGACAGGTTCCGCCCGCTGATGTCGATCGCGGTGAAGGAGATCCACCGCGGCAGGTCCGGTGCGACGTCGAGCGCTGCGGCGATCGCCGCCTTCGCGTTCAGCGTGTCGAAGACGGTTTCGACGAGCAGGACGTCGACGCCGCCCTCGGCGAGTGCGGTGATCTGCTCCGCGTAGGCGTCGCGCACCTGATCGAACGTGGCCGAGCGGAAGCCGGCGTCCTCGACTTTCGGCGAGACGGACAGGGAGACGTTGAGCGGCCCGACAGAGCCGGCGACGAAGCCGCCAGCCTCGTCGGCCGCCCGCCGGGCAAGCCGTGCTCCCTCCCGGCTCATCTCGGCCGCGTACTCCTCGAGCGCGTAGTCGGCCTGGCCGATGCGGGTCGCGGTGAAGGTGTTCGTGGTCGCGATGTCCGCCCCGGCAGCGAAGTACCGACGGTGGATGTCGAGGACGACCTCGGGCTGGGTCAGGTTGAGCAGGTCGGGATCGCCGGCGACGTCCCTCGCGTGGTCGCGGAAGCGCTCGGCACGGTACGCGTCCTCACCGCGGACGTCGCGCTGGATCAGCACGCCCCACGACCCGTCGAGCAGCACGATCCGCTCGTCCAGAAGTTTCCTCAGCTGTTCCAACGCGGTGGAACCCATGGTTCCCCCGCGGGCCCCCTCCTTCTTCACCGTCATTCCCTAACGGTAGCGGGCCTCCCTCCGGGCAAACTCACCGCAGCGTCGACGGGCAAGGCCCGCCGACGCGCGACCAGCGTGGGCCCGCTCCGGCCGCCGACCATAGCCTTCAGAGAAGACGCTCAGAGGTGTTCTGGGCCGGCGGCGGTGCGGGGGCGGAAGCCGGCCTCTCCGCCGCTCGTGACCGCGATCTGGTTCTCCGCGTGCCTGACCCGCTGCTCGAGCTGCCAGCGGTCGGCTTCCGACTCACCGGCTTCGACCCGAGCGAGCTCGGCCTGTGCCGCTGCGAGCTGCTCCTGCGCACGAGTGGCGTCGATGTCGTCCACGTCGACGGCGTCGTCGACGAGCGCGAGCGCCCGGTCCTGCTCGACCTTGAAGAATCCCGGGCCGGTCGCAAACTCGCGGACGTCCTGCCCTCGTCGAACATGCACGCGCGTCGAACCCGCCTTGAGCATCGCCACCAGCGGGGCGTGACGCGCGAGGATGCCGATCTCGCCGTCCGCACCCGGAACGATCAGCATCTCCGCTTCGCCCTCGAACGCCGAGCCCTCCGGCGTAACCAGCGAGACCTCGAAGGTGCTGACTCCCTCGGCCACGGTCCTACCGCTAGGCGGCGGCGGGCTCGGCCTCGCGCCCGCTCTGAACGGCTTCCTCGATCGTCCCGACCATGTAGAACGCCTGCTCGGACAGGTCGTCGTGCCTGCCGTCGAGGATCTCCGCGAACCCCTTGACGGTGTCCTCGAGCTTGACGTACGAGCCGGGCCGCCCGGTGAACGCCTCGGCGACGAACATCGGCTGCGAGAAGAAGCGCTCGATCTTGCGCGCGCGCTGCACGACCAGCTTGTCCTCGTCCGAGAGCTCGTCCATGCCGAGGATCGCGATGATGTCCTGGAGGTCCTTGTAGCGCTGCAGCACCTCTTGCACGCGCGTCGCCGTCTCGTAGTGCTCCTGTCCGACGACGCCCGGCTGGAGCGCGCGCGAGTTCGAGTCGAGCGGGTCGATCGCGGGATAGATCCCCTTCTCGGAGATCGCCCGGGACAGGACGATGAACGCATCCAGATGGGCGAACGTGTTCGCCGGCGCGGGGTCGGTGAGGTCGTCGGCGGGAACGTAGATCGCCTGCACGGACGTGACCGACCCGACCCGGGTCGAGGTGATCCGCTCCTGCAGCTGGCCCATCTCCGTCGCCAGCGTCGGCTGGTACCCGACCGCGCTCGGCATCCGCCCGAGCAGCGCCGACACCTCGGAGCCCGCCTGGACGAAGCGAAAGATGTTGTCGATGAAGAAGAGGACGTCCTGGCCCTCGTCGCGGAAGTATTCCGCCATGGTCAGGCCCGAGAGGCCGACGCGCAGTCGCGCGCCCGGCGGCTCGTTCATCTGTCCGTAGACCAGGGCGACGCGGTCGATGACGCCGGACTCGGTCATCTCGAGCCAGAGGTCGTTGCCTTCTCGGGTGCGCTCGCCGACCCCGGCAAACACCGAGACGCCGCCGTGCTGCTCGGCGACATTGTGGATCAGCTCCTGGATCAGCACCGTCTTGCCGAGCCCGGCGCCGCCGAAGAGGCCGATCTTGCCGCCGCGCACGAAGGGCGCAATCAGGTCGATGACCTTGATCCCGGTCTCGAAGATCTCCGCCTTGGGCGACAGGTCTCGGAACGCGGGCGGGTCGCGGTGGATCGGCCAGCGCTCGCCCTCGGCCGGATCCTTCTGGTCGACCGGGTCGCCGAGCACGTTCCACAGGCGCCCGAGCGTCACCTTGCCGACCGGAACGCTGATCGGCCCCCCCGTGTCGACGACGTCGACCCCGCGGGGCAGTCCGTCGGTGGAATCCATGGCGACCGCGCGGACGCGGTCGTCACCCAGGTGCTGCTGAACCTCGGCGATCAGGTCGATCGCAGACGCCCCCTCATCACCCGGCACGCTGATCCGAAGAGCGTTGTTGATCGCGGGCAACGAGCCCGTGAAGACCGCGTCGATGACGACGCCTTTGACCTCGACCACCTTGCCCACGTTCTGGTTAGCCATCAGACTCCTGAAGAGGGGGTTGCACTGATACGAGCCTCGAGCAGGCGCGAGGCCCAAACGCCCGGCGAGTCTATCGCGCCGCCCAGGCCGAGTGCTAACCAGAGCGGTCGTCCCGACGTCTAAGCATTCAGGATGTGGATGCGCCCGATCCCGGCGGATGAATGCGTGCGCGCCTGCGAGTGGCTCTCGCTGCGCCTGGACGCGCAGCTGTCCGATTTCGAGTTGCTGCTCTTGGACACCCATCTCGCCCAATGCGGGGAATGCCGCGCATTCGCAGGAGGCGTGACCGCATTCACCGAAGCGCTCCGGGCCGCCCCGCTGGAAGAAAGCTCGCTCGAGTTCGAGTTCCCGCGCCGGCGCGCGGTGCGAATGCTGGGTCTGCGCGCCGTCTCCGCGGCCGCGATCGCAGCGGTCTTCGGGCTGAGCGGACTGGTCAGCCTGGAGCTCTCGGACCGGAAGGCCCCGAGCGCCGCGGTGCGCTTCGATCCGGCGGTGATCGGGCTCAAGGAGCGCCAGCTCCAGGAGCTCGACAACGCCGGCCGGCGTGGAGCACGGGCGATCGCGCCTGGTCTGGCGGCCGCCGAGAAGGTGACGTTCGGCAAGGTGGTCGCTCCCGGGCCCCGGAGCTCCGGTCGTCGAGCGACCGGGACGATTTCCCCCCAAACCGTTACCCCAAACAGCTGAGGAGGTAGAGGCCTGGACGAGAACGAGGGGCAACACGTCGAGGTAGCTGCCCGGCAGGAATGCGGCAGCGTAATTCCCACGCAGATCGGTTACGATCGGCCTTCCTCGGCGCCGGACCGTTCGTGAATTCCGTACGGCGCTCCAGAAGGACGAGAATCACAAAACGAAGGAGAGAGGAAGAGGACGAATGCGAAAACGCTCGATTATGTGGGCCGGGCTTGTGGGGCTGCTTGCAGCCATCGTGGTTGGCTCTTCAGCCGCCGCGACCGGCAAGTTCGGCACCGCGCACAAGGCAGGGGTGTTCCGGCTTGCGACCGGCGCTGAGCCGCCGTCGCTCGACCCGGGCCTTGCGACCGACACGACGTCGGGCAGCATCCTGCTGAACATCTACGACCCGCTGATCAAGCTCGGACCGGGACCGGCGCTCAAGGCTGAGCCTTCCGCCGCGTCGAGCTGGACGGTCAAGGGCTCCACGGTCACGCTCAACCTCCGCAAGGACGTGCGGTGGACGAACGGTCAGCCCGTCGTCGCGCAGGACTACGTGTACGGCTGGCTGCGGACGATCTCACCGGAGCTCGGCGCCGACTACGCGTACCAGTTCTTCGGCATCAAGGGCGCCGAGGCCTACAACGGCTGCGACCCGGCCAAGGCGAACTGCAACGCGCTCAAGGCAGCGGTCGGGATCAAGGCGATCGGGAAGTACCAGCTGCAGGTCACGCTGACCTCGCCGCAGCCCTGGTTCATCCAGCAGCTGTCGCACCACTCGTTCCTGCCGACCTACAAGCCGGCGGTGGACAAGTACGGCGCCAAGTACACCGAGGCCAGCAACATCGTCACCGACGGTCCGTTCAAGCTCGCCTCCTGGAAGCACGACGCGTCGCTCACGCTGGTCAAGAACACGAAGTGGCGCAACGCGGCGAGCATCAAGCTGAACCGGGTCGAGATGCCGATCATCACGAACGGCACGACGACGGCGAACGCGTTCGACGCCGGCAACGTCGATGCCACCGACACCGGTCCGCCGCCGGAGCTGATCCCGAAGTACCAGAAGACGCCGTACTGGAACGTCTGGCCAGCTCTGGGCACCTACTACTACGGGTTCAACGTCAAGAACATCGCCGACGTGAACCAGCGCCGGGCGATGGCGTTCTCGATCGACCGCAAGGCGATCATCAAGTACATCACCCGCGCAGGCCAGGTGCCCGCCAAGGGCTTCACCCCGCGGGGGATCGCAGGCGGCCCGACGATCGACAAGAACAGCTTCATGCCGTCGGTCCACAAGACGGACCAGGCGAAGGCGTTCATGGCCAAGGTGGCGAGCCCGAAGAAGGACATCAAGCTGTACATCAACAACTCGCCCGGGCACATCAACATCGCCACGGCGATCCAGGCGTTCTGGCAGAAGGATCTCGGCCTGAACGTCTCGATCAAGGTCCAGGAGTGGAAGCAGTACCTCGAGTTCCTCGGGCCTCCGCCGAACTCGGACGTCGACGTCTACCGCCTCGGGTGGATCTACGACTACCCGGACGCCTACAACGGGCTCTCGCTCTGGACGTGCGACTCCGGCAACAACAACACCAACTGGTGCAACAAGAAGTTCGACAGCCTGGTCGACCAGGCAGTGAAGACGCCGAACTTCGACAAGCGCGTCGCGCTGTACCAGCAGGCTGAGAACATCCTCACCGGCCCGACCGGCGACCTGCCGATCATGCCGATCTACTGGTACACGTTCACCTCCTTGGTGAAGAAGAACGTCCACGGGTTCCTGATTGCCCCGCAGGGCATCTACGACCTGTCGAAGGTGTCGGTCTCGTAACCCTCACCTCGTGCAGCGGGCAGGCAGGGCGCCTCGAGCGCCCTGCCTACCGCTAATCGGCCTGGAAAGACCCCGACAACAACTGGACATCAATGCTCAAGTTCATCGTCAGGCGGGCAATGTGGACGATCCCGGTGATCCTGCTGGTCGTCCTGATGACGTTCCTGATGATGCGGCAGATCAAGGGCAACCCGTTCCGCACGACCGAGCGGGCGGTTCCCGCGTCGATTCAGCGGAACCTCGAGCGGAAGTACCACCTCGACCAGCCCTGGTACATCCAGTACGCGTACTACGTGAAGGGCGTCGCCACGTTCGACCTCGGCCCGTCGCTCGTCCAGCGGAATCAGACCGTGAACGACGTGATCAAGGAGCACTTCCCGGTGTCGATGAAGCTTGGAGGGTTGGCGATGCTCTGGGCGATCGTGCTCGGGATCCCGCTGGGCGTCATCTCGGCGCTCAAGCAGAACTCGTTCACCGACTACGCGACGATGGCCTTCGTCAACACCGGCTACGCCTTGCCGAACTTCCTCGTCTCGACCATGCTCATCTACTTCTTCGCCGTGAAATGGAGGGGCTGGACCGGCTTACCGACGAACGGCGTCGAGAGCTGGAATGCCTGGATCTTGCCGGCGATTGCCCTCGGCCACGCACCGATGACCGTCTTCGCGCGAATCGTGCGAGGCTCGATGCTGGAGACCCTGCAGCAGGACTACATCCGTACCGCGAAGGCGAAGGGTCTGCGCTGGCGGCGGGTGGTGGGCCTGCACGTGCTCCGCAACTCGCTCATCCCGGCGATCACCGCCGCCGCTCCGCTGCTCGGCTTCCTGATCACCGGCTCCTTCATCGTCGAGTCGATCTTCGGCATTCCCGGCATCGGCCGGTACTTCGTGATCTCGGTAACCGGGCGTGACTATTCCGTGACGTTAGGGATCACGGTCATGCTCTCCGCGATCATCATCGTCGCCAACATGGTCGTCGACATCCTCTACGGCTACCTCGACCCGCGCACCAGGGACGCGCGAGCATGATCACCGACCGCCGGCAGGAGTTCGAGGCGACGCTGACCCGCACTGCGGAGACACGTGGCCGCGAAGCGGGCGCCGCCCTTCAGCGTGCGTCGCTCTGGCGCGACGCGGTTCACCGGTTCACGAGAAACCGGGCCGCAGTGGTCGCCGCGATCGCCTTCCTCGTCATGCTCGGCTTCGTCTGGATCACGCCGTGGATCAGCTCCGAGGACCCGTACGCGGTCGACTTCACGAGGCAGTACGCCCCGCTCAGCTGGGCCCACCCGTTCGGAGCCGATCAGTTCGGCCGCGACCTGCTCGTCCGCGTCGCGCTGGGCGGGCGCGTCTCGGTCGAGATCGGATTCGCAGCCACGCTCGCGATCATGGGCGTCGGGATCATGTACGGCGCGATCTCCGGCTTCGCCGGCGGCTGGGTCGACAACGCGATGATGCGCTTCCTCGACGCACTCTACGGCCTGCCCTACCTCCCCTTCGCGATCCTCACGCTGGCGATCTTCGGAATCGTCAACTTCTGGACGATGGTCGTCGCGCTGACCGTCGCCTCGTGGTTCACGACGGCACGAGTGATGCGCGGGCAGATCATCACGCTCAAACAGAACGACTACGTGCGGGCGGCGCATGCCCTCGGCGCCCGCTGGTACCGCGTCCTGTTCAGGCACCTCCTGCCGAACACCCTCGGCGTGATCATTGTGTTCGTCTTCCTCGAGCTGCCCGGTGTCGTCCTCGGCGAGGCGTTCCTCTCCTTCATCGGACTCGGGATCAACCCGCCGAAGGCATCGTGGGGCTCGCTTGCCCAGGACGGATACGTCTCGTACGAGACGCACCCCTTCATCATCGCCGCCCCCAGCCTGGCGATCGCCTGGCTGATCCTGAGCGCCTTCTTCGTCGCCGACGGCCTCCGCGACGCACTCGACCCGCGGTCGACGGAGACGTAGTGGCACTCCTCGAGGTCGACGACCTTCGCACCTATTTCGAGACGCGCGAGGGCGAGGTTCACGCGGTCGACGGCGTGTCCTTCTCGCTCGAGACGAGCAAGACGCTGGGCATCGTCGGCGAGTCGGGCTGCGGGAAGTCGGTGACCGCGCTCTCGATCATGGGGCTGCTCCCGCCGGCGGGACGAATCGTCACCGGTTCGGCGAAGTTCGACGGACGGGATCTGGTCAAGCGTAAGAACCGCGAGCTCGAGAACATCCGCGGCCACGAGATCGGGATGATCTTCCAGGATCCGATGACCTCGCTCAACCCGACGCTGACGATCGGAACGCAGATCACGGAAACGCTCCGCCGGCACCTTGCGATGACGCGCGAGGAAGCCCGCACACGAGCGATCGAGCTGCTCGAAGTGGTTCACATTCCGAACGCCGCCGCACGCTTGGACGACTACCCGCATCGCTACTCCGGCGGCATGCGCCAGCGCGTGATGATCGCGATCGCGATCTCATGCAATCCGAAGCTGCTGATCGCCGACGAGCCGACGACGGCACTGGACGTCACCGTCCAGGCGGGCATCCTCGACCTGCTCGAGGAGCTACGCCTTCAGTACGGCATGGCGATGATCATCATCACGCACGACATGGGTGTCGTCGCCGAGACCGCCGACGACATCATCGTCATGTACGCGGGCCAGGTCGTCGAGCACGCAAGCACCCTGAACCTCTTCGATTCGCCTGAGCATCCGTACACGGAGGCGCTGCTCGCTGCGCTCCCTCAGCTCGAGGGCGAGGACGTGCGGCACGGCCGGCTCAATGCGATTCCGGGCCGTCCGCCAGACCTGATCGCGCCGCCGCCGGCCTGCCGGTTCGCACCCCGCTGCCCGTACGCCGGCCAGGACGACTGCTCGGTCGTCCCCCCCGAGCTGCGAGAGATCCGCTCGGGGCACTGGGTCCGGTCGGCACACCCTGCGTCGGAACGGATGTACCAACCGGTGGGGGCGTGAGGTGAGCGAGGCAATCGGCAACGGCGCGCGGGGCGGCAGGACAGGCGAGGAGCCGCTGCTCGTCGTCGAGCACCTGAAGAAGTACTTCCCGGTGAAGCAGGGGCTGCTCTTCGACCGGACGGTCGACCAGGTCAAGGCTGTCGACGACGTCTCCTTCGAGATCTACCCCGGGGAGACGCTCGGCCTGGTCGGTGAGTCCGGATCGGGCAAGTCGACGACCGGCTACTCGATCCTCCAGCTCATGAAGCCGACCGACGGATCGGTCCGGTTCCTCGGCAGGGAGCTGACGACGTTGCACCGGCGAGACCTGCGCGAGGTGCGCCGGGAGATGCAGATCGTCTTCCAGGACCCGTATGCATCCCTCAACCCGCGGATGACCGTCGGCGACATCGTCGCCGAGGCGCTCGTCATCCACGGCATCGGCGACCGTCGTTCGCGGCGGCGAAGCGCGGAGCGACTGCTAGAGGTCGTCGGCTTCAATCCAGACTTCATCAACCGCTACCCGCACGAGTTCTCGGGCGGACAGCGGCAGCGCATCGGGGTCGCGCGGGCACTCGCGCTCAACCCGAGGCTGATCGTCTGCGACGAGCCCGTCTCGGCGCTCGACGTCTCGATCCAGGCGCAGATCCTCAACCTGCTGAAGGACCTCCAGCAGGAGTTCAACCTCGCGTATCTCTTCATCGCTCACGATCTCGCAGTCGTGAGGACGATGGCCGACCGGATCGCGGTCATGAACCGGGGGCAGATCGTCGAGGCGGGCAAGGCGGAGGAGGTCTACACCAACCCCAAGGACCCGTATACGAGGGCCCTCCTCGCTGCCGTGCCGGTCCCGGATCCGCGCAAGATGCGTATCCGGCGCGAGGAGCGGCGCAAGCTCAGGAGTGCTCTCGCTGAGCCGATCTGACCGTCGCCGCCGGCGCAACATTGCAGTCGGGCTCGGGTTGGCGCTGTTGCTCGCCGGCGGAGCCGCCGCCGGGGTCGTGGGCACGACCGCCAGGGGCAGCACGACCGCGACCGGCTGGTCGTTCGCGCCGCACATGCCGCACCGTCGCAGCTACACGGCGTCGACGCAGATCGGCGACAAGATCTACGTCGCGGCCGGCATGGTCGGCAACTCGGGCCGGCCGCTGAACATCTTCGAGCGATTCGACCCCGCCTCCGACACCTGGGAGTCGTTGCCTTTCGTGCCGGACACGTTCAGCGCCGCGGCCGGCGCCGCGCTCGGCGGGCGGATGTACGTCGTCGGCGGCAACGGCACTTCGAAGGACGGCGCGAGTGGTCGGCAGGTCTACGTCTACGACGTCGCCGCCCGGCGCTGGAGCAAGAAAGCCCCCCTCCCCGCTCCGCGGACGAATCTCGCCGCGATCGCCCTGGGCGGGAAGCTGTACGCGCTCGGCGGCCTCGACCCGGTGCACGCAACGCGAACCGTCTTCGTCTACAGCCCGGCCGCGAACCGCTGGACGACGGCAACCCCGCTCCCGGAGGCCCTGCACGCCCTGGCTGCGGTCGTCTTCCACGGTGAGATCTGGGTGATCGGAGGGCAGGATCGCGCGGGGATCGCGACCCACCGGGTCTGGATCTACAACGCCCAGCGCAACCGTTGGCGTACCGGCCCGCGGATGCCGGCGCCGATGGAGACGGCCGGAGCGACCGTCGCCGGCGACCGCATCTACGTCGTCCTCGAGTCCGTCTACCTGATCTACGACTCCCGATCCCACCGCTGGAGCCGGGGCCCGAGCCTCGAGGTGCCCCGCCACGCACTCTCGATCTTCGCCATCGACGGGACCCTGTACGCCATGGGCGGCTGCGTCACGCCGCAGCTCGAGGACAGCTCGGTCGTCGAGAAGATCCACCTCTAAGACGCTCGCTTCGCTCGCTTTCAGGGGGGAACCGCCGGTTCCCCCCATGGACCCCCCTCCCTAGACAGCCGCACCGTCGAGGCCGCTCATTGCCGCTCCGGCGAGAACGCGGTCGCGTCTCGGCGCGGAGACGACCGGTCATCCAAGACTCGGCTTACTCCGTCGCGGACGCGACGACCTGTCGGGCCGGCAGAGAGAGGCCTCGAGGGTGCGAGCTGTTAAGGAGGGGGGCCGTGGGGGAACCGGCCGTTCCCCCAGGGACGGAGCGAGCGTCCTAAGGGAGGCGCGGTAGCCAGAGCGCCGAGAGCACGCCGGCCGCAACCAGCAGAAGCGACGCGCCCCCGAGCAGGTACGAGGTCGCCTCGCGGTATGTGCGCCTGACGGTCAGGCGCGAGGCGAGCCCCTCGTACACGGCGTTCAGGCGCGCGCCGCTGGCGGCCGTGTAGAACGTGCCGCCGGTCTCCAGGGCGATCTGCTTCAAGATCGCCGGATCAGGGGGGACGGACAGCACCTGCGTGGCGCCGGCGTCGGAGATGCGAATCGTGCCTCCAGCAGTGCCGAGAGCGACGGCGTACACCGGAATCTTCAGCTTCTTCGCGAGCCGGGCGCCCTCCAACGCGGGCAGCTGGCCGCGATTCTGTGCGCCGTCGGAGAGGAGGACGATCGCCGAGGGCGGGAGGCCGGTCGCACGCAACGAGGAGGCGGCAGTTGCTCCGCGCCCGACCGACCCCGGACGGATGAGCTCGACCGCCCGCGCGAGCGCGTCACCGATCGCGGTCCCGCCGAACGCCGGTACGTGGTCCAACGCCTGCGCAGCGAGGTCGTGGTCGTCGGTGATGGGAATCGACACACGCGGCTCGGTGGAGAACGCGACGATGCCAATCCGGAATCGGCCGGGCAACTTGCCCACAAACCTGCGCACCGCCTCCCTGGCCGCTCCCAACCGGGTCGGCTGGACGTCGTTCGCGACCATCGACCCCGACGTGTCGACAACGAGCACGATCGTCGCCTGCTCGCGTTGAACCGACTGGGCGACCTGGGGGCGCGCGAGCGCAGCAAGCGACACCGCCACGGCGAGCAGGAACATCGCAAGCGGCAGAAACCGCCGCCAGGCCGGGGCCGGCGGCGGCGCGACCGCGGTCAGGACCTCGACGTTCGGGAACCGCAGAGCGAACTGCGCCCGCCTGCGCTCGAGGAGCACGTATCCGACGGCGGCCGCCGGAACGAGCGCAAGCGCCAACAGCGCGATTGGCCACTCGAACCTCATCCGGCGACCGTCCGCGCGCAGAGCAGATGGATCTGCACCTGAGCCGCGATGTCGGTTCGGAGCCCACGCCTGACGGCGCGCACGAAGACGCGCCCGTCGCTGACCGTGCGCGTGACGTGGACGGAGCGCAGCTGTGCTGCGGTCGGTGCGACTGCGCTGTAGATGCCGATCGGCGTCTCGATCGAAATGGGATGCTCACCAGCGCCGCAGGCGAAGCCGGCCCGCGCCGGACGGCCTGCTCGAACGTCGAGGACACGCATTCGGCGCACGATCGGTTCACCCGCCGCAGATCGCGCCGGACCCGACACGCCGCTTGGCTGCCGCGGTCCGCCCTGCGAGGGGATGCAGCCGACGAAGGGGATGAAGCTCGCCGGACGCGCGGGCGGACCCACCGAGAGAGCGTTGAAGACGGCACTCTGGCCCGTGGTCACACCTGGGTTCACGGGACTGCCGATCCGTCCAGGGAAGGAGACGTCGATCCACGGCTTCGACGCCCGCACGTAGAGCCCACCGACGACGCCGTCCGGACAGCTCAGCTGCCAGACGGCGGTACCTGAGCGCCCGGCGCGAGCTGGGCCGGGCACGACGACCCATGGCCCGGCAATGGGCACGCAGATGGTCAATCCCTCGCAGACCGGCGGCGGGCCAATCTGCATCGGGCGAGCCGACGCCGACGAGGGCGCCGCGAGGACCGCCGCCACCGCCGCCGCGAGCACTGCGTGTCTCACGGCAGCCTCCTCAGCCAGACGGCCGAGAGCGACCCGCCGAGAAGGAGGAGGCAAGCTCCCGCGCCGGCAAATACGAAGCTGATCTCCTCACGCTTCCGGGTCGTCCCGATCCGGGAGCCGAGCTCCTTGTAGACCTCCGTGTAGTCAGTCGTGCGGGGGCCGACGTAGAAGCGACCGTTCGTCGCCTTTGCGATCCCGCGCAGCTCCGACGGGTCGGCAGGAACGCGGATGAACTGGTTGAAGCCGCCGACCCGCGGGATCCGGATGAAGCCGTACGCGGTGCCGACCATCACCGCAGAGATCGGAATGTGCAGCGCCCGCGCCCGCCTGACAGCGGTTCCCGCGGAGACGTCACCGCCCTCCTGAATCCCGTCCGAGAAGAGGAGAACGGAGACCGGGGGAACCTCGCGGGATTGTCCCTGAGAGCCTTGCTCTTTCGGCACCGCCCGCCCGACATTCAGCGCCTGGACGATTCCGTCCCCGAGTGCTGTGGCGCCGCCCGGGAAGAGCTGAGACACCGCCTGCGTGACGAGCCGCCGGTCGCGCGTGGCCGGAGCCGCCACCTCGGCGCTCGACGAGAACGAAACGACGCCGACGCGGTACTTCTCCGGCAGCTGCTCGAGGAACCGAAGCGCCGCCGACTTCACCGCCGCAATCCGGCTCGGCCTGACGTCGACCGCCGCCATCGAGCGAGACGAGTCGAGGGCCAGCACGACCGTCGCGTTCTCGCGTTTGGCCGACACCATCGCCCGCGGCCGGGCGACCCCGACGATCAGCGCCGCCAGGCCGACGAGCAGGATCGCGACCGGCACGTGCCGCCTCCAGCCGGGCTCGCGGTCGATCACGTTCGAGAGCATTGCCGGCGTGGCGAACCGCTCCGCGAAGCGTGGCCGCCCCCGACGGAAGAGGCCGTACGCGACGGCGCCGAGGGGGACCGCGGCAAGCGCTACGAGCGCGAGCGGCGACGCGAACGTCATCGTCCCACGGGCATCGCCCGCAGAAAGGCCGTGAGCCTGCGCAGCCAGTCCTGCTCGGTGTCGAGAACCACGTGCCGCACCCGCGCGGCGGCCAGCACGCTCGCGATCTCGCGCCTCTCCTTCGCCGCTGCGACGGCAAAGCGGCGGCGCAGGGCTACGTTCGACGTGTCCACTCTCACCTGCTGGCTGGTCTCCGGATCGACGAAGCGCACCTCGCCCATGTCGGGCAACTCCTGCTCGCGAGGATCGCGGATCTCCGCCGCGATCACGTCGTGCCGACCTGCGAGCTCGAACAGCGGTCGGCGCCAGTCACGCGGGCCGCGGAAGTCGGTGGCGAGGACGACAAGCGATCGCTGACGCGCAAGCCTTGCGGTCCGACGCATCGCGTCGGCCAGGGTTGCTGAGCCGGGGGACGCGATCCCCTCGCCTCGCAGGCCGAGCAGCAGACCGATCAACCCCGCGTGGCCGGGACGAGGCGGACGCACGGTGATGCCTTCGCTGCCGAAGACGACTGTGCCGAGCCTGTTCGCCCGGCGCGTCGCCGCGTAGCCGAGCGCGAGCGCGACGCCTTCCGCGACGTCGACCTTGCGCCGCCTGGCGGTGCCGAAGTCCATCGACGGCGACGTGTCGAGGATCACCCAGGTCACGAGCACGTGGTCGGCCAGCTGGACGCGAACGTGCGGGATGCCTGTCCGCGCGGTCGCCTTCCAATCGATCAGCCGCACATCGTCGATGCCTGGCACGTACGGGCGGATCTGAGCGAGCTCGCCGCCGCGCCCGAGCAGCCTCGACCGGTAGTCGCCCGCCAGTAGGCCCTCCACTCGCTTGGCGACGGTCAGCCCGAGCGCCTGCAGCAGCGGCTCCGAAAGGCCACCCGGACCCGGGCGAGCAGGGGTGCGCTCGGAGACCCGGAGGAGATCCAGGCTCATAGGCCAACCTCAACATTTCGCCGAAAGCCCGTCGCCGCGACCGACATGGCGGACGCGGCACCCAACCGTCGCTGAGGTGCGAACGGGTTCGGGGAGGGGGGTCCATGGGGGGAACCGGCCGTTCCCCCCATGAGAGCGAGCCGACGGCGAGCGACCGTCACGCCGCGGTCGCCTTCGCCAGGTCGATCTGCGGCGCCGGTACGGCGGCGATGATCTCCTCCAGCAGCCCGTCGGATGTTCGCTCCTCGGCAAGTGCCTCGTACGAGAGCACCAGCCGGTGCCGGAACGCGTCCTTGATCAGCTCGTTCACGTCCTGGACGAGAACGTACGGCCGACCGCGGAGGAGGGCGAGCGCGCGCGCCGCCCGGATGAGGCTGATCGGGCCTCGCGGGCTCGCGCCGTAGGCGATGTACGCCGCAACCTCCGGCAGGTCGACCTCCGCCGGTCGCCGGGTCGCGATCGCGAGCTTGACTGCGTAGGTGACAAGGGCTGGGTCGATGTAGATCTGGTCGACCGCTTTTTGAAGGGCGCGCAGCTCGTCGATCGAGATCAGCCGGGCAAGCTCGGGCACAGCGGCAAGCTGGCGGTGGACGACAGTCAGCTCCTCTTCCTGCTCGGGGTAGTCGACGACGATCTTCAGCATGAAGCGGTCGATCTGCGCCTCGGGCAACGGGTACGTGCCTTCAGACTCGATCGGGTTCTGGGTCGCCATCACGAGGAACGGATCCGGGACGGGGTGCGTCTCGTGGCCGATCGTCACGTGGCGCTCCTGCATCACCTCGAGCAGCGCGGACTGGACCTTCGCCGGTGCGCGGTTGATCTCGTCGGCGAGCAGGAAGTTGCAGAAGACGGGCCCGAGCTCGATCTCGAAGTCACCCCGGTCGGGCCGGAAGATGCGGGTGCCGACGAGGTCGGACGGAACCAGGTCCGGAGTGAACTGGATTCGCTTGAACGTGCCGCCGAGGACGCCGGCGGTCGTCTTCACCGTCAGGGTCTTCGCCAGCCCGGGCACGCCCTCGATCAGGAGGTGCCCGCCGGTCAGCAGGCAGACGAGCACCCGCTCGAGCATCACGTCCTGGCCTGCAATCACGCGGCGAATCTCGAACAGCGCTCGCTCGAGCGATTCCTTGGCCTGCGTGGGCGTCGGGACATCGATCGCCACGTTGTCGTCGGGCACGACTTCCTCCTCCGGGATCGGCGAGGGCGCGCTGAAGCGAGCCTCCCGCTCGGGGCTGGATCTGCACCTACATAGACGCTCGTGCACGGACTCGGTTTGTCACGAGAGCCACAATGCAAGCAGATGCCGACGGACGGGGCTCGCCTAGAATCGCCCTCGAGTGCGAATGGAGAAGCGATGAGAAGCTTGCTCGCCGGGGTGCTGCTCGTCGTCGCACTCACATTCGCCGGCTGCGGTGGCGGAGATCCGAAGAAGGAGAAGCGGGAGTTCCTGGCGAGGGCAAACGCGATCTGCAACCAGTACGAGGTCCTGCAGAACGCGGTTCGCTTCCCGAGCGTGAACCCTCTCTCCGCCAGCGTCTCGTTCAGCGACCGGGCACGCTGGGGCCTGTCCCTGAAGCAGGTCGTCGACTACGGGCGGCAGGAGGTGAAGTCCCTGCGCAAGCTCGATGCCCCCAAGGAACTGGACGATCGCTTCCAGGAGATGGTCGCGACCAAGTCGGCCGCATTCGAGGAGCTCGCGCAGGGCGCCGACGCTGCCAAGCGGAACCACCGCACGCTGATCGAGGCCCCCGTCAATGCCGGCCGGGCGAAGCTCGGTCGTGTCAGCACGCTCGCCAAGCAGCTCGGCACTCCCCGCTGCGCCTGAGCCGGTCATGTAACCCCTAATATGCTGGTGAGTGGTTAGTGACGATCCCCGGCTCCCTGCCTATCAGCACCTCGTCGACGGGCTCGTCCTGCCGATCGCGGTCGGTGGCCATCGCGCGCTCGACTTCTGCAACACGCTCGCCGGTTGGGACTTGCACGAGCCGCGCGAGTACCTCACGACCTACGTGCACCTCGCCGTCTGGACACGGGATGCGGGGCTGCTGGAACCGGCCGCGGCAACGCGCTTGCGCAGGCAAGCCGAGCACGACCCTCGCGAGGCAACTCGGCTGCTCGAGCGCGCACGCGGCCTGCGCAGCGCGCTGTACTCGGCTTGCACGGATCCCGACGCGGAGACCGCCTGGCGGGTCGTCGGGGAAGAAGCTCGCGAAGCGGCGGCTGCAGCAGTGCTCGACCCGCACTCGCCGCCGGGCAGCCGCTGGGTGATTCCCGAAGAGACCGGCCTCGCGAAGCCGATCCACGAGCTCGCCAGGACCGCTGGAGACCTGCTCACGTCGACGGATCTCCGGCACGTCGGCCGCTGCCCGGGTCGAGGCTGCGGATGGCTCTTTCTCGACCCGCGCGGCCGGAGACGCTGGTGCACGATGGCGGTCTGCGGGAATCGGGCAAAGGTTCGTCGCCACACCGAGCGCGCCCGCCACGCCGCCGCAGGCCGTACGGAGAGGCGCTGATTGCTCGTCTTCGCGCTGAGGCGGATCCTCTGGGCGGTCCCCGTGCTCCTCGTGTGCGTGACGATCCTCTTCGGCGTCACCAGGGCGATCGGCAGCAGCCCGCTTCGGCACGGTCCGCCCCTGGGACTTTCCAACGAGGCGTGGGTGAAATACGGCGACGCGAAGCCGGAATCGATCACGCGCAACATGGAGCGGAGGCTCGGGATCGACAAGCCCTGGTACGGGCAGTACTTCCACTACCTGGGCTCGCTGGCCCGGCTCGACTTCGGGCCGACGTTCACGTACACCAACCGGTCGGTCAACTCGATCGTACGCGAGCAGGGTCCGATCACCTTGGTGCTCGTGCTGCTCGCGCTCGGCTGGGCGCTCGTCCTCGGCGTGCCGCTCGGGATGGTCTCCGCACTCTGGCACAGCACGCCGCTCGATCGCTTCGCGACGGCAGTGACGGCGATGGCGATGGGTGTCCCGATCTTCTTCTTCGGGACCCTCCTTGCCTGGCTGTTCTCGATCAAGCTCGGTGTCGTTCCGACGTTCGGCTGGAGCGGTTGGCGCGCGAAGCTGTTGCCATCGTTCGTACTCGCTCTGCTCCCCCTCGCGCACATCGCGCGCGTGCTTCGGTTCGAGATGCTCGAGGTGCTCGGGTCGGATCACGTTCTCGCCGCGCGGGGGAAGGGCCTGCGACGCCGTCGTGTGATCAACGTGCACGTGCTTCGCCCGGCGCTGATCCCGGTCGTCTCGATGGCCGGCCCGCTGCTCGGCCACCTCGTCGCCGGGCTCTTCGTGGTCGAGTGGATCTTCGCGATCCCCGGGATCGGCCGCTACTTCATCGCCGCCGCCGAGGCTCGCGACTATCCGCTGACGCTCGGGATCACGGTCGTCCTGACGACGGCGATCGTGCTCGTGAACATGCTGTCGGACATCACTCTCGCCGCGATCGATCCGCGGCTGAGAGACGCTACGCGGTGAGCGCGTCGGCTCCGGCCACGACCTCGAGGATCTCCTGCGTGATCTCTGCTTGTCGCGCGCGGTTCATGGCCAGCGTCAGCGAGTCGATCAGCTCGCCCGCGTTCTTCGAGGCGTTGCGCATCGCGGTCATCCGCGCCCCCTGCTCCGAGGCGGCCGACTCGAGCAGTGCGCGGTACAGCTCTGTCTCGACGTAGACGGGCAGGAGGCGTTCGAGGATCTGCTCCGGCTCCGGCTCGTAGATGAAGTCCCCCAGGAGGGCCTGGTGCCGCTCCGCCTCCTCATCGGATCCGAGCACCTCCTCCGGGATCGGGAGGACGTCCTGCTCGACCACCTGCTGGACGAGCGGGGAGACGAAGTGGTTGTAGATCAGGACGAGCCGGTCGACCTCCTCCTGCACGTAGAGCTCGGCAACCTTGTGGGCCAGCGCCTGGGCGTCGTGGTACGAGGGCCGGTCGCTGAACCCCGTCCAGGCCTGCAGCATCTCGTACCCGCGAAAGCGGAGCGTGGACGCGCCCCTGCGTCCCGAGACGAGCCAGCGGACGCGCTTGCCTTCGTTCTCGAGCTGGCGGCTGAGCGCAAACGCGTGGCGGAGAACCTGGGCGTTGAACGCCCCCGCCAGGCCGCGGTCGCCGGTCAGAGGCAGGATCCCGACGGTCTGCTCCTGCTCGCGCCTCTGGAGCAACGGCAGGCCCCGCACCGAGGAGCTGGCCCGGGCGGTGCCGATCATCAGCTCCATCATCCGGTCCGCGTACGGGCGCATTGCCTCGATCCGCGCCTGCGCGCGGCGCAGCCGGGCGCTGGCGACGAGCTCCATCGCCTTCGTGATCTTGCGCGTGTTGCGGATCGAGCGGATCCGCCGCTTCAGGTCCTGGACCGAGGCCACTAGACGATCGAGGTCTCTTCCTGCACGTTGAACATGCTCGCGAAGCGCTTCGCCTCCGCGTGGAGCTTCTCGGTCAGCTCGTCCGAGAGCTCCCGCTGGTCGCGGATCTCGGCCAGGATCGATGCCTCCGCCCGCAGGTGCTCGCGCAGCTCGTCCTGGAAACGCGGGACCTGCGCGGTCGGAACCTCGTCGAGGTAGCCGTGGATGCCGGCGAAGATCGCCACCACCTGCTCCTCGACCGGCCAGGGGCTGTACTGCGGCTGGTTCAGCGTCGCGACCATCCGCTCTCCGCGGGCGAGCGTTCGTTGCGTGGCCGCGTCCAGCTCGGAGCCGAACTGGGCGAACGCCTCGAGCTCGCGGAACTGGGCGAGGTCGAGCTTGAGCCGGCCCGCGACCTGACGCATCGCTTTCAGCTGGGCGTTCCCGCCCACGCGCGATACCGAGATGCCGACGTTGATCGCCGGGCGGACGCCCGAGTAGAACAGGTCGCTCTCGAGGAAGATCTGCCCGTCCGTGATCGAGATCACGTTCGTCGGGATGTAGGCGGAGACGTCGCCCGCCTGCGTCTCGATCACCGGCAGCGCCGTCAGCGACCCGCCACCGAGCTCGTCCGAGAGCTTGCACGAGCGCTCGAGCAGCCGCGAGTGCAGGTAGAAGACGTCGCCGGGGTACGCCTCGCGGCCCGGCGGCCGGCGAAGCAGCAGCGACATCTGCCGGTACGCGTCCGCGTGCTTCGACAGGTCGTCGTACATGCAGAGCGCGTGCTTCCCGTCGAACATGAAGTACTCGCCCATCGCGCAGCCCGCGTACGGCGCCATCCACTTGATCGGCGCAGCCTCGGAGGCGGGTGCGTGGACGATGATCGTGTACTCCATCGCCCCCTCTTCCTTCAGCTGCTCGTAGACCTGCGCGACCGTGGAAGCCTTCTGGCCGATCGCGACGTAGATGCAGATCATGTCCTGGCCGCGCTGATTGAGGATCGTGTCGACGAGGATCGCGGTCTTGCCGGTCGTCCGGTCGCCGATGATCAGCTCGCGCTGGCCGCGGCCGATCGGGATCATCGAGTCGATCGCCTTCAGCCCGGTCTGGAGCGGCTCCTTCACCGGTTGGCGGCTGACGACTCCCGGCGCCTTGAACTCGAGCGCCCGCGTCTCGGCCCCCTTGAGCGGGGGGCCGCCGTCCAGCGGGTTGCCGAGCGGATCGACGATCCGGCCGACCAGGTCGTCGCCGACCGGAACGCTCGCGACGCGACCCGTGCGGCGGACCGGCTCGCCTTCCTTGACCTCCTCCCAGTTCCCGAACAGCGCGGCGCCGACGTTGTCCTCCTCGAGATTCAGGGCGACGCCGGTGACGCCGTGCTCGAACTCGAGCATCTCCATCGAGGCGGCGCTCTCCAGCCCGTAGACGCGGGCGATGCCGTCGCCGACCTGGAGGACGGTGCCGACCTCGGCGAGGTCGGTCTCGACCTCGAACTCCTGGATCCGCTCCTTGAGGATGGCGGTGATCTCTTCTGGTCTCAGCTTCACTCAGGGGCTCCTAGGCTCGGGTGGCTAGATTTCGGCTCAGGCGCTCGAGGCGGCCGCGCAGGCTCGCGTCCACACGCCGCGAGCCGGCCTGAAGGACGATCCCGCCGATCAGCGCAGGGTCGACGGACCGCGTCGCTTCGATCGTCCGGCCGGAGGACTTCTCGATCTGGGCGACGATCGTCCGCGCCTCCTCGTCGGTCAGCTCGAAGGCGGTCGTCAGCTCGACCGACAGCTGGCCCTCCTCGATCGCGGCCAGGCGCTCGAACTCGACGCCGACCTCGTCGACCTCGCCGGCGCGGCCCTTCTCGACGAGCAAGCGCAGGAGATTGCGGACGAGCGGGTCGGAGTCGCCCGCGACCACGTCGACGGCGGCGGACTTGGCACGCTTGTCGAGCTGCGGGTTACGGAGGATCTCCTGCAGCTCGGGCACCAGCCTCGTCGCCTCGACGAAGCCGGCGAGGTCGTCGCGAGCCTGGCCGACGCGGCCCTCGTCCTTCGCGGCCGCGAACAGCGACCGCGCGTAGGTGCGGTGGACGACGCTCACGCCCCGCTCCGGCGCCGGCAAAGCCGGCACCTCCGCTCCCTGATGAGCTCCGTCGAGCCTACGCTCATACCTGCTCCCTCTCGAGCACGGAGAAGTCGAGCTCGCCGATCGCGTCCTCGATCAGCTTGCGGTGATCGTCACGATCGAGGATCTTCCCCGTCACCTTCGAGGTCGCGACGAGCGCGAGCTCGGCGACCTCCGCGCGGATCTGCTCGAGCGCACGCTGGGTCTCCGCGTCGATCTGGCGCTTGGTCTCCTCGAGCCTCCGAGAACGGTCGGCCTCGGTCTCCTCACGGACACGGTCGCGCTGTGCGTCGGCGATCCGCCGTGCCTCCGCCAGGATCTCCTCTGCGTCGGACTTGGCTTTGCCGATCAGCTTCCGATGCTCCTCGAGCAGGTTTCTGGCTTCGTCCCGGGCCCGGTCTGCCTCCTCGATCGACTGGCGAATCCGTTCCCGCCGCTCGTCGATCACCTTCTGGATCGGGCCGAACGCGTACCGGCGCAGGACGAAGAACGTGATCGCGAACGCGATCAGCGTCCAGATCATCAGGCCGGGAACGACCTTGATCAACCCGCTGGAGGCGACCAGCATCAGATCAGGACGTAGGCGAGCAGGCCGCCGACGAGACCGTAGAAGACCACGGCCTCGGTGAGCGCGAAGCCCAGCCACTGGATGCCCTGAAGCTCACCGCGGAGCTCGGGCTGGCGCGCGACCGACTGGATCATCGAGCCGAAGATGTTGCCGATGCCGATTCCGGCTCCGAGCGAGCCGAGGCCGATGCCGAGCGCGAGCGCGATCGCCTTCCCGGCGTCGACGTTCGCGGCTGCGGCGAGAACGCTGAGCATGGTGGTTTCCCTCCTAGTGTTCGGGCTCGATGGCCGAGCCGATGTAGATGGCGGACAGGACGGCGAAGATGAAGGCCTGGATGGTGACGACGATGACCACCTCGAAGAGGTAGAAGACCGCGGCGGCGGGTACCGAGATCACAGCCAGCGCCACCGACTCGAGCACGAAGATCAGCCCGATGAAGGTGAGGATCAGCATGTGGCCGGCGAGCATGTTCGCATAGAGCCTGACCGACAGCGAGATCACCCGCATGAACTGGCCCAGGACCTCGAGCGGCACGATCAGCGGCAGCAGCACCTTCGGTACCTCGGGGATCCAGCTGCGGAAGTAGCGGACGGGGCCGTTCCAGCGGATGCCCTCGAAGTGGGTGAACACGAACGTCACCAGCGCGAGCGTCAGCGTCACCGAGAGCGAGCTCGTCGCCGCATAGATGCCCCAGGTCGGAAGCGCGACGCCGCCGACGTGGAACTTCTCGTCGGAGAGGGGAAGCGGGATGAAGCTGAGCAGGTTGAGCATCCAGATGAAGAGCGCGAGCGTCGCCACGTACGGGAACCAGCGGCCGATCGCCTTCGAGGGCAGGCCTTGCTCGGCGATCTGGGACTGCGCCACCTCGTAGATCGACTCGCCGATCGTCTGCCGGCGGTCGGGAGCCACCCGCAGGCGAACGCGCATCAGGATGATCCCGAGCACGATCGTCACGAGCGCGCCCAGCAGCAGGTAGGCGACAGCCTTGTTGATCGACATGTTCAGCGGGCCGAGGTGGATCGGCAGCCAGTCGTGGAGCTCGAACTCGTCCTCGGGATGGAACTCGCCCTTCGCGGACGCGGCGGCCGGAGCGATGAGCGCCAGGCTGAAGAAGAGCACAGCGAGGCGCTTCACTGCCCGCCCCCGAAGTAGGCGGCGACCGACAGCGTGAGCTCGAGCGTGTACGCGAGCCCGTAGACGAGGATCGCGGCGACTGCCACGGAGGCGTCGGACTGCGCCGCGGCGAGCACGACAGCGAGCACTGCGAGCGCCTTCACGAGCAGCTCGATGCCCTGGAGGCTCGACGACGCAACCCCCGCCGTCTTGGCGCGCAAGCGGGAGATCACGAGGGACAGCCCCGCGAGCCCCGCCCACAGCACCGCCCCGAGCGCCCATCCCTTCACCGGCCACCCGGCGACGAGGAACACGGGAAGCGCGAGCACGACGACGAGCCCTGCTGCTGCGGCCGGAAGCAAGCGACCCGGCACGGGCCGCGACGTTCCGAGGAGCTCCGTCTTCAAAACGCGCCCCGGTAGTGGCGGTAGACCGCATAGACGCCGAGCGGCACTCCGGCGGCGGCGCCGCCGAGGAGACCATAGGCTGTCGATCCGGCCGCCCAGCCGATCAGCGCACCCGCCCCAATGCCGGCCACGGTTCCAGTGATCAGCAGGGCGCCCGCGCCGGCAGGCTCGAACGTCTGGCGCGCAGGCTCCATCTGCGCGGCGAGCATATCAAGCGACTTTGTGACAGGCGAAAGTCGCTCAGCAGCGGCATTCGCGCCAAGCTTGTGAGGTCGAGGCGCACCCAGCGGCCGCTAGCCGGTCGTGCAGGATCCCGTCGCGCGACCGACATGGCGGGCGCGGCTCCCGGCGGTCGCTGGGGTGCGAGCGGGTTTGGGGAAGGGGCCCCATGGGGGGAACCGGCCGTTCCCCCCATGGGCCCCCTTCATGCGGTCTGCCGCCTCTGCTGCTCTGCTTCCCGCCGCCGGCGCCGGATCCTCGGATTCGCCAGCTTGACGATCTCGAGCAGATAGACCATGTAGACCGACGCGCCGACCGCGAGCAGCCCGAGTGCGGCGGCGCCGAACGTCGGCCAGGCGTGCCACCGGCCGCTCTCCCGGAACGGGATGAATCGCGTGCCCAACGCTGCTGCTGCCAGCGTCGCCACCCAGACGTAGATGTAGAGCACCGCCCGCGGCTGGCTGAAGCCGATGTTCACGAAGCGATGGTGCAGATGCTCCATGTCCCGGCCTGCGATCGGCTGCCGGTACTTCAGCCGCCGCGCAATCACGAAGCCGGTGTCGAGAATCGGCACCGCGAGTACGAGCAGCGGGAAGAACAGCGCGACGGTTGCGGCGGTCTTCAGCAATCCCTCGACGGCGACGGTCGCGAGCGAGAAACCGAGGAGCAGGGCTCCGGAGTCGCCCATGAAGATCCGGGCCGGGAAGAAGTTGTGGCGCAGGAAGCCGAGCGTCGCGCCGAGCACGATCGCGGAGAACGCGGCGGCGTTCGGCTTGCCGAGCGAGAGGGCGATCACCGCGAAGGTGGAGCCCGCGATCCCGCAGACGCCCGCGGCGAGCCCGTCCAGCCCGTCGAGGAAGTTGACCATGTTCATCACCGCGACGATCCACAGCACCGTCAGCGGAGTGCCGACCCAGACGGGGAGGTCGTAGACGCCGACGAACGGAAAGGTGAAGTGGTCGACCCAGATCCCGAAGATCGGCGGAATCGCACCCGCGAGTACCTGTCCGGCGAGCTTCTCCCACCACCTCAGACCGCGGAAGTCGTCGATCGCGCCGACGACCGTCGCGACCGCCGCGCCGACGAGGAGTCCGCGAACGGAACGACTCAGATCGAGGAACGCCAGGGAGGGGACGATGATCCCGAAGAAGATCGCCAGCCCACCGAGGCGCGGAACCGGGAACCGGTGGATCCGATGCTCGTCCGGGAGGTCGACCGCCCCGAGCCGCCGCGCCATTCCGGCGACCGCCGGTGTGAGGAAGATGACGATGGCGAGCGCCACCGCCGCCCCATAGAGCACCTCGGGGTGATCGCGGAGCTGGTGGAGGATCATTTCGTCCCGTACAGACGGTCGCCGGCGTCGCCGAGGCCGGGGACGATGAAGCCTCGTTCGTTCAGCCCACGGTCGACAGCGGCGCAGACGATGTGCACATCGGGGTATTTCGTCTGCACCGTCTCGATCCCCTCCGGAGCGGCGACGAGGCAGACGAGCGTCACCGACCGGGCACCTGCGTCCTTGGCCATCGAGATCGCCGCGACGCTGGAGTTGCCGGTCGCGAGCATCGGATCGAGCACGATCGCGTCGCGCTCCTCGAGGTCGTCTGGAAGCTTGACGTAGTACTGGATCGCCTCGAGCGTGTCCTCGTCGCGGTACATGCCCATGAAGCCGACGCGCGCGCTCGAGATCAGCGACAACGTCCCCTCCAGCATCCCCACCCCCGCCCGGAGCACCGGGCACACCGCGACCTTCTTCCCCGAGATCCGGTACGCCTCCATCGTCTCCAGCGGGGTCTCGATCTCGACCGCCTCGGTCGGAAAGTCCTTCGTCGCCTCGTACGTGAGCAGCAAGGTGACCTCGTTGACGAGCTTGCGGAAATGGACGGTGGGCGTGTCCTTGTCGCGGAGGTACGAGAGCTTGTGCTGGACGAGCGGGTGAGTGACGACGGTGAGGCGGCGGCTCATGGCCTGCTGGTCGTCACGCCTCGTAGGTCGCCCAGCCCCGGAAGCCGGGGTAGAGCGGCCGCCGCTCGCACAGAGCGACCGAGCGGTCCTTCAGCGCAGCGATGTCGGGCTCAGGTGCGAGCGCCCCGACGACGATGCGGGCGACCTCGCGAAAGTCGTCGTCGTCGAAGCCGCGCATCGTGCAGGCCGGCGTTCCCATCCGCACCCCGGACGCGACCGTCGGGGGCCGTTCGTCGAACGGGACGGTGTTCCGGTTGACGGTGATCTGCACCTCTGCCAGCCGCTCTTCGGCGTCCTTGCCCGTCCAGTCCGAATTGCGCAAGTCGAGCTGGAGCAGATGCGTGTCGGTGCCGCCGGTGAGGACGTCGAGACCCCCGACCTGGAGCTCGTCGGCGAGCGCGTCGGCGTTCGCCCTGATCTGCGCCTGGTACTCGCGGAAGGCAGGTGTGCCGGCGATCCGGAAGCACGTCGCCTTCGCGGCGATCACGTGCTCCATCGGGCCGCCCTGCATCCCGGGGAAGACGGCTCGGTCGAGCGCCTGCGCGTGCTCCTCGCGGCAGAGCACGAAGCCGGAGCGCGGCCCGGAGAGCGTCTTGTGCGTGGTCGAGGAGACGAAGTCGCAGTGCGGAATCGGGCTCGGGTGCAGACCGGCCGCGACGAGCCCGGCGAAGTGCGCCATGTCGCAGAGCAGGTACGCGCCCACCTCGTCGGCGATCTGCCGGAAGCGGTCGGCTTCGACCGTGCGCGGGTACGCGGAGCCGCCGCAGACGATCAGGCGCGGCCGGTGCTCCTTCGCCAACGCGAGCACCTCGTCGTAGTCGACGACGTTCGTCTCCCGGCTGACGCCGTAGTGGGCGATCGTGTACAGCCGCCCGGAGAAGTTCACCTTCAACCCGTGCGTCAGGTGCCCGCCGTGGTCGAGCCGCAGCGAGAGGATCGTGTCACCGGGCTCGAGCACCGCGGAGTAGACCGCCATGTTCGTC
Organism: uncultured Actinomycetes bacterium; assembly: GCA_963719325.1. Classification (GTDB taxonomy): domain Bacteria; phylum Actinomycetota; class Thermoleophilia; order Gaiellales; family Gaiellaceae; genus DATBLE01. Next base: position 68,145 of record CAVRBW010000018.1, read on the forward strand.
TGCGCGCCCGCGTGCGGCTGCACATTTGCATGGTCGGCGCCGAACAGCTCCTTCGCCCGGTCGATCGCCAGCTGCTCGATCTCGTCCACTACCTCGCAGCCGCCGTAGTAGCGCTTGCCCGGATAGCCCTCGGCGTACTTGTTCGTGGGGACGCTCGAGATCGCCTCGAGGACGCCCGGCCACGTGAAGTTCTCCGAGGCGATCAGCTCGATCTGACCTCGCTGACGCTCGAGCTCACGCCCGAGCAGCTCGGCGATCTCCGGATCGACGTCCGCAAGACCGGCACGGCGCAGGTCTTGCAGCGTCTCCTGCGAGGCGAGTGCCATCGGCCGGCCAATGCTACTCCCATCGCCGGAGCCCCGGCCGAGCGGCGTGGTCAGGCTCCCTCGATCAGACGCTCGACCTCGGCAAGCATCGTGCGCGCACTCTCGACGAACCCGAGTCCGCCGTAGAACGCTCGTGCGACCTCGTTCGGAGTGTCGACGGAGAGGACGACGTGGCGTCGACCGTCGTCCCGAAGCGCCCCGGCGACGGCGCGCATCAGCGCTCGAGCCGCGCCACGACGGCGCGCCTGGGGCCTGGTGTAGAGGCCGAAGACGTAGCCGAAGTGCGGGCTGGCGAGGTTGGCGTAGACGGTGCCGACGACCTCCCCGTCCTCTTCCGCCACGAGCACGACCTGTTCGCGAAGGAGCGCGCGGTCGAACGAGGCGCCTGGATACGGCGTGTAGGTCGCCTCGCGCGTGAAGTCGTCCCAGAGTCGCTCCAGGACCGGAGCGTCGGCTTCGGTCGCTCGCCGGACGTTCATGCGATCGCGGCGATGCGATCGAGAGCGTCGGCTCCCGGCGCTGCGCCTTCCCGGAGGACGCGGGGCTCTGGAGAAGTGAGGTCGATCACCGTCGAGGCGACGCCGGGCAGCTCGCCTCCGTCGACCTCGGCAGCGCAGCCGTGCCGAACCTCGGGTGGGACGTCGTCGAGCCGCCGGGGATCCGGGCCCCCGTGGAGGTTCGCGCTCGTCGCGGCCACTGCGCCCACCTGCTCGATCACGTCCCGAGCCGCTCCGTCGAGCACCGGCACGCGGACGCCGATCGCATCGAGGCGCGGCCCGTTCAGCCAACGAAACCGGCGCCCGGGGTTCGGCAGGATCAACGTGTACGGGCCGGGAAGCAGTGCCCGCGCATAGACGCCGGCGCGGCCTCGGAGCTCGGGGACGCACTCGAAGAGCAGGTCGAGATCGCTGCAGAGGAGCGCCGTCGGGACGGCCTGAGGTCGCCCCTTCAGGCGGTAGACGCGAGCCACAGGGACCTCGCGATACGGCGTCGCACACAGCCCGTAGACCGTGTCGGTCGGCAGGATCACGGGCTGCCCGGACCGGAGTGCGACTACGGCTTCGTCGACCGTTCCCACTGCCCCTCCACGACGCGATCTCGACCGGCGAGGTCGGGGCCGGCCTGCACGCGGGCGTACCCCAGCTCCCGGAGCAGCGACGCCACCGAGGCGCCGTGCCCGTCCGCGACCTCGAGCACGAGCCACCCGCCGGCACGGAGCACGTCGCGCGCGGCGCGCGCGATCAGCCCCGTGTGCTCCTCGCCGACCGTGGCAGTCCGTGGCTCCCAGTCGCGGACCTCCGGCTCGAGCCGCTCGATCTCCTCCACGCCCACGTACGGGGGATTCGAGACCACGAGGTCGTACGTGCCGTCCAGCCCGTCCCGCAGGTCACGAAGCTCGAAGGCGATCGCGAGGCCGGTCGCGGCGGCGTTCTCTCGCGCCAGCTCGAGCGCATCTTCGGACACGTCGATCGCGGTCACTCTGGCCCCGGGATGCTCGTCGGCGATCGCGAGCGCGATCGCGCCCGAGCCGGTGCCGATGTCGAGAACGTCCGGCGCCTCGAAGCCCTGAACGAGCTCCAGACAACGGCCGGCGACAACCTCCGTCTCGGGCCGCGGCACGAGCGCTCGCCGGTCGACCTTCAGCGTCAGGCGCCGGAACCCCCATTCCCCGAGAACGTAGGCAAGCGGCTCGCGGCCGCCGCGGCGATCGAGCAGCTGCCGGCTCGCCGCCAGCTCCTCGTCCGAGAGCGTTCTCCCACGGTCGAGGTAGAGGTCGAGCCGGGTGAGCCCGAGCGCCTTGGCGACAAGCAGCTCCGCGTCGAGACGTGCGGTATCGACACCCGCTCGGCGCAAGCGCTCCTCGCCCTCGTCGAGGACCTCGTCGAGGGTCACACTGTCGGAGCTCCCGACGCAATGAGCAGTTGTGCCCCCGGGCCGCGCTGGACGGCGCGAGGCCCCGCTCCGGCGACGGCCAAGCCGCCGCCTGCGCTCCTTGGCCGGCTCCGTCGAGCCTGCGCCGGCTGCTTCGTCCTCAGTCGCGCCCATAGCGTCCAGCTATGGCCGCTCCCTGCGTCCTTGCATCGCACTCGCCCATTGCACCCCGGGAACGAATACCCATTACGTCGGAACCTCCAGCGCCCGGCGGCGATCCTCCGCCGTCAGCGCGTCCGTGAACTCGTTCAGCTCGCCCTCGAGCACGCGGTCGAGCTGGTGCACGGTCAGCTTCACCCGATGGTCGGTCAAGCGGTTCTCGGGAAAGTTGTAGGTCCGGATCTTCTCGGCGCGCTCGCCGCCGCCGATCTGCAATCGGCGAGTCGCGGCCAGCTCCTGCTGCTGCTTGGCGCGCTCGAGCTCGAAGAGGCGGGCGCGCAGGACGCGCAGCGCCTTCTGCCGGTTCTGCAGCTGCGACTTCTCGTCTTGCATCGCGACGACCAGTCCCGTCGGGAGGTGCGTGATGCGCACCGCCGAGTCCGTCGTGTTCACGCTCTGCCCTCCGGGGCCGGTCGAGCGGTAGACGTCGATCTTCAGCTCGTTCGGGTCGAGCTCGACCTCCACCTCCTCCGCCTCCGGCATCACCGCGACCGTCGCCGTCGACGTGTGGATGCGCCCCTGCGACTCGGTCTCGGGCACGCGCTGGACCCGGTGCGTGCCGCCCTCGTACTTGAAGACCGAGTACGCACCGTCGCCCTTGACCGCGAAGACCAGCTCCTTGAAGCCGCCGCCGTCGTTCGGGCTCTGGGAGAGCTGCTCCCACTTGTAGCCGCGACGTTCGGCGTATCGCGTCAGCATCCGGAAGACGTCGCCGGCCCACAGCGCTGCCTCGTCGCCTCCGACGCCCTGCCGGATCTCGACGATCACGTCCTTCCGATCGGCGGGATCGGTCTCGACGAGCGCGAGCTGGAGCTCGTCCTCGACCTCCCGCACGCGCTGCTCCAGCTCCGGGACGAGCTCGCGCAGGTCGCCGTCGTCACGCGCGTCGGCGAGGTCGGCGCTCGCCGCCCGCCATTCCTGAGCCAGCTTGTAAGGCTCCTCGAGCTCCTTCAGCCGGCGACCGACCTCCGCCGCCTCGCGGTGGTCGTTGTACACCGCGGGATCGGACATGCGGTCCCGGGTGTCGCGGTACGAGCGTTCGAGCTCTTCGACAAGCTGGTCGATCTGCGTCACGTCTACAGGGTAGACGGAGGCGGGTCGAGACCCGCCTCCGTCTACCAGGGGCCGGCGAAGGCGGCTCCTACATCAGCCCTTGCGCCTTCCACTTGGCGAAGATCGTCCTGAACTGCCCCTGCATCGATCGGGCCGCGTCCTCCGGCTTCATCTTGCCCTGCGCGACCTGGGCGAACATCTGCGGGATCAGGAACTGGTTGAAGATGTCGCCGATCGCCGCGTTGGCGTACCCGGGGTAGCCCACGTTCGTCGTGTACTTCTTGGCGATCGTGGTGAGGATCGTGTACTTGCCCCGCGGCTTGTGCGTGTCGGCAGCCGCGAGCTTGTTCATCGCCGGGAACCCACCCTTGACCGCATTCGTCCAGCCCGGGAAGTTGTAGAACTTCGACTGGATGAAGTGGTCCCGGTAGCCCAGCTGCTGGTCGACTAGATACTGCTTGGCCGCCTCCTTGTTCTGGGCGAACTTCCAGATGAAGAAGACGCCCATGACGTGCTCGTTGCCGAGCGCACGCACCGAGCCTCGCGGGATCGGGGCAAGCCACGTGTCGTCCGAGAGCGCGGTGTTCCCGGAGTCCTCGGCCGAACGGGCGATCGAGATCGCGTTCACCGCCAGCGACAGCCGGCCGGCAATGAAGGCCTGGTTGTTCGACGCGGCCGTCCAGGCGAAGACCTCATCCGACTCGCCGTTCTGGTAGATCTCCTTCATCACCTTGAGGGCGTCGATCGTGCCCTTGCTGTTGATCGACGGGTTCCCGTTCTTGTCTTGGAGCGACGCTCCGTAGCAATACAGGAGCGACATCAGGAACATGTTCGAGTCGAGCTCGTTCGACATGCCGAGGCCGACCGGGTGGCCCGCCTTCTTCAGGGTGGCTGCGGCCTTACGGACGTTGTCCCACGTGTTCGGCGCCACTCCGGCGTTGAACCACATGCTCTTCCGGTACTGGATCGGGTCGGGGACGTAGTTGTCGGCGAACCCGAAGTAGCGCTTCGTCTTCGGGTTGTACGTCGACTTGTTGGCGACGTCCGTCATCTTCCCGAGCTTCTTGGTCACCTCCTGGACGATGTCGTTCAGAGGGAGCGTCTGCTTCTCGAGCGCCGACGGCGGGAAGAGGAACTGGAACAGGTCATGGCCCTTCTGTGCCGATACCTCCGACGCGGCAGCGCTCGGCAACAGGGCGTTGTTGATGTGGTCGATCTTCACCTGGACGTCGTTCTTCTCGCCCCACTGCTTGATGTAGGTGTTGTCCAGCCACTTGTCGTAGTCGGGGACGAAGTGCGCCCACTGCATGATCGAGAGGTCGCCCTTCAGCTGCTTGTTCTTGAACTTGAGCGGCCCCGCAAACGCGTGGGAGCTCTCGGCCAGGCCGCCGAACATGCTGACCGCGAACGCCCCTGCGGCACCTCTCTTGACCAGGTCTCGCCTGGTCAGGCCGGAGCCTCTGGGCTCGACCTCGTTCTCCTCCGCCATCTTCGTTGCCTCCTTTCGTGGGTTGCTCAGCGGAAGGCACCACCTGTGAAGCCCTTGATGAAGCGGTCGAGGAAGGAGTTGTAGAGCAGCGCGAGTGGGATGCTCGGGATCAGCACCGCCGCCATCAGCGACTGCCAGAAGAAGACGTCGCCCCGGATGAGCTCGTTCGGGACGCCCGCGGACAGGGTGCGCTCGGACGTCGAGGACGTGAACGTGAACGCGTAGATGAACTCGTTCGCGCAGAGCGAGAACGCGAAGATCACGACCGTGAGGATTCCCGGCAGCGAGACCGGGAAGACGATCCGCCACAACGCGCGAAGCCGCGAGCACCCGTCGACGAGCGCAGCGTCCTCGAGCTCCTGCGGGATCGTCTTGAAGAAGCCCATCAGCAGCCAGGTCGCGAACGGCACCGTGAACGACGGGTAGACGAGGATCATCGCCCAGAGGGTGTCCCGCAGCCCAAGCTCGGCGACGAGCCGCGAAAGCGGCAGGAAGAGGAGCGTCGGCGGGACGAGGTAGACGAGGAAGATGCCGACGCCGGCGCTTTGACCCCAACCGCCCGAGAGCCGCGCGAGCGCGTAGCCGGCCGGTAGCGACACGGCGAGGGTGATCGCGACGACCGCGACGCCGATGATGACGGTGTTCCCGAGCCAGGTCGGGTACGACGTGTGCTTGAACAGGAACGAGACGTGGTGAAACGTCATGTAGTTCCAGAAGTCCCAGTGCGCGTGCCCGTTGTTGTCGTTGTAGGTGTAGGGGACGTTCTTCGCGTTGTAGAGGTCGAGGTCGCGTTTGAACATCGTCGTCAGCATCCAGTAGAAGGGAAACGCGAGCACGATCGCGAACGGGCCGACTACCACCCAGGTGCCGGTCCTGCGCCAGATCGCCCGCAGTACGTCCATCAGGCGACCTGCGCCCGCTTCGCGAAGAAGAGCATCAGGACCGTGACCGCGGCGAGCAGCGGGAAGAGGAAGAGCGAGATCGCCGCTCCCTCGCCGAGCGATCCGGACTCGATCCCGATCTGGTAAGCCCAGGTGGTCAGCACCTGGGTCGAGTTGAACGGGCCGCCATGGGTGAGGACGAACACGACTGCGAAGTCGGCGGCGGTGAAGACGATTCCGAACAGGACGGCGACGAGCGCGATCGGCAGCTGCAGCGGCAGCGTCACGTAGAAGAGCTTCCTGATCCCGGTGGCGCCGTCGATCTTGGCAGCATCCTCGACCTCGGTCGGGATCGAGGCAAGACCGGCGATGAAGATCACGACCGCGAAGGGCATGACCCGCCACGCGTGCACGACGATGATCGCGAACATCGCGAGCTTGTCGTTGCCGAGCCATTGCGGCGGATTGTTCGGCCCACAGCCGTTGATGCCAAATGCGCCGCAGACGACCCCGAGCAGGTGCATCTGCTTCAGCGTCCAGTTCACGATGCTGAACAGCGAGTCGAAGATCCACAGCCAGCCGATCGTCACGAGCGACACGGGAGCCGCCCACGGCAGCATCACCAGCAGCCGCACGAACCACTTCCCTCGGAAGTTGCGGACGAGGACGTGCGAGAGGATCGCAGCGCCGACGACGACGATCACCTGCGCCGAAAACGTGATGATCAGCGTGTTCTCGAGCGCGTTTCGGAAGTTCTGGTCGTGCCAGGCGGCGGTGAAGTTGTCGAAGCCGACGAACTTCCCGCTCAGCGAGCCGCCGATCGCATTCGTCAGGCTCAGGTAGATCGCCCACCCCAGCGGGACCCCCACCACGACGACGACGAAGATGATCGCGGGGGCAATCAGAACCGGCCCGAGGACTCGCCGCTCCTCGAGCAGATGGCGCCACCGTCGGCGCCCGACCGCAACACCCCCTGTTGCGACAGCCACGGCCCGGGGATCGTACGAGTGAAGGAGCGGTGAACGCAAGGTTTCGCTCCGGACGCGCCGCGTCTCGTTTAGATTCCCGCTCCGAAGGGGGCGGTGTGGCCGAGATCAAGCTCGACAGCCTGACGAAGGTCTACGGGGATGGGACGAAGGCCGTCTCAGAGCTGGACCTGGAGATCGAAGACGGCGAGTTCGTGGTCTTCGTCGGCCCATCGGGCTGCGGGAAGACGACCGCCTTGCGAATGATCGCCGGGCTGGAGCCGATCACCGGCGGCACGGTCCAGATTGGTGACGAGGTCGTGAACGCACTGCCGCCCAAGGACCGCGACGTCGCGATGGTCTTCCAGAACTACGCGCTCTACCCGCACATGAGCGCCTACGACAACATGGCCTTCGCGCTGAAGATGCGGGGCGTGGCGCGAACCGAGATCGACGCCCGCGTTCGCGGCGCGGCGCGTGTGCTCGGACTCTCGGAGGTGCTGAAGAAGAAGCCGCGGACGCTCTCGGGCGGGCAGCGCCAGCGGGTGGCGATGGGCCGGGCGATCGTCCGCGAGCCGCAGGCGTTCCTCATGGACGAGCCGCTCTCGAACCTCGACGCAAAGCTCCGCGTCGAGATGCGGGCCGAGATCTCACGGATCCAGCGCGATCTCCGGGTCACGACGATCTACGTCACCCACGACCAGGTCGAGGCGATGACGATGGGCGATCGCGTCGCGGTCATGCGCGGAGGGCATCTCCAGCAGGTCGCCTCACCGCAGGAGCTGTACGACCGGCCCGCGAACCTGTTCGTCGCCGAGTTCATCGGCTCGCCGGCGATGAACCTCGTCCGCGCGAGCCTCCTCCGCGAAGGGAGCGGCGTGCACGTTCGGTTTGCAGGCGGTGGGCTCGGGGTGCCGGAGGCGACCTACGCGGCCCGACCCGGCCTGACGTCCTACGAGGGTCGGGAGGTGGTGGTCGGGATCCGCCCCGAGGACATCGAGGACGCGCTGTTCGCCCGGAACGGCGGGGATGCCCTTCCGATCGAGGTCGACATCCGCGAGGACATGGGTTCCGAGGTCTTCGTCCACTTCTCGGTCCAGGCGGAGCCGGTCGAGACTCGGGAGGTGCTGGAGGCGATGGAGGAGGAAGACGTGGCGGGCGCCGTCCGCGAGCGCATGCGCCGAGGCGTGCCCTTCGTCGCCAGGCTGGAGCGCGGGACTCGGGCACGGGAAGGCGAACGGCTCGACCTCGTCGTGGATACGTCGCGCCTGCACTTCTTCGACCCGGAGACGGGCGCCGGCATCTACTGAGAATCGCGGGGGAACCCGTGGTTCCCCCGCGGACCCCCTCCTTCTTCGCAGCGAGTCTCCAACCTTCCCGGGCCCCCCGCCGGGCAAGACTTGCCGCAGTGTCGCCGGGCGAAGCCCGCCGACACGCGTTAGAACCGTGGGCCCGGCTCCGGCCGCAAAGGCCAGCTACTCCTCAGCCTTCGAGACGCGC
>CAVRBW010000019.1:0-53010 GCA_963719325.1 uncultured Actinomycetes bacterium
CGGGCCTCGGCGCCGCTCTGCTGGGAGGAGGTGCCGGACTGCGATCCGGCCGAGTTCACGCTGACCACGGTGCGTCGGAGGATCGACGCGGTCGGCGACCTCACCGCCGGAATGTGGCGGCGGAAGGTCAGCCTCCTGCCAAAGTTCAAGCGCCTGAACCTAGAAGCTCCGACACCGTGAGGTCGTCGGCGCGTGGCGCCGGACGGACCTCGCGCCACGTGCACTGCTGGGGGTCCTTGTCCTCGCGGAAGCGCAGGAGGCGGGTGCCGTGGCGGAATCGGTTGCCCTGCACCTTGTCGTAGCGGACCTCGACGACCAGCTTCGGCTGGAGGGCAGATTGCTCGAGCTCCCCGCCGCCCCAGCGGTTCGGCTCGGAGAAGCCGCGCTCCGGCGCGCCTTTCAGCAACGGCTCGATCATGGTGAGGATCTCCGCGTGCCGGCTCGCGGCGATCGCGCACGAGCCGACGTAGTCGAGCCCGCCCTTGCCGTTGTACAGACCGAGCAGGAGGGTGGCGAGCTTGGTCGGCCGCTCCTTCCAGCGCACGCCGATGACGACGCAGTCGGCGCTGCGATGAGCTTTCACCTTGACGACGCCCTCCCGGGATCCCGGAAGGTAGGCGACGCCGAGCCGCTTTGCGATCACCCCGTCGAGGCCTGCGGCTTCCAGCCGGTCGAGCCAACCTGAAGCGACCGCGGGATCGCGCGTGGCCGGCGAGATCCGGAACGATCCGGCCAGCTGCTCGAGCTCGCGCCGTCGCTCCTCGAGCGGGCGGCGGTGGATCGGCTCGCCGTCCCAGAGCAGGACGTCGAAGGCGATGAACTGCGCGGGAATCTCGGCGGAGAGCTTCCGAATCCGGCTCTCGGCCGGGTGGAGTCGAAGCTGCATCGAGTCGAAATCGAGCTGGCCGTCCCGCTCGATCACGATCTCGCCGTCGAGGGCGGAGTGGGGCGGCAGCAGGTCGCCGAGCGGCCGCAGCTCGGGGAAGTACCTGAGCAGCGGCCGCTCGTTCCGGCTCCAGAGCGCCAACTCTCCTCCGTCGTTCTCCAGCACCCCTCGGAAGCCGTCCCATTTCGGCTCGTACTGCCAGCCGTCGCCGTCCGGGAGCTCACGGACGAGCTCGGCCTCCATCGGCGGAAAGGGAACCCGCTTCCCCGGCACGCCGGAGACGTTACTTCAGCCAGGGCGCCAGGAGATCCTCGATGTCGCGGCAGCCGCGCGGATGCGACAGGCGCCGCTTCACCTGCCGGTCTTCCACGACGACGAGCGTCGGCACCTCGTCGATCTGGAAACGCTCGAGCAGCTCGGGATGCTCGTCGACGTCCACCTCCCGTAGCACGAACGTCCCGTGGTTCTGACGGCGCTGGAGTACCTGCGCGACGAATCCCTCGACACGCCTGCACTTGCCCGAGTACTTCGAATGGAAGAAGACGAGCCGCGGCTTGGTGCGGACGTCCTCGCGTAGAGCTTCGGCAGCTTGAGCCATTCCCCACCCACCTCCGGTTCCGTTGCTTCGGTCTTTCGGGCGAGGGCTGGGCCCGCGTGAGTCGTTTGCATACCCGTTCTTACCGTCCGTGTAACCGCGGGTAGGCTCCGAGCGATGCGACGCGTGGTCGTAACGGGGCTGGGCGCGGTGACGCCGCTCGGAAACGACTGGCGTTCGACCTGGGACGCGGCTGTTTCGGGCCGGAGCGGGATCGGCTTCATCACCTCCTTCGACGCGAGCGGTTTCCCGGTCCGGGTTGCCGCGGAGGTCAAGGATTTCGACCCTGCGGGTGTGGTCGGGCCGAAGGAGGCGCGCCGCCTCGACCGGAACGTTCTCCTTGCGGTCGCCGCCGCCACGGAAGCCGTCGCCGACGCGAGCCTCGACAGCGTCTACGAGCCGGGCCGCGTCGGCGTGCTGTTCGGCAGCGCGATCGGCGGTGTGAGCGGCGTCGCGGAGCAGAACAACGTCCTGCGCGACCGAGGCCCCGATCGCGTCTCGCCGTACTTCATCCCGAGCGTGCTCGTCGATGCCGCGAGCGGACAGATCGCGCTGACGCTCGGGATCCGCGGCCCCAACTACGCGCCCGTCTCGGCGTGTGCGACCGGATCGACCGCGATCGGCGAGGCGGCGGAGCTGATCAAGAGGGGCGACGCGGACGCGGTCCTGGCGGGCGGTGGGGAGGCGTGCCTCCATCCGCTGATCCTGGCCGGCTTCTGCGCGATGCGAGGTCTCGCCGCAGAGGAAGACCATCCGCCGAGGGCGTCGCGACCCTTCGACGCGACTCGGGCCGGCTTCGTGATGGGCGAGGGTGCCGGCGTGCTCGTGCTCGAGGAGCTGGAGGCGGCGCAGGCTCGCGGTGCGCACGTCTACGCGGAGGTGCTCGGCTACGGCGCCTCGAACGACGCCTACCATCTCGCCACGCCCGATCCCGCGTCGACCGGGGTAACCGAGATGATGCGCGCCGCGCTCGAAGGCGCGGGCGTCAAGCCGGAGCAGGTGGGCTACATCAACGCCCACGGGACGTCGACGCCGCTCGGAGACGCGGCGGAGACGCGCGCGATCAAGGAGGTGTTCGGCGATCACGCATACCGGCTGGCCGTCTCGTCCACCAAGTCCGTAATGGGCCACTGCTTCGGAGCCGCCGGGGCGATCGAGGCGATGATGTGCGTACTCGCCCTCCACGACGGCGTGCTTCCGCCGACGATCAACTACGAGACACCGGACCCGCAGTGCGATCTCGACTACGTTCCGAACGAGGCGCGACACGTCCAGGTCGACGTCGCGCTCTCGAACGCAATGGGCCTCGGCGGCCACAACGGCTGCGTCCTCTTCGGCCGTGGCGACGCCCGGCCGGAAACCGGGGGGCCTGACGCGCCCCCGGTGGGGACAGTCCCTGGAACAAACGTGTGACGCTTTGTCCACCGCTGGTGCCTGGCACCACGGTTGGAACGAAAGCGTGACTAGCTCTCCACCGCAGCGGGCGTGAGCTCTGCCAGCGAGGCGAGAACGACGTCGGCCTCGGCGAGGGCCTCCTCGCCGGGCGGGAAGGCGGGGTTCGGAATCGCGATCACGCGCATGCCGGCCGCCTTCGCCGAACCGATGCCGGAGTGGGAGTCCTCCACCGCCGCGGCTCGACTGGGCTCGACGCCGAGCTGCCTGCATGCCTCGAGGTAGACGTCCGGGGCGGGCTTGCCACGGGCGACCTCCTCCGACGAGACCGTGGCGCGAAACAGCCGATCCAGTCCCGAGAGCTCGAGCACCAGGTCGATCAGCGGCCGGTTCGAGGACGACGCGACCGCGAGCGGCCAATGTGCCGCCAGCCGCTCGACCGCCTCGACGGCTCCGTCCATCAACGGCAGGTGCTCCCGGTACCGATCCTCCAGCCTCGCGATCACCTCCGCGGAGATCTCCTCAGGGGACCCGGGCACCCCGACGTGCTCGTGCATGTAGCGGGACCACTCGGGCGAGCTCATGCCCATCATCGCCCGCTGGGCTTCGGCGTCGTAACGCCCGCCGCGGTCGCGGGCCAGCCCTTCGCGGACTTCGTGCCAGAGCTCTTCCGTCTGGATCAGGAGCCCGTCGAGATCGAAGACGACCGCATCGATCAAAGCGCTCGGTACCCCGCCTCCACGTGGACGAGCGGTCGCGATGCCTCCCCGAGCTCGACCGAGACCGCCTCGCCGACGAAGAACGTGTGGTCGCCCGTCACGAGCTCGTCGGTGATGCGGCATTCGACCCAACCGGCCGCCCCTTCGAGCAGCGGCGCACCGGTCAACCCCTGGCGGCTGGAGACGCCATGCCACAGCGCGATCGGGGGTACGCCGCGCGCGAAGTGCTGTGCCACCGCAGCCTGATCTGCGGCCAGCAGGCTGACCGCGAAGCTGCCGGCCTCGCGAAGGAGCTCGTGCATCGCCGCGTACCGACTGATGGCGAGGCCGACGAGCGGCGGCTCGAGCGAGAGCGACACGAGCGAGTCGATCGTCAACCCGAGGCGTTGCCCATCGGCATCGACGGTGAGAACCGCAACGCCGTGCGGAAGCCGGCGCAGCAGCGTTCGCAGCTCGGCCTCCTGCTCCACGGGCTCGATGCTATTCGTCCGCGAGCTCCTCGCCGAGCAAGCCCGCCGCGTACGCCCTCCAGGCGAGGTCGGTGTTGCCGAGCAGCGCCTCGAGCGCTACCTCCGTCTGTGCGAGGCCGGCCGCCTCGGCCTGCAGCCCTTCGAGCCCGTGGATCAGCGCCGCACGACGCTCGGGGGTGTCGAGCTCCGCCGCAAGAGCGGTCACCGCGCGACCGTCGAGCTCGAGGGAACGACGAGGATCGCCGCCCGCGGCGAGCAGGAGGATCGCCCGGCGCAGAGGGCCCCGAGCCTCGTCGGCGTCGAGGCCGACCTGGGCTCCGGCGAGCCAGGCCAGCAGCGTGAGCGCGTCGTCGCCTTGCGTCGCCTCGACCTGCTCGAGCCATCGCCGGTTCACGGCCTACGGCGCCAATCGCTCGACGGTCCAGCGCCCGGTGCTTCTCCGATAGCGAAATCGGTCGTGCAAGCGGTCGACGCGGTGCTGCCAGAACTCCCATTCGTGCGGGACGACGCGGTAGCCGCCCCAGCTCTCGGGTCGCGAAACGTCCTCGCCGGCAGACCGTCCAAGCTCCAGAGCGGCGCGTTCCAGCTCCTCGCGCCTCGCGACGACTTCGCTCTGCGGCGAGACGGCGGCAGACAGCCGGCTACCCAGTGGCCGCGAACGGAAATAGGCGTCCGAGGTCGCTCCCGCAAGCCGTTCGACGGCACCCTCGACGCGTACCTGCCGGCCGAGCACATGCCAGTAGAGAAGAAGGGCGGCGCGCGGGTTGACCGCCAGCTCGTGCCCCTTCCGACTCTCGTAGTTCGTGTAGAAGGTGAGGCCGGCCGCGTCCGCATCCTTGAGCAGGACCATTCGAGCAGAGGGCCGAGCGTCGGCAGACGCCGTCGCCAGCGTCATCACGTCGGGCATCTCGACGCCGGCCGCCCGAGCCTCGTCGAGCCAGCGATGCAGCACGACAAGCGGATCAGGGTCGAGGTCGGCCTTGCGGAGGGGCCGATCGCGCTCGTCGATCATCGGCGCGAGTCTATGCTCCCGTCGTGCGCCTCCTCGCGCTCGCCGCCGTGCTCCTCGCAGCGACGACCACGACCGCGCACGGAGCTGCTCGTGCCGCGTGCAGCATCGCAACGGCGCGGGCGGCGATCGCCTCGACGCATCCGCGGATGAAGCTGCTCGGCTCGAACACGGTCGGCATCGACCCGAAGGACGCTGACCAGGTGATCTGCTTCGACTTCACCAGGGACGGCCGGCGCGATCTCGCCGTCACGATCGCCAGCGGAGGCACGGCGGGCGACATCGGCTTCGTCGTCTTTCGCGCGACCGCAACCGGCTGGCGCGTCGCGCTGACCCGCGACGGCTACAAGGTCGGGCTCTTCCGAGTCGGCGGCGACATCGCCGTCACGCAGCCGGTCTACCGCAAGGGCGATCCGAACTGCTGCCCGACGGGCGGTTTCGGTCACACGCGCTTCCACTGGAACGGCGCTCGCCTCGTGGTCGCGCGCGCCTGGCACACGAAGTCGTTCCGCCCGTAGCCGAGCGGCGGAGTAAGAACTCCAGGCCCGGGAACACCGACTCGGGCGGGCCTGCGGCTGGCGGGACTTGCCTCTCCCCCCGTCAGCTCAGAGTCCGCCCGTCGCCACCGAGGATCGACCTTGCTCCGATTCCATGCCGACGCCCGGTGAGGATTTGGTAAACGGCACGGGGCGGTGGGTGTCGGTGTCTTTTGAAATCTGACACCCCCATGACAGCAGGGCCGGGACGTTTCTGCCCAGACCCGTAGCTGCTACAGCAAGGAGCGGATCAGGACGAATAGCGGCGGCGGGAGCTCGATGTTCGAGTCGATCTCGACCTCCGCATCGGTGGCCTCGTCTCGGACCGTCGTCGCAAGCTCGGTCGCCTCCTGCTCCGTCGCGGCGTCGATCGTCAGGTAGCGCCAGCGCCGGTGGACCCCAAGCCCGCGAGCGCGCAAGAATTCCTCCAGCTCGGCCACCCGGTCGCGGTCCGGCAGCCTGACTCGCACCTGCCAGTCGTAGTGGCGCTCGGCCTCGGCCTCGCGCTGCTCACGTTTCTCGCGTCGCTCATGCTCTTTCTCGCGCTCGGCCTCGCTGCGGGGCAGCGGCACCGAGGCGTCCTTCCATTCCTCCTCGTCCGGATGCCAGTGCGTCACGGCGAGCTCGGCCGTGAGGCGATCCGCCTCGACAAGCTCGCTCACGACAGCCGCTGCGGCCTCCGCCTCAGCCTCCGTGTTCGTGTAGAGGAAGACCTTCGAGCCGTCACGCGTAACGATGACGCGGCGCCCGAGGCGCTTCCTCACCTCGTCGTCGAGGTCAAGCGCACGCAGACGCTCGCCGAGCGAATAGCCATGCTCCTCATCGTCGAGCTCGACCTCGACCCGCCAATCCTCGCTGATCACCTGCGCGATGATACGGCCGGCGGGCTCGAGGTACGCCAGTGCCGCGCGATCCCCACACCGACGGGCTCGACGACGCGGCGGCAATCAGGCCCTGAGTCACTTCAGTGCAGGAGCGATTCCGGCCCCAGCGAACACCGAGGCGGGGCGGGCCCCAGCCTGGCGGATCTGCCTCTCCCGCCGCTAGGCCTCTCCGGCCCGCCCCTTTCTAGGCCGCACATCCTCGAGCGGCCCTCATACCTCACTGTCGTAGATGCGATCCAGGTCGAAAACTTGCGCAGTGCCCTGGCCGGTTGGCGCCGCCGCTCCGTCGCTTGATCGAGCGGCGGGGGAGGGATTCGAACCCTCGGGACGCTTGCACGCCCAACGGTTTTCAAGACCGCCCCGTTCGACCGCTCCGGCACCCCGCCGCCGACGAGGCTACCGCGAAATCTGCGCCGGAGCGCCAAACTCGGCGAGTGCATCCGGGACCTCGCCCCGGAAGTTCTCCAGGATCGCGAGCACCCACCGATCGGTGACCGCCGTCCCGTTCAGCGTGTGCACGAACCCGGTTCCTTTCTGGCCCTCGGGGCGGTGGCGGATGCCGAGTCGCCTGGCCTGGAAGTCGGTCGTGTTCGAGGTCGAGGTGATCTCGCGGTAGCGCTGCTGGTGTGGGAACCAGGCTTCGATGTCGTACTTCTTCGCGGCCGGGGCGCCGAGGTCGCCGGCGGCGACGTTGACGACGCGATGGGGGATGGCGAGCTCGCGGACGAGCTCCTCCTCCAGCGCGAGCAACCGGTCATGCTCCTCGCCTGACGCCTCCGGTTCGCAGAAGACGAAGAGCTCGACCTTGTTGAACTGGTGGACGCGGAACATGCCGCGCGTGTCCTTCCCGGCGGCTCCCGCCTCGCGCCGAAAGCAGGTCGAGAAGGCGGCGTAGCGAAGCGGCAGCTCGTCGAGGATCTCGCCCGTGTGCAGCCCGGCGAGCGCCACCTCCGAGGTCCCGGTCAGGTAGAGGCCGTCTTCCTCGAGCGCGTAGATGTTCGAGCGCTCGGTCGGGAAGAAACCGGTGCCGTACATCGCGTCCTCGCGGACGAGCACTGGCGGCAACATCGGAACGTGGCCGTTTCGAACGGCGCGATCGACAGCGAACCGGTAGAGCGCGAGCGCGAGCAAGGCGGTGTCGCCGATGAGGTAGCCGAAGCGTGAGCCGGACAGGCGCGCCGCCCGCTCCATCTCGAAGCGGCCGACGGCGGTGTGCTCCGGACCGTCCGGTGTGGGCTCGCCCCAGCGGCGCAGCTCCTCGGCATCGTCCTCGGAGTCTCCGTCCGGGGCCGACGGATCGGGCGGATTCGGGACCTGCGCGAGCAGCCGGTCGCGCTCGGCTTCGGCGGCGGCGAGCTCCTCTTCCACCGACCGGAGCTCCTCCTTGACCCGGTTCAGCTCCTCGAGCTGGTCCGGCGTCGGCTTCCCTTTCAGCTTCAGCCGGCCACGCAGATCGTCGGCGCGGGGCACGAGCGCGCGCCAATGCTCGTCGGCGGCCAGCAGCCCATCGAAGGCGTCGGCAGCACCCTTCCGCGCCAGCGCGGTGCGGAAGGCGGACGGATCGTCGCGCGCAGCTCTGAGGTCGATCACGCGACGGAGTCTAGGTAGGCCTCGATCACCTGGGCGACCCCCTCCTCGGTGACCGGCGGGCAGACGAAATCCGAGGCCGCGAGCACCCGTTCGTGTGCGTTCTCGACCGCGATCGCATAACCGGCCCACTCGAGGAGCTCGACGTCGTTCTCGCCGTCCCCGAACGCGACGGTCGCCTCCTGCGCGAAGCCGAGGTGGTCGGCGAGGAAGGCGAGGCCGGCGCCCTTCGTCACCTCGGGATTGGCGAACTCGAGGAAGTACGGGAGCGACTTGGAGATGTACATCCTCCCGTCGAAGCGCTCGACCAGGCGTTCCTTCAGGGCATCGAGCTCGACGGGATCGCCCACCGTGACCAGCTTCGTCGGCGGCGCGTCCAGCCACTCGAGCAGGTCGCCGACGGCGTGCACCTGCAGGTTCTGAAAGGACGCGTAGGCATTCGACTGCGCCGTGTGCTCGGCGACGTACAGCTCGTCGTCCACGTAGCAGTTGAGCGGGTAGCCCTCGGCCTGGACGGCCGAGATCGCCTCCTTCGCGAGCTCGAGCGGAAGCGGCTCGTGGCGGAGGAAACGCCCCGTGGTCGGATCGGCGACGACAGCGCCCTGGTAGCAGACGACCGGCTCCTCGATCCCGGCGGCCTGCACGTACGGGCGAACGGACTGGAACATCCGGCCGGTGACGACGATCACGTGAATGCCGCGGTCTCGCGCCGCGGCGATTGCCCTCCGCGTCCGCGGTCTGAGCTCGGCGTCCTCGGCGATCAGCGTGCGGTCGAGGTCGCAGGCGAAGGCCTGGACACCGCGCGGGAAGTCAGCCGGGAGGATCAGCCCTTCGTTGCCTGGATGACGTAGGCGGCGACGTCGGCGATCTGCTTCTCGGAGAGCTGCCCGCTGAACGAGGGCATCACGCCTTTCCCGTTCGTGACCCGGTCGACGACGCGATCGAGCGGCGGCTTCGCCTGATCGAGGTTCGGGCCGACCGTTCCGGTCGCTCCGGCGTCCTTCAGCGTGTGACAACCCTTGCAGCCGGCGGTTGCGAACACCTGCTTGCCCGCGGCGGGATCGCCCTTCACCTCGGGTGTCGTCGGGATCGTCCCTTCGACCGTCTTCGGAGCGGGCGAGACGGTCTTGCCGCCGCTGCAACCGGCGAGAATCAGGCCGAAGACGACCAAGATCAGGGCTCGGCGGCGCACGGGCGCGAGTCTACTCATCCGCGCATGAGCGCGCCGCGTGGCCTGTCAGGGCGGCGAGCGCGGCGCCGGCATCGGGCGAGAAGTCCAGCCGCACCTGTGCTGGGCGTGGCACGGAGAGCCTGATCATCCCGTCGCCGCCGCGAACTGCGCAGCCGAGCGACGGCTCCCAGTAGCGGGAGAAGCGCACCGCGATTCGGTACGTTCCCGCTGCGGCGACGCGGATGACGATGCGAGACTCGGTCATCGCGATCACACGTCCGGGTGCCGGTCCCGTGAGAATCGGATTGGGCCTCGGAACCTCGTAGACGGCAAGCTGGTCGCTACGGAAGACCTCGCGGAGCGGCGATCTTCGGCCCCGCACGACTGCCGCTTCCGCGCGCGCGCTGTAGTCGGGCGAGGCGTTGGTCAAGACGACGTAACGCACGCCCAGGCTGCGCAACCACCGGAGGTAGGCCTGGGGGCCGAGCTTCCCGTACAGCACCTTGTTCTGCGGGAAATCGTCCTGGCGGAACCATCCCCGTGCGAGTGGGATATCTGCTCGCGGGAGATAGAGCGCCGCCCAGTGACCAGCCGTGTCGACGGCTTCCACGCGGTACGAGGGGGTCAGGTGGCCGCGGAGGAACGAGATCGCGGGTTGCCAGTAGGCGGCCGCCGCCGCAGTGTCGTCCTCACTTCTGACATAGCTTTCGGCGAGCGGCGTGACATTCCACGAGATGGCGAGCGCGAAGACGACGAGGGCAGGTATTCGCGGCCGCCACTCGCGCAGCGTGAGTACGAGCACCGAAATCGGGATCGCCGTGTACCGGAGCCTCGCGATGTTCTCGCCGACCGCGGAAGGGACGAGGAAGAACGTCAGGCAGGCGGCCCCGTAGACCGGGAACACGAAGCGGAGCACGCGGGCGCGCTCCACGCGCCAGGTGAAGATCGTGGAGAGGCCGCAGTAGGCGCAGACGGCGGCCAGCTCGGCGGATGAGAACGGGTACGGGCCGCTGCCCGGGAAGATGCGCCAGAGCAACCCTTCGACCAGGACGATCGACAGCAGTCCGCCGCCGATTGCGACCTGGAACCAGCGATCGCTGCGCCGGCCGATTGCGATGCCGATGACGATCACGACGAGGAGGAGGAATGCGACCGGGCTCGCCGCGACTGTCAGCGCAGCAAGCCCTGCGAAGCGCCACGGCCGTCGCGCCTCCAACGCCCAGAGCGCGAGCAGCGCGAGGGCTGCTCCGAGCATGAACGGAAACGCGGCAGAGAGGACGAGTCCGGCCCAGACGACGGCGAACGTCCGGCTGGACCAGCGGGCGCGTGGTCCCCACACCCGCCAGACGAGGACGGCGAAGGCCAGCGTCGCCGTCGCAACGGTGGCGACCGCGAGCAGCCGGATGCCGAGCGCGGCGGCGAGCGGGTAGTAGAGGAGGCTGTACGTGACGAAGCTGTAGTGGCCGGCGTACCAGAAGTTGTTCCACAGCGTGTAGCCGTGGTCGAGAAAGACGGTGCGCTGGTACATGTGGGCGGCGAGGTCCGTGCCCGGCGGCCCGGCCCAGGTGAGGAGCGCCGCCAGCCCGGCGGCCGTCCCCACCGAGAGGGTCGTCTCACGAGCGAGAGGGGACGCTCGGCCCATCGGCGAGGACGCTATCGGTGGGCACGCGCGCACGCGCCGGTTCATGCACGCGCTCGTATGCCCACAACACCGCATAGGAGAGCGCTCCCGCGGCAGCGACGTCGCCGGGGCTGTCGTTGACGAGCAGCGAGACTGCGATGCCGACGAGCAGCGCCTCGCCGGCGGCAAAACGCGGCCGCCGCGTTCCGAGGATCGTCAGTGCCGCCATCGAGACCGCGAATACGGAGGCATGTCGTGAGCTGGCGTCGATGTTCGCTGCCGAGATGTGGATCCGGTGGGCAAGCTCGCCCGCGAGCGAGACAGGCCCCTTGCCAAGCGCGCGCGTCACGTGGCTGGAACCGCCCGTCGCCGCGTCGAGGCCGATGAGCGCCGCAACGACGGCGATGACCGCAGCGGCCAGGAGTACAGCCCGCCGCACGGTCAGCCGGAGGCCGTACACCCGCACGCCCAGCACGGCGAAGGCGGCGAGCAGGACGACGATCCCGCCGCCGTCAGCTCCCGCCTTGCTCCAGCCGACGGTGGCGAGGACCAGCGCGAGGACCGCCGGAAACGCCCGCCGCCCGAGGAGGGCCGCCGCCTCCAACGACACGGCGAGCAGCACCGTTTCGACCAGGTTCCCCGCCCCGTAGAAGCGGCCTCCCCCATCAGGCCGCGCACCGATCGCCGCGAAGGAGTTCACCTCCGGCCAGGCTGCGAACTCGACCAGGTAGGCGGCAACGAGCCCGACGAGCGCATACGGAAGAAGCCGCGCCGGAACGGCGACGAGGAGGCTGCCCCCGATCGTGAGCACCGCCAGCCACAGGACGACATGGGCCGGGCGGGTGACCTCGAGCGCAGAGAGCACGAGGGAGCCCGCGAGAACGGCAGGTGCGGCGAGCAGGCCGGCCCGCGAGAGGTAACGGGAGCGCAGGCCTATCGTGAGCAACGCGCCCCCGAGTACGGAACCGACCAGGATCAACGTCGCCCAGAGGCGTACGTCGTGGGTCCTCGTGAGGCGGAGGTCGAGCCGAGCGAGGTGCGCCGCCGCGCCCTTGTCGGGCACAGCGCGAATCACGGGCTTTGCTCTCTCCGAGAGGGCACGGGCCGTCGGTGCCACGTCGGCGATCGAGACGAGGCCGCGGATGCGCGTCGAGTCGGAGACGAGGATTCCGTGATAGCCGCCGCCGACGATCGCGATCGGGTAGCGACGCGTGTTCGCGTGGCTGCCGGGCGGCGGCAAGGCGACGTAGATCGTCACCGCAGCGGGCTTCCGGCCGAGTTTGATCAGCCGCTCTCCGCCCGGGACACCCCCCAGGCTCGAGGGCTCGACCTTGCCGCGGACGAGCGACGCCAGCGCGCCCTGACGGCTAGCGGCTTCGCCGGAGCCGGGGACGAACAGACCGATGGCTCCGCGTGATTCATACGCGTGCGGGTCGAACGGTGGCACTACGAGCACGCTGACGCGCGCCGCTTGCGCGGGAGCCGCGAGAACGGCGACGAAAGCGATCGCGACGATGACCTTGGGCAGGCCTCGATTCTGGCCGACCCGTCGGTCCGACGTGCCGAGAGGGAGGTAAGCCCGCCCACCCCGCATGCCTCGATCGAGTGTCCCTCGAATCAGGGACGATAAAGCTCGCAAAGAGCGAACTTCTCGTTCACCATTGTGGTTGGAGCCGTTTGTCTTCGGACACCAATCCGCCGTATGGGCGTGAAGGGGAGACGCGCTCTGTGCTTCGTGCTTGCCGCGGCATTCCTCGGCGGGCCGGCTGACGCGCTCGCAGACGGAGGCGGACTGCTCGACCCAGGCAAGGTCGTCTCGGGTGCAACGACGACCGTCGACCAGTTGGCCGGCAAGCAGCAGGACGGCAGCTCGACGACGTCGACGAGCTCGCAGACGACGAGCGAGCCGACCGAGTCCACGGATGCCGCGACCGCTGTGAAGGACACCGTGCAGGCGGTCAGCGAGACCGCGGCCGCGGCGACGGAAACGGTTACCGAGACCGCGTCGCCGGTCGTGCAGGCGGTAGCGGACACGACGGCCCCGGTGGTCGATGCGGTCACCGAGACCGCTGAGCCGGTTGTTCAAGCCGTCGTCGACACCGCCGCGCCGGTCGTGCAGACGGTCGTCGACACGGACCGCGCCGGTGGAGACGGTGACGGAGACGGCCTCGGCCGCCGTGCAGAGCGTGACCGATGCCGCCGCGCCGGTCGTCCAGTCGGTCGGCGAGGTCGCCGGGTCGACGATCGAGGCGGTACCGGCAGCGTCACAGCTCGTGACGAGCACGTCTTCCGCGCGCCAGGCGCCGCCGTCGAAACCCTCGACCTCGTCTTCAGGGTCGAACGCAAGTGCCTCCACGGCGGCAGCGCAGGTGGCGGCGCCGAGGCAGCAGCCCGTGACGGCGATGCCGGCCGAAGCCTCACCTGACGCGATCGCAGTGACCGCGCACGGGCGGGCGCCGAGTGCCCACGACTCGGCGGTCACGAAGCTCGCGCCGGCCGCGTCGACCGATGCGAGCGCACGCTCGCTCGCGTTCCGCGCGTCTTCTCCGGACCGGCACGTCGTCCTCGCGCAGATCCCGCAGGCCGCATCGCCGGCGACGGGCCTGGGAACGGCTTCGGACGCCAGGCCGACCAGCTTCGCCTGGCAGGCGCCGACGCGGCGCACGTCGATTCCGGGTAGCTCGGACTCGCCGAGCGTCGTCCCGGGGAGCGCCGCGGCGGCCGCGGCACTGCTCGCTGCGACTTTCTTCCTCTTCCTGGTGATCCCGAGGCTGGGTCGAAGGCTCCGACCCGCACCGGGCCTTGCTCGGTCGCCAGGGTACGCACTGCTGCTCGAACGCCCCGGCTAGCCCTCTTGCGGGACTAGTCCGTCCGCCGGGCGAGGCTCAGCCCAGCGGGATTCCAAGCGTTCGAACAGCAAAGGAGACGAAAAACGATGAAACGCCACTTGGCGACGGTGGCTGCTGGCCTCGTGCTCGGACTGAGCGCGTGGGCGGGCACGGCTCAAGCCGAGTCGAATCCACCGTGCGATCCATCGGCGTCGCAGTCGCAATCGTCGTGTCAGACGCAGACGGCGAGCAACAGCATCACGCAGAACGCCACCTCGTCGGCAACGTCTTCGCCCGCACAGGTCAACCTGAACATCCCGGTGCGAGTGAACAGTGATGGCGACAGCAACGTCGACCAATCGAACAGCTCCAAGGCCGTCTCGACCGCCCAGAACGACAACTCGGGCAGCCAGTCGGTCGATCAAGGACAAGGATCCACGCAGGAACAGCAAGCCGACACCACGACGGGCAAGTGCTGTGACGGCGGCGGGAGCCAGCCGGCATCACAGTCGCAGTCCTCGAGTCAGTCGCAGGACGGCTCGAACACGATCGACCAGAACGCCGATTCGATGGCAAAGTCGAATCCCGTTCAACTCAACGTCAACGCTCCGGTGCGCGTGAACAGCGACGGGTACGACAACGTCGACCAGTCGAACGACTCCGTCGCGATCTCGAAGGCAGAAAACAGCAACAACGGGAACCAGTCCATCTCCCAGGGACAGGATTCGACTCAGAGCCAGGACAGCCAGGCCGGCTCGGCCTGCTGCTCCAATGACCGGTCGGCGAGTCAGGATCAGGCCTCGACGCAAAGCCAGCAGGCTGGCAACAGCGTCGACCAGAACGCCGACTCGAAGGCGGAGTCCAAGCCGGTGCAGCTGAACGTGAACGCTCCGCTGCGGGTGAACAGCAAGGGGGACGATCACGTCCGGCAGTCGAACGACTCGGTCGCCGTCTCGAAGGCGGGGAACGAGAACGACGGGAACCAGTCGATTCATCAGGGTCAGGACTCGAGCCAGACGCAGACCGCTACTGGGAAGGGCGGCTGCTGTGAGTCGAACGACCCGAGTCAGAGCCAGAGCTCTGATCAGTCGCAGTCCGCGGCGAACACGGTTACTCAGACCGCGTCCTCGTCGGCGGAGTCGGATCCGTACCAGACGAACGTGAACGCGCCGTTGACGCTCGGTGGTAAGGGGCCGGGGTCGACGTCGTGTGATCGTTGCGGGTCGGATCCGTCGGGTGACAGCAGCGTGCGTCAGTCGAACGACTCGGCGGCTGTCTCCGGGGCGTGGAACGACAACTCCGGTGATCAGTCGATCGGCCAGTGGCAGGGCTCGTCGCAGGATCAGTCCTCGTCCGCTGGTGGCTGCTGCCCGTCGAAGAAGGGCCTGGGCGGCGATCCGTCGGGTGGTCAGAGCCAGAGCTCTGATCAGTCGCAGTCCGCGGCGAACACGGTTACTCAGACCGCGTCCTCGTCGGCGGAGTCGGATCCGTACCAGACGAACGTGAACGCGCCGTTGACGCTCGGTGGTAAGGGGCCGGGGTCGACGTCGTGTGATCGTTGCGGGTCGGATCCGTCGGGTGACAGCAGCGTGCGTCAGTCGAACGACTCGGCGGCTGTCTCCGGGGCGTGGAACGACAACTCCGGTGATCAGTCGATCGGCCAGTGGCAGGGCTCGTCGCAGGATCAGTCCTCGTCCGCTGGTGGCTGCTGCCCGTCGAAGAAGGGCCTGGGCGGCGATCCGTCGGGTGGTCAGAGCCAGAGCTCTGATCAGTCGCAGTCCGCGGCGAACACGGTTACTCAGACCGCGTCCTCGTCGGCGGAGTCGGATCCGTACCAGACGAACGTGAACGCGCCCTATGGCGGTGACGCCAAGGGCGGTAGCCGTGTCTCGCAGTCGAACGGCTCGACAGCCGTCTCGGCGGCGGGGAACAGCAACTCCGGCGACCAGTCGATCAAGCAGGGCCAGGGCTCGAGTCAGTCACAGAAGGCCGACTCGAAGGGCTGCTGCCCGCAGAAGTGCGAGCCGCAGTGCAAGCCGAAGCCCAAGCCGTGTCGGCCGAAGCCGAAGCCGTGCAAGGGAGGGCTGCTTCTGATCTAGGCCCTGACAGCCGGGGAGAGGCAAGGGGCGGCGGCATTGCGGCGCCGCCGCCCCCTCTCGAGCGTCCTCGCGGCCCAGGACCAGGGGCGGCGGCGTTGCGGTGCCGCCGCCCCCCGTCCTCACGCGATAGCGTGGCGTCGTGCTGGTCGCTCGCAGCTTGCACCCGACCTACCTCTCGAATGCCTACCTGCTTGCCGACGAGACCGGCGGCACCGCCGTCTTCGTGGACAGCGGGGCTCCACTCGCGCCGTTGCTCGAAGTCGTCGACCGAGAGCGGCTGACCGTCACTCACGTCCTCACGACGCACGGTCATCACGACCATGTCGAGGGACACGACGAGCTGATCAGCCGATTCGCCGTCCCGGCGACCGCCGAAGGCGTGGAGACCGGCGGATTGCGAATCGAGGCTCTTCCGACGCCCGGGCACAGCGACGACGGCGTCTCGTTCGTCGTCAACGGCGAGCTCTGCTTCACCGGCGACACGCTGTTTAAGGACGCCGTCGGAGGAACCCGGGACGACTTCGACGGCGTGCGCCGCTCCGTGATGGACGTCCTGATGACGCTTCCGCCCGAGACGCGGGTGCTTCCGGGGCACACCGACGAGTCGACGATCGCCCGCGAGTGGGAGCACAACCCGTTCGTTCGCGTCTGGCGGGGGGCCGATCCGGAGGGGACGGAGCCCTGCCGCGTCGGCGGTGACGACGCGACGCTGGTCGTGTGGTCGCCGGACTACGACGGCAAGGGCAAGGCGTGGGTTCGCTTCGCCGACGGTCGCGACGCGATCGTCGGCGGCTCGCGGGTCGAGCGGCTCTAGGTGACGGTGACCTGCACGCGCTGGATGCCGTTGTTGGCGTAGCCGCCGACGTTCCAGTCCGCGTCGTCCGGTTGCACGTTGCCGGCGGAGTCGCGTGCGCGGCAGCAGAGCACGTGCTCGCCGGGAGTCGCTTGCCATTCGTGCTTCCAGCCGCGCCAGGCCGAGCGCGATCCTTCCGGGTCGAGCTGGGCTTCTGTCCAGCTCGCTCCGCCGTCGACGCTGAACTCCACCGCTTCGACCGACGCCCAGCCCGACCAGGCACGGCCCTCGATGTGGCAAGGGCCACCGGTCACCGTGCGCTCGCGCTCGGGGAACCCGGCCAGCCCGGGAGGGATCATCAGCGCCCGCGGCATCATGCGGGTCAACGGGACGCCTTCGTCGTTCTCGTCCAGCCGCAGCCGGTAGGCGTTGATCTGCTGGTAGCCGGTGAACGGTTTCTCGACGACGGTGATCGCCGTCAGCCACTTCACGCTCGCCATCCCGTACCAGCCTGGCACGACCAGGCGGAGCGGGAAGCCGTGCTGCGGAAGGAGGGGGCTGCCGTTCATGCCGTGCGCGACCAGGACGTCTTCACGAAGCGCCTCCCCGAGCGCGAGGCTGCGCTCGTAGACCTGTTGCTCGCCACCCTCGACTCCTCGGTCGAGGCCGGTGAAGACGACCTCGACGGCTTCGTCGCGAGGTGCGGCTTCCTCGAGCAGCGACGCAAGGGGCGTGCCGGTCCAGGCGGCATTGCCGACCGCCTCGGCGAGCCACGGCTGGCTGATCGGCCTGGGTGAGAGAAGTGCGCGCCCGTTGCCGGCGCACTCGATCGTCACCTCGAGCTCCCTCGACGGCCGTGCCCGGAGGTCGTCGAGCGACAGGGCGAGCGGATGATTCACGGCGCCCCCGATCGTCAGCTCGAAGCTCCGAGGGTCGACGGCCGGGATGTCGTAGTGGATCAGGAGGTAATGAAGCCCGGCCGGCGTCACGTCGTAGCGGAGCGCCTCCAGCGGCATTCCGTGGTTGCGTACGGCGAGCTGAAGCTCGACTGGGCTGAATGGCTCCACGTCAGGCGGACGCTACACTGTCGAGCGCTCGGGGCTATAGCTCAGCTGGGAGAGCGCCTGGATCGCACCCAGGAGGTCGCCGGTTCGAGTCCGGCTAGCTCCATTCCGAGAGAACCTAAAGTCGCAGGTACGAACCCTCGACTACCGCTTCACCCTTTCGCCGTCCGGGCGCGTCCACTGCTCCGAATTCCGGAGGAAAGACTCGAGTGTCCCCTGATCGGGACGACCGCCGCGGCACACGACCCGCCCGCGATTGCGCGTTGGGTGGATGGGTAGACGCTAATTTTGAAGAGTCGTCTCGGCAGGCGAGGAGGTGTCCATGAGAAAGTCGCTCGCGTTCCTCGCAGTCGCAGCTCTGATACTCCCCACCACCGCCGCCACTAGTTCGACAATTCGGCAGGCGGCGAAGCCGCCAAAGAGGGTGGTGATCTCGACCAGGAAGCTTCCTGGCTTGGGCTACGTCCTCGTCGACGGACGGGGCCGGACCTTGTACATGTTCGTTCCGGACAAGCGGAAGAGAGTGACCTGTGTTCGGGTGTGCGCGGCCGTGTGGCCTCCGGTGAAGCTGGCCTCGGGCGGGAAGGCTGTCGCCCGCGGGCGGGTGAAGGCGAAGTTGCTCGGCAGCGACAAGGACCCGGCCGGCGGCCGCGTGGTCACGTATGCCCGCTGGCCGTTGTATACGTACGTCTCCGACACGCGCCCGGGAGTCGCCACCGGTCAGGCGCTAAATCTGAACGGCGGCCTCTGGTACGTGCTCGCTCCCTCGGGGAAGGTGATCCGCACGAAGGTGCACTAGGCGCGTCGCGAGGTCGGGCTTTCCGGTGAGTCGAGACCGTGGAGGTCGCTGTAGACGTGCGCTAGTCGCTCGGCGACGTGCTCCCAGGAGAACGATTCGGCGCGGACGCGTGCCTGCGCGCCGAGCGCTTGGCGGCGGTGCTCGTCTGCGAGCAGGGCGAGGATCGCCGATGCGAGCGCTTCGGGGTTGCCGGGTGGAACGAGGAGTCCGACGTTGCCGTTCACGACTGTGCGGTAGCCGTCGATGTCGGAGGCGACGACGGGCGTTGCGCAGGCGAGGGCGCGGGTGAGGACCATTCCGAAGCTCTCCGCGCGGAGCGAGGGCGCGACCAGCGCCTTCGCCTCGAGCAGCTCGGCGGTCAGCTCCCGCTCGGTGAGGACTCCGAGGATGTCCACGCCCGCGTCCGGCAGGCGGCGCCGGCTGATCAGGAGCCGGACGGCGAGGGGGTCCGCCCCGACGACGCGGAGCCGCACGCCAGTGGCGGCGTGCACTCGCGTCCAGGCCTCTAGGAGGACGGGGAGTCCCTTGCGCGCTTCGTGCCTGCCGACGTAGACGACGCGGTCACGTCTCCCGGCGACGTCGACTTCCGGCGGGAGGACGACGCCGTTCGGGATGATCTCGTAGTCGCCTGGGTTGTAGACGGTGGCGGTTTCGCGTGCCGCCGCGGAGACGGCGATGCGGCGGTCGATGCGCTCGAGCAGGAACCCCCAGGAGCGTTGGCCGATCGCGCGCCAGGCGAAGGGGCCGGCGGCATGGAAGGTGGCGACGATCGGGGCCTCCGCGTACAGGAGGGCCGCGGCGCCGATCACGGGCGTGAGCGGCTCGTGGACGTGGACGACGTCGAACCGCTCCTGCCGCAGCAACCGCCGGAGTCGCACGATCGCCGACGGGCTGAGGACGATGTTCGCGTTCGAAGCGTTCGCGGGGACGATCACCGAGCGGCCGAGCGGACGGACGTACGCGGGCGGCGACTCCGAACGTCCGGCTCGCGGGTGCAGGGCCGCGCTTAGCCGTCCGGGCGGGTCGTTGCCGATCAGGACCCACGCCTCGTGGCCGAGCGCGCGAAGCGCTCGGCACTGGTGGTCGGCGTGCTCGACGACCCCGCCCCAGAACGACCAGGAGTAGGGGACGACGATCGCGACCTTCATGCGTCGACGAGGCCGATCGAGCGCAGTCGCAGCCCGAGCAGGCGCACCGCCTCGGCGTAGAACCCTTCCGGGTCGACGCCGTAGCCGGCCTGGACGAGCGAGCCCATGTCCTGGTCGGTCGCGGTCCGCAGCAGCGTGTCGGCGATCTCGGCGAACTCTTCCATCACCGTCCCGATCACGGAGCGCGCGTTCTCGGGGTCGGCGTCCATGCGCCGGCGGGCGTAGGAGACGCCGATGCCGATGTGCCGCGCCTCGTCGCGGGCGACGAGGCGCTGGCCGGCGGCGAGCCCGGGGAAGGCGAGCCGCTCGTACTGGCCTGCGGCGAGGTTCTGCGCCGTCCTCGCCACCACCCCTTCGCCGAGCAGGTGGTAGGCGACGACCGCCGCCAGGAAGGCATCCTCTCCGCGGTCCTCTTCCAGCCGGCCTACGTGGTGCTCGAGCCGGCGGTAGAGCGTCTCCGCAACCGGGTCCGTGTTCCGGTCCGCGAGATCTCGGACCGCCTCGATACCGCCCTCGACCCCGAACACCTCCTCGTAGATGCGCAGCACCGCCTGCAGGTGCCGGTGCTCGTCCGCGACCTGCGTCGCCAGCAGCAGCTGCACCTCGTAATCGGGGGCGGCGAGCAGGAACGGGGCGAGCAGCCGGGCAACGTTGAATTCGGCGTGGAAGCGGTGCGCGAAGATCCAGACCATTCCGGACTGCGCCTCGGCGTCGAGCGCCTCGAAGGTCGCCCGGTCAGTGGTTAGGTCAAGCGCGAGCGACGACCACTGCGTCCGCTCCCAGTGCGCGTACAGCGCCGGGAACGGGCTCGCCCGCTCCTCCAGCGCGGCTTCCTCGACGTCAACGGCGTCCTCGGGCTCGATCGAGACGGACTCGCTCGTCATCCCGGCTGCTCCTTTCCTCGATTGGAGGGTTTCGGGGGCTCCTGGTACGAACTCAGGTAGAGCGCGTCGAGCTCCGCCTGCTTCCGTTCCTCCTCGGCGAGCAGGCGCAGCAGCTGGTAGGCGAGGACGACGAAGAAGATGGCGGTCAGCTCGGCGTTCATCAGGACGCCGCCGAGGTTCTGGTCCTCGGAGGGCGAGAGGTGCCAGAGGCGGGGAACGTGCACGTAGAAGCTGTACAGCGGCCGGGTGGTGAAGATCAGGGCGAGCGAGAGCCACGGCGAGGTGATGAACGCGATCGCGAGATAGCCGAGCGTCCCCTCGGTCGAGAGGCGGCGCGGCTGCGGCTCGAGCAGCGGCCACCAGAAGAGGAAGCCGGCGACGATCAGGATCGCGTGCTCGAGGTTCAGCGGCCACGCGTTCCGCAGCGCCCAGTCGTAGAACGCGGGGTAGTGGGTTCCGTACCAGGCCGCCAGCCAGAGCGCGAGGGCGAGCGGAGGTCGGCTGATCGCGGCGAGCGGCGCCCCTCCGCGCCGGCGCACCGCCTCGCGCATCGCCGGCGTGAGGCCGAGGAGCACGAGCGGCGGCGCCCAGTCGGCGATCATCGCGTTCTGGAGCAGGTGGATGAGGAGCAGGTAGTGGTCGGAGATCGTCTCGAGCGGCGAGTTCAGCGGTACGGCGATCAGGGCCATTCCAAGCCCGAACAGGACGATCGGGCGGCGCGGCGGTCGCCGCTTCCGCGCTGAGCGGACGTAGAAGGCGACTGCGAGCGCAGCGGCTCCGAGAAAGAGCGGCTCGAAGGTCGGCGTCCACGGCGCCGGGGTCACGGCTCTGCTCCCATGAGCCTGGCTGGCGCTCGGTCGGCGCGGCGGGCGCGGATGCGCGGCGCGAGCATGATCAGCGCGAAGGTGGCGAGGGTGCAGAGCTGCTCGGCCTCCATCACCAGCCCGCCGAGCTGCTGGTCGAAGACCGGCGAGAAGCCGAACAGCCGGGTCGGCTGGTCCGCATAGCTGGGGTAGAGCGAGCGGAGGCTGAAGATCAGCACGTCGCTCAGGACCATCCCCATCGCTAGCAGCGTGACGGCGTAGCACAGCCGCCCGGCGACGCTCAGCCGCCGCCGTCGAGCGGGATCGACGAGCTGCGCCCAGACCAGCAGGCCGGCGATCACGAACGTGAGGTGCTCGAGATCGTGGACTGTCTCGTGGCCGAGCGTGTAGTCGTAGGCGGCAGGGACATGCCAGCAGCCGATTGCCGCCGCCCAGACGGCGAGACTGACGCGCGGGCGGAGCAGCAAGGCGACGAGCGAGCGCAGCGGCGCGAGCCGGGCGAGCGCGCCGAGCAGTCGCGCCGGCAGGAAGAAGAACAGGAGCGGGCCGCGGAGCGCCGTCAGCAGCAGCGCCGGTGCTGCGTCTCCGATCAGCACGTGCTCGAGCATGTGCCCGGAGAGCAGGTAGTCGTCGCTGACCGGATCGAGCGGCGACACGAGTGGCAGGGTGAGGAGCACGAGCCCGGCGAGGAACAGGGGCACTCGTATCCATGGGGCGTGGTCGGTGCGACCGCGGCGCCGCAGGCGCACGAAGGCCTGCACGAAGAGGGCGAGCGCCACCCCGGCCGGCGCGAGCACGGCCGGTACCGCCTGCCACGATCCGGAGAGCTGCGAGATCGGCACCGCCGCGTCGGCGAGCACGCTCACGCGCGCGTCCGGTACGGGTCGGGGCGGCCGAGCAGCCTTTGATCGAGGGACGCGAGCCGCGCCGGCCACAGCGCGAGTGCGAGGCTCGGCAGTCCGAGTGCGGCGTCGCGCACGATCGTGCCCAGCCCGACCTTCTCCTTTGCGAGCGTGCCGAAGCAGCCGCAGTCGAGGGCCAGTCCGCGCGCCCACGCCTGCGCCATCGCGGCGACGAACACCACCATCAATGCGCAGGCAAGAAGGGCGGCCGGCCGGACGAGGAGACCGAGCGCGAGGTAGAGGCCGAGCCCGATCTCGACGAACGGGAGGGCGTACGCGAACGGCGCCTCGAGCGCGCCCGGCAGGAGCTCGTACGCCTGCACCTGCGCGTGGAAGTGCTCGAGGTTGCCGAGCTTGGCCGTGCCGGCGGCGAGCCAGATCCCCGCCGCGCCGAGGCGGACGGCGAGGCCGATCCAGGGAAGCGCTCTAGCCACGCGCTGCGGCCTTCGCGAGCTCCAGCCGGAGGAGCGCGTCCGGCTGCTCGCCGTCCGAGCGCCAGAAGATCCTGCCCGTGCGGTCGAGGACGTAGAAGGTCGGAAACGCCTGCACCCCGTAGCTCGTCGACACCGACCCCGCTGCCCCTTGCTGGTGGAAGCTCCCGGGCTGCGAGCTCGGATCGAGGAGCGCCGGGAACTGGAGCCCGAAGTAGCGGTGGTAGGCGAACACGCTGGCGGCGTCCTCGCCGTCGGCGTTGACGGAGACGAACGCGTACCGGCTCTTCGGCAGCGAGGCATAGAGCGAGCGGAGGTGCGGCGCCTCGGCGTTGCAGTGCGGGCACCAGGTGGCGAAGAACTCGAGTAGCGCCGCCTTGCCCCGAAAGTCCGCCAGGCTGACCGGCTGACCCTGCGCCGTCTTCAACGTGAAGGCAGGCGCCTTCGAGCCGACCGCGAGCAGGTTCGGGTTCGATGGCGGCTGCGCCGCCGAGGCGGGCTGCGACTCGACCCGGCCGACACCGGGCTCCGTGGTCGGGTGAAACCCGACCGCCTCCGCCGCCTTGACGAGCGCGGCCGGGGCGTTCTGATCGGACGCCGACGGCGCGGCGGCAGGCGGCGGACTGCTGGTCGAGCGGGTGGCGAGCAGAACACCAACGACGATCCCGACGACGATCACCACCGCGCCGGTCGCTCCCCAGATCAAGCGCTGCCGTTCCGCGAAGGGTCGCTGCTTGCCGACCGGCGGTGGCCGCTTCGCCCCCTCCCGCCGCTCTCGCTTCAGCCGTGCTGCCTTACCCACTGTTCAGTCCCTCCTTGTTCGGATGTCCGTAAGAGCTCCTCACCGCAGGCCCAGCACGTTCAGGTCGTGGAGGAGGTCGCGCGCCTGGAGCGCGGCGGAGTAGCGGAGCCGCGGCTTCCCCTCCGGGTCGACAAGCAGCTCGTAGGCGCTGTGCAGGCTGACATCGGGCGAGCCCACCTGGGCGGCGACGAAGTAGCCCTTCCAGATCGGCTGCAGCTCCGCGGGCGAGCCGGTCAGATACCGAAACTGCGGCAGCAGATGATGCCTCTGGATGAACCAGCGGACCATCTTCGCCGTGTCACCCTTCGGGTCGACGCTGACCGCGAGCACATGCAACCGATCTCGGGCCAGCCCCAGCTCGCGCAGCACCTCGTTCAACTGGTTGGCGATCAGCGGGCAGACATCCGGGCAGCGGGTGTAGAGAAAGGTGACGACCACCCAGCGGCCCCGCTCGCCCGAGAGGCTCACCTGCCGGCCGCTCTGGTCGCGGAGCGTGAAGTCCCGAGCCTCGAAGCCTTCCGCCGTGCTTCCCGCGAAGCGCGTCTTCGGCAGCGAGGCGGACGCGGCAGCGCCCGCGCCCCCGCCGCCGCCGCAGCCCGCGGCGGCAAGAACGAACGAGCCGCATACGACCCCGACCGCGACCCGGACCCACCGGATCGCCGACCCTCGCTCGCGATAAATCACTTGACCGTCAGCAAGCCGATCCGCAGCCCCCGCGTCTCGGTCAGGTGCAGCTCGATCTCGAACACGCCCGTGACCCGCGCGACGAACGGGATTCGCACGAAGGACGTCTTGCTCTTGATCGGCTTCTCGATGTCGTAGCCGTGGAGATGCACCGCCTCGCCGATCGCGCTGCGCACCCGCAGCACGACACGTCTGCCCTTGCGAACGGTGAACTTCTTCGGCCCGCCGGCAACACCGTGTTTTCCGACGAGGATCGTCAACGTCGTCGGCTTGACGACAGTCCCCGATCCCTGGGCCGGCGCCGCGGACGCGAGCACGCCCGCGACAAAAAGAGCCGCGGCGACAGAACGCATGAGTGCCTCCTTAGGTCGCTTGCTGGGTCTTCGAACGACTCAACGAGCAGGAGGCGCGCGACCGAGGTGATCGAACGCCAGCGGCAGTACGGCGGCCGACGGCAGCTCCGCTGGCAAGAGCAGCGATACCGGAGCAAGAGTGCACGTGTGATGCGTTCGGAGCGCGCAGCCGACCTCGTCAGCTACCCGGAGCAGCGTCCTCGCGACCACGAACGCGAGAACCCCGATCGGCAGCTGCGCTGCGAGACCGACGTACACGGCCGGCTCGAACACGGAGTACGCAGGGAGCCCCGCCGCCAGACGTTCGATCAGCTCCTGCGCGACAAAGGCGAGCGGCGGAAGGAACGCGAACGGCCAAG
Organism: uncultured Actinomycetes bacterium; assembly: GCA_963719325.1. GTDB lineage: Bacteria > Actinomycetota > Thermoleophilia > Gaiellales > Gaiellaceae > DATBLE01. The sequence goes on from CAVRBW010000019.1 coordinate 24,841, forward strand.
CGGCCGGGCGGCCGGGAAGTCGCCCGACTACCCGCACGGCGAGCGTGCCGGCTACGAACACAAGAGACGCGGCCAAGAACAGCGGTGCATAGCCCAGGTAGCCGTGAATTCGTGCGTCCTCGCGGCTGCTACTCACGATGGCATAGCCAGCGGCGTGCCCCACCAGGCAGCCAACCAACCCGAGCGGGACCGAGAGAGAAAGCAGCGACCGGCGCTGTCTCACCGTTCAAGGTTATAAGCGATCCTCGTCGCGCGCGCCGCGAGTCACCATCGCGCCGCGCGTGTCAGGACTTCTGGGCCCGTCTTCGTTGGAGGCCCGAGATGCGATGCTCGTCGAACGAGTCTCTTGCGCAGTGCACGCACTCTGGGTCTACGTCGTCGCTGTGCTGGGTCCGTGCTTGGGGTCGCGCAAGGCGGTGATCGACGGGCCTCTGGCGCGCGCGTTCGCTTGCCGTCACGGCGGCAAAGGAGCATGATCATCAGATGCGACGGCGCGTCGTCGTCGGTGGGCTTCTAGCCGTGTGTGTGACCGGTGTCGTCCTGGTCGCCGCGATCGAGGGGAGCGCGCATCCCAGCGGACGGGTCGCGGCGAAGGTCGACCCGCATGTCGCCGCAGGGGCGCACGATTTCGTCCAGTTCGCTTGCGCGGCCTGTCATGGCTCGCTTGGTCGCGGCGGCGTCTCGCCGTTCGTGCCGGCCCTGCGAGGAGTCGGCAAGTCGCTCACCGTCCAGACGCTGACGCGCATCATCACGCACGGTCTGGGCGAGTCCACGAACCCGAAGCGGCCGTACATGCCTGTCTGGGGGCCGGTGATCTCGAAGCGCCAGGTGTCCGACCTGGTCGCGTACATCCGGGCCGGCCTTCCGCCTGTTCGGTACGCCACGCCCATCCCGATTCCCGGCAACCAGGGGCCCGTGGTCGCAGGCATGGCCGCGTACGTGCACTACGGCTGCGTCAACTGCCACGGCCCCAACGGGCTCGGAGGAGTGCCGAACCCGCAATCGCCGGACAAGGCGATCCCGCCACTCTCGGGGCAGGACTTCCGCCAGGAGTTCAACACCGACGCGAAGATCCTCGCGATGATCCGCTCCGGCAGCGTGATCGGCAGACCGCCGATCACGAGCATGCCGCACTGGGGCGGGGTCATCCCCGGCTGGCAGCTGAAGGCGCTCGTCGCGTACCTGAAGACGCTGAAATAGACGTCCACTGACGCCTCGGCCACGTCCGGGAGCGTCGGCGGTGAGAGCAGGCACAAGTTCCCGGCGGGTGTTCGATCCTCAGCAGGCAAGGCGGTAGCGGCCGTAACTCGTTCGGACGAATCGTCGCCGAGGCCCAACTGCGTTGTCGGCAAGAGCCGCCTTGACCGACGTCCACTTCAGCGGACGTTGGATCAGGTGTTCAGCGGCGGCGTGAATCTCGCACGCCCGAAGCGATCCAGTCGCACCCTCAAGCACGCGCGTGACCGTCTCGAGCACCGCTTCGGGTCGCGGAGGAGCCGCACGCGGCTCCCGCCGCCCGAACGCAGCTTGATCGAGCAGTCCCCGAAGCAGCTTGACGAGGCTGGTTAGCAGGCTCTTATCTGTTGCGAAGGGGTTCGAGAGTGCTCCGTTTAGTTCCATTCCGAGAGAACCTAAAGGTGCAGGTACGAACCCTCGAGTAGCGCTTCACCGTTCGCGTCCGAACGGCTCCATACACAGTTGTCGAAACGACGAGATGCTCTACGCGTTTCCGAGCATGCCGCGCTGGGGGCGGGGTCATCCGGACTTCGACTCCAGGCGCTCGTCGCGTGCCTGAAGACGCTGAAGTGGACGCTAGTCGGTGCTTCGCGATGAGGTGCGCGATGCTCGCCTCCGGCGGCGCGGGCTGCACGCTCTAGACGGCATCGCTCGAACACGCGAGACTTCGAGTCGCCTGTAGCGGTCAGCTCAGGTCCCCCGGAGGAGGTGCTGTATGGCGGTTAAGGCACCACAGGCTCGCTCACGCGCGGACGCGTACGGCGACACCTTGTCGTTCACGCTCAACGGGGAGCCGGTGACGATCGAGAACCCCGATCCCGCGACGGTGCTCGTCGACTACCTGCGCTCACCGGCAGTCGGCCTGACCGGGACGAAGCTCGTCTGCGGCGAGGGGGGTTGCGGCGCCTGCACGGTCCTGATCACCAGAACGGACCCGAACACGACCCAGGTGGTCGAGAGGGCCGTGAACGCCTGCCTCCATCCGCTCTGCTCTCTCGACGGAGCAGCGGTGACGACGATTGAGGCGACCGGCAGCAGTCGGACCAGCCTGAGCCCCGTCCAGAAGGCGATGGTGTCCGAGGCCGGGACCCAGTGCGGGTTCTGCTCCCCGGGCTGGGTGATGAACATGGAGGGTCTGTTGCGAAGCGGCGCCGACCTCACGCCGCAGACGATCGAGGACCATTTCGACGGCAACCTCTGCCGCTGCACCGGGATGCGCCCGATCCTGAACGCGATGCAGACCTTCGCGAATACGACCCCGCCGACTCCGCCGGTCCCGCCGCCTCCGTCCTCGCCGCAGCAGCTCCATTTCAGTGGCTCGGGATACGACTGGTACCGGCCGCTCACGATCCAGGACGCCTGCGGGATCCTCTACGGCCACAAGGCGACCTATGCGACCGCGAAGCTCGTCAACGGCAACACGTCGGTCGCGATCTACAAGCGGGACGTCGAAAACCCGAGGCTGCTGGTCGACATCTCGGCCGTTCCCGAGCTGACCGGCATCTCACCTGACGACGTCACCGTCGGCACCGGGTTGAGCCTCGCGGAGCTGGAGGAATTCCTGGCGAACAGGATCGCGGCGCTTCAGCCGGCTGTGACGGCCGGCCTTAGGGCGCTCTACGACCACATCCAGCGGATCGCCAACGTGCAGGTGCGGAACGTGGGGACGATCGGTGGGAACCTGGTGATGGCGCGACAGAACGCGACGACCGCGGCTCCGTTCCCCTCGGATCTCTTCACCGTCCTCGCCACCCTGGGAGCGACCGTCGGCATCCAGCCCAGTGACCCGTCGACGGAGTTCGCGGCCGTGCCTGTTCTCGAGCTCCCCGATTTCGACTCGATGACGGGCGGCTACGTGCTGACCTGGCTGGCCTTGCCTCTCACTCAGGTCAACGAGTACGTGAAGACGTACAAGGTTGCGCGCCGCGTCCAGAACGCACACGCGCTCGTGAACGCGGGCTTTCGCGTCCGCTTCGACTCCAACGCAAATGTCGCGGCCGCGACGGTCGTGCTCGGAGGCATCGCCGGGATGCCGCTGGCGGTCGACGTCTCGTCGCTGGTCGGCAAGGGCTGGGTCTGGTCGACGTGGCAGCTTCTGGCGCAGGCGGTCACCGCCGCGGTCAAGCAGAGCCTTGTCCCGATGCCGGACGGTGTATCCGACGAGTACCGCCTCGACCTCGCCGTCAACCTCGCGCTCAAGTTCTTCGTCTGGCTCGCATTGCAGGTGAACCCGACGATCGTGCAGTCGAACTGGGCGTCAGCGGGCGAGGACTACGTGCGGCCCGTCTCGTCGGGGACGACAGGGCTGACGAGCTACCCAGACGAGTGGCCGGTCGGAAAGGCGATCCCGTCGCTCTCGTCCGACATCCAAACGACGGGCGAGGCGGTCTACACCCAGGATCTCCCGGTCAGCGCCATGACCCTCGAGGGCGCGTACGTGTACGGCCAGCAGCTGCACGCGAGCTTCGCCTACTTGTTCGGCGGACTTCCCGGCCTCCTGGCGGCGGTGCAGGAGCAGTTTCCGGGTGTGCGTGACTTCGTCACGGTCGCCGACGTTCCGACGCAGTCGGCCAACATGATGGGGCTGGGCAACGACGACCCCGTGTTCGCCCCCGGGACGGTCACCGCCTACGGCGAGCCGATCGGACTCGTCCTCGCCGACTCCCGGCAGACGGCACAGGACGCCGCCGCCTGGATCCAGGAGCACGGAATCGCGTACACGGCCCAGACGCCCGTCGCGACGACGATCGACGAGGCGCTCGCGCTACCGAACAACGAGGGCATCTTCGAGGACTCGCCGCCGCAGGCGAAGTGGCTCACCCACCTGGACAGCATCGTCCGTCCCGGGAGCGACACCACGTGGCTCGCGCACCCGCAGGCGGAGCCGAATCGAGGCTTCGTCACCGGCACCCAGGTGACGGGTGGCCAGTCCCACTTCTACTTCGAGACACAGACCGTGCTCGTCGTGCCCGGCGAGCGAGACGAGATCGCCGTCTACTGCTCGTCGCAGGACCTCGCCAGCTGCCAGCGCGCGGTCGCGGCCGTGCTCGGGATCGAAACGGCCAAGGTCGCGGTGCAGGTCAACCGCGTCGGAGGCGGCTTCGGCGGGAAGGAGACGCGCCCGCCGTTGTTCGTTGCAGCCGTGGCCGTCGCCGCCGCCAAGCACCATCGTCCGGTCCGGCTCGTCTTCGACCGCAACACCGACATGACGATGATGGGCGGCCGCCACCCCTATCAGGGCCAGTACTGGGTGAGCTACGACCCCGACGGGACGATCCAGAAGTGGAAGCTGCAGTTCTATTCCGACGGCGGCAATACCTACGACGTCACCTTCCCGGTCAGCGATTACGCCGTCCTCAGCGCCGACGGGCCTTACATGGTCGACACCTTCGGCGTGTACGCGACCTGCTGCCGCACGAACCGGTTGACCAACACGGCGATGCGCTCCTTCGGGGCGATCCAGTGCAGCCTGATCGTCGAGGAGGCGATCGAGGCGGTCGCGCACGCGCTGAACGTGCTTCCGGAGCAGGTGCGCTGGCAGAACTTCTACGCCGACTCCGCCCAGACGGCGACCCAGTCGACGCCCTACGGGCAGCAGCTCACCTACGCGATCGGGCAGGCGATCTGGCAGCAGCTTGCAAAGAGCTGCGACTTCGCCGCCCGCCACGCCGCGGTCCTGCAGTTCAACGAGCAGAACCGCTGGCGAAAGCAGGGCATCTCGATGATCCCGATCAAGTACGGCGTCTCCTACACCTTCCTGACCGGCAACCAGGGCGGCGCGTTGCTCACCGTCTGCGAGAGTGACGGCACAGTCGTTCTCGCCACGGGTGGCGTGGAGATGGGCCAAGGGCTCGAGACGAAGCTCGTCCAGATCACCGCCGAAATCCTCGACATCGACATCAGCCTGATCCAGCCGGTGGAGACGGCGACCGAGGTCGTTCCGAACGCCAGCTCGACCGGAGCGTCGACCGGCGCGGACCTGAACGGCGGCGCCGTCAAGCTCGCGGCCGAGGAACTCAAGGCGCGCCTCCAGGCGTGGTGCGCGGCGAATCAGAACAACCCGGCCTACCAGCCCTTTCCGGACTGGCAGAACGACTGGAGCTGCTCGTGGAAGACGATCGTCGGCTACGCCTACGACGACCGCCAGGATCTCTCCGCTCAGGCGCTGTTCGCGAGCCCAGATCTCTCCGAGGTCGGGCCGACGCCGAGTCCGAACACGACACCCTTTTACTACTACACATGGTCGGCCGCCTGCTCCGAGGTGGAGATCGACGTGCTCACCGGCGAGTTCACGATCCTCCGCTCGGACATTCTGTTCGACGCGGGCAAGAGCCTGAACGCGCTCCTCGACGCCGGGCAGATCTGGGGCGGCTTCGTCCAGGGAATCGGCAACGTAACGACCGAGGAGCTCTACTACGCCGACGACGGCCAGCCGATCTCGAACGGGACGTGGAACTACAAGCCGCCGTGCTCGAAGACCATCCCGGTCGAGTTCAATGTGACGCTGCTCGACTACGAGAAGACCAGCCCGCTCACCGACCTGCCTCTCGACCCGTACGGCATCCAGTCCTCTAAGTCCACCGGCGAGCCTCCGCTCGTCCTCGCGAGCACTGTGTTTTTCGCGATCAAGCACGCCGTGCACGCCGCGCGCGAGGATGCCGGGCTCGAAGGCTGGTTCGAGCTTCCATCCCCGGCGACCGTTGAGCAGATCCAGCTTGCCTGCGCCGGCACGCCTGGTCCTCCAGTGTGAGATTCCGACCCGCTCGGCCGTGATCTCGTCGCCACTGCGATGACCGACCTGCCCACCGGGACGGTGACGCTCCTGTTCACCGACATCCAGGGATCGACCCGGCTCGCCGAGGAGCTCGGTCCGCGCTGGCCGACCGTGATCGCCGACCACAACAACCTGCTACGCGACGTCTTCGCGCGCCACGGCGGGATCGAGGTCGACCGGCAGGGCGACGCCTTCTTCGTCGTCTTCGCACAGGCGAACGCAGGCGGGGCGGCCACGGCCGAGTGCCAGCGGGCGCTTGCCGCCCATCCGTGGCCGGAGGGGAGATCGGTGCGCGTCCGGATGGGACTCCACACCGGCGAGCCCGTACTCATGGAGGACATGTACCTCGGGCTCGACGTCCACAAGGCGGCTCGAGTCTGCTCTGCGGCGCACGGCGGCCAGGTGCTTCTCTCAGCGGCAACGAGGAAGCTGCTCGGGGCGCCGGTCCGCGATCTCGGCGAGTTCAGGCTCAAGGACCTCTTGGCCCCGGAGCGGCTCTACCAGCTCGAGATCGACGGTGTCCCCTCGGAGTTCCCACCGCCGAACACTCTCACTGCTACCAACCTGCCGACGCAGCCGGTTCCGCTCGTCGGCCGTCGCGCCGACCTCGACGCCGGTCTCGAGCTGCTCCGGTCGGACGCCCGTCTCGTCACCCTCACGGGGGCGGGAGGGTCCGGCAAGACGCGTCTCGCGCTACAGCTCGCGGCCGACGTCTCTCATGAGTTCGCCGACGGGGTCTACTGGATTCCCCTGGCGCCCGTCACCGATCCGGCAGCGGTCGAAGACGCCATCTCCACGACCGTGGGCGCGCCGCCGGAACACGGCGGGCTGGTGCGATTCCTCCGCGATCGCGAGCTGCTCCTTCTCCTCGACAACTTCGAGCACGTGCTCGCAGCAGCGCCCCTGGTCGGCGAGCTGCTCTCGGCGACGCCGAGGGTGAAGGTGCTGGTCACGAGCCGCTCACCGCTCCGTCTTTCCGGCGAGCACGAGTTGCCGGTGCCTCCACTCACCGAAGAGGACGCGCTGGAGCTTCTCGTCGAGCGCGCTCGAGCCGTGCGACCGACGTTCGAGCCCGACGAGGCCGCTCTGGGGATCTGTCGGCGGCTCGACTGCATTCCGCTCGCGCTCGAACTTGCGGCTGCGCGGCTGAAGCATCTCACCGCCTCGGATTTGCTCGCGCGTCTCGACCGCTCGCTCGATCTGCTCACCGGCGGGGCTCGAGACCTCCCGGCGCGTCAGCGGACGCTACGGGCGACGATCGAATGGAGCTACCGGCTCCTGAGTCCCGCTGAGCGGCAGCTGTTCGACCGACTGGCCGTGTTCGCGGGGCGGGCTCCTCTCGAGCAGGCCGAGATCGTGTGCGCAGTCGAGGGCGAGCGCCCTGTGCACGTCCTCGACGGGCTCGCTTCGCTCGCCGATCACAATCTCGTCCGCTGGTTCGCCCATCCGGGAGAAGTGCCTCACTACTTCATGCTCGAGACCGTGCACGAGTTCGCCCTGGAGCGGCTGGCAGAGCGGTGCGAGGAGGCCTCCCTGCGCAGGCGCCATCGTGACGCCTATCTGGCGCTCGTCCAGCGGGCCAAGCCGATTCACGTGGTGGCGGGCATCGCCGCCCTCGTCCCGGAGCGGAACAACCTTCGAGCCGCATTGCAGTGGTCACTGGCGGAAGACGGCGAATCGGAAGAGACGTTGCGTCTCGCGTATCTGGTCTGGCGCTACTGGCTCGAGACGGGGGCGATCACCGAGGGAAGGAGTTGGCTCGAGGCCGCGCTCGCGTCGGCGCGGACAGCCGATGCCGAGCTCCGCGCCCAAGCGCTGGACGCCTGTGCCTTGCTCGCCGCTGAGATGGGCGAGTTCGCGCGAGCCGTACAGTTGAGCGAGGAGGCGGTCGCGATGGCACGCTCGCTGCCGCCCCGTGTACTCGGTTGGTGCCTCCACCGGCGCGGGGTAATCGACATCGAACGCGGGCGCCTAGAGGCGGCGGCGGTGCCTCTCGCCGAGGCAGCCGAGCTCTTCCGTGCAGAGCGCTGGCCGCTGTCACTGGCGTGGGCGGAGATCGACCTCGCTCGTATCGCTCTCTTGCGGGGCCGGACCGACGAAGCACGGTGTCGCTTAGAGGAGATCGTGGCATACGAGCAGGGCGACGTCGAGCAGATTGCCTTCGCCTACGCCGAGGCTCTGCTCGGATCAACACTCGGTCTCGGCGGGAACGTCGAGGAGGGCCTCGACCACATCGAGCGGGGGCTAGCGCTCCTGACCGAGCTGGGCGCGCAGTGGACGCTGGCGGTCGCCTACCTGCACGCTGCTCCCGTCTACCACGCTGCAGAGGCACTCGATCGGGAGCGGGACGCAGTCGCACGAGCGATCCGGGTATGTCGCGACAGCGGAATCGTGCCGCGCGGCAGCACCTGCCTCGATGCGGCCGCCCGTGTGGCCGTGGACGCCGGGAAGCACGCCGAAGCGGCACGTCTGTGGGGTGCCGCCGACCGCATCTGCCACGACCTCGACATCGTCACGAACCCGCTCGGGCTCGCCTTGCGGAGCGCGTTCGAGGACACCGCCCGCACCCGGCTCGGCGAGGATCGCTTCAGGCTCGAGCTTCACGCAGGCGGGGCGATGCCGCTCAACGAGGCGTTCGAGCTCGCCCTGGACGTGATCGACGGTTAGTCTGGTAGCTCGTTTAGTCGTTCGTGTAGAAGCCGCGGCGCACCCGCTGGAACCTCGGTCGGTCGCCCGAAGCACCCGCAGCTAGCGCTGCTTTCACGGACGGCCACAGCAAGGATGCGCCTGCAGCCTGCTCGGCTGCAGCGTGGATGTCGCGTGCCCGCATCGGTTGACCAGCATGTTTGAGCACCAGGGTGACCAGATCGAGTACGGGGGTCGGCTTGGGTGGGGCAGTTCGAGGCTTGCGGGGGCTGTCTGCCGCCTTCTGGAGGAGTTCGCTCTGGATCCGATTAAGTCTCTTTAGCAGGGATTTACTTCTTACAAAGGGGTTCGAGAGTGCTCCGGCTAGTTCCATCGCCCGTTGCAGAAGTTACAACGAAGTCCCTGCAAATCGGGGACAGCCGGTGTTCCGTTCGCTCGGAAGGAACCCTCTAGCTCAGGCCATTTACGAAGCGACTCGGCACTTCGCTGCTCCCGCGTCACCCTGCGCTGCTCCCGCGTCACCCTGCTCGATCCTAACGAAACCTTTACCGGAGATGGCTACTGAAGGTCGACGGCGCGGGTAGCACCCAGGGATGGACTTGCGACTGAAGGAGGAGCATATGGCTCGAACACACACGAGGCGCGCCTCGGCCCTGGCCGTCGCCGCCCTGGCGATCGCCGGGCTCGCGCTGTTCGGATTCGCCGGGGGCGGATCGGCAGCGATCAAGGACGCCCCCTCGAACCAGACCCTGCCCACGATCTCCGGTACGGAGAAGGAGGGCGAGACCCTGCACGCCGATCACGGCGACTGGTCGAACAACCCGAGCGACTACGCCTACGGTTGGCAGCGCTGCGACTCGAACGGCTCGAGCTGTGACGACATCAGCGGCGCGACCGGCAACGACTACAAGCTCGGGTCGGCCGACGTCGGGAAGCGCCTGCGAGTGGTCGTGACCGCGAAGAACTCGGACGGCAACTCCAGCGCAGCCTCGTCGCCCACGGGCGTGATCAGCCCAGCAGGGACGAAGCCGGTCAACGCCTCCCCGCCCACGATCTCGGGGACGCCTCAGGACAACGAGACGCTCGCCGCGCTCACCGGATCGTGGGGAGGATCCGATCCGAAGACCTACACCTACACGTGGCGTCGCTGCGACGCGAACGGGAACAACTGCTCCGATATCGCGAAGGGTGGGACCTACAAGGTCACCTCGACCGACGTCGGCCACCGGCTCCGCGTGCTCGTGACGGCGAAGAACAACGCCGGATCGGCCTCGGCGGAGTCGGCTCCGACCGCGGTGGCCAAGGCCGCCTCGTCCGGCGGCGGAGGGAGCTCGGGGGGCGGCGGAAGCAACCCGTCGACCAGTTGCAAGGGGAGCGGGACGGTCAACGTCAAGGACATCGCCCCGCCGATCCGGCTGCTCGTGAGCAAGTGGCAATTCAGCCCGAGCGTCGTGAACCGGGCTACGCGGACGATCGTCGCGCGGATCCGTATCACCGACACCTGTAACCACGCGGTCTCGGGCGTTCGCGTATGGGCGACGGCGATCCCGTACAACCAGGTCTCGGTCGAGCAGGCGACGACCGGCGGCGACGGCTATGCGACGCTCACGTTCCGCATGCAGAGCGGCTTCCCGGCGAATCCAGGTCGTCAGCAGATCATGGCGATGCTCGTCCGGGCCACGGATCCGAGCGGAAGCGCACTCGCAGGCAAGTCAACGCGGCGCGTGCTCGAGCTACCGGTGAACGCTCGCTGACGCGTCCAAACTGACCTGGACGGCTGAGGCCGGGTCGGCGCCCGGCCTCAGCTGCGCCGGAGGCAGCGCCGGCCACGAGGAGGGAGTTGGGTCTGAGAGAGGACGCCTTTTCGACCCGACATGGCAGGCGCGGCCAGGACGGCTCCGGCCGGTTCGAGCCCGGCAAGGGCCGTGGGAAGTCCGGCCCTTCTCTCGGTGCGCGTCATGGGGCCGGCACATCCGCTACGTCTCGGCTGCGATCGGGATCTCCACGGGCCGTGCGCGGGCGGCCGGTGTCGCCTGCGCGGGCGATTCCCATTGCTCGTCGTCGAGCTGGAGCATGCGGCGGGCGATCGTGCCGAAAGTGGCGATGCCGATCAGCGCCTGGATCTCTTCGGCGGCGGGGATCGGAAGGATGTCGCTGAAGGCGAAAGCTACGGCTCCGAGGACGATCCAACGGGAGACGAGACCGGCACGTGCGGCGGCGCCGCTGAGCAGGATCCAGGTCAGCGGGCCCGCGATCATCAGCGGGAATGCGATCGCGCCGGCGTGGTTGTCGAGGCGGTCGAGGACGTGGAGGGCGGTTGGCCGGTCGGCGGCGGTGAGCCCGTAGATGAAGAGATGGCGGAGGGCGATGGCGGTCATGCCGAGGGTGCCGAGGCCGCCGGCGAGCGCGCCGAGGTGGGCGAGGGTGACGCCGCGGCGGCGGACGAGGTGGACGATGCCACCGACGGCGAGGGGGAAGAGTGCGGCCGTGAGCAGCTCGAGCAGGGCTGCGCCCTGCCAGCGGCCGGCGTGTGCGGCGGCCGCTCGCAGCTGAGCCGCGTTGTCGATCGAGTCGGTGGGGGAGACGAGCGACGCGGCGAGGAGCGCGATCGGGATACCCGGGAGGGCGAGCGCGCAGGCGCGGCGGCGGAGTGCAGGGGCGTTCGAGATCAGTGACATGGCAGAGCTCCTTCCGTCTCAGTTCGGGGATTCGCTCCGACGCTAGGGCGGCGTGCTCGCTTCGGCATCGGGCTCGCGGGCGATCGCGATCCGCCTCGAGGATGATCGTGACGGGAGCCCGATCCACCTTGCGGTGGATGCGGCTCGGCCGGCGGCGCGGTAGGTTCGGCGCGATGCGAAGGATGTTCTTCGGCTTGCCGCTCTTCGACGTTGCCGTCGCGGTCGGACTGCTGGCCGTGAAGCTGGCCGCGATGGTGACGGGCACGCAACCGGGCGGCGGCCTGGTCAGCTACCTGCTGGCGCCACTCTGGACGCTGCCGCTGGCCTGGCGGCGCCGGTCGCCGCTGCCCGTCGCGGGCGTGGTCGCGGCCACGAACATGGTCGAGGTCGGCCTGGTTGGCTCGCACGACTCGATCGTCTTCCTGGCCGTGTTCCTGCTGATCCCCTACTCGCTCGCCGCCCACGAGCGCAGCGCCCGCCGGATGGCAGCCGGTCTTGCCGCGCTGGTGGCATCCGGCGGTGTCTCGCAGGCGGCACAGCCGTCGCCCGGCTCTGCAGGAGCGTGGGCGTCCACCCTCGCTGGCGACCTGGCCCTGATCGTCGTCCCGTTCCTGGTCGGTCTGGCGCTGCGCCAGCAGCGCCTGCGGGCCGAGGCGATGCAGCAGCTGACGGTGCAGCTCGAGCGAGAGCGGGAGGAGCGCGCGCGGACGGCGGTAGCTGAGGAACGGACGCGGATCGCGCGAGAGCTGCACGACGAGATCGCGCATGCGATGAGCGTGATCGCAGTGCAGGCGGACGCTGCAGAAGGGGCGCTCGCCCGAGATCCCAGTCTCGTCGAGCGTCCGCTGCTGGCGATCCGCGAGACTGCGCGCGACGCGCTTGCGGACATGCGGCGGGTGCTCGGAGCGCTTCGGTCGGACGAGCACGCGCAGCTGGTTCCCGAGCCCGGTCTCGCGCGCATCGGCATCCTGCTGGAACAGACGCGGGCGTCCGGGGTCGAGGTCGATCTGCAGATCGAAGGAGAGCCGGTGCCCCTGCCGCCGCCGCTCGACCTCGCTGCGTACCGTGTCCTGCAGGAAGGTCTGACGAACGTCCGCAAGCACGCGGCCGCCCGCCGGGCCGAGGTGGTGCTTCGCTACGGTCGAGACGCCGTCGGGGTCGAGGTTTCCGACGACGGTGCCGGTGCTGGTGCTGGTGGAGGCGCCGGCCGCGGTCTCGCCGGGATCCGCGAACGCGTGGCGCTCCTGGGCGGCGAGTTCGTCGCCGGTCCGCGCGGCCAGGGATTCGCGCTCCGCGTCACGCTGCCGCTCGCATGATCCGCGTCCTGCTCGCCGACGACCAGGAGCTCGTCCGCTCCGGCTTCCGGCTGATCCTCGAGCTCGTCGACGGGATAGAGGTCGTCGGTGAGGCGCCGGACGGACGCGAAGCGGTACGTCTCGCGAAAGAGCTCCAGCCTGACGTGGTGCTGATGGACGTTCGCATGCCGGGGCTCGACGGGATCGAGGCGACACGACGCCTGCGACAGGCCGGCGTCGATGCTCGCGTGCTCGTCCTGACGACCTTCGACCTCGACGAGTACGTCTACGGAGCGATGCGCGCGGGCGCGAGCGGCTTCCTGCTCAAGGACGCCCCGCGCGAGCAGCTCGTGACCGCAGTACGGACGGTCGCACGGGGCGAGGCGCTCCTGGCGCCGGCGGTCACCAAACGGCTGATCGAGCGCTTCGTCGATCGACCCGCCCCGGTCGAGACGGCGCCCGCGCTTGCGGAGCTCAGCGCCCGCGAGCTCGAGGTGCTGCGGCTGGTCGCGCGCGGCCTCTCGAACGCGGAGATCGCGAACGAGCTGATCATCGGCGAGGCGACGGTCAAGACGCACGTGGCGCGCGTCCTGCGGAAGCTCGGTATCCGTGATCGGGTGCAGGCGGTCGTCCTCGCCTACGAGAGCGGTGTCGTAGAACCCGGTAGGTCGTGACGACGTCCCGCCGCCTGCTGGAGCAACTTCGCATGCAGCGTCGTCAGCCGAGCTAGCAGGGATTTGCCTTCATAAAGAGTTCGAGAGTTGCTCCGTTTAGCTCCATCCCGCGCCCGCGGTCGACCTGCTCGACAAAGAGGTGCAAGTCGACCTGTGCCGAGCCTGCCTCCCCGTCTGGCGCCCTTCAGCGGAGCCGAGGAACGACGGCGCGCGTCAGCAGCTCGATACCCGCGCGCTCGTCGATTCCATGCGGCGTGCCGAAGTCGACCCGAGTCGCGCCCACGTCGAACAGCGCTTCGGCCTGCGCCGCGACCTGCTCCGGCGTGCCGGAGAACGCGAAGAGGTCGAGGAGGTCGTCCGGGATCAGCGCCGCCGCGCCGGCGCGGTCGTTCGCCGCGAGGCGTTCGTCCAGCGCGCCCAGGAGCTGGGGGTCGATCTCGACCGTCGCGTCGTGCATGCCGACCACCGCGAGATACATGGCGACCTCGGCACGGGCATAGGCGCGGGCGCGCGGCCCATCTTCGTCGACGACGGTGACCGCGCCGGCGACGAGTCCGACCTGCCGCGGCTCGGCCGCGGCGCGGTCGAGCCGCTCGCGCGCGAGCCGCACCATCGCCGGGTTCGCGCTGCCGCCGAGCTTCAGCTCGGCGGCCCGCTCCCCCGCGAAGCGGGTCAGTCCCGGCGACCAGGAGCCGACGAGCAGTGGCACCGCTGCCCGGGCGGGCTCATAGAAGAGGCCCCGGCCGGGCTCGAGCCGGAAGATCTCTCCCTCGAAGCCGCTACGGTCGCCCGCCAGCAGGCGCGAGACGACCTCCCAGGTCTCACGGATCGTCCGGACCGGTCTCGGCTGATCGAGGCCGAGCTCCCCGAGCCAGGCACCGGCCGCGAGCCCGAGGAAGGCCCGGCCGCCGGAGGCGAGGTCGAGCGCGGCGATCTGCCCGGCGATCTCCACCGGATGAACCGTGTACGGGTTCAGGCACGCCGGTCCGACGCGCACGCGGTTCGTGGCGCGCGCGATCTCGAGCAGCGCGGGTAACGCCGGTTGGAACCAGAGGTCGTTGAACGTCGCGACGACGTCGAAGCCCGCCTCTTCCGCGCGCACGGCCAGGGGGGCGTAGTCGCCCGGCCGCTTGTCCGTCTGGAGGCCGAGGCCGAGCTCCCTGATCAGCAGAGCTCCGTCACGTCAGCTCGGCCGTGTCCAGCGACCGGCGGCCGATCCGCTCGATCCGCATCACGACCCGCTCCTCGGGATCGGGGCAGCAGACGAGCGAGTCCTGTTCGAGCCAGTCGCCCGCCGGGAGCTGCCGCTGCTTCGCCGGGAGGAGGGGCAGCACCGCCTGGAGCGCGTAGACGCAGAAGTGCTTCCCGTCGGGAATCCGCAGGCGGCTCGACTCGGTCAGCTCGAAGTAGTCGCCGACCTGCAGGCCGCAGACCGACCGGCCCTCGATCCGCTCCACGGTCACGCGCAGGTCGTAAAGCTCCGTGGTGCTCACGAGAGCGTCCTCCCGGACGCGTGGTTTCGCCGCACGACCTCGAAGGTCTTGTCGAGTTCGGCTGTCGGCGTGAACTCGAGCGCCTCGCTGTCCTCGAGAAAGGTCAGCTTGTGGCCCGGCGCGACGTAGTAGGCCTGACCGCCGACGATCGTCTCCTCGCGGTCGCCGTAGTCGACGACGATCCTCCCTCTGAAAAGGAAGCCCCAGTGCGGCGCCTGGCACCGGCCGTCCGGCAGGCCTTCGAGCAGCGTGGAGGGGTCCTGGCCCGCATGCGCCTTCTCGAAGGCGACGGTGACGCCGCCCCAGTCGGCAAGCCGGGTCGAGTAGCCGGAAACGATCTCCTGGAGCGGGAGCTCGTCGTGGGAAGCGCTCGGCATCGTGCCTCCTTGCCTCAGGTGGAGACGACCGCGTCGAGCTCGACCTCGACGAGGACGTCCTCGGGAATGAAGCCGGCGACGAAGAGCGTCGTGTTCGCGGGATCGACGCCGGCGAAGGCCTCCGCGTGCGCGCGTACTGCTCCGCGCCAGTCGGCTCCGGGGACGAGGAAGAGGCGCGTGCGGACGACGTCGGCGACCGTGCCACCGAGCTCGCGAATCGAGGTAAGTCCCAGCTCGATCGCTTCGCGCGTCTGAGCGTAGGCATCTCCGGGATGAAGCGCCTTCCCGTCAGGCTGGGTCGCGGCGGTTCCGCTGACGGCGATCACGTCGCCGCTTCGGACCGCACGCGAATAGCCGGCCGCGTGCTCGAACGGACTACCGCTTCGGGAGGTGAGACGCCCGCCGGTCACGTCACATCGTCGGAGGAGTGTCGACACAGACCAGACGAAGTGGCTTCGTCGAGCTCGCGTTCGAGAAGAGGTGGGGGCGCTCGGCCGGGTAGTAGGCGGCGTCGCCGGGTTTCAGCAGGCGCGGCTCCGCGTCCTTGAGCTCGAGCAGCAGCTCGCCGTCGAGGACGATCACCCACTCCTCGCCGGCGTGCCGACCGTGCTCGGCGAGCCGCGCGCCGGGCTCGAACTCGACTTGCAGCGGCATCATCTGGTGTCGCGTGTCCGGCGTGAGCAGGTAGACCGCGATGCCTTCGCTCGGCGAATGCAGCAGGCGGCGCTCCGGCGGGGTGACGACCTCCGGATAGCCGCTCGACACGCCGCCCGGGATCAGATCGGTGATCGAGATGCCGTAGAACTCGATCAATCGGACGAGGCGCCCGATGGTGATGTCGCTCTTCTCCTTCTCGACGAGCGAGAGGAAGGAGGCAGAGATCCCCGTCGCCTCGGCGACCTCGGCAAGCGAGAGCCTGCGCGCCTTGCGCACGCGGCGCAGGTGCGAGCCGATGGTCAACGGCCCGGTCTGCTCGACGGAGGTCGTCAACGGATGGTCGCGGGGTGGCTTGACAAGCTGCCTGCCAGCTTTCGATAATAAACTGGAGCGCGTGCAGAATAATGCATACAGCGTCGGCGAGTCCATCCGCGAGGTTGCGATCGTCGGCGCGGGCGTCACCGGCCTCGCCACCGCCCTCGCGCTCGCGGAGTCGGGGCTGGCGCCGCTCGTCGTCGAGCGGAAGAGTATTGCGGCCGAGGCGTCGGGTGTACAGCCCGGCGGGGTGCGGCAGCAATGGAGTACGCGTCTGACGTGCGAGCTCGCGCGCGAGTCGGCGGCGTTCTACGCCGAGCTCGCGTCCCGGCTCGAGTCGAGCCTGCCGCTTCGCTTCGACGCCTGCGGCTACCTGTTCGTCGCACACGGGCTCGAACGGCTCGGCGAGCTCGAGCGGGCCGTGGCGCTGCAAAACGGCGCCGGGGTGCCGTCGCGAGTCGTGACTGCCGAGGAGGCCGTCGAGCTCGTCCCGGGACTCGACCCGGCGTCGCTCGCCGGAGGAGCGTGGTGCGACGAGGACGGCTACTTCGACCACCCACAATCCGTCGTCGAGGCGTTCGCCCAGGCGGCATGGGCGAGAGGCGTGGAGCTGCTCGTCGGCGACGTGGTCGCGCTCGACCAGGACGGTGAAGGCTGGCGGCTGACGCTCCGCGACGGAGCGACGGTCAAGGCGGCGCAGGTGGTCGTCGCGGCCGGCTACGACACGCCCGCTCTCCTTCGACCGCTCGGGCTCGATCTGCCGATCGAGCGTGAGCCACGCCACCTCTTCTTCAGCGAGCCGATCGGTGACCGGATCCTCGACCCGCTCGTGGTCTCGTCGGAACGGCGCTTCGCCGCGAAACAGCTCGCCGGCGGCCGGGTGCTGGCCAGCGACCTGTCGGCAGGGGACGAGCCGGACGAAGGCGAGGCCGGGTGGCGCCGGAACGTGCGCGCGGTCGCGGACGAGCTGCTGCCGATTCTCGCCTACGTCTCGTTCCCCGTTCTCGTCACCGGCGACTACGACGTCACGCCCGACAACCATCCGATCCTCGGCCCGGTCGCCGGGCTCCCGGGGTTGCACCTCGCGGCCGGCTTCAGCGGCCACGGGTTCATGCTCGCCCCGGCCGTCGCACGCAGGATCGCCGGCTCCGTCCTCGGCGCGGAGCCGGACGACGCGCTCAGACAGCTCGCCTACGACCGCTTCACCCACGGCTCGCTCCACCGCGAGCTGCAGACCGTCTAGCCAGCCCAGTCAATGCCGTTCTCCACGTCATCCCCCAGAGGAAGGAGCGAGATGCACTCTCGCAAGGAGGCCAACCCCCGTGGCATCGCGATCATGGTCGCCCTCGTGGCAGCCGCCGCGCTCGTCGCGGCCGTCGCGGCCAGCGCAGCCCGCACGCACTCGGCTGCGAGCAACACCCTCGTCGTCGACAAGTCGTTCGACCTGAAGACCGCCGACCCGCAGCGCCAGTACGAGCCGACGGGCGGCATCGTCGATCGGGCGCTCTACGACACGCTGCTCTCGTTCAAGGGCGCAGACGTCGCACACCCGCAACCGAGCGTCGCAACGAGGTACACGGTGTCGAAGGACGCGAAGACGTACACCTTCACGCTGCGCAAGAACGTCAAGTTCTCCGACGGCACGCCCCTGACGTCGAAGGACGTCGTCTTCTCGTACCGGCGGCTCGTCAACCTGAAGGGCAATCCGTCGTTCCTGCTGGGCGGGATCACGACGACGGCGAAGGGGCCGTACACGGTCGTCCTGAAGTCGGCGACCCCGAATCCGGCAATCCCGGTGCTCGTGGCGAACACGTCACTGGGCATCGTCAACTCGAAGGTCGTCAAGGCCCACGGCGGCACGGACGCCGCAAACGCGGACAAGACCGACAAGGCCGAGTCGTTCCTCAACTCGCAGTCGGCGGGCAGCGGCCCCTACATGCTGAAGAGCTACTCGACCACGACCCAGGTGGTGATGGCGCAGAACCCGAGCTACTGGGGAGCGAAGAAGCCGAAGTTCGCCAGCGTCGTCCTCCGCAACGTCAACTCGGCGGCACAGCTTCTGAACGTCCAGCGCGGCACCAACGAGATCTCGCTCGACCTCTCGCCCGACCAGGCCAAGGGCTTGGCCAAGGGCCTCAAGGTCGAGCGGACGCCGTCCGCGAACGTCTGGTTCCTGTTCGCGAACGCAAACGCCAAGGTGTCGGAGACGAGCTCGAACCCGCACATCCAGAACGCGATCCGCTACGCGCTCGACTACAACGGCTACGTCCGTCTCGCCGGCTCGGGTGCGAAGCGGGCGGCAGGCGTCGTGCCCTCGATGTTCCTCGGCGCCCTCGAGTCCTCTGCGGTCGCGACGAACCTCGACAAGGCGAAGGCCGAGGTGACGGCCTCCGGGATCGAGAATCCGAAGGTGAAGCTCGAGTTCCCGAGCGACATCACGTCGAACGGCCTGTCCTTCGGTGTCATGGCCCAGAAGGTCAAGTCGGACCTGAACGCGGTTGGTCTCGACGTCGAGCTCGCGGGCAGCCCCGTCGCGACCTCTCTCAACACCTACCGCGACGGCACCGAGGAGCTCGGGCTGTGGTACTGGGGCCCGGACTACCCGGATCCGAACGACTACCTCGTGTTCCTGCCCGGCCAGACCGTCGGACTCCGCGCGGGCTGGGCCGCAGGTGCGATTCCCGCGCTCGAGGCGCTCGGGAAGAAGGCGGGCTCGACGGCTGCTCCTGCAACCCGCGCGAAGCTCTACAAGCAGATCCAGACTCAGCTGAACGCGAAGGGGCCGTTCTACCCGCTCGTGCAGCCCGGCCAGGTCGTGGCCTCGTCTGGCAACCTCACGGGCACCACGTTCAACGTCGTCTACTGGATCGACGTCACCGCTGTCGGCTCGCGCTAAGAATCGCCCACGGACACCCCGGCGGGGACGGCCCGGCAGGAGGCCGTCCCCGCCGTTCCTCCGCTTCCTGGCGCGACGCCTGGCCGCGCTCGTGCTGCTCGGGATCGGAATCACGCTCATCGCCTTCTGCCTGACGCAGCTCGTCCCGGGTGACCCGGCGGCGGCGAACCTCGGGCAGCGCGCGATCGAGGATCCGGCGGCCGTCGCTGCGTTCCGCGAGCACTACGGGCTCGATCGCCCTCTTCCGGAGCAGTACGTGACCTACCTCTGGCGCCTCCTGCACGGAGACCTGGGCGAGTCGCAACAGAACCACGACTCGGTCCTGCACGATCTCGGCCAGT
This sequence comes from uncultured Actinomycetes bacterium, assembly GCA_963719325.1. GTDB lineage: Bacteria > Actinomycetota > Thermoleophilia > Gaiellales > Gaiellaceae > DATBLE01. The sequence continues at coordinate 44,223 of CAVRBW010000019.1, forward strand.
TCATCCCCGCGACCGCCGAGCTGGCGATCCTCTCGATCCTGATCGCGGTCGTCGTCGGCATCTCCCTCGGCGTGATCGCGGCGGTCAAGCGCAACAAGCTCACGGATCACGTGCTCCGCGTCGTCTCGCTCGGCGGTGTCTCGATGCCGACGTTCTGGATCGCGCTCGTCGCCCTCTACGTCTTCTTCTTCCGGCTCAACTGGCTGCCGGGGACCGGCCGGCTCGATCCGGTCGTGACTCCACCACCGTCGCACACCGGCCTGTTCACGGTCGACGCGCTGGTCGCGGGCCAGTGGTCGACGGCGTGGAACGCCCTCCAGCATCTTGTGCTGCCGGCGTTCGTGCTGGCCGCCTACAACGTCGGGCTCTTGACGCGCTACACGCGCACTGCGGTGCTCGAGGTGATCTCCAACGACTACGTCCGCGCTGCTCGGGCCAAGGGGATCCCGGAGCGGACGGTGATCGTGCGTCATGTGCTGCGCGCCGCGCTGCCGGCGGTCGTGACCGTGATGGGGCTCGCGTTCGCGAACGTGATGACCGGCGCGGTGCTCGTCGAGAACATCTTCTCCTGGCCGGGAATCGGCCAGTACGCCTACCGCTCGGCGACGACGCTCGACCTGCCCGCGATCATGGGCGTCAGCCTCTTCGTCGCCGTCGTCTACATCGTCGTCAACTTCGCCGTCGACGTCCTCTACGGCGTCATCGACCCGCGGATCCGGATCGCATGACCGTCGGCGCTCCGGCACCGCCGGTTCGCCTGCGCGCCTGGCAGCGGCGGCGGCCGCTCGCGAACCCGGCCTGGAAGCACCCGCTCGCGATCGCCGGGCTGGTGGTCGCGGGCGCGTGGATCCTGGTCGCGATCCTGGCGCCGCTGATCGCACCGTACGACCCGCTTGCACAAGGCGCGACCTCCTTCCTCTCGCCGCGTGGCGGACACCTCTTCGGGACGGACGAGCTTGGCCGCGACGTCTTCAGCCGTGTGCTCTACGGCGCCCGCGTGTCGATCCCGATCGCCCTGCTCCTCGTCTCGCTCGCGATGGCGATCGGCGGCACGGTCGGCGCCGTCGCCGGCTATTTCGGCGGGTTCGTCGACGGGATCGTCATGCGGGCCGCCGACCTCGTGTTCGCGTTCCCGGCGATCATCCTGGCGATGGTCGTGACGGCGGCGCTCGGGCCGAGCATCCGCAACGCGGTGCTCGCCCTCGTGATCGTCAGCTGGCCGTCGTACGCTCGAGTCGTACGCGGGCTCGTCCTCTCGGTGGGTCAGACGGAGTACGTAGCAGCCTCTCGGCTCCTCGGCGCCTCGGCGCGGAGGGCGCTTGCGCGCGACGTGCTCCCGAATGTGTTCGGGCCGGTGCTCGTGCTGGCCACGCTCGATCTGGGCAACGCAATCCTGCTGCTCTCGGGGCTCTCCTTTCTCGGTCTCGGCTCGCAACCGCCGCAGCCGGAGTGGGGGGCGGGAGTCGCCGAGGGGACGCAGTATTTCCAGTACTGGTGGATCGGCACCTTCCCGGGCCTCGCGATCTTCACGGTCGTGCTGGCGTTCAATTTTCTCGGTGACGCGCTCCGCGACGCGCTCGACCCGCAGTCCTCGTGGTCTCACGGCGGCGAAGGCGAATGATGGTCGCTCGCCTCCGGCTCGCTCTCATGGGGGGAACAGCCGGTTCCCCCCATGGACCCCCCTCCCTAAACCCGCTCGGACATCAGCAGCCGTTGGGAGCCGCGCCCGCCATGTCGGTCGCGGCGACGGATTTCTCCAGGATCGTCGAGGTCGATCGATGATGCCGCTTCTCGACGTTCAGAACCTCGAGGTACGCCTGCCGACGAGTGGCGGCCTGGTGACGATCGTCGACGGGGTCGACTACCGGGTCGAGGAGGGCCAGGTCTTCGGAGTCGCCGGCGAGTCGGGGAGCGGCAAGACGATCTCGGTGCTGGCGTTGATGCGGCTGCTTCCGCAAGGGGCGCAGGTCTCGGGGCGTGCGCTCTACGCAGGCCGCGATCTGCTCTCGCTGCGGTTGCGCGAGCTGCGGCAGGTGCGCGGGCGAGACCTCGCGATGGTGTTCCAGGACCCGCTCACCTCGCTGCACCCGATGCTCACCGTCGGCAAGCAGCTGACCGAGCACCTGCGGCTCCACGAACGCCTGCCTCAGGCTGCCGCCGATGCACGGGCCGTCGCGCTGCTCGGCGAAGTCCGGATCCCCGACCCCGAACGAGCCCTGCACGCCTTCCCGCACCAGTTCTCGGGCGGGATGCGGCAGCGGATCGCGATTGCGATCGCGCTCGCCTGCAGGCCGAAGCTGTTGATCGCCGACGAGCCGACCACCGCGCTCGACGTCACCGTCCAGGCCGGGATCCTGGGACTGCTCGACGCGCTCCGGCGAGAGACGGGGCTGTCCGTGATCCTGATCACCCACGACCTCGGTGTCATGTCCTCGATCGCCGACCACGTGTCCGTGTTCTACGCCGGGCGGGTGGTCGAGTCTGGTCCGGCGCGGGAGCTGATGACGGCGCCGCGGCACCCATACACGCGCGCGCTCCTCGATGCGCTTCCGCACCCCGAGGCGGCGGAGGGCTCGGAGCTCGTGGCGATCCCGGGCTTTCCGGCGACGCCGCGGTTCCGGCCGTCCGGCTGCGCGTTCCACCCGCGCTGTTCGTTCGCCGAGGAGCGTTGCTCGGTCGAGATCCCGCCCCTCGTGGAGGTCTCGGATAGTCGGTTGCTCGCCTGTCATGTCGACCCGTTCGTGCCGAGATGACGCCCGCGCTGGAGGTTCGCGACCTCGAGGTCGTCTACCGGCACCGCGGGCGTGACGTGCGCGCTGTAGCCGGGGCGAGCTTGACGGTCGAGTCGGGGCAGATCGTCGGCCTCGTCGGCGAGTCGGGCTGCGGGAAGAGCTCGCTCGCCCGTGCGGTCGTCGGGCTCGTCGAACGCGAGGCGGGGGAGGTTCTCCTATCGGGAAAGCCGCTGCCGCCGCTTCGACGCCGGGCGCGTACGCGCTTCGAGGCGGGCGTCCAGATGGTCTTCCAGAACCCGTTCGCGTCGCTCAACCCACGGCGGACGGTCGGAGCCCAGATCGCCGACGGGCTCGCGCTCGTCGGGACCCCGGCGGAGGCGCGACTCGCCCGTGCGGCCGAGCTGTTGGCCGAGGTCGGAATCTCCGCTGCCGCGGTCGGCCGCTATCCGCATCAGTTCTCGGGCGGCCAGCGCCAGCGGATCGCGATCGCGCGCGCGCTCGCCGCCGAGCCGACGGCGATCGTCCTCGACGAGCCGCTCTCCTCGCTCGACGCGTCCGCACAGGCACAGGCGGCGAACCTCCTCGTGCGGCTTGCGCGCGAGCGTGCGCTCGGTCTCCTGCTGATCTCCCACGATCTCGCGATCGTGCGGCATGTCGCCGACCTCGTCAGCGTCATGTACCTCGGTGTGATCGTCGAGTCGGCGCAGAGCCGCGAGCTCTGGAGCTCTCCGCAGCACCCCTACACCGAGGCCCTGATCGCTGCGATCCCGCACCCCGACGGCGCCGGCTTCCTGCCGGAGGCGCTGCCCGGCGAGGTGCCCGATCCCGCGCAGCCACCGTCTGGCTGCCGCTTCCACCCACGTTGTCCCCAAGCCTTCGACCGCTGCCCGCAGGAGGTGCCGCCGCTCTATGCCCTGCGCGGCAGGCGCCAAGCCGCGTGCTTCCTGCGTGAGCAGGCCGCGCTTTCCATGCCGACCACAAAGGAGCCTGCATGATCCCGGAGTCCGAGTTCGTCACCCGCCGCACGCGCCTCGCCGAGCGGATGGAGTCGTACGGAATCGACGCGCTGTTCGTGCCGCCGTCCTCCGACCTCGAGTACCTGACCGGGCTCGAGCGGGACATACCCAGCTTTGGCCAGAGCTCCTATGCGCACGGCTGGGTGACAGGGGCGTTCATCGTCCCCGGCCGCGAGCCGCTCTACGTGCTGCCGCGGATGTTCGTTGCGTTCCACCTCTGGGGCCAGGAGCCGGGCGACCTGGTGACCGTGAACGAGGACGACGACGGGCGGGCTCTCTTCCAAGCGGCGCTGCAGTCGTTCGGCCGCCTCGACACCGTCGGCATTGGTGCGCGAACGTGGGGTGAGACCGTGATCGAGCTCCAGGCGGCTGTCGAGGGAGTGCGGCTCGTCAACGGGACGCCGATCGTGAACGAGCTTCGTCGCGTCAAGTCGCCACTCGAGCTCGAGCTGATGACGAAGGCCTGCCGAATCTGCGACGACGCGATGGCTGCGACCGGGGAGAAGGTCGCCCCCGGCGTGACCATGACCGATCTGGTCGAGGAGGTCGAGCACCAGATGCGGATCCGCGGATCGCGGACGCCCTCTTTCCCGACGCACATCTTCAGCTACGGCTACGAGCGCTCCCACGACTCGACGCTGGAGAGCGCACTCGAGCCGATCGCCGCGGGCGAGGCGGTGATGTTCGACTTCGGCGCCGTCTGGCAGGGCTACTGCTCCGACTTCGGGCGGACGATCGTCTGCGGCGAGCCGCACCCCGAGTACGAGAGGGTCTACGGCGTCATGCTCGCCGCGCAGGAGAGTGGCCGTGCCGCCGCGGTGCCGGGTGCGCTCGCGTGCGAGGTCAACGCTGCCTGCCGAGCGCCGATCGAGGAGGCGGGGCTGGGCGAGTTCTTCCGCCACCGGATGGGGCACGGCATCGGGCTGGACGTCCACGAGCAGCCGTTCATCTCGGTCGAGGACCGCACGCCGCTCGAAGCCGGGATGACGTTCACCGACGAGCCGTCGATTCTGTGGGACGGGCACTTCGCTGTTCGGATCGAGGACGTCGTCGTCTGCGCCGAGGGCGGAGGCCGGACGCTGAACGAGCTCTCAGGGGAGATGGTCGTTCGGGAGGTACGAGGCTCCTAGGTCAACGACAAGACGCTCGAACGCGATTCCTCGGGTGTGCGGTAAGGTCGTGCCGAGCCCGTGCCACTGGGCTCGTGTCTCCGACTCATCCCGTTCGGCCCGGTCTTGGCTATTCACAACGACGACGAGAGCCAGGATCGCCGCGCGCCGGTAGGGCTCTCCCAGGCCCGGCGACCCTCGGGTAAAGACGCCCGGCAGGTCCTTGCGGGCGGGGTTGTGGTCGCAGCCTGCCTCTCGATCGCCGTTGCAACCGGGCGGAGCGGCTACGAGGCGGCGACGCTCGCCCTTGCGGCGGGCGCCGCGTTTGCCGCCTCGGCCGCGCTGCTCCGAGGTCGCGAGCGCGACAGGCATCTGGAGCGACTGGGGGCCGATCTCGACGAGCTCGCCGAGGCCCATCGGCTCACGCTGGCCGGGATCACCGCGAGGAAGCCCGAGCCGATCGTGCTCTTTGCTCACGAGGGAGGGGGCGTCGAGCGAATCCGGGTCGCGCGACAGCGGCCTCGGCCGCTCGATATCGCTCAGACGATCGCGCACGAGCGAACCCTCGCGCTTCGGACGCTGCCGGCCGCAAAGGCCCCGCTCGCCGGCACGCTGAAGATCTACCGGGATCCGACCGAGCACGACCGCGACGCGTTCCGCGAGCAGGTGGAGCGATACGCCGCGAACCTGCACGAGGCGCTCGAGGAGTACGACGCCTATCGCAAGGAACGCGCGTTGCTCGTCAGCGGGAGATTTCGCTTCGAGAACGGCAGCGACACGGCGGCGCACAACGTGACGGTGAGGGCGTACTTTCCGGATCCGTTCGAGGTCGTCCGCCGCGCTCCGTGGGCACCTGCAATTCCCAGGCGGCCAGCGTTTCGGGGCAGACGCGCAGGTCTGACAGCGCTGCTCGGCGGGGAAGCACGGGGCTCCGTGCATGCCCGAGAATCGGGGGTCTCCAGGGCGGCCGGCAACGTGTCGCGGCCCCGTTACCTGGAGGGCTCCGCGATCGTCGAGGTCAGCGTCGAGAGCCTGCGGCGGTCCGCGCCGGCCGACATGGCGGACGACGATCGGTGGATTCTCCGGCTGCCGCGCCCAGGCGAGTATCGAATTCGCTGGGAAGCGACGAGCGCGGAGCTCGATGACCCCGTCGAGGGTGAGCTCCGGATCGAGGTCGTCGAGCTTCTGGACGCGACGCCGATCTGCTCGGTCAAGGAGCTTCTGAGCGAGGACGGGCTGGGCCCGAGCTACCCGGATCCTGCGGTAAGCGGCTGAGGCGACGTGTCGGCGTCGGTTTCGGCGGTTTCGGGATGCGCCGGGGATGCTGGGTCAGCGCGGCCGGCTCGCTGCTGTGCAGAGCAGGCGAGTAGCTGCGCGCCTGCTTCTTCGCCGTCACCCATCAGATGGGGTTGATCTGCCACCGTATGCGAAGCAGATCAACCCCGATCGTGTCGGTCCGAGGGTCAGTGCACGTCGAGGCGGTCGAACGCCTCGGCCGCTGCGAGGCCGAGCACGATCGCGACGCCCGCGAGCACGCCCGCCCAGCCGGCGCTCAGCCCCCGCATGAGCTGCCCGTCCCCCACGGCGTAGAAGAACAGCGACGCGAACCGGATCGGGTGGATCCAGTCCACCACCGGGGCGAGCGAGCTGATGATGTAGCACGCCGCGGCGATCGCCGAGGTGATGCCGAGCGCCGTGCCCCGGCTGCCGGTGACCGCGCCGATGAGCATGGCCAACGCGCCGAAGTCGATGGCAAGCAGCAGCACGCCCACCGTGGTGCCGATCAGGTTGCCGATGCCGATGTGCAGCTCGAAGCCCGGAGCGGCGAGCACGCACAGCATCGTCACCAGCGCGACAGGCACCGCCTGCAGGCACATGGTCGCGAACTTCTCGGCGACGAGCCGCCGCCGCGAGAGCGGCAACGTGGCGACCAGGCCGAGCGTGCCGTCCTCGTTCTGCCCGGCGATGCTCGCCGCGCCGTAGCCGATCGCCAGCAACAGCACGATCAGCGGGACGAAGTTGGCGTACAGGTTCGAGTTCAGCCAGCCGGACGAGCTGGTCAGCGGGCCGGTCGCCCCGAACAGCGCCGCGACGGTGTTGCCGTTCTCGGTGAGCCTGTTCAGGCTGGCGTCGTTCTTGAACGACGGGTACAGCGCCACGACGATGAACGCATACAGGGCCATGCCCAGCGTGTAGCCGATGAGCGAGCGGCGGCGCAGCCGCAGGTCCAGTCGCGTGGTGTCAGCTCGCACGGGCCACCTCCCCAGACCGGTAATAGGTCAGGAACAGCTCGTCCAGGTCGGCCCGGCGGGCGGTCAGGTCCACCGCGTCGAGCTCGGCGGCCGCGCGCAGCAGCGGCGCCACCGGACCGGTGACCGACAGCACCAGGCGCGTGGTGTCGTGGCTCAGGACGTGCACGCCGGGCAGACCGGCGAACCGCGCCGGGTCCACGGCGCACCCGAAGCGGAGCTCGACGGTGCGCGGCGCGGCACGGCGTAGCCCCTCGACGGTGTCGGTGACGACGATGCGGCCTTCCTTGATGATCGAGAGCCGGTCGACGACGCGCTGCACCTCGTCCAGCTCGTGCGACGACAGGAACACGGTGCGCCCGTCGGCCACCGTCTCGCGGGCCAGGTGCGCGAACTCGTCCTGCAGCAACGGGTCGAGCCCCGAGGTCGGCTCGTCCAGGACGAGCAGGTCTGGCCGGTGCATGAAGGCGAGCACCAGGCCGATCTTCTGCCGGTTGCCCTTGGACAGGGCGCGCACTGGGCGGTCGAGCTCGGCCCCGAACCGCTCGACCAGCTCGTCGCGGTAGGCGTGGTCGGTCAGGCCCCGCACCCGCGCGACGTAGTCGAGGTGCTGCTGCCCGGTCAGCCGCGGGTAGAGCGCGAGCTCGCCGGACAGGTAGCCGACTCGGCGGTGGATCTCGACGCTGTCGCGGGCGGGGTCGAGGCCGAACACCCGCATTCGCCCGGACGTCGGGCGATACAGCCCGAGGAGCAACCGGATCGTCGTCGACTTGCCCGCCCCGTTCGGGCCGAGGAAACCGAACACCTCGCCGGCCCGGACCTCGAACGCCACGTCGATGACGCCCCGCCGCGGGCCGAACCACCGGGTGAGCCCGTCCACCGAAACGATCGCGTTCATGCCCCCGCCTCCGACGTGAACAGGCTGGGCCCGTAGAGCTCCATGGCGGTCTTCGTCCACCGGGCCACGCCTTCGGCGCTGAGCGGGTCGGCGCCCAGCACACCGGTGAGCTGCTCGCGCAGGATGATCACGGCTAGGTCGCTGACCATGAGCAACGCGGCCCGCGCCGGCCCGTCGTCAGACGGGCGCACGACGCCGGTTTTCTCCAGCGCGTCCACCGCCTGCACCGCCGCGTCGAACAGCGACCGGAACAGCGCCTCGCTGACCGGACCGCCGTCGACGAGCAGGCGCCGCACGTAGGCGGGCAGTACCGGCTCGGCGTCGAGGTTCGCGGCGAACTTGGCGGCCAGCGAGGCGGCCGCGGCCTCGGGGGGTCGGGTGTCGGCCAGCTCGGCAAAGACCTCGACCAGCGTCGCCGCCGCGCGCTCGTCGACCGCGGCCTTCAGCCCGTCCTTGGACTTGTAGTGATGGATGACCAGCGACGGTGACACGTCGGCGGCCTCGGCGATGTCGCGCACGCTGACCGCGGCCACGCCGTGCTCTGCGAACAGCCGCATAGCCGCCTCGCGGATCCGCGCCGCCGCCGTGATGTCTGCTGAACGCATGTATCGATTATTGAACGAGCGTGCAGCCGATGCAAGTCGATCAGCGGCTCGGCCCGCATTCCCGCTACAGGATCGCGTCCAAGACGACGTTGCGCATGTCGCGCTGCGCAGGCTCAGAGGCGCCCTGCTTGGTCGGAGCCATCCCCGCGAGAGGCGCCAATTTCCGGTCGAGTATCTAG
>CAVRBW010000020.1:0-61941 GCA_963719325.1 uncultured Actinomycetes bacterium
GGCGCGAGCCTGCCAATCTCGGGCCTGACCGCGTGGCAGGGACTGTTCGAGCACGGCCGTCTTCAGGCGGGGCAGAGCGTCCTCGCGCACGGCGCGGCCGGCGCAGTCGGGTCGATGGTGACGCAGCTCGCACGTGAGTTCGGCGCCTATGTCATCGGCACCGGACGCGCCGCCGACCGCCAGAAGGCGCTCGACTTCGGCGCGCAGGAGTTCGTCGACCTCGAGAAGGACGCGCTGGAGGACGTCGGTGGCGTCGACCTGGTATTCGACGTCATCGGCGGGGACATCCAGAAGCGGTCCGCAAGCCTGATCCGGGCCGGAGGAACCCTCGTGACCGTCGTAGGGCCGCCCGAGGCGCGGCCCGCCGATGGCCTCGCAGTCGACTTCGTTGTCGAATCCGATCGTGCCCAACTGCGTGAGATCGTTCAGCGGGTCAGGGACGGACGACTGCGAACGAACATCGGCACCGTCGCGACCCTCGACGATGCCGTCGCCGCCCTCAACCCGACCGAACGACGCAACGGGAAGACGATCATCCGCATTCGTCCATAACGACTCGGAGACGGCAGAGGCCACCGACAATCCCGCGCGGTCGACTTTACGAGCGCCGCGGATTTGTCCAGGCCCAAGAAGCTCTAATCGAATGAGGTTTCGAGTCGTCGCCAGCAGATGAGGCAGCAGGCGAGCGCGAGGAGGAAACAGTCCCTCCATTCAGTTAGAGCTTCCTAGCAGCCCCGGCGCACGAGCAACGCGTACGCGAGCTTCGCCGTTTCGAGCGTGCTGGCCCAGACGCGCGTCGCGAGCGACTGGTCGGCGCCGTCGGTGTAGACACTGCCGTCGAAGCAGCGCTCGAAGAGCATCCGCGCGCGGGTGACGTGGTAGCGGGAGCTGACCACCACGACCGACCGCCAACCTCTCGCCCGGGCAAGACGCGCGAACGCCTCCGCTTCGCCGCGCGTGTCGTAGGGCTGCGGATGCATGCATACGACGTGGACGCCGACGCGCCGTCCAGCGCAAAGCCTGTTTGCCTCCGGCCAGGTCGGACTCCAGCCGTCCGAGACGACCAGGACCGGCGCCACCCCGCGACGGACAAGCGCCAGGCCGCGGGCGAGCCGAGGGCCGCGTCCTCCCGCGAGAACGACGAGCGCATCGGCCCCATCCGCGGCCTGCCTGGGCGGCCAGACGAAGAGCACGGCCGCGGCGATCGACCACGCCAGAGTAAGGCCGACGACGAAGAGCAGCCCGATCCGCCGCACCGTCGCGGGCGGCGGGTTACTTCCGCCTGAGCGTCGCCAGCGCCTTCGCGCAGCCCGCGTTGAGCGCCTGACGCTTCGGCGGGGTCGACTGGCAGTTGATCAGGTACTCGGTCTTGCGATCGAAGAGCACCGCCATGTGGCTGACCGCCTTCGCGGGACTGGTCAGCGAGATCACGTACTCGAACCCCGGTAGGCCGCCGTGCTCGACGCGGCGTCCGCTGACGCGCTTGCCCGCGAGCGATCCGATCACCGAGTCGACCTCGTTCTTGTAGCGCGTGAGGTTGGTTGGCGTGATCGCGACTCGAAGGTTGTAGCGCGAGACGATGATCAGGTTCACCTTGTCGAGAGCGACAGCACCCCGGGCTGCCGCTTTCGATCCGGCCGACTTCTGGAACGTGATGCTGCCGACCTTCTTGAACGACGACGGGTAGGCGAAGGTGATCCCGATCCCGCCGACCTCAAAGGACTTGTCGCCTCCGCCGGCATGAGCCGCGGTCCCGAAGACGAGTGCGGCGGCGAGCAGGATGAGAGTGGCTCGCCGCATGGCTAACACCTTCTCCAGCAACTCGAGCGCTCTCGTCGCACACCTTCGGTCGAGCGCAGCGCGCCCGAAGAGCGTGGACGTAGCCAGGCAGCCGGCACCGATCACCATGACCCCGTTCCTCAACGGGTCCGACCCTACGCATCTCGCGAGGTGAACGCAATGGGTCGCGAGGCGGATGGACTCGGCCCGAAGTCTTAACTCCGGCGCGCGCGTGCCGATGAACAGGTGGTGAATCGGTTCTCGTTCAAGGTGGTCGTCGCGGCTACCGCGATCGCTCTCGGAGCAGGCCTCTACGCGGGGCCCGCTCGAGCGGCCGCGCCGTCGTTCTTCGTCGGCGCAGACGAGGACGCGTTCGTTTGGGGGAACACCTCCCTGAACGCTTCGATCGCGCGCACGCTCGGGCTGAAATCGGTGCGGATCACGCTGCAGTGGCGTCCGGGCGAGACCAGGCTCACGTCGAGCGCCCAGGACGGGCTGGATCGGGTGATGCTCGACGCTTCCGGTCTGCGGATCGTCGTCAGCGTGTACGGGGCGGCCACCGACGTGCCGCGAACGCCGGAGACTCGCGCGCAGTACTGCGGATTCGTGGCCGACCTGCTCGGACGCAACCGCCAGATCAAGGACGTCGTCATCTGGGACGACCCGAACGACAACGCGTTCTGGAGCCCCCAGTTCGCCCCGGGCGGCGAGAGCACCGCGCCCGCCGACTACGAGGCGCTGCTGGCCCAGTGCTGGGACGCCGCGCACGCTGTTCGCACGGACGCAAACGTCGTCTCGCTCGCAGTCTCCAAGCCTCCTGCCGCACCCGGTTCCTTCACGCTCGGCTACCACGCTCCCGGCGCATGGATCGCCAAGGTGGCGGAGGCCTACAAGGCGAGCGGGCGGACGACGCCGATCTTCGACACCTTCGGCTACATCCCGCACGCGGTCGGATCGACCGAGCGCCCCTGGACGAAGCACGCACCCGGGTCGACGGTCTCGATCGGCGACTACGAGCCCCTGATGGAGGCGCTCGGCGACGGCTTCCACGGCACGGCGCAGCCCGTCCCGGGCGAAGGCTCGACGACGATCTGGTACCTGGCGCAGGGCTACCAGACGGTGCCGGACCCGGGCAAAGCCTCGCTGTACACGGGTTCCGAGACGGATTCGGCTCCTGTCGCCGCCTGGTCGCAACAGGAAGCCTCTGACGCGGGCGTCGGGCCGGGCGTCGATCAGGCGATGCAGCTCGCCGACGCGATCAGGGTCGCAGCCTGCCAGCCGGCGGTCGGCGCCTACTTCAACTTCCACTTGATCGACGAGCGCGACCTCCGCGGTTGGCAATCCGGGGTGTTCTGGGCGGACGGCTCGCCGAAGCCCGCCTACCAGGCGCTCCGACACGCCGCGGGAGAGGTGAACGCGGGCGCCGTCAACTGCGCCTCGCTGTCGCCCAGCGGTGCACCTCCTCGGTCGAGTCCGGTGCAGCCCGTCGGCCAGCCGCTCGAGCTCTCGAGCGTCCACGCGAGCTCGGTCGGCTCGTACGGCGCGACGGTGGGCTGGCAGAGCTCCGTGCCGGCGAGCGTCCAGGTCGGATATGGCCTCGGCGACTCAGACGTGCCGACCGTATGGGTTCCGGCCGGCGAGGGCGGAACGTCCGTATCGCTGGTCGGACTCCACGCGAGCACGCCGTATCGCGTCTGGATTCGCGCTGTCGCCGATGACGGCCAGCGAGCTCAGGCCACGCTCGAGCTCACGACCCACGCGCTCCCGTCCCATCCCACGGTCAGCGTCGGAAAGTCGCAGAGCGTGCGTCTCGACGGTCAGCCGTTCTTTCCGATGATGCTGTACTCCGTTTGCCCGTGGCAGTACGGCCCTGCGCTTGCCGCGGGCATCAACCTCTTCTCCCTCAACGCCTGCGGGACGCTGCAGACGCAGCTGAACACGCTGGCCGGCGCCGCGTACTCGGCGGGTGTCGCAGGCGGACACAGCGGGTCAGGCCCCGGACTGATCGGCTGGTTTCAGTACGACGAGCCCGACGGTTCCAACGTCAGCGCCGCCGAGCTACCCGACGGCCCGGCCGGCGTCGGCGGCGTGTCGTTCATCTCGTTGACGAACCACTTCTACTCGGGTGCCGCCGCCCTGCCCTGGGGTCGTGGCATGTACCCGGCGCTGATCGCCAAGACGGACGTGATCGGGTTCGACCTGTACCCGCTGCAGGAGTGGTGCCGGCCGGGCCGCATGGCCGACGTGTACTACTCGCAACGCGAGCTGGTCAAGCTGTCCGGCGACAAGCCGACGTTCCAGTGGATCGAGGCCGCCGACTGGAAATGCCCGGGAGGCGAGACCGCGGTCACTCCGGCAACCGTGCGTGCCGAGTCGTGGATGGCAATCGCCGGCGGCGCGCACGGCCTCGGCTTCTGGCCGGGCTCCTGGCCTTCCGCGAACGGACGTGCGATCGCCGCCGTCGGCCGAGACGTCGCGCGGCTCGGGCCCGTGGTGTACCGACCGGATGTGCCGATCAGTGACGACAACGGACAGGTGGTCGTCTCCGCGCGCACCTGGAACGGTGCGCTGTACGTGATCGCCGTCAACTCGGGCTACTCGGCGACGCAGGCCACGTTCACCGCTCCCGCCCTGGACGGCCGGACGTTGTCCGTGATGGGTGAGAGCAGGCGTCTGGCTTCGACGGGTAACTCGTTCACCGATTCGTTCGCTCCGCTGGCAGTGCATATCTACATCGCCGCGCCTGCCACCTCCTAGCCGTCCCTGATCCTTTTCTTTCCCTCTTCGACATCCCGACGACGATCGACCGACTCGTGAACCGGCTCTAGGCGTCCGCCGCGGACGCCTAGGATCCGCCCGTGACCGGAGCCGCCGAAGCGGGAATCGTCCACCTTCGCCTGGTCGTGCCGGCCGAGGCGGCGCAGGGCGTCCTGGACGTTCTCGACCGGTCGGCCGCGGTGTTCAACGTGGTTCGCGTCCCCGGCGTGTCGGTGAAGCCGGCCGGAGACCTCGTGCTCTGCGATGCCGCCCGCGAGGACGCCAGCGTCGTCGTCGACGAGTTGCGACGCCTCGGCCTCGAGCGCTCGGGCTCGATCGCGATCGACCCGGTCGGCTCGACGCTCTCGACGGAAGCGACCCGGGCGTCCCTGGCTGCGATCGGCTCCCCGTCGGACGCGGTGATCTGGGAGGACGTCGAGGCGCGAACGGCGGAGAGCGCGGAGCTGTCGTTCAGCTTCGTCGCCTTCATGGTGCTCGCAACCATGATCGCGGCGGTGGGCATCCTCACCGATTCCCAGATCCTGATCATCGGCGCGATGGTCGTCGGGCCGGAGTACGGGCCCCTCGTCGGGCTCTGCGTCGCGCTTGTCCAGCGTCGGGTCGAGCTCGCGAAGCGCTCGGCGACTGCGCTCCTGGTGGGCTTCCCGCTCGGAATCGCGTCCGCCCTGGTGCTCGTCCTCCTGCTGCGTGCCGCTGGGCCGGCGCCCGACACCGTCGCCGCGCACGCGCGGCCTGCGACCTTCTTCATCTCCCATCCGAGCACGTTCTCGGTGCTGGTCGCCCTCCTCGCCGGCGTCGCCGGGCTGCTCGCCCTCACGACCGCGAGGTCGGGAGCGCTCATGGGCGTGCTGATCTCGGTCACGACGATCCCCGCTGCCGGAAACGTCGGCGTCGCGTGCGCATACGGAAGCTGGGACGAGCTTCGCGGCGCGCTGGAGCAGCTCGGTCTCAACCTCAGCTGCATCGTGGTCGCGGGCGTCGCGACGCTGGCCGTGCAACGCGCCGGCTTCTTCCGCCGGCTGCGTCGTGTCGGCGCAGGCTGACGAGCTCGCCCACGACGACGACGTGGATCAGCGCGCCGCGAGCGCAGATGGGTGCAGCAGGGGGACCACGGGTCGCCAGCCCGCGCGGAGGACGGCTACCAACGACGGCGGCGTGAGCGTCTCCGCGGTGCCGCGCGGTCGCCGGCTTCGGCGGTCGTAGCCGGCGGGCGTCCAGCGGAGGAGATGGCGGTCGAGGACCAGCCACGGCGCTTCGTCTCGCAGGACGAAGGCGCCGTCCGGAAGCTCGTCGAGCGAAGCCTCGTGCCGAAGCTGCCCGCGCGTCGCCGGATTCACGCGCTCGGCGTGGAGCTGAGCGTCGATCGCGTCGGCGCCGGCCTGACCGGGGTGCAGCCGGCGCCAGATCGCACCGAAGCGGTCGTAGTCCTCTCGCCGGCAGAGGGCGCAGGGCCGGTGCCCGGCCGAGAAGGCCGTCGCCTCGTCGAGGAAGAAGAGCTCCGTGAAACGGCCGGGCTGCAACAGCGGCTCCCGGTGCCAGCCGCGAAACTGCAGCCTGCATGCGATCCAGCGCTTGCCGTTGTACCGCCGTCGTATGCGTCCTGCATCGTCGTGGAGGCAGCCCCTGTTTCCGTAGACGAGGCCACGGGCCGGGTCGGCGACGACGTCGCCAAGCGGCGTGACTCGGTTCTGGAGTGGCACGGCAGACGAATTGTGCGCGGAGCCGCTCAGGCCCGGCGTTGCGCGGCGCGTCGCCGTGCGGCTTCTTGTGCGAACACGGCGCGATACGTCTTCAGCGCCGCGACGACCTCGCGTCCGACGGCCACCAGGACGAGCCCCAGGCCCAGGAGCAACGCGGCGACGAGCCGGACGAGCGCCAGAGCCCGTGGCCGCGTCCAGAGCGCTGCGGCGACGACCGCCCGGCGAGTTGCCTGAGCCAGGATCGGAACGCGCCGGCGAACGTGGAGAGAGACCCAGCGGCCTCCGGAACGGACGAGCGAAAGAGTCTTCGCACCACCTGCGAGCGCGACCCGGGCCGACCCGGCAACGAGCGCCCGCGTGCGCGGCGCGATCCAGGCCGCCGACGCGCCGAGCGCACGGCCCGAACCAGCGACCGGGGGAGTGCGGAACGTGAGCTCCCGCCGGTGAGCAACAGGGGCGGTCTGCTCCGAGAACGTGATCGTCTCGGACTCCGGTACGACCGCGTCGATCGAGCGGGGATCGATCGTCCGGCGGCGCCCCAGGATCGGGCTCTGCACGACGAGCTCGAGCGCTCGTCCGATGTCGTCCACCTCGACGTGCTCGACCGACCCGACCTGAGTGCCGCGGCTCGAGACGAGCACAAAGCCCTCGCACCGGCCGAGCCAGTAGTCGAGGACCGGGCTGCCGCGCCCGAAGGCCCGTGGCTGTGAGGTGGCTGGGTTCAGTGTTCGCTCCTCCATCGATTTGCTCGGGAGACCCAGTCAGGGTTTCCGCCGACCTCTGACTTCCAAACCCAGTCCCCAAACCCTGCTACGGGCGAGCAACTCCGCCTGGCTAAAACCGTTCGCCCTCGGCTCGGCCGTACACCGTGGCATTCCGGGTCCGAGCGAGGAGGAGGACGTATGCGCAAGGTAGTGCTCGTGTTGGCGGCGGTCGGTTTCGTCTCGGCGGTCGGCTCGGCAGCTCCGGCCGATGCGCCGGCGCCGGTCACCGCGTACGCGGCGTCGTTGGCGCCCGGCGGCGAGCGACCGTCGGCCAAGGGTGTCCGCGCGGGGGCCACGGGGCTGTTCAGTGCCATCGTCACCCAATCGGGTGGAGCCCAGAAGATCGCGTGGGCGCTGACCTTCGGCGGCCTCACCGGAGGAGCCCAGGCGGCTCACATCCACACCGGGAAGCCCGGACAGGCCGGGCCGGTCGCGGTCACCCTCTGCCAGCCCTGCAAGCCCGGGGCGAGCGGCGAGACGGCGCTGAGCGCAAAGGTGGCCTCCGCGATCAACAGCGGGTCGGCCTACGTGAACGTCCACACGAAGACGAACCCGGGAGGCGAGATTCGCGGCCAACTCGGCACGTCCCACGCGTTCGCGGCCGCGCTGGACGCCACGTCGGAGACGCCGGCGGCGAAGGGCGTACCGGCCGGCGCGAAGGGGGTCTTCTCCGGGCTCGTGATCGACGTCGGGACCAGGCCGCTCATCGTCTGGTCGCTCGATTTCGCCGGTCTGAGCGGGCCGGGGAACGCCGCCCACGTCCATCTCGGCAAGGCCGGAACGGCGGGACCGGTGTCGCTTGCCTTGTGCGGGCCGTGTAACACCGCCGTGCGAGGCCGGAAGGCGATCGACGCGAACCTTGCGAAGGCGATCGAAGGCGGCGGCACCTACGTCAACGTCCATACGACCGCGAACGCGGCCGGTGAGATCCGCGGCCAGATCGGCAACGGGATCCAGGGAGTCGCCGTGCGCACCACGAGTCTCGGCTCGATCCTCGTGGACGACCGCGGCAAGACGCTCTACATGTGGGTGGCGGACAAGGGCACGCAGAGCGCGTGCTACGGACGCTGCGCGGTGGTCTGGCCGCCGGCGTTCGCGATGGGCCCGCCCGTCGCGGCAGGCGGCGCCAAAGCTGCGCTCCTCGGCGTGGCGCAGCGGACCGACGGGACGTCGATGCTGACCTACGGCGGCTATCCGCTCTACGGGTTCCTGCCCGACGTCCAGCCCGGCGACCTGAAGGGTCAAGGCTCGAACGGGTTCGGCGCACCCTGGTGGGTACTCGACGCCGGGACGGGGAAGCCGATCACGACGAAGCCGAGCTGAGGTAAGCAGCTTCGCTCGAATCTGGGGGCGACCTGGGCAGGAGCCCGGTCGCCCCCGGCCGTTTCTCCTGATCGCCTACACCCGCCGTGCGAGCCTTGAAGGTCCTTTCGGGCGTGGTTAGCCTGCGCCGCTGAAGATCGCCGGGATGCGTTCATCGAGACTGTCGTGACGCGCGATTGAGAGGCGGCGGCGAGTACTCGTCCTGATGTTGAAACCGCGACTCCCGCGGCAAGCTTCATGGAAACCGCAGCGTGTCGGCAAGTACTTGAGAAGGCGAGCGGAGACGAGCAATTCGCCATGGAACAGACGGAGCCTGATTTCGAGGAGATCGACGGCGAGATCGTCGCCAGGACGCATGAGATCGCTCGCTGGAGTGAAACGGGCGAAATCGCGTACGAGCGCGACCTTGCAGTCCGCTTAACGGTCGGCGACGAGAGAATCGTCAGAGTCGTCGTGATGCGGGGGGCGTACCGCCTTCGTAGGGCACCGGCGGTCTGTGGCGATCACGGCGGCAGCTGCAGCTCGGCGTACGCTCGATCCACAAGCGAACGCGAGGAGGTGCGGAATGGACGAACGACGGATCGGCTGGATCGGCGTCCTCGTGGTGTTGAGCCTGCTCGTGAACGCCGCAGTCGTCGGAGGAGTGGTGGTCTTGGCGTCAAGCTGCTCAGCCGCGGCTTGGGTCGCGCCAAAGCTCCACCTGGCGACCCATGGCGCCGTCTCGGATGCCCAGGCGACCGCGGACGATGCCGCCTCAACAGCCGGCGACGTATCCTCCGCCGCCGATGACGCGCAGTCGCGCCTGGACGATGTGGAGCCTCGCCTCGATGACGCAGAGTCGCCAGTGTAGGCGACGAGCGAAGCGAGTTCGGCTTCTATTCCGGCGCATTCGTCGAGATCCAGGCGGCCGCATGCTGAGCGCCGCCCCGCGGCCGGCGGGCCCGTGGTGAGGTGAATCGTCTGCTCCTGGCGGCCCCGCACATCGCCCAGTCAATGCTGTCCCTCGGACTGCTGTGACCGCCGCTATCGTCTAGGCGTGCCGGCAGCGGTGGGATTCTGGAGCTACTCGCAGGACGATGACAAAGCGGAGAACGGCCGAATTCGGCGGCTGGCCGAGCGAATCAAGGTTGAGTACGCGATGTTGAGGGGCGACGAAATCGAGGTCTTTGTCGATCGAGATGACCTCTCCTGGGGCGACGAATGGCGTGAGCGAATCGATGAGGCTCATGAGGAAACGGCCTGTTTCATACCGGTAGTGACACCGAGATACTTCGCGCGACCGGAATGCAGACGTGAGCTTCTGACATTTGCGGGTCATGCGGAGAGCCTTGGTGTAGGGGAGCTCTTGTTGCCTGTCCTCTACGTCGACGTTCCGGGACTCGACGAGAAATCGGATGACGAAGCCGTGGCACTTGTCGCGAGGACTGAGTACGAAGACTGGCGAGAATTGCGGTTAGAGGACGAGGATTCGCATGCTTACCGGAAGGGCGTTCACCGTCTCGCGGTTCGACTTGCGGAGATCAGCGCTCAGATGGCAAGTGCAGAGGCACCTGCGGCCGAACTTGAAGGATCGACCATTCCTGAGGCGGCTGAAGAGCAGCCGCTAGGGATAGTCGACATCCTGGCTGAGATGGAAGAAGCGATGCCCCGGTGGACCGCGGTGGTGCAGGGATTCCCAGAGGTCATGAGCGCGCTCTCGACCGCTGCCGAGCAGGCCGCGCACCACATCCAGCTGAGTGACAACGCGGGCAAGGGATTCGCGGGACGCCTCGCTGCTGCGCGGAACTACGCGAAGGCGATCGAGGAGCCAGCTAATCGAGTCTTGGAGCTAGGAACCAAGTACGCGTCCGAGCTAGTAGCCGTTGATCCAGGCGTCTTGACCATGATTCGGCTAGCGGGCGAGCAAACCTCGGCGGAGGACAAGGCGGCCGCATGTGACGTGTTTACATCCGTTCGCGGGTTGGCGGCTGCGTCAGCCGAGAACGTTGAAAGCCTGCGAACACTCTCGGCCACCATTGAGGAGACCGCCAAGTACTCGCGCGACATTCGGGCACCACTAGCAAAGGTTCAGTCAGGGCTCCAGCGTGTGATGGATGGGCAGTCGATCATGGATGAGTGGGTTCGCCAGATGGATGCTTCGCCGCTCGATTGCAGTGACGTGATCATGTAAACCACGCCGGTAACACGCGGGCTAGCCTGTTGGTCGGCCGAGGATTGCGTCGAGATGGCGGCCTAGGAGTCGCTCGACTTGCCGCTTTCCGGCGATTGTGTCGTCGTAGAAGATCGTTCGGTACGGGCTTACGTCGAATGGCAAGGTCGTATCGCGCCTAGCTAAGAGGATGGTCGGTTTGTCTAGCGCATGGGCGTAGCCGAGTTCATAGAAGACGTTCGGGTTCTCGGGGCTGATTTCGGCGATGACGATGGACGCCTCCATCAAGCCGCGGACGATGTCTTGAATGATCATTCCCGGCTGGTGAATTTCGTCGGCCCGAACGACTTCGAGGCCAGCGGCTGCGCCGACCGGTCTGATGAGCTCGTCGTAAAGATCATCGAAGCCCTCGCCGAACTGCATCACAACAAAAGCCCGGGGCTTCATTGCGTCCACGTCGAGGCCGCGGAACTGCCGGCCGGAGCCCCATGCTACGGCGCCAACCTGCTCTGCTGCTAAGGGGTCGTCAAGCTCGCGGCTGAAGATAGGGATCCCGTCGACCGTGAGGGACACGGTCTGCCCGTGGACCGCGAGCGCTATGTCATAGGTCTGATCCGGTACGAGGCTGGCGGGAGGACCGGCCGATGCTAAGGGACGTGCTCCTGTAGCGCCGGTGACAGAGACTTCTTCGAGATAGTAAGCCCAGTGAGGGCCTCCAATTCCGGCTGAAAGGTAATTCTGCGTCTCTGAGTCCCAGCCGAATATGACTCGAGTCGAGTGCACTGGGTTGGTTATGGAGAGCCCGACACGAATGATTCCTTCGCGAAAGCGTTGGTTTGTGAGGGCGATGCCTACGTCGACTGGGCGCTCGGGAGCGTTTGGCTACGCAGATGCACTCACGAACGTTGCGCGGCCGGACCAAATTCCCAGGCTCCGAGATAGGCAAGCAAGGTTGGTACGGTGGTGCGCAAAGGCTGCGTCGGGCGATCCAAAGTACGCGGATCGTGTCACTCCGAATGGTGCCCGGCATCTGTTTCTATAGCTCCGTCCGACGCGAGTTCTATAGCTACTGCCTCGACCGTGAGTGGGTCTACGACGAGGCGGCTGCGCAGGCGTTCTCGAGTCATCGGCTTCCGGGTGGGCGGCAGCTCCGGTTCTTGTGGTCTGAGGTCTTCTCAGCAATTGCCGGCTCGGAAGCGGCAGCTGCGCGTCGCTGATGGTCGCGGCCAAGGTGCCGCCGATGGTGATCGCGGATCAGCTCGGGCAAAGTGACGCGAGGCTCGTTCTGAAGCGATACGGCCACCTGTATCCGGCCACGCGAGCGAGGCGGCGATGACGCTTGACCTCTACCTTCGCGCGTCGTCTGTGGGGCAGACGTGGGGTGCGGCTCGCGGCCCCGTCCGAAGACGAGGACGAAACCGCTGCAAATGACAGGTGGAGCGTGCCGGGATCGAACCGGCGACCTCCGGCTTGCAAAGCCGGCGCTCTCCCAGCTGAGCTAACGCCCCGAGCGCTCCCAGTGTAGGCAAGGAGTCCGTCCGTCGGGCGGCGAATTCCCTGCCGTGGGCGAGGATCACCTCCGCTACCACCGGGAGCACGAGCACCTGGCGGCGCCGTTCGGCGTCGACCGCTTCGGGAAGGCCGCCGAGCACGTCGCTCGGTTCTTCGGGACGCCGAGGTACATCGTCACCCAGACCTTGCTGGTCGTGGTCTGGATCGTGTTCAACGGGTTCGAGATCTTCGTCCACTTCGACAAGTACCCGTTCATCCTGCTCAACCTCGCGTTCTCGACCCAGGCCGCCTACGCGGCGCCGCTGATCCTGCTCGCGCAGACGCGTCAGGCCGAACGCGACAAGGTCCACTTGGACGCGGACGCGAAGCACCGGGAGGCGCTCGCGCAGCGGGCACTCGACCGCCAGCGCACGGCCGACGAGGGGATCGGACTGCTGAAGAGCCTGCTCGAGGAGAACACCGAGCTAACGCGCCAAGTGGACCGCCTCACGCGGGAGATCCACCACAAGGTTGTCTAGGCGCTACGCGGCGCGCTCGAGGCGCTCTTCGGCACGCGCCCGCCTGATGATCCGGTCGCGATCGCCCCACCGGCGCTGTGCGCGAGCGGCACGTTGCTCGTCCCAGAGCTCTGCGATCCGGTCCTCCAGCTGCCCGTGCTCGGCAGCCAGGCCGGGATCGTGGCCGAGCGAGAGCTCGTGGAGAAGCTCGGCCCGCTTCGCGGTCAACTGCTCGATGTCGGTTCTGATGTCGTCGAGAGTTCTCATCTGTGCTTGGAAACGCCGTGGCCGCATGCGCTATTCCTCAATGTCCCCACGGCCCGATGAGAAACATCACAAGCGCTGCTGCGCCGACGACCGCGGAGGCGATCGCGATCCCTTCGAGGACGCCCGTCATGCATATCCCAGCTCGTCGAGCCGCTCCTCGTCGATCCCGAAGTAGTGCGCGAGCTCGTGGAGCACGGTGATCCGGATCTCGCGTTCCAGCTCGGCCGGGTCGTGCCCGAAGTCCTCCAGCAGGGGCCGCTTGTAGATCGCGATCCTCGCGGGCAGGTGCGGCAACTCGTCGAAGAGCCCGTAGAGCTCCGGCTCCTCCGGGTTGAAGTCCTCGACGATCACAGCGACGTTCTCGAGGCCCCGCGCGATCTCCGGCGGGAGCGAGTCGAGCGCAGCGCTGACGTGGTCTTCGAACCGCCCCATTCAGAATCTCGGCCGTAACGGCGCGCGCAGCTTGAACAGGTGGACGGTGAGGACGCCGAATGCGAACCCGCCCACATGGGCGAAGAACGCGACGCCGCCGCCTGCCTCCGGGTGCACGATCGAGTAGCCGCCCTGCCAGAGCTGGAAGAAGATCCAGAAGCCGAGGAACAGCACCGCCGGCACCTGGACGAAGAAGTAGAAGACGATCGTCAGCACGCTCGCCGTTGGCAGAAGGAGCATGTAGGCACCGAGCACCGCCGAGATCGCGCCGCTCGCGCCCAGATTCGGGATCGTCGTGTCGCCGGTCTGGCCGTAATGGAACGTGACCCATGTCTGGAGCGTCGTCGCCGCGAAGCCGCCGAGGAGATAGAAGACGAGGAAGCGCAGGCGGCCCATCGCGTCCTCGACGTTGTTGCCGAAGATCCAGAGGAACAGCATGTTCCCGCCGATGTGCAGCCAGCTGCCGTGCATGAACATCGAGGTCAGCGCCGCGAGCGGCCAGCCCTTGTCGATCTGCGGGCAGCTGCCGTTCACCTCGCACGGGTGGAAGGCGAGGTCCTGGACCGACCGGTCGAGATTCGGCAGCTGGTAGAAGAGCCAGACCGCAGCATTGATCGCGATCAACGTCACCGTGACCACCGGGAAGGTCCGGGTGGGGACGTTGTCGCGGATCGGGAGCATCTAGCCCATCACGAGCGCCATCAACGCCTTCTGGGCGTGGAGGCGGTTCTCCGCCTCGTCCCAGGCCGCCGACTGCGGGCCGTACAGGACGTCCGCTTCGATCTCCTCCCCGACGTGCGCCGGCAGGCAGTGCAGCACGATCGCGTCGCGGGCGGCGACTGCGAGCAGCGCCGAGTCGATTCGGTAGTCGGCGAAGGTGCGCAGGCGTTCCTCGCGCTCGGCCTCCTGGCCCATGCTGGTCCAGACGTCGGTGCAGAGGACGTTCGCACCCTGCGCCGCGTGACGCGGATCGGTGACGACCACGGGCGAACCGCCGGCCTCGCGGGCGGCGCCGAGGGCGTCCTGCGCAGGCTCGTGGCCTTCCGGAACGGCGGCGACGAACTCCATCCGGAGCTTGGCGGCGGTCACCATCAGCGACCCGCAGACGTTGTTGCCGTCTCCGATCCAGGCGACGCGCACCCCCTCGAGCCGGCCGAGCCGCTCCCTGATCGTCATCACGTCGGCGATCGCCTGACACGGGTGGGAGGCGTCGGTGAGCCCGTTGATGATCGGGATCGTCGCGTGCTCCGCGAGCTCCTCGACGAGCGACTGGGCGAACGTGCGAATCATGATCCCGTCGAGGTAGCGCGAGAGGACGACGGCGACGTCGCGGACGGACTCGCGGGTTCCGAGACCGATTCGCTCCACGGGCAGGTGGACCGCCGTGCCGCCGAGCTGCGTGATCCCGACCTCGAACGAGACCTGGGTGCGCAGCGACGGCTTCTCGAAGATCAGCCCGAGCGTGCGACCGGGGAGGAGGTGGTGCTCCTCGCGCCTCCGCTGGAGGCCCTTCAACCGGTCCGCGAGGTCGAGCAGCTCGACGAGCTCCTCCGGGCTCCAGTCGCCGACCCGGAGGAAATCGCGTCCACTGAGGCGGGCCATGGGCGGATGCTAGTCGCACAGCACCTTGACAATCAGACACTTAGGTTATATTCTTGCGCTAAAAGCAACTCGGCTAGGAGGGCTGGAAATGGCCACATTGGTTCGCTTGGATCCCGTGCGGGAGCTCGCCCAGTGGCAGAACGACGTGGAGCGCCTGATGGGCACCTTCCTCCGCGGCACCGGCGGAAACGGCGAAACGCGCTGGGCGCCGCCGCTCGACGTCTGGGAGACCGAAGACGAGCTCGTCTTCGCGTTCGACCTCCCGGGCATCCCGGAGGACAAGATCTCGATCGAGCTCGACGACGGGTCGCTGACCGTCTCCGCAGCGCGCGAGCGCAAGGAGGAGGTCTCGAAGGACCACGTCTACCGCGTCGAGCGCCGCTACGGGAGCTTCACGCGGACGATCGGACTGCCGCAGGGCGTCGCCGAGCAGGACATCCGCGCCGACTACAAGGACGGTGTCCTCGAGGTGCACGTCACGAAGCCGAAGGCACCCGAGCCCCGCCGCATCCAGATCGGCAAGGGCGCCAAGGGCACGATCGAAGGCAAGGCCTCGAAGGCCTAGCGCCCGCGTGCGCTAGCTGGAAAGCGTGAAGGGACAGGTGCCTCCGGGTGCCTGTCCCTTTTCGTTAGGGCGCGTCGACGTCGAGGCCGGCTTCGGCCAGGAGCTCGCGGAGCCGCTTGAGCCCGGTGAACATCCGGCTCTTGATCGTGCCCAGCGGCTGCCCGAGCCGCTCGGCGAGCTCGGACTGCGTGAACCCCCCGTAGTAGGCGAGCTCGATCGCCTCTCGCTGGTCCGGCGGTAGCTTCCGCAGGGCTTCCTGGACGACCTGGCGCTGCGCTCGCAGCCACGCCTCTTCGTCTGTCGCTTCACCTGTCGGCTGCGCGACCTCGTCCAGCGGCTCGCTGCGGCGCCGCTCCTCCCGGCGGACGAGGTCGACCGCCCTGCGGTGAACGAGGGTCAGGATCCAGGTGCTGGGCTTGCCGTGCTGGGCGGCGAACGTCCCGGCCGAGCGCCAGACGCCGAGGAAGGCCTCCTGGACCGCGTCCTCGGCCAGCGCCCGGTCTCGGACGACTCGTAGCGCCAGGCCATACGCGACCCGGCCGTAACGGTCGTAGAGCTCACCGAGAGCCGACTCGTCCGCGCGAGAGCAGAGCGCAAGGAGCGCCTCGTCCGAGAGCGCGGCGTGCTCGCGGCGCGCTCCCTGCTCTGTCACGCGGGGGAAGTCGCTCACCGTCGGCGTGGACACTACGCAGTCTTCGCGCGGCGGAGTGGGGATCCGTCTCCGTCTTCGTGAACGTCAGAAGACGTACGGCGTGAGCTGCAGGGCGCCGAGCGAATACCAGATCCCGAAGAGCAGGCTCGCCGTGCCCAGCACGGGCGCGATCGTCGGGAACGAGCGGCGAATCGTTCCACTCGAGAGCGTGACTCCGAGCCCGGTCGACAGCACCGCCATCGACAACGCTGTGCAGGACGCGAACACGCCGAGGGCTGCGACGGCCACGAGGCGGTCGTGAATCGTCGCAAGCAGAAGCACTCCGACGCCGGCGCTACCGCCCATCCCATGCAGGAGGCCGATCCCGAAGGCCTGGAGCGGCGAGCGAGCCCGCACCGTGTGGCGGTGCCGGTGTCGTGCTTCGTCCCCGTGTCCGTGCGCATGGAGATGGGTGGCGGCTCCGTGCTCGTGGGCGTGAAGGTGGAACAGGCCGCGCCGCCAGCGGACGAGCACCCAGACCGCAAGGATGACGATCAGCAGGCCGACCGCCGTCTCGGCGCCCCGCTGCACAGGGTCCGGCAGGTAGGCCCTGAAGAGGACGATCGGCAGCCCGAAGGCGAACAGGGAAGCTGCGTGGCCCAACCCCCAGGCGAGGCCGAGGCGCGCCGCCATCCGGGTGGTGCGGTCGCGGCCGCTCGCGATCAGGGTCGTCACCGCCGCGAGGTGATCCGGGTCGGTGGCGTGCCGGAGGCCGAGAACGGTCGCCACGGCGGCGACGACGAGGAGGGTGCCTCCGTCCGAGAGGTGCGTGATCCAGGCGTCGAGACCGAACATCACGTGACGCTGGGTAGGGCGCGGACGGTCATCGCCAGGCCGAGGCCGAGCACGACGACCGCGCTGATCGCGGGGAGGAGGCGGATGAGGCCCCCGTTGAGGTCGACGCGCGCGAACGCACGCTTGGCGCTGACTGCGAGCAGGCCGATTGCGGTCATCGCCGCCGCGAGGCCGACGCTGAACGCGAGGATCAGGATCAGCCCGTAGCCCACTCGGTGGAGCGAGATCGCAGCCAGCAGGACGACGAGGGCGGTCGGGCACGGGACGATCCCGCCGGAGATTCCGATCCCGAGCAGGCGCCTGGTGCTCAAGGCGTGGTCGTGGACGTGATGGTGATCGTGGTCGCCGTGGTGGTGGTGAGCAGGCTCGCGCTTCCGCCACTCGCGCAGCCGCCAGCGCAGGACACTGAGCCCGACCCCGACGATCAACAGGGCCGAGACGAGGTTCAGCCACGGGTAGACGTGGTCGGGAACGACGAACGCCGAGAGGCTGAGCGTGACCAGGCCGAGCGCGAAGACGCCGATCGTGTGCGTCACGGTCACGGTCAGGCCGAGCATTGCCGCGTGCCTGGCCGTGCCCCGCGAGCCGACGAGATAGGCGGCGACGATCGACTTGCCGTGCCCGGGTGAGAGAGCGTGCGCGGCCCCCCAGAACATCGCGATCAGCAGGGAGACGAGCACGAAGCCGACGCTGAGCCGGTCTCGGGCGATCAGGCTCGCGAAGCCGCCGTCGGCGACGCGGTCGGGGGCCTGCAGCTGCTTTCCGCTCGTGAGATCGGGTGCGATGCTCGGGGCGTCGGTTGGCACGAGGGTCGTCGTCGCGGACGTGACCTCGAGCGGGCTCTGCAGCAGGTCCTTCGGGTAGGCGCGGAGCTCGTTGCTGCGGCTCGGCGTGTCAGCTCCGGCGACGATCTCCTTCCAGCCGATTCGCGCAGCGAAGTTCGTGTCGCGGTACGAGACTCGGCTGGCGGTGGCGACCCGTGGGCCGCGGAGGATGATCTCGAGCCGGGTGGTGCGCAGGCCGCCGGCGCCGGAGGGGAAGGCGAGTGCTTGCTTGACCGGCACGAGCTTCGCGGGCCGGCCGGCAACGGTCAGGCGGAGCCCGGCGGCGATCCGCCGTGAGTAGGCGGCGGCGTCGATCCCGCCCGACTGGCGCGCCTGGAAGGTGGGGATCTCGGCCATGTCGAGCACGTATCGAACGTACAGCTGATGCCCGGAGACCTCGATCCGGCTGAAGCGGTTGACCGTGAAGTTGCCCAGCGGGTGGGCCCCCGCGCTCGCGCAGAACGCGAGCGCTAGTAGGGCGAGGCCGACGAGAACGAGACGTTTCATCCTGCGAGCCTCTCGGCGACCGGCGACCACAAGAGAGAAAAGTGCGGATTCAGCTCTAGGGCTTGGCGGAGCCAGGCCCGCGCCGCACGGTCGTGCCCCAGACACCGCTCGATCATCCCGCGGTGGAAGAACTTGAGCGCGTCCCGCGTCCCGAGCCTCAACGCGTGCCGCGAGTAGCGGAGCGCCTCGTGACAGCGGCCGTTCCGCGCCAGCGCCCACCCGAGCACGTCGTCGCCGTCGATCGACGGGCGGTCGACGCGGGCGAGGCGGGCGCGGTCGAGAGCGTGTCGCACCGCGATTCCATGATCGAGCTGGAAGAGCGCGATCTCCAGATCCGTCTTGACCCCATTGGCGTTCAACAGCTTCTCGATTGCGCCGATCAGCGCGTACTGGCGCCGCGCGAGCACCGGCCGTCCGGTCGCCCGGTACAGGTCGCCGAGCGCGGTCACGTACTGAGGTAGCGGGATCGCCTCGACTGCACGGCGCTCGAGCGCGATTGCCTGCGCGTACCGGCCCTTGGCCGCGAGCACCTGCGCGAGCGCGTCGAAGCCGTACGCGTAGCCGGGGAAGAGGCGCAGTGCGATGCGGAACTCCCGCTCGGCCAGTGCCAGCCGCCCGTGATTCCAGTACAGCTTGCCGAGCTGGACGTGTGTCCACGCGGTGGGCTCGGCCGAGCCGGTGGCGGCGTCGACGGCGAGCTTCATCGCCTTGATCGCCGCGGCCGTCTGCCCGAGCAGCTCTCGTCCGTAAGAGGCGCGTGCGTAGGAGGAGAGGCTCGGGCGAAGGCGGTTCATCGTGTCGAAGGCGCGAAATGCCTCCGGGTAGCGACCCAGCTCGACGAGCGCGTCGCCGATCACGCCGTAGCTGCGCGCGGAGTACGGGTTCAGCGTCCGCGCCTGCTCGCCGAGCGCGAGTCCGTCGCGAAAACGGTGGCGGGAAAGGGCGAGCGCGCCGAGGCCGCTGACAGCCAGGTAGTCCCTCGAGTCGAGGCGGAGCGCCTGACGGAGCGCCCCTTCCGACTTGGGGTACCAGCTCGGGTCGCCGGTCTCACGGGCCCGCTGCTGGTAGGCCAGCCCGAGGAGGGCGTAGGAATGCTCGTCCTTCGGGTTCACCCGCAGGCGCGATTGGAGGTTGGAGACGAGCGACGCGGTGCTCGCGTTCAGGGAGAAACCGGCGCTGAAGTCTTCGGCCGCCTGCGAGCCGGCGAGCGCAGACGCTGCCGACGAGGACTCGCGGAAGACGCCGCCGAGGAGCGCACCCGCGACTGCTGCGACGAGGACGCTGGTTGCGATCAGGATTCGGTTGCGCATGAGGTGGAGGGGAAGGGCCCGCCGAAGCGGGCCCGTCGTTCGTGTCCCTAGCTCGTCGCCTTCGCGTTCTGGTAGCCCGAGTGCGGGGCCGCGACGTAGGGGAAGTGGTCGAGATTCGGCACGTCGTTCGCGTTCACGCCGTCGCCGAGGGGCACCTTCTTGCCCTTGAGGAAGCCGGCGACCGCCTGTTCCTCGATGTCGACGACGTCGTCGGCCAGCCGGCGGCCGTTCGGGAAGCCGGCGTTGTCGCCACCGAGCACGCCCATGCGATTCGGCGCTGCCGAGGGCGGCACGGCCAGGTTGATGCGGAGCTCGTCCGCGAAGGTGTTGCCGGTGAAGGTCACCTTCGGGATCCCCGTGCCGAGCACGGCGACGAGGTCGTCGCGGCCCGTCTCGGGAACGCCGAGCTTGTACAGCTTGTTCAGCACCGCGGCAAGGATGGGCGTCTCGTAGTACTTCCTGAACTGCTCGTCCTGGTCGGGGGTGGTGCGGTTCCAGAGGTCCTTGAGCCCGGTCGGGATCACGACCTCGTTGATCAGCGGCTCGCCGAGGCGCGAGACCTGGGTCATGCCGCTTCGGACCTTGCCGTTCACGGTCACGTTCTCGCGCTGGGTCGAGGACCAGACGCCGATCGTGTGGCTCGCGGTGTCGAGCTGGCTGATCGGAATCTGGAGCGCGATCGTGTGGACGTTGTAGCTGGACAGGAAGTCCTTGCCACCGCCCAGGTTCCCGGTCGTGCCGGCCTTGCGGATCGCGACCAGGTCGAAGATCGCGCCGACGTCGGCGAAGAACGGGTCGTCACGCTGGCCGGCGAAGATCTTCACGCCGTGCGTGGTGACGATCGTCTTCTCGGCGGCTGCCTCGTAGTCCTTGACCCCGACGAACCCGTTGAAGCGCGGGCCGACGTTGTCGATCGGGGTCTTGCCGTGCGCGAAGGCCTTGCCGTTCCGCCAGGCCGACCAGGTCTGCTCGGTGTTGCCGAGGAAGTAGGGGCCCGTCGGCGTCTTGAAGCGGAAGCTGTAGGTCACTTCCGGCTTCCCGTCGCCGTTACGGTCGATGTGGATGTTGTACTTCGCCCTCTGGGAGAACGTGTAGTAGTTCGGCCCGGCGGCGGGATCCTCGCCAGGGATCCAGTTGGACACGATCGTGAGCGTGTCGGGCTTGTCCGGGCTTCGGAACGCGTACAGGTCGGTGTTGTCCGCCGTCGGATCTTCCGAGATCAGCGGCGCCTCCCGGTGGCTCGAGGCGGTGCTCGAGCCGGGGGCGAGGCGGGCGACGAAGAGCGCGGCGAGCACCGCTCCGGCGACCGCCAGCAGAATGAATGCCCAGTGCTTGCGCATTCGGTGCGGCTCCTTTCTGACGGCCGGTCGGTGGGGGTCTTTGCTCGTGTGGGGTGGCCGTCGTACGCCGCTTCTTCGTCCGGCCCGTCGAACCGGTTCGATTGACGTCGCCGTGCGCTGTGGAGAAAGCGTTCCGATTTCTTGACGTTCGAGTGCCAGGCACCACCTGTGCACGAAACGGCACGCAATCGTCACAACCCAGTGTCAGACACTGGGTGTGAACGGTTACGAGGTTGGACGGGGCTGGAAGAGAGAGCCCTAGCGGTCGGACCCGTCCTCGCGCTCGCGCTCCTTCTTCGCCGAGCGCCAGAGGAAGTAGCCGAACACGCCGAGGCCGACGAAGACGCTGCCCGTTTCGGCGATCAGGCCCGGAATGCCGCCGTGCGCGAGGACGAGGCTCATCCCTGCGAGAGAACCCATAGGCCTCCGACCGTATAGAGCACCATCAGGACGAGCACCGGGTACTGGGTCCAGAGCGCCATCCGCGGGGTGCGGAACAGGCCCACTGCGCGATCGTGGGCGACCGCGAGCCCCGCGACGTGGCCCGAGATCAGCGCTGCGACCTGCACGTACCAGATCGTGTGCGGGGTGAGGAAGGCAAAGTTCGGCTGGAAGCCGTGGGTTCCGAACAAATCCCACCCGCGGCCCCAGGGATCGGAGAGCAGGCGATAGCCGACCTCGCCCTGATAGAGCAGAAGCGAGAAGTAGTGCGCGATCACGTAGACGAGCGCGATCGGGATCAGGCTGTCGATGAAATCCCGAGTGAGATCTCGCGAGTCTGCGATCGACTCGGTGCCGCTCACCGCCAGGCGGAACGCCGTGCCGACGAATGCGATCGCCAGGAGCAGTCCGCCGAGGCTCATCAGCTGGCCGACGAGATCGGCCAGTCCGGGCCGATCGAGGAGGTCGACCTGCACCTCGTAGTAGCGGTTCTGCCAGATGCTCGTCCGGCTGAAGCCGTCGAAGAAGGTCGACCCGAGCATGACGGCGACGAAGGCGATCATCCCCGGCGTGGCATCGCGAATCGACAGTCCGGAGAACGGCATTCGCACGACGAGCTGTCCATCCTCGCGCCGCCCGAACGGGCTGATGCGTGACAGCAGCATGAAGTACACCGAGAAGCCGTCTCCGTTCTCGAACCAGGCGCGCGAGCCGAACGCCGCCGCGCCCGTCCACGTCACGAGGCTGTAGATCGCGATCGCGAGCGCCATGGCGCGTGGGTCGGACGGGTTCGGATACGAGAGCTCCATGGTCACGAACGAGAGGAGCAGCACCGCGGCGGGCCAGCGCCCCAGGCCTTCGGGATAGTCGAAGGGAGCGCCGTCGCGTAGACCGAGCTTCCTCAGCGCCCAGCCCGTGCCCTCGGCGGCTGCCTGCCACGGGCTCAGCACCGACCAGACGTTGCCGACGAGCGCCGCGACGAGCGCCGCGCCGATCCAGAAGTACACGTAGACGAAGGTGGGCGTGAGGTTCGCGCCGCTGTCGTTCTTGCCGACGAGCGCACCGAGCCAGAGGAAGACGAGCAGGCCGACCGAGATCGCACCCCCGACAACTCGGAGAGTCGAGGAGGTCAGGATTCGCTGGAGAACGGCCGGAAACGGGCGCCCGTTCGCGCGCGCGGCGAGGACGGGCCGGCGCCAGAGGAACGCGAGCGCCGCGAACGAGATCACCAGGACTCCGGCGGCGCCGTAGAAGAAGACGTACCGCGGGACGGGGAGATCGCGAATCCCCCCGATCCCGTGGGCGAGCAGCCAGCTCACTTGACGGTGAGCTCGACGATCTGGAGCTTCCTGCTCTCGAGCTCGGCTTCGAAGACGCCGGCGATGTCGGCCGTGAAGGCGATCCGGGCGGTGCCTCCAGCCTCCACGTCCTGGTGCACGTCGTAGCCGTGGAGGTGGACTTCGTCGGCGACGTCGGAGTGGACGGTGAGCGTTACGTGATCACCTTTCGCCACCGTCGCCCGGACGATGCCGCCGGAGGGCTTGCCGTCTTTGATCGTCACGGCGACGGTGACGGTGTCCGGGCCCTTGCCGGCCGAGCCCGAGCTGCCGCCGCAACCGGCGAGGGCGAGAGCTCCTGCCGCGAGCAGGAGAGGGAACAGGAATCGCATGCGTGCCTCCTTGGAGTCTTGGCCGAGTCGCTGACGAGCTCAGCGGCCGGGAGGCGCGCGCCCGAGCCGGTCGAGCGCGAGCGGTGTGCCGAGAAGCTTGGGTGCCGGTACGAGCGCAGGCATGGTTGCAGGCCGGGGAACGAGCGGCTTGCTCGGCACCAGGGCCCGGGCGGCATCGTCGGCAATGCGAACCAGCGCCCGCGCCGCGAGGTAGGCGAGCATCGCGACCGGGAGCTGCGCCGCCAGCCCGACGTAGACGGGCGCCTCCAGCGCGGTGTGGGCGGGCACGCCCGCGCCGATGCGTTCGAGCAACTCTTGCGCCACGAAGGCGACCGGCGGCAGCAGGGCGAACGGCCAGGCTGCCGGCCTACCCTCGAGCCTCCCGGTCAACCGCAGTGCGAGCGCCAGTCCGAGCACCACGACGCAGACCGCCAGAGCCAGTGGGGCATAGGCGAGGTAGCCGTGCACCAGCGCGTCCTGCCGGCTCGAGCCGGCGAGCGCATACGCTGCTGCGTGCCCCGCCAGGCAGCCGGCGAGTGCGAGCGGGAGCGAGAAGGCGAGGAGCGCGCGCTGCCTCACCCGCAGAGCCTACGCGAGCCGACGGTAGAGTTGCGCCGATGGGCCGCTTCTACGACTCCGTCAACGACCAGATCGGCTACGAGTTCGGCGCCTCGCAGCAGTACATCGCGATCGCCGCCTACTACGACGCCGAGGCGCTGCCCCAGCTCGCCGCCCACTTCTACCGGCAGGCCGTGGAGGAGCGGAACCACGCGATGATGCTCGTGCAGTTCCTGCTCGACGCCGATCAGCCCGCCCGCATTCCGGGTGTCGAGGCACCGAAGACCGACTTCGGGGACGCGGTCGAGCCGGTCGCTCTCGCCCTGCAGCAAGAGAAGCGCGTCACCTCGCAGATCAGCGCCCTTGCCGCGCTGGCGCGGGAGGAGAAGGAGCTGGTCGGGGAGGAGTTCCTCAACTGGTTCCTCAAGGAGCAGCGCGAGGAGGTCTCCTCGATGAGCGACCTGCTCAAGCTCGTCCAGCGCGCGTCGGAGTCGAACCTGCTGCTGGCGGAGGAGTTCCTTGCGCGGAACGCCGTCGGCGACCAGGGCGCAGATCCGTCGGCGCCGGTCGCCGCGGGCGGCGCGCTGTAGCGCGAGGCGCGCTCACCCTCGAGTAGCGTCACTGTGGTGCTGCTCGTCGTCGCCGCCACGGTGCGTGAGCTCTCCTTCGTTCGCGGCGCGGAGACGCTCTGTTGCGGGATCGGCCCGGTCGAGGCGGCGCTGCAGACAGCGAGCGCCCTCGCAGAGCGGCGGCCCAGCGGGCTGCTCCATATCGGGATCGCCGGCGCCTCTGGGTTGGAGCCGCCGGCGCTCGTGCTCGGGTCGGAAGCCGTCTACTGCGACATCGTCGACCAAGCCTCGACGCTGCCACGCGTGACCAGAGTGGCGCCCGATGCGGAGTTGCTCGCCGCCGCGCGACGGACGCTGCCCGAGGCGCACGTGCTCCCGATCGGCACATGCGGCCGGGTGGGGGGCGGCGCCCCGTTCGAGGTCGAGGCGATGGAGGGTTTCGGCGTCCTCCGAGCCGCCCAGCTCGCCGGTATTCCCGCCGTCGAGCTGCGCGCGATCTCCAACGCTCCCGGTGAGGCCGATCGCGGGCGATGGCGCTTCGAGGAGGCGTTGGCAGCGCTTGCGCAGGCGCTTCCCCAGCTCGTCGAGGGGCTAGCAGCTCTCGAGTCGGACAGCTAGGCAGGGAGCGAGTCGCGCACGTACTCGGAGACGGCCTCGAGCTCGATCTCGGCCGAGGTCAGCTCCTTGAGGATCTCGTCCGCGGTCGGCCGCTGACCCTCGGACCAGAGCTCCCGGAGCAGCGACCCCGCGTCACGGCGCGTGAACCACGTGCTGCCGAACTTCTCGCGGAAGAATCGCTTCAGCTGCGCTTCGAACGCCCAGGCGCGAACGTACTCGGTCGAGTAGAAGCCGGCGTCGACGTCGCCGAGGTAGTCGGTCCCGCTCGGCTCGATCTTCAGCGCGTCCGCGAGGATCTCGACGTAGCGGTCGCGGAGGGGTACCGGGTCGTCGGCCTCGTGCAACTCCAGCTCGTAGAGCACCTTCGCGCAGTAGCGCCGGACGAGGTAGAGGAGCCCGGTCGCGCTCTCGGCGACGAAGTCGGTCGGCCTCGGGACGTCCAGCCGCCGGTTCAGCCATGCGGCGTCCTGGACGAGGTGCTCCAGCAGCATCGCCCAGCCCTCGGTGACCGCGTAGTCGCCGAACCGTCGCTCCTCGACCGCCAGGTCGGCGCGTGTGTGGGCGAAGTGCTCCGTGTGGCCCGCCTCGTGGAAGAGCGCGCGCCAGTCGTCCACGCCGCCGATCGGCTGGATGACGAGCACGACGCGCTGGGGAACCTCGATCGGGGCGCAGAACGCCCGCGGCGTCTTCTTCTCTCGCTGCTCGACGTCGAGCTCGACGTTTGCCTGCGCCCGCAGGTCGATGCCGAGATCGCCCAGCGTCGCCTCGAGTGCGGGCAGCATCCGGTCGGCCGGAAACGACGGATCCCACTCCGGCGCGCGGAAGACCCGCGCCACGTCGTAGCGCTTCGCCTCCGCGAGGCCGACGGCGGCACGCGAACGAAAGAGCCGGTCGCCGGCCTGCTCCCAGAGCTGCTCGGTCTCGTCGAGGAACGTCCGGCATTGCCCGCGCAGCTCGTCGAGGCGGAAGCCGAACCGTCGATGGAGCTCGACGTAGTTGGGCGCTCCGAGCTCGCCGACGGCCTTGCGCTCGACCTGGGCCGCGTCGAGCTGGATCGGGAGCAAGTGCTCCTCGGTGAGCGCGTTCCGCGTTTCCTCGAGCCGGCGGCGACGTTCCCGGTCGGGCTCGTTGGCGATCGTCGGCCGCAGCATGCGAAATGGGATCTCGTCGCCGTCGACGGTCGCGGTCAGCTCGGCCTCGACCTGCGCGGCCCGCTCGGCGTGCTCGCGCGTCAGGTTGCCGAGATACCCCTGGCACGCAAACCGCCAGAGCTCGCGGGTGCGCCGGTTGCCGTCCACGGCGGACTCGATCGCGTTCGCCTGCTCGAGGCTCGTCAGCTCGGCGTACTCGTCGTAGATGGGCGCGAGGTCGAGCGACGCCTTGTGCCCGGCGTAGTGGAGGTAGTACTCCTCGTCGATCGCTGCGACGAAGCGGTCCGCTCGTTCGCGGTACGCGTCCAGCTCCCGAGGGGTCGGTGCCGCAGACAAGCGTCGCCTAGGATACCCGCGTGCGGCGGATCAGCTTGCAGACGGAGCGTAAGACGCAGCTGGTCGACATCACGGCGCAGGTCCGGGAGGCTCTCGACCAAGCCAACGGCGCAGCCGCGGCGCTCGTCTACGTGCCGCACACGACCGCCGGGGTGACGATCAACGAGGGCGCCGATCCGGCCGTGGCCCGCGATCTCGAGGCGGCGCTGCAGAAGATCGTCGACGACGGCTGGTCTTGGCAGCACGTCGAGGATCCCGACGGACCGAACGCTCCCTCGCATGTCCGCGGCTCTCTGATCGGGCCGCAGGTGCTCGTGCCGATCGACGGCGGCACGTTGTCCCTGGGTCGCTGGCAGGGGATCTTCTTCTGCGAGTTCGACGGCCCGCGCGAGCGGACCGTCTTCGTCTCGACGCTCGCCTAGAGCTCTCCATCGCCGGTCGGCCCAAGGCGGCTACGCTCCGGCTATGGCTGCTCCTGTCGCGAGGGACGACGAGCTCGAGCTGACGATCGACTCGCTCGCGTACGGCGGGAACGGCGTCGCGCGACTGAACGGCTTCGTCGTCTTCGTCCGGCGCGGGTTGCCGGGCGACACCGTCCGCGCCCGCGTGACCAGAGTGAAGCGCGGCTGGGCCGAGGCGACGGCAACCGAGGTCGTGACGCCGAGCCCGCAGCGGGTCGATGCGCCCTGTGAGCACTTCCCGGTCTGTGGCGGCTGCCGCTTCCAGGACCTCGCGTACGAGGCGCAGGCTGCGGCAAAGGAGGCGCAGGTCCGTGACGCGCTCATCCGGATCGGAGGAATCGCCGATCCGCCGCTCGAGCCGATCGTTCCCGCCGAGTCGCGGTTCCACTAC
Organism: uncultured Actinomycetes bacterium; assembly: GCA_963719325.1. Lineage (GTDB taxonomy): Bacteria > Actinomycetota > Thermoleophilia > Gaiellales > Gaiellaceae > DATBLE01. The sequence continues at coordinate 27,030 of CAVRBW010000020.1, forward strand.
CGGAACAAGCTCGAATACTCGTTCACGGACACGCCGAAAGGCGCGGCGCTCGGCTTCCACCGCGCGGGGCGCTGGGACGAGGTGCTCGAGATCGAGCGTTGCTGGCTCACCACCGACCTCGGCAACGCCGTCCGCGACGTGGTGCGCGAGTGGGCGCAGGAAGAGGGTCTGCCCGCCTACGACCAGGGGGCCCACCGTGGCTACCTCAGGCACCTCGTCGTCCGCGAAGGGCGGAACACCGGTCAGGCGCTCGTTCAGCTGGTCACCGCACCCGGCGACCTCCAGGGTGCGGATCGGCTCGTCGACGCGCTGCGGCAGCTTCCGGAGGTGCGTTCGATCCATTGGGCGGTGAACGACTCGCCCGCCGAGGTGACGAATCTGCCCACGAACCTCCTCTGGGGGGAGGAGGCGATCGAGGAGGAGCTGCTCGGGCTTCGCTACCGGGTCCGTCCGAATGCGTTCCTGCAGACGAACAGTGCGATGGCCGAGCGCCTGTACGAGCTCGCAATCGAGTACGCGGGCCTGACCGGCACCGAGACGGTCTACGACCTCTACTGCGGGATCGGCGCGATCGGCCTGTCGATGGCCTCGCGAGCGCTGACCGTCTGGGGGGTCGAGGTCTCGGCGGAATCCGTCGCCTGCGCGATCGAGAACGCGGGACTCAATCGGATCACGAACGCCGCCTTCTTCGCGGGCGAGGTCGGATCGTCGCTCGAAGACCTGGCCGACCGGGCGGGGCCACCGGGCGTTGCCGTCGTCGACCCGCCGCGCGCGGGCCTCTCCGGTAAGGCGCTCCGCCGCCTCGCCAGGCTGGAGGCGTCACGGCTCGTCTACGTCTCCTGCAACCCGACCACGCTCGCGGGCAACGTGAAAGAGCTCGCGAGCGAATGGGGCTACCGGCTCGAGCGGGTGCGGCCCGTGGACATGTTCCCGCACACCCCGCACGTGGAGTCGGTGGCGCTCCTCACGAGATGAGGGTCAACCTGATGATCGAGGGCCAGGAGGGCGTCTCCTGGCCGGACTGGCTCGCCCTTGCGCGCACCTGCGAGGAGAGCGGGCTCGAAGGCCTGTTCCGGTCCGACCACTACTCGTCGCTGATGGGCGGCTCGGAGCGCGAGTCGCTCGACGCCTGGGCGACGATCTCCGCCCTCTCGGCCGTCACCGACCGGATCAGGCTCGGCACGCTGGTCTCCCCGGTCACGTTTCGCCGTGCCGGTGAGATCGCGAAGGTGGTCGCGACCGCCGATCACGTCTCGGGTGGGAGGGTCGAGCTCGGTCTCGGGGCAGGCTGGAACGAGTCCGAGCATGCCGCCTACGGCTTTCCGTTCCCGCCCCTCCGCGAGCGCATGGACCTGCTCGAGGAACAGCTCGCTCAGGTCACGCGGCAGTGGGCCGAGCTGTCGCCGCAACCGGTCCAGCGCCCGCATCCGCCGCTGACCATGGGCGGGGCCGCCGGCCCGCGGAGCTGCCGTCTCGCCGCCCGGTTCGCGGACGAGTACAACACCGTCTTCGCCACCGTGGAGGAGTGTGCAGAGCGACGGGCCCGGGTGGAGGCAGCCTGCCGAAGCGCCGGGCGGGAGCCGATCCTCTTCTCCCTGATGACGGGCTGCGTGGTCGCCCGCGACACCGGCGAGCTCCAGGCGAGGGCGGCCGGCGTCGCCCGCCAGACCGGGAGGGACGCGGCCGAGTTCCTCGGCAGCGACCAGACGATCACCGGCACGGTCGAGGAGGTCGTCGAGCGTCTGCGCGACTACCGGCAGGCGGGCGTCGAGCGGGTCTATCTGCAGCATCTCGACCACGCCGATCTGGACATGATCCGCCTGATCGGCGCCGAGGTCGTTCCCTCGCTCGGGTGATCTCGGATCGCCGACCGTCGTGATACGGTCGGCCGGCAGGCGGAATTCCCCCTCAAAGGAGTCTTTGTATGCGACGTATGTCGATGCTGGCCCTCGCCGCGTTCGCGCTCGCGGTCGCTCTGGTCGCGGCCGGATGCGGCGGGAGCAGCGACAATAGCGCGGCAACGACTGAGGCCGCGACCACCGAGGCTGCGACCACGGAGGCGGCCATGACCGAGGCCACGACGACCGAGGCGGCCATGACCGAGGCCACGACGACCGAGGCGGCCATGACCGAGGCCACGACGACCAAGGCGTCGTCGTCGGCCCTGTCGGGGCTCTCGGCAGGAAAGTGCCGCGATCTCGCGGAGTCGGGCCAGAAGCTGTCCGCCGCCTTCTCCGGGTCGGCCAACGGCGCGGACTTGAAGAAGCAGGCTGCGCTCATGCAGGAGTTCGTGAAGAAGGTTCCCTCCGAGATCCGGGCGGACTTCCAGGTCCTCGCCGACTACGTGTCGAAGTTCGCGGACGTCGCCGGGAACCTCAAGCCCGGCAAGACACCGGATCCGCAGACGCTTGCGAAGATCCAGCAAGCGGTGACGTCGATCGATCAGACGAAGCTGACCCAGGCCTCACAACACGTCAGCGCCTGGGTGCAGAAGAACTGCACCTCTAGCTGAGGTCGTCCTCGTCGGACCTGTCCGGGGACTGTCCCCGGGCAGGTCCGTTCACGACCGTCGGGCGTCGGCGTACCTGGGCCCAGATCAGATCGGCGTTCGGGACCAGGAAACCTGCGGAGAGTGCCGGAAGGGCGGGCAGGCCCGAGACGTCCGCCCACACGGTGATCGCAATGGTCGCGCCGAGCCCGGCGACCATTCCGAGCCACGTCCAGCCGGGCCGGAGCCGGTATCGGGCCGCAGCCGCCAGAAACAGCGCGAAGAAGAGCAGATCGGGAATGCCGAGCCGCGGATCGTCGCGCTCGTGGGGGAGTGCGAAGAAGAACGAAAAGTGGTTGAAGACCGACGAGTGGTGCTCGACGATGTTCCCGGTCGGGCCGCGGAACACCGAGTAGGCGTCGATGAACGGGATGATCAGGGCGACGATCACGAGCAGGAGCAGCTCCTCGAAGAGGACGAGGAACCAGAAGGCGAAGAGCGTGACCGCCGCGAGCTTGGCGAAGTTCCCGAGCACGTCGAGGTCGGCAACCTCGGAGAGCACCGCGAGCACTCCGAGCGCCGCGGCCGTCGGCAACAGGCCTTGCGCTCGTGCGATCGGCAGCAGAATCAGGTCGAAGAGGAACACCGCGGGCATCAGTACTCCCGCGAGCAGCGCCACCTCCCACCAGATCGAGATCCCCGGAATCGAGTCCGCGGAGAAGTAGTACGCGGTGAGGGCCGCCGCGAGCGCGACGAGCGCGACTGCCCGGCGCTTCCCGGGCTGCTCTAGTACGGGGGCAGCTCGGCCCACCAGGTGCCGACCACCTTGAAGGCGTTCCAGAATGCGGTCTTGGTCGCCTGCTCGTCGAGCGAGGCGTCGACGTCGGGCACGACGAGCGCGTCGACGGTCGGCGTGAACCGCTGGAGCTCGCCGTGCGTGGGCTCGACGGTGTGCGCGAGCGGGAACTCGAGGTCGTTGAGGAACGCGAGTGCGTCCTCGCCCATCGCCACGATCAGCTTCGGCTGGACGATGTGCAGCTCGCGCGTCAACCACCCCCGCGCCTCGTCGTCGGCCGCGCCCTCCGCGAGCTTGACGCAATTCGTGCCGTAGACGGCCATCGGATCGACCCGCAGTCGCTGCAAGGACTTCAGGATCGCCTGCCCGGCGCGGCCGTAGAACGCCACCCCTTCCTGGACCTCCGACGGCTGCGGAGCATGCTTGACCAGGAGGATGTCGGCGAGCGGGTGACCGGAGCCCAGCACCGGCACGGCCACCCCGCCGGCAACGCGCACGATCTCGTCTCCGAGCTCGTTGATCTCGGAAATGGCCTTCTGCAGGTACTTCTCGTGGATCTCGTCGGCAGGCACGGCAGTCACGGGGGCACGATCAGTGTTCTCCTCTAGCGGACCCTTTCCTTGGCCTGCGCGACCCATTTGAGCGACTGGAGGTAGACGAGCGACTTCGGACGGCGGAGGATCTCTGCCCCGCTCAGGCTGACGAGGAATTCCTCCGGGCCGTTGAAGGCGCGCATCCGGACGGCGCCGGTGCCGACACCCTGGAGGACGTGCGCGTCCGAGCCGGCGCCCATCATCAAGCCGTACTTGCGTGCGAAGCGGAGCGCCTCGACGTTGAACGACTCTCGGAGCAGGCGCGCGTTGTAGACCTCGAAGACGTCGATCTCGGGTAGGTAGCGGTGAAGCGTGCGCGGATCCGGGATCGCATGCAGGCGATCGAAGGGGTGGGGGAGATAGACGAGGCCGCCCTGCTCCTTGATCGCCGCGATCGTGTCGGCGAACGAGAGTCCTCGCGGGATCTCACGCTCGAGGAAGAGGCCGATCACCTCGCCCTGACCCGCGGTCTTCACCTCCTCGCCCGGGATCACCGTGAGACGGCGGTTGCGTGCCCGCTCGGTCGCCTCGGCTGCGCCCCCGAACCGGTTGTGGTCGGTGATCGCGACCGCGCCGAGGCCGACCGCCTCCGCGTGGTCGAGCAGGTCGTCGACCGGAATCGAGCAGTCGTGCGACCAGGACGTGTGCATGTGGAGGTCGCACATGATCCAGGAGCGGTTTGCGAGCGGGTCACCGCCACGCCTGGCCGTGCGCCGCAGTCGGGCGAGGTTTCGGTAGAGGGTCTCGAGCTCGCCGGCGACCGCCGCGAAGCTCTGGCGCTCCGCCCGGGCGCGTCCCTCCCCGCCGAGGCGCTCCCGGAGCGCGTCGTCCTCGGCCAGGCGAGCGGCAGCGGCGGCCGCGAGCTCGGGCTGTTCTGCAACGCCACGCGGGGCGGCCAGGGCGGCACCGGCGGCTCCCGCCTCGAGCGCGAGTCGTGTGCTGCCCTCGATCGCGGGAACGAAGATTGCGGCTTCGGACAGGAGCGCGGCGCGGTCAGGGGCCCCCCTGGCGAGGCGCGTCCGCACGCGTCCGGCCAGGCGATGAGGCACGTAGGGGCGCCCCGAGAGCGGCCTCGTCCGGAGCAGCGTGACGTTCCAGCCGGGCAACTCGGCCAGGATGCGGATCACGCCTCGTGCCACTTGCCGTTCGAGGCCGTGCCACTCGACGACGATCGCCTTGCGCTTCCGTCCAGGCTTGAACAGCTCGGTGTCCACGCCGGGGGAGAGGACGCGGTAGTCGCCCGGGAACCGTTCGGCCGCGGCCGCCGCCGTCTCCGCCGAGGAGGCGATCAGCGCGTCGATGCGTCCGAGGAGCCGCTCGCGTTGAGCTCTGCTCGGCGGGTACCCGAGGCGCTCCGGCGAGAAGAAGCTCGCCACCGCGATCGTGTGCGCGTAGCGGAGCGCGAGGTGGGACAGGCTCGGCAGACCGGGCTCGAAGCCGTGGACCACGTCATAACGTCCGCGCGAGAGGGCGATCGTCAGGCTTGCCCGCGAGCCGACGGGAACGCCCATGCTGCTTCGCCGTGAGATCGGGACCGCAGGCCCGAGCGCGATCAGCTCTGCGTCCGCGTGTCCGAGCAACGAGCGGCGGCCGGCGCGGAGATCGGACGCCCGTCCGGACGGCGCGAGCACGGTGACCGAGTGGCCGAGCTTCCGGAGCTCGGTGGCGACTCCCGCGACGTGGTCGTTGACCTCGTGTGGCGCCGACCACGCAAACGGCGTGACGAGACAGACCCGCATCGGTCAGAGCTTATGTCGGCGGGATTGCCCGGCGTCTAGGCCCTGGCGGCGGCCTTCGTCTTCGGCCGCTTGTATTGCTTGATGAAGCGCTCGGTCGACTCACGAGCCTCGTCGTCGCGGATCTGCTTCGGCGGCGACTTCATCAGGTAGGAGCTCGGCGCCTCGAGGGCGCCGGCGACGCCGTTCAGGAGGGCCAGCTTGGCAAGCCGGACGGCGTCGATCACGATGCCGGCGGAGTTCGGTGAGTCCCACACCTCGAGCTTCAGCTCGAGGTTCAGCGGCACGTCCCCGAACGCCTTCCCTTCCATCCGGATATAGGCCCACTTGCGGTCGGTCAGCCAGGGCACGTAGTCGGACGGCCCGACGTGCACGTTCTTCGCGCCGAGGTCGTAGTCGAGCATCGACGTGACCGCGTTCGTCTTCGAGATCTTCTTCGACTCGAGGCGGTCGCGCTCCAGCATGTTCAGGAAGTCGGAGTTGCCGCCGACGTTCAGCTGCATCGTCCGGTCGAGGTGGACGCCGCGGTCGCGGAAGAGCGTGGTCAGCACCCGGTGCGAGATCGTTGCTCCGACCTGCGACTTGATGTCGTCGCCGATGACCGGCACGCCGGCCTCCTCGAAGCGGCGCTGCCAGTACGGCTCGCGGGCGATGAAGACCGGCATGCAGTTCACCATCGCGCAGCCCGCCCGCAGGATCTGTTCCGTGTACCACTTGGTCGCCTCCTCGGAGCCGACCGGAAGGTAGTTGACGACCACGTCCGTCTTCGTCTCCTTGAGGATCCCCACCACGTCGTCGGTCTCGCCGGGAACCTTCTCGACGATCTCGGAGAGATACTTGCCGATCCCGTCATGGGTCATGCCGCGGGAAACGGTGACGCCCGTCTTGGGGACGTCCGCGAACTTGATCGTGTCGTTCGGGTGCGCCCAGATCGCATCGGCGAGGTCGACCCCGACCTTGCCCTTGACGACGTCGAAGGCGGCGACGAATTCGATATCGCGGATGTGATAGCCGCCGAGGTCGACGTGCATCAACCCTGGGACGAAGTCGTCCGGGCTCGCGTCCTTGTAGTACTCGACGCCCTGGAGCAGCGAGTTTGCGCAGTTGCCGGCGCCGATGATCGCGACGCGCACCTTGTCGTCGGAGCCGATCCGGCCGTTGCTCCTGCCGTTGTTGGAAGCCATGCGTTCCCTTTCGGTCAGGCCGAGTCGCTCGGTGAGCGTCCCGACGATGAGCTCGTTCACGTTCTGCCTGCGCTCGGCGGCGCGCCTGGCGAGCCGCTCCTTCAACTCCGGCGGCATCCGCAGCAGCACCGATCCACCCTCACGGGTAGGCCCGCCGGGCCGGCCGCTCGGCTCGAAATCCACGGCGAGGCTGGCCGCGAGGTGGCCGACGGCGACATCGTTGAAGCTCCGACCGGTGCTTACCACCTCGTCTGCGACCCGCTTCTTGAGCGCGGGTGGCATCCTCACGAAGACGTTCTTGCGACGGGGCGCTAGCACAGCAGTGCTAGCAGCCTATCACGGGGGGAAACAGCCGGTTCCCCCCGTGCGCCCCCTTCCCGTAATCGGTCGTACCCTCGAGTCCGTCGGTGGCCGCGCCCGCCATGTCGGTCGCGGCGACGAAAGAGCAGGAACAGGCTTACGCCTGTAGTTGCCGTCTGACGTGCAGGATCCGCTGCAGCACCGTCACCCACGCCGTTGCTGCGAGGAGGTAGATCGCCCACTGCAGGCCACCCCAGGGGGCGAAGACGAGGCCGCCGGTGATCACCACCACGCGCTCGGCGCGCGAGCCGATGCCGACGTCTCCGCGCAGCCCCAACGCCTCGGCTTTCGAGCGCGTGTAGCTGACGAGAAACGAGCCGGCGAGAGCAGCGAACGTGAATGCGAGCGCGGTCTCGTTCCCGTCGCGGGCCAGGGCGAGGGCGATCGCTCCGAGCATGAACGCCTCGCCGACGCGGTCCGTGGTCGAGTCGATGAACGCACCGAAGGTGCTCGCCTTTCCGCCGGCACGCGCGAGGGCGCCGTCGAGGATGTCGAGGACCGAGCCGACCACGAACACGGCCGCGCCCGCCCAGAAGAAGAGCCACTCGCTCCGGTACTCGAAGTACACGAGGGCGGACGCGGCGACGCAAAGCGAGACGCCGGATGCAGTCAGCATCGTCGGGGTGAGCCGCGTCTGCGCGAGACTCGAGATCGAGCGTGACGCCAGCCGGCGAGCGCCCTCGGTGTAGGTGGACTTGACGTCCGCCGCCAGCGTCTTCACGCGGGCCACGCTAGCACTGGACCCAGCCGGCTTATGCGGGGGCGTGCCGCAACAACCGGGGAACCACGAGTCGTCGGTGGACGACGAGCGCGGCAAGCAGGGCGACGACGATGCCGGCCAGGATGTCGAGCCAGAAGTGGTTGCCGCTCGCCATTACCACGAACCAGACCCAGGCGGGCCACAGAAGCCAGATCGCCTTCGACCACCAGTGGCGGCACACGACCGCGAGCGAGACCCCGACGATCAGCGCGTCGGCGGCGTGCAGGCTGGGCATCGCCGCATAGGGGTTCGCAGCGAGCTCGACGAGACCGCTCCCGTGGTTGAGGCCGCCGAACTGAGCCAGCGTGTCCGGGAACCCGAACGTCGGGAACATGCGCGGCGGTGCCGTCGGCACGAGCACGTAGCCGACGAGCCCGATCAGGTTCGCGAGCAGGATCCAGTTCCGGAACCGATGGAAATGCTCGTGGCGGCGCAGGTAGACGAACAGGAGCGTCAGTCCGACCACCGTGAACTCGGAGTTCCAGTACGTCCACGACACGAGGACCGTCAGCACGCGGGAGCCGCTGATCAGGTTCGCGAGCGTGATCTCGAACAGGTCGCCGACGCGCTCCTCGATGTTGATCACGCCCAACCCGTTCTGGAACGCCTGGGTCGGGTTGCGGTCGGCTACGCCACGGGCAACCTGATAGAGCCCGAGGAAGCCGAACCAGATCGCCACCTGGCGACCGAGATCGAGCCAGCCCCTGGGCAGGTGCCTGCGGCCTGCTTGGACGAGTGCGGTCATGCGAACGTACCCCTTGAGGTCATGAAGATACTAACGGCCGAGTCCAACAGAATCATCCCAATATCGGATTTGCAGGGCATTTGCGCATTCGCGCAAACTCGTCGCGGCGCCCGACCTGTGCGGGCGCCGCCCACCGCGGCTTCTGAGGTGCGAACCGATTAGGGAAGGGGGCACGTGGGGGAAACCGGCTGTTTCCCCCACGAAAGCGAGCGGAGCGAGCGTCAGCCTCCTATGTAGCTCATCTCGACCTTTTCCAGGCCGGCGGTGTTCGAGGAGCGGATCTCCGAATATCGGTCGGTGCGGCGAGTCCAGATGCGCGCGATCGTCTCGTGGATCTCCTCGTCGGAGGCGGTGCTGCGCACGAGGGCGCGCAAGTCGTGCCCGCGCATACCGAAGAGGCAGGTGTACAGGCGACCATCCGCAGAGAGCCGCGCGCGGGTGCAGCCGCTGCAGAACGGCTGGGTCACGGAGGCGATCACGCCGATCTCCCCGCCGCCCTCGCGGTAGCGCCACCGACGGGCGACCTCTCCGTCGTAGTTCGGCTCGATCGGCTCGAGGGGCAGCTCGCCGTCGACCGCGGCGACGATCTCGGCTGCCGGGACGACGTCGTCCAGGCGCCAGCCGTTCGAGTGGCCCACGTCCATGTACTCGATGAAGCGCAGGATGTGGCCGCGATCGCGGAAGTAGCGCGCCATCGGGAGGATGCTGTCCTCGTTCACGCCGCGCTTGACGACCATGTTCACCTTCACCGGCAGTCCGGCGGCGGCTGCGGCCTCGATTCCCTCCAGGACGTGCCGGACCGGGAAGTCGACGTCGTTCATGCCGACGAACACCTCGTCGTCGAGTGAGTCGAGGCTGACCGTGATCCGCTGGAGGCCCGCGTCCCTGAGCGCTTGCGCCTTCTGCGGGAGCAGCGAGCCGTTCGTCGTCAGCGTCAGGTCGAGGCCCTCGATCGCCGCGAGCTTCGCGATCAGGCGCTCGAGGTCGCGTCGCACCAGCGGTTCGCCGCCGGTGATCCTGATCTTCTCGACCCCCTGCGCGACGAATGCCCGGGCCAACCGCTCGATCTCCTCGAAGGTGAGGAGCTCGCGGCGCTCGAGGAAGCTGTAGTCGCGGCCGAACACCTCCTTCGGCATGCAGTAGACGCAGCGGAAGTTGCAGCGGTCGGTGACCGAGACGCGGAGGTCGCGCAACGGCCGGCCAAACGTGTCCTGAACGGTCACGAAGGCAGGGTACAGACGCCTTCCCTCGCGGAGTCCTATTCGGGTCGGAGCGTGCGCTCGATCGCGGCCGCCAGTCGCGCGGCAGCACCCACGCCGAACTCGAGGTACAGGGAGGGCTCGGTTGCCTCGAGCTCGAGCACCGCGCCGCCCATCAGGTCGACGCGGGCGTACACGAGCTCGCCGGGCGCGCAGGCGAGCGCGGCCTCTGCGATGCCGCGATCCGCCGGTGTCGCGGCGGCCGGGCCGAGCTGTTCGTCGAGGTAGAAGACCGCCCGGCCACCGCCGGCTGGAAGCGGAACGCGCCGCTGCAGCGCATGGGAGAAGGTGCCGTCGATGTACACCAACGCTCTCTCCTCGGTCTCGCCGAGGTCGGGCTGGACCATCGCCGTCCTGCCTTCGGCGTGAATCCGCTCGACGAGCTTCCGGGCGGCATCGGTCGCCTCGGGCTCGAACCGCGCCGAGCTTCGTCCGCCGGCGGAGATCGACGGCTTGACGACGAACGGCTCTCCCGGAGGATCGAACGACTGCCCCGGCTCGAGGAACACGGTCGGAACGGTTGGGACGCTCGCATCGGCCAGGTCGGTCAGGTATCGCCGCTTGTCCGTGTTCCATTCGAGGACGGCGATGCCGTTGAGCACCAGCGGGAGGGAGCGCGCCCAGGCGAGGAACTCGTCCCGCCGCTCCGCGTAGTCCCAGGTCGAGCGGAGGACGACGAGATCGAATGCCGACCAGTCGACGGCGGCGTCCCACACGGCTGCTTCCGAGTCGACGCCGACCCCGGCCAGCGCCTCGATCAGCGCAGGGAAGTCCTCCTCGCCGTGCGGAATCTCGGCGCAGGTCGCGAGCGCCACACGAGCTCTTCTGCCGTGAGCGTCCGACGCAGGCCCGGGCTCGCTCCGGTTTTCGTCGATCGTGGATCTCCGTCCGGCGCGCGGAGGCGAGACCGCGCTCTCGCCGGAGCGCACGAGCGGTCCGTTACGCGCGCCCGAAGGAGGGGGCCCGTGGGGGAACCATGGGTTTCCCCACGCTAAATCAGCCAGGCGCCGTTCTCCTGGACGACCTCGCCGTCCAGCTCGATCCGACCGCCGTTTCGCAGGTCCTTGACCAGGTCCCAGTGGATCGCGCTCGCGTTCTTCCCGCCGATGTGGGTGTAGCTGCGGCCGAGGGCCAGGTGCACGGTCCCGGCCATCTTCTCGTCGTAGAGGGTGTTTCGCATCGGACGGGTGATGCCGGCGTTGCAGCCGATGCCGAGCTCGCCGACGAAGCGGGCGCCGTCGTCGACGTCGAGCGCTGCGAGCAGCTCTTCCTCACCTCGTTCGGCGCTCGCCTCGACCACCCGTCCCTCGCGGAAGGTGACGCGGACGTTGTCGACCGACGCGCCCTCGAAGTCGCTCGGAACGTCGAAGAAGATCGTTCCCTCGGCGGAGTCCTCGACGGGCGCGAAGAAGAACTCGCCGCCCGGAAGGTTCTCGCGTCCGGTATCGCCCTCACCGTGGCGACCGCGCAGAGACAGCGTGACGTCGGTCTCCTCGCCGACGATGCGCACCGTGTCGGCGGCGTCGAAGTGCGCGAGCAGTCGCTTCGTCGACTTCGACTCCTCGTCCCAGTCTCTCAGCACCGCTCCGTAGAAGAAGTCCTCGAACGCACGCAGCGTCATGCCGGCCTGCTGGGCGAGCGCATCGGTCGGGAACTGGCAGCTGACCCACGGGATCTCGTGAGCCATCGTCCGCCGGTAGAAGGGGGACACGCCCTTTCTCGCGAGGGCACGGCGCTCCGGGGTCAGCTCGGCCGTCCCGCGGGTGTTCTCCGGCGCCTCCATCGTGACCCGCGCGTCCATGTGATCCGAGGCGTAGCGGTCGATCGGCGAGAGCTCGCCGACGAGCTCGGCCGGCGCCTCCGCGGCCCACACCTCGTCGAGGGGCCACAGCGAGAAGTTCATCCGGATCAGGGGATAGGCCCCTTTCGCCGCGATCAGGCGCGTCAGCTCCTCGAGCGCCGGTCGTGCGGACGGGGTCGAACGGATCAGGACCTGCCACCCGGGCTGCACGCCGAGCGATCGCTCGACGATCAGCTGCGCGTATTCGGCGACGCGAGGATCTAGATGAGCCACGCGCCGTTCTCCTGGACGAGCTCGCCGTCGAGCTCGATCCGCCCGCCCTTCCGGAGCTCCTTGACCATGTCCCAGTGGATCGCGCTCTTGTTGACCCCGCCGATCTGGGGGAAGCCGGTGCCGATCGCGAGGTGAACCGTGCCCTCCATCTTCTCGTCGAAGAGCGTGTTCTTCATGTGCCGGGTGATCCCCGGGTTGCAGCCGATCCCGAACTCGCCGAGGCGACGGGCCCCCTCGTCCGTGTCGAGCGTCCCGAGCAGGAAGGCCTCGTCGCTCGAGGCCGACGCCTCGACGATCCGACCGCCCTCGAAGCGGAGGCGCACGCCGCCGACCTCGTGTCCGAGGTAGCACGCCGGATACTCCGAGTACGTGATCACCCCTTCCGCCGAGTCCTCCACGGGGGAGTAGAAGACCTCTCCGCCCGGCATGTTCGCGCTCAGCGCGTCGACCTTGCCTGCTCGCCCTTCGAGGCTGAACGTGAGGTCGGTGTCGGGGCCGATGATCCTCACGGTGCTCGCCCGGTCGAACCGCTCGGCGATCCGTCCCATGTCACGCCGCAGGGCTTCCCAGTCGATGAGGACGGCGCCGTAGAGGAAGTCCTCGAAGGCGGGAAGGGTCATCGAGGCGTCCTGCGCAGCCGCGGCCGTCGGGTAGTAACAGCCGACCCAAGGCTTCTCGTCGCGAAGGTAGGGCTCGTGGAGGTCTCTCAGTGCCTGCTGCCGTAGTCCGAGGCGCTCGGCCGAGACGTCGCTCCCGTTGCGGGTGTTCTCCGGCGCCATGATCGCCATGTACGAGTCCGCGGTCTCGATCTCGTGCCGGTCGATGGCCGGGAGCCGGCCGACGAGCTCGAGCGGTGCCTCGCGGACGAAGGTGTCGCCTCCGGAGTCGAAACGGAGGCGAATCAGGGCGCGTACGCCGCGTCGCCCCAGCTCCCGGCTCACCTCTTCGACGAGCGGCCGTGCGAGCGGCTGCGAGCGGACGAGCACCTGCCAGCCGGGCTCGGGCCTGATGCACTCGACGAGCACGCGTGCGTAGGTCTGGACCCTCGGATCCACCGTCCGATCATCGCAGGCAGAACTTGACATACCGACGCTTAGATTTTATCCTGTTATCACCCACAAGAACTGGAGGGCTTCAAGCTATGGCAAAGGTAATCGGCATCGACCTCGGCACGACGAACTCGTGCATGGCCGTGATCGAGGGCGGCGAGCCGACGGTGCTCCCGAACGCAGAAGGTGGGCGGACGACGCCGTCGGTGGTCGCGTTCACGAAGGACGGCCAGCGGCTCGTCGGCGCTCCCGCGAAGCGCCAGCAGGTGACGAACCCGCAGAACACGATCTCCTCGATCAAGCGCTTCATGGGGCGCAAGTTCGACGAGGTCAGCGAAGAGATGAAGATCGTCCCGTACGAGGTGGTCAGGGGCCCGAACGAGGACGTGCGGGTGCAGGCGGAGGACAAGGACTACGCCCCGCCGGAGGTCAGCGCGATGATCCTGCAGAAGCTGCGCTCCGACGCAGAGGCCTACCTCGGCGAGTCGGTCACCGACGCGGTGATCACCGTCCCCGCCTACTTCAACAACGCGCAGCGCGAGGCGACGAAGGACGCCGGCAAGATCGCCGGGCTGAACGTCCTGCGGATCATCAACGAGCCGACCGCCGCGTCGCTCGCATACGGCCTCGACAAGGAGTCCGACCAGACGATTCTCGTCTTCGACCTCGGCGGAGGCACGTTCGACGTGTCGGTGCTCGAGCTCGGCGAGGGCGTCTTCGAGGTCAAGTCCACCTCGGGTGACAACCACCTCGGCGGCGACAACTTCGACAAGGCGATCGTCGACTGGATGGTCGCCGAGTTCAAGAAGGACCAGGGCATCGACCTCTCGCAGGACCGGATGGCGCTCCAGCGCCTGTACGAGGCGGGGGAGAAGGCCAAGATCGAGCTCTCCTCGACGATGACGACGCAGATCAACCTGCCGTTCATCACCGCCACGCAGGAGGGCCCGAAGCACCTCGACCTGCAGCTCACCCGCGCGAAGCTGAACGAGCTCAGCCACGACCTGCTCGAGCGGACCGTCGGCCCGACGAAGCGCGTCCTCGAGGACGCGGGACTCGACTCTTCGAAGATCGACCACGTCGTCCTCGTCGGCGGCATGACTCGCATGCCCGCGGTGCAGGAGAAGGTGAAGGAGCTGATCGGCAAGGACCCGCACAAGGGCGTGAATCCCGACGAGGTCGTGGCCGTCGGCGCGGCGATCCAGGGCGGCGTCCTCAAGGGCGAGGTCAAGGACGTGCTGCTCCTCGACGTCACCCCGCTCTCGCTCGGGATCGAGACGAAGGGCGGCGTGTTCACGAAGCTGATCGACCGGAACACGACGATTCCGACCAAGAAGTCGGAGGTCTTCTCGACGGCCGAGGACAACCAGCCCGCCGTGGAGGTGCACGTGCTCCAGGGCGAGTCGGAGATGGCGCTCTACAACAAGACGCTCGGCAAGTTCCAGCTCGTCGGCATCCCGCCCGCACCCCGGGGCATGCCGCAGATCGAGGTCGCGTTCGACATCGACGCGAACGGGATCATCCACGTCTCGGCGAAGGATCACGGCACGGGGAACGAGCAGCAGATCAAGATCGAGGGTGGCTCGGGCCTGAACTCCGGCGAGGTCGAGCGGATGATCAAGGACGCCGAGGCCCACGCAGGCGAGGCGCACAGGCTGCGCGAGCTCGCCGACGCGAAGAACCACGCGGAGGCGCTGGTCTACGCGACCGAGAAGAGCCTGAAGGAGCACCGCGAGTCGCTCGACGAGGCCGAGGCCTCGACGATCGAGGGTCGCAGCATGGAGCTCAAGCAGGCGCTGGACGGAGACGACGTCGCCGACATCCGCGCCAAGACGGATGCTCTGCAGGAGGCCTCGCACAAGCTGGCCGAGGCCGTCTACGCCCAGGCGACCGCTGCTCAGACCGGGTCGCAGGCCGGAGGCAACGGCGCGCCCTCCGACGACGAGGTGATCGAGGATGCCGAGGTCGTCGACGAGGAGGCGCCGACCTCGTGACCGACCGCAAGTCACAGGTCTCGAAGGAACACGAATCGGGGACAGTCCCTCAGGCTGTCCCCGAGGCTCCGACCGAGGAGCCGAGGACGACGGAACAGCTCGAGGCGCTCGAGCGCGAGCGCGACGAGTACCTCGACTCGCTCCAGAGGTTGAAGGCGGAGTTCGACAACTTCCGCAAGCGGACCGCGCGGGAGCAGGAGGCGTTCGCGGCCCGGGCGGGCGAGGCGGTTCTCCGAGACCTCCTGCCCGTGCTCGACGACCTCGAGCGCGCCCTGGATGCGGCCGAGCAGCACGAGGAAGCCAAGCTCGAGGAGGGCGTGCGGCTCGTCCACAAGTCACTCGTCGACGCATTGCGGCGGCAAGGGTTGGAGCTGATCGAGACGGACGGCGCGTTCGACCCGCACGTCCACGAGGCGCTGCTGACGCAGCCGGCCGGCGAAGCCGAGCCGGGCTCCGTGCTGCAGGTGCTCCAGAAGGGCTATCGCCTCGGCGACCGCGTGCTCCGTCCGGCGCGAGTGGTGGTTGCGGAGTGAAGAGCCCGTACGAGTCGCTCGGCGTCGCGAAGAACGCCTCTGCCGACGAGGTCAAGAAGGCCTACCGCAAGCTCGCGCGCCGGTACCACCCGGACAAGAACCAGGGTGACAAGGAGGCGGAGGAGCGTTTCAAGGAGATCCAGGGGGCGTACGACGTCCTCTCCGACCCGGAGAAGCGGAAGCGGTACGACACGTTCGGCTCCGCCAACGGCCGCGGCGGCCCGGGTCCGAGCGGCTGGAGCTTCACCGAAGGTGTCGACCTCGGCGATCTCGGCGACCTGTTCGGCGGACTGTTCGGCGCCGGTGCGCGAACGTCCGGTTTCCGTGACAGCGGCAGCCGGAGGGGAAACGACGTCGAGGTGCAGGTCAACCTTTCGTTCGAGGATGCGCTCGACGGGGTCGAGACGAAGATTCCGGTGACGCTCGAGGTCGCCTGTCACACGTGCGCCGGCTCGGGCGCGAAGCCCGGCACGGCGCCGAAGGTCTGCCCCCAGTGCAACGGTCGCGGCGTCGTCGCCGAGAGCCAGGGCTTCTTCGCGCTGTCCCAGCCGTGCCCGCGCTGCCGCGGGAACGGCACGGTCATCGACGACCCCTGCCCGACGTGTCGCGGTGCCGGTCGTGAGCGGAGGACGAAGCGCTACACGGTCAAGATCCCGGCCGGCGCGAAGGACGGCACGCGGATTCGCCTGAAGGGCAAGGGCGAAGCAGGCTGGGGCGGTGGCCCGGCAGGCGACCTCTTCGTGGTGACGCGCGTCGAGCCGTCCAAGACGTTCACGCGCCGCGGGGACGATCTCGCCGTCGACGTGCACGTTCCGTTCGCGGACGCTGCGCTCGGCACGACCGCTTCGGTGCCCACCCCGGACGGGCCCGTCTCGGTGAAGATCCCGCCCGGGTCCGAAGACGGCAAGCTCTTGCGCGTCCGCGGCAAGGGCGCACCGAGGCTGAAGGGCTCCGGCCGCGGCGACGTGATCGCGCGGGTGCGCATCGACGTCCCGAAGAGGCTCTCGAAGCGCGAGCGTGAGCTGCTCGAAGAGCTGAAGAAGGTGAGCAGGTAATGGCCAAGCACGACGAACTCATGCGGCAAGGCCCGCGCCAGGCGCCGGAGCCCGAGACCGCGGAGCAGCGCAGCAAACGCGTGGGGTGGGGCGCCGCCGGCGGCGGCATCCTCGGCGGCGGCATCGCCGTCGCCAAGATCGGCGGCCTCTGGAAGCTGTTCGTCTGGCTCTTTGCCTTCCGCGCGCTCGAGAACGGATGGCGGATCGGCAGCTGGATCGGGCTGGCGGTGGTGGTCGCCGCGATCGCGGCGTTCGTGCTCGTCCGGTCGCGGAAGGAGGCCTGACCGTGTCGACGATGGACCACGAGCGCCCCCGGTACATGATCTCGATCGCCGCCGAGCTCGTCGGCATGCACCCGCAGACGCTGCGGATCTACGAGTCGAAGGGCCTCGTCCGGCCCGGCCGCACGCCCGGCGGGACGCGCCTCTACTCCGAGCGCGACCTCGAGCGGCTGCGCCTGATCCAGCGGCTGACGTCGGAGCTCGGGCTCAACCTCGCCGGGGTCTCGCGCGTGATCGCGCTCGAAGACGAGCTGGCCAGGATGCGGGCGCGCCTCGATCGCCTCGAGCACGAGATGCGTCAGGCGATCGACCGGGTCCACCGCCAGTACCGCCGAGACCTCGTCCTCTACCGCGAGTCGCAGGAACATTTCCCCGCCCGAAGGAGCCAGCGCCAGTGAGCCTTGTAACAGTCTGTTACTTGACGCTCGGCGGCTGGTCATGCGGGCCGCTTGCAGGGACATTCGAGCGAGAATCGGAGGAGCGAATCCAAGTAACACTCTGTTACTTCCTGGGAGGACGATGGACTTCAACAAGCTGACGACCAAGTCGCAGGAGGCGGTCGCGGCCGCGCAGGAGCGCGCGCGCCGCCTCGGCAACCCCGAGCTCTACCCCGAGCACCTGCTGCTCGCCCTGCTCGACCAGGACCTTCCGCGCGCGCTCGTCGCCGATCCCGACGCGCTGCGCGCCGAGACCGAGGCGAAGCTCTCGTCAGCGTCCGCGCACCGAGGGGATGGCGCAGCAGCCGGGAGTCTCGGCGGCGCTCTCGAAGGTCTTCGACCGCGCCTTCGACGAGGCGCGCAAGCTGGAGGACGACTACGTCTCCACCGAGCATTTGCTCCTCGCCCTCGATGCGGTGCCACGCGACGAGCTGCTCGCGCGGATCAAGGAAGTGCGAGGCGGGCAACGCGTCACCTCGCAGAACCCGGAAGGCACGTACCAGGCGCTCGAGAAGTTCGGTCGCGACCTGACCGCGCTCGCCGAGACCGGCAAGCTCGATCCGGTGATCGGCCGCGACGAGGAGATCAGACGCGTGATCCAGGTCCTCTCGCGACGCACGAAGAACAACCCGGTGCTGATCGGCGAACCCGGCGTCGGCAAGACGGCGATCGCCGAGGGCCTGGCCCAGCGAATCGTCGCGGGCGACGTGCCCGAGGGGTTGAAGGGCAAGCGCGTCTGGGCGCTCGACATCGGCTCGCTGCTCGCGGGCTCGAAATACCGCGGCGAGTTCGAGGAGCGCCTGAAGGCGGTGCTGACCGAGATCAAGAACGCGGAGGGCGACATCGTCCTCTTCATCGACGAGCTGCACACGATCGTCGGCGCCGGTGCGGCCGAGGGTGCGGTGGACGCCGCGAACATGCTCAAGCCGATGCTCGCCCGCGGCGAGCTCCGCTGCATCGGCGCGACCACGCTCGACGAGTATCGCCAGCACATCGAGAAGGACGCCGCGCTGGAGCGGCGCTTCCAGCCGATCGTCGTCGGGGAACCGACCGTCTCCGACACGATCGCGATCCTCCGCGGGCTGAAGGAGCGCTACGAGGCGCACCACGGGGTCGCGATCCGGGACGCTGCGCTGGTGGCGGCCGCGGTCCTCTCCGACCGCTACATCTCGGACCGGCAGCTGCCCGACAAGGCGATCGACCTCGTCGACGAGGCCGCTTCGCGGCTGCGGATGGAGATCGACTCCTCGCCCATCGAGCTCGACGAGGCCGAGCGGCGTGTCCGCCAGCTGGAGATCGAGCTGGCGGCGACGGTCAACGAGGATCCCGCGGTACGGGATCCTCTGGAGCGGGACCTCGCCGAGGCGAAAGCTCACCGTGACGAGCTGGCGGCACGCTGGGCGAGAGAGAAGGACGCGTTGCAGCGCGTCGCCGAGATCAAGCGCAAGATCGAGGAGCTCATGACCGAAGCCGAGCGCGCAGAGAGGACCGGGGATCTCCAACGTGTCGCCGAGATCCGCTACGGGGAGCTTCCCGCGCTCGAGCAGGAGCTCACCGCGAGGGCAGAGCCGCAGGTTCCGCCGATGGTGAAGGAGGAGGTGGACGAGGACGACGTCGCCGTCGTCGTCGCCCGCTGGACGGGAATCCCCGTCGATCGCCTGCTCGAGGGAGAGACCGAGAAGCTGATCCACATGGAGGAGCGGCTTCACGAGCGTGTCGTCGGTCAGGACGAGGCCGTCTCCGCGGTCGCGAACGCGCTGCGGCGAGCGCGCACCGGGCTCCAGGATCCGAACCGGCCGATCGGCTCCTTCGTCTTCCTCGGCCCGACGGGCGTGGGGAAGACCGAGCTCGCCCGGGCGCTCGCCGAGTTCATGTTCGACGACGAGCGCGCGCTCGTCCGGCTCGACATGTCCGAGTACCAGGAGCGGCACACAGTCGCGCGCCTGATCGGCGCCCCGCCGGGCTACGTCGGCTACGAGGAAGGGGGCCAGCTGACCGAGGCGGTGCGGCGGCGCCCGTACTCCGTCCTCCTTCTCGACGAGATCGAGAAGGCGCACGCCGAGGTGTTCGACGTCCTGCTTCAGATCCTCGACGACGGCAGGCTCACCGACGGCCACGGCCGCACCGTCGACTTCCGCAACACCGTGATCGTGATGACGTCGAACATCCGGTCGGCTGACCAGCTCCGGGAGGTCTTCCGGCCGGAGTTCCTGAACCGGATCGACGAGCTGGTCGAGTTCCATGCGCTCTCACGCGACCAGCTCGGCGAGATCGTCGAGCTGCAGCTCCAACGGCTGCGGCAGCGCTTGGCCGAACGCAGCTTGTCTCTGGAGCTGACGCCTGCGGCCAAGGAGGCAGTCGCGGAGGCCGGTTGGGATCCGACCTACGGCGCGAGGCCGCTCAAGCGTGCCCTGCAGCGGCTGGTCGAGAACCCGCTCGCTCTGCGCCTGCTCGAGGGCGACTTCGTCGACGGCGACACCATCCTGGTGGACGCCCGGGACGACGGGCTCGCGTTCGAGAAGGCCGCCACGGTCGCTGCGGCGGCGTAGCCCTTCGGGCGCGTCCTCGCGCACGAAGCTAGGCTCGGCCGGTGTCGTTCCAGGCGGTCGCCGATGTCAGCTTCGGCCAGTTCTTCGCGGCCGTCGTCCTCGCGGCGGGGCTCTCGATGTGGGTCTACTGGCACTCGAGCCGTCACAACAGCCGGCATGCGACGGCGTGGGGGATTGCGACGTTCCTGTTCGCCGGGCTCGCCGTGCCGATCTACCTGATCCACTACTACGCGACCCGGAGGCGCTTCTAGTGGCCAGGGCGGCGGCCACCCGCGCGCCGAAGGTCCCGCTGCCGGAGCCGCTCCCGCCCGAGAGACGTACGGTCGGACAGCTGGTGGCGGAGACGCTGCGCTTCTACGGGCGCAACTTCTTCCACACGCTCCCGCTGGGTCTTTCGGTCGCCGCGCTCACCCAGCTCACCGTCGCGTTCGGCCGCCATCACGTCCGAATCAAGGGTCATCCGCCGTCCCGAGCCTTCCACGACCCGGAGTCGATCCTCGGCGGCGGCGTCGAGACGACGATCCTGCTCGGAGCCGTGCTGCTGACGATGTCGTACATCGTCGCGATCGTGCTCGTCACCGGCACCCATCCGGACCGGCGGCGCCTTGCGACCGGGTACGTGGTCGGCGTCGTCGTCTTCCTGCCCGCGCCACTGCTCGCCCAGCTCCTCGTCCTGCCGGCCGTCGCCTACCTCGCAGTCGTCGGTTGGGCCGTCCCGGCGGCGATCGTCGAAGGTCTCGGCTTTCGGGCCTCGATCGGACGCTCGATCAGGCTTGCGCGCACCGACTTCGTCCACGCCGCCGGCGGTCTCGCGACACTCGTGATCGTCTTCTACGTCACCCGCCTGATGATGGCGCTCCTGCTGCGTACCGGGGCCGAGTCGACAGAGCGGGTCGCCGCCGGTCTCGCCGATGTCGTCCTCTCACCCGTCCTCTTCGTCGGCTCGGCATTCCTCTACGTCGACCAGGCCGCCCGCGTTCGAGCGAGGCAGTAAGCTCGTCCTCATCAAGGAGGTGGCGATGCCGAAGTACGTGATGCTGACGACCCTGACCGCCAAGGGCGTCCAGACGCTCCAGGCGAACCCCGACCGGCTGAAGGAGGTCAACCGCGACGTCGAGGAGCTCGGCGCCAAGGTGCTCCACCAGTGGAGCATGATCGGGGCCTACGACTTCCTGAACATCGTCGAGGCGCCGGATGCCGCGACGGTGGCGAAGGTCTCGGTGGCGCTCGGAGCCCGTGGCAGCGCGAAGCTCCAGACGTTCGAGTTGATCGAGATCGACGATCTGCTCGAGCAGCTTTCCGCGTAGGTGATCCTCCTCGCGCGCCACGCGCACTCGGTGCTGAACCAGGAGGGTCGCGTGAACGGCGATCCCTCGGTCGACGCGCCGCTGAGCGAGCGTGGGCGCGATCAGGCGCGGCTGCTCGGCCAGCAGCTCGGCCACGTGGGACTCGACCTCTGCGTGTGCACGCGTTTCCCTCGCACCCGGGAGACGGCCGAGCTCGCGGTCGGAGACCGGGACGTCCCGCTCGAGGTCGAGCCGCTCCTCGACGACGTGGACATCGGCGAGCTCGAGGGTCTGCCGCTCGGGCGGTATCACGAGGTCAAGCGCGAGGTCGGCCGCAAGCAGCCGTTTCCAGGCGGCGAGAGCCTCGATGCTGCAGCTCTTCGCTACGCACGCGGCTTCGCGACGCTGGCGAGGTCGAGGCGCGGAACGCGTGCTCGTCGTCTGTCACGAGATTCCGATTCGCTACGCGCTGAATGCCGGCGCGGGTGCGGCTCGGCTCGACGGCCCGCCCTTCCACGAGATTCCGAACGCGGTCCCGTTCCTGTTCGACCACGAGGCATTGGCGGCCGCGGCCGCGCGAATCGAAGCCCTCGCCATCTAGCTACGATCGGAGGGTGGAGGAGGACAGCCGTCGCGGTCGGCTTCGCACGTTTCTGCTGGGCGGGCTGGTCGGAGCGTCGGCGGTGCTCGCGGCCGCGCGGCGTAAGCGCTCTCCCCGGCGTCGAACGCCGGTCGGGCTGGCGGCGTTCGAAGAGGCGCCCTGCTACGAGGAGACCCTGGAGCGCGAGCGCACGACGAGCCGGGCCTGAGCCCGGCGAATCGTCGCATAGTTGATGTCGGCGTCGCCCATCGCGAGCGACTTGCCGATCAGCTCCACCTTGCGTGCGTCGTCGAGGTAGCGGGCGATCGTCCCGGTCGGTCGTCTGGTACGGATGATCAGGTACGGCCCGTAGACACGACCCTCGAACTCGCTGTGCGGGAACGGCAGGCGCAGCTCGATGCGGGTGCGCTTCACGTAGTTGTTGTTGTCGCCGGCGTCGAAGACCCAGACTCCCCGACCGAGCGGCTTTCGTGTCTCGGACAGGGTCTCGAAGGCAAGCTTCGCGTCCGCACGGGGCACCACGGTCCGTGAGACGCTCGAGCCTGCTCGCTCCCAGGCGGCGAGGTAGACGGGCTCGTACGCGAAGAGGACGTCGTCGGGGCGCGACGTTGCGGCGAGCCATTCGGCGGCGTGGCGGCGGCTGGACACGCGCACCGGGTTCTCGCGCTTGAAGAGCGCCGGCGTCTTGTGCCACCCCCAGGCAACCTCGGTGGGAAGGATCGCGAGGACGACGAGCGCCGCCACCCAGCCTGCGCGCCCTCCAGCCGTCTTGGCGGCGGCGAGGATCCCGGTCGCGGTCGCGAGCGCCAGAAACGGCAGCACGAAGATGAGGTGCCGGGACTCGGGCGCCGCGTTCCCGCCGAAGCGGCCGACGAGGAAGAAGAGCGTCGGAGTCATGACCACGCACGTCGTCAGCAGTCCGGTTTTCGGGCGTTCGCGCGCGAGCTGGATCAGACCGATCGCCGCGAAGATCAGCACCGGGACGAGGATCGCGGTGTAGCCCGAGGACGAGTCGCCCGCAACCCGCCAGAGGTAGTCGAGCACCTCGCGCGGCGTTCGCAGCTTCCCGCCGCCTCCGCCGACTCCGACCTCGAACCGGTTCGCGAGCACCACGCTGCTCCTCCAGAGCGGAATCGCGAGCAGGAACACGGCCGCAAAGGCCGGTACGGCCCGCCGCAGCCGCTTTCTGGTCGAAAGGACGTACAGGCCCTGAGAGCCGAGGACGAGCGCACCGTACGGGTGCGCCGCGATCGCCAGCAGCATCACGACCGTCCACAGCACCCACGGCCTCCAGCCGCGACGCTCGATCGCGCGAAGGAGAGCGAGGTAGGACAGCGTCGAGAGGAACAGGAACAGGCTGTACATGCGCGCGTAGATGCCGTGGAAGAGGAGCACCCAGCTTCCCGCCGCCAGCGCCGTGGCGACGAGTGCCGGCCGACGGCCTGCCAGCCGGGTGCCGAGGATCGCGATCGCAGGCAAGCTCGCGGTGGCGAACAACGCGGAGAGAAAGCGCATCGTCTGCAGGCCGCCGCCTGCATGTGCGACCAGCCAGGCGAGCAGGAAGTGGAGCGGCGCGCCGCCGCGCTTCCCGAGCACGATGTCGAACAGATCGCCGAGCGGTTGCCTGCCGACGAAGAGCGGCAGCGTCTCGTCCTCGTGCGGCGGCCAGCCGGAGAGCTGTGCGAGCAGGAACGCGCCGACCGAGATCGTGCAGGCGGCGACTCCGGACACGAAGAGGCGCCGGCTCAGGTCCCGACCGGCGACCTCTGCCCGGGCGGCGACTGGTACGGAAACTGCGGTATCCGTCACGGATCGATCACCTTACGCGGCGTAGGCGGGCTCGGATCGCGCTGCTAGCCTTGATCGGCCGTGCCGATCTACGAATACCGTTGTCCGAACGGCCATCAATTCGAGGTATTTCACCGCATGACCGATCCGGACCCCGAGGGCTGCGAGGTCTGCGGTGCTGGCCCGCTCGTCAAGGTCCTCCATCCGGTGCCGGTGCACTTCAAGGGCTCCGGCTTCTACTCGACGGACTACGGGCGCGGCTCGCGCAAGCGCGATGCGGCCGGCGAGGGTGACGGCGCGAAGAAGGACGACAAGAAGACGGAGAAGTCGGAGAAGAAAGCGGCCGCCGGCGAGAGCTAGCGCACGCCGAGCGTCTGGCTACCGGTGACGCAGCCGGGACCGAAGGCGCCCGAGCCTGGGACGGGCGGCTGCGGCGCCGAGTCCCCGGTGACCATCGTGATCACGTTGCGGTTCTCCTCGACGGGGACGATCTCGCCGCCGCTCGACTCGCCTCCGAGCCGGCAATGCAGCGTGCCGCCGGAGCTGGAGCGGAACTTCGTCCAACCGAGCGAGATGAAGCCGTGCGTCGAGATGTCGGTGCTGACGGGAGCGAGCAGGTCGTCGCCGATGAAAGGCAGCTCGAGGAGCGTGCCGAAGCCGGTCAGCTTGCCCGCGACCGCCTGGAGCACCTGCTGGTTGTGCTCCGCCCGCGAGAAGTCGGTGTCGGCCGGATTGAGCTTGTTCTTCCGCACCCGCGAGTAGATCAGCGCGCGATGGCCGTCCATGTGCTGTTTCCCCTTCGCGAAGCGCCAGCCGTCCCAGCGGGCGCAGCGCTCCTCGGTCGGGTAAGGGCAGTCGAACTTGGAGACGATCTTCTCGGGCACGTCGATGTCGATCCCGCCCAGCTTGTCGATCAGATCCTCGAACTGGCTGAAGTCGACGATCACGACGTGGTTGACCGGCAGCCCGGTCAGGAGCTTGACGGTTCGCACGGCCAGCGCGGCACCGCCGACCTGCATCGCCGCGTTGACCTTCGACGTGCCGTACCCGGGGATCTCGGCGCGCAGGTCGCGCGGGATCGAGAGGTAGGCGATCCGGTGCGGGCTCGAGTCCACCCGCACGAGCGTGATCGAGTCGGTCCGGTTGGCCGACTCGCGTCCGGCCAGCCGAGCGTGGTCGGTGCCGAGCAGCAGGATGTTCGAGGCGTCGCCGTGCTGCTCGTCCAGCGCCTGGCGCACCTTCTCGTCGAGCCGGTCGTTCGCCGCGGTCACCCCGTCCCGGAACTGGAAGTAGCTCGCCAGGCCCCAGGCGATCACGAACACGAGAAACACGGCGATCAGGACCGGGATCCACCGAAGCCACCGGCGGTTGGGGGTGATCCGGAAGCGCCTCGGCCGGGGCTCGCGGGGCTCGGTCGGGACCTGCGATTGAACCGACGGAACTCTTCCTCGGACGCGGCCGCCCCGGTAGACCCGATACGGCTTCTCTTCCGAGGGCATCCGGCGGGTTATGGTAGCCCCGAGGTCGGCGCTGGTCGGGTGACCCCTGGTAGCCCAGTCGGGCACCTAGTCGAATACCCGGGCCGGAAGCGGCGGTTAAGGTAGCCGCCGCCTGTGAATGCGAATGTGATCGGGGTCGACGTGGGCGGGACGAAGATCCTCGCCGGCGTCGTGAGCCGTGACGGGACCGTCTCGCGCACCTGTGAGTACCCGACGCCCCTGTCGTCCGAGGAGTCCCTGCTGGACGCGCTCGAGGCAGCGGTTCGCGACCTTCTCGACGACAGCGTGGCGGCTGTCGGCTTCGGTGTTCCATCCCGAATCGACCAGCGGGTCGGAGTGGCGATCGCCTCGGCCAACATCCCCCTGGTCGACGTTCCGCTCCGGGATCTGATGCGCGAGCGGCTCGGCCTGCCCGTGGCGATCGAGAACGACGCGAATGCGGCCGCGATCGCGGAGTGGGTGGCGGGTGCCGGTCGCGGCACCAGCGACATGGTGATGCTCACGCTCGGTACCGGCGTCGGCGGCGGTCTGATCCTCGGCGGTCGCCCCTATCGCGGATCGATCGGTGCCGGTGTCGAGCTCGGTCACGTCGTCCTCGTCCACGACGGCCTCCCGTGCAGCTGCGGGGGTCGCGGGCATCTCGAGTCGTACGTCTCCGGGACCGCGGCGGATGCGATCGCCCGCGAGGCCTTCGGGCCCGAGGCGGACGCGCATCAGCTCGTTCGGCTTGCGCGCGAGGGCGATCCGACGGCGGTCGAGCTCCTCGCCGAGATCGGACGCAAGCTGGGCTCGGCGATCGGCAGCCTGATCAACACGTTCGACCCCGAGCTGATCGTGATCGGCGGCGGGTTCGCGGCAGCCGGCGAGCTCCTGTTGGCGCCTGCGCGGGGCGTGATCGCGCGGGAGGCGCTGAAGCCGATGCGTGACTCCGTTCGCATCGTGCACGCGGAGCTGGGGACGTCCGCCGGCATGCTCGGCGCGGCGCTGGCGGCCTTCGAGCCGCTGGACGCCGCAGCGGTCTGATGCCTCTCGCGGTCTGCGCGACGCCGATCGGCAATCTCGAGGACGTGACGCTCCGGGTCCTGCAGGAACTGGCCGCGGCGGACTTCGTCCTGTGCGAGGACACGCGACGAACCCGCGTCCTGCTCCAGCGTCACGGGGTTTCCGCTCGGCTGCTCAGCTACCACGAGCACAACGAGGCGGAGCGGAGCGCCGAGGTCATGCCGCAACTCGAGGCCGGCGCGCGAGTCGCGCTGGTCAGCGACGCCGGCCTACCGGGCATCAACGACCCGGGCGCACGGCTCGTGGCCGACGCGGTCGGCGCGGGCGTCGCGGTGACCGTCCTCCCCGGGGCCTCGGCCGTGGAGACGGCGCTCGTCGCGAGCGGCTTCCCCGCGGAGCGGTACCAGTTTCTCGGGTACCTGCCGAGGGCCGCCTCCGGGCTCGAAGCCGTGTGGGAGGAGCTCCGCCACTGGCCCTGGCCCGCCGTCGCCTTCGAGTCTCCGCGCAGGCTTCCGAGGGCGCTGTCGAGCCTCGCTCGAGCACTGCCAGAGCGGCCCGTCGCAGTCTGCCGCGAGCTGACCAAGCGCTTCGAGGAGACCGTGCGGGGAAGCGCTTCCGAGCTTGCGGCTCGCTTCGCGGAGCCGCCGCGCGGCGAGATCACGCTCGTGCTCGGCCCGGCGGAGCTCCCACCCCCCGACGAGGATGAAGGCGTGGCTGCCGTGGTAGAGCTCGTCGCAGCCGGGGTGCCGCGGCGTCAGGCGGCCGACCTCGTCGCGAGCCTGACCGGAGCATCCCGGAACGCCCTGTACCGGGGCTCCTTGTGACGAAACTGTAACCACATTTGACAACAGCGACGGGCTCGTTCTAACATCGAATTCGTGTTGTCATTCCTGAGAACAACTCCAGCTGTCTTACTCTCGGCGCTTGTCCTCGTTCCGTCGGCCGAGGCGTGGGCCTGGCCGGCTTCCGGATCGGTGCTTCGCCAATTCAGCCTCGGAGACGACCCGTACGCCGGTGGCCAGCATCGAGGGATCGACGTCGCGGGCGAACCCGGCGAGCCGGTGCTGGCTCCGCGAGCGGGAACGATCGCCTTCGCAGGCTCGACCCCCGGCAACGGTCTCAGCCTCACGATCGAGACGGGCGACGGCTATTCGGTCACGCTCGTGCACCTTGGCTCTATCACGGTGAAGCGGAATGCCGAGGTCTCGGAAGGCGGGAGCGTCGGCACGCTCGGCCCGTCGGGCGATGCCGAATGGCCCAAGCCCTACCTGCATCTCGGGGTTCGACTGACCGCGGACGAGAACGGCTACGTCGACCCGCTTGGCTTCCTGCCTTCACGGCCCGAGCCGAAGGAGCCCGACTCGCCCGCTCCCGCGCCTGTCCGCGAGCCTGAACCGACTGAGCCTGCTCCGGCCCCAGCCGCTTCCGCGCCGGCCGAGACGCAACAAGCGCCCGATCCGTCACCGAGCGCCCCCGCAGCGAAGCCGTCGACGCAGGACGCCCCCGTCGTCGCGCCGACCGTCCAAGAGCCATCTGAGCCCACGGCAACTCCTACACAGAGCGAGCCTCAGCCCACCGCGGCTCCCGAGCCGACCGTGGTCGAGACACCGGTCGGCGAACCCGCCACCACGAGCTTCTCGGAACCCGAGCCCGACGTCTCGCAGCCTGATCCAGGGCTGATCGTTCGAGCGCGGACGCAACCTCGAGCGCAGCGCAACCTCGAGCGCAGACGCAACTTAGTCCGCGGGGGTCCTCCGTGAGTCGCGCAGCGGCTCGGACGAGCCCTGCGGTTCCCTCGTCGCGGCCGCGTGCGAAGGCGTTGCCGCCGCCGCACGATCCGACTGTCGTGCACCGAATCGCGCCGAGCGCAACGTCTCCGGTAGGCATTGGCGCCGAAATTCCCCGCATCGTCCCTGTCCAGACAGAACCACGTGGGATGCCCGTTGCGGGCAGGGTCGGTCTCGTCGTGACTCGGCACACTGCCGTCGGCGCGCCGTCCGAAGCCGCGACGCCTCCGCATCGGCGAGCTCGTACGCCGTGGCGCGCCCCGGCGCTCCTGCTCGTCGGATTCGGTGCCCTGGCTGGTCTGGCGGTCGTGTGGCGGCGCCGGAAGGCAGGGCCGGCAACGGAGGTCGGCGTGGACCTCGTGCCTATCATCCCTGGAGATGCGCTTCTACGTGACGACACCGATCTACTACGTGAACTCGACCCCGCACATCGGGCACGCGTACACGACGATCGCGGCGGACATCCTCGCCCGGCACCATCGCCAGCGCGGCGACGAGACCTTCTTCCTGACTGGGGTCGACGAACATGCGGACAAGGTGGCTCGCGTCGCCGCCGAGCAGGGCTTGAGCCCACGGGAGTACACCGATCGAATCGTCGGCGCCTGGCGCGAGCTGCCTCGCCTGCTCAACGCCACGAACGACTTCTTCATCCGCACGAGCGATGACGGCCACAAGAAGTTCGTCCAGGACTTCCTGCAGCGGATCTACGACAGCGGCGGCATCTACCAGGACGTCTATTCGGGCTGGTACTGCGTCGGCTGCGAGGAGTTCAAGACCGAGGACGAACTCGTCGACGGGAACTGCCCGATCCACGGCACGCCTGTCGAGTGGCTCGAAGAGAAAAACTGGTTCTTCCGCCTGTCGGCGTACCAGGACCAACTCCTCGCCCTCTATGACGCTCGGCCCGACTTCGTCCGGCCGCAGTTCCGCTTCAACGAGGCTCGAAGCTTCATCGCAGGGGGCCTGCGCGACTTCTCGGTCAGCCGAGCCACGCAGACCTGGGGGATCCCGATCCCGTGGGACGAGGACCAGGTCGCCTACGTCTGGGCGGATGCGCTCGTCAACTACCTGAGTGCGCTCACCTACGCACAGCCCGATACCGACCTCGTTCCCACATTCTGGCCGGCGGTTCGACATCTGCTGGGCAAGGACATCCTTCGGTTTCACTGCGTCTACTGGCCCGCGCTGCTCCTCGCAGCCGGCTACGAGCCGCCCCAGCAGCTGTTCGTCCACGGCTACCTGAACATCGACGAGCGCAAGATCTCGAAGTCGCTCGGAAACGTGATCGATCCGCTCGATCTGATCGGCGTCTTCGGCGCCGACCCGGTCCGCTTCTGGTGCGCCCGGGCGGTGTCGTTCGGCCAGGACGGCAACGTGACCCTCGAATCGTTCCACGAACGCTACGAGCGCGAGCTCGCCAACGAGCTCGGAAATCTGGTCTCGCGAACGACCGCAATGATCTCCAGGTATCGCGGCGGCGTACTCGCGAAGAGCCCGGGAAGCGGCGTCTTCGACGCGGATGCGCTCCGGCTCGCGATCATCGATCACCTCGACCGGTTCGATATCAGCGGCGCTCTCGAAGAGATCTGGGAACGCGTCAGAAGCCTCAACCAATACGTCGAGGCGAACGCGCCCTGGGAACTTGCGAAGGACAAGAGCAAGGCCGAGATCCTCGACGGCGTTCTCTACGACCTCGTCGACGGGCTGTACGCCCTCGCGGTCGCACTCGCGGCGTACCTGCCGGAGGCGGCGCCGAAGATCCTCGAGGCGTTGCGGCAGCCGCCCGACCTGTCGTTCGACCGGGTTCGTCCTGCAGCGGCCGCCGAGGCAGACGGAATCGGACCGGCACCGCCGCTCTTCCCGCGGGTCGACGCCGCGACCACCGCTGCGTGATCGACACCCACGCGCACCTCGAGGCGTGCGCCGACCCTGCGCACGACGTCGTCGAACGGGCGCGTACGAGCGGCGTCGAGCGGATCCTCGCTGTCGGAACGACGATCGACACATGCCGGGCTGCGCTCGCGGTCGCGGACGCCGAGAGCGGCGTGTTCGCGATCCTCGGGATCCATCCACACGAGGCCGAGAGGGAGGGGGATCGGCTCGACGAGCTTCGCGAGCTCCTGGGCCGCCCGCGCGCGGTCGCCGTGGGCGAGACGGGTCTCGACTTCTACCGCGACCATGCTCCTCGCGAACTGCAGCTCGAGCTGTTCGAAGCCGAGCTCGACCTGGCAGCCGAGCTGGGCAAGGCCGTCGTGATCCACACCCGCGCGGCTGACGAGGAAACCGTTGCCGCGCTCGAACGGTTCGACGGCACTGTCGTCCTCCATTGCTTCTCGTCGCCGCCGCTCCTGCGGGTGGCGCTCGATCGTGGCTACTACGTGTCGTTCGCCGGCAACGTCACCTACCCGAATGCGTCCGACCTGCGCCTCGCGGCGAGCCAGGTTCCAGCGGACCGGATCCTGGCAGAGACGGATAGCCCGTACCTCGCGCCGCAACCGGTGCGGGGCGGACCGAACGAGCCGGCTCACGTCGTCCACACATACGCCGCGCTCGCGGAGGCGCGTTCCACCGATCCAGCCGCACTCGGTGCCCAGATCGAGGCCAATGCCACGGCCGCATTCGGCCTATGAGCGTCAGGCCGAAGAAGGAGCTCGGTCAGCACTTCCTCGTCGACGAGAACATCCTCGGCGTCATCGGGCGTCTCGCCGAGCTCTCGGCGGCCGACGTCGTCCTGGAGATCGGCCCGGGTCTCGGCGTGCTCACCAAGTACCTCGCCGAGCGGGTCTCGATCGTCCACGCGGTGGAGATCGACGCGTCGCTCGCGGCACGACTGCCCCGGCGCGAGAACGTCCGGCTCGAGGTCGGTGACGCGCTCCGGCTCGATCTCGCCGACCTCGATCCGCCGCCGTCGAAGCTGGTCTCGAACCTGCCGTACAACGTCGCGACCCCGATCGTCGTCGAGAGCCTCGACGGGCTGCCGAGGATCGAGCGCTGGTGCGTGATGGTGCAGCGCGAGGTCGCCGATCGCTTCTTCGCTTCCCCGGGAACGAAGGCGTACGGGGCGGTCTCGGTGCTCGTCCAGCTCGCCGCGGAGCGGACGGGGTTCCATCCCGTTTCCCGCACGGTCTTCCGCCCGCCTCCAAACGTCGACTCGGCAGTCGTCGCCTTCCGGCGCACGCGGCTCCCGGACGACTTCGGCGACGTCAAACACGTCGTCGAGGCGGCCTTCGCCCACCGGCGCAAGACCTTGCCGAACTCGCTGGCCCTGGCCGGCGTCGCCACCCGCGACGACGGTGTTCGGGCTCTGACTGCGCTTCGCCGAGACGCCGATGCCCGCGCCGAGGTGCTCGAGCCGGGCGAGTTCGTCGAGCTCGCTCGTCTGCTGTCGTGAGCGAGCTACTCGCCGCCGCGAAGATCAACCTCGCGCTCGTCGTCGGACCTGTCCGCCCCGACGGCAAGCACGAGGTGACGACGGTCCTCCAGCGCGTCGGACTGGGCGACCGCGTCGTGCTCGCGCCAGCGTCCACCCTCCGGGTCGACGGATTCGCAGGCGACACTCTGGTCACCCGGGCGCTGCAGCTCGTCGGCGAAGCGGCCGGCGTCGAGCCGGCGTGGGCAGTGAGGATCGAGAAGCGGATACCGGTCGCGGCCGGACTCGGAGGGGGAAGCACCGACGCCGCCGCCGCCCTTCGGCTGGCGAACGAGCGACTGGACGAGCCGCTCTCTGCGGATGCGCTCAGGACGCTGGCGGGCTCGTTGGGAGCGGACGTTCCATTCTTCCTGGCCGAGGGCCCCCAGCTCGGCGAGGGAGACGGGAGCGAGCTGACGCCGCTCGAGCTGCGCCAGGATTTCGTCGTCCTGCTGCTCCTTCCGGACGGCGCAACCAAGGCCTCGACCGCGGCCGTCTACGCGGAATTCGACCGCCGCGGCGCGGCAAGCGGGTACGGCGACCGCCGACGCAGCCTGCTGGCAGCGTTGGCAGCCGGCGACCTGGCCGGGCTCCCCGCGAACGACCTCTCCTCGTCGCCGCTGGCGCAGGAGCTACTGGCGCTCGGTGCCTTCCGGGCGGACGTGACCGGGGCGGGCCCGGTGGTGTACGGCCTCTTCGAAGATCCCGGGGACGCCGGCCGAGCAGAGGCCGCGGTCCGCGCGCACGGCCGGGTGTGGATCGTGCCGCCAGCGTGGTAGGTTGGCGCCGTGAGTGAGACGGTTGCCCAGCCTCCCCAGAGCAGGCTCGGCAGGTGGCTCGCCGAGCGGCGGCTGAAGATCGCCCTCGGCGTTGCCGTGCTCGAGGGAATCGTCGTCGCGGTCGAGAAGGACTTCTCCCGCTGGACCGTGATCATCGTCTCCGCGCCGATCATCGCCTTCTATCTCACTGCCGGCCGCTCGCTGCAGTCAGACGCGGGGCGGCAGCTCTCCTGGATCGCCGCCGCGTCGCAGGCGTTTGCCGTGATCCTCTGCATCGTCGCGTTCGTGATCGGCGCCTTCGTGCTGATCATCGCCGGCGTCTTCGCCGCGATCGCGCTGATCCTGATCCTCGGCGAGCGCCCGAGCCAGACCTCTGGCAAGAACTGAGGCACAATCACGTCGGTGGGGCGTAGCCAAGTGGTAAGGCAGCGGGTTTTGGTCCCGCGATCCCAGGTTCGAATCCTGGCGCCCCAGCCATCGCACCCGTGAGCACACCTCGCGATCTTGCAGCAGTCGTCATGGCCGCCGGGCTGGGCACCCGCATGCGCTCGTCGGTACCCAAGCACCTGCACCCCCTGCTCGGCAGACGCGTCGTCGACTGGGTGATCGAGTCCGCGAGCGGCGTCGGAGCCGACCCGATCGTCGTCGTCGCCTCTCCCGACACGTCGGATGCCTACGACCGCCTCCCGGTTGCAGTTCAGGAGCAGCCGCTCGGGACCGGCGATGCGGTTGCATCCGCGAGCTCCGCGCTCGACGGGTTCGACGGGGCCGTGCTCGTCCTCGACGCGGCCGCACCGATGCTCTCCGCGGACCATTTGCAGGCGCTCGTCGCCGAGCATCGCCGGTCGGATACGGCTGTGACGATCCTGTCCTTCGAGTCGACCCGGCCGCTTCCGTACGGCCGCGTCGTCCGCGGCGCAGCCGGGACCGTCGAGGCGATCGTCGAAGAGCGGGACGCCACGCCCGAGCAGCGCGCAATTCGCGAGCTGAACTCGTCGATCTACGTCTTCGAGGCAGGCCCGCTCTGGGCGGCGGTCGCGAAGCTCGACGCCCACAACGCCCAGGGCGAGCTGTACCTCACGGACACGATCGCCCACATCGTCGCCGCGGGCGGACAGGCAGGAGCCTGGATCTGCCCCGACGAGGTCGCACCCCTGGGGATCAACACGCGGGCGGAGCTGGCGGTTGCGGCGGCCGTGCTCCGGGACCGGATCAACGAAGCTCACATGCTCGCAGGGGTGACCATCGTCGATCCCGCGACGACGTGGATCGAGGCTGGAGTGCAGCTCGAGGCGGACGCGGTTGTGCATCCCTTCACCGTCCTGCGCGGCGCGACGACCGTTTCGGCATGGGCCGAGGTCGGCCCTCACGTTGTGGCGATCGATGCCTCGATCGGAGCGCGCGCCCTCGTGGGGCCGTTCTGTTACCTTCGCCCCGGCACGGTTCTCGAGGCGGGGGCGAAGGCGGGCACGTTCGTGGAGATGAAGAATTCACGGATCGGCGCGCGTACGAAGGTTCCTCATCTCTCGTACATCGGCGACGCGGACGTGGGTGAGGACACGAACATCGCGGCAGCGAACGTGACCGCGAACCTCCCGCATCAGGCTGGTCTGCCGAAGGGTCGGACCACGATCGGCCGCAACGTCAGGACCGGTGTCGACAATACGTTCGTTGCTCCGGTCACGGTTGGTGACGATGCTTGGCTTGCGTCGGGAACGGTCGTCACGGACGACGTCCCGCCTGGATCACTCGCGGGTTTCCCCCCAAGGCAGACGATCAAGGAAGGGTGGGTCTACGAACGAGGAGACGACGACGACGGTGGCGACTGAGCTCGTGCGCCTTCCCGGGTTGGAGGCCATGACCGAGCACACCCTGCCCGAGCCCGGGCACTGGCTCGAGCGTGGACCGCAGAAGCGGCTGATGGTCTTCGCCGGCCGCTCCCATCCCGACCTCGCCCTCCGGATCGCCGAGACGCTCGGAGTCGGTCTCGGCGAGATCGAGCTGAAGACGTTCTCGAACGGCGAGACCTACTGCCGTTACCTCGAGTCGATCCGCGGCGCGGACGTCTTCCTCGTCCAAACGGGTTGCGAGCCGATCGACCGGAATCTGATGGAGCTCGCGTTCATGATCCAGGCGGCGAAGCTCGCCTCCGCAAAGCGGATCACTGCCGTGATGCCGCTCTTCCCGTACGCTCGCCAGGATCGGAAGGCGAAGCCGCGGGAGCCGATCTCCGGCCGTCTGGTCGCCGACATGCTGCAGCTCGCCGGAGCCGACCGCTTGTTGACGATGGATCTCCACGCGGGCCAGATCCAGGGCTTCTTCACGATTCCCGTCGATCACATGACCGCCCTTCCGCTCTTCGCGCGCCATTTCCGGGATCTGGGGCTGACCGGCGAGGGCGTCGTCTCCGTCTCGCCCGACGCGGGCCGGGCGAAGATGGCGCTGCGGTTCGCGGAGATGATCGGGGCCGAGTTCGCATTGATTCACAAGACGCGCCCCGCGCACGAGACGGTCGCGATCACCGAGGTCACCGGCCGTGTCCGCGGCAAGACCGCCATCATCGGCGACGACGTGATCATGACCGGCGGCACTCTGCTGGCCAACGTCGAGGCGCTGAAAGAGCACGGAATCGGGGACGTCTACGTCTTCGCGACGCACGGGCTCTTCTGCGCGGACGCGCTCGAACGCTTCAAGCACTCGGACATCACCCGCGTCGTCGTCACAGACACGGTGCCGGTCGATCCGTTGAACCAGCCGGACAACATGACCGTCCTTCCGGTCGGCGGCCTGCTCGCCGAGACGATCATGAACGTGTTCGCAGACGACTCCGTCTCCGCGATCTTCGGGGGAGAGAACCAGCTCTTCTAG
>CAVRBW010000021.1:0-133260 GCA_963719325.1 uncultured Actinomycetes bacterium
CGGTCTGGTGAACGACCACACTGTCGACTGCTTCCGCCATGCCCAGGTGAGCGGGTAGAGAGCGCGCAAACGGCACGGTGCCGCCGTTTTTGTGCCAAGTAACAGACTGTTACTTGGCTAGTACGCGAGCGGCGCCGCGGCCGGTCTCTGCCGCGCGGCGGTGCTCGTCTGCCCGGTACGAGGAGCGCACGAGCGGGCCGGAGAAGACCGAGCCGAAGCCGAGGGCCTCGCCCTGCTCGCGGAACCAGCGGAACTCGTCTGGATGCACCCATCGCTCGATCGGGGCGTGCTTCGCCGACGGCTGGAGGTACTGCCCGATTGTGACCACGTCCACGCCGTTGTCCCGGAGGTCGCGCATCGTCTGGACGACCTCGTCGTTCGTTTCGCCCAGGCCGACGATGATCCCGCTCTTGGTCAGAACCGGGTAGTCGGCGAGCTCCTTCGCGCGGCGCAGCAACCACAGCGCCGTGGCGTACGAAGCCTTGGATCCGCGCATTCGTGCGTGCAGGCGGCGCACCGTCTCGATGTTGTGGTTGAAGACGTCCGGCCGGGAGTCGAGGACGGTGCGCAGCGAGGCCTCCTCGACGCCGAGGAAGTCGGGGGTGAGCACCTCGACCGAGGCGGAGGGAACCTTCCGCTTCAGCGCCCGGACGGTCGCAGCGAAATGGCTCGCCCCGCGGTCGTCCAGGTCGTCGCGGTCGACCGAGGTGACGACGACGTGCTTCAGCTCCATCGTCGCGGCGGCCTGGGCAAGCCGCAGAGGCTCGAGCGGGTCGGGCGGGCCGTCGGGCTTGCCCGAGTGGACGTAGCAGTAACGGCACGCCCGCGTGCAGGTCTCGCCGAGGATCTGGAAGGTTGCGGTGCCGCGGCCCCAGCACTCGCCGATGTTCGGGCAGCGCGCCTCCTCGCAGATCGTGTTCAGGCTCGCTCCGTGGATCAGCTTGCGGACGTCGAAGTAACGAGAATCGGTGCTCGGCGCGCGGACCTTCATCCATTCGGGCCGGCGCGGCCGCTCGGCGACCGGAAGCGAGCGCTCCATGCCCTGAGTCTAGCCTCCGCCTCTGCCGCCGAAGAGCGAGCTCTCGAGGACGTAGAAGCCCGCGATGACGAGGTAGAGGACGACGCTCGCCGTGGCGCTGGCGAACGCGACGAGCGTGGCCGTGAGGTAGATCCCCGGCCCGGGCAGGTAGCTGCGCGAGAGTCCGGCAACGGTGCGAGGGTCTGCGTCCGGATGCAGCAGGCGACCGCGGCGGGCCGCGTAGAACCAGACGATGTTGAAGAAGATCGCGGTGGTCGTGAGCGTGAAGCCGTAGGCGAGGGCGGCGTCGCGGGCGGACGAGCCGCGTACGTGCTCGGCGACGAGGCGCGTCGGGAACGGGACGAATGCGATGCACATCAGCAGGCCGATGGTCGCCATCAAGAAGCGCCGGTCGACCTGACCGATCTGGTTCATCAGCGTGTGGTGGTTGACCCACATGATCCCGATGCTGACGAAGCTGACCGCGTACGCGACGTACGACGGCCACGCGTGGGAGAGCTGGCCGGCGAGGCGGCCGCCGTCTCCGGGCACGGCCCCGTCGACGCTGAGGATCAGTAACGTCGCCGCGATCGCGAAGACGCCGTCCGCAAATGTCTCCAGCCGGCTCGTGCTCAACGGCGAGGTCGGAAGGCGGCCCGCATCACGCTCGTCAGTCTAGGAGCAGGACCGCGTGTGCGAGCGGCCTCACCCTGCGGCGAGCTTGTCGTGGAGAGGCTGCTCCCAGAGGCCGGCGCCCTCGCCGGCCGGAAGATCCTCCAGCTCGAGGCCGAAGACGTCGGCCAGCGCGGAGGCCGCGGCCGGGCGTACCTCCTCGACGCTCAGTCCGCGGCCGAGCTCACGTGCCATCGTCGTGAAGGCAGCGTCCTCGAGCCCGCAGGCGGTGATCCAGTCGGTGAACGGCGCCGGATCGAGGTCGACGTTCAGCGCATAGCCGTGCGTGGTCACCCAGCGCGAGATGTGGATTCCGATCGAGGCGATCTTGCGAGGGGGGCGCAGCATCCAGACTCCGGTGAGGCCGTCGACGCGCTCGCCCCGAAGCTGGAACGAGTCGAGCGTTGCGATCAGTGCCTCCTCGAGATCGCGGCAGTACTTCTTCACGTCCCGGCCGTGGCGGTTGAGGTCGAGGATCGGATAGCAGACGAGCTGCCCGGGCCCGTGGTAGGTGGACTTGCCGCCACGGTCGGTCTCCACGATCTCGACCTCGGCGCTCTCGGGCACGTGCAGCTCCTGCTCGCCCGCCCTCCGGCCGAGCGTGATCACGGCCGGGTGCTCCAGCATCACGATCGTGTCCGGGATCGCGCCCTGTGCGACCGCGGCGGCGAGCGAGCGCTGCAGCTCCCACGCCTCCCGGTAGGGGATCTCGCCCAGGTTCAGCAGGTATCCGAGCTGGGTCACGCGGTGAGCGTAGCCAGATCCGCCCGCCGCCGAAGCCCCCTCAGAACAGCTGCTGCCAGGCTATCCACGACCGTCGAGCAGGATCGTCCAGCGCTCGACGCTCTTCGTGGTGAGCATCCTGTTCGGCGTCCAGTTGTCCCTGGCGAGCCGCTCGTGGACCGCTTCGGCTGTCGGCGCCTCGACGATCAGCAGGACGTCGCGCTCGTCTTCGAGCGGGCCGCCGAGGACGACGAAGCCCGATTCGACCCAGTCGTCCATGAGCCGGGCGTGCTCGTCCCAGCCTTCCTGCTCGCGCAGGTCGCGCGTCCAGTCCCAGGGGCCGCCCCGCTCGCGCCGAACGACCCAGAACGGCACGTCAGTACCGTTCCTCGCCCCAGGTCTGGAGTCGCTCGCGCACGTCGCGCAGGAAGCGTCCGGCGAGGGCGCCGTCCACGAGACGGTGGTCGTACGTGAGGGTGAGGTTCATGATCGGCCGGATCGCGATCACGTCGCCTCCGAGCTCGTCCTGGACGACCCACGGCCGCTTGACGACGGCGTACGTGCCGAGGATCGCCGCCTGCGGCTGGCTGATGATCGGCGTTCCGTGGAACGTCCCGTAGCCGCCCGGGTTCGTGATCGTAAACGTGCCGCCCTGGACCTCGTCCGGGAGCAGCTGCTTGTTGCGCGCCCGCTCGGCGATGTCGGTGACCGACTTCGCCAGCCCGAGCAGGTTCAGCCCCTCGGCGCTCTTCACCACGGGCACGATCAGGCCCTTTCCGTCGGCGAGCTCGACCGCGAAGCCGAGGTTCACCACGTTGCGGGTGACGATCTGGTCGCCGCGGATCTCGCCGTTGACCCACGGGTACTGGAGGAGCGTGTCGACAGCTGCCCGCGCGACGAAGATCAGGTAGGTCGGGTTGACCCCGTAGTTCTTCTGGTACTCGGCCTTCAGGCGCTCGCGGATCGACACGACCTTCGACATGTCGACCTCGATTGCGCTCGTCACGTGGGCGGACGTATCGAGCGACCTGCGCATGTGCTCGGCGATGCCCTTCCGCATCGCGGTCATCGGCTCGAGCAGTTCCCCTGCCGCAGGCTGTGCGGGCGGCGCCGGTGCGGTGGGTGCAGCCGCCGGGGCCACAGGTGCGGCTGCCTCGGGAGCTGCCTCACGAGGCTTCGCGGGCGCGCCGACCTCGATGAAGCCGAGGATGTCCTTCTTGGTCACGCGGCCGCCCCGCCCGGTGCCCTGGACCGCCCCGACGTCGATTCCGTGCTCGGCCGCGATGCGGGCGACCACCGGAGAGACGAAGGTCTTTCCGTTGCCACTTACGTCCGGAGCGGCCGGCTCGAACGTCGGCTCCGGCGCCACCGCGGGAGCTGCCGCCACGGGCGCAGGCGTCTCGGCGCTCGGCGCCGCCGCCGCCTCTGCCTTCCGCCGCCGGCTCCGGCGCGGCCGCCGGTTCCGGCTCAGCGTGGTGGGCGCCGGCTCGGGCTCCTCGGCGACCGGCGCCGAGCCCTCCGGCGCGATCACCGCCAGCTTCGTCCCGACGTCGACGGTCTCGCCTTCCTGGACGAGGATCCTCTGCACGACGCCGGCGCCTGGGCTCGGAACCTCGGTGTCGACCTTGTCGGTCGAGATCTCGAGGAGCGCCTCGTCCGCCTGAATCGGCTCACCCTCGTTCTTGAGCCACTTGACGATCGTCCCTTCCGAGACCGAGACGCCCATCTGCGGCATGACTACGTCGATCGCGGTGCCGGTGGCCATCAGTACGCGGCGAGCTCCCTGAGGCCCTTGGCCACCGTCTCGACCTGGGGGATGAATGCCTTCTCGAGCGGTGGCGAGAACGGGACGGGGGTGTCCGGCGCTGCGATTCGCCTCACGGGCGCGTCGAGGGACTCGAATGCCTCCTCGCCGATCGTCGCCGCGATCTCGGCGCCGAACCCGCCGGTCCGCGTGTCCTCGTGCAGGACGATCACCTTCGACGTCTTCGCGACGCTTGCGAGCACGGCCTCCTTGTCCCAGGGGAGCACCGAGCGCAGGTCGACGACTTCGACCGAGACGTCCTCCTTCGCCAGCTCTTCGGCCGCCTCGTCAGCCGTGTACACCATCGCGCCCCACGTGATCACGGTGACGTCGTCGCCTTCGCGGTGGATGCGGGCCTTGCCGATCGGCGTGGTGTAGCGCTCCTCGGGTACCTCCGCCTTGATTCGGCGGTAGAGGTGCTTGTGCTCGAAGAAGAGGACGGGGTTGGCATCCTCGATCGCGCTCGCGAGCAGCCCTTTCGCGTCCTCCGGTGTGGCGGGACACAGGCACTTCAGTCCAGGCACGTGGGCGAAGGAGCTCTCGGGGTTCTGCGAATGAAACGGCCCGCCCGAGAAGCCGCCTCCGGAGGGGAGCCGGACGACCATCGGCACGGGCGTTCCCGCGCGGTAGAACTGCTTCGCTGCGACGGTGACGAGCTGGTCCCAGCCGCAGGAGACGAAGTCGGCGAACTGCATCTCGGCGACGGGCCGCATCCCCATCAGCGCCGACCCCGTGCAGCTGCCGATGATCGCCGTCTCGGCGAGCGGCGCGTCGATCACACGCCACGGCCCGAACTCCTCCTGGAAGCCGAGGCTGACCTTGAACGCCCCGCCGTAGACGCCCACGTCCTCGCCGATCAGGAAGACGCGCTTGTCGCGACGCATCTCCTGACGGAGGCCGTCCGAGATCGCCTGGAGGTAGGTGCGCTCTGCCACGGCCGTCTACTTGTGGTGGGGCGTGTCGAGGTCCTCGGCGGAGGCGAACACTCCGTGGGTCAGCGTCTCGGCCTCGGGCAGCGGCGACTCTTCGGCGCGCTTGATCGCGTCGGTGAGAAGCTTCTTGATCTCCGTGCCGAGCTCGTCCTCTTCCTCGTCCGAGAGCTCGGCGTGTTCCTTGAGCCAGGTTCGGAAGCGCTCCACCGGGTCGTTCTTGGCCCATTCCTCGAAGAGGTGCTTGGGGACGTAGAACGCGTCGTCGTGGACGGCGTGTCCCTCCATCCGGAGGGTCAGGCACTCGAGCAGCGACGGCCCGC
Source organism: uncultured Actinomycetes bacterium (assembly GCA_963719325.1). Classification (GTDB taxonomy): domain Bacteria; phylum Actinomycetota; class Thermoleophilia; order Gaiellales; family Gaiellaceae; genus DATBLE01. Next base: position 5,470 of record CAVRBW010000021.1, read on the forward strand.
CTCCCGAGCGGGCCTTCTCGATCGCGCGCTTGGCTTCCCGGTAGACGGCGAGCACGTCGGTTCCGTCGACGACGATGCCCTCGAATCCGTACGCCTGCGCGCGGTCGGCGACGTGCTCGGTCGCGTACTCGAAGTGGGTCGGCGTCGAATACGCCCACTGGTTGTTGTCGCAGATGAACACGACGGGCAAGCGCCGCACGCCGGCGAAGGTCATCCCTTCGTGCGTGTCGCCGCGTGCCGACGCGCCCTCGCCGAACCAGGCGAGCGCGACCCGGCGCTCCTCGCGGATTCGGAAGGCGAGCGCGGCCCCGACCGCGACCGGAAGCATCGCCGGCAGGTGGCTGACCATCGCGATCAGCCCGAGGCGGGGGTCGGCCATGTGGACGTTTCCGTCCCTGCCCTTGCTCGGGCCGTCCGCCCTGCCCATGTACTGCGCGAAGATCCGCCACGGCTCGACGCCGAGGGTGATGTGCACGCCCATGTCGCGATGGAGCGGCGTGCCGACGTCGTCCGGCCCCATCGCGGTCGCGATCCCGATCGCCGCCGCCTCGTTTCCGCGCCCCGTGTAGAAGGAGCCCGGGATCTTGCCCTGCTTGTAGAGGATGTGCCCGCGCTCCTCGATGCCGCGCGTGATCAGCATGTTGCGGTAGATCGTGAGGAGGTCGTCGCGGTCGAGTCCGGCCGCCCGGATCTCGCTCAGCGACCCGACGGGCTCGGCTTCGCGGGCGATCGCCATCGGGCAGAAACTCTAACGGTCGCCGACAACCTCGGCGCGATCGCTGATGCCCGCTCCGGCGCCGGCAAAGCCGGCACCTGCGCTCCTGGGTCGCCTCCGTCAAGCCTACGGCTCCTGCCCGTACGCTTGGTGTCGTGCCGGGACCGCACCGGGTCTTCTTCGGGCTTCAAGAAACGGCTGAGCGGTCGGCCGATCCGGTCGCTCGCCGACTGAACCTGCGGCGCCTCGCGCGCCTGTTCAGTCCATATCGAGCACGCCTCGGCTTCGTCCTCGGCCTGATCGTGATCTCCTCGGGGCTCGGGGTCGTCTCTCCGTTTCTGCTTCGCTCGCTGCTCGACAGCGGCATCCCGCATCGCGACACGACGCTGATCTCGTTGCTCGCCGGCGGGATGATCGTGATCGCGGTGCTCACGGCCGCGTTGGGGGTCGTCCAGACCTTCCTGTCGACTCAGGTCGGCCAGCGCGTGATGCACGACCTGCGCTCGGCTGTCTACCGGCGTCTGCAGCAGATGTCGCTCGCCTTCTTCACGCGGACGCGCACGGGCGAGGTGCAGTCGCGGATCTCGAACGACATCGGCGGTGTGCAGGAGGTGGTGACCTCGACCGCGACCTCGGTCGTCTCGAGCGGTACGACGGTTGCGGCGACGGTGATCTCGATGTTCCTGCTCGACTGGCGCCTGGCTGCCTTCTCGCTCGGGCTGCTGCCGCTGTTCGTGCTGATCACGCGTCGGGTCGGCAGGCAGCGCCGGGCGATCGCGACCAATCGGCAGCGCTCGATGGCCGACATCTCCGCGCTCGTCCAGGAGTCGCTCTCGGTCTCGGGGATCCTGCTCGGGAAGACGATGGGGCGGGGCCCCGAGCTGGCCGAGCGCTTCGAGCGCGAGTCCAGCCAGCTCGCCGATCTCGAGGTCAGCGCGTCGATGGCAGGTCGCTGGCTGATGGGGGCCGTGCAGATGACGTTCTCGATCATGCCGGCGGCGGTCTACTGGTTCGGCGGCCTCGCCTTCGCTCACGGCTGGGCGGTGATCTCGATCGGCACGCTGGTCGCCTTCACGACGCTGCAGACGCGGTTGTTCTTCCCGATCGGGCAGCTGCTCAACGTCCAGATCGAGGTCCAGACCTCGCTCGCGCTCTTCGACCGGATCTTCGAGTACATCGACCTACCCGTGGAGATCGTGGAGCGACCTGATCCGACGACGCTCGACGCGGTGCGCGTCCGTGGCGATGTGGCCTTCGAGCACGTGTGGTTCCGCTACGGCGACGAATGGACGCTCAACGACATCTCGTTCGCGGTGCCGGCTGGAACGCGAACCGCGATCGTCGGCGAGACGGGCTCCGGAAAGACGACCCTCGGCTACCTGGTTGCGCGTCTGTACGAGCCACAGGAGGGCCGGGTGACGATCGACGGAGCCGACGTCCGCGACCTCTCGCTGGCCTCTCTCGCCGATGCGGTCGGCGTCGTCTCGCAGGAGACCTACCTCTTCCACGCGTCGGTGCGGGAGAACCTCCGCTTCGCCAGGCCCAGCGCGAGCGACCCAGAGCTCGAGGCCGCGGCGGCGGCGGCTCGGATCCACCACGTGATCGCCGCGCTGCCGGACGGGTACGAGACAGTCGTCGGCGAGCGTGGCTACCGCTTCTCGGGCGGCGAGAAACAACGGATCGCGATCGCGCGGACGATCCTGCGCAACCCGCCGATCCTGGTCCTCGACGAGGCGACCTCTTCGCTCGACGCCGAGACCGAGGCGGCGGTCCAGGAGGCGCTCGACCGACTCGCGGAGGGGCGGACGACGATCGCGATCGCGCACCGGCTTTCGACGATCCGCGCTGCGGACCAGATCGTCGTGCTCGACCACGGGAAGGTCATCGAGCAGGGCCGTCATCAGGACTTGGTCGCGCTCGGGGGGCGCTACGCCTCGCTCGTCGCGCGTGATTCCGAGGCGCTCGGAGGGTACGAGCAGCCGGAGGCTGCGACAGCCTAGACTGACACCGTGGGCAAGGCGTCCGATTGGCTCCGCGAAGAGCGTCGGAAGGTGCTCGGCGACTGGGTTGCCGTCTGCCTCGGCTGTGGCCTCGCGCAGCGCTACTTCGAGGAGTTCGAGAGCGAGCTGTCCCGGGCCTGTCCGCAGTGCGGCGGCGAGCTGCGTTCCCGGTGCCCCGCATGCGAGGCACGCTTCTCGTCCGCGTTCGCGGTCGAGTGCGAGGAGTGCGGCGCGCCAATTCGGCCGAACGAGCAGTTCGGGGTGCGGATTCGTCGGGACGCGGACCGGTAGTCGCTAGAAGGACTTGATCTCGGAGAAGCGGATCACCGTCACGAGGTCGTCCGCCGAGACCTCGCGGTTGTAGAGCGAGCCGAGGAACTGGGCCATGTCCTCGACCCGGCGGATCTCCGGGTTGTCGTGCTCGATCTCGTTCGGCGAGAGCGAGCCGAGCGTCTTCACCTCGACCTTGTCGATCACCGCGTCGAAGACCTTCTTGCGAGGGCCGAAGCGCGCTCCCGCGAGCACGGCGACGATCATTCCCTTCTTGTACTTGGCGGACTTGTCCCCGAGCCGGATCGTCGCGGACTTGCGCCCGCTGCGGAGCTGGCTCTCGACGATCGGCGAGTAGAAGTTCAGGGCGTACATCGCGTCCATGGACTGCCGTGGGGGCGCGGCCATCATAGAGCCTCGTCCGCCAGGGCCGCGAGAGCCTTTTGCGCCATCTCCCGCTCCCCCTTGTAAGCCAGGAGCCTGGGCGCCTCCTCGAGCGGCAGCCAGCGCACCTCCGCGACCTCGTGCGCGAACTCCGGCGGCACGTCGCCGAGCCGGCCGCTCGAGTAGCGGACGAGGTAGAAGCTGACGACCTTGAAGACCCGTTCGCCGGCCCACGTGTAGACGTAGCGAATGTCGCCGAGCTTATGGTCGAGCCGGCCGTGGGCGCCGGTCTCCTCCTCGATCTCACGGAGCGCGGTGGTCGCCGGCTCTTCGTCTCGGCCGATCAGCCCTTTCGGCAGCGCCCAGACGCCTTCGGGCTTGCCGCCAGGGCGGATCGCGGCCAGCATCCAGTGTCCGCGGAGCCGCCGGACGAGCACTCCACCGGCGGAGAACTCGCGTCGCACGGCGCCACAGTACCTTGTGGCAATCTGAGCGACGAGCGCTGAGATCTCTTGCGCAGTCGGCTCGATCACCGCTATCATCGCTTGGCACTCTCCATACGAGAGTGCTACTCAGTGTCACAAACTCCAAGACCGGAGGTCGTGGAATGGATCTACAGCCGCTTGGCGATCGGCTTATCGTCGAGGTCCTCGAAGAAGAGGAGCAGACGTTCAGCGGAATCGTCCTGCCAGACACGGCGAAGGAGAAGCCGCAGCGCGGTCGCGTGCTTGCAGTCGGCCCCGGCTCTCGTGCCGAGACGACGGGCGAGCGCGTCGCGCTCGACGTCGCCGAGGGCGACGAGGTCGTCTTCTCGAAGTACGGCGGCACCGAGATCAAGGTCGGTGCCGACGAGTTGCTCATCCTGCGCGAGTCCGATGTGCTCGCGAAGGTCGTGTCCAAGGGTGCCAAGGGCAAGGGCAAGCGCGAGCTTGCCGGCGCCAAGGCCTAGTCAGTCAACGGAGGAATGCGATGGCTCACAAGGAGCTGAAGTTCAACGAGGATGCGCGCCGCGCGCTCGAGCGGGGCGTGAACATCCTCGCCGACGCGGTCAAGGTCACTCTTGGCCCGAAGGGGCGCTACGTCGTGCTCGACAAGAAGTTCGGCGCCCCGACGATCACGAACGACGGCGTCACGATCGCACGTGAGATCGAGGTCGAGGACGCGTTCGAGAACCAGGGCGCGCAGCTCGTGCGCGAGGTCGCCACGGCGACCAACGACGTCGCAGGCGACGGCACCACGACGGCGACCGTGCTCGCACAGGCGATCGTCCGCGAGGGCCTGAAGAACGTCGCCGCCGGCGCAAACCCGATGGCGCTCAAGCGCGGCATCGAGAGCGCCGTCGATGCGGTGGTCGAAGACCTCAAGGGCCAGTCCAAGGAGGTCAACGGCAAGGAAGACATCGCCCGGGTCGCAAGCATCTCGTCGCGCGAGCGGGAGATCGGCGACGTGATCGCCGACGCGATCGAGAAGGTCGGCAAGGACGGCGTCGTGAACGTCGAGGAGGGCCAGACGTTCGGCCTCGAGCTCGAGTTCACCGAGGGCATGCAGTTCGACAAGGGCTACCTCTCGCCGTACATGATCACCGACGCCGAGCGCATGGAGGCCGTCCTCGACGACCCGTACATCCTGGTTGCGAACCAGAAGATCGGGGCTGTCAAGGACGTGCTGCCGGTGCTCGAGCAGGTGATCCAGGCAGGCAGGCCGCTGCTGATCGTGGCCGAGGACGTCGAGGGCGAGTCGCTCGCGACGATCGTGGTCAACAAGCTGCGGGGCACCTTCACCGCCGTCGCGGTCAAGGCGCCGGGCTTCGGCGATCGCCGCAAGCGGATGCTCGAGGACATCGCGATCCTCTCGGGCGCCGAGGTGATCACCGAGGAGATGGGCCTCAAGCTCGAGAACACGAAGATCTCGCAGCTCGGGAAGGCCCGCAAGGTCGTCGTCGACAAGGATACGACGACGATCATCGACGGTGCCGGAGAGTCGGATGGAATCAAGGCTCGGATCAAGCAGCTGAAGGCAGAGATCGAGAACACCGACTCCGACTTCGACCGCGAGAAGCTGCAGGAGCGGCTGGCGAAGCTGGCCGGAGGCGTCGCGGTGGTCAAGGTCGGCGCTGCCACCGAGACCGAGATGAAGGAGAAGAAGCACCGCGTCGAGGACGCGCTGCAGGCCACGCGGGCGGCCCTCGAGGAGGGCATCGTCTCCGGCGGCGGCGTCGCGCTGCTCAACGCGGCGGGAGCGGTCAAGCTCGACAAGTTCGAGATCCCCGACGAGCGCACCGGCGCATCGATCATCGTCCGGGCGCTCGAGGAGCCGATCCGCCAGCTGTCGTACAACGCGGGCCTCGAGGGCTCGATCGTCGTCGACAAGGTCCGGAACGGCACCAAGGGCCACGGCCTGAACGTCGACACCGGCGAGTACGGTGACCTGGTCAAGGCCGGGATCATCGACCCGACGATGGTTACCCGCTCGGCGCTGCAGAACGCCGCGTCGATCGCGAAGAACATCCTGACCACCGAGGCGATCGTCGCCGACGCACCCGAGAAGCAGACCGCCGGCGCCGGGATGCCCGGCGGCATGGGCGACATGGGCGGGATGATGTAACTCGAACGCCTCGGCGTTTGACGACGAAGGGCCGGCTCTCGCCGGCCCTTCGGCCTTCCTGGGCTTGTGCCGCGTCTTTTTCTAGCCGAATTCGCTTGCGAATTGGGCTAGCTGCCGCTCGATGTGGCTCGTCGGCTGCTCGTGCCCCGAGTACGGGAGCACGGCGAGCTCCTTCGGCGCGTTGACGGCGTTGTATGCGGCGAAGACCGTGGACGGCGGCGTGATCGGGTCGCGCAGCCCCACTGCGATCAGCGTCCTCGCGGTGATGCGCGGCGCCAGCAGGGCATTGTCGACGTAGCTGAGCGTCCGCCGCGCCGCAAGCTCGAGCTCAGGGTGAAGCGCCAGGTAGGTGACCAGCTCCGTGTAGGGCGGGTCGATCGCAACCTCCATCGCCCGGTCGAAGTCGCACAGAAACGGGACGTCGGCGTGGCACAGTCGAACGGCGTCGGGAACGAGCGCTGCGGCGGCGAGCGCGAGCGCTCCGCCCTGGCTTCCGCCGGCGACTGCGATCCGGTCGGGATCGACGCCGGGTAGCGAGGCGGCCGTCTGGACGGCGCGCACCGCATCGACATACAGGCGTCGGTAGTAGTAGGTCTGCGGGCTCGCGATGCCGCGCGTCATCACGCCCGGGTGCTCCGGTCCCGACGAGCCACCGCCGGGGTCCGGCGTGTGGCCGGCCGACCAGGTTCCGCCCTGGGCGCGCGTGTCCATGACGAACGCTGCGTATCCGCATGCCGGGTAGAGCGCATGCGAGGCGGGAAGATCTCGCCCGCCCCCGTAGCCGACGAACGTGACACGACAGGGAAGCGGTGTCGTCTTCGTGCCCTGCGGACGGAGGTACCAGGCCCGCACCGGGTCACCGTCCGCTCCGGCGAAGGTGACGTCGGCGACCTCGAGGTCACGGTAGACGTCTGCTCGGTACGGCTCGACGGTCGGCTCGAAGGAACGCGCCTGTGCTTCGGCGATCGCCTGAGCCCAGAAGGCGTCCAGGTCCTCAGGTGCCGTCGCCGCCGATCGATGGACGCGGAGCTCGTCGAGCGGCAGGTCGTACAGGGGCAGAGGCACCGGCGGGAGTTGCTCGCTACAGCCCGGCCGGTGCGGCGGTGCTCCCCGGCGTCGCCGCTTGCCGCCGGCCGGTCCCCAGCACCTCGCCCGTGGCGGGGTCGAAAAAATGCAGCCGGCGTGTGTCGACCGCCAGCTCGACGGAGGAGCCCGGCGCAACCGGGTGATCCGCGTCGATGCGGGCTGTGAACATGGCGCGCTGATCGTCGGCGAAGAGCGCTCCCTCGCCGTCGCCGGCGTCGACGACGGCGGCGCGAACAGCCTCCGCGACCACGCGGGGGGCATCCAGCGGAAAGATCACATGCACCTCGGCGCCGAGGTCTTCCACGACCTCGGCTCGCACGGTCAGCCGCGGCAGCGCCGGGTCGGCCATCGTGGCGTGAGCGAAGTCCGTCGGACGGATGCCGACGATCACGCGGCCGTCCCTGACGTCCGCCTCGGCCGGGAGTACCAGCTCGTGGCCGGCGAAGCGGAGGGTGCGGCGGGCGACGTCCGCCTCGACGAGGTTCATCGACGGCGAGCCGATGAACGCGGCGACGAACAGGTTTGCAGGTCGGCGAAACAACACCTGCGGCGTGTCCACCTGCTGGAGGACGCCGTCGCGGAGTACCGCGACACGCTGACCGAGCGTCATCGCCTCGACCTGGTCATGGGTGACGTAGATGGTCGTCACGCCGAGTCGCTCGTGCAGGCGAGCCAGCTCACCGCGCATCGTGACTCGCAGCTTGGCGTCGAGGTTCGAGAGCGGCTCGTCCATCAGGAACGCCTTCGGCTCGCGCACCATCGCCCGCCCCATGGCAACGCGCTGACGCTGCCCGCCCGAGAGCTCGGCGGGTTTGCGGTCGAGCAGCTCGTCGAGCCCGAGCGTCTTCGCAACCTCCATCACGCGCCGTGCCCGTTCCTGCTTCGCGACCTTCCGGAGCTTGAGGCCGAACCCGAGGTTCTCGCCGACGGTCATGTGCGGATAGAGGGCGTAGTTCTGGAAGACCATCGCGATGTCGCGTTCGCGAGGCGAGCGGTCCGTCACGTCCTCGTCGCCGACCGCCACCCTCCCCGCCGACACCTGCTCGAGCCCGGCGATCATCCGCAGCAGGGTCGTCTTTCCGCAGCCTGACGGGCCGACGAGCACCATGAACTCGCCGTCGCCGATCTCGAGGCTCACGTCGTCCACCGCGGTGAAGCCGCCCGGGAACGTCTTGGTCACGTGTTTGACGCTGACCCCCGACGCCCGACCTGCGCTCGGCTCGAGCATGAGGCTGGCGTTCGTGCCGTGAGTCATCTCGGCGTTCAGCGGACCGAGACCGATCCGTCGAAGGTCTTCGCCGGCTGGCCGGACGGGTCTGCTACCACGGTCACCGAGCCCACTTCGAGCAAATCTACGGAAGATCGGCCGACGAAGACGTCGATCACGCCCGGCTCGACGACGTACGACAGCTCGCTGTCGTAGAACCCGAGCTGAGCTACGGGTACGTGGAAGGTGAGCGTCGCCGATCCCCCGGCGTCGAGCTCGACACGCTGGAAGCTCTTGAGCTCCAATACGGGCCTGGTCAGGCTGGCCTGGGGATCGCGGACGTAGAGCTGCACGACCTCCTCGCCTGCGCGGTCGCCGGTGTTGGTCAGGGTGACCTCGACGACGACCGCGTCGTTCCACGACACCGTCGGCTCACGGATCTGCGACTCGGACAACTCGAACGTCGTGTAGCTGAGCCCGTGTCCGAAGGCGTAGAGCGGGCTGGCAGGCAGGTCGACGTAGTCGCCGATCGGATGAGAGCGCCCCCCCGAGACCTTGTGCCCGTAGAAGACGGGTACCTGGCCGGTCGACCTCGGATACGAGATCGGCAGCTTGCCGCCGGGGTTTGTCTCGCCGCTGAGGACGTCGGCGATCGCGCCGGCGCCTTCCTCGCCCGGAAGCCAGGCCATCACCACGGCACGGCAGTGCTCATGGAGCCAGGCGCTCGCAGACGGCCTGCCTGCCACGAGCACCAGGACGACCGGCGTTCCCGTGGCGACGACCGCACGCACGAGCTCCTCCTGAACGCCGGGAAGGTCGAACGAGGCGCGGTCGCGGAACTCGCCGCTCGTGCAGTCGTCGGTGAGGCCTGACTTGTCGCCCATGACCATGATCGCGACCTCGGCAGCGCGGGCTGCGCCCACCGCCTCGTCGAATCCGTCCGTAGCAGCGCTGCTGACGTCGCAACCCTGGGCGAACGTGACCCTGGCGCCGAATCGGTCACGCAGCGCCTCGACGACGGAGGGAGCGTCGATCTCGAGAGGGCTGATCTCGACCGCCTCGACGCCGGGTGTGGAGAGGCTGCTGCGGCCGCTGTCCAGCACCACGCGGAGCGACTCGACGTGGGCGGGGTAGGCGTAGTCGCCGAAGAGATTGCGGGTTGCGTCCGCGTTCGGCCCGATCACCGCGATCGAGCGAAGATCTTGCGCGAGCGGGAGCACCCCGTCGTTCTTCAGGAGCACGAGGCTCTTGCGGGCGATGGTCCGGGCGAGATCATGGTGAGCAGGAGTGTCGGCGACGCTGGATGCACGAGAGGCGTCGACGTAGGGCTGCTCGAACAGGCCCACGTCGAACTTCGCGCGCAGGACCCGTCGCACCGCGCCGTCCAGGGTCTCGTCGCCCACCAGCCCGGCCTCGAGCGCCTGGAGCAGCGGCGCGCCGTAGCAGTCCGTGGCCGGCAGTTCGAGATCGAGCCCGGCGTTCAACGCCATCGCTGCAGCGTTCTCGCCGTCGGCGGCCAGCCGATGATACTCGGCGAGCTGACGGATCGAGAAATAGTCCGAGACGACACATCCGTCGAATCCCCATTCGTCTCTCAGGGTCGAGGTGAGCAGCCCGTGGTCGGCTGCACACAGGACCCCGTCGATCTCGTTGTACGCATTCATCACCGAACCGGCGCCGCCCAGACGGACGGCCGCTTCGAACGGATGCAGGTAGACCTCGCGCAGCTCTCGCGGCGGGATGCCGGCCGGAGCCCAGTTCATTCCGCCGTCCGATGCGCCGTACCCGACGAAATGCTTCACAGTCGCGATCACGCCGTCGCGCAGCGAGTCGCCCTGGAGGCCTTGCACGAAGGCGACGCCCATGCGTGCGACGAGGTACGGGTCCTCGCCGAACGTCTCCTCGGTCCGGCCCCAGCGCGGATCGCGACACACGTCGAGCACCGGCGCGAGCCCCTGGTGCGCCCCGACGGCCCGCATCTGGACGCGAATCGAATCCGCCAACCCCTCGGCGAGAGACGGATCCCAGGTGCTCGCCAGTCCGATTGCCTGCGGGAAGACCGTCGCCTCCCGGGACATGAGGCCCGAGCAGATCTCCTCGTGGACGATCGCCGGGATGCCGAGGCGAGTCTCCTCCACGAGGTACCTCTGAATGGTGTTCGCGAGCTCGGCCGCGCCTTCCGCTTGGAGCGAGCTCGCTCCCGAGATCCGCGTGACATGACCCAGGCCGGTTCCGAGCAGCTCGCCGGCGCGTTCCGCCGAGAAGCGCTCGCCGTCGGTGAGCTGGAACACCCAGGCGCTGCCCAGCTGAGCCACCTTCTCCTCTCTGGTCATGCGGAGGAGGAGATCCTCGACCCGTTCGTCCCGCGGTCGCGACGAGTCGCGGTAGAGCGGCTCGCTCTCGACCTTCGTGACCGTCACGAGCCTTCCTCGATCGACCGGCACGATCCACGGACGACGAGCCTGGTGGGCAACATCGTGTGGGTCGGCACAGGCTCCTTGTCGATCAGGCGGATCAGGATCTGGGCGGCGTCGAAGCCCATCTGCTGGATCGGCTGCTCGATCGTCGTCAAGGGGGGCTCGACGAGCGCCGACTCCGGAACGTTGTCGAACCCGATCACGGACAGATCATCGGGCACCGCGAGGCCGAGCGTCCGAGCTACGGACATGGTCGCGATCGCCGAGACGTCGTTGGCCGCAAAGATCGCGCTCGGTCGGCCGCTGGGGTCCAGCATCTGCCGAGCTGCCTCCTCGGCCGAGTCGGGCTGATAGCCGCCGACCTGGATCAAGGCGGGGTCGATCTCGATGCCCGCGGTCTCGAGCGCGATGCGATAGCCGCGCTCGCGGAGCATGGCGGATTCGAGGTCGGGCCGTCCCGCGAGGAACCCGATCCGCCGGTGCCCCAGGCCGATCAGGTACTCGGTGGCGGATACGGCGCCGCTGAGATTGTCGGAGTCGACCGTCGGGAGGCTCGACGAGCCGGCGTTGTGGTCGACCGCGACGACCGGCGCGCCGTAGGTCACGTCGACGCTGCTCGGCGTCACCAGAATCGCCCCGTCGCAGAGCGTCCCGCTGACCCTCGAGAGGTAGCGGCGTTCCCAGCCGACCTGGTCGGCGGCGCGCCCGCAGCCCGAGAAGACGACCAGCTCGTACCCGGTGCCGTGGATCGCTCGGGCCACGCCCTTGAGCAGCTCTGCGCTGAACGGCTCGATGTCGACGACGAGGACGCCGATCACGTTCGTGCTCCGACTGCGCAGGCTCTGCGCGACCAGGCTCGACTGGAACCCGAGCTCGTCGATCACCGCCCGGACCCGGGCGGACGTGTTCTCCGCCACGCCCCAGCGTCCGTTGATCACCTTGGAGACGGTCGCCACCGACACGCCGGCCTCGGCCGCAACGTCGCCGATCGTCACTCTGCGCTCGGTCACCGCGCGCCGATACTAACCCATATCGAAATCGTTATCGACAACGGTTGACGGGCCTCGAGGGGTGTGCAAGACTCGCGCCGCGATGAGGCATACGGCCATTGCAGGAGAGCGCTCGAGGGTGATCGGCGCCTACCTGCGGAGGGAGGAGTCGACGTCATGAAACGCTGGAAGCTACTCGCGTTCGCGGGGATCGCTGCCGCGAGCGCGGCAATTCTCGTTGCGAGCTCGGGTCTCGCAGCCTCGGGGCAGAAGAGCAGCAGCAAGGCCGTCACGCTCGTCTGGTGGCACAACCAGACGGTCGGCCCGGGGGTAAAGCTGTGGCCACAGGTGGCGGCCGAGTTCAACAAGCTGCACCCGGACATCACGGTCAAGCCGGTCCCGCTCCAGAACGAGCAATTCCAGACGAGGATCCCGATCGCCCTCCAGTCGAGCAGCCCGCCCGACATCTTCCAGAACTGGGGTGGCGGCCAGCTCGTCGACCAGGTGAAGGCCGGCAAGGTCGCCGACCTGACGAAGTACGTCAAGCCGTGGATCAAGACCATCGGCGGGTCGGCAGCCGGCTGGCAGGTCAACGGCAAGCAGTACGCGGTCCCCTACAACGTCGGCGTGGTCGGGTTCTGGTACAACAAGGAGCTCTTCAAGCAGGCTGGAATCTCGTCTCCGCCGAAGACCTGGCCGCAGTTCCTCGCCACGATCTCGAAGCTGAAGGCGGCGAGCATCACGCCGATCGCGATCGGCGGTAGGGATCGCTGGCCGGACGCGTTCTACTGGGACTACCTGGCGGTCAAGCTCTGCAGCAAGAAGACGATCCAGCAGTCGGCCGTCACCTACAACTTCAGCGACTCGTGCTGGGCCAAGGCCGGCCAGTACGTGCAGCAGCTGCTGGCTGCCAAGCCCTTCCAGGACGGGTTCCTGGCGTCGCCGGCCCAGCAGGGCCCGACGAGCTCGGCAGGACTCCTCGCAAACGGCAAGGCGGCGATGGAGCTGCAGGGCCACTGGGACCCGGGGACGATGGCTGGGCTCACTCCCGACCAGAAGGTCCCCGGCTTCCTCGGCTGGTTCCCGTTCCCGAACGTGCCCGGCAGCAAGGCCCTTCCGGGGTCGCTGCTCGGCGGCGGCGACGGCTACGCCTGCTCCTGGAAGGCGCCGCAGCCGGCGTGCGCCCAGTTCCTGGAGTACCTCAACAGCCCGAGCGTGCAGAAGCGGATCGGCTCGACGAACCTCGGCCTGCCCGTGCGGAAGGGGACGGAGAGCTCGGTGAAGGATCCGAACCTCCGCACGGTGCTGAAGTTCCGCTCGACCTCACCGTTCATCCAGCTCTACCTCGACATCGCCTACTCGCAGTCGATCGGGCAAGCGCTGGACAGCGCGATCGCGGATCAGTTCGCCGGAAAGGCGACTCCGCCGCAGGTCGTCCAGAAGATCGCGAAGGCGGCAAAGAAGAAGTAAGACAGGAGTACCGTTACAGACGTCCGTGAGTAGTACCGCCATGACGACGGCCGGCCGCGTGAAAGCGCGGCCGGCCGTCCGTCGTCTCGGCCGCAGATGGCTCGAGATCGGCCTGTACATCGGGCCGGCCGCCGCGCTCTACATCCTGTTCGTCCTCGTTCCGGTCGTCCAGGCGGTTCGCTACAGCTTGTACTCCTGGAGCGGGTTGGGGCCTCTGACCGACTTCATCGGCCTCGACAACTACAGCGAAGCGTTCCGGGACTCCGCGTTCCGCCAGGCGATGGAGCACAACGGGATGCTGATCGCGCTCTCGCTCGGCCTCCAGTTCCCGCTCTCCCTTGCGGTCGCGCTCCTCCTCAATCGGCCGCTACGCGGGCGCGTTCTGCTCCGCCTGATCTTCTTCGCGCCGTACGTGCTCTCGGAGGCGATCACGGCGATCGTGTTCCTGCAGATCCTTCAGCCGAATGGGCTCGTCGACGAGTTCCTCCGCTCGATCGGCCTCGGCAGCCTCGTCCAGCTCTGGCTGGCCGACATCGGTCTCGTCTTCTACACGCTGTTCGTGGTGATCACGTGGAAGTATGTCGGCTTCGGGATCATCCTCTTCCTCGCCGGGCTGCAGGGCATTCCCCGGGAGCTGCACGAAGCGGCGGCGATCGACGGCGCCACGAGCTGGACGACGCTCCGCCACATCACCCTGCCGCTGCTCGGGCCGACCGTCCGCCTGTGGGCGTTCCTGGCGACGATCGGGTCGATCCAGCTCTTCGATCTCGTCTGGATCATGACCCTCGGCGGGCCCGCCGGCGCCTCCTCGACGATGGCGAGCTACATGATCGATCAGGGCTTCAGGAGCTACCGGGTCGGCTTCGCCACGTCGGTCGCGGTGATCCTCTTCTTCATCTGCTTCGTCGTCTCGATCCTCTACCAGATCCTCGTTCTGCGCCGTGACGTGGACGGTGGAACGACGAGGATGGCCGGCTGATGGCGGCCGCCCCTGCGCCCGCGCCTCCGAGGCACCGGAGTGCCGGCCCGTTCGCCAACGCGCCGGTCTACGTGATCGCCCTCGCGCTCGCCGCGGTCGTGATCGTCCCGATCGTGTTCGTCGTCATCGGCGGCTTCCGCACGAACGGTCAGCTCGCCGCCGACCCGGTCGGCCTGCCGCATCCATGGGTGACCCACAACTACTCCAAGGTGCTCGCATCGGAGGCCTTCTGGCGCCAGGTCGGCAACAGCACGATCGTCGCCGCGGTCGCCACCGCGCTCATCATCGGCGTCAGCTCGCTCGCCGCCTACCCGCTCTCCCGTTTCCGGTTCCGCGGCCGCGAGGCGATCTATACCTTCTTCACGCTCGGCCTCCTCGTGCCGATCGCCGTCGCCGCCCTCCCGCTCTACCTGCTCCTGCGCGACCTCGGTCTGGACGACACGCTCTTCGGGGTCGCGTTGCCCGAGGCCGCGTTCGGGATCCCGATCACGATCATCATCCTCCGCCCGTTCATGAGGAGCGTCCCGTTCGAGCTCGAGGACGCCGCCGCGATCGACGGCTGCACGAGGTTCGGGTTCTTCTGGCGGGTGCTGCTGCCGCTCTCGCGGCCGGCGATGATGACCGTGATCATCCTCTCCGTGATCACGAGCTGGAACAACTTCATCCTGCCACTGCTCGTCCTGTCCGACCCGAACAACTGGACGCTCCCGCTGGGGGTCGCGAACTACTCGGGGGAGCACAGCTACGACACGGCAGGCGTCCTCGCCTTCACCACGCTTTCGATGATCCCGGCGCTCGCCTTCTTCCTCTTCGCCGAGCGGCGCATCGTCGGTGGGCTCTCCGGCGCCGTCAAGGGCTGAGCATCCCCGCGTGACGTTCCGCAATCCGGTCCTGCCCGGGATGTATCCCGACCCCAGCGTCTGCCGGGTTGGCCGGGACGTCTACCTCGCCTGCAGCAGCTTCGAGTACTTCCCCGGGGTCCCGATCTTCCACAGCCGCGACCTGGTGAGCTGGCGGCAGCTCGGTCATGTCCTGACGCGCCGGAGCCAGCTCGACCTGACCGGGGTGCGCAGCTCGGCAGGCATCTACGCTCCGACGCTGCGACACCACGACGGGACCTTCTATCTCGTCACCACCGACGTTGGACGTGGCAACTTCGTCGTCACCGCCGAGGATCCACGCGGCCCCTGGTCCGATCCACGTTGGCTTGATCCCGAGGGAATCGATCCCTCGCTGGCATTCCTCGACGGCCGCATCTACTACACCCGCAACGGGCCAGGCGCCGACGGCGATCATCCGTTCATCTACCAGGCAGAGCTCGAATGGCGCGACGGCGAGCTCGTGCTGGAGGGTGCGCCACGCACGATCTGGAAAGGCACGGGGGGCATCTGGCCCGAGGCGCCGCACCTGTACCGGTGGGGAGCCTTCTACTACCTCCTGACCGCGGAGGGCGGCACGAGCTACGGGCACTCGGTCGTGGTCGCGAGGAGCAGACGACCGTACGGGCCGTTCACGGCGTCTCCCCACGGGCCGTTGCTCGCGCACAGCGACCGGCCGCGCGACCCGATTCAGGCCATCGGCCACGCCGACCTGGTCGAGCTGGAGGACGGCAGCACGTGGGCTCTCCTGCTCGGGATCCGCCCCACGTCGGGGCGCAACCATCACCTGGGCCGGGAGACGTTCCTTGCGCCGGTCGTGTGGGGTACGGACGGGTGGCCGAGAATGGGGCCGCTCGACCTCGCCGGCGAGGGCCCCGCCGGCTCGGAGGCTTCCCCGATCGGCTCGTTGCGCGACGACTTCGACTCCCGCAAGCTCGCCCCGAGCTGGGTCTTCGTCCGCAATCCGCGGAGAGGCGCGTGGTCGCTGCGTCAGCGGCCGGGCCACCTGCGCCTCTGGGGATCGCCCGTCTCCCTGCGCGAGATCGACTCCCCCGCGTTCGTCTGCCGGCGCCAGCAGCACTTCGACGTGCTGGTGCGGACGCGCCTCGAGTTCGAGCCGCGCCGCTCGAACGAGGAGGCCGGGCTCTGCGTCAGGGCGAACGAGGAGTTTCACCTCACGCTGCTCGTCGGCCTCGGCGAACGAGGCCGCGAGCTCAGGCTCACCCAGGTCCTGCGCGGGCGTGCGCGAACGCTCGCCCGCGCGAGGCTGGGCGGAGGCTCGGTCACGTTGGCGGTGCAGGCGACGGCGAAGGAGTATGCGTTCCTCGGCGGAGCCGGCGGTCGCCTCGAGGAGCTCGGTCGTGTGCCGGCGAAAGCGCTGTCGGCCGAGACGATCCTGAGCGAGAGCGGCCGGCACCATTTCACCGGCGCCATGATCGGCCTGCTCGCCACCGGCAACGGTCACCGCTCGACGGGCCCGCCGACTTCGACTGGTTCGAGTACATCCCGACGTCGTGATCCGGTTGACGTCAGGGCCGCTCGCGCGGCTCTTAGAAGCTGTAGCGCTGCTCCTTCGCGAAGTCCGCGTCGTTGTGGTACCCGTAGCGCTCCCAGAACCCCGGCTCGTCGTGGTCGAGGAGCTCCAGCCCGCGCAGCCACTTGGCGCTCTTCCAGAAGTAGCGCGACGGCACGACCAGGCGCACGGGCCATCCGTGGTCCGGGGTGAGCGGTTCCCCGTCGGCCTCGTACGCGACCAGTGCGTGCTCGTCCTCGAGCGCCGATAGGGGCACGTTCGAGGTGAACCCTTGCTCCGCGTGGGCGACGACGAAGCGTCCACTCGGCTTGGGGCCGACGAGCTTGGCGAGCTCGCTCCAGTGCACGCCCTTGAAACTCGTGTCGAACCGGCTCCAACGGGTCACGCAGTGGATGTCGACGGTGATCTCGCGGCTCGAGAAGGTCGAGCAGCTGCTCCCACGTCAGCGAGAGCGGACGCTCCACCTCGCCGGAGATCTCGAGGGTCCAGGTCGAGAGATCGACGGTCGGAACCGAGCCCGCGTGGAGCACCGGCCATTTCTCGGTCAGGTACTGGCCGGGCGGTAGCCGGGCCGGGTCGTAGCCGGCCTCGGCCACCTTCGCCTCGGCCTTCGATCTGAACAGGGGCACGCTGCCTAGACTAACGACGGTGCTCGGGGTTTCAGTCCAGGGGGTCGCACGACGGCCGCGCTCGTTCGTCCGGGTCGCCGGCCCGGACGCGGAGGACTACCTGCAGCGGATGCTGTCCAACGACGTCACCGCGGGCGAGGTCGTCGACGCGCTGCTGCTGACGCCGAAGAGTCGCCTGATCGCTCCGCTTCGGGTCTGGCGGCGTGGACCAGAGGACTTCCTCCTCCTCACCGAGCCGGAGCTCGGCGAGGTCGTGCGCGCCCAGCTTCTGCGCGGGCGCTTCGCCGCGAAGTGCGAGATCGAGCTCGAGGAGCACAGCTCGTCGGTGGTCTTCGGCGAGGCGGAGGGGATTCCGGGCGAGCTCCCGGGGTCGGTCGAGGTGCTCGATGCTGCGATCGAGCCGACCGTCGACGAGGAGGAGCTCGAGCGGGCCCGGATCGAGGCCGGCGTGCCTGCATGGGGGAAGGAGCTGGACGACTCGATCCTCCCCGCCGAAGCGGGCCTCGACGAGACGCACGTCTCGTTCACGAAGGGCTGCTACCCGGGCCAGGAGCCGATCGCGCGGCTGCGGAACCGAGGGCACGTGAATCGCCGGTTGCGCGTGCTCGAGGTCGGGGCTGCTGCGCCGGGCGAGGAGATCTGGCACGAGGGGAAGGTCGTCGGCAAGGTCACGAGCGCCGTTCCGGGAGCGGCGCTCGGTTACGTGCGGGTCGAGGTGCAGGACGACGCCGAGCTTCTCGTCGGCAGCGCACCCGCACGGCTACACTGACCGCCCCGCGCCCGTAGCTCAGGGGATAGAGCGCTGCCCTGCGGAGGCAGAGGCCGCAAGTTCGAATCTTGCCGGGCGCATGGCTCAGGTGACAGCCGGGCTGAGCAGGCACGGAATGGTCGAGGAACTGTTGGAAGCGGGACGCCCACGTAGCCAAGCCGTTGCAAGGGACTCGTCACGGCTCTAGGATCGCCCGGTACGGGAGAGTCTGTGGACTGCACGCACCGCTTCGAGCGGGGCCGCCGTCCAGGCGATGGGCGTGAGGGGAGACTTGGGTTGCGGCGACCTGATCCGTACTGCGGTAGTTGGCCTCGCAGCGTTCATCGCAGCTGGATCGACGGCGGCTGGTGCGCCGTCGGCGATGAGCCTGGGTGGCGGCGGGCGGCCTCGCACTGTTGTGGCTGACTCCCTGCATCGCCATGTCCGCGGCGGCCGATTCTTGCCGACTTTGCTCTCCGGTCGGGCCGATGCGTCGCCCGTGATCGTCTCGTTTGGTGATTCGGTCGCGGCTGGCGAGGGGTCGAGCGCGAAACCCCGTATCTTCCGCGTCACGGTGAAGGCCTCGGAGTTCAAGTTCGTGCTCTCGAGAAAGGCCGTCCCGGCGTCCGGCACCGTGATCTTCACCGTCGTCAACACGGGCAAGATCACGCACGACTTCAAGATCCTGGGCAAGAAGACGAAGCTCCTCAACCCCGGCCAGAAGGCGATCCTCCGCATCGTCTTCAAGAAGAAGAAGAGGTACGGCTACATCTGCACGGTGCCGGGTCACGCGAAGCTGGGCATGAAGGGCATCTTCTCTGTAGGCGTCAAGGTGCCCAAGGTCACGCCCGACCGGACGACCGGCCTTGATTTTCCTGGTTCTGCATCCGTTTCTACGACTATGCGCTTCCAATTTCGTAACCCGCAAAACAACGGCCTTCCTATTTACGGACCGAATGGCAATGGTGTCACCTATATCTGGAAAGCCTATCCGAGGCAACAGCCCGGTTATTATACGACGTTCTTCTGGGGCAATGATGGAGAGTTCTGTGCGGGCGGTTGTACCTATTATGGTTTCCATCCTTATCCGCAAGGAGACGGCACAACACATAAGTGGGAGATTGCAGGTGACCGAGGCGGAGATTTCCTAGGAGGCAATGTTGTCTATAACCGTTGGTACACACAAGTAGCCCGTGTCTGGGCCGATGCTAATGGTAAACATCAAGAGTTCTATTGGGATTGGCCTGATCAATCCAGGGTTATTACTCATACCGCCGGTCCTTCAGTGGATAATGCCAATCCGCCAAATCCCGTACTTACTTGGGGCGATGCTCCGTGGCCAGCCTCTACCGGAATCTATGGCCCGTCCGGTCAAGGGAATGAAGTCTATGACGGTATTTTGCGCGGCATTCGGATTTACAATAACCTGTTATCTCTCCGAGATGTTCAGAGCGAGATATACGCGCCTCTCTCGACTGCCGCGGGATCATCAAACATCTGGTACCTTAACATTAATCCTATCCCCACTGATATTTCCGATAAGAGCGGAAAGAATCATAATCCGACCTGGGTAGGCAGTGAACGGCCAACACTCTATACCGGGTAGGCAGTGAACGGCCAACACTCTATACAACGACATCGCCGGGCCAATCGACTTCAATATCACCCAAAAACATCAAGGAAGTCACCGACGAATACACCGGCGAGCGCCCGCCTGCACTGCTGCCTGAGCGAGGCTCTCAGCCCGGGCGTCTCTGTCCGCGCCCTGCGTGTTCCGGTGACAGCACTGCGCCCCCCCTTGCCCTGATGGCCACATACTCCGCCAAGGTGAGCGCGACCGAGCGGCCACAGTTGCGGTCGCCGCACTCGCAGTCGAATTCGGCGTGACGTGCCTTGAGATCCTTGCACAGCGCGTAAACCCGATCATTGAGATCCCGCACCATCCTCTCCTCTAATCCACTCATTCCTACTCATTCTCATCACTCTGGATCCACAAGCAAGCCTGGCCTGTCACGTACGCAAGTGGCCGACGAGACTCTTCCGAGCGACCTTCGGGCTGCGGGCCCTCACGCGCACGCCCGCGCGACGGCGTTGGCGATCTCAACCCAGAGGAGGCAGAGATCCTCGTTAGTCTCTGGGACGCCGGGGCGCTGCGCGTCCCTGCCTTCCGGTTCCAGTCACGGCTCATGTGGCCAAGCCCACGTACTGCACGAATTGGGTGCGCAGCTACGGCGATAGCGAGGTCACGATGGAGAAGCCGTCCCGACAGGTCGGTACCTCGGTCGAGGTGTTACGCAGGACCTATATGCACATCGAACTGAGCGACAGCGACTGGTCGCACATCCAGACGCTCGGTTCAGCCAGCGCCTGATCAGCAGGGTAGGGGGCATTGCGGGCGGCCTGTGCCACAGGCGCCCGCTTACGTCGATGGACCCGCGAATGTCTCAGTCAGGCCTGGCGCGGAGGCAGAGGCCGCAAGTTCGAATCTTGCCGGGCGCATCGGGTCAGCCGCTGCCGGCAGCCTCGCAGCGAGGTCGTCGCGTGAGCGAACGCCGAGCTTTTCGTCTGGATGTCTCTTGCAGGTCGTACTCCGATCTCGCCTGGGGTACGGTGCGTTCGGACCGTTTAGACTCAGCAACGTGGCGGAGATTTCGTACGACCAGGTGGCGAAGGTCTACGACGACGGTACCCGGGCGGTCACTGATCTCGACCTCGAGATCAGGGACGCGGAACTCATGGTTCTGGTCGGCCCCTCTGGTTGCGGCAAGACGACGGCGCTCCGGATGCTGGCCGGCCTGGAGGAGATCAGCGAAGGCACGATCCGGATCGGCGACGTCATCGTCAACGACCTCACCCCGAAGGAACGCAACATCGCGATGGTCTTCCAGAGCTACGCGCTCTACCCGCACATGACGGTCGAGGACAACCTCGCCTTCAGCCTGAAACTCCACAAGATGCCGAAGCAGGAGATTCAGGAGCGCGTCCAGAGCGCTGCGAAGACCCTGCAGATCGACCAGTTCCTGAGGCGCAAGCCGCGGCAACTCTCGGGAGGCCAGCGCCAGCGGGTCGCGATGGGGCGCGCGCTCGTCCGCGAGCCACAGGTGTTCCTGATGGACGAGCCGCTTTCGAACCTCGACGCCAAGCTGCGGGTGCAGATGCGCGCCGAGATCCACCAGCTCCAGCGGCGGCTCGGCGTGACGACCATCTACGTGACGCACGACCAGGTCGAGGCGATGACGATGGGCGACCGCGTCGCGGTCATGAACGCCGGGCACCTGCTGCAGGTCGACACGCCGCAGGTGCTCTACGACCAGCCCTCCAACGAGTTCGTCGCCGGCTTCATCGGCTCTCCCTCGATCAACCTCGTCGAGGCGCAACTCGAGCAGACGAACGGCCGTTACTCGGTTGCCTTCGGCGAGCACCGGTTGACGGTCGACGACAGAGCCGCGCGAAACCGCTCGCGGCTGAAGGGCTATGTCGGCAGGACGATCATCCTCGGCATCAGGCCCGAGGACTTCGAGGACGCCAACCTCGAATCGGACGTCCCGAGCGATCGGCGGCTGAAGGTCGACATCGACCTGACGGAGCCGCTCGGCGCCGAGGTACTGCTCTACTTCGGCACCACCGCTACGGGCGTCGTCTCGAGTGCGGCCGCCGCAGACGTGGGCGAGGACGCGGCGGTCCATCTCGGCGGGGACGGCGACGCCGGAGACAGGACGCGGATGTGCGCACGCGTCAGCCCTCGCACGCACATCGCGATCGGCTCGCCCGCCGAGCTCGCCGTCGACACGAGCCGCCTCTACTTCTTCGACCCGCAGACGCGCGAAGCGATCTAACCTTTGACGGCGCCTGCGGTCAGGCCCGCGATGATCCGCCTCTGCAGGATCAGGACCGCCGCGATCAGTGGCAGCGTGACGATCACGGTGGCGGCCATGATTTGGCCCCACGGCACCGCGAAGGCGCTCCCGGTCTTGCTGACGAAGGACGTGATCGCGAGCGGCACGGTGTAGTTCGACGGTGTCTGGATGAACGAGAGCGCGTACAGGTACTCGTTCCAGGCGGAGATGAAGGCGAGCAGCCCCGTCGTGACGAGGCCCGGAGCGATCAGGGGCAGGAGAACCTTCCAGAAGACCTGCAGGGGTGTCGCTCCGTCGACGTAGGCGGCCTCCTCGAGATCCCCCGGCAGCGCCCGCATGAAGCTCGTGAGCACCCAGATCGTGAAGGGCAGCGTGAAGATCAGGTAGCTGAAGATCAGCGCGCCGAGCTTGTCGTAGAGATGGAACGTCGTGATCGTCGTGTAGAGGGCGCCGAGAATGGCGATCTGCGGGAAGATCGTCATCGACAGCATCAGGTACATGACAAACGAGCGGCCGTGGAAGCGGAAGCGCCCGAGCGCGAAGGCGGCGGAGGCGCCGAGCGCGAGCGACAGCAGCGTCACCGACCCGGCCACGAGCGCGGAGTTGAGCAGGGCATCCGTGAAGAAGGACGCGCTGAACGCTCCGCGGTAGTTGGCCCAGGTCGGGTGCGACGGGAAGTATTGGATTGGGTGCGAGAAGAGGTCGCCCTCGGGCGTGAAAGAGGAGCGAGCCGCCCAGTAGAACGGGAACAGGCAGTAGACGAAGATGACGGCGATCAGGAGGTAGAACGGGCTCTTGAAGAGAATCCGCCCGAAGCGGCTCTTCCGCAGCCTGCGGCTCCGGGCGACCGGCCGGACAATCGGCCGCGCCGCTTCCGCGGCCGTGCTCATTGCTCCCTCACCCTGGTGAGGGTCACGTAGATGACCACGAAGATCGCGATGATCACGAAGATCGCGACGCTGATCGCAGCGCCGTATCCGACGTGGCCGTCACTGACGATCGTGCTCTGGTCGTAGATCGCCATCGTCTGCGTGTCCGGCCGGTTCCCGAAGAACACGTAGAAGACGTCGAACACGCGCAGCGCGTCGAGCGTCCGGAAGATCAGCGTCACGAGGATCGCCGGCTTCAGGAGCGGGAGCGTGATCTTCCAGAACTGGTGCAGCTTGTTCGCGCCGTCCACTTCGGCGGCCTCGTACAGGTCGTTCGGGATCACCTGCAAGCCCGCCAGCAAGAGCAGCGCGACGAATGGCGTCGTCTTCCAGATGTCGACCGCGCAGACCGCGCCGAGCGCGGTGCTCGGGTCGGAGATCCACGCGTGCGCGTGCGCGATCAGGTGCAGGCGGACCCCGAGGTCGTTGACGACGCCGAAGACGTCGTCGAGCATCCACTTCCACATCTGCGCCGCGACGACCGTCGGGATCGCCCACGGGACGAGCATGACGGCGCGCATGACCCCGCGGCCCTTGAACTTCGAGTTGACGACGAGCGCGACGATCAGGCCGAGCACGAACTCGAAGGCGACCGTGATGAGCGTGAACTTGACGGTCGTCCAGATCGAGTCGCGGAAGAACGTGTCGTGGAGCAGGTTCGTGTAGTTCTTCAGGCCGACCCACTTCGTCGGCGTCAGGCCGAGGAACTCCTGGTCGGTGAAGCTCTGGTAGACCGTCTTTCCGAGCGGGTACATCGCGACGAGGGCGACGACCGCCAGCGACGGCAGGAGCAGTAGCCACGCCAGCCGCGTCTGCCGGCGCCGGAGCTTCGTCCCGTGGCGGCGGCGGCTGGGTGCGGGTGTGGCTACGGAGGCCATGGAAAGTGCCGAGGGAGGATGGCAGCGGCCATCCTCCCTCGTGTCGATTCAGCGTGCTCGCACTACTTCAGGAGCGCCTGGAGCTGGGACTGGATCCTGGGCAGCACGCTGCTCGCAGGCGTGCCGTTGAGGATCTGGTTGATCCCCTGGTAGATGTCCTTCGAGCCCTCGTTGTAGTGCGTCTTCAGGGAGTTCGCCGGCCGCGTCACGCGCGCGACGGATGCGATCTCGGGCTTGAGATACGGGTTCACCTTCACGACCGCCGGGTCCTTGGCGACCGACGGGATCGTGGGGACGTTCGTGTTCGTGATCGCGTCGAACTTCTCGACCGCCGGGCTCGTCATGTAGCGGACGAACTCGATCGCCGCGTCCTGGTGCTTGGAGTACTTCGAAACGGCGAGCTGCCAGCCGCCGACGGTGCCGACGGAGTGGCCCCCCGCGCCGTGCGGGAGCACGGTGACGCTGAACTTGCCGACGATCTTCGACTGCTTCGGGTCCGCCCCGATCGAGTACGCGTACGGCCAGTTGCGCATGAACGCGGCTTCTCCGCTGACGAAGGCGGTGTGGGCCTCCCCTTCCTGGTAGGTCGTCACGCCGCGCGGCGTGATCTTCCCGATCTGCTCCCGGAAGCTGTCGAGGACCGCTGCCGCCTTCGGCTTGTTGATGGTGACCTTGCCGTTGTCGATGAAGCTGCCGGCTCCCGACGAGGCGAGCCATTCGAGCGCGTCGCAGGTCAGCCCCTCGTAGGCGTTCCCCTGGAACACGAAACCGTAGAAGTTCGGGTCCGACTGCTGCTCGCCGTCCTGGATCTTCTTCGCCATCGCGAAGAGCGCGGTCCAGGACGTGGGCGGGTCCGTGTAGCCGTACTTCTGCAGCAGGTCCGTGCGGTAGTAGAGGATCCCGAAGTCGCCGAACCACGGCATCGCGACGAGCTTTCCGCCGACGGTGTCGTTGGCGACGATGCCGGCGGCGTGCAGCTTCGCCTGCGCGCCGAGCTTCGGCTTCAGGTCGACGAGGAACGGCGCGAGCGCGCCCGGCCAGATGACGTCGATCATCGCCACGTCGATCGACGACGACTTCGCCGAGAACGCTCTGACGAGCTGTGCGTACGACGCGTCCGAGGCGGTCGGGTGCGGCACCACCTTCACCTTGATGCCGGTCATCTTCGAGAAGCGGCTCGCGAGCGCGAGGTCGCGTACGTGACCGCCGCCGACGGAGTCGCCGACGAAGGTGATCGACTGGCCGCCGTACTTGGCCTTGATCGCCTTGGCGTTCGGCACCACCGGCGCTGCGATGCTCGCCGCCGCCGACGCTTTCGGAGCGGTCGTGCGTGCGCTCCCGGTCGCCGCGACGCTGAGCGAGACGACGAGGGCCAACGTCAGTATCAGCCCTGCCGTGAGAAGCACTGGTCTGAGCTTCACTCCACTCACCTTCTTTCTCTCGTGTTGCCGAGTGTGCCGGGCGCGCCGAACAAGACCGAGTGCGAAGCCTTCCCTCGCTTCTTGATGCACGCAGCCCGCCTTTCTTCCCTCGTGAGTAGATGGCGGACAATCATGCTGCACGAGCAACTCGACCCTAGAGCCTCCCGAATTTAGTGTCAAATCGCGACGCGCCTGGTCGTGCGACGATGGTTCGGGGGGTCCGTGTGCGACCTGAGCCTTGACGCCGCCCGCTCGGCCTGCCGACATTCGCGGCGTCAACTACGTGCCCTCGAACGCCGTCAACGCCACGGAGATGTGGCTCGAATTCGACGCCGCCACGATCAACCGGGAGCGGGGCTTCGCCGAGGGACTGGCGCTGAATGGCATCCGCGTCTTTATCCAGTACGTTGTCTTCGAGCACGACGCCGCCGGCCTGCTGGAGCGGTTCGACGCTCTGCTCGAGCTCGCCAGCCGGCACGGCCTTTCGGTGTACAACGAGCCGCGAACCCGGAGGGCCAGCCTGACATTGCTCCACGACGCGTTCGCCTCGGCCCGGCAGGCTGCCCCGTCGCAGCCTCTGACCGCGGGCTGGTCGGGAGCACTGCTCTCCGACCTCACGGCGATCCACTTCTACGTCAGTCCCACTCGCCGGCCGGCCGAGGCACGCCTGCAAATCGAGTCGGCCAAGTCGTACGGCACGCCGGTGGTCGTGACCGAGGCGCTGGGCTGGCCCAACCACGGCGAGCTGCACGAGATCCTTCCGCTCTTCGCAGAGCATCGGATCGGCTGGTACCTGTGGGAGCTCATGATCGGCGTCGACCAGACCAGGTACCAGTGGCCCGGCTCTCCGCATGCGGCGGAGACGATTGTGTTCCAGGGGCTGCTCTACCCCGACGGGACGCCGTACAGCGGGGAGGAGGTGGAGCTGATCCGGGCTCAGGTGCCGGGTCCGTAGAGGGCGCCCGACCACGGCTCGCCGGGTTCACCGACGGTGAGCAACGCCTCGCCTTCGACGGTGACTCGCTGTCGACGGTCCGAGAGGTTGAGCGCGACCGTGTGGCCGGAGCCTCGCCGGTAAAGCCACACCCACGACCGTCAGGGAAGCGACGTGTAGCCGCCCGCGATCTCTCGTCGGCGCGCGATCAGCTCGCGGGTGAAGTGAAGCGTCGAGGCCTGGTCGGAGCGCTCGTCGGCGACGTTCCGCCCGGTCGGCGTGAAGGGCAGCCACGGGTTGTGCCACTCGGCGCCTGCTCTTGTCCACGGGAAGGGCGTCCGGCACGGATCGCGCGGCGGGTCAGCCACGTCGCGGACGCGCGCCGGCGGGACCGGGCCGTCCTCGAGCGCGAGCTCGGCGCCCATGTAGAGGACCGGCACGCCGCGAAGTGTCAGGAGCAACAGGAGTGCGAGCCGTGCGCGCCGTTCGTCGCTCCCGGCCCAGCGTGTCGCGAGCCGCCCGGCGTCGTGGTTCGACCCGGTCCATGCGAGGAGAGCAGTCGGTACAGGCAGATGCTCCTCGATTGCCTCGACGGCCGCCCGGAGTGGCGCTGCCTCGAGGCGGGCGTGCGTGAGCGCGAAGTCGAAGGCAAGGTTAAGCTCGTCGTCGCCGGAGCCGTAGTAGGCCGCGAGCGGCCCGGGCTCGAACACGTAGGTCTCGCCGAGGAGCACGCGCGGCGGATCGTAGGTCTCGCAGATCGCGCGCCAGCTCTTGAGGATCTCGTGTGTCTCCGGGCGGTTCATCGAGTGGACATGGCGCAGGCCGCCCCGACGCACCGGAAGCGGGTCGCTCGGCACGCCGGGACGTCGTCGCGTGGCTCCCGGTCCTTGACGAGCGCGTTTGCGACGTCGATCCGAAACCCGGCGACGCTGCGATCGAACCAGAAACGCAGGATGCGCTCGAACTCCTTCCGCACCTCCGGGTTCCACCAGTCGAGGTCGGGTTGCTCGGGCGCGAGGTTGTGCAGGTAGAAGCGGCCCTGATCGGGGTCGAACGTCCACGCGGGCCCGGTCCCGAATGCGCGTCGCCAGTTGTTCGGGATCTCCTCGGCCCAGACGTAGAAGCCCGGGCACTCGCGAAACCACGGATGGCGATTCCAGGTGTGGTTGGGGACGATGTCGAGCAGTACACGGATCCCGCGCTGCCCGCCTCGACGACGAGGCGGTCGACGTCCTCGAGCGTGCCGAAGTCCGGATCGACGGCGGTGTAGTCGGACACGTCGTAGCCCCAGTCCACGTTCGGCGACGGCGTGATCGGATTGAGCCAGAGCGCGTCGATGCCGAGCCACTCGAGGTAGTCGAGCCGCTCGACCAGGCCGGAAAGGTCACCGACGCCGTCGCCGTTTCCGTCTGCGAATGAGCGAGGGTAGATCTGGTAGACGACGGCTTCCTGCCACCAGGCCACGGCGCCCACTCTTCGCATCGGTTGATCGGCCTACACTCACTCTCGTGCGCTACGTCTCGGAGGCCGACGTCGACCGGACACGCTGGTGGAAGCGACCACCGCGGTCGAGGACTCGTTCCACCGGCTCGACCGTTCCGGGGCTCACCGACAAGACTCGCACGCTCTCGCAGTGATCCCTGATCCGGCACAGACGTGAAGCTGCAGCTGGTCGCGAGGACTGGGAATCCGGACTTCCTCGATCTGCCCTGGGCCGAACCGCTCGAGCAATGGACGTCCGACCGCCTCGTGGAGGTGGTCCGCGGGATCGGCAGGCACGTCGTCCGCTTCGTCGACTACGACGGCGCTCTCTACGCGCTCAAGGAGCTGCCCGCGCGTCTGGCCCGCCGCGAGTACCGGCTGTTGCGACAGCTCGCCGACCAGTCGGTGCCCGTAGTCGAGGCGGTGGGCGTGGTCACAGGCCGCGGGACCACAGACGAGCAGACCGTGCTGATCACCCGCTACCTCGACTTCTCGCTTCCGTACCGGGCGCTCTTCACGGGCCGCGGCGTGCCCGACCTTCGCAACCGCCTCCTCGACTCGCTCGCGGACCTGCTCGTACGCCTTCATCTGGGCGGGTTCTTCTGGGGGGACTGCTCGCTGTCGAACACGCTCTTCCGCCGCGATGCGGGCGCGCTCACCGCGTACGTCGTCGACGCCGAGACCGGCGAGCTTCATCCCGAGCTCTCGGGCGGCCAGCGTGCTTACGATCTCGAGATCGCCCGGGAGAACGTGGCAGGGGAGCTGATGGATCTGGAGGCTTCGGGAGAGTTCCCGCCCGAGGTCGGCCCCTTGGAGACGGCCGCCGAGATCTGCTCGCGGTACGAGTCGCTGTGGTGCGAGGTCACCCGCGAGGAGGTCATTGGTCCGGGCGAGCGCTACAAGGTCGACGAGCGGCTGCACCGGCTGAACGAGCTCGGGTTCGACGTCGACGAGGTCGAGCTCGTCGGCGACGACCAGGGCCTTCGACTTCGGCTGACCCCCAAGGTCGTCGAGCCTGGACACCACCGGCGGCAGCTGCTGATGCTTACCGGCTTGAATGTGCAAGAGAACCAGGCGCGCCGGCTGCTCAACGACATGCGCAGCTTCCGCGCATACCTGGAGCGCAAGGAGGGCCGGCAGCTCCCGGCATCCGTCGTCGCGTATCGCTGGCTGTCGGAGGTGTTCGAGGCGGCTCTCGCGGATATTCCGGCTGACCTGCGCCCGAAGCTCGAGGCCGCGGAGATCTTCCACGAGATCCTCGAGCACCGCTGGTACCTGTCCGAAGCCGCTGGCAAGGACGTGGGCCTGAGGGTGGCGGTCGCCTCCTATGTCGACAACGTGCTACGACAGGCGCCCGACGAGCGCAACGTACTCTCGCGCGGCTCTCGTCGCAGTCGATCCTAGAGGCGCGGGCTCTCCCGGTACCGTCAGCGCATGCCCACGTACCTGACCGAGGATGACGTCGACCGGCTGCTGACGCCGGCGGACGCGATCGAGGCCGTCGAGGACTCATTCCGCCGGCTCGCTGCGGGCACGATCGAGAACGTCCCCCGCTACCGCGTCCGGCTTGACGGCGGAGCGCTGGCGGTCATGTCTGCGGTCGACCGCGAGCGAGGGCTCGCCTGCGTGAAGACCTACGCCGCGACGGGCGACGGCGCGTCGTTCGTCGTCGTGCTGTTCCAGGGCGCGGAGACGAAGGCGGTGATCGAGGCCGACATGCTCGGCCGGCTGCGGACCGGCGCCGCCAGCGCCGTCGCCGCGAGGTACCTCGCCCTCCCGGAGCTGCGGTCCCTCGGGGTGATCGGTTGCGGAACGCAGGCGCGGACGCAGGTCGCGTGCATCCGCGAGGCGCTGCCCTCGATCGACAACGTGGTCGCGTACTGCCGGAACGACGAGCGGCTGGAGGCGTTCTGCCGCGAAGTAGGGGCAGAGCCGGGTGAGAGCCACCGTGACGCCGCCGCCCAAGAGGTCGTCGTCACGATCACGACCTCCCGCGATCCGGTTCTTCGCGGCGAGTGGTTGCAGCCCGGCGCCCTCGTCTGCGCGGCGGGAGCAAACCGGCCGCAGGCGCGCGAGCTCGACAACGCCGTCCTGGAACGCGCGGCGTTTGTGTGCTGCGACTCGCTCGCCGACGCGAAGCTCGAGTCGGGCGATCTGATCGAGCCGGTCGAGCAGGGCGTTCTCGACTGGCTCGAGGTGCACGAACTGCAGGAGGTCGTCGCCGGCGAGCTGACCGGCCGTCAGGCCGACGAGGACATCGTGGTCTTCAAGTCCAACGGTCTCGCTGCGTGGGACCTGGCGGTTGCAGCGCGGGTGGTCGAGCTCGCAGTGCAGGGACAGGCTTGAGCCTGTCCCTGGTCTACGTCTGACCCTGCAGCGCCGCCTTGGCCGCTTCCGCCATGTCGTCGCCGATCGCCTTGAGGATGTCTGTGCGGTCGAGCAGGCGGGCGACCCCCTGCTCCGAACAGCGGTTGCGCACATAGGGATCCTCGAGGATGTCGGCCAGCGAGCGTCCGCGGTCGTGCTCGCGGATCACGTAGGCGGCCACTCGTTCCTCCTGGGTCGAGCGGGCGCCCAGAAACGAGAACAAGCCTCGGAAGAAGCGGCTGATCGCTCCCACGGAGACGATTGTATCCTTGGTTGGTGCCCCGGAAGAAGCAGGCCGGTCGCTTCGCCGAGCGCGTCGTCGAGGGTTTCGACGACGCGGGCGTTGCCGAGCGCATCGTGATCTGGATCGAGCGCAAGGAGGGGGCGCTCTGGGCGGTTGGGCGTGCAGTCAACCCACAGTACCGGCCGAGCGACGATCCACGGCCCGGCGACTACGTGTTCGAGGGTTACGAGCTGCAGGATGCGCTCGACGCGGCCAACGAGGCGCTCGAGGACGACGAGAGCGTGTCGGAAGGTGACGGCCGAGCGTCGAACGTGCGTCCGTTCAAGCGGGCCGAGATCCTCGGTCCGCTCGAGCGCTGGTTCTTCGGCCGCCGCTAGGCGGTAGCCCTGCAGAGGCGTGCCGCGGGGAGAGGCGACACCGTGCGGATCGAACCGTGCTGCGCCGCACCGGGGTGCGCTAGCCTCCCGCCTTCATGCTGATCAGACTCGGTCACAGCCCAGATGCCGACGACGCGTTCATGTTCTGGGCCCTCGCCGAAGGGCGCATCGACTCTCGCGGCTTCGAGTTCGAGCACGTCCTCCGGGATATCCAGACCCTCAACGAGTGGGCGCTGGAAGGACGGCTCGAGGTGACGGCGATCTCGCTCCATGCTTATCCGTTCGTCCAGGATCGCTACGTGCTCCTTCCGCACGGAGCGAGCATGGGGTCCGGTTACGGGCCGGTCCTCGTCGGGCGGGAGCCGATGACGAAGGACGAGCTGGCCGGGATCGAGATCGCGATTCCGGGAAAGATGACGACCGCCTTCCTCGTCCTGCGCATGTACCTCGGCGACTTCGCCTACCGCGTCGTTCCCTTCGACGAGATCCTCGACGAGGTCAAGTCGGGTGAAGCGCAGGCCGGTCTGATCATCCACGAGGGTCAGCTGACGTACGAGGCCGAGGGCCTGCGGAAGCTCGTCGACCTGGGGGAGTGGTGGCTGCTCGAGACTGGCCTTCCGCTTCCGTTGGGAGCGAACGTCGCCCGCCGCGACCTCGGCGACGACGTGCTCCACGAGCTATCCGCCGTGCTCGCGGAGTCGATTTCGGCCGGGCTGGCGAACCGGAAAGAGGCGATGCGCTACGCGCTCCAGTTCGGCCGGGGCCTCGATCACGCGCTCGGCGACCGGTTCGTCGGCATGTACGTGAACGAGCTGACACAGGACTACGGCGAGGAGGGCCGTGAAGCCGTCCGGGAGCTGCTGCGCCGGGGCGAGGCGATCGGCGCCTTCGACTCGCCCGTCCAGATCGACTTCGTCAGCTAGCGTGCGGCTGTGGCACGGGCGGTGATCCTCTCCGCCGTCCGCACGCCCGTCGGTCGGTACGGCGGCGGGCTGGCGGAGGTACGGCCGGACGACCTGGCTGCGACGGCGATTGCCGCGGCGGTCGAGCGCGCCGGCGTCCCCGCGGCGGAGATCGAGGACGTCTGGTTCGGGTGCGCCAACCAGGCGGGCGAGGACAACCGCAACGTCGCTCGGATGGGAGCTCTGCTCGCCGGCCTGCCCGACTCGGTCGCCGGCGTGACCCTGAACCGGCTGTGCGCTTCGGGACTGTCGGCGGTCGCCGGCGCGTGTCACGCGGTCGTGGCGGGGGACGGCGACCTGTTCGTCGCCGGCGGCGTCGAGTCGATGAGCCGCGCGCCGCTCGTGATGGCGAAGCCGGATCGTGCCTTCCCGCGCGGCAACCAGACCGTCTGGGACACGACGCTCGGCTGGCGCTTCCCGAACCCGCGGATGGAGGAGATGTTCCCGCTCGAGTCGATGGGCGAGACCGGCGAGAACGTCGCCGAGCGGTGGGGCGTCTCGCGTGAGGAGCAGGACGCGTTCGGTCTCCGCTCGCAGCAGCGCTGGGCGGCCGCGAACGCCGAGGGTCGTTTCGCGGACGAGCTCGTGCCGGTGGGCGAGCTGGAGCGCGACGAGCACCCGCGTGCAGACACGGACGAGGCGAAGCTCGCCGGGTTGAAGCCCGCGTTCCGCGCCGGCGGCACCGTCACCGCCGGCAACTCGAGCGGGATCAACGACGGGGCCGCAGCGCTCGTGATCGCCAGTGAGGAGAAGGCAAAGGAGCTGGGCGTCGATCCGCTTGGCGCATTCGTGGGGAGCGCCGTCGCCGGAGTCGACCCGAGGATCATGGGAATCGGCCCGATTCCCGCCGTGCGCAAGTTGCTCGGCCGCGTCGGAATCGACGCGGCCGAGATCTCGCTCGTCGAGCTCAACGAGGCGTTCGCGTCGCAGAGCCTGGTCGTGATCCGCGAGCTGGGGCTCGACCCGGAGAAGGTGAACGTGAACGGCGGCGCGATCGCGCTCGGCCATCCGCTGGGCATGAGCGGCGCGCGGCTCGTCGTCACCCTCCTGCACGAGCTCCGCCGGCGCGGTGGGCGCTACGGGCTCGCAACCCTCTGCGTGGGCGTCGGCCAGGGTCAGGCCGCGCTGTTCGAACGTGGCTAGCCCGGCCGAGCAGTACATCCTGCTCGGGCTGCGGCTCGGCCGGCACGTCGACGGTCTGGTCGACGCGTACTACGGCCCCGAGGAGCCTGCGCGGCAGGTCGACGCCGAGCCGGTGTGCGAGCCGGAGGCCCTCTTGGCCGACGCCGACGCGCTCATCGGTTCCCTCGAGGACGGCTGGCTTCGCGATCAGGCGGTCGGGCTGCGGACGTACGCCGGCGTCCTCGCAGGCGAGGAGATGTCGTACTCGGACGAGGTGGAAGGGTGCTACGGCGTGCGGCCGGTACGCGTCGGCACCGGACGTCTACGCCGAGGTGCACGGCCGCCTCGAGCAGCTGCTCCCCGGCTCGGGACCGCTGGTCCAGCGTTACGACGTCTGGCGGCGCGCGAACCTGGTTCCGGCCGAGAAGATCGTGCCGGTCCTCGAGGAGATCGTCGGCGAGCTTCGCGCCCGCGCGGCTGCGCTCGTCAACCTTCCTGATGGGGAGGAGCTCACCCTCGACGCCGTCGGCGACGAACCCTGGTGGGCGTTCAACTACTACCTCGGCGGCCTGCGCAGTCGTGTGGTCGTCAACGTGGACGTTCCCACCACCTGCGACGACCTGGTCGAGCTCGGCGCGCACGAGGTCTACCCCGGCCACCACACGGAGCACGCCGTGAAGGAGCAGCTGCTCATTCGCGACCGCGGTCAGATCGAGGAGGCGATCCAGCTCGTGCCGACGCCCGCGGCGCTCGTCAGCGAGGGTATCGCCGAGACGGGACCCGGCCTCGTCCTCGACGGCGACCTGCCCGACCGGCTGACCCGCGTCCTGCGCCGCCACGGTCTCGACTGTGACCTCGCGCACGCGCGGGCGATCCGGGACGCCCGCCGTCCGCTACGCCGGCTCGGCCTCGACGCCGCCTTGATGATCCACGAGGACGGCGCCTCATCCGAGGAGGCACAGGCACACGTGGCGCGGTGGGGCCTGATGCCGCCAGAGGAGGCGGCGCGAAGCGTTCGCTTCGTCACCGATCCGACCTGGCGCGCGTACGTGATCACCTACTCCGCCGGCTACGAGCACTGCGACGCCTGGGCCGCCGGCGATCCCGCCCGCTTCGTCCGGCTGCTCACCGAGCACGTTCGCGTTCGCGACCTCGTCGCGTCGATATCGTCCAGCACGTGAGCGCGACCGCCCAGCGCGAGTTCGGACTCTTCATCGCCGGCGAGCAGGTCGAGGGCTCCGAGGCACGAGAGCTGGTCGAACCTGCCACGGGCGACCTGCTGACGACGGTCCAGCTCGCGGGCGAAGCCGAGGTCGACCGCGCCGTCGAGGCCGCGCGTGCCGCGCTCGCCGGCGATTGGGGCAAGACCGGGCAGACGGAACGCTCGCGGCTCCTGCACGCGCTCGCCGACGCGATCGTCGCCAACCGGAACGAGCTGGCCGAGCTCGAGGCGCGCAACGTGGGCAAGGCGATCGGCTCGGTGAAGGCCGAGCTCTTCGGCGGCGCCGAGAACTTCCGCTTCTACGCCTCCGGGATCGCGACCATCGCCGGCAGGTCGAACCCGATCGGCGGGTCGCTGCTCTTCTACTCGCTGAAGGAGCCGGTCGGCGTCTGCGCCCAGATCGTCCCCTGGAACTACCCGCTGCTGATGTCGACCTGGAAGCTCGCCCCGGCACTCGCCGCGGGCTGCTCGGTCGTCTTGAAGCCCGACCCGCAGACCCCGCTCACCGCCGTGCGCATCGCCGAGCTCGCCACGGAGGTGGGCTTCCCCGCCGGCGCGATCAACGTCGTGCCTGCGGACGGCCCGACCGTCGGCTCCTATCTGGTCGGGCATCGAGGCGTGGACAAGGTCGCCTTCACCGGCTCGACGAAGACGGGCGGCGAGATCATGCGCCTCGCCTCCGACGGGATCAAGCGCCTCACGCTGGAGCTCGGCGGCAAGAGCCCGAACCTCGTCTTCGCGGACGCCGACCTGAGTAGCGCGATCCCGAGCGCGGTCTGGTCGATCTACTACTCGGCCGGGCAGAGCTGCGAGGCACGCTCGCGCGTGCTCGTCGAGAAGGCGCTGTACGACGAGTTCGTCTCGGAGTTCACGGCCAAGGCGGCAGCGATCAAGGTGGGAGACCCGCTCGATCCCGAGACCCAGATGGGCTCGCTCATCTCGGACGCCCACCGCGACCGCGTGCACGGCTTCGTCGAACAGGGACGTGAGCAGGGCGCCGAGGTCGTGACCGGAGGCAGGCCGGTCGACGGCAAGGGGGCGTTCTATCCGCCGACGGTGCTGGCGCGAGTCGACAACGCGATGTCGGTCGCGCAGGAAGAGATCTTCGGCCCGGTCGTGACGGTCATCCCCTTCGACGACGAGGCCGACGCGATCCGGATCGCGAACGACGTGCGCTACGGACTGATGGCGACGGTCTGGACGGGCGACCCGGCGCGCGGCCACCGGATCGCCGCCCGGATCAAGTCGGGCACGGTCGGAATCAACATGCCGTACACGGCATTCCCGGGGATCCCGTTCGGCGGGTACAAGCAGTCGGGTTTCGGGCGCGAGCTCGCGCTCGAGACGCTCGAGCTCTACCTGGAGACGAAGAGCGTGATCGTCAACACCGGGTCGAAGCCGATCAACCCCTTCGGCCTCTAGCGTAGGGGAACCCAGGTTCCCCCACGGGCCCCCTCCTTCGGGAACGCGTGGCAGATCGCACTCGTGCTCCGGCGAGAGCGCGGTCTCGCCTCCGCACGCAGACGGCT
The DNA here is from genome assembly GCA_963719325.1 of uncultured Actinomycetes bacterium. Taxonomy (GTDB): domain Bacteria; phylum Actinomycetota; class Thermoleophilia; order Gaiellales; family Gaiellaceae; genus DATBLE01. Next base: position 40,704 of record CAVRBW010000021.1, read on the forward strand.
AGTGGTCCATCGTGCGGGTCAAGCCGGCCACTAGCGTGCCGGGTCGCATCGACCGAGTATTCGCGCGGCTGGAGGAGCTGTACGCGATTGGTGGCGGGCCCGGGGCGAATCGCGTCTCCGGCTCGCCGGAGGAAGACGAGGCACACGAGCTCGCGCGGGGGTGGTTGGAGGAGGCAGGCCTCGAGATCGAGATCGATCCGGCTGGGAACCTGCTCGGCCACGGCCCAGTGTCAGACACTCGGGCGAGACGAATCTGGACGGGGTCGCATCTGGACAGCGTTCCCCAGGGTGGCAAGTTCGACGGTGCCCTCGGAGTCGTCGCCGCGATCGAGGCGGTGGAGCGGACCAGGCTCGGATCGGTTGTCGTGTTCCGCAGCGAGGAGGTCGGTTGCATCGGAAGCCGCGCCAGGATCGAGCACGGCACGCTGCCGGACGCGTTCCTGGAGGTGCACATCGAGCAGGGCCCGACGCTGGCCGCCGCCGGGACGCTGCTCGGCGTCGTCAGCGGCGTCGTCGGCGTCTCGCGAGGAACGCTGGTGATCGAGGGGCGGGCGGGGCACGCGGGAACGACCCCGATGGGTGCCCGGGACGACGCCCTGGTCAAGGCCGCCGAGGCGATATTGCAGATCCGGGATGCGGCGAGGTCGATCGAGGGTGCGGTCGCGACGGTCGGGCACGTGGTGGTCGAGCCCGGCGCGGTCAACGTGATTCCCGCTCGCGTCACGCTCGCGATCGACGCTCGGGCGCCGGATCCGGACCGCTGCGAGCGTCTGATCGACGCGATCGGCTTCGAGCCCACCTACCGCACGTCGCCGGCGGAGATGGCCCCGGAGCTTCGGAGCGTGCTCCAGGCGGAGATCGAGGCTCGAGGTCTACCCCTGGTCGAGCTCGTCTCGGGCGCCGGCCACGACGCCGCCGTGCTGGCGACAGCCGGCGTGCCGAGCGCGATGCTCTTCGTCCGCAGTCTCAACGAGGGCGTCAGTCACTCGCCGGACGAGCTCTCTTCCGAGGAGGAAGTGGAGCTGGCCGTCGATGTACTGGCCGGCGCGCTCGAGCGTCTGTGACTCAGGCGCGTGGCGAGACGGTCCGCTTGTGGTGCGCCACAGACTCGCCCCAGCGCTGGAGCGCTTCTCCGGCTGCGCCGAGTCCGCCGAGGAGGCTGAAGATCCCCATCCCGAGGAGGTAGAGCGAGCCGACCATGATCCAGTTCCACATAACTGCCTTCCGTCGCTTTGCCTCTCCAGCATAGAGATTGCGCCAACGATTACGTAGTGGCGCATTCGAGCGCACACGCAGATCACGCCTCGGCGAAGCGGATGGCCTGCGCCCCCTGCCAGAGCACGAGCTCGCCGATCGCCGGCAGGTGCTCCACGCCCTCGACGAGAGTTGCAAAGTGGTTCCCCGCGAGCTGCCCGGCCTTGCTCGCGAAACAGGTGGCGCCGTAGGGGAAGAGGATCTCCACTTCGCTGAGACCTCCCGGGTAGAGCAGCAGCTCGCCCGGAGCCGGGTAGCTCGTCGGATCCTCCGGCCCCAGGTCGCCGACGACGTAGTCGCCCATGGGAACCCACGCCGCCTGGCCGCTCCAGCGGGCCTGGATCAGCCTGCTCTCGTAGGGGAGCATCGTCCGGAAGAAGGCCACCGTTCGAGGGGAGCGAGCCTCCTCGAGGCGGGCCGTCAGCTCGAACCCTGCGACTGTGATCCTGATCACGGCTCGATCCTCGCACGCATTACTTGTCCTTTGCACCTTGGGCGATCCACTGCCCGAGCAGCCCGCGTTCCGCCGGCGTCATCTTGGTGGCGTTCCCGAGCGGCATGAACGTCGAGGCGACGGCGACCTGCCGGATCTGGTCTGCGCGGGCCTTGATCTCGTCCGGCGTGTCCAGGGTGACGCCGGCCGGTGCTGCAGTGATGCCCGGATAGGTTGGTCGCAGGGAATGGCACGGCTGACATCGGGCCGAGACGACCTGCTGCACCCGCACGAAGGAAACGGCAGCCGTGCCGGCAGGGGCGGCTGGTGCGTCCGGAGGTCGTAGCCAGACCGCGATCGCGGCGATTGCCGCGGCACAGCCGACCGGGATCCACCACAGTGTCTCGCCGGCGTGGCGCCGGTTGAAGTAGTGGCGAACGGCGGCGCCGACCGCCATCAGCGCGACCAGGACAGCCCAGGCGTGGTCGTGCCCGTAGGTGAAGGTGAAGTGGCCGGCGAGCATCGAGAACAGCACCGGCAGCGTCAGGTAGTTGTTGTGCACCGACCGCTGCTTGCCGACGATCCCGGGCCTCGGGTCCGGGTCGCGGCCGGCCTCCTTCGCCCGGATCAGCTCCCAGTGCCCGGGGATGATCACGAAGAAGACGTTCGCGACCATGATCGTCCCGAGCATCGCGCCGACCTGGAGGTAGGCGGCGCGCGGGCTGTACAGCTCACCGACGCCGTAGGCGGTAGCGGTGACGAGCCCGAGGATCACGCCGGCGAGCAGGACCGCCCGGTCGGCCAGCAGGCGACAGACGAGGTCGTAGACGATCCAGGCCGCGACGAGCAGCCCGATCGAGATCACGATCGCCTGCCACGGGTCGAGATCGGCGACCGCCGGATCGATCAGCCGCAGCCGGGCGTCCGCGTAGTAGAGGACGCAGAAGAGCGCGAACCCGGAGAGCCAGGTCCAGTAGGCCTCCCACTTGTACCAGTGCAACGGCTCGGGCAGCCTCGGCGGCGCGACGCGGTACTTGCGGATGACGTAGAACCCGCCGCCGTGGATCTCCCAGGACTCGCCGCCGACGCCCTCCTCGCGATCTGCATCTCGCTCCGGCTCACGTAGGTGGTTGTCGAGGGCGACGAAGTAGAACGAGGTCCCGATCCAGACGACCGCCGCGATGACGTGGAACCAGCGGAAGACGAGGTCGAGCCAGTCGGTGGTGTAGCTGCCTAGAGGTCCTAACGTGATGGGCATTCGTTCCCGGGGAGACAACTGCTCATTGCGTTAGGACCTCTCACGAGCGCCGCCATCGGTCCTCCGCGATCGCAACGAGCTCGTTCAGGGCGGTGTCCAGCTCCTGGTCCCGTGTGCGCCCGATGCGCGAGCGCAGCACCGCGAGGATCTCGGACTTGGGACGCCGGTTGACGAAGACGACGAAGCGGAAACCGAAGCGCTGCTCGTATTCGCGGTTCAGACGGGCGAGCTCCTCGAGGACGTCGGGATCGGCGTCGGCGCCCTGCTCCGCGGCGGAGCGGGCCGAGAGGCCGCGGCGGGCGCCGATCGCCGGGTGCGCGTTGAGCGCCTCGAGCTTCTCCTCCTCCGTCAGCGACGCGATCGCCTCGCGGGCGCTGCCGAGCGGATCGTCCTGCTCCGCGAGTCGCCGGACGAGCGCGGTGTCGCCCTCGAAGAGCTCGGCGAGCGAGGCTCGATCTAGCTGCCGCGGTAGATCGTGCACGCGTACGGTGAGAGGAGGAGCGGGACGTGAACGTGCTCGCCCGGCCCGGGCACGGCGATCGTTACCTCGACCTTCTCGAAGAAGCCGCTGTCGACGTAGAAGACGATTCGGTATTCGCCCGGCGCGAGCTCGCCCTCGGAAAGATCGCGGACGCGCCCGTCTTCGTCGGTTTCCTGGAGCGAGATCAGCTCCGTACCGCGATAGAGGCCGACCTTGATGCCCGCGCCCGGCTCGCCCAACTCGGTGTCGAGGACGTGCGTCGAGATCACGCCGCGAATCTTCTCCGGACCGGTGGACAACCTGTCGCACTTTCGTTCCAATCCAGTGTCAGACACTGGGTTGCAACGGTCACAAGAAGCGCTTCGCTTGGACGCGGTGGGCCCGGGCGATCTCGGCCTCGTCGGCCCCGACGAGGTGACCGTCGCGGACGACCTCCTCGCCGCCCACGTACAGGCGGTCGACTCGATGCGGCGCCGACAGCACGAGGCCTGCGACCGGATCGGCCTCGGAGCCGCCGAGCTCGAGGCCGTCCGTTCGCCACACGGCGATGTCTGCCCGCTTTCCGGGCGCGAGCCGGCCGATGTCGTCGCGGCCGAGGACGGCGGCACCGCCCCGGGTGCCGAGCCCGACGGCCTCGCGCACCGTCATCGCCCGCGGCCCGCCTCGGCCCCGGGCGACGAGCAGCGCCTGCTTGACCTCGAAGAACAGGTCGGAGCGCTCGTTCGAGGCCGACCCGTCGACGCCCAGCCCGACGGGCGCCCCTGCGTCGACCAGCTCTCGCACCGGCGCAATTCCCGCCCCCAGCCGCAGGTTCGACGTCGGGCAATGGGCAACGCCGACTCCTTTCGCCCCGAAGGCGCCGACATCGCTGTCTGCCAGGTGCACGCAATGCGCGCACCAGACGTCGCCGGCAACCCAGCCGAGCTGCTCGAGGTAGTCGACCGGCCGGCAGCCGTAGAGCTCGTTGCAGTACTCGTCCTCCTCGACCGTCTCGGCCAGGTGTGTGTGGAGGCGCAGTCCGAGCCGCCTCGCGAGTGCCGCCGACTCGGCCATCAGCTCCTTGGTCACCGAAAAGGGCGAGCACGGCGCAACCGCGATCTGCACGACCTCGTCCTGAAGCGACGCCAACCGTTCGGTCTCGGCCAGGACGTGGTCGATGTCCTCGACCAGCTCGTCGGGCGGCAAGCCGCCGTCCGACTCGCCGAGGTCCATCGACCCGCGGGCGGCGACGATCCTGAGGCCGAGCTCGCGCGCCGCCTGAATCTCTGCCTCGATCAGACCCTCGCGCCCCCGCGGGAAGACGTAGTGGTGGTCGAACACCGTCGTGCATCCGGACAGGGCCAGCTCGGCAAGTCCCGTTCGGGCTGCCGCGTACTCGGCCTCGGCGTCGATTCGCGCCCAGACCGGGTAGAGCTCGCGCAGCCACTCGAACAGCGTCGCCTCCTGGGCTCGGCCGCGAGTGAGGGTCTGGTAGAGGTGGTGGTGCGTGTTGACGAGCCCGGGCGCGAGCACGGCTCCGGCGAGGTCGATGCGCTCCTCGGCCTCCGGCGGAGACCCGCCTCCGACTGCCTCGACCAGTCCCTCGCGAACGAGCACCCAGCCGTTCTCGTACTCGGTCCCCCGGTCGTCGCAGGTGACGACATGGGCGTTCGCGAGCAAGGTCATGAGGCCGACGATAATGGGTGGACGTGCCCCTGGTAGACGATGCGCTCGTCTCCTATAGTCGTTGGGCTCCTACGAGGCCGTAGGAGGGTCGCCCGCGACGCCGCGGGATGGGCGTTGGCTACTACCCCGGGAGGTTCCATGAAGGTTTCGAGGCGAGTGCTTCTCGCACTTCTCGCTGTCGCGGCGGTCGTGAGCGTGACCGCAGGCGCCGTCGCGGCGAGGCCGCATGCGCGCCAGGCTGCGCCGTTCAAGGCGGCGTGGATTTATGTTGGGCCGCATAACGATGGTGGTTGGTCGCAGGCTCATGAGCAGGGGCGTTTGGTGGTGCAGCGGGCGTTGGGTGGCAGGGTGGTGACGACGTATAAGGAGAATGTGCCGGAGGGCCCGCAGGTTTCGCAGGTGATCGAGAGTCTGGTTCGGGATGGGAACAAGCTGATTTTCGCGACCTCGTTTGGTTTTCAGACGGCGATGGCTCAGGCGGCGGCGAAGCATCCGGATGTGTTGTTCGAGATGGCGACGGGGACGGCGCAGTCGAAGAACATGGCGGAGTATTTCGGGGCGGGTGAGGACGCGATCTACCTGTCTGGGATGGCGGCGGGGGCGGCGACGAAGAAGGGTGTTGTCGGGTATGTGGTTCCGTTCGCGATTCCGGAGGTGATTCGGCATGCGAACGCGTTCGCGCTTGGTGTGCAGCGGACGCATCCGGGCGCGAAGGTGCGGTTGATCTGGACGAACTCGTGGTTCGACCCGGCGAAGGAGAAGAAGGCGGCGCAGAGTCTGGTGTCGGCGGGCGCGGATGTGTTGGGCCAGAACGTGGACAGTCCGGCGGCGGGCCAGTATGCGGAGTCGCAGCGGGTGCCCTGGGTCGGCTATGACTCGGACGCGTCCAAGTTCGCGCCGCGCTCGTGGCTGACCGCGGCGGTGTACAACTGGGGCGTCTACTACCTGCCGCGGGTGAAGGCGGCGATCAACGGCACCTGGAAGACCGGCTTCTACTACGGCGGGTTGAAGGAGAAGATCGTCGGGATCGCCAAGTTCGGCCCGCGGGTGGACGCGAAGACGCGTGCGCTGATCAACAGGGTGAAGGCGCAGATGGTCGCCGGCTCGTTCTACGAGTTCGCGGGGCCGCTGTACGACCAGAGCGGCAAGCTGCGCGTCGCGAAGGGCAAGCGGCTCAACGTCAAGGACCTGTACGCGATGAACTGGCTCGTCAAGGGCATGATCGGAAGCGCGAAGGGCTAGCTCCAGCGGCGTCCGCCGGCTCGTAGAGATGTCGGAAGCAGTTCTGGCCAATGCCGCTCCGCGCGGGGCGGCATTGGCATTGCGTGGGATCACCAAACGCTTCCCCGGCGTGGTCGCGAACGACAGCGTCGACTTCACCGCCGCGGTCGGCGAGGTGCATGCGCTGCTCGGCGAGAACGGCGCCGGCAAGACGACGCTGTCGAACATCCTCACCGGCCTCTACCGGGCCGACGAGGGCGAGATCGAGCTGTACGGCGCACCCGTCCGTTTCGAGTCCCCGCGTGACGCCCTCGACGCCGGGATCTGCATGGTCCACCAGCACTTCCGCCTCGTCGCCCCGTTCACGGTCGCGGAGAACGTGGTGCTGGGCGACCACCGCGACGTCGGCCGCTTGTTCCTCGTCCACCGTCGCCCGATCGAGCAACGAGTGGCGGAGCTCGGCCGGCGCTACGGGCTGGGGATCGATCCGAGGGCGAGGGTCTGGCAGCTCTCGCTGGGAGAGCAGCAGCGCGTCGAGATCCTGAAGGCGCTCTACCGGGATGCCCGGATCCTGATCCTCGACGAGCCGACCGCGGTGCTCACGCCGCAGGAGGCCGAGAAGCTCTTCGAGACGCTCCGCGCGATGGCCGCCGACGGGCGGACGATCGTCTTCATCTCGCACAAGCTCCACGAGGTGACAGCGGTTGCCGACCGGGTGACCGTGCTGCGAGGCGGCAGGTCCGTGGCCACGCTGCCGATCGCCGAGGCGACGCAGCATCGCCTCGCCGCGCTGATGGTCGGCCGCGAGATCGACGGCGTTCGGCGCGTCGATCGCGAGCAGGCCGTCCTCGGTGACGTTCTGTTCGAGGTCGACGGGGTCTCGGCCCTCGGCGACCGCGGCGAGGAGGCGGTCAAGCACGTCTCCTTCTCGATTCGCGCCGGCGAGATCCTGGCCGTCGCCGGGGTGGCCGGCAACGGGCAGCGCGAGCTCGCCGAGACGATCAGCGGCATGCGCTCGCCGACGGCGGGCGAGATCCGCGTTCTGGGGAGCAGGCTCGAGCCGGGTGACCCGCGGGCGGCGATCCACGCAGGTGTTGCGCACGTGCCCGAGGACCGGCTCGGCACCGGGGTCGCGCCGAGCTTGAGCATCTCCTCGAACGTCGTCCTGAAGTCGTACAGGAGCCGGCAGGCCTCCCGGGGACCACTGCTTCGGCACCGGAACATCCGGGAGAGCGCTCACGACCTGATCGACCAGTACGAGGTGAAGGCGCCCGGCCCGCAGACGCGGGCACGCGAGCTGTCGGGCGGCAACCTCCAGAAAGTCGTGCTCGGCCGAGAGTTTGCAGGCGATCCGCGGGTCTTGATCGCGGCCTCGCCCACCCGCGGCCTCGACGTCGGCGCGATCGAGACGGTGCACGCCTACCTGCGCGGAGCAGCCGCGGCCGGAGTCGCGATCCTTCTGATCAGCGAAGATCTGGACGAGATCCTCGCGTTGGCGGATCGTGTGGTGGTGATCTACGAAGGCGAGATCGTCGGTGGGGCGAACGCGGCCTCGGCGTCCGCGGACGCGATCGGCTTGCTGATGGCGGGCGGAGGCAGATGATCCGGATCGAGCGCAGGCTGGCCCAGCCGCGGTGGCTCTCGGTGGCCGTCCCGCTCGGCTCGCTCCTGTTCGCCTTCGCGGCGATCGCCATCGTCCTCGTCGCGACGCACGCGGGTAGCCACTACAACCCCTGGTACACGTACCGCCGGCTCTTCGACGCCGCGTTCGTCGCGAACGGCGCACTGAGCGACACGTTCGTCTCCGCGACCCCTCTGCTCTTCACCGGGCTCGCAGCCGCGGCGGCGTTCCGGATGAATCTCTTCAACATCGGAGCCGAGGGCCAGCTCTACATGGGCGTGGTCGGCGGCGTCGGCGCGGCACTCCTTCTCTCCGGGACGCCGGGCCCGTTCGAGATCGCAGCCATGTGCGTTGCCGGCGCCGGGTTCGGTGCGATCTGGGCGCTGATCCCGGGCGCGCTCAGGGCCTTCGGGCGGACGAACGAGATCATCACGACGCTGATGCTCAACTACGTCGCCGGGCTGATCATCAACTACCTGATCTTCGACACCCATTCGTACTGGCGCGACACGAAGTCGCCCAGCGCCGCGGTCTTTCCCCAGGGTCAGTCGATTCCCGAGCGCGCGTTCTGGCCGGTCGCGACGCTCACCAACGGCCACGGCGGGGTGCTCGTGCCTCTCGGGATGCTGGTCGCCGCCGGCCTTGCGGTTGCACTCTGGGTCCTCTACCGGCACACCCGGTTCGGCTTCGAGGTGCAGGTGATCGGCGACTCGCCCAGGGCCGCGCACTACGCCGGGATGCGGATGCGCCGGAAGATCCTCGCCGTGATGGCTCTGTCCGGCGGTATCGCCGGCGTGGGCGGCGCGGCGCAGGCGGGAAACTTCGACCACCTGCTCGATCCGCGTGGACTCCAGCAGTCCAACTACGGCTACTCGGGGATCGTCGTCGCCGCACTCGCCCGCTACAACCCGTTCGCGGTCATCCTGATCGCCGTCCTGCTCGGCGGCCTGAGGAACGCCGGCTTCGCCCTCCAGGGCACGGACTTCCCGTCCGGCCTCGTCGGCGTGATGCAGGGCATCTTCCTGTTCTCCGTGCTCGGCGGCGAGCTGCTCGTCCGGTACCGGATTCGCTTCGGCCGCGAGCGCCAGGGAGCCAGAGCGCCGGCTTCGGCACCGGAGGCGGCCCAGTGAACAACGGAGTGGCCGTCGTGCTGCTCGCCTCCGCGATCCTGTACGGCACGCCGCTGCTCTACGCCGCGCTCGGCGAGCTGCTGGCCGAGCGGGCGGGCGTGCTCAACCTCGGAGTCCAGGGGATGATGCTCGTCGGCGCGGCGATGGGCTTCTGGATCGTCCAGCGCGTCGACGGCGGCTCGGGGCCGGCTCTGGCGGCCGGGATCGCGGTCGCCGCGCTCGGAGGGGCGACGATGGCCCTGATCCACGCCTTCCTCGTCATCACCCTCCGGGCGAGCCAGATCGTCTCCGGGCTGGCGCTGACGATCTTCGCGGGTGCCGGGGGACTGTCGTCCTTTCTCGGCAACGACCTCAACCTGGCGGACAACCCTGCCAGCCATCATTTCGGGGCGGTCTTCCCCGAGTCGATGCGCGACTGGCCGATCGCCGGTCCGATCGTGTTCGGCCAGAACGTCCTCGTCTACGCGTCGTGGGGTTGTGTCCTCCTCGTCGGCTTCTACCTCTGGCGCACGCGGCCAGGGCTGAACCTGCGTGCTGTCGGCGAGTCGCCGGCGGCGGCAGACGCGATGGGGATCAACGTCATCACCTACCGCTACGCGCACGTCCTCGCCGGTGGCGCGTTCGCCGGCGTCGGCGGCGCCTGCTTCAGCCTCGCGATCACGCCCCAGTGGGTCCCCGGCGACGAGATGATCGAGGGCGGGGCGGGTTGGATCGCGATCGCGCTCGTCATCTTCGCCTTCTGGCGGCCGGACCTGCTCCTGGCGGGTGCATACCTGTTCGGAGCGTTCGCGTATCTCCCGTTCCTGCTCCAGGGACGCGGCGTCACGGTTGCCCCCGAGCTCTTCCAGGCGCTGCCGTACGTGATGACGGTGGTCGTCCTCCTGCTCGTGTCCACGGGGTTCGCCCGCCGACGGCTCGGGGCGCCGGGTAGCCTGGGGCTACCGTACGTGCGCGAGGAACGGTAGGAGCTCCCAGTGGAGGTCGTCAGTCCCCGGAGTCTCGAAGAGGCACTTCACGTGAAGGCCGACCACCCCGACGCCGTGGCGATCCAGGGCGGCACAGACGTGATGGTCGAGCTGAACTTCGACCGCAGGCGGCCCGAGGTGCTCCTGAACCTGAACGAGGTTGCGGAGCTCCGCGGCTGGTCGCGCGAGAACGGATCGCTGAGGCTCGGGGCGGGGCTCACGTACGAGCAGGCGATGCAGCCGCCGCTCGCCGAGCTCCTCCCCGCGCTTGCCCAGGCGTCGCGCACGGTCGGCTCGCCGCAGATCCGCAACCGCGGGACGATCGGCGGCAACCTCGGGACCGCCTCGCCCGCCGGCGACGCGCTGCCGCCGCTCCTCGTCGAGAACGCGTTGGTCGAGCTCGCCAGCTCGCGCGGTGTCCGCACGCTTCCGCTGCGGGCGTTCCTCGTCGGACCGAAGCGGAACGCCGCCGAGCCGGACGAGCTGATCACGGCGGTCCGGGTCGACCCGTCCGGCGCTGCGCAGACGTTCATGAAGGTCGGGCCGCGGAATGCGATGGTGATCGCCGTGTGCTCGCTCGCACTGGCCGTCGACCGCGAGCGGGGCGAGCTGAGGGCGTCGTTCGGCTCGGCCGGACCGGTCGCCGGGTTCGTCTCTTGCCAGCTCGAGGACGCGGGCTCGCTCCCGGAGCGTGTCATCGCCGCCGCCTCGCCGATCGACGACGTGCGCGGAACCGCCGCCTATCGAAGCCACGCGCTCGGCGTGCTCGCCCGCCGTGCGCTCGACCGGTGTCTGGCATGAGGTCGCTCGCCTTCAGCTCGCGCCTCGGACCCCTCCCCTCGCATGGGCCAGGAGCCGGCCCATGAGGATCGAGCTGACCGTCAACGGCGAGCCTCGCGAGGCCGACGTGTGGGCCGGAGAGAGCCTGCTCTTCGCGCTCCGCGAGCGGCTCGGGCTACCCGGGTCGAAGAACGCCTGCGAGCAGGGCGAGTGCGGATCGTGCTCCGTGCTCCTCGACGGCACGCTCGTCTGCGCCTGCCTCGTCCTGGCCGCGCAGGCTGACGGCCACCAGGTCGTGACGGTCGAAGGGCTCGGCGAAGACGGCTCTCTGCACCCGGTGCAGGAGGCGTTCGTCGAGGCCGGTGCCGTCCAGTGCGGCTTCTGCACGCCGGGCCTCGTCGTCGCGACCACCGACCTGCTCGCGCGGACCCCGGATCCCAGCGACGACGAGATCCGAGAGGCGCTCTCGGGCAACCTCTGCCGCTGCACCGGCTACCAGAAGATCTTCGACGCCGTGCGGCTCGCTGCGGGCCGGCCGTGATCGCGTTGTTGATCCTCGGTGTTGCGTTTGCCACGCCGCCCTCGGCCCCGGTCCTCGGCTGCGCGGGCCGGATCGAGGGTGGCCGGCCGATCTCCGAATCGCTCCCGAGCGACGTCGAGATCGGACCGATCCGGTTCACGGGGCTCGAGCGCTTCGCGACCGCCTCGAGGAAGGAGCTGACGCCGAGGCCGGGCCGGCGCTGGGCGACGATCAAGGCAGTGCCCGTGGTCGCGGCCGGAGCTCCCGTCACCGTCGCCGTCGCTCCGCCCGACCGGGCTCATCTCCGGCTCGCGTGGGCGGGCGGTAGCGGTCCAGCGGCCGTGTTCGCCCCCTGCGCGCGGTCGGCGCGCGCGTTCTCGTACCGGGGCCGCGTCGGCGACTACACGGCCTGGGCCGGCGGCTTCCTGGTCGACGGGCCGGGATGTCGGCGGATCCAGGTCTGGGTGCGAGGCCGGCCCCGGCCGCTCCAGCGCGTGCTCGCCTTCGGCGTCCGGGGCTGCCGTTGACGACGAAGCTATCCCGATCGCTCGAGGTCGGCAGCATCGGCGAGAGCGTCCGCAGGGCGGACGGGATCCCCAAGACCAGCGGCCAGTTCGCGTATGCGAGCGACCTCTGGACGGCGGGAATGCTCTGGGGACGCACCGTCCGCAGCCCGCACGCTCACGCCAGAATCGTCTCGGTCGACATCTCCAAGGCGCTGACCGAGCCCGGCGTCCACGCGGTGTTGACGCACGAGGACGTTCCGGGGGCGAAGACCTACGGCCTCGAGTTTCCCGATCAGCCGGTGCTGGCGATCGATCGAGTCCGCTACTTCGGCGAGCCGGTCGTGCTCGTCGCCGCCGAGCACCCCGAGCAGGCGCGTCGAGCTGCGGAGAAGGTGGTCGTGGAGTACGAGCCGCTCGAGCTCGTCGTCGACCCGGAACGCGCGACCGAGCAGGAGCCGCTGCATCCGGACCGGCCGACGATGGGCCGCGGCTACCGTGACGATCCGCGTCCGAACGTCGTCCGGCACATTGTCATCGTCCACGGCGATCCGGAAGCCCAGGGCGACGTCATGGTCGAGGGCGTCTACGAGCTCGGCATCCAGGACCAGGCGTTCCTCGGTCCCGAGTCGGGGCTCGCCGTTCCGGACGGCGAGGGCGGTGTCGACATCTACGTCGCCACCCAGTGGCTTCACGTCGACCGCGACCAGGTCGCGCCCTGCCTGGGACTTCGGCCCGAGCAGGTCCGCATCCACCTCTCCGGGGTCGGAGGTGCCTTCGGAGGACGCGAGGACCTGTCGATGCAGATCCACGGCGCGATGCTCGCCTTGCACGCGCAGCGACCGGTCAAGCTCGTCTACGACCGGGAGGAGTCGTTCGTCGGCCACGTCCACCGCCACCCGGCGAAGATCCGGGCCGAGCACCGTGCCACCAGGGAGGGTCGGCTCGTCTGCGTGCGGATGGGGATCCTCCTCGACGGCGGTGCGTACGCGTCCTCCTCGACGGCAGTCACCTCCAACGCCGCGTCGTTCGCCTGCGGGCCGTACGAGGTACCGAACGCACTGATCGAGTCCACCTCCGTCTACACCAACAACCCGCCGTGTGGGGCGATGCGCGGGTTCGGCGCGGTCCAGACCTGCTTCGCGGCCGAGGCGCAGATGGACAAGCTCGCCGCTGCGATCGGGATCGATCCCGTCGAGCTGCGCCTGCTGAACGCCCTTGCTCCGGGCGACACCCTCCCGACGGGCCAGGTGATTCGCGGCTCGCTTCCGGCGGCCGAGGTGATCCGCCGGGCTGCCGCGCTGCCCGTTCCGGAGCCGGAGGAGCTGCCGCGCGACCCGATTCGCCTCCCGGGCGGAGCCGGCAACACGACCCGTGGCGAGGGCGTCCACCGTGGCGTCGGCTTCGCGGTGGGCTTCAAGAACATCTGCTACTCCGAGGGCTTCGACGACTCGTGCGCGGCGCGCGTCGTCCTCGGCGAAGGCTCGGCGGAGGTCCACTGCGCCGCCGCCGAGGTCGGGCAGGGAGTCTCGGGCGTGATCCTCCAGGTCGCCCGCACCGAGCTCGGCTTCGACGACGTCGTCCTCGCAGAGGCCGGCACCGCAGCCGTCGAGTCGGCAGGGTCGTCGTCGGCCTCGCGGCTCACCTACATGGCGTCGGGGGCGGTCCAGCTTGCCTGCCGTGCCGCGCTCGAGGAGCGGGAGAGAACCGGCGAGCTCGAGGTCGACGTCGAGCGGGTGTACCACCACCCGCGCACCTGGCCGCTCGACCCGGAGACGGGGCAGACGACCGGCGAGCGTTCGCACGTGGCGCTCGCGGTGGCGGCGATGCGCGTCGTCGTCGAGGTCGACGTCGAGCTCGGGCTCACCCGCGCCGTGTGGGTCGGCGCCGCTCAGGACGTGGGCAAGGCGGTCAACCCGCAGGCGGTCCACGGCCAGATCGAAGGTGGAACCGCGCAAGGGCTGGGCCTTGCGTTGATGGAGGAGATCCAGACCCGCGACGGCCTGATCGCCAATGCCAGCTTCACCGACTACCTGATCCCGACCGCGCTCGACATGCCGCCCGTGGTCGCCGAGCTCGTCGAGGACCCCGAGCCGGACGCCCCCTACGGGTTGAAGGGCGTCGGGGAGCCTCCGGCCGTCGTCTCCACCGCTGCGTTCGCCTCAGCGCTGCGGGACGCAACCGGCAAGGAGCTTGCGCGGGTGCCGGTGCGCCCCGACGACATCGCTCTGTAGATGGTTGATCGGTAATTCCCCGCCGCGCGGCTGGTGGCTGAGACACGGCGCCGGCTGGCGCCGCCCGTCCTCACCCGTATTTCCGATACGAACTCGGACGGGCGGCGTCCCCGGCTTGGTCTCAGCCATCCCCGCATCGACGGCAATTACCGATCAACCATCTAGCGCTGCGGCCGGCGCACCGGGCGACCCCGCCGCTCGCCGCGGCACGGCCCGCAGACGCGCTCGCTGAGACCGAAGTGGTCCGAGCGGTCGATCGGCTGGCTGCAGCGACGGCAACTGGGCCCTGCCGGTAGCCGTAGTGCTCGCAGCACCATCGTTTGCATCGCGTCCATCTGACCCCTTCGTCTTCGACAGCAGTCCGTCTCAGCGTCGCTGCCCGCGCCTGGTAGGCGCGGTGACCGTGCGGTGTGCAGGTGGTTGTCATAGGCTGCGGCCGTCATCGAGCCGAATGGGGGTGTGCCGGTGGTTCGCGTCTTCGTCGTCTACGAGAGTGCGCCCGACCCGGAGCGCTACGAGCGGCACGCGGAGCTGTGCCGGCGCGTCCCCGGCGCGACGTACCGGCACGGCCGCGTCCTGCGCACGCTGCACGGTGCGCCCGAGCTCCACTACTACGCGGAGTTCGAGTTCCCGGACATGGACTCGTTCAAGGCGGTCGCCGACGTCGAGGAGTTCCGGGCGACGGGCAAGGATGCCGCAGAGATGGGCGTCCCGCACAGCGTCTACCTCGCCTCCGTCGAGTGACCGAGCCGTCCAGGCCGACCCCTCGCTCGCCGGCCGAGCTCGGCTTCGAGGCGATCCTCTACGAGAAGGCTCCGCCGCGGGCGACGATCACGCTGAATCGGCCCGAGGTCCTGAACGCCTTCGACTTCCTGATGCTCCGCGAGCTCGCGCGTGCGTGCGAGGACGCATCGTGGGACGACGAGGTCCGAGTCGTCGTCCTGACGGGCGCCGGACGCGGTTTCTGCGTCGGCGCCAACCTGCGCTCCTGGGCGGAGGAGGGGTACGTCGGGGATCAGCGCGAGTACTGGAAGTGGTTCGGCGCGATGGACGCGGGGGTGACGGCGCTCCGCCGGACCGGCAAGCCGACGCTCGCGCGCATCAACGGCATCTGCGTCGGCGGCGGGAACGAGCTGCAGATGGCCTGCGACCTCGCCGTGATGGTCGACGACGCCTTCATCCGCCACGTCGGCCTCCAGCACGGCTCGGTGCCGTCGGCCGGGGCGTCCCAGTGGCTGCCGCTCCTCGTCGGCGACCGCCGTGCGCGCGAGATCCTCCTCCTCTGCGAGGAGATCCCGGCCGCGAAGGCGGTCGAGTGGGGGCTGGTCAACCGCGCCGTCCCGGCCGCGGAGCTCGACGCGGCGGTCGACGAGCTCGTCGGCAAGCTGGCCGACCGCCTGCCGTTGATGACGCGCTACGCGAAGCAGCAACTCGACTTCTGGCGCGACCTCGCGTGGCACGGAACGATCGGCCACGCGCGCGACTGGCTCGCGCTCTCGATGCTGAGCGAGGAGGCGGCGGAGGGCGTGCGAGGATTCCTCGAACGGCGAAAGGAGTAGGCGATGAACGTAGAGGAGCTGTTGACCGGGGCGCGGGACGCGATCTCCGTGCGCCGCGTCTTCGGAGAGCCGATCGAGCACGACGGCCTCGTCCTCGTACCGGCGGCGTCCGTCGGCGGTGGAGGCGGGGGAGGCGGCGACTCGGAGAACAACGGCGGCGGCGGCTTCGGCCTGCGGGCCAGGCCGGTCGGCGCCTACGTGATCAAGGACGGCGAGGTCACCTGGAAGCCCGCCGTCGATCCGGTTTGGATCGCCATCGGTCTGGCGATCGCCGCGCTCGCTTTCCGGGCGTTTGCGCGCCGCTAGCGAGCGGCCGCAACCCCGACGAGCCGCTCGCTCAGCTCGCGAAGCCTGGTCCGGGCATCCTTGTCGTACGCCTGCGAATCGGCGCGCGACTCGGTCAGCCGGTCGAAGTAGCGGCCGCTGACTCCGTCGAGCTCGGGGTCGGCGATCAGCCTCGTCGTCGCCTCGACTCCGCTCTCGAGGGAATCGACCGGCTGGATGCCCGCGTCGACCACCATCTTGGTCGGCATGTACGTCCCCGGGTGCAGGCAGGTTGCGCTCACGCCCGTGCCGTCCAGCTCGTCCGCCAGGTCGAGGGTGAGCATGACGAGCGCGAGCTTGCTCTGGCAGTACGCCCGCACGCCGTCGTACCCGTGCTCGAGCATCACGTCGTCGAAATCGATCGGCGCCTGGCCGATCGACGCCACGTTGACGATCCGCGCGGGTGCAGACGAGACGAGGAGCGGCCGGAGGAGCCGGCTGAGCAGGAACGGCGCGAGGTAGTTGACGGCGAGGCGCAGCTCGTAGCCGTCCGCGCTTTCTTCTCGTTCGCCGAAGCCGATGCCGGCGTTGTTGACGAGCACGTCGAGGCGCTCCTGCTCGGCGCCGACCCGTTCGGCCAGCGCGCGCGTCTCCGCCAGCGACGCGAGGTCGGCTCGATACCAGGCGAGCTTCTCGCTCCCCGTCTCCGCTCGGATGTCCTCGATCGTCTGCGCGCCGCGGCGCTCGTCGCGGCCGTGCACGAGCACCGTCGCGCCGCGGCGTGCCAGCTCCGCGGCGACCGCTTTCCCGAGCCCGTCGGTCGCGCCCGTCACCAGCACCGTGCTCTCCGAGATCGGACGCATCAGTCGGTCAGCTCGTCCGGGACCAGCTCGACTTCGAGCTCGCTGCCATGGCGAAAGAGGCGGGCGACGACGGAACGGCCGATCACCTCGCCCGCCATCAGTCGCTGGAGGTCGTCCGTCCCGGTGACCGGCTGGCGGTCGAGCTCGACGATCACGTCCTCGGCGCGCAGGCCCGCGCGAGCCGCGGGGCTTCCCTCGACGACCTGTACGACCTCGATGCCCGTGCGGCGCCCGAGCGAGGCTGCGAGCCGCGGAGGAAGCGGGCGCGGCCCGAAGGCGACACCGATGTAGGCGCGGCGGAAGCGACCCTCGGTCATCAGGGCGCCGACGATCTTCCGCGTGGTCGTGTTGATCGGCACGGCGAGGCCGAGGCCCACGCCGGCAACCGCGGTGTTGATTCCGACGACGCGGCCGTTGCCGTCTGCGAGGGCGCCGCCCGAGTTGCCGGGGTTGAGCGCCGCGTCGGTCTGGATCACGTTCTCGACGATGCGGGTCGCCGAGCCGGAGCGCGTCGGGAGCGAGCGGCCGAGGTGCGAGACGACGCCTGCGGTCACCGAGCCGGCGAATCCGTTCGGATTGCCGATCGCGACGACGAGCTGTCCGACCTGGAGCGCCCCCGCGTCGCCGAGCTCGGCGGCGGTGAGACCGTTCGACTCGGTGCGCAGCACTGCGAGGTCGGAGAGCGGGTCCGCGCCGACCACCTCGACGGTCAGCTCCCGTCCGTCGACGAACGAGGCCACGCCGCGGCTGGTCCCCGCGACCACGTGCGCGGACGTGAGGACGAAGCCGTCGGGCGTGATCACGACGCCGCTGCCGCCGCCGTCGATTCGCCGCCCCCCGCCGGCTCGCCGGGACACACGCAGGTTCGCAACCGAGGGCGAAAGCCGGCGGGCAACCTCGGTGACGACGCGCGAGTAGGCGTCGAGCGGATCTTCTTCCTGCAGCGCGACGAGCTTCAAGGCTCCCATGACTCAGTGATACCAGTCACGCGATGGTCTAGGCTCCGCGCCGTGGCCGACGTCGACACGTCCCGCGATGGCGCTGTCCTGACGATCACGCTCAACCGGCCCGAGTCGTACAACGCGTTCACCACCTCCATGCACGCCGCGTTGCGCGCGGCGCTCGAAGAAGCGGCCGCCGCCGAGGTCCGGGCTGTGGTGATCACGGGCGCAGGCCGCGGCTTCTGCGCCGGCCAGGACCTGAGCGAGTTCCGCGAGCTCGATCGCGACCACGATCTGGGGGAGCACCTCGAGGCGACCTACCATCCGAACGTCAGGGCCATTCGCGGCCTCGAGAAACCGGTGATCGCCGCGATCAACGGCCCGGTCGCCGGCGCCGGCCTCTCGCTCGCCTGTGTCTGCGACTACCGGCTGGCAGCCGACAACGCGGCGTTCGTGCCCGGGTTCATCGGCATCGGCCTCGTGCCCGACTCGGGCGGGTCGTACTTCATCGCGCGTCTGCTTGGCCCGGCGCGCGCATTCACGTGGATGACGACGAACCGGAGGCTGACCGCCGCCGAGGCACACGCCTGGGGGCTCGTCGACGAGGTCGTGGAGGCGGACAAGGTGCTCGGGCGTGCAGCGGAGCTCGCCGCTGCGTACGCGGCCGCCCCGACGCGGGGGATCGGCTTGTCGAAGCGGCTGTTCGACAACGCGGCGACGGCGACCCTCGAGGAGCAGCTCGCGCTCGAGGCGGAGCTGCAAACCGCGGCGACGCAGACCGAGGACTTCAAGGAGGGTGTGTCCGCCTTCCTCGAGAAGCGGCCGCCGCGCTTCACCGGTTCGTGATCTCGGCGGTCGACTACCACACCGGTGGCGAGCCGTTCCGGATCGTCACAGGCGGTGTCCCGCCGCTCCAAGGGCGGACGGTCCTCGACCGCCGGCGCTGGGCGGCCGAGTACCTCGACGACGTCCGCCGCCTGCTGGTCTACGAGCCACGCGGGCACGCCGACATGTACGGATGCTTCGTCACCGAGCCCCAGGACGACGGTGCCGACCTCGGCGTCGTCTTCTTCCACAACGCCGGCTACTCGACCGCGTGCGGGCACGGGACGATCGCGCTCGTCACCTGGGCGATCGAGAGCGGGCGAATCGAGGCCGAGGGCGACGAGGTCGACGTCGTCGTCGACGTTCCGTCCGGACGGCTCGCGACGGTGGCTCGGGTCGAGGACGGGAACGTGGTCTCGGTTCGTTTCCGCAACGTCCCCGCATTCGTGCACGCCAGGGGACTCGAAGCGGCAGGACGCTCCGTGGACGTCGCCTTCGGCGGCGCCTTCTACGCGTCGCTGGAGGAGCGCGTGGTCGCGACGGACCTTCCCCGTCTGATCGAGCTCGGCCGCGCGATCAAGGCGGAGCTCGAGCAGGCGCACGAGATCGTCCATCCCGCCGAGTCGGAGCTCCGCGACGTGTACGGGGTGATCTTCTGGCAGGAACAGGGCGAGAACCCGCTCGCCCAGCGGAACGTCGCGGTCTTCGCAGACGGCGAGGTCGATCGCTCGCCGTGCGGGAGCGGCACCTCGGCGCGACTCGCGCTCCTGCACGCAGAAGGTCGCCTCCGCGTCGGCGACTCCCTTCTCCACCGCAGCGTCGTCGGCAGCGAGTTCGTGGGTCGCGTCGTCGAGGAGGTCGACGGCGGGGTCATCACCGAGGTGGAGGGAAGCGCCCACCTGACCGGCCGGCACGAGTTCGTCCTCGAGCCGGACGACGAGCTGGGCGAGGGCTTCCTGCTGCGTTAGCGGGCGGTCGGCCCCGCCCTTTCGATCTGCGATAGTCGGACGGAATGGCCGATCCCGAACGAAACGGGCGGGTCAGCGCCCTCCTCCGCGAGGCGGCCGAGACCCATCACGTCGTCTACCGGATCGTGGACGGCGACGATCCGGACTGGGCCTCGTGGTATGCCGATTGGCTGCTGCACTTGTCGGAGCTGCCCGAGCTGCTCGGGTCACGGCCGGTGCGGAGCCACCTTGTCCACGCGCTCGTCCAACTCGACCGCGACTACACGGCCGATCATCCGAACGAGGCCTGGGAGGACTGGTACGCCGGGCGGCTGATCGGGCTGTTCGGATCCGCCGGCTCGCCGGAGTAAGACGCCGGCAGCTCTGGGCGTGCTCGCGCAGGCGTCGATCCGTCCACGCGCGAGCGTGACGTTGTCTGCCAGAGTGCCGGCGTGGCAGCCGTGCCCGGCAAGCTCGATGTCGCCCAAACCTACAACGACGCCTATCGCGGCTGGCCGGTCGCTCCGCTTGATCAGCCTCATCCGATCCGTGGCGCGTTCATGGACCCGCGGCCGGATCCCGAGCTGGGGGCGATCTACCACGACGGCGTCGATATCGCCGTGCGCGACGATCGCCCGGCGCCGGATGCGCCGGCCGGTCGCACGCATCGGGTGTGCGCGATCGAGGGCGGTGAGGTGCGCGCTGCGACGCCGCGAGGCGAGCGTGGGCTCGTCGATGTCGGCCATTTCCGCTACGAGCACGTCGACGCGCTCGTCCGGGTCGGGCAGCGGGTCGAGCCGGGCGAGCCGATCGGCTGGACGTGGCAGGGCACCTGGCATGTCCACGTTGGCGAGTGGATCTTTCTCCCCGGCGGCGGCCGCATCCTCGTGAACCCGCTGAGGCGGGAGGGAAAGATCCGGCCCTATCTCGACGATGCGCCGCCGGAGATCCACGAGATCCGGTATTACACGCCGGCCGCGCCGGCCTGGACGCGTCGCACGGCAAACGTCGCGCGGCTGCCCCAGGCCGGGAAGCGGCTCGACAAGACGCGGCTGTCCGGAACCGTCGACGTGCGCGTGCGCCTCGACGACCCGCAGTCGTTCATCGGCTGGTTCGCCGAGCTGCCCTGGCTGGCTGCGCCGCATCATCCGTTCCGGCTCGCGATCACCGTCACCGAGCTCCCCGGCGGCGGCACCGTCCACGACCGCGACGTCTTCCGCGCCGAGCGCTCTCTCGAGACTCCCGCCGGCCAGCATTTCGCTCCGGGCACCGACCAGAACCTGCCCGCCAACGCCTGCATGGACCTGCACCGCACGGTCCACTGCGACGGCGTGTACTGGTTCCGCCTCTTCCCGCGTCCGTACTGGGACACGACCCGCCTGCCGAATGGACGCTACCGGCTGCGCATCCGCGCCTGGGATGTCGCCGGCAACATCGCCACGGCCAGCACAGACGTCACGATCCGCAACTGACCGCGTCTCACGCCCAGTCGGGAACGTCGGTGGGCCGGCTGCCGGTGCCTACGCGATCAGCTTGAACGCACGCAGCGCGTCGCTGAGGCAATCGCCGGGGACGAACTCACACGAATGCGCCCAGAGGCCCTTCACCTGCTTGACGTCGGCGGAGGCGTTCGCCGCCTTGATCAGCTTGTAGAGCTTGCCCGTCTGGTCGCGTCCCTGGTTCCCGACGACCGTGTCATGGCTGCTCCAGTAGAGCCGGAGCGGGAACGGCAGATGGGCGAGCTTGGCGACGTAGTGGAGCGGGCTCCGCTCGTCCCAGAGCGACTGCTTGCGTGGGAGCTCGTTCAGGAGCTGGCCGATCGTCATGTGCTTCGCGAGCTTCGCGTTGTAGAAGGTGGCGGCCTGGCGGAACCCGCGGACGTTCGCCGGCCTCGCGTTGATCTCCTCGATCATCCGGGCTGCGACACCGGGTGGGTTGGCGCCGTGCGCGGGCGCAAGCCGCGTGAGATACCCGCACTGGACGGCGACGTCACAGGTGGAGTCGAAGGCGGCCGCGCCTGCAAGCCTGCCGGTCCCGCCCGAGAGCGGTCCGGGATACCGCGCTGCGAGTAGCAGCGTCTCCTGCCCGCCCATGCTGCTTCCCAAGACGTAGATCCGCTCGAGATCGATCTGCAGCCAGGGGAGCGTCTCCTGGACGATCTTGGGCATCCTTGCGAGATCGTCCATCCAGCGGCGGTAGCCGTAGGTGAAGAGGCTCGGATCGGACGGCGGCTGGTCGAGCGGATCGCTTGCCTTGTCGTGGGCGCGGCTGAGTCCATCCGGGGAGACGAGCGCGAACGGTCCGTCCGCGGGGAGGTCCTGCCAGTAGTGGGCGGCGTTTCCCCAGCCGAAGTTGTTCCGCCCGTGGGGTGAGATCACGAGCGGCAGCGGATGCGGCTGGTGCGCGGGGCCCCAGCCGCTCGGCAGGACGATCACCGCTTCGCGCACCGTCTTGTCGTCCCACGCTCGGTACGGAACGGTGTAGGGCCGCGTGCGCGGATGCGGCCACTGGTGGTGGACGGGGATCGTCGGAACGAGGACGTCGAGGGGAGTCGGGGGTGGCATCAGACGGTCCGCGCCTGGTTGACGAGGGTGACGACGAGGTGGCGGCGTGACGCGTTGCCGCGAATGTCGGCTGCTTCCACGTCCAAGCGGTAGTCGCCGTCCGGGAGCGCGCGCGTGTCGAACCCGCGGGCCAGCCAGATGCGGAAGAGACCAGGCGCGTTCGGGTGATTCTGGCGGGTGCCCGGCGCATAGACGGTGTCGAAGTGGACGTCGCTCGCCGGCTTGCCCGCGATCTTCGGCACGAACGAGGTGCGGAAGTCGAAGACGACCCGCCAGGGCACGAACGCACGGGCGTTGCGGACGAGGCGCCAGCGCACGAGCGCCGGTGTCACCGGCATTCCGTGCCAGGCCGGCTGGGGAGCCGACAGCGGCGGGTGGTCGAACGTCTCGACAACCAGGTCGACGCGTCCGTACAGCGCCTGGTAGTTACGCGAGAGGACGATCCGGGACACGACCGGCGCGCCGTAGTCCTCGTACGGCGTCAGCGCGCCGGGCCGCAGCGGATTCCAGTACGCGTCTCCCCGCCGCTCGGCGAGATGCACGTGCCCCCAGCCCCTCGCGATGTGACCGAGCAGCGCTCCCCGCCGGACACGTGCGCCGCTCCGGACAGCGGGAACGACGTGCCAGTAGGAGTGCTCCCGCTCGCCCTCCGCCTCGACCACGGCGATGTTCTGGCCGGTGATCGAGACGCGGCCGCCCTTCACCGCATAGACGGCCGTTCCGTCGAGGGCGGAGACATCGACCCCGAAATGAAACGACTTGCCACCGCGACCCCCGATCCTCGGATCCCCCAAGAGGCCGCGGACGGGATGCTGCCGGTTGAACGGCTTGACAGGCCAGCCATGAGCCTCTCCACTCGGCGACACCGTGCGGGGAACGCTAGACGATGCCGGCGTCCGCCGGCTAGATCGTCTTGAACTGCTCGAACGGCTGGCGGCAGCTCGAGCAGTACCGGATCGACCGGCACGGAGTCGGGCCGAAGATGTTCTCCAGCTTCGTCTCGGTCGAGCCGCAGTAGGGACAGCGGAAGGCGGTGCTCTGCAGCTGCACGAGCTTCGGCGCCTCCGCCTCTCGCGGCGCGGGCGGAGCGAAGCCGGCGAGTCGAAGCTTCTCGCGCCCCTCCGGCGTGATCCGGTCGGTCGACCACGAGTCGTCGAGCACGACCTCGACCTTCGCCTCGGCGCCGAGCTCCTCGATCTTCTCCGCCATCCGGTCGCGCATCACCTCGAGCGCCGGGCAGCCGAGGAAGGTCGGCGTGAACTCGACGTGAACGCGGTCGCCGTCGATCCGCACGTCGCGGACCACCCCCAGATCGACGATCGAGATCACGGGGATCTCTGGATCCTCGACCTCGCCGAGCGCCTCCCAGACGGCGTCGGCGGTCACCATGTCGCGCCCGGCACCGATCGCCGCACCGTCGTCATCTCGTCCCAGAGCGCGGCCCAGTCTTCGACGTGCGACCCGCGCTTGCCTTGTAACAGACTGTTACTTGGAAGTTTCAGCTTGAACAGTGCGCTGAGCGCCTCTCGGTCGTCCGGATCGGCCATGGCGACTGTGTCGGGCCAGAGCTCTTCCACGGCCTCTCGGAAGCGCGTCTCTCCGCGTAGGCGCTCGTGCCACATCTCGGCATGCAGCCGGTGGTACGCCTCCTCGCGGTCGATCTTCGCCGCGAGGCCGGCGACCGACTCGTTCGAAGATGCCCTCAGCCGCTGCAGCCGCAGCTCGTCGAGGGCCTCGTAGAGCACGCGCCGCGCGATCGTCCGCGCCCAGTCCGGGACGAAGCGGCGCTCGACGAGCGGCGCGCACAGATACTCCTCGGGCGCGCGGTCGAACGCGAGCGCGTCCGGATCGTCGCTCAGCAGCTGGTAGAGCGCCCTCGCGTGTCCGATCTCGTTCTGCGCGATCGACGAGAAGGCGACGTCCTCCTCGAGCATGGGCGCGATCCCCGTCCACTCCGAGTCGCACCAGCCGAGGACGAGCTCGTCGTCAGCGATCGCCAGGAGAAGGTGTCGTTCCTGCTCGTTCACGTGCCTCCCTCAGCTTTGCCTTCAGCGAGTAGCCGTCGACACGGTGGTAGTTCTTGTTCAGCTCGTCCACGAAGTCCTCGACCTCGAGGATCGAGCCGCGCGGGACGACCCAGAGCGCGACCGACTCGCCCCGCCGGCCGTACTGCTCGTGCGCGTACGCCCGGGCGAAGACGTCGTCCGGCGCGGCGACCGAGCCGGCGTGCTCGAACGCCGCGCCCTTTCGGTCCCGGCGGAAGACCTCGTAGATCACGCCGCGTCGCTCGCCCTCGGCTCGCTCCCGTGGGGGAAACCATGTTTCCCCCACGGGCCCCCTTCTTCTAGAGGCCGATGCCCATGGGGGAACCTCCCGGTTCCCCCCCGCCCCCTCCACTGCGGCGTATTCACGCCGCTTCGGCCAGCATGACGCCACGCACCCACTCGGTCTCGGCCCGCGTCAGGCGGCGGAACTCGAGCCGCTCCGCCGTCTTCGGGCCGTGCCCGGTGACGACGTGCTTGAGCTCCTCCCAGTCGGGCTCCGTGTACTCCCAGACGCCGTCGTCGCGCCGGCGGAGCTTCGGGTCGGGAACGGTCAGGCCGAGCTCCCAGATCTGCGGGACGTAGCCGTCGAGGAACTGCTGCCGCGCCTCCTCGTTGCCCTGGGTCTTGATCCGCCACTGGACCACCGGGTCGTCCTCGGGCGGGATCGGATTCCCGTGGAACATCATCAGCGGCGGCCACCAGCGATCGAGCGCCTCCTGCACGAGCTCTCTCTGCTCGTCGGCCCCGTTCATCATCGTCAGGACGACGTCGCGGCCGTGGAGGATGTGGAACGACTCCTCCCAGCAGATCTTCTTCATGATCCGCGCGTACGGCGCGTACGAGCACCTGAGCAGCGCCTTCTGGGAGATGATCGCCGCCGCGTCGACGAGCCAGGCGATCACCCCGACGTCGCCCCACGTCTTCGTCGGGTAGTGGAAGACGTTGTGGAACTTCGACTTGCCCGAGACGAGATCCGCGAGGCACTGCTCGCGCGGCTTGCCGAGATCCTCGACCACGCGATAGATCAGCTGCGAGTGGCCGACCTCGTCCTGGACCTTCGCGGTCAGCGCGAGCTTGCGCTGAAGCGTCGGAGCGCGCAGGATCCACTCGCGCTCGGGCAGGACGCCCATCAGCTCGGAGTTGCCGTGCATCTCGATGAACTTGATCAACCGGGCCCGGTACTCCTCGGGCATCCAGTCGTCGACCTCGACCTGTCCGCCGTCCTGCACGTACTCGAGGAACTGCTGCTCGTCCACGGCGCCTCCTACCGAACGATCGTTAGTCTGACCGTACCATGTCCGCTCGCCGCTCGGAGGTAACCCGCGAGGCCGCGAAGCTCTTCGCGCAAAAGGGCTACCACGGCACCTCGATCGGCGACATCGCGCGGGCGCTGGGCGTTCAGAAGGGCTCGCTCTACGCGCACATCGCCTCGAAGGAGGACCTCCTCTACGAGACGATGCGGGACGGAGCGGCCGCGTTCCACGCCGGACTGGACGCGATCCCCGACGACCTGCCCGCGACCGAGAAGATCCGGCTCGCGCTGCGCGCGCACCTCCGCGTGGTCGCGGAGCAACTCGACATGGCGACCGTCTTCGTCCGCGAGTGGCGCTACCTGGAGGGAGCGCGGCGGGACGAGATCGTCGGCGAGCGGCGACGGTACGAGGAGCGGATCCGCGACCTCTTCCGCGAAGGGCGCGAGCTGTCCGAGCTCCGGGCCGACCTCGACGAGAGCGTCGCGGCGCTGCTCCTGCTCTCGGCTGCGAACTGGGCATACACGTGGCTCCGGGCGGATCGGGACACGGACGAGCTCGCGGATCGCTTCTTCGCGTTGCTCGTCGACGGCATGCGTGGGTACTCGACGCCCTCGCCGCTGACGAACCTTTGACACCACGACAGGTGGTTGTCTAGGGTCGGTACATGCCCGCGGAGCTCACACCGTTCGGTCTGACGAGCTACGAGTCGAGGGCGTACCTGGCCCTCCTGCGGCGAGACTCGCTCACCGCCGCACAGGCGGCCCGCCTGGCCGGCGTGCCGCGGCAGCGGATCTACGACGTCCTCGCCGGGCTGGTCAAGAAGGGGCTGGCTTCCTCGAGGCCAGGTCGCGTCGTCAAGTACGCGGCGGCGTCGCCCGACGTCGCGCTCGAGCGCCTGCTCGCCAACCACCGTGAGCAGCTGGCCGGGCTCGAGCGCTCGGCGAAGGCGATCGTGGACGAGCTGAGCGCGGCGTACACGGCGGGCCAGCGGGAAACCGATCCGCTGGAATACATCGAGGTCCTGCGCGACGCACGCGCGATCAACGAGCGTTTCGCCGAGCTCCAGACCGGGGTGAAGAAGGAGATCCTGGTCTTCACCAAGCCTCCGTACGCGCGGCCCGCCCAGGAGAACGTCGAAGGCCTGGAGCTCGCGCGGAGCGGCAAGGCACGCAGCGTGTACGAGTTCTCCGTCGTCGACGACGAGCCGTTCTTCGCGGGGGTCAGGCGGTTCATCGAGGAAGGGGAGAAGGCCCGCTTCGTCGAGGAGCTGCCGCTCAAGCTCGTGATCATCGACGAGACGATCGTCATGTTCGGCATGCAGGATCCCGTCGCGGGGAGCTCGGAGCTGACGATCGTCGTCGTCGAGCATCCGTCCTTGGCGCAGGTGCTCAAGGTCGCCTTCGAAGCCGTCTGGGCGCAGGGTCTGACCGTCGACCAGGTCGAGCGGCGCGGCGTCCCGGACGTCCAGAGCGCGTAACCCCGTACCTCGCTCGCATTGACACCCCTGGCAGTGGTGTGCTAGCTTCACGCCTTCGCCCAGACTGACACCCCTGCAAGTGGTTACAGATCACCTTCGGAGCTGCGACACCAGGAGGCCAGGAATGCAAGTGAGTCGGAAGGTCCCGACCCTCGCTCTCGGCGCGCTCGTGAGCCTCGTGCTGGCCGTGGGCATGGCGGCCGCGTCGAGCCCGCCGTCGAGCACGATCACCGTTCCGTCGAGCGTCGGTCAGACCGTCTCCGTGACGTGGACGGGGACGATTCCGGCGGCTGCCGACCCGACGAGTGACTGCGTCAACGTTCCGGCCGCGCTCACGGACGAGCACCAGTCCACCGTGAGCGTGCCTGCCGGCGTCTACAACAGCCTCGACGCCCAGTTCACGTTCACGATCGGCTGGACGCCGGTCGCCGACAGCAGCACGAGCGACGAGATCCTGACGGTGGTCGACCCCGACGGCGCGGAGCTCGGCTCCAGCGACGGAGGCGACCCGAGCGAGCTCGTGGCCGCGACCAACGCGAAAGCCGGCACCTACAGGATCATCGCGTGCGGATTCGCCAACGCGCAGCCCCAGGCATACAGCGGCAAGCTGCAGATCACGACCGTCTCCCCCGAGCCGTCACTCGCCGCGGCACCCGCGCAGGGCCTCGAGTTCTCCGCCGCGGTGGCCGCCGACAACCAGCGGGACGAGGCCGAGCCGCTGATGGAGGTCGACGGCGACGGCAACATCTACACCTGCGGGCCGACCGGGTTCTCGAACGCCTCCGACTATGCGCAGGTCTCGACCGACGGGGGCGACCAGTTCCACATGCTCGGCACTCCGCCCCGCGGCCAGCAAGGATCCGGGGGCGGTGGCGACTGCGGCCTCGCCACGGGCGCCAAGCGCAACAGCCAGGGCACGTTCCAGTACGCATACAGCGGGCTGGGCGCGCTCACGGGTTTCGTCTCCTCGACGTCCCCCGACAACGGCCATAACCTGACCACGGGCGGCCCGGAGGCTGCCGGGATCACAACCCAGGGCGGCGGCGCCGACCGTCAATGGAACGTCTTCGTGGACGACCAGACCGTCCTGATCAGCTACAACCAGCAGGAGCCCCGGAACGTCGTCGTGCAGCGCTCGACGGACGGCGGACTGACGTACAGCCCGGTCGCGCCCGTGGCTGCGCCGAACCCGACGTTCCCCGGGCCGATGCGCTACGACGCCGCTCACGACGTCGTCTTCTTCGGCTGGGACAAGACCGGCGACGCCGGTGACGACATCAACCTCTCGGTGTCCTTCGACAAGGGCGACACGTGGTTCAACTGTCGCGCGGCGGTCGCACCGGCGGCTGCGGCCGGCTTCGTCACGGCCGACTACGACCGGGACGGGAACATCTACCTCGCCTACGGCGAGAAGCAGCGCTACCACACGTACCTCACCGTCCTGAAGGCCGCCGACGTCCACAAGTGCAACAACCCGGCGGCCGACCTGACGGAGCCGACGAGCAACCCAGGGTTCTCCAAGCCGGTCCAGGTCGACCGCGGGAACGTCCGGAGCACGGTCTTTCCGTGGCTGACGGCGGGGCCTGCGCCCGGCCGCGTGGCCGTCGCCTTCTACGGCACCGAGAGCGACGGAAACCCGAACCTCGGCACGTTCGACGCCTCCTGGGACGTGTACGTCAACCAGTCCCTGAACGCGCTGACGAGCTCGCCCGCCTTCAGCCAGGTCAAGGCCACGACGCACCCGTTCCACTACGACTCGATCTGCCTGAACGGGCTCGGCTGCGACCTGGCGGTTCCGCCCGGCGACCGCTCCCTGGCCGACTTCTTCGCGATCGACTACAGCCCCACGACCAGGAAGCTGTCGGTCGTCTTCGACCGGACGAACAAGCAGCCGGACGAGGCCGGCGGGCACGTTGCGAGCCCGATGGTCGCGACACAGATCGGCGGTCCGTCGAACGGCGGCAGCACGCTGCCCAAGCCGACGCGGCCGGTCGTGCGAACGTCGTCGACCGACCCGAGCGGTGACGCGCTGTCGTCGTACTCGGCGCTCTTCCCGCTCAGCGCGAACCCGACGAACGAGCCCGCGGGAGACTTCACGTCCATCTCGGTCGGCCCGGAAATCGACCTCGTGGACGGCACGCAGGTCAAGGACGGCGGTTACACCGTGACGATGAAGCTGGCCGACCTCTCCGACACCGAGCTGACGAACACGTTGACCCGGACGGGCTCGCTGTCGCTGCTCTGGGTCTTCCGCTTCACCAACGGCTACCAGGACGCGGCTGCGGCTGCCCGCTGGAACCCCGTGCAGGGCTTCACCTTCGGGTTCAACGACTTCACGACGGGTGCGACCCCGTGCGCATCGGCCGGGCCGGGATCGTCGGCGTCGGAGAAGTGCATCCTCTACCCCGGCGACCAGCCCATCCAGGGAGACGTCGACCAGTCCACCGGCCGGATCCGTCTCAGCGTGCCGCGGTTCCTGCTCCGCGCGCTGAGCGGGCCAACCGGAAACGGCCAGCGGCCTGCGGAGGCGGCAGCGACGACCGGGTCGCGGTTCTACGACGCGACCGCGTTCTCGCTCGGCAACCCGTTGTCGCCGCTGCAGACGCTGCAGACGTTCCTCTACCCGATGGACAACACGCCGGCGTTCGACTTCCTGCTCGGTGCGACCTCGCCACCGCCGACGAGCGGCGAGTGCAAGGTCACGGGCGGCGGAGCGATCTCGTCGGGCTCGGGCGAGGGCAAGTTCACCGTCAATGCCCACGCGAACCTCAAGGGCCACATCTCCTACCGCGACACGGGCTCCGACGTCGACATGGAGGCGACGCAGATCACCTCTGTCTCCTGCAACGACGCCAAGCACAGGGCCACGATCAAGGGTCTGGGCCGGAACAAGACCGACGCGACCCCGAAGAGCTTCGAGATCGACGTCGTCGACAACGGTGAGCCGGGCTCGAACGACACGTTCGCCGTCCAGTTCGGCTCCTACTCCAGGAGCGGAACGCTCACCCGAGGCAATGTCCAGGTTCACTGATCGCTTCAGCAAGCGCCGCGGAGTCCGTCGCGTGGCCACCTACGCCGGCGCTCTCGTTCTCGTCGGGCTCGTCGCCGGTGGGCTCCTGCTCTTCCGAGGGGAAGGGCAGGAGCGGCTCTCGAAGCCGGCGTACGAGCACCGAGTCCGAGCCGTCTACGCAGATGTCCAGGCGGCGTTCGAGGCCACCCGCGGCACATCCGGATCGACTCTGGCGGCACGCGTTGCGACGGCGCAGTCCCGTCTGCGAGAAGCGGCCGATCGACTCCAGGGCGGCGAGCCGCCGAAGGTTGTGGAGGAGGAGAACGAGGAGCTCGCCCAGGGCATGGAGGCGTACGCGAAAGACCTCGACGTCCTGCACGCCGCGATCGGCAGGGCGGACGCGGCCGCGGTCGAGCGGTTCGACGAGGAGCTCGACGAGAACGACGCGATCGAGCAGATGGCCGAGGCGGCCGAGGAGATGAAGTTCAAGGGCTTCGACCTCGGACGGCTCGCCGAAGAATAGTCCGGCGACCAACTTCAGCTTCTTGCCCGAGCGCCGGGAGTAGCTCTCCGCCAAGGGCGGCTTCGTGTCGCCCCCTCCCTCCCCGCGGGGAGAACCTCGGTTCTCCCCGCGGGCCTCTCCTTGGCGCTCTCGCTCGGCGTGGCATGCTCGGCGCGTGCGCGTCACGCTCCTCGTCAATCCGTTCGCGAGCCGGGTGACGGAGGCGCGCGTTCGCGCCGTCGAGCGGCGGCTCGACGTGGTCGAGACGCTCCTCACCGAGCGTCCCGGCCACGCGACCGGGCTCGCGGCGGCGGCCGCCGGCGAGGCGGTGTTCGTGTTCGGCGGCGACGGCGTCGTCAACGAGGTGCTGAACGGACTGCCGGCGGGCAAGCCGCTCGGGATCGTCAGGGGTGGGCACACGAACGTCCTGGCCCGCGCTCTGTCGGTGCCCGCCGATCCCGCCCAGGCGGTTCGACCGCGTCGCATCTCGCTCGGGCGCGTGAACGACCGCCGGTTCGCCTTCGCCGCCGGGATCGGCGTCGACTCCGAGACCGTGCGGGAGCTGGAGACGCACACCCGCGCGCGGGACGGTCGCCGGCCGGGCGACCTCGTCTACGCGCGTGTCGTGGGGCATCGACTCCTACGCGGCTACGAGCCGCGTCTCCAGGTGGAGGGTCTCGGCCGGGCCGCGCTCGTCTTCGTGTCGAACGATGCCGTCTACACGTACGCGGGGCCGCTGCCGTTTCGGTTCTCGCCGGCAGCGCGTTTCGAGCTCGGGCTCGACGTGTGCGCCGTCGAGCGCGTCGGGCCGTCGGTGGCCGCGCGGCTCGTGGCGCGGATCGCCGCCGGGCGGGGCCTCGCCGGGGCGGCGGGCGTGCTCGCGTCACACGATGTCGATCGAGTGCAGGTCACGTGCGATCGGCCGTTGCCGCTCCAGGCCGACGGCGAGGATCTCGGCGACGTGATCGAGGCGGTCTTCGAGTCCGAGCGCGACGCGGTCGACGTGCTCGTAGGATAGTCCTATCCGGACTAGTCCGCTCAGAACGAGCACATTGACCCTGACCGAGGCCGGCGTCCTCTGCCTGCTCTCTGCGGAGGGGGAGCGCTCCGGGTACGAGCTGCTCAAGGCCGCGGCGAAGAGCGTCGGCCACGTCTGGTCGCCGGCCAAGAGCCAGCTCTACGCCGTGCTCCCGCGCCTGGCGCTGGACGGGCTCGTCCGCAGCCAGTCCGTCGTCCAGGTCGATCGCCCCTACAATCGGCTCTACCGCATCACCCGCGACGGCCGGGGCGCGCTCGATGTCTGGCTGACGACCGTGGAGCCGGAGAACGTAGACGCGTTCCGCCTGCGCGTCTTCTACGGCGCTCTGATGACCCGGGAGGTACTGATCGCGCACGTCGAGGCGTACCGGCGGTACCTCCGGGACCGACTCGCCGTCTTCAACGAGATCCACGAGGAGAACAGCGGACGCGGGCACGACTGGTACCACCGGCTGATGCTCGACTACGGCTACGCGAGCACGCGGGCTGCGCTCGGGTGGGCCGACGACACCCTCTCGAAGCTTCGCCGGCGCCGGTGAGACGCCTCCTCGTTCCGGCAGCGGCCGTGCTGCTCGCTGTCTGCGGCGCCCAGGCGGCAGCTCGCGTCGAGGGCCCCGCCGCCGC
The DNA here is from genome assembly GCA_963719325.1 of uncultured Actinomycetes bacterium. GTDB lineage: Bacteria > Actinomycetota > Thermoleophilia > Gaiellales > Gaiellaceae > DATBLE01. The sequence goes on from CAVRBW010000021.1 coordinate 72,681, forward strand.
CGACGTGCGGTTGCTTGCGCAGCATCTCCGGCAGGACCACCCGAACCTCTTCCATGACCTGTCCTCGGCACGATTTCAGGTGGCCGTCGAGCGTGCGGCCCGGCGTGCCGACGCACTTACACCCGACCAGTTGGCGGTCGAGCTGATGCGCATCGCAGCCCTGCCCGGAGCGCGTGACGGCCACACCGGGATCTTCCCGTTCGATCCGGGCCATGCGCGGACCCTGCATGTCTTCCCACTGCGGCTCTACCTCTTCCCGGACGGCGCCTACGTGATCGCCCAGGTCGGCGGCCACGACCTCGTGGGCGCGCGCGTCGTATCCGTCGCCGGCGTCGCGTGGGATCGGGTCGAGCGGGCGGCCCGTCCGCTCTCCCCACACGACAACGACACGACCCTGCTGGCCCGCATGCCCATGTACGCGGTCACGGCCGAGCTGCTCCACGGCCTCGGTCTGATCGACGCTGTCGGCCCGGTTCGCTGGACCTTTGCGCGGGACGGGAGGCGGTTCGACGCCACGCTCGTCCCCGTGCCGGCTGCCCGCTACAACTCCGCCTTCCCGGATCTCTTCTACCCGCTCGTCCCGCCTGAGCTCCCCCATGCCGCCGCCCCTGCGTACCTCGTGCAGCGCATCCACCCCGCGCTGGCCCGGAACGCTGGCCCGCGGACGGTTGCTCTACCTGGCGTACAACCTGACGACGCTCCCGACCTTCGCGGTCGCGATGAGGCTGCTGCGCCTGGCGCGGGCGAAGGCGGTGCGCGGCGTCGTCGTCGACCTGCGCAACAACCCCGGGGGCGACAACGGGACCTACGGCCCGCTCCTCGACGCCCTCGTGAGGCTGTCGAAGACCGAGCGGATCGTCGTGCTGATCTCGCGGGCGACGTTCTCCGCTGCACAGAACTTCGCCACCGAAGTCGAGCAGGGCGCCCACCCGATCTTCGTCTGCGAGCCCAGCGGCGGCAGCCCGAACCTCTACGGAGACGCGACGCCCACCGTGCTCCCGGCAAGCGGACTCGAGGTCTTCATCGCGCGCATCTACTGGCAGAAGTCGAGGGCGGGTGATCGGCGGCTCGCGATCCGACCGCAGGTGCCGTGGACGCTCACGGCCCGAGCCTTCTTCGCCGGGCGCGACCCGTCAGTACCCATTGCGTTGGAAGCTCTGAGATAGCATCGCCGCCGATGGCCCAGGTGCTTCCTGCGGAGCGCGGCCTGCGCCGGGTGATCGGCGACGGGGAAAGCGTTCCGGACGGCGAGGTCGACGGGCTCGACGAGAGCGACTTTCTCGCGCTCTACCGGAAGCTCGTCCTGCTGCGGACCTACGACGAGCGCTCCCTCGTCTACCACCGGCAGGGGCGGATCGGCACCTACGCGATGTTCTGGAACCACGAGGCGATGCAGGTCGGCTCCGCGTACGCGCTCGAGCGCGACGACTGGATCTTCCCCAGCTACCGCGAATCGGCGATCGGCCTGCTGCGGGGGATGCCGCCGGCGACCGTGCTCTCCTGGTGGCGCGGCCACCCGGCCGGCTGGTGGAACCCGCTCGACTACAACGTCGCCTCGATCTGCGTGCCGATTGCGACGCATGTTCCCCACGCGGCAGGGCTCGCGTGGGGAAAGAAGCTCCGCGGCGAGCGGACGGCCGCGCTCGTCTTCTTCGGCGACGGGGCCACCTCCGAAGGCGCATTCCACGAGGGCGCGAACTTCGCCGGGGTGATGCGGGCGCCGCTGATCCTGTTCTGCAACAACAACCAATGGGCGATCTCGACGCCGCTCGAGGCGCAGACCGCCGCCCCGACCCTCGCGGACAAGGCGATCGGGTACGGGATGCCGAGCGTACGCGTCGACGGCGCCGACGTCCTCGCGGTCTTCGAGGCGACGCGCGACGCCGTGACGCGCGTACGGTCGGGAGACGGGCCGACCTTCGTCGAGGCCGTCACCTACCGGACAGCGCCGCACGGGACCGCGGACGACCCCAGCGCCTACATCGACCAGGCGCGCGTCGAGGACGAAAGGCGCCGCGAATGCGTCGGCCGCTTCGAGGGCTACCTCCGGCGGCTCGGCGCCCTCGACGACGAGACGGTCGCCGAGGTGAAGGCCGAGGCGCTCGATGCGCTGCGCGCCGGTATCGCCGCCGCGGAGGCGGAGCCGCCCCCCGATCCGGGGCTCGTCTTCGAGTACGCGTACGCCGATCCGCCGGCAAGCTTCGGCGACGAGCTCGCGGAGCTGCGGAGGATCCTCGATGCCTGAGCTCACCCTGGTCGAGGCCGTCAACGACGCGTTGCGCACGGAGATGGAGCGCGACGACGCGGTGCTGGTGATGGGGGAGGACGTCGGCCGCGCGGGGGGTGTCTTCCGGGCGACCGCGGGGCTGCGCGAGCGATTCGGCCCCGACCGCTGCGTGGACACGCCGCTGGCCGAGGCGGGCATCCTCGGGGCGGCGGTGGGGCTCTGTATGGCCGGCTGGCGTCCGGTCTGCGAGATGCAGTACGACGCGTTCAGCTACCCGTGCCTCGACCAGCTGATCAACCACGTCGGCCGCTACCGGTGGCGCACGCGGGGCGCGATGGAATTCCCGCTCGTCGTTCGGATGCCGTACGGCGGCGGCGTCCGCGCGCCCGAGCTGCACGACGACTCGCCCGAGACGTACTACGTGCACACACCGGGCGTGAAGGTCGCGATCCCGTCGACCCCGGCCGACGCCAAGGGGCTGCTGGCGGCGGCGATCCGCAACCCGGACCCGGTCGTCGTGCTCGAGCCCAAGCTCGTCTACCGCACCGCACGCGGCGAGGTACCCGACGGGGAGCACACGGTGCCGCTCGGAAAGATGCGCGTGGCCCGCGAGGGCAGCGACCTGACGATCGTCGCCTACGGGGCGATGGTGCGAGTCGCCGAGCGGGCGGCGGACGCGGTCGACGCCTCCGTGGAGGTTCTCGACGTGCGCACGCTCAAGCCGCTCGACGAGCAGACGCTCCTCGCCTCGGCGGCGAAGACCGGCCGCGTCGTGATCGTCCAGGAGGCGCCGCGCGTCGCCGGCTTCGGCGCCGAGCTGGCCGCGGTGCTCGCCGAGAAGGCGATCCTCGACTTGCGCGGCCCGGTCCTGCGGGTGACCGGCTACGACGTGCCCTATCCGTACTGGCAGATCGAGGACGCGTACATGCCCTCGGTGGCGAGGGTCGTCGACGCCGCGCAGAGGTTGCTCCAGTTCTAGTGGAGGCCGGCCCGGAGAGGACGCTTGTCTGGCGCGGGCTCGATGCTCCGCGGATGGAGGTCGCCCACGTCGCGTCGTTCGAGAGCGTCGTCGCCCAGCGGTACGAGCCACGCGGTCACCGCACGGTGGGCTACAGCTCAGGCTCCTTCAAAGCCGACATCGAGTTCGACGAGGACGGGTTCGTCGCCCTCTACCACGACTTCCTCGAGCGAGTCGCCTGATGTACGAGTTCAAGCTTCCCGACCTCGGCGAGGGCCTGACCGAGGGCGAGATCGCGCGCTGGCTCGTCCGGGAAGGACAGGAGATAGCCGAGGACGACCCGCTCGTCGAGATCCAGACCGACAAGACGACGGTCGAGATCCCGTCGCCCGCGGCCGGAACAGTCGCACGCATCTTCGTCGAGGAGGGGCAGGTGGTGCCCGTCGGGACGGTGCTGGTCGCGATCGGCGACGGCGCCGTCTCCAGCGCCACGCCACCAGCAACACCAGGGACGGTCCGGAAGGCTGCCCCTGTCCCTGCCCCTCGACCGGCCGAGAGCGGACGCGCTCGAGCGACGCCGCTCGTCCGAAAGGTGGCGAGCGAGCTCGGCGTCGACATCGACGCGATCGTCGCTACGGGCCTGCAGGGTCGCGTGACAGAGGAGGACGTTCGCGGTGCGGCCGTGGGTGGAGGATCCTCCGAGGCCGATGCGCGGCGCGAGCCCCTCCGGGGAGTCCGCCGGCTGATCGCGGAGCACATGACCCGGGCCCACCGCGAGGTGCCGCCGGTGACGTGGGTCGAGGAATGCGACTTCGGCCGCGTCGATCTGTCGCTCCTCGTCCCGACCGTGTTGAAGGCGTGCGCGCTCTCCCTCGTCGAGTTCCCGGAGCTGAACGCACGGCTGGAAGGCGACGAGATCGTCTACCTCGAGCGCTACGACCTCGGCATCGCGGTCCAGACGGATCAGGGCCTCGTCGTTCCGGTCGTTCGAGGCTGCGACTCGCACCCGATCGAGGAGCTATCGGCCGAGGTAACGCGACTTGCCGACGCCGCCCGCGCCGGGAAGCTCGTGCCCGAGGACCTGCGCGGCTCGACCTTCACGGTGACGAGCGCGGGCAAGCTCGGCGGCCTCTTCCACACGCCGATCGTCAACTACCCGGAGGTGGCGATCCTCGGAATCGGCCGGATCGCGCCCCGCCCGACGGTCGTGGACGACGAGATCGTCGTCCGTCGGCTGGGGACGGTGGCCGTCACCTTCGACCACCGCGTGGTCGACGGCGCCCGGGCGGCGGAGTTCGGCCTGGCCGTGATCCGCCGCCTCGAGCAGCCGGTCGCTCCCTAGCAGGAGGGGTTCGCGAGAAGCCGGACCGGATCGGCGGGTTCTCAGGCTGCGGTGGAAGGCGATCGCAGGTGGGGCCTGACCATCCGCTCGATCCGGGGTGCGCTGGCGCGCCCCTCGACGCGGCCGACGACGCGGTGCTCCTTGATCAGGAGCAGGGTCGGCACGGATCCCACACGAAGACGCTCGGCCAGCTCCGGATGGCGGACGACGTCCAGACGTTGAACGCGGAGGCGGCCCCGCTCTTTCCGCGCCAGGTGCGCCAGGAGGCTGTCCATGCGCCTGGCCGGTCCGGAGCGCTCGTCGGTGAAGAAGACGAGCAGCGGGGTCTCGGCGCCCATGGTAGTTCTGTCTCCAGATATCGCGACGCCAAACGGCCTGAGGCGGTCACCTGGTGACGGCATGAGCCGTAGGCTCGACGGAGGCGACAAGGGAGCGGAGGTGCCGGCTTGGCCGGCGCCGGAGCGGGGACGAGCGCTTCGCCCGCGGAGCACTAGACTGGCCGGGCAGTGGGGGCGTGGTACTGGATCGGCGTCGCCGCCGGGATCGGAGCCGGAATCGGCATCGGGCTCGGCGCGTTGCTGCCCGCCGGGCGGCCGGGGGTCTCCGCCGGGGTTGCCGCCGCGCTCGGGGTGGCGGCGGGGATCGGCATCGGACAGATCGTCGGAGGCTGGCCCGAGTCCGCCGGGGGCGGCTCTGGAGGGCTCCTCGGGGCCGTCTCCTCGGTCCCGATCGTGGCGGGCGCTATTCGCGGTGGCGGCACGCGGCTCGGTGTTGCGGCGATCGTCGCCCTCGGCGGCCTCGCCGCCGCTGCGCTCGGCTTCGTGCCGGGACTTGGCTATCTCGAGGCTGTCGTCGCGCCCGCGCTCGCGCTGCGGCTCCGTCGGAAGGGCCCGCGCCGCTACGCCGGGCTGCGCATTCTCGCGAAGGACTGAGTGGCCGGCACCAAGAAGCTCGTGCTGATCGTCATCGACGGCTTGACGCCGTCGGTCTTCGAGCACGCAGTCGAGCGGGGTGACGCTCCGGCCCTCGCGTTTCTCGCTTCCCAGGGGGCATACCGGCGCGGACTCTCGACGTTTCCCTCGTTGACTCCGGTGTGCGCCTCGTCGATTGCGACAGGCGGGCATCCGGACGTCCACAGGATTCCGCACCTCGTCTGGTACCACCGCACCGAGCGGCGACTCGTCGAGTACGGCTCGTCGTTCGGGGCAGTCGTCGCCGCCGGGACCCGGCGCTCGATCGTCGACACGATCTTCAACATGAACAGCCGTCACCTCTCCGCCGAGACTGCCACCGTCTTCGAAGCGCTCGACGACGCCGGGTTCGTGACGGCGGCCGTGAACTTCACCTGCTACCGCGGCCGCACGGAGCACCGGACGACGCTGCCGGGCGTCTCCAGACGCGCACGGGGGCCGCGGCGCTTCTTCTACTACAACCTCTTCGAGTCGGACGTGACCGGGGCGCCGCTCGCGGTCCGCCGTCGCTCGGCCGGAACGATCGACTCCTACGCCGCCGCCGCCGGCCGCTGGCTCGTCACGCGCGACGGGTTCGATTTCCTCGTCTACTACCTCTCGGACTACGACTACGCCTCCCATGCGCTTGGCCCGGAGGGAGCGGCGGCGAAGCTGGCCGACGCGGACTCCGCCGTCGCCACGCTGCTCGAGGCGGCAGGCGGCTGGGACGAGTTTCTGGAGCGCTACGCCGTCCTGCTCTGCTCGGATCACGGCCAGACCTCCGTCGGCCGGGCGCTCCCTCTCGAGAAGGCCTATGCCGGGCTGCGGCTTCTGCGCCGAAACGGTGCCGACCGGACCGAGGTCGCCGTCACCGCCTCGAATCGCGCCGGCCAGGTCTACCGGCTCCCCTCGTGCCGGGAGTCCGTGCGGGCGCTGGCCGAGCGCCTGGACGGGCACGAGGCGGTCGACGTCGCCCTGTTCCTGGAGGAAGGCGACGCGGTGGCGAGACGCGGACGCGAGGAGCTCCGCTTCCGGCCGCGCGGCGAGGGTTGGCGGACGCAGGGCGAGCCCGCGGCGCTCGACCACCCTGACGGGCTCGTCCGCGCCTGGGCGGCGCTCCAGAATCCGAACGCCGGCGACGTGCTCGTCTCCGCAGCCGAGGGCTACGAGTTCGTCGACCTCGGTGGGCGCCACCATGCCGGCGGCGGCAGCCACGGATCGCTCTCGGCCGGCGACTCCGAGGTACCGATGCTGGCGGTCGGGCTCGATCTGTTGCCTTCGAGCATCACCGAGGTTGCACCGGCGGTGCTCGTCTATTTCGGCGTCGAGCGGCGCGTGCCGGCTCCGCTGTCACGTGTCGCCTGACTTCGCAGCTGCGCGGCGGCGGATGGTCGACCACCAGCTTCGCGCCCGCGACGTCGTCGACGACCGCGTGCTGGCCGCGATGGAGCGCGTGCCGCGCGAGCTGTTCGTCCCCGCGTCCGAGGAGCGGCGCGCGTACGCGGACGCTGCGCTGCCGATCGGCGAGGGCCAGACGATCTCGCAGCCCTACATGGTCGCTCGAATCTGCGAGGCGCTTGCGCTCCGCGGAAAGGAGCGAGTGCTCGACGTGGGCACCGGTTCGGGCTATCAGGCGGCGGTGCTCGCCGAGCTGGCCGGAGAGGTCCATACGATCGAGAGACACGCCGCGCTCGCGGAGCAGGCTCGCGCATCGCTTCGAGCGGCCGGCTACGAGCGCGTGCTCGTCCACGTCGGCGACGGGACGCTTGGCCTTCCCGAGCACGCGCCGTTCGCGGCGATCGCGGTCGCAGCGGCGGCGCCCGAGGTTCCCGGCTCGCTCTACGAGCAGCTCGAGCCGGGCGGCAGGCTCGTGGTCCCCGTGGGCCGCCGCGAGGGCCAGGAGCTTCAGCTCGTCGTGCGCAGCCCGGAAGGGCCGGCGGTGCTGCGTTCGGTCCCGTGCAGGTTCGTGCCGCTCGTGGGCGAGGAAGGCTTCGACGGTGAATGAGGCCCGGCGCGCCCGGGTGGTGATCCGCGGTCGCGTCCAGGGGATCGGCTTCCGTGCGTCCGCGCGGAGCCGGGCCCGGTCACTCGGCGTCGCCGGCTGGGTGCGCAACAACTCGGACGGCTCCGTCGAGGCCGAGCTCGAGGGTCCCGGCGAGCGAGTGAAGCTGGCTCTCGACTGGTTCCGGCGCGGGCCGCGCGGGGCGCACGTCGACGACGTCCAGGTCGAGTGGCGCGACCCGCTCGGCGAGCAGGACTTCGTCATCCGGTGACCGCCGGCGTCGTACGGTACGCTCGCGCCGTGGCGCGATCGACCGCAACGGGGATCGCGGCGACGCGCGCGGGTCGAGCTCTTCGTCGGAGGCAGAACTGGCTCGAGCTGCTCAAGTTCTCGGCGGTCGGGGCGAGCGGGTACGCGATCAACCTCGCCGTCTACGTCGCGCTGCTGAACGGTGCCGACCTTCACTATCTGCCGGCCGCTGCCTGCTCGTTCGTCGTCGCCGTGTCGAACAACTACTTCTGGAACCGGCACTGGACGTTCCGAGAGCACCGCGGCCACCTGTACTACCAGGGCCTCCGGTTCCTGATCGTCTCCGTCACCGCGCTGATCATCAACCTCGGGCTGCTGCGTGGGTTGGTGGCGCTCGGGGCAGGGAAGATCGTCGGTCAGGCGATCGCGATCATGCTCGTCGTGCCGGTCAGCTTTACCGCGAACAAGCTCTGGTCGTTCAGGCGCTGACGATGCGCCGGCTTGCAGCTGCCGCACTCGTGCTGCTCGCGCTCGCGCCGGCCGCCCGCGCCGACACCTCGTCCGGTCCCGTCTACGACAGCCAAGGGCGTCTCGTGCAGGCCCCGTTCGTGCCGGTTGCCCAGCAGCGGGAGCTGACGAAGCAGCGCGCGATCGAGCTCTTCCTCGCCGCGCCGAAAGTCGAGCATTGGGTCGGGCGCTACGCGAAGGCGAGCCTCGTCAAGGAGGCGACCTACAAGCGCGCCGACAGCGACTGGGAGATCAAGGTCTGGTCGGAGCCGAAGCACGGGCCGAGTGCGGGCGAGATCGCGACCGGCCGGGTCGACGACCTGAGTGGGGTCGTCACCGAGGCCTGGACCGGCCCGCAGGTGGCCTGGTCGATGGCCCGGGGTGGGTCCGGAGCCTTCGGGGGCAAGCGGATCAACAGCCTGCTCGTCTGGCTCGGGTTCTGCGCGGTCTTCCTCCTCGGACTCGGCGACTTCCGCAGGCCGCTGAGCGTCCGCAACCTCGACTTGCTCGCGTTTCTGTCCTTCTCGGTGTCGCTCTGGTACTTCAACCACGGGCGGATCTTCACCAGCGTGCCGCTCGTCTATCCCGGGCTGGTCTACCTGCTCGGGCGAATGGTGTGGATCGGCGTTCGCGGCCGCCCGCCCAGGATGTCGCGGCCGCTCTGGCCCGTCTGGCTGCTCGCCGCAGCCACCGTCTTCCTTGCCGGGTTCAAGGTCGGCCTGAACATTCGCGATTCGAACGTCATCGACGTCGGGTACGCGGGACCGATCGGCGCGCAGCGCATTGCCCACGGGCAGTCGCCGTACGGCCACTTCCCCGTCGAGGACTCGTTGAAGGCCTGCGGGCCGGCCGACCGGAACGGCGAGATCCGCGACCGGATCCAGGCGAATGGGCGCTGCGAGTCGGCGAACCCCAACGGCGACACCTACGGGCCCGTCTCCTACCTCGCATATCTGCCCGGCTACGCATTCTTCGGGTGGAGCGGAAAGTGGGACGACCTGCCCGCCGCCCACTTCACCGCGATCGCGTTCGACTTGATCTGCCTGATCGGATTGGGCCTCCTCGGGAGGCGCTTCGGTGGAAACCGGCTCGGGGTGACGCTCGCCTTCGCCTGGGCGGCGTATCCGTTCACCCAGTACGCCTCGAACTCGAACACGAACGACGCGATCATGCCGGCGTTCCTGATCGTCGGCTTCTGGCTCGCCACCTCCTCGTGGGCGCGCGGGCTGTTCGCGGGACTCGCCGGCTGGACGAAGTTCGCCGCGCTGATCGTCGCGCCGCTCTGGGCGACCTACCCCGAGTTCCGGCGCAGCCGGCGGACAGCGCTGCTCTTCGCGGGCGGGCTCGCGATTGCGACCGTGGCGAGCTTCTGGATCCTGCTGCTCGAGCCGAATCCGCTTCACGCCGCCCACGAGTTCTGGAAGCGGACGATTCCGCCTCAGGTGAACCGTCACTCGCCGTTCTCGCTCTGGGATTGGGGCCAGTACCACGCGGGTCTGCCCGATCTCGCCTGGCTCCAGAAGGTGCTCCAAGCCCTGCTCGTCGCCGGTGCGGCGGCGGTGACCTTCCTCCCTCGCCGGAAGTCGCCGCTCCAGCTGGCGGCTCTCACCGGCGCACTGCTGATCGGCTTCGAGCTCGTGCTGACCCACTGGTTCTACCTCTACCTGCCCTGGTTCTTTGCCTTTGCCGCGTACGCCGTCCTCGCCGGAGAGCCGGTCGCAGAGACTGCGCCGGTTGCGGAAGCGAATGAGCGCGCGCCTCGAGAGCTGGTCACAACCGGCTGATCCGCGCCGGGCGGCATTCGCTGCGGCGCTGGCAATCGCCGCGCTGGTCGCCGCCTGGGTCGTGCTCGGTCACGGCTTCTACCGGCACAGCCAGATCCGGGACACGGGGATCTACCAACGCTACGGCGACGCGATCGCGGGCGGCCAGGTGCCGTATCGCGATTTCGCGCTCGAGTATCCCCCGGCCGCCCTCCCCGCCTTCGTGATTCCGTCCCTGCTCCGACCGCGTGCCGGCGACCTCGCGAGCTACGACAACTGGTTCGAGGCCGAGATGCTGGTGTGCGGAGCCCTGCTCCTTGCCTTCATGCTCTCGATCCTCCTCCGGCTCGACGCGGGCTCGGCTCGGATCGCGGGGGCGCTCGGCCTGGCCGCCTTGGCGCCGCTGCTGCTCGGGTCGGTGGTGCTGTCTCGCTTCGACCTCTGGCCGGCGGCGCTGACCGTCGGAGCCCTCGCGGCGCTCGTCGGCGGGCGTGAGCGGCTCGGCTCGGGAGTCCTCGGCCTGGCCTTTGCGGCGAAGCTCTATGCGGCGGCGCTGCTGCCGCTGGCGCTCCTGTGGGTCTGGCGGCGTTCGGGGAGCCGCCGGGCAGCGATCTGTCTCGGGGCGTTCGCGGCCGCCGCGCTGGCTTGCTTCCTGCCGTTCCTCGTGCTCGCGCCGCACGGAGTGTGGGACGCGATCACGCGGCAGACCGACCGCCCGCTCCAGATCGAGTCGCTCGGCGCCGGATTCCTGCTCGTCGCCCATGTCGCCGGCGGACTGGCGATCACGATGCGGCCGGGACACGGCTCGCAGAACCTCGCGGGCGGCCTGCCGGACGTGCTGGCAACCGTCCAGACGATCCTGCAGCTGGCCTCGCTGCTCGGGATCTGGATCTGGTTCGCCAGAGGCGCGAACGACCGCGAGCGCCTCGTCCGCGCCTCGGCGGCGGCCGTGTGCGCCTTCGTCGCGTTCGGAAAGGTGCTGTCGCCCCAGTTCCTGATCTGGCTGATCCCGCTCGTGCCGCTGGTGCGGGGACGGCGCGGACTTCTCGCCGGCGGGCTCCTCGCAGCGGCGCTGGTGTTGACCCAGATCTGGTTTCCGTTCCGGTACTGGGACCTCGCGCTGAGGTTCGACCCGCTCTCGTCGTGGCTGGTCCTCGCCCGCGACCTGGTCCTGGTCGCGCTGCTCGCAGTTCTCGTTTGGCCGAAAGAGCGAATTGCCGGCGCAGGGGCCGGACGCTCATCATGACTGGGCGTCGTGGGAGCCCTTCGATGTCCAGTCGGGTGAGGCTATTCTCGATGCTCTGATCGAGATCAATGCCAAGATCGCCGACATTCGACTGGACGTCGGGGTGATTCGAAGGCTGTTCGAGGAGGACGATGGCGAAGAAGAGGCGGAAGATGACGGCTGAAGAGGTCGTCGAGATGTACCACCCAGGCGCCACCGAGCGGCACGAACGCGTGCAGCGGGAGCTGAAGGCTGTCTCCGACGCTCTGAAGCGGCGTGCCGCGGAGCGGCGCCGCACAGCCGAAGCCGGCTAGGCCTCGATCCGCAGCGGCTCGATAGCGGTCGCGCGTCCGTCCGCGCCGCAGTCGACGACGACCCCCTCGAGCCTGACTCCGGTCTCGGCGGGGCGGAACCGGACCGGCATCCCGGTTCGCATCCGCCGGATGGCGAGCTCCGCCTCGACGCCGATCACCGAGTCGTGCGGCCCCGTCATCCCGGCGTCGGTGATCGCCGCGGTGCCGCCCGGTTGGACACGGGCGTCGCTTGTCTGGACGTGCGTGTGCGTACCGATCACCGCGGTGACGCGTCCGTCCAGCCAGCGGGCGAGAGCGACCTTCTCGCTCGTCGCCTCGGCATGGAAGTCGACGACGATCACCCGGGCCTGGCGTTGCGCCTGGTCGACCAGAGCGTCCACGATCTCGAACGGGCCGACCGGAACGTCGAGGAAGAGCGAGCCCATCAGGTTGACGACCGCGACCGGCGTTCCATCTGCTGCGGGCGCGACCGTGACCGCGCGTCCGGGGGAGCCGGCGGCGACGTTGCCCGGCCGGATCACACGGTCGGAAGTGGCCAGGTACGAGCCGAGCTCGTCCCGCGCCCAGACGTGGTTGCCGAGGGTGACGACGTCGGCGCCGGCCGCGAGCAGCTTGTCCGCGAGCTTCGGGGTCAGGCCGCGGCCGTCGGCCGTGTTCTCGCCGTTGACGACGCAGAAGCCGGCGCCGAGCTCCTTGCGCAGCCCGGCCAGCCGTTCCTCCACGGCGCGACGCCCGGCCGAGCCGAAGACGTCGGCGAGGAACAGGATCCGCAGCGCGCTCATGGGCCGGACTCGCAGTGAGTGGGTGGGACGCTGTCGGTGACCCGCCCTCCCGCGCGCGGAGGCGAGACCGCGTTCTCGCCGGAGCGCAAGAGCGGATCGTCACGCGTGCCGAAGGAAGGGGTCCGTGGGGGAACCATGGTTCCCCCACGCTATCTAGGGCAGCGTGGCCGAATGAAGCTCGATCTCGACGTGGTTGCCCGCATCCTGCGTGTAGCGGGCGAGCGCGAGCCGTTCGACGCCCGAGAAGTCGAGCACGTTGCCGATCTTCGACGAGCCTGCCGAAAGATCCGAGCCGACTGTCAGGGACGGATCGGGTCGCAGATGCGAGAGCGAGACCACGACCGACGGCTCGCCGGATGGTTGGATGTCGATCACGGAGCCGTAGGCCTTGCCGTCGAGAACGTAGTCACGGAGGCCGACGACGGTTCCGTCGACGGGCGCGTAGACGTCTGTACCAGGGGCGGCGCCGACGTTGAGGGATCCGGTCGACGAGCCTGCGCCGCCGCCCAGCTGGTAGTACCTGACCCCGCCTCCTCCACCGCCGAAGATGCGGTGGAACGCGCGCGCGAACAACCCTTCGTTCGCCTGCCGCCCGAGGGGATCGAACGGGAGCGCGCTCTCGCCGGCGGCGTGGTAGCCGACCGCGGTCACGTTCCGCTGGTTGACAGGCAGCTGGATCCGCAGCGACCCGTGAACGGCGATCACGAGCGGCTCCGGCGGGCCGGCCGGAAGCAGTCGAGCCGCGCTCGCCGGCGTACCCGCGCCGATCACCGCCGAGCCGCCGGACCGGAAGGCGGAGACCAGCAGCAACACGAAGACGCCGAGGCCGACGACGGTGACGAGCGCCCGCCGGCGGGCGCGCCGGACAGCGGAAGACGAACGTCGCTGTGGCCGCCGGTAGGCGGGAGTACGTGGCATCGCGGGCACCGTAGCCGAGGTCGGCCCTCGATTCAACCGAGTTTGTGACACTCGTTGCCCAGATTCTGGGCCGGTTTCGAGCCAAACTTCGTGACGGTCGAGCGCGAGCGCACCGTCCGTCTCGATCGACCAGTCCCAGGCGGGCGGCCGAACCCGTACGGCGGGCGCGGTACGATGGCCGTGATGCTCCCCGGCGCGGCGCCGAAGATCCAGATTCCGCGCTGGATCCAGCTGGTCGGGCTTCCGCTGTTGCTCGTTCTGGCGTGGGTGGTGGCGGGCCGCGTCTTTCACGCGGTCTTCCTCTTCCTCGTCGCCAGCCTGGTCGCGTTGCTGCTCGACCCACTGGTCAAGGGCATCGCCTCGGTCCGCATCGGGAGGTTCCAGATCCGCCGCGGCTTCTCGGTCGCGTTCGTGTACCTCAGCCTTGCCGCGGTGCTGATCGTCAGCATCTGGGCTCTCGCCACCGTCGTCGTCGATCAGACGAAGACGGCGGCAAATCGCTTCGACACCTACTTTACGGAGCCCCATGGACGGACTGGCCGGACGGATGCCGACCGCGACGTCGACCGCCTCCAGCACTGGTTCAACACGCACGGGCTGGGCTCGATCAAGGTTCAGGAGCGCGGCCACCGCTGGGTGAGGCAGATCCAGAAGAAGGACGTCGGCAAGTACACGAACCGGATCGTCAACTTCGTCGAGGGTGCGGCGATCTCGATCGGCAAGCTCCTGTTCTCGCTGGTCGTGGTGATCGTCGCCTCGATCTACATGCTGCTCGACTTCTCGAAGCTGGCGAGGGCGATCGACCGACGATTCCCGCCGCATCCGGGCTCCCCGCCCCTGCTGGTGCGGGTGGAGCATGCCGTGGCCGGCTACGTGAAGGCGCAGCTGCTCGTCTCGCTGATCATCGGAGCGAGCGGCGGGCTGGGGATGTGGGTGCTCGGCGCCCTCGGCTGGGTCCCGGGTGCGGACAAGTACGCCCTGCTCTTCGGGGCGTGGGTCGCGGTCACCGAGCTGATCCCGTACCTCGGCCCGTGGCTCGGCGCGATTCCCGCCGGGATCTACGCCGCGGTCGTCCACCCGATCTCGTTGCTGTGGGTGACGATCCTGTTTCTCTTCATCCACCAGATCGAGGGGCATGTGGTCGTCCCGAACGTGATGGGGAGCGCGCTTCGCCTGCATCCCCTGCTGGTCATCTTCGGCCTGCTCGCCGGTGGAGAGATCTACGGGCTGCCGGGGATCCTGATCACGCTGCCGCTGCTGGCCGCCGCGCGCGCGATCTACGAGTTCTTCTCCGAGCGAGTCGCGCTCGAGCCGTGGACCGAGAGCGGTCCGGTGCCGGTCGAGGTCGAGATCGGGCCGGCGCCGCCCCCCCAGGCCCCGATCGCGCCGGCGACGGACCAGGAGCCGGAGGCGACCGAGCCGCCGCCGCGGGCGCGACGTACCCGCCCGCGAGCTTGACAGGCGCTCCGCTGCTGGCAGCCCGAGGCGTTTCGCGCCGCTTCGGCGACCAGGTCGCGCTCGAGCCGACCGACGCCCTCGTCCAGCCCGGGGAGGTGCTCGCCCTGGTCGGCCCGAACGGCGCGGGCAAGTCGACGCTGCTCGCGATCCTCGCCGGCGCGCTCGAGCCCAGCAGCGGCACGGTCGAGCGGTCACGGGCAATCCGGGTCGGATGGATGCCGCAGCGCCCGGCGCACTACGGCCGGCTGTCGCCGCGGCAGAACCTGGAGCTGTTCTCGCGCCTCGAGGGCGCCGGCGACCCGGGGGCCTCGCTCGTCCGGTTCGAGCTGCCCGGCGACGGGAGGCCGGCGGCCTCGTTGTCCGTGGGAAACCGGCAGCGGCTCGACCTCGCGATCTCGCTGCTCGCAAGTCCCGAGGTGTTGCTCCTCGACGAGCCCACCGCTGCGCTCGACCCGCGCCAGCGACGGCGGCTCTGGGAGACGGCCGCATCTCTGCGCGACGAGGCGGGGGCGGTCGTTCTCGTCACTCAGAACGTCGAGGATCTCGAGCACGTCGCCGACCGGGTCATGGTCCTGCTCGAAGGCAAAGCGATCTTCGAAGGCTCGGTAACCGAGTACCTCGGGTCCGAGGCCGCCGGGGCGCTGCGCTGAGAGCCTCCGCGTTGATCCTGCGGAAGGACCTCCTCGTCTTGCGGCGGTCTCCGGTCCTGCTCGGCGTGCTCGTCGCCTACCCGCTCGTGATCGCGCTCCTGATCGGGCTGACCGCGGCGTACGCGAACGCCAAGCCGCGGGTCGCGCTCGTCGACCTGGACGGGATCCCGCCCAGGGTGAGCGTTGCCGGTTCGAGCTTCGACGTCGACGCGCTCATCGACCAGGTCGCGAAGAACGTCGATCTCGTCCGCATGCGCGAAGGACAGGCGGCGGACCAGCTCGCCTCCGGGCGCGTCGCCGCCGTGATCACGATTCCGGCGGGCTTCGTCGCCGAGCTGAAGAACCTGGCCAGTCCGCACCTGACGCTCGCGACGGGCACCGGCGGGATCACCTCGCGGGTCCGCCAGCAGATGCAGGCGCTCGTCTACAGCCTGAACCTGCGGCTGCAAAAGGCCTTCATCCAGGCCGACATCCGCTACGTCCAGCTGCTGCTGCACGGCGGCACGGGCACCGCGCTCGGCAGATCGTTCTCGATCATCGGACTCGACGGGGCCGCGCGCCGGATCGCGCGCCTGCCGTCGTCGCCCGAGAAGGCCCAGATCACCGACTTCATCCACGACGCGCGCCTCGCGCTCGCCTACACGGACGGCGCGATCAGGGCGACCGCGTCCCCGATCGTCCTCGACGAGGACAAGGGCCACGGCCGGACGTCCTCCCTGTCGGCGCAGGCGCAGGCCTACGGCCTCGCGATCACGATCTGCTTCCTCGGCGTGTTGCTCGCCGCCGGAGCGCTCGCCGCCGAGCGCGACGAGAACGCGATCGGACGGCTCGTGCGCGGCCTGGTCGGCCTCGGCCAGCTGGTCGCCGCGAAGGTGGCGCTCGCGGCGGCGGTCGCAGTCGTTCTCGGCCTCGCGATCCTGGTCGGCTTCGGGATCGCGGTCGAGGTGGGCGACGTCTCCGGAGGGCAGCCATGGCAGCGGGTGCCGCTCGTGCTGGTCGGCATCGTGCTTGCCGGAGCGGCGGTCGGCGCGGTCGGAGCGCTGATCGGCGCGCTGGCCAGGGAGTCGAGGACGGCGTCGCTGGTCGGCGTCCTCGTGGTGCTCCCGGTCGTCTTCCTCGGGCTCGTGCCGCGCGAGATCGTCCCCGCCGCTGCGTGGATCAGCGACGCGTTTCCGTTCGCCCACGCCGTCCGCTTCTTCGCCTCCGCCCTCTACGACGGCTCGCCATGGAAGGTCGTCGGGCGTGAGGCGGCCTGGTTGGTCGGGCTCGGCGCCCTGTTCGGCGGGCTTGCACGCGTCTCCGTCGCCGCCTTGCCGTTGGAATGCCGCTCGGGCACTAATCTTTCCGCATCAGCGCCTTTCCCGTCACGCGTCTACGCCGCCTCCGACGAACCGGGGCGCTGCGCTCGCTCGTTCGCGAGACGCGACTCGAGCTCGACGACTTCGTCATGCCGCTCTTCGTCGGGCCGCAGACGGTCCCGAACGAGGCGTTGCCGGCGATGGGGCGCTGGTCGGTCGAGGACGTCGTCGGCGAGGTGGACGCACTGGCCGGCGCGGGCGTCAAGGCGGTGATCCTGTTCGGCATCCCCGACGAGAAGGACGACGAGGGCTCGGGGGCCTGGGACGAGGACGGCGTCGTCCAGCGTGCCCTGGGTGCGCTGCGACCGCGCTTCCCGGAGCTCGTCCTGCTCACCGACGTCTGTCTCTGCGAGTACACGGTCCACGGCCACTGCGGGGTGCTGGTGAAGAAACCCGCATGGGGGGACGGCGGGATCGACAACGACGAGACGCTCGAGCTGCTCGCCCGGACGGCGGTCAGCCACGTCGAGGCGGGCGCGGACGCGGTCTGCCCGAGCGACATGATGGACGGGCGGGTCGCCGCGGTCCGCGAAGCGCTGCCGGAGACGCCGATCGTCGCCTACTCGGCCAAGTACGCGTCCGCGTTCTACGGGCCCTTCCGCGAGGCGGCCGACTCGGCGCCGGCTTTCGGCGACCGGCGGAGCTACCAGATGGATCCGGCGAACGTCCGCGAGGCGCTGCGCGAGTGCGAGCTGGACGTGGCCGAAGGCGCCGACGTGATCATGATCAAGCCCGCTCTCCCCTATCTGGACGTGATCCGAGCGGCCCGGGAGCGCTTCGACCTCCCGCTCGCCGCCTACAACGTCTCCGGCGAGTACGCGATGGTCAAGGCGGCTGCGGCACACGGCTGGCTGGAGGAACGCGAGGCCGCGCTCGAGTCGCTGACCGCGATCAAGCGTGCCGGCGCGGACATCGTGATCTCGTACTGGACGAAGAATCTGGCTGCATGGCTCTAGGCACGCGCTCCGATCTCTATCGGAGGGCGCTGAAGCTGATCCCCGGCGGCGTCAACTCGCCCGTGCGGGCGATGCAGGCGGTCGGACTCGACGAGCCCGTCTTCATGAGGCGAGGGCTGGGCGCGGAGATCGAGGACGTCGACGGCCGCCGCTACGTCGACTGGGTGATGTCCTGGGGGCCGCTGATCTTCGGGCACGCCGATCCGGAGACCCTCGCTGCGGTGGTCGAGGCCGCCGAGCGGGGAACCTCGTTCGGCGCCCCGACGGAAGCCGAGGTCGAGCTGGCGGCCGAGATCGTGGACGCCGTTCCGTCGATCGAGCTGGTGCGGCTCGTGTCTTCGGGAACAGAGGCTGCGATGTCCGCGCTTCGGCTCGCCCGGGCGGCGACGCACCGGAGTCGCGTGATCAAGTTCGCCGGCTGCTACCACGGGCACGCCGACGCGCTGCTCGCGAGCGCAGGCTCCGGCCTCGCGACGCTCGGGATCCCCTCGTCGCCGGGCGTTCCGACAGGCGCAGCGGGCGACACGATCATCTGTCGCTTCAACGACGTCGACGCGGTGGCGGGCGCGGTCGCGCAGTGGGGCGAAGGGCTCGCGTGCGTGATCGTCGAGCCGGTCGCGGGGAACATGGGGGTGGTGCCGCCGGCGCCGGGCTTCCTCGAGGCGCTGCGCGCGCTCTGCGACGCGTCTGGTGCCCTGCTCGTGTTCGACGAGGTGATCACCGGCTTTCGGGTCGGTCGCGGTGGCGCTCAGGAGCGCTTCGGCGTCCTTCCGGACCTGACGATCCTCGGCAAGATCGTCGGCGGCGGCCTTCCGCTCGCCGCGTTCGGCGGCCGGGCCGAGGTGATGGAGCGGCTCGCGCCCGCTGGCGACGTGTACCAGGCGGGCACGCTCTCCGGGAATCCCCTCGCGACCGCGGCCGGGGTGTCGGTCCTGCGCAGGTTGCGCGACCCGGAGGTCTACGAGCGGCTCGAGGACGTCGGGCGGGAGCTCGAGACGGGGCTCGAGCCGTTCGGCCGCGTGCAGCGGGTCGGCGGGATGCTGACGCTGTTCATGCACGACGAGCCGGTGCGGAGCTTCGACGACGCCCAGGCCTGCGACACCGGCCGGTACGCAGAGCTCTTCCGTCATCTGCTCGCGCAGGGCGTCTACGTGGCGCCGTCGCAGTTCGAGGCGCTCTTCGTCTCGACCGTGCACGGCCACGACGAGGTCGATCGGACGGTGGAGGCCGTTGCCGGCTTCTTCGGTTGCTGATCTGTGGCACGTGATCGCCGACGAGGCGAGTCGTGAGAGCTCGCTCTGGGCCGAGGCGCTCCGCCCGCAGCATCAGCGCGAGCTCACGCCGGTCTTCTCTCCCCTGGGCCAAGCGCAGTACGCGCTCGGCCTGGAAACCATCTACGAGGGCTACCTGCTCCACTACGGACGGCCGCGGCTCTTCGCGCCTCGCGATCGCGACGCGACGCTCCTGCTCGGCGACTACCTCTACGCCCACGGGCTCGTCCGGATCGCCGCGCACCAGGATGTCGATGCCGTGGCCGACCTCGCAGCGCTGATCTCCCTCTGCGCCCAGCTGCGCGCGGACGGGAGGTCGGGTGACGGCGAAGCATGGGCGGCGAGCGCGGCCCGGCTCGGCCGACGCCCGCTGACGGAGACGAGCGACCCTTCGGCGCTGAAGGCTCTCGCCGCGGCCGACGCGGGCGCCGGCGCGGTCGAGCAGGCGCTCTCTCTTCACCGGCTACGCGTGGGTTAGACTCGCGCCGTGCTCGCGCTGCTCGCCGACGCCGCCTCCGAGGGGCGGGACGTGATCACCGGCATGCTGATCGTCGGCGCCGTGTTCCTGGGCGTGATCGCGCTCGGCACGCTCTCGCGCAAGCTCCGCAAGAGGCACTGAGCGGGCCCCGCCGGTGAGAGTCGAAAAAAAAAAAAAAAAAAAAAAAAAAAAAAAAAAAAAAAAAAAAAAAAAAAAAAAAAAAAAAAAAGAAAAAGCAGCGAGCAAAGCCCACGATAGAAAAACAAAAAAAAAAGAAAAAAAAACTAACTATAGAAAAAACGAAAGAAAAAAAGAGAAGAGAGATAGATGAGACTAACGAGGAGCCCAACGATGGAAAAAAAGAGCACAAAGAGAGAAAGGAGAGAAAAAGAGAGAGAAGAGAAAGAGAGAAAAGAGCCGAAAATCCTAGAAGATCCGCCGAGAAAGAAACGAGAGAAAAAGAAAGAGAAACCCGGAAGAGAAAGAAGATGAAAAGAACAGCGAAGTCGAAGTAAACGAACGATCCCTCACCTTAACGACCACTCGTAAGAGCAAAAAGAAGAACGCCACGATCAGCACCTAAGATACACGCCGAGCAACAGAGAAATAGAGCCGAGCGAGAACACTTAACGAGAAGCAACTACTCCGCATGCTCGCAGCGCTCTCGCCCGCTCTTATGAACACAGAGAGATAAGCAGCGAGAACGACCTTACGACGCACTAATAAAACGCGCTATCGCGACGAGCGCTAGAGAAAGCAAAGAAGATAGAGAGAAGACCACACCTCATATAAACAAAAAAGATGAGAAAAAGAAGAAGAAAAGAAAAGAAAAAAGAAAAAGAAGAAGAAGAAGAGAAGAGAAAAAGAAAAATAGAAGAAGAAAAGAAAGAAGAGAGAAGAGAAAGCTACGACGAGATCGACGCCGCTAGAGACGCAGCGCTAACTGGGAGAGAAGAACAAGAAGAGAAGAAAGAAGACGAAACTGACCTCGAACAGCGAGACGCTATAAAACGGCAGAAAAATTGACAACGATAGATAGAAGAAAAGACGAAACAAAGGAAGAACTCCCCGAGCGACTAAGGCTAGCCGTCGACGAAAAAGACCCACTAAGCCACTCAGGCCATAAAAGAGAAAGACAGAAAAGAAAGAGACGAAAACGAACGACAACGACCCCGCCCGGAAGGCGGCGACGAGAAGAAGAAAGATAAAAAGAGAGAAAAGCCGCCTAGAGAATTGAGAAAAAGACAAAGAGAGAAAAAAAAAAAGAGAGAAGAAAAAAAAAAAAGAAGAAAAGAAAAGAGAAAAGAAGAAGAAGAAGAAAGAAAAAGAAGACGACGAAGAAGAAGAGAAAGGAGAAGAACTAGGAGAAGAAGATGAAGAGAGATCGAACGAGAGAAACGAAGAGAACGACGAGCGCGGTGCGACCCCAGACCCACGCCGTAGCCTCCTACCTGAAGCGACGAGAAGCGCGCGACCACTAACAACGAACGACAAACAAAACGAAAACACAAAAAAAGAGCTACAGAGAAAGATAACTCAAACACTAAATCGAACATCAACTAAAACGGATAAAAAGGAGAGAAAGAAGACAAAGAAGGAAAAAGCTAGATCAACAAAGGAAGACTAAAAGAACAGGAACAAAGCGAGAGAACAAAGAAACGACGACGCTACTGAGCCCCAGCTCTACAAAAAAGAAACAACGCTGAAACCTCAAGAACCACTACCTGCTCGAACAGATAGCCGTTCTCACCTTTGACGCACGCACCCAGAAAGAGCAAAAAGCGCTGACGACGCTAACACGACGACCTAAAGAACAAAGAGAGCGAAAAAGAGAGAAAAAAAAAAAAAAAGAAGAAGAAGAAGATGAAGAAGAGATAGAGATAAACGCTAAGATACGAACCGATCAGATAGCAAAATAAGAAAAAGAGAGAAGAAAAGAAAAGAGAGAAGAAGAACGGAAAGAAGAGGAAAGAAAAAAAAAGAAAGAGAAGGCAAAAGTAGAGACGCTCGTCGACGGGCTAGAGAAAGAACTAAACGAAGACGAACCGATCGAGCAGCTACCCAACAACAATAACAACCAAAAAAGAGAAGAAGAGAAAGAAAAGAAGAAGAAAAGAGAAAAGAGACGAAAGACGAAAAGAGACGACGCGTGCTCGCCGCCGTCAACTACACACAGCAGCTAAAAAACTACAGCGAAAAAGAAGCTAAGAGATAAGAGCGACGAGCTACGACGACGCGAATCCTACTCGAAGGAAAAAACACAACCCGAAAAGTGAAAACGGAGAGAAAAAAGAAAAAAGAAGAAAAAGAAAAACTGAAAGAACGACCAAAACTAATAAATAGAAAAAAAGAGAGAGAAAAAGAGAGAGAAAAGAGAAGAAAGCAAAGAAAAAAAAGAAGAAGAAAAGAAGAAGACGAAGATAGCGATCGCGATAGAAAAGGAAGCGATGAGCTACGATAAAAGAGACGACAAGAAATGGAAGGCGACCACACAACAAAAAAAAGAAGAAAAAGAGCGCGAGAGCGAAGAAAGAGAAGAAGAGAAGAAAGAAGAAGAGGAAAACGAGGAAACGGGACTGGCGACGAGGACGCCGGAGCCCTGCCCAGCAAGAGCAACACCATGCTACGGCGTGAGAGCAGAACGAAGAAAAAAAGAAAAAAGAAGAAAGACAACAAACCTACACCGCACGGTAGAGAAGACGAAGACGAACTGACGCTGAAAGACGACGAAGAAAGCGATCACGGGCACGATCGCGATCGCCGACGAGGCGAAAACGAGAACACAGCTAGACGAATGCTGACCTAGGAAGAGAGAGATAGAGATCGGGAGCGTGAACTTGAAAGGGAAGTAGATGAACGAGAGCGCCCACGTGAACTAGTCCCAGCTGGCGAGGAACGAGAAGAGAGACGACGGACGAGAGCGCGGGCCGCGAGAGCGGCAAGAACGAGCTGCAAGAAGAGAGTCCAAGGGCTAGACGCCGTCGACGACCATCGCCTCCTCGAGCTCGCGCGGAATGACCTGGAAGAAGCTGTGCAGCAGGAACGTGTACAGCGCGAGATTGCCGCCGGTGTAGAAGACGACCAGACCGCACAGCGCAGTCGACCAGCAACAGCTTCTTCGCGAGCAAGAACTGCGGGATGAGCATCATCATCCCGGACCATCAACCCAGCAGCATCAGCGCGAAAAGCATCAACGTACAGGAAAGACAGAAACGAGCGAACGAGAAAGCCATCAACGATGAGAGCAGAAAAGAGACGAACTGTCGTCACGACGGCGACGAAGAGCGAGAAGAGGAAGTAGAGGCAGAACTGGTACGACGTCTACGCGTCGATGTAGTTGGACGACGTCGGATGGTGAGGGAGGAACTACAACGGGATCTCGAGCACGAGCGAAGTACGGCTAGAACGAGGTCGCGAGCATGTACGCGAACGGCACCATCATCACGACGGCGACAGCAGCGAGCAGAAGCAGACGTGTGCCCGGATCGCGCGAAATGACAGTGAAGCTGAAGAAGACCATCAGGCGCGCGCCTAGACCGAACGACGGAAGAGGCGAAGCTGCGACGAGCGAGAGCACGAACACGATCAGCGAGAGAATGAACGCAGAGCGCGGAGCCGTAGCCGAAGTCGAGGAACGAGAACGCCCCGGTACATGTACGTCGTAGTACCTGCGTCTCGTCGAGCGGGCCGCTACAGTAATCAGGAAGACGGAGATGAAGACGTAGAAGCTGCCGATGACGAGCATCACGGTGACGAAGGCGAGCACGGGACGGATAGACGGCAGCGACACGGCACGGAACCGCGCGACAAGACTTCGCGCCGTCGACTGCGGCCGCTTCCTTCAGCTCGAGCGGCACGAACTGGAGCGCGGCGAGGAAGATCACCATCGACCAGCCGATACCCTTTCCAGATGCCGAGGATGCTGAGCGCGAGCAACGCCGACCAGCGAGCGCCGAGCCAGTCGATGTTGTGACCGACCAGATGCAGAGTTGTCGTGCAGGACAAAGTTGAAGAGGCCGCCGTCGGTGATGAACAGGTACAGGAAGAGAAGAGAGACGACGACCCAGCTCGTCACGACTGGGACGTAGAAGAGCGTCCGGTAGAGGCCGCGCGCCGGCATTCGAGCGTCGAGAAGAACGGCGCCGCGAGGCCGAGGACGATCTGCCCCGGCACCTAAAGGCCATGTAGAAGCCGGTGTTCTCGAGCGCACGACAGAAGATAGGATCGTGGATCGCGAGGTTGTAGTTGGAAGACCCGAGGAACGCGCTGGCTGTTCCTGGGAACCAGCGACCAGTTGTAGAGGCTGATCTGGAACGCCCGCACTATCGGTACAGGATCACGAGCGCGAACAGCAGGAACCCCGGCGCTAGGAACAGATACGCGGCTGTTACGTCCTTGCGCCGGCGAGACGTCTTCTCGTTACGCTCGGGCGCAGCGCTGAGGCGCTGCGCCCCTTGTCTCCGTCGTGCTTGCTATATATATATATTTTTATTTTTTTTTTTATTTTTTTTTTTTTTTTTTTTATTTTATGAGTTGCTATCTATATTTTGAGGAGACCGTCAACCTGCTTGGCGGCGTCGGTCAGCGCCTGCTGCTCGTCTCTGATCCTGGAACGCTCTTGGCGACGGCTTTGGTGTCACCTGTGTCGATCTGCGTCCACTTCGGAGCTCGGGGTGCGCGGCTTCTAGCGGTCGACGAGCTGCTTCACGAAGGTCGCGTAGTACGAGATGGATCTCGCGTCAGCTACTTAGCCGACGAACGTCAGCACCGGCATCTGCCTGCGATGCGCCATCTGCGCCTGGAACCGTAGAGAGCATGTAACGCAGGAACTGCTGCGCGCGGCTCCTGGTGCTTCGACGACTTGGTCATGACGATGTCCTCACCGCCGACGACGCTGACGCTTCCGCCCGGCCCTGCAAGGAACGGCTCCCCTCGACCTTCGATGTTGGGATAAGGCGATGCTGAAGATCGCGTCAACCACGGGCCGTCCAGAATCGATGCGTACTTGCTTCTGAGTGAGCCCGTCATACGGTGCCGAGGCCGCGCGTTGGAGTTGATCACGATGTACGAGGGCATCTCGCCGGCCTTGTACAGGTTGACGAGCATCTGCATAGCGGCGACGCTCTTCGCCGTGTTGAGGATAGCCGGTCGCCTTCGTGTACGTGCCGTTCGTGATGACTGCCGCCGTTCGGACCAGATCCACGGGCAAGATGTTCCAGCAGCTCAGTGCCCTCTCGGCGTACAGGTAGCACCTTTCGCCTTGCCCGCGCCGCTCGACTTGCAGCTGGGCGAACGTCTTCGGCGGCGCGCGCGACCCGACGGAGCAGCGCCGGCGATTGTAAGTAGAACATACGCGTGTTCGTGTCGAGCGGCAGGCCGTAGTAGTGGCCCTTCCAGTAGTTCGTCGCGAGCGGCCCCGGGAACACCTTCGAGCTCGCCACTCCTTGAAGTCGGGCATCGATCTTGTCGAGCGGTGCGAAGCACGCCGAGATTCGCGAGCTCCGGTACCCAGATGATGTCGGCGCGGACGAGGTCGGGTAGCTGCTACCGGCCTCGCCGGTCACGAGCTTCTGCTGCAGATCCTCGTAGCGATCGTCACCTCCTTACTTTGATTCCGGATTCTTCTCGAAGCCGGGATGACCACCTTCCTCAAGCGCTTCACCTCGCGTCTCAGCCGCTCGCTGCGTAGGCATCCCAGAACGTGATCGTGGTAGTCTTGCTACATCGCGCTGTCGAGCGCGCGCCGACCGCCGATCCTGCCATCACCGCGACTGCGGCGGCGACACCGATGCCAAGAGTCATACGGACACGCATTTTCCTACGACCTCCTAAAAGTGCGGGATGGCGGCGAGCAACGTACGCCGGAGTGCTCAGCGGGACGTGACTACGCTCAGACGACCACCCCCTCGCCGGGCGCTCGACGCGAGCCGGCTCGCATCGTAGCGTTTCAGCGTCGCCGTCGACCGGCGGAGTCAACTTCCCCGAGCCCATGCTCGCCGCCACCGCCACTTCGCGTCGTCCACGGTCGACCTCGACCGCGACCCGCTGAGAGGGAAGTGCTTCGCGCGAAAGTCGCTCTCGAAGGAGCCGCGATGTGAGCCCACGCCTGCGTCCCCTCGCCGCTGACGAGGACGAGCTCGGCTGAGACGTGACAGTCGCCGACCGCGCCCAGCGCGTGACGGCTTCGGCAAAGACCTCGCGCGCGACACTCGCCGACTCGGCGAGGCTGCGCAGCCTTCGTCCCTGCCGTCTGCCGACGACGCCGCGGCTGCGCGCGCGCCCGACGAGCGCTGGATCGCCGATCTCTGCCTCGAGGCAGCCGCGCTTGCCGCACCTGCCGCGGCCCGTCGCGACGACGGTCGGTGCCGAACTCGCCGGCTCCGCCGCCGAACCTGTGATAGATGTCGCCCGGCGACGATGCCGAGGCCGACGCCCGGCCGATCGTGACCGCGACGAAGTGCTCGCGCTCGTCGCGCCCGTAGAGCCGCTCCGAGACCGCGAGAGTGTTGACGTCGTTGTCGACGCAGATCGGTATGCCTAGCGCGTCGCAGGAGCCCGCGAGCTCCAGTCGTGCCGCCGAGCATCGGCGAGTCGACCGTGCCCGCCGCGCCGTCGACCACGCCGGGGACTCCGAGCCGTTGCCGAGCAGCGGCGGCCCGCCGTCGCTACCTGCGATCCGACCGGCGAGCTGATCGGCGAGCTCGTCGAAGGCGTCCGGCGTGGACGCGTCGATCTCGACTTCGAACTGCTCGATACTTCTGCTTCGAGATCGACGCGGACTCCGACCAGATGATCCGGTGCGATCTTCACGCCGAGGCAGTGGCCGCGCCGCCGACCAGCTCGAGCAGCAGCGCGGGGCGGCCGCCGCGTGAAGGGACGCGATCGGCGACCCGAACGAGCCGCTGCTCGAGCAGCTCGCGCGTGATCGCGGTGACCGTCGCCGGGCTGAGCTCGAGACGCTTCGCGATCTGCGTGCGGGCGATCGGGCCGGCGCTGATGAGCCTGAGAATCGCGACTCGATTCAGGTCTCTGCTGAGACCTGAGGTCGCGATCCGATGTCTAGTTCTTTGGGAGCATAATTTGATCGCTATATTTAACTCATGTTATATCTCTGTCAAGTGTCTGTCTCGGAGGTGTGTGATTATGTTTTGTGTTGTTGTGATGGTTGTATAGGGTAGTAGGGATGTATGTTAGAGGGATGATGAAAGATATAAGTGGAGATAAAGGGATGGTGAGGCGACTCTGCGATCGGCTCGGGATCCGAGCTCCGCATCCCGGCGGGGCTTCCGCGAGCGCGGTTGCGGCCGGGATGTCGGCGGCGCTTGTCGCCAAGGCGGCGCGGCGCTCGGAGCCTTCGTGGGCAGAGGCCGACGCCGTCGCCCTGCAGGCGGATCTGCTCGGCGCGCGCTGCTCGGAGCTCGCGGAGTCGGCCTCGCGTGCTTTCGCAGCCGCGCTGAAGGCGCTGGAGGATCGCACCGACATCGAGGCGCACCTGAATCGAACCGTGGTCGATCTGCTGGCTCTGGCGGAGGTCTCCGTCGAGGTCGCCGGGCTCGCAGCGCGCACAGCCGAGCGCTGCGACGGGACCTTTCGTGGAGACGCGGTCTGCGCCGCCTTGCTTGCGGAGGCCGCGGCCTGCGGCGCGGCTGTCCTCGTTGCAGGCAACCTGACGGTCACGGAGGGAGACAAGCGGCTCCGCGAGGCGAAGCAGCATGCGAGCCGGGCGACGGAGGCCGTCCGCCGCGCCCTCGAGGCAGGGTCCTAGCTCCTGCCGCCCCGTCCCAGCGCCTCGTCTACCGCACGGCCGAGGGCCGGCTCGACCGGCCCGGGCCGGTAGGCGAGCTCCCGCTCCGCCTTCGCCCAGGAGAAGTACGCAGGCGTCCGGGCGAGGATCGCCTCGTTGCGGTTGACGAGGCCGAGAGCGGCGGCGGCGCGCACGGCGGCGTAGGGCACCGCGATGCGCGGTCTCGCCCGGCCGGCGAGGTCGGCGATCGCGGCGAAGACCTCGCGCAGCGTCAGGTCGACCCCGCCGAGCAGGTAGCGCTGACCGGGGCGGCCTCGTTCGAGCGCGAGGACGTGGCCCCGGGCGACGTCGCGCACATCGACGACGTTGACGCCGATCCGCGGGAATGCGCGGTAGCGGCCGGAGGCGACGCCGCGGATCATCGCGCCGGTCGGGGTGGGTGCGCGATCGCCCTCGCTGACGGGTGTGGTCGGGTTGACGCAGACGGCGCCGGCCGCCAGCGCAAGGCGCTCGGCCGCCAGCTTCGTCCGTTTGTAGGGCACGGAGAGCTCCCACGCGGGAGGCTCGTCCTCCTCGGTCGCCTGCCGCCCGGGCACCGGGCCGCAGGTGGCGCACGTGCTGGTGTGGACGAGTCTCGGCATGCCTTCGCGGCGGCAGGCCTCGATCACGTTTCGCGTGCCCTGGACGTTGACGAGCTCCAGCTCGCGCAGAGACGCGGTGAAGCTATAGAGGGCCGCGACGTGGAAGACCGCGTCACAGCCCGCGACTGCGCTGCTGAGACGATCCGCGTCCAGTACGTCGACCCAATCGGCACGGACCTCCGCGCCGTGCTCCCGCAGCTCGCGCACCACGTGGCTGCCGACAAAGCCGCTCGCGCCGGTGACGTACGCCTTCACGGCCGTAGACTCACACGCGTGGCGACCCCGGAGGATCTCCGCGACTGGATCGCGGTGCTCGAGCGCGAGGGTGAGCTCGTTCGCGTGAGGCCGAGGTCGACCCGCACCTCGAGATCACCGAGATCGTCGACCGGACGGTGAAGGACGGTGGCCCGGCGCTGCTCTTCGAGCACCCGAAGGGCTCCGCGCATCCCCTCCTGATCAACCAGTTCGGAACCGAGCGGCGGATGTGCCTCGCGTTCGGGGTCGAGCGCCTCGACGAGGTTGCGGCGAAGCTCGAGGACGTGCTCGAGATGCAGCCCCCGCAGGGCCTGGTCGAGAAGGCGAAGGGCCTGATGAAGCTGAAGTCGATCGCGGACTCGATGCCGAAGGTCGTGCGCAGCGGCCCTGCTCACGAGGTCGTGCTCACCGGTGACGAGGTCGATCTCGACCTGCTCCCGATCCAGACCTGCTGGCCCGGCGACGCGGCGCCGTTCATCACCCTCCCGGCCGTGATCACGTGCGACCCTCGCACCGGCGGCCGCAACGTCGGCATGTACCGGATGCAGAAGATCGACCGGCGCTCGACCTTCATGCACTGGCAGATCCACAAGGACGGCCGGATGGACTACCTGGCGAGCGACGGCAGGCTCGAGGTCGCGGTCGCGCTCGGCCTCGATCCGGTCACCACCTACGCCGCCTCGGCGCCGCTGCCGAAGCACGTCGACGAGCTGATGCTCGCCGGCTTCCTCCGTGGAGAGCCGGTCGAGCTCGTGAAAGGGAAGACCGTCGAGCTCGAGGTCCCGGCCGACGCCGAGATCGTGCTCGAGGGCTACGTCGAGGCCGGGGACGAGGCGATCGAGGGTCCGTTCGGCGACCACACCGGCTACTACTCGCCGCCGGAGCCGTTCCCCGTCTTCCACGTCACCGCGATGACGATGCGCCGTGACGCGGTCTACCCCTCGATCGTCGTCGGCAAGCCGCCCGCCGAGGACGCGTGGCTGGGCAAGGCGACCGAGCGGATCTTCCTGCCGGCCGTGCGGATGTCGGTTCCGGAGATCGTCGACTACGACCTGCCGGTTGCGGGAGCGTTCCACAACTGCGTGATCGTCTCGATCCGGAAGGCGTTCCCGGGCCATGCCGCGAAGGTGATGCACGCGATCTGGGGCCTCGGCCTGCTCAGCCTGACGAAATGCGTCGTCGTCGTGGACGAGTGGGTCGACGTCCACGACTACCAGGAGGTCTTCTTCCGCGTCAGCGCGAACGTCGACCCGAAGCGAGACGTGGTCGTCTCCGAGGGACCGCTCGACCATCTCGACCACGCACCCACCCGTCAGTTCGTCGGCGGCAAGCTCGGCATCGACGCGACGCACAAGGGCCCGGAGGAAGGAACACGCGAGTGGCCGCCCGAGATCGAGATGAGCGACGAGGTCAAGATGCTCGTCGACTCTCGGTGGGCCGAGTACGGACTCCCTGCGCCGACCGAGGCGATCCGTCATAGTTCGGCCTCGTTGCGGCAAGTGTTACGTCGTTGACACGCTGCCTAGGCGACCGTTTGAATCACAGCTCGGCAAGCGAGAAGGAGGCGTGCGAAGGTGGAGCCCCGCCCCGGGGACGATAAGCCGCATCTTCCGTCCCCGACCGTGTGGCCGGTCGGCTTCGCCGTCGGCATCACCTGCGTCCTGGTCGGCCTGGTCGTCAGCAGCTGGCCGGCCGTCGGCGCCGGAGGTGCGATCGCGCTCCTCTTCGGCTTTCTCTGGGTCCGCGACCTCTCTGCCGGCATGCGGCACGTTCAGCCGCCGCCCCCGCCGGCACCCGCAGGCCCGGCGCCTCCGGCGACCGCCGGCCCCGCCGGAGCGCCTCCGCCCGCTCCGGGCGAGCGGTTCCCGCGCAGCCGCTTCCTCGAGGGCGCGACCCTCGGCCTCGGCGCGCTGATCGGCGGGGTCGTCACCGTCCCCCCGGTCGGCCTGCTCGTCGCCTCCGCGTTCGAAGGTCAGAAGTTCCGTGACGTCGACCTCGGCCCGCTGACGGACTTCCCGTCCGGCAAGTTCGTGATCACCACGTTCGTCGAGGATCCGGCGGCCGGCGAGGTCTCGAGGCGCACTGCGTACATCCGCAACAACGGCCTGCTGAAGGACCAGCCCAGCTTCACGATTCTCTCGAATCGCTGTGCCCATCTCGGCTGTCCCGGTGCAGCCGAACGGCCCGGTCGACGCGAAGCCGACGAAGGTGAAGTCGGACAAGGCCGGCATCGAGCTGCTCAAGCTGACCCCCGCCAACCCCGCCGGCTTCGGCTGCCCCTGCCACGGCGGCCAGTACGACACCGAGGGGAACCGCACCGCCGGCCCGCCGGTCCGCGCGCTCGACCGGTACGCGTACTCGATCAAGAACGGACGCCTGATCCTCGGCAGCGCCTACAGCGTCGACTACGTCCACGGAACCGGGAAGGACGCGCGGATCAAGAAGTACCCGCTGCACAACCCGGGCCAGCACATCGCCGGGCCGGAGTTCTGGCTCTGGCCGATCCCGGAGATCCGTGCCTAAATCAGCGCGCCGCAAGCAGGTCGAGGCGATGGTCCTCTATCCGCTGGACTGGCTCGAGGAGCGCTCCGGGCTCGTCGGCGCCACCAAGTACTTCCTCTTCCGCAAGGTGCCCGGCGACAGCGGCTGGGCGCACACCCTCGGCTCGGCGACGCTGACCGCCTTCCTCGTCCAGGCGATCACCGGGGTGATCCTGGCGATGTACTACAAGCCGAGCCCGAACGAGGCGTACGGGTCGATCCAGCACATCACGAACGACGTCGACTTCGGCTGGCTGGTGCGCGGCATGCACCGCTGGGGCGCGAGCGTCTTCATCATCCTGCTCTTCTTCCACATGGCGCGGGTCTTCCTGTACGGGGCCTACAAGTACCCGCGCGAGCTGAACTGGATCGTCGGCGTCTTCCTGTTGATCCTCGGGATGTTCGAGGGCTTCACCGGCTACCTGCTGCCGTACGACCAGACCGCGTACTGGGCGACCGTGGTCGGGATGAACATCACCGCCAACGGGCCGTTCGTGGGGACGTTGCTGGGCCAGATCCTCCAAGGGGGCCCGGCGATCGGGTCTGACACGCTTGCGCGCTTCTACTCGCTGCACATGCTCGTCGCGCCGGGCGCGATCTTCGCGCTGATCGGGCTGCACCTCTACCTCGTCATCCGCCTCGGCGTGTCCTCGCCGCCGTGGTCCAAAGAGGCAGCGGGCGCCGAGCATCTCGAGGAGGAACCGCCGCCGCCGGGGAAGGCCGGCCTCGTCTCGCCGACCATGCGCGGGAGGCCTGAGGTTTGATCACGAAGCCGAGCCCGAGCCTGCGGGCGCGTCGCGCGCAGCACGCCCGCTACAAGGAGGACGTCCAGAAGCGAGGGAAGCCGTTCTACCCGTTCGCGATGTTCCACGACACGGTGATGAGCCTCGTCGTCGTCGTCGTGATCGTCGTGCTCGCGGTGATCTGGAAGTGGACGACGCCGGGCGACCACACCGGCACGGGCGCGGGCTGGCTCGGCCCCCTGTACAGCGACCAGGCCGATCCGGGGACGACCAGCTTCGTACCGCGTCCCGACTGGTACTTCTACTTCCTCTTCTACCTGCTCCGGATCTTCAAATGGCCGGACTCGGTGATCCTCGGGACGGTCGGGATCCCGACGATCATCATGATGCTGATGATCGCGCTGCCGTTCGTCGACCTGCGGCGCGAGCGGCGGCTCTCCCGTCGACCGGTGGCGGTCGTGATCACGATCCTGACCGTGATCTCGATGGGCGTCCTCACCTACAAGGGGGCGACCGCGAAGGAAGCCCTCGCCAGCGAGACGCTCGCGGCGGTGCCGACCTGGACGAAGAAGCAGAACCTGCCCGCCAACGCCGTTCCGGGGGCGAAGCTGTTCGCGCAGTCGGGCTGTCTGACCTGCCACACGTATCTCGGCACCGGATCCTCGAACCTGGGAGCGCCGAACCTGAGCGCCGAGGGCGCGAAGGGTCGCGGGGTCGACTTCCAGATCAGGCACCTCAAGTGCCCGTCGTGCGTGACCCCCGGCTCGCCGATGCCCCCGTTCGCCTCGCTCGGGGACGCAAACATCCGCCGGATCGCGCTCTTCCTCGAGGCCTCGAAGGGCCCGAAATGAGCGGTTCGCCGGCGCCGGGCTCCAGTCTGGCGCCGCGATGAGCCTGCCTGGTGCCAGACTTCAGTCTGGCACTGACTCCTTCGTCTCTTGCGCGTCTTCCTCGGCATAACCGGCGCCTCCGGGGCGCCCTACGCAGTCCGCATCCTCGAGGCCTTGGCGGAAGCCGACTGCGAGGTCGGCGTCTGCGTCTCCGACGCGGCGATCGAGGTGCTCGCGGCCGAGCTCTACGGCAACGCCCGACTCTCCCGCGACGAGACGATCGCGCGCCTGCTCGAGCACGCGCGGGGCGGCAACGTCGCGGTTCACGACCTGTACGACTGGCACACGCCGTATGCGAGCGGCTCGGCGAAGGTGGACGCCTACGTGATCTGTCCCTGCTCGATGGGAACGCTGGGGACGATCGCCTCGGGGGCGATGTCGAATCTGATCCACCGCGCGGCCAGCGTCGCGCTCAAGGAGGGCAGGAAGCTGATCCTGATGCCGCGTGAGACGCCGCTCTCCGCGATCCACCTCGAGAACATGCTCACCGTGCAGCGCGCGGGGGCGACGATCCTCTTCCTCGCGCCGGGCTTCTACCACGGGGCGGACACGGTCGACGATCTCGTCGACTTCATCGCCGCCAGGACGCTCGACCAGCTCGGCTTGGACAACGCCTTGATCAAGCGGTGGGGTGAATGATCGCTCGCCTTCGGCTCGCTCTCGCGGGGGAAACGGCCGGTTTCCCCCGCGAGCCCCCTTCCCCAAGAACTCTCGCACCTCAGCAGCCGTCGGGAGCCGCGCCCGCCATGTCGGTCGCGGCGACGAAAATCGATTGCAGCGGCGAGGTCGTTCGGTGAGCGTCGAGACCGGACTGCTGGCACCGGACGCGGTCCGGCGCATGTTCGACCGGATCGCTCCGGTCTACGACGTGATGAACCGCGTGATGACTGCGGGGCTCGACGTGCGCTGGCGCAGGCTGACGGCCGAGGCCGTGGTTCGACCTGGAGACCGGGTCCTGGATGCCTGCTGCGGCACGGGCGACCTCGCGCTGGCCGCCCACAAGGCCGGCGGCGAGATCACGGGCCTCGACTTTGCTCCGCGGATGCTCGTGCGGGCCAGGCGCAAGCTTCCGGCCGCACGCTGGGTCGAAGGCGACCTGCTTGCCCTCCCGTTCGCCGATCACTCCTTCGAGGCGGCGACGGTCGGCTTCGGCGTCCGCAACGTCGACGATCTCGATCGAGCGCTGGGCGAGCTACGCCGCGTGCTCGTCGGGGGCGGACGAGTCGGGATTCTCGAGATCACCACGCCGACCGGTGTTCTCGCGCCGTTCTACCGGGTCTGGTTCGATCGAGTCGTCCCGCTGATCGGCAAGCTGCTGAAGGGCGGCGCCGCGTACGCCTACCTGCCCGCGAGCGTCCGGCGGTTTCCGGCGCCCGGGGAGCTTGCGGAGCAGATGCAGCGCGCCGGTTTCGTCGGAATCGACTGGCGCACCTTCGGCGGCGGCATCGTCGCCCTCCACACCGGCAGGGTCGGGCAATGAGCGCGCTCGCGACCATTCGGGAGACGCCGGGGCTCGACCAGTACCTCGACGAGCTCGAAGAGCGACTGGAGGAGACGGTGGCGACGCATCCGGGGCTGGTCGCCGCCGTGTCGCGCGACGCCCTCAGCGCCGGCGGAAAGCGGCTCCGGCCCCTGCTCGCCTTCTTCGCGACGTCTCCCGACGAGACGCCGTCGGTCGCGGCCGGCGTCGCCGTCGAGCTCGTGCACATGGCGACCCTCGTCCACGACGACCTGATCGACGGAGCCGAGTTTCGCCGCGGCCGAGCGTCGGCCTGGTCGGCGTACGGGCCGGCGGCGGCGCGCGCGACCGGCGACTACCTCTTCGCGCGGGCCTTCGCCGAGCTGGCGTCGACGGGCGACGAGCGGGCGGTGTTGCTCCTGGCGCAGGCGGCGCTCTCCCTCGCGCGCGGCGAGGCGATGCAGCGTCGCCAGGCCCACGATCCCGCCACGACGGTCGAGGCGTATCTGGAGCGCTGCGGGCTGAAGACCGGAAAGCTGTTCGAGGCGGCCTGCCTGCTCGGCGGCGGCGCGGGGCGTCCGCACCTCGGCCCGTTCGGCCTGGCGCTCGGAATCGCCTTCCAGATCACCGACGACATCCTCGACTGCTCCGGCCAGACCGTCGAGACAGGCAAGATCGCGGGCGTGGACCTTCGCGAAGGGACGCCGACGCTGCCGCTGATCCTCGCCGCCCGCGAGGACGAGGTCGTGCGGCAGGCTCTCGCCGGCGGGCCGCTCGACGGCGCGCTCGTCCGCGTCGCGGCGACCGGAGCGCTCGACCGGGCGCGCGAGGTCGCGCTCGACTACGCGCGGCGTGCGCGAGCCTGCCTGAACGGCGAGCTGCACCGTGCCGAGCTCGAGGCCTTGACCCATCTCGTCGTGCACCGGGAGAGCTAGGGCCAGTGGCGGTCGCGGTCGCAACCCTCGACTCGATCCGCGAGAAGGTGGAGGTCGGCGAGCGTCTCGACTTCGACGACGGGCTGGCGCTCTTCGAGTCGGACGACGTCCTCGCCCTGGGCGAGCTCGCGGACACCGCGCGGCGCCTCCGCGGTGGGACCGACGACGTCTACTTCGTCCAGAACCTGTACCTGCACCAGACGAACGTCTGCCGCGTCAAGTGCAAGTTCTGCGCTTTCGCGTTCACGCAGAAGCAGCCGCAGGCCTACACGTACAGTGCCGAGGAGGTCGTCGAGCAAGCGCTGCGGCAGTACGAGATCGCGCCGTTCACCGAGATCCACGTCGTCAACGGCGAGAGCCCCCACGTCGACCTCGCGTACTACGCGGATGCGGTCCGGGCGCTCCACCAGGCGCTTCCCGACGTGCACCTGAAGATGTTCACGGCGAGCGAGATCCACCACATGTCCACGCTGTCCGGCCTGCCGTACGAACAGGTGCTGCGCGAGCTGCGCGCCGCGGGCCTCGGGTCGCTCACCGGTGGCGGCGCGGAGATCTTCGCCGACCGCGTCCGGCGCCTGGTCGCACCGGGCAAGGAGCATCCCGACCGCTGGTTCGAGGTGCACCGGGTCGCGCACTCGCTCGGGATCCCGACGCACTGCACGATGCTCTACGGGCACGTCGAGACCAACGAGGAGCGGGTCGACCACCTGTTGCGGCTGCGAGAGCAGCAGGACGAGACGGGCGGGTTCCTCGCGTTCATCCCGCTGGCCTTCCATCCGGAGAACACCGTCTTCGAGCGCCGCGGCTGGCGTCACACGACCGGCACCGACGACCTGAAGGTGATCGCGGTCTCGCGCCTGCTGCTCGACAACGTCACGAACCTGAAGGCGTACTGGATCATGATGGGACTGCCGATGGCCCAGGTCGCGCTCCACTTCGGAGCCAACGACGTCCAGGGCACGCTCGTGCGGGAGGAGATCTTCCATCGCGCGGGCGCGCAGACCGAGCAGGAGCAGAAGATCGGCAGCCTCGTCCGCTTCATCAGAGAGGCTGGGCGGGTCCCGGTGCAGCGCGACACGCTCTACAACGATCTCCGGAGGTGGGACGACTGATCCGTCTCGGCCGCATCAGCTACGTGAACATGGCGCCGGTCTTCTATCGGCTCGAGCACGACGTCGAGGAAGTGACCGGGGTGCCGACCGACCTGAACGGTCGGCTGGTCGCCGGCGAGATCGACCTCGCCCCGATCTCGTCGATCGAGTGGGCTCGTCACGCCGATCGGCTGCGGATCCTGCCGCGGTTGTGCGTCGGCTCCGAAGGAGCGGTGGACTCGATCCAGCTCGTCTCGCGAGTACCGCTCGAGCAGGTGCGCCGTGTGGCCGTGACGCCGGAGAGCGCCACGTCGGTCGTGCTCACGAAGGTGCTCCTACCCGAGGCCGAGCACGTCCCCCTCGGGAACGAGGCCGATGCCAAACTGCTGATCGGCGACGCCGCGCTGAAGAGCGCCTTCGAGGATCCGACGCCGCACTACGACCTCGGCCGGCTGTGGCTGGAACGGACCGGCCTGCCGATGGTCTTCGCCGTCTTCGCGGCGCCCGAGCCGGTGGCGGCGGGCATGGCGGTGCTCGAGGGAGCGCTCGTCGACTCGGTCCGGCGCGCGCGCGCCGAACCGGAGCAGCTGGCCCACGAGGCGAGCGAGCGCTACGGCTACCCGGCCGGCTTTCTCGCCCGCTACTTCGAGAAGCTGCGCTACCGCTTCGGGCCGCGGGAGCGCGCGGGCCTGTACTCGTTCCTCGAGCTGGCGCACGAGGTCGGCGAGCTGGACGTCGTGCCGGAGATGCGCTTCGTCGCCGACGAGGTGACGGTGTGACCACGACGGCCACGTCCCGGGGACAGTCCCTGGGACACGGTCGGAATGGCCGTGTCCGTGAAGTCCTCGACACGGCGCTCGACGGCGGGCGGATCACGGACGAGGACGCGATCGCGCTGCTCGAGTCGCGAGACCTCGTCGCCGTCGGCCGGGTCGCAAACGAGCTCCGGGCGCGACGAACCGACCCGGGCCGGGTCACCTTCATCGTCGACCGGAACGTCAACTACACGAACGTCTGCTACACCGACTGCGATTTCTGCGCGTTCTATCGCCGTCCCGGAGATACCCGCGAGGGCTACCTGCTCCCGAAGGCGGTGATCTTCAAGAAGATCGAGGAGACGCTCGCCCTGGGCGGGACGGGCCTGTTGATGCAGGGAGGCCACCACCCCGACCTCGGCGTCGAGTACTACGAGGACCTCTTCAGCTCGATCAAGGCGCGCTACCCGATCCACCTGCACGCGCTCTCTCCTTCGGAGGTACAGCATGCGGCCCGCCGTTCGAAGCTGAGCATCCCGGAGACCCTCACGCGTCTCCGGGACGCGGGACTCGACTCCATTCCGGGAGGCGGCGCCGAGATCCTGGTCGACCGCGTCCGGAAGATCATCTCGCCGAAGAAGACCACCTCGAAGGAGTGGCTCGACGTCATGCGCCACGCCCAGCGGATCGGGATGTCGACGACCGCGACGATGATGTACGGCCACGTCGAGACCCTCCCGGAGCGCGTCGAGCACATGCGCAGGATCCGCGAGCTCCAGGACGAGACGCGCGGCTTCCGCGCCTTCATCTCCTGGACGTTCCAGGACGACGGCAACCGCCTCGGCGCGAAGGTTCCGCGCGAGGGGATGCCGACCTCGTTCGACTACCTGCTCACCCAGGCGGTGAGCCGCATCTACCTGGACAACGTCGACCACATCCAGTCGTCCTGGGTGACCCAGGGACTGAAGATCGGCCAGGTCGCGCTCGAGTTCGGCGCCGACGACCTCGGGTCGGTGATGATCGAGGAAAACGTCGTCTCCGCCGCCGGAACGACCCACCGCACGTCGACCGAGGAGCTCGTCCACCTGATCCGCAGGGCCGGGAAGGTGCCGGTTCAGCGCGACACGCTGTACCGCGACGTCAAGGTCTGGGACTAGGCGTATTCTCGCCGCGGTGCTTGTCGCATCGATCACGCACAGCATCACCTCCTTCGTCGGCAACCACGGGCTGTACGCCGTTTTCGCACTCATGGTCGTCGACGCCGTCTTCCCCGCCGCGAGCGAGTTGGTGATGATCTACGGCGGCGCCCTCGCCGCCGGCGCGGTGGCGGGCGGGCACGTCGTCTTGTTCGGCAACCGGATCGACACCGCCGCGTGGGGGTTCGTCGCCGTCTCGCTCGCCGGGACGATCGG
This sequence comes from uncultured Actinomycetes bacterium, assembly GCA_963719325.1. Classification (GTDB taxonomy): domain Bacteria; phylum Actinomycetota; class Thermoleophilia; order Gaiellales; family Gaiellaceae; genus DATBLE01. The sequence goes on from CAVRBW010000021.1 coordinate 110,554, forward strand.
GTACCTGGCCGGATCGCTGGCCGGCTGGGGGATCGGCGTGTACGGCGGCCGGCCGCTGCTCGAACGGCACGGCCGCTGGTTTCACCTCTCCCCGGCCACGATCGCCCGGGCGGAAGCCTGGTTCGAGCGCCGCGGCGACTGGGCGGTCTTTCTCGGCCGCGTCACGCCGGTCGTCCGTTCGTTCATCTCCATCCCGGCCGGCGTCTTCCGCTCGCCGCTCCCCCGGTACGCGCTGCTGACGCTGCTCGGCTCGGCGATCTGGTGCTTCGCGCTGGCCGGAGCGGGCTGGGGTGTCGGAACCGGTTACCAGCGGGTACACGAAGATTTCCGTTGGGTGGATTACGCTGTCATCGCCGTGGTCTGTCTCGCCGCGGCGTGGCTGCTGGTTCGCCGACGCTCTACCAGGGTCGACCGTGCCAATGATCCCGCTCGTTGACGTCAAGGCGCAGTACGCGCCCCTGATCCCAGAGCTCGAGCAGTGCTTTGCCGAGGTCGTGGAGTCCGGCCGGTTCATCCTCGGCCCGAACGTGGCCGCATTCGAGCAGGAAGCCGCCGCCTACCTCGGCGTTCCGGCGACGGTCGGGGTCGCGAACGGCACGGACGCGATCGTGCTCGCGCTCGACGCGATGGGGATCGGCGCCGGCGACGAGGTGATCTGCCCCGCGTTCACCTTCTACGCGACCGCCGAGGCGATCGCACGCATCGGCGCGACCCCCGTCTTCGCCGACATCGACCCGGTGACGATGAACCTCGACCCAGAGGACGCCGCCGCCAAGATCACGCCGCAAACGAAGGCGATCATGCCGGTGCACCTCTTCGGCCGGCCGGCGCCCCTCGCAGAGCTCGCGGCGCTGGGTCTGCCTCTGGTCGAGGACGCCGCGCAGGCATTCGGCGCCGCCGGGATCGCGCAGACGGGAGTCGCCTCCACCTTCAGCTTCTTCCCGACCAAGAACCTCTTCGCTCTCGGAGACGGCGGCCTGGTCGCTGCGACCGACGAGGACGTGGCTGCTCGGGTTCGGCTCCTGCGCTTCCACGGCTCGCGCGACAAAGTCGACTTCGACCTGGTCGGCTACAACTCCCGGCTCGACGAGATCCACGCTGCCGCCTTGCGCCTGTTCCTGCCCGAGCTCGACGGCTGGAACCGGGCGCGACGCGACGCCGCGGCACGGTACGCGGAGCTCGGCCTCGGCGAGCTCTGCCAGCTGCCGCTCGACGCGCCCGGCCACGTCTACCACATGTACGTCGTCAGGTCCGAGGAGCGCGAGCGGCTCGCGACGGCGCTGAAATCGGCGGGGATCTCCTGTGCCGCCTACTACGTGACGCCTCTCCATCTGCAGCCGGCGCTGCGCTTCCTCGGGTACGAGCCGGGCTCGCTGCCCGAGACCGAGCGCGCGGCGCGCGAGAACCTCGCGCTGCCGATGTGGGCGGGCATCGACGCCGAGACGCAGGAGCAGGTTGTCTCGGCGATGCGGGAGGCGTCCGCGGTCGGCGCACCGCGATGACCTTTCCGATCAACCGGCATCGGCTCTGGCAGCTCGCGGTCGACGCGGTCCTCGTGGTGGCGGCCTGGTACCTCGCGTTCCGCCTCCGCTTCGACCCTCGGATCCCGCCGTACTACCACACGCTGTTCACCCGGACGATCTGGATCGTCGCGCTGATCCAGCTCGTCGTCTTCGTCCTCTTCGGCTTCTACAACCGCTGGTGGCGGTACGTCTCCACGCGCGACATGTGGGGCGCGGCCCGCGGAGTCGCCGTCGCCTGTCTCGTCTCCAGCGTCGTCGTCTACTTCGTCAACCCCGTCGACCAGGTGCGGCTGCCGCGCTCGGTCGCGATCATGGACTGGCTCCTCCTGCTCGCGTTCGTCGCGGGCGCGCGCATGCTCGCACGAACCCTGATGGAACGCCCGAGCGCCCGGGGGCTCGTCGCGCGAGGCAGGGAGGTGGTGATCGTCGGTGCCGGCGACGCCGCCCAGCTGATCGTCAAGGAGATGCAGAGGAGCTCCTCGCTCGGCTACACGCCCATCGGGTTGATCGACGACGACCCGCGCAAGAAGAACCTGCGCCTGCACAACGTTCGGGTGCTGGGGACGACGGACGAGCTGCGCAAGATCCTCGCCGACTACCGCCCCGACGAGGTGCTGATCGCGATCCCGTCCGGTTCGGGCATCGTGCGCCAGCGCGTCGTGGACATCACCCGCGAGGCGGCGGTCCCGGTGAAGACGCTGCCTGCGATCCACGAGCTGATCTCCGGCGACCTCGGCCTCGCGGGTCAGATCCGCCCGGTCGAGGTCGAAGACGTGCTCGGCCGCGAGCCCGTCGAGGTCGACCTGCACGCGGTCGCGGCGTACCTCGCGAACGCGACGGTTCTCGTCAGCGGCGCGGGGGGCTCGATCGGCTCCGAGCTCTGCCGGCAGATCGCCCGCATCGGCTGCAAGCGGCTGATCCTCGTCGAGCGAAGCGAGGCGGCCCTGTTCGACATCGAGCGAGAGCTCGTCTCGGAGCGCGGCTTCGCACCGAGCGTTCCGGTGCTCGCCGACGTCGGCGACCGCGCCCGAATGCGGCGAGTGTTCGAGCGCTACACGCCGTCGATCGTCTTCCACGCCGCGGCGTACAAGCACGTGCCCCTGATGGAGGCCAACCCGCTCGAGTCGGTCCGCAACAACACGCTGGCGACGAAGGCGATCGCCGAGGTCGCGATCGAGTTCGGCGTCGAGCGCTTCCTGCTCGTGTCCACGGACAAGGCCGTGAACCCGAAGACGGTGATGGGCCAGTCGAAGGCGATCTGCGAATGGATCGTCGAGGCATACGGAGCGCAGGTCGACGTGAGCACCCGCTTCGTCGCCGTTCGCTTCGGGAACGTCCTCGGCTCCTCCGGGAGCGTGATTCCGATCTTCCGCCGGCAGATCGCGCGCGGGGGCCCGGTGGGAGTGACGCATCCGGAGATGACCCGGTACTTCATGACCATCCCCGAAGCCGTCTCCCTGATCGTGCAGGCGGGGTCGATCGGGCGATCGGGTCAGGTCTTCGTCCTCGACATGGGCGAACCGGTCGCGATCGTCGACCTGGCGCGAAACATGATCCGGCTCTCCGGCAAGGAGCCGGACCGCGACATCGCGATCGAGTTCGTCGGCGTTCGCCCCGGTGAGAAGCTGCACGAGGAGCTCTGGGGTGACGGCGAGTCTGTCGGCGCCACCCCGCATCCGAAGATCCTCGCGGTCACGCGGCCCGGGATCGACGCGGCCTGGCTCGAGGACGAGCTCGCCGAGTTGCAGCGCCTCGTCGGCGCGGGTGAGACGCTCGAGCTCGTCTCGAAGCTCGGCGCGATGATCAAGGAACCGCAGCGCGCGGGCAGCGCCGCGCGTGCGCAATCCGAGACAGTCTCGTAGCAGTCGCCGGCCAGCGGCCACCGTACCATCGGGGAATGGAGCTGAACGCGGAGCAGCGCCGCGCAGTCGAGGCCGTCCGCGGGCCTGTCTGCATCCTCGCCGGTGCCGGGTCCGGCAAGACCACGACGATCACGCACCGGATCGCCAACCAGATCGCCTCGGGCGCGTTCCAGCGCTCGCAGGTCATCGCGGTCACCTTCACGGACAAGGCGGCCGGAGAGATGCGCTCGCGGCTCGCAGCCCTCGGAGTCCCCGGCGTGCGGGCGAGCACCTTCCATTCCGCCGCCCTGTCCCAGCTGCGCTACTTCCGTCCGGACGCCGTCGGAAAGATCCTCGCCTCCAAGGTTCTGCTGCTCCGGCAGCTTGCGAACTCGCTGCCGCCGCCCTTCAAGTTTCGGCCCGCCGGCGATCTCGCGACCGAGATCGAGTGGGCGCGCAACCGGCGCGTCACACCGGCGCGGTACCTCGACTCGCTCGACGGGCACGCGCCGCCGATTCCGGCGGATCTGATGATCCGGATCTACAAGCGCTACGAGGCGCGGAAGCACGAGCAGGGCCTGATGGACTTCGAGGATCTCCTCGAGCGCGCGATCGAGCTCTTCGACGACGAGCGCGCAGCCGCCGAGTTCCGTGAGCGCTACCACGCGTTCACGGTCGACGAGTACCAGGACGTCAACGTGCTCCAGCAGTCACTGCTCGATCGCTGGTTGGGCACCCGGGACGACGTTTGCGTCGTCGGCGACGACTACCAGTCGATCTACGGGTTCACCGGGGCGAGCGCCGCGTACCTGCTCGACTTGCCGAGGCGCTTCCCGCACGCGGCGGTGATCCGCCTGGAGGAGAACTACCGCTCGACGCCGGAGGTGCTTCAGCTCGCGAACCGGCTGGTTCCGAAGCTCGGCGGGGCCGAGAAGGTCCTGCGGGCGGTTCGTCCCGGCGGTCCCGAGCCCGAGGTGCGGCCGTTCGGCACCGCCGGAGCAGAGGCGGCGTTCGCGGTCGAGCGGATTCGCGCTGCGAGCTGTCCCCTGGAGGAGATCGCCGTCCTGTGCCGCACGAATGCACGCCTCGCGGACTTCGAGGAGGTGCTCGCCGAGGCGTCGATTCCCTTCCAGGGGGCCTCGCTGCTCGAGCGGCCGGCCGCGCGGCGGCTGTTGCGCGTGCTCGAATCGGCTGCGCCGGCCGAGCAGGTGCGGCGAATCGCGCTCGACCACGGCTGGCTGCCGGATCCGCCGGACCGGCTCGGCGAGCGAGAGCAGACGCGGCAGAACGACCTGCTGCGGCTCGTCAGGCTGGCGGAGCAGACCGGCGGGACCGGGGCGGACTTCCGCGCCGAGCTCGTGCGCCGGTTCGGCGACGGTGGCGCGCAACGCCGCGGCGTCAACCTGCTCACCTACCACGCTGCGAAGGGGCTCGAGTTCGAGCTCGTCCTCCTACCGCGGCTGGAGGAGAAGGAGCTCCCCTGCAGGCAGGCGCAGACGCCGGCGGAGCTCGCGGAGGAACGCCGCCTGCTCTACGTCGGGATGACGAGGGCCAAGCGCGAGCTCGCGATCACGTGGGTGGGGAAGCCGAGCCGGTTCCTGCTCGAGCTCGGCTCCGGGGCCGACGGGGTGGTCGCCGTGCCGGCGGCCTTCGAGGCCCTGCGGGCGTGGCGGCTGCGCCGGGCCCGGACCGACGACGTGCCGGCCTTTCACGTCTTCCACAACTCGACGCTCGAGGAGATCGCCGCCCGCTGTCCGCGCAGCCTCGCCGAGCTCGCCGCCGTCTCCGGCGTGGGGCCGGCGAAGCTCGAGCGGTACGGCGAGGAGGTGCTCGCCGCGCTCGGCGCCGCCGCGCCGGTGTGAGGCAGACCAGGACGCGCGCACCGCGGCGAGGCTCCCGACGGTCGGACGCCATGAGGGAAAACCCGGGTCGGCTCTCCGTCGGCGCCCCGATGCCGCGCCACGCTCGCAGTCGCAAGCTGAGGGTGTGGTTGCGAGAGCCGTCGAGCAAGCCGCATCCGACCTCCGTCGACTGCGCCACGACGTGTGGCAGCAGCTCGGCCTCGCCTCAGCTGCCTTCGCCTTCGCGCTGGTGGCCAGCGAGCTTGGACCCGCGTTCGCAGTGCCGCTCCTCGTCGGCGGCTTCGGGTCGTCGGTGCTCTTCCTCCGTGCGCTGCTGCGGCGATTCGAGCTACTGGACACGCTCGTCGCCGACCGCGACACCTACGCGATCCCGGAGGTTCGCAGGTGCGCCGAGCAAGCCGCCACGCCGAAGAACCGGCATCAGCTCGCGTGCTCGGTCCGCTCGCTGCTGAGCCAGCCGGGGCCGGCGTTCGAGCGGCGGGTTCGTGCAGCCGCGACCGACCTCGAGGCGCTCGTCGCCGCGCTCGAAGACGACGGCCTCTCGCTCGATCCTGCTGCCGCCATTGCCTGTGGCCGGCTGCTCAACAACGTGGCCGAGAGTCCGCTTCGCAACCCTGCGATTCCGCCGGCGTACGTCTACTCCCGGGTCGCCCAGATCCTCGCCGGCTTCAGCCCGTTACAGGAGGAGATCGAGCAAGAGGCGAGGGTCGCGGCGTAGCCGCTCCGTCCTCGCCGGCAGGCGGTCCAGGTCGAGCTGGGAAGCGCTCTCGAGGCGCACGAGGCGACCCTCCTGGATCAGGCGTTCGTCGACTGCGCCGAGGCGACCGCCGAACGTCGTGTAGACGGGTATGCCGAGCGCGACCGCCTCGCGATTCATCGTCCCTCCGGCCGAGACGACCGCGTCTGCGGCGGCGATGAGGCTCTGCGCGTCGACGGCACGGTCGGGAACGAGGAGCGAGGGAAGGGCAAGGCTGCCGATCCATCTGCGCTGCTCGTCGGTTCGCGGCAAGACCACGGCGTGGACGCGCTCGTCACGGCCGAGCCGCCGGAGCACGTCGACGAAGAGCGGGTTTCCGTGCCTGTGGTACAGCGAGACTTCGGGCGGGGTCCGGACGACGACCAGCCTGCGCGCCGACTCGACGCCGATCAGCGCCGGAACGTCGGGATCGGGCTCGAAGTCGGCGAGATAGTACTCCTCCTTCAGGCCGGCGTACGTCCGTAGCTTCGGGGGTCTGGCGCCGTAGCGTGCGAGTCGCTCGGCCGGGATCGCATCGGGCACGACCACGCGGTTGGCGGCTCGGCACCCGAGCTGGTGCTGGAGCCAGGCGTACTCGTAGTCGAAGGTGGTCGCGCTGGGGATGCCGAGCGATCGCGCGGTCAGCGTCAGGTCGTGCGAGCCGTGCGCCAGCGCGACGTCGAACTTGCGTCCTCGTGCCCAGCGCCGCAACGCTGCGAGCCGGGAGAGCTCGACCCGCGCCTTGCCGAGCGTGGAGCGCCCGCCGTGCTGCCCGATCGGCGTCGCCGCGATCCCGTGCAACTCGAGTAACTGGAGCGTCTGAGCGTACTCCCGTGAGGTCACCTCGACCTCTGCCCCCCGCTCGCGGAGCAACCGGATCAGCGGACGGAAGACGAGCACGTGCGGCGAGTTCGTCAGGTCCACCCAGACGCGCATCGCAGCCACTCTACTGCCCAGGCTGGATAAGATCGGCTTATGGATACGCGGCAGCTCGCAGCCTTCTGCGCGGTGGTCGAGCGGCGGAGCTTCTCGGAGGCGGCGGTTCGGCTCGGGGTGACCCAGCCTGCGGTGAGCCAGCAGGTTCGCGGCCTCGAGCAGCGGGTCGGGACGCAGCTCCTCGATCGTTCCGGTCGCCGCGTCGAGCCGACCGAGGCGGGCATGCGCCTCTACCGCGGCGCGCAGAGGTTGCTCGCGCTCGAGGAGCAGCTCTTCGAGGAGGTCACCGAGCCCGACGCGCCGCTGCGCGGGACTCTCGAGATCGGCGCTTCCACGGGGCCGGCGTCGATCGTCCTGCCGCTCTTGCTGTGTGAGTTCCAGCGGGGAAATCCCGAGCTCCGGGTCGAGCTCTCCGTGTTCGACACCCAGTCGGTCGTCGAGCTGGTCGCCGACCGGCGGCTCGAGCTGGGGATCGTCGGCGCGGCGCGGCGTCATCGCTCTGTCTCGTTCGAGCCGTTCTTCCGCGACGAGGTGATCCTCGCGTGTTCGCCCGGCCACGCGTTCGCCGGCAAGACGGTCGCGCTCGCCGACCTCAAGAAGGGGCCGTTGATCCTGATGCAACAGGGCGCGGGTGTTCGGCAGATGGTCGAGGACGAGCTGCGGCGCGGCGGCCGCCGCGTCCGGGACCTCGACGCGTCGCTCGAGCTCGGACTGCAGGAGTCGGTTCGCAGCGCCGTCCAGGCCGGCTACGGCGTCGGCTTCATCTCGCGCCGCGCGGTCGAGGCCGACCTGGCGGCGGGCACGCTCGTCGAGGCCGGCGTCCGAGGGCTCGATCTCGCGAGAGACATCTGGATCGCGCGAGCCGCAGGTCGCGCAGGCTCGAGCGCGGCGCAGGCGTTCGTCTCGTTCGCCCTCGACAAGCTGCAGCAGTGATCGTTCGGTGGGGGCTTGGGGAGCTGCCGGGCGTCCTCGAGGACCTTGCGATCGAGAGGCCATTGCTTGTCGCCGGCCCGCGCTGGGATGCGCTCGCGATTCCGGCCGCGTCCCGCTGGAGCGAGATCCCCTCCGACCGGATCCACGTGCCACGCGAGGTCGACGGCGTCCTCGCGGTCGGGGGCGGTAGCGCGATCGACACCGGGAAGGCTGCATCGGCCGCCTCCGCCCTGCCGCTCGTCTCCGTTCCGACCACCTACTCGGGGGCCGAGTGGACGGGGTTCTTCGGGATCCGCACGCCAGATCGGCGTCAGCTGGGCGGCGGCTCCGGAGCGCGGCTCGCCGGCATCGTCTACGACCCGGAGCTCACGCTCGATCTCCCTCGAGCCGAGAGTGGGGGCACGGCACTCAACGCGCTCGCGCACTGCGTCGAGGCGCTCTACCCCGGCGAGCTCGAGGTGGCACGGCAAGGCGCGGCCGCGATCGACGAGTGGCTTCCTCAGGTGCTGGAGAACGGCCGTGATCTCGAGGCGAGGACGCGGCTCCTCGAGGCGGCGAGCGAGGCAGGCCAGGCGCTTGCCGCCCACGGGCTCTACCTCGCCCATGCGATGGCGCAGGCGGTCGGAGGGCGCTACGGACTCCCACACGGAGCGATGAACGCGCTCTGTCTGCCGCCGGCGATGCGGTTCAACGCGGCGACGGTCCCGAGAGCGATGACCCCGGTGCCGGTCGAGCGTGTCGAAGAGCTTGCGCGGCTCGCAGGCTTCGAACGGCTGCGTGACTTCGGCGTCCCCAAGGACGACCTCGACGACGTGGCCGCTGCAGCTGCCGCTCGCCCTGGCGCGCGGACGAACCCTCGTCCGGCGACCCAGGCGCAGATCGCCGAGCTGCTTCGGTCGATCTGGTAGGGCATCCGGGTAGGGTTTCCGCGCGGCGGGCGAATAGGAAGAGAGGAGTCGAAGTGCCGAGAAGTCGCTTACTGACCGCCGCTGCGGTCGTCGTCGGGATCGCCCTCGTCGTCGTCGCGGCCATCTACTGGGCCGAGCCCGCACGCTCACTGCCGAGCTTCTTCCCGGGGCACGACGCCGGCTCGGCGCATCACCACGTCAAGCACGGGGTCGCTGCGTTCCTCGTCGGGCTCGCCGTGCTCGCGTTTGCCTGGTTCCAAAGCGGCCCGCGGACGAAGAACCCCGCTTGATCTCGTACTGGCAAGCGATCGTGCTGGGGCTGCTCCAGGGCTTCTCCGAGCTCTTCCCCATCTCCAGCCTCGGCCACAGCGTGATCGTCGCCAAGCTCCTCGGCTGGCACATCGAGCAGAACGACAACTTCTTCATCGTCTTCCTCGTCGGGACGCACCTCGCGACCGCGATCGTCTTGCTGGGCTTCTTCTGGCGCGACTGGGTGCGGATCCTGAAGGGGCTCGGCCGTAGCCTCCGCGATCGCGAGATCGCGCCGAACGACAAGGACGCGAAGCTCGCCTGGCTGCTCGTCGTCGGGACGATCCCCGCCGGGATCCTGGGCCTGACGCTCGAGCACAAGCTGCGGAGCGTCTTCACCTCCGCCGAGTCGGCCTCCGTATTCCTGATGCTGAACGGGTTCCTGCTCTACGGCGCCGAGCTGCTCCGGCGCCGGGCGCCGGTCGAGGAGACCGGGGACCCGGACGCGCGGATCGCCGGCCGGGTCGGCTGGAAGAGCGCAATCGGCGTCGGCGCGGCCCAGTCGCTCGCGCTCATACCCGGTTTCTCGCGATCCGGGGCGACGATGGGCGGCGGTCTGCTCGCGGGCCTCTCGAACGAGGACGCCGCGCGGTTCGCCTTCCTGCTCGCGACGCCGATCATCGGGGCTGCCGCGGTCCTGAAGCTGCCCGATCTCTTCGGCAGCACGGGTGACGGCGTGCGGGGCCAGACGCTGGTGGGGGCGCTCTGCTCGGCCGTCACGGCGTACCTGGCGGTGCGGTTCCTGATGCGCTTCTTCCACACCAACCGGCTGACGCCGTTTGCGGTGTACTGCTTCCTGGCCGGCGTGAGCGGGACGATCTATTTCCTGCTCTAATCCGACGCATTAGAGCCTGCTAGTCTTCGGACGTGTCCGACAGGCATTCTTTCGACGTGCTCGTGATCGGCAGCGGGGCCTCCGGGCTCGCAGCCGCCGTCTCCGCCGAGCGGTCGGGCGCCCGTGTTGCCGTGGCGACGAAGGGCGCGCTGCAGTCCTGCAACTCGGCGAAGGCCCAGGGCGGGATCCAGGCCTCGTTCGGCGACGACGACGCCCCGGAGATCCACGCCGAGGACATCTGGAAGAGCTCGCACGAGACCGCCGACCGCCGCCTGGTCGACGTCCTGACGGGGGAGGCGCAGAGCGCCATCCACTGGCTGGAGGAGCTCGGGGTCGGGTTCACCCGCGAAAATGGCGGCTACCGGCTGGCGCGCTGCGGCGGAGCGAGCCGCAAGCGGCTGCTGCAGGTCGGCGACCGGACCGGTCACGCGATCACGACGGCGCTGCGCGAGGCATGGGAGTCGGGTGAGGGAACGTCGTTCGTGAAGAGCCCCCTGTCCAGCCTCGAGCCTCGGCAGAACGGCTGGCACGCGCGCTGCGGCGAGCACGAGATCGAGGCTTCGTCCGTCGTTCTCGCCGCCGGCGGGCGTTGCTACCGGGAGGCGGAGGAGCGCGGCGAGCTCTCGACCAACCACCCGGGAGCGACCGGCGAGGTGACGCAACTCGCCCTCGACCTCGGCGCCGAAGGGCGAGACCTCGACGCGCTGCAGTACCACCCGAACGGGGGCGCGTGGCCGCCGAACATGCAGGGCTACTCGATCCCGGAGACGACCCGCGCGTACGGCGCGGTGCTGCTGAACAAGGACGGCGAGGAGTTCACCGACTCGCTCGGCCCGCGCGACGCCGTCGCGCAGGCGATCTTCGACCAGGTCGACAGCGGGAAGGGTCTGGAGACACCTGACGGCCGCCCCGCCGTGCTGCTCGACACCACCCGAATCCCCGCGGAAGACGCCGAGGTGTCGCTGCCGTACATGCTGCGCCGCTACCGGGCGGCCGGGATCGACCCGCTGGCCGAGCCGATCTACACGTACCCCGTCCTCCACTACCAGAACGGCGGGCTCGTGATCGACACCGACGCGGAGACCACGCTCGAGGGCTTGTTCGCCTGCGGCGAGATCGCGGGGGGAACACACGGCCGGAACCGGATGATGGGTAACTCGCTGCTGGAGTGCTGCGTCTTCGGACGCAGGGCCGGCAAGGCCGCAGCCGAAAGGAGCAGGAGCTGAGTATGAGCCGTAGGCTCGACGGAGGCGAACAGGGAGCGCAGGTGTCGGCTTTGCCGGCACCGGAGCGGGAATCAGCGATCGAGACCGATCTCTACGGCGTCGTCGAGGATGCGGCGGCGCACCTGTACGTCTGGGCGCTGAAGGACATTCCGCAGGACCTCCGCGATGCCCTCGCAGACGCAGCCCGGAGGGAGACGTCCGTGCCCGGCCAGCGTGTCCTGCAGACGATCCTCAAGAACGTCCAGGTCGCCGACTCGGAGAAGAACCTCGTCTGCCAGGACACCGGCATCGCCGTCTACACCTGCCGGGTCGGCGAGCACTTCCCGCTCCATCCGGCCCGGATCTACCAGGCGCTGAAGGCGGGCACCGAGCGCGCGACCGTCGAGCATCCGCTGCGCTCGAACGCGGTGCACACGATCACCCGCGAGAACACCGGGCCGAACACGGGGCACCGTCTGCCGATCGTGCACTGGGAGTTCCTCCCCGACTGGGACGGGCTCGACGTCAAGTGCGTCCCGAAAGGCTCCGGCTCCGAGAACATGAGCTTCCTGAAGATGTGCGTCCCCGCCGACGGCGTGAAGGGAATCAAGCAATTCGTTCTCGAGAGCATCGTCGGCGCCGGGGGGAAGCCTTGCCCCCCCGGAATCGTCGGCGTCGGGATCGGTGGCTCGGCCGACTACGCGATGTACCTGGCGAAGGAGGCGATCGCCCGCCCGATCGGCACCCGCAACTTCGATCCGATCGTCGCCCAGCTGGAAGAGGAGCTGTTCGGGCTGCTGAACGAGACCGGCATCGGCCCGATGGGCCTCGGCGGTGACGTCACCGTCCTCAACTGCCACATCGAGCATGCGGACACGCACATGACCCTCAACCCGGTGGCCGTCAACTACCAGTGCTGGGCGGCGCGTCGTGCGAGCGCGCACGTCGCCGCCGACGGGGCCGTCGAGTACGACCGGGAGGCCTGACGTGACCCTGTGGACGAATCGCCACGCAAGCGTTCCAACCCCAGTGTCAGACACTGGGTGTCAAACGTCACGAGTCGAGGCGCGCTGATGGCCACGCACGAGGTCACGTTCCCGATCGCCGACGAGCAGGAGATCCTGAAGCTCCGCGCCGGCGACGAGGTCGTCGTCCAGGGGCACATCATCGGCATCCGCGACCGGACGCAGATCCGGATCTTCGACCAGGGGGTCGAGCCCCCGATGGAGCTACGCGGGGCGTTTCTCCTCCACACCGCGCCAGGGGTACGCAAGCTCGCGCCGGGGCGCTACGAGAAGGTGTGCATCGGCACCACGACCTCCGCCCGGATGGTGCGCTTCACCGAGCCGCTCGGGGGCCAGTACGGCGTGCGTGCGATCTGCGGCAAAGGCGGCTTCCCCGACGAGGCGATCGAGCCGATGCGCCGTCACGGGATGGTCTACTTCGCGATCGTCGGCGGCGCTGCGGCCCTCGAGACGACCCAGATCGAGGAGATCGAGGAGGTCGCGTGGGAGGAGCTGATGCCCGAATGCCTCTGGAGGTTCCGGGTCAAGGACTTCGGTCCCCTGACGGTGGGCATCGACGCCCACGGCAACTCGCTCTACCACGACGTCCAGACCGCCGCCCAGGAGAAGCTGAAGGAGCTCTATGCGCGACTCTGAGTTCGACATCGGCGTCAAGCGCGACGGAGGGCTGACGCACGTCCTCGACAAGGGTCTCGGCCCGCGGGCGTGGGAGGACGTGCTCGAGACCGCCGGCGAGTACATCGACATCGTGAAGCTCGGCTGGGGCACGGCCTGGGTGACCGGCAACCTGGAGCGGAAGCTCGACGTGCTACGCGAGAAGCCGGTGGTGATCGGCGGCACGTTCTTCGAGGTCGTGTTCGCCAGAGACAAGCTCGACGAGTACAAGCGCTGGCTGGCGAAGCATCGGCTCACCCACGTCGAGATCTCCGACGGCACCGTCGAGATCCCCCGCGAGCGCAAGCTCGAACTGATTGCCGACTTCGCCCGCGACTTCACCGTCCTGTCCGAGGTCGGCTCCAAGGACTCGGAGGTCAACTATGCGCCGTACCTCTGGGTGCAATGGATCGAGGAGGAGCTCGCCGCCGGGGCCTGGAAGGTGATCACCGAGTCCCGCGAAGGCGGCACCGCCGGCATCTTCCGTCCGACGGGCGAGATGCGGACGGGTCTCGTCGACGAGATCGCCCACTCGGTCGACTTCCACGATCTCCTGTGGGAGGCGCCGACCAAGAGCGCCCAGGCGTGGTTCATCAAGCACTTCGGGCCCGAGGTCAACCTCGGCAACATCCCGCCAGAGGAGGTCATCCCGCTGGAGACGCTCAGGCTCGGCCTGCGCGGAGACACGCTCAAGGAGGTCCTCCTGCGCGACGACACCGCCGGGTCCGCGCCGAGCCCTTTGCTGACGGGGGGCGACTGAGATGGCCACGTCGACGCTGCACGCCCCTGCTGACACGATTTCCGCCGAGGACCTGCTCGTCTGGGCGTATGAGCAGTTCGGAAACCGCCTCTGCCTCACGTGCTCCTGGCAGAAGCAGTCGTCGGTGCTCGTGCACATGGTCTCGGAGCTCGGGCTGCCCGTCGACGTCGTCGAGCTCGACACGCAGCTGTTCTTCCGCGAGAGCTACGAGACCCGTGAGCGTCTGGTCGAGCGCTACGGCCTGAACCTGATCCGTCCCGACGTGATCACGGTCGCGGAGCAGCATCGGCAGGAGGGCCCGAACCTCTGGGAGCGCGACCCGGACCGCTGCTGCCACATCCGCAAGGTCGAGCCGCTCGTGCGCGCGCTGGAGCCGTACGAGGCGTGGGCGTCGGGCATTCGTCGTGACCAGTCGCCGAGCCGCGCCAACACGCCGAAGGTGCAGTGGTCGGAGCACTACGGCGTCTGGAAGCTCCACCCGCTCGCCGACTGGGACGAGAAGAGTGTCTGGGCGTACATCAAGGTCAACGAGATTCCGTACAACCCGCTGCACGAGACGGGCTACCGGTCGATCGGGTGCATCCCGTGCACACGACCGACCACGCCCGAGGAGGAGGAGCGCGCAGGCCGCTGGGCCGGCTCCGACAAGCTCGAGTGCGGCATCCATGGCACACCGCAATCGACGAGGAGTGACTGAATTGACGAAGCACATCTACGCGCACGAGCACCCGGAGTCCGACCGCGTTCGCGGCGGAGGGTTCACGTTGTGGTTCACGGGGCTCTCGGGCGCGGGCAAGTCGACGATCGCCCACCTGGTGGGGCCTGAGCTCGACCGGCGCGGCCTGATCGTCGAGTACCTGGACGGCGACACCCTCCGGACGCATCTCTCGAAGGGCCTCGGGTTCTCGAAGGAGGACCGGGACACGAACATCGAACGGATCGGCTGGGTCGCCTCGCGCCTGACCCGGCACGGCGCGGCCGTGATCGCGGCTGCGATCTCGCCGTACGAGGAGACGCGGCGGAAGGCGCGCGGGCTGGTCGAGGAGTTCGGCTCGTTCGTCGAGGTGCACGTGCAGGCCTCGGTCGAGGAGTGCGCACGGCGCGACGTGAAGGGCCTCTACGAGAAGGCGTTCGCCGGCGAGATCAAGGGCTTCACGGGCGTGGACGACCCCTACGAGCCGCCGGTGAATCCCGAGCTGGTCGTCGATACGGAGGCACACGACCCCGAGGAGTCCGCCGCGCTGATCGTCGCGAAGCTCGAGGAGCTAGGGCTCGTTCCCGCCCAGGTCGTTGCATGAGTACGGTCGCCGCGCAGCAGCGCTTGATCCGCCCACACGGCGGGCATCTCGTCAACCGGTTCGGCGAGCGGCCTGCCGGCGTCGAGAGCTTCGAGCGCCTGACCCTGACCTCACGCGAGGTGTCGGATCTCGACATGCTCGGCACCGGCGCTCTCTCTCCGCTCGAGGGCTTCATGGCGCGCGACGACTACGAGCGCGTGGTCGACGAGATGCGCTTGGCAAACGGCGTTCCCTGGGCGCTGCCCGTCTGTCTCGCGGTCGGCGCAGCACCTCAGGGCGACCGGGTCGCCCTGGCGGATGAATCCGGGCGCCTGCTCGCCGTTCTCGACGTGGACGAGGTGTACTCGTACGACCGGGAGCGAGAGGCGGAGAAGTGCTTCCGGACGGCCGATGCCGAACATCCGGGCGTTGCGAGGCTCTACGCTCAGGCGCCGCTGTACGTTGGCGGCCGCGTGACGGTCTTCGACCGCGTCCCGCCGGCTTTCCCCGAGCTGGCGCTCGACCCGGCCGATACGCGCGGGACCTTCGCCGAGCGCGGCTGGAAGCGTGTGGTCGGCTTCCAGACCCGGAACCCGATCCACCGCGCGCACGAGTACCTGACGAAGGGCGCGCTCGAGACCGTCGACGGCCTGCTGATCCACCCGCTCGTCGGCGAGACCAAGTCCGACGACGTGCCGGCCGCCACGCGCGTCGAGTGCTACCGGATCCTCCTGGACAACTACTTCCCCGCGGACCGTGTCGTCGTGTCCGTCTTCCCGGCCGCGATGCGCTACGCGGGCCCGCGGGAGGCGATCTGGCACGCGATCTGCCGCAAGAACTACGGCTGCTCCCACTTCATCGTCGGCCGCGACCACGCGGGTGTCGGCAGCTACTACGGAACCTACGACGCGCAGCTGATCTTCGACGAGTTCGAGCCGCACGAGCTCGACATCGAGCCGATGTTCTTCGAGCACGCGTTCTGGTGCAAGGTGTGCGGGCAGATGGCCACGCCGAAGACCTGCCCGCACGGCGGCGACGACCATGTCTTCCTCTCAGGCACGAAGGTGCGCGAGATGCTCGCGAACGGCGAGCTGCCGCCGGTCGAGTTCTCGCGTCCGGAGGTCGCGAAGGTCCTGATCGACGCGTACAAGTGACGCGATGACCTGGCAGTTCGTCCTCACCGGGCTGCTCATCGGCGTACTGGTCGGGATGACCGGGATGGGCGGCGGCTCGTTGATGACGCCCATCCTCGTGATCCTCTTCGGCTTCAAGCCGACCCTCGCGGTGGGGACGGACATCCTCCACGGCGCGATCTTCAAGACGATCGGGGCGATCCGGCACCGGAGCCTCGGCACGGTGCACGCGCAGCTCTCCGGCTGGATGTTCCTCGGGAGCGCTCCCATGTCGGTGCTGGGGGTCGTGCTCGCCACGCAGATCAAGCACCGCTACGGCGACGGCGCTCAGTCGGCGATGGGCTACATCCTCGGCGGGGCGCTGCTGTTCGGCGCGCTCGGCCTGGTGGCGAAGAGCCTGATGCGGGCGAAGGTGATCGGTGAGGACGACCGGTTCGACATGGCGTGGCGCGATCGGTTCGCGGCGCTCGCGATCGGTCTCTTCGGCGGCTTCATCGTCGGGCTCACGTCGGTCGGAAGTGGGACGTTCTTCGGATTGACGATGCTGTTCGTGTTCCCGCTGCGCGCACACAAGGTTGTCGGAACCGACATCCTCCACGCGGCCGGCTTGCTCTACGTGGCCGGTATGGGGCACATCGTCGCCGGCAACGTCGACCTGCACGCGGTCGGCTGGCTGCTCATCGGCTCGATCCCCGGCGTGTTGGTGGGCAGCCACTACTCCGTGAAGCTCCCCGAGGAAGTGCTCCGGCTCACCCTGGCGAACGTGCTCGCCCTGAGCGGGTTGAAGCTCGTCAACGTCCCGAACGTCTACCTCGCGGTTGCGCTCGGCCTGGCCGTCGTCGGGGTGGTCGCGACACTCGTGCGCGAAGGGCGGCGCTGGCAGGCTAGGCGCCTCGCAACCAGGCTGGCGGGCGCCCCGGACTAGGAGCTCCCAACGCAGCAAGCGACTGTGCCGCGAGTGCTCGCTGCATTGGGAGCTCTAAACTCGCGGGTCCGTGCCCCGCTTCCTGTCGACCCTGCTCGTCGTCGCGTTGCTGGGCGGGACGGCGGCTGCGTTCGCGGTCACGCAAGGGCTGAAAATCGAGCCGAGCCCGATCACGGCGCCCAATATCGCCAAGGTCTTCTCGCCGGTCTGCGATTGCGAGACCCGCGTGGCCGTGATCCAGTTCACGCTGCGCAAGCCCGACCGGGTACGCCTCGAGATCGTTCGCGGTGACACGGTCGTGCGGACGCTCGTCCCGGGCAGACGCCTGCGCAGCGGCACCGTCACGTACACCTGGAACGGCCGCGACGACCAAGGACTGTTCGTCTCCCAGGGCGTCTACAAGCCGCGCGTCCACCTGACCGATCAGCACCGCACGATCGACCTTCCGAACGAGATGCGCGTCGACACGACCGCTCCGAAGATCGACCTCGTTTCCCTCGCGCCGCGCATGTTCTCGCCCGACGGCGACGGGCGCGGCGACCGGATCGTCGTCTCGTACCGAACGAACGAGGCGGCACACGGGATCCTTCTCGTCGACGGGACGAGGGTCGTCTATACGCGCCGGCAGCTGCAGCGCTCCAGCCTGAGCTGGAACGGGCGGCTAGCCGGGAAGGTGCTGCAACCGGGCGTGCATCGCCTTCAGCTCGCCGCCGAGGACCGGGCCGGCAACATCTCGGCGGCCGGCAAGCGGTTCGACGTCGTCGTGCGGTACGTGACCCTCTCGCGCGACCGCATCGTGGCCACGGCGGGCACGCGCTTCGGCGTCCGCGTCTCGGCGGATGCCCGCGTGCGCTGGCGGCTCGGGGGCCGCTCGGGGACGGCGAAGCCCGGGCTGATGATCCTCCGTGCACCCGGGAAGCCCGGCCGGGTCCCGCTCGTCGTGTCGGTTGGAGGACACGAGGCTCGCGCCCTGGTGGTCGTGGAGCCCCGAGGGTGACGGCGGAGCTCGCGCGCGTCGGCGGGCCGCTCGCGGCCGCCGGCCTGGCCTTGCTCCTCACCGCCACACGGCGTGACCTCCGTCTGGTCGGGCTCCTCGAGTGGGGGATCGGCTGCGCCTTCCTCGCCTTCTACCTGGCCCCGTCCGGTCACGCCGCGGTCTACGCGTTCGCGGCGCTCGTCGGGGCGGTCGGTGCGGTCGCGATCGCATTCGTCTTCGGCCGCTGGCCGTGGCTGATCGCGGTCTCGGCGCTCGCCTGCGTGCCGGCGCGAATTCCGGTCCACGTCGGCTCGACCGACTCGAACCTGCTCGTCCCGCTCTACGCGGTCATTGCGGGCGCGGCGGTGCTGCTTGCCTGGGAGCTCGGCCGCGGAGACGGGCGGGCTCGGGAGCTCGGACCGCTCACATGGCCGCTGGCCGTGCTGGTCGCCTGGACGGGGCTCAGCCTGGCGTGGACGAACGATCTGCACGAGGGCGCTGTGTCCCTGCTCTTCTTCTGGCTGCCGTTCGGCGTGCTGGCGCTCTCGCTCGCGCGGCTGGCCTGGAGCCGCCGCTGGCTGACGTTCCTGTACGCCCAGCTCGTGCTGATGGCCGCCGCCTTCGCGGTGATCGGGATGTACCAGTACGCGACCCGGGACGTGTTCTGGAACCCGAAGGTGATCGTCGGCAACGCCTACGCGCCGTTCTACCGCGTCAATTCGGTGTTCTACGACCCCTCGGTCTACGGGCGCTTCCTCGTCGTCGCGATCCTGGCCGCGCTCGTCATGGTCCTCTACGACCGGAGCCGCCCTCCGGCCTATGCGGCCGTCGGGGCGATCGTGGTGATCTGGGCGGGCCTGCTCTTCTCGTTCTCGCAGTCGAGCTTCGCGGCGCTGATGGTGGGAACCGCCGTTGTCGCCGCCTTCCGCTGGCGCTGGCGTGCTGCGCTCGCGCTCGGGCTCGCCTCGGCGGTCATCGCCGCGGTCGCCCTCGGCACGCCTCACATCCGTCACTCGTTACTCCGCGAGTCGGGCTCTGGGCTGAACAAGGCCTCGAGCGGCCGCGCGACGCTGGTCACGAACGGGATCAGGATCGCGCTGCACCATCCGGTCCAGGGGGTCGGAGTCGGCGGGTTCAAGCGGGCGTACGCCGATCGGGTCGGGCTGAAGGGTCGCGAGCCCAAGAAGGCGGCCTCGCACAACACGGCCGTAACGGTCGCGGCCGAGACTGGTGCGCCCGGGCTGGCGCTGCTCGTCTGGCTCGTGGGCGCCGCCCTGCTCACGACGCTGCGCCGCGCCACGGGCTCGTTCAAGGGCCGGGCGTCGCTCGTGATCGCCGCCGGCGCCGCAGCGATCGGATTGCACGCCCTGTTCTACAACGCGCTCTTCGAGGACCCGATGTTCTGGGCCCTCCTCGGCCTCACCGCAGTCTGCTCGACGCTTCCGGTACGGCGGCCGCCGCCTCCCGCCCTGGCAGCGCCCGAGCCCGAGTCGTCCGAGCCGAAAGAGAAGGTGACGGCGTGATCGAAGCGTGGAAGCGTGTCCTCGTCCTTGCCCCGCACACCGACGACGGCGAGTTCGGCTGCGGCGGCACGATGGCTCGGCTCGTCGAGACCGGCGCCGAAGTGCGCTACGTCGCCTTCTCGATCGCGACGAAGTCGTTGCCGCCGGGCTTCGCGCCCGACACCCTGGCACGCGAGGTGCGCGAGGCGACCGCCGAGCTCGGGATCGCGGAGTCGCAGCTGACGGTTCACGACTTCGAGGTGCGGACCTTCCCCGACCGCCGACAGGACATCCTGGAGCTGCTGATCGCGCTCTGGGAGGAGTGGCAGCCCGACGCGGTCTTCCAGCCGAGCCTGCACGACGTCCACCAGGACCACCAGGTGATCGCGGCGGAGGGCCTGCGCGCCTTCAAGCGGACGACGATCCTCGGCTACGAGATTCCCTGGAACAACTTCGACTTCTCGTACCAGTGGTACTCGGCGCTCGACAGGCAGCACGTGGAGCGCAAGGTGGCGGCGCTGGGGAAATACTCGTCGCAGCAGCACCGGCGGTACGCCGACCCGGAGTACATCTGGAACGTGGCCCGCACGCACGGCGTGAACGTCAACCGCGAGTACGCCGAGGTGTTCCAGGTGTACCGCGTCGTCGCCTGATCGGGACGGTTCTCGCGATTGTTCTCGCAGAGAGAGCGCGGTCACGCGGTGAAGACCGATCAGGTCTGATCCAGTGACGGCCGACCTCCGTCACCTTGACCGAGACTTGTCACGGCGTAGCTAGGCTGCGATCGGCGCCTCGTCCGTCCTCTTGCGCAGCGGGATTTCGCGCAGCAACCACGTGAGCGTGAATGCGGCGAGTCCGATCGCTGCTGCGACCAGGAAGACCGGATGCAGGGATGCGGCGAACGCGCTCACATAGGCGTCGTGGGTGGCCGTGGGCAGGCGCCTGATCGCGGCTGGATCCGCGCTGGTCGGGATGTGACTGCCTCCGGGGAAGCGGTCGGCGAGGTTCCCTGCCAGCCTGTTGGCGAAGATCGCGCCGAAGAGTGATACCCCGATCGACCCTCCGATCTGACGGAAGAGCAGAGACCCGGAGGTGGCGACCCCGATGAACCGATGCTCGACGGCGTTCTGGACCGCCAGTACGAGTACCTGCATCACCATGCCCAGGCCCAGGCCGAGGACCAGCATGTACGCCGAGGCAACCCAGGTCGCGCTGCCTACACCGAGGCGGGAGAGCAGGAGCAGTCCGAGGGTCATGATCGCTGTCCCTGCGATTGGAAACGGCTTGTAGCGGCCGTAGCGGGAGATTGCCTGTCCGCTGCCGATTGACGTGACCAGTACACCGAGCATCATCGGGGTGAGTTGCAGACCTGAGTCTGTCGGACTCTCGCTCTTGACGATCTGGAGGAAGACAGGCATGTAGGTGATCGCACCGAACAGGGCCAGGCCGACGACGAACCCGATCACCGCCGTCGTGGCGAAGATGCTGTTGCGGAATAGTCGGAGCGGCAAGATCGGCTCCGCGGCGCGCCACTCGGCGAGCACGAACACCGGGAGGAGGACAACCGCTGCCGCGATCAGCGCCTCGATCTGCGCGGAGCGCCAGCTGTACGTGGTGCCGCCGAGGCTCGTGAAGAGCACGACCGCAGAGAGTCCGCCGGCGAGGAGTGCCGCCCCGAGCCAGTCGATCGCGTGCCGGACCCGCTCTGCACGCGCGTGGAAGACCGCCCCGATCACACCGAAGGCGACGGCCCCAATCGGGAGATTGACGTAGAAGATCCACCGCCAGGACAGATGGTCGACGAAGAAGCCGCCGAGGAGCGGCCCAATCACCGTCGACACGCCGAAGACAGCCCCGAAGAAACCTTGGTAACGACCACGCTCGCGTGGCGGGACGACGTCCCCGATGATCGCGATCGTGGTGACGATCAGCCCACCCGCGCCGAAACCCTGGACGGCCCGGAATACGATCAGCTCGGCCATGTTCTGGCTCAGCCCGCACAGCGCCGAGCCGGAGAGGAAGATCACGATTGCCGTTTGGAGGACGAGCTTGCGCCCGTAGAGGTCGCCGACTTTGCCGTAGAGGGGGCCAGACACCGTTGCGGTGAGCAGGTAGGCAGTCACGACCCAGGAGAGGTGTTCGATGCCGCCCAGGTCGCCCACGATCGTCGGCAGCGCTGTCGCGACGATCGTCTGGTCGAGCGACGCCAGCAGCAGAACGAGGAGCAGCGCCCCGAAAATCGCGCGAATTCGCTGCGGCTGCGGGCTCACTCAGCTGTCTATCGGCACGAGCGCCCCATGCACCGCGAGCACTGCTTCAAGCGCCGAACAGTCGGTGGGAGAACCACGCGATCAGCTCGACGATTGCGAGCACGCTGGCGACGAGCCACAGGCTCGCGGTCAGGCCGGCCTCGGGTGGCGGCTCTCGTCTGAGGTCGTGGTCGCCGGGTCGTTCGCCTCGCTCAGGCATAGGAGAGCGTCTCCGTACGTTCGCCACCGGCGGCCAACAGCATCCCGACGAGTCGATCCGGTGCGAGTCGGCGGGCGTCGCAGACGAGGTCGAAGCTCGCCGGATCATCGCCTTCCGTGCCGTACAGCCGCCGCAGATAATCGGCCCGAAGCCGATCGCCGGTTCCCGCTTGCCAAGAAATCGTCCAGACGGCCATTGGCTCAAGGTTCATTGAACCATGTAATCTTTACTGTATGCAAGGAATGCCGCGGCCGACAGCTCGCACCACAGATGAGTGGCGACGGCGCTGCGCTCGTTAGCGAGCTCGAGCTGTTGTTCTCGTCACTGGCGCGCACCGGGACGGGCTTGGCGGACGGAGCGCTCACGACCACCCAGCGTCTCGCGTTGATCGAGCTCGTCGACTCCGGGCCATTGCGGCTCGGCGCGCTCGCCGAGCGGATCGACGCGACCGACCCCACCGTCAGCCGCGCCGTCGACGGCCTGGTAGAGGCCGGGATCGTGGAGCGGCAGGCCGATCCACACGACCGCCGCGCGGTCCTTCATCTCGCGACCGCGCAAGGCCAGGCATGGGTCGGGCGGCGCCGCGGAGAGGTCGCGACGGCGCTCGATCAGGCCCTAGAGCACCTGACGCCTGCGGATCGCGCCCGACTGTTCGACCTGGTTAGCAGCCTGAACGACCAGCTGCGGTCGGAAAGCACCAGGCGGTCGTTTCGGTTCCCGGCCTTGCTCGCTTCCCGATGAAGCGGATGCGCGGTGAGTGCCCGGTCGGCGCACCGGCCGGGCACGTCGTCCGGGGTGGGCCTGGCCCCTCCCTTGTCGACGTGCCTGGCCCGGCTGCTGGCAACTCATGACGCTCCATCCAGTCCAGCCCTGGAGCATCACACCTCGGTCGTTCGTT
>CAVRBW010000022.1:0-107180 GCA_963719325.1 uncultured Actinomycetes bacterium
ACGGAGCGGCGCAGGAGTCGAACCTACCCAGCCTGGGGTTGCCAGACCTCACCGGTTTTGAAGACCGGCTGCGGCACCGGCCGCATGCCGCTCCGGCCGCAGGTTAGCCGGCTACGACTCTGCGGGAGGAGCTTGCTCGGCGGCGGCTTCCGCCTCGAGCTGCGCCTTCAACGCGTGGATCTTCTCGACGTGCGCTGCCAGCTCAGGGTGCGAGATCGCGCCGGTCTCGACGAGCGTGGCCGTCACCCGGCCCAGCTCGTTGTAGGTCTGGGAGAGCTCGTGCTTCGTCTGGAGCTCCTCGACCTCCTCGCGCGCCCGCGTCGCGATCGTGTTCGTCGCGTCCTTGAGCCGATTCAGGAACGTCGGTTTCGCTTCGTCTGCCATACAGGCGATCTTAGTCCCGCGGAGGGTCGCCGCGCATGCGCTCGATTGCTGCGCGGCCGCGGCCGTGCACGTCGCGACGGCGCTCGTCGACACCTGCTTCCGGGACGGCTTCGGGCTCGGGTTCCGGCGCTGCCTCCGCGGCCCGTGACTCCTCGAGCTTGCGCTTCAGCTCTTCGGCGGGGTCGGGAGCAGACGGCCGCGCTCGCCAGCGGCGACGCAGCCGCCAGCGGAACGCGAACAACGCCCCGGCTCCGAAGACGATCCCGGCGAGAAAACGGCGCATCACGGAGCGATGCTACTGTTCCGCGGACTTCTCGCCTCGCCGCGCGCCGGTCGTTCCCGAAGGCGCACACACGTCGGGGCCTACTCAGACCAAGGGAAGGAGCAACGAGGGAACGTGAACGAATACGAGATTCTGCTGATGCTCGACCCGGAGAACCCGGAAGAGCGCCAAAACGAGATCATCGCGCGCACCCGCGAGCTGGTCGAGAAGGGTGGCGGCTCGTGGCTCTCGCACGACCCGTGGGGCCGCCGGCGGCTCGCCTACGAGATCGACCACAAGACCGACGGCGTGTACCACCTGCTCCAGTTCGACGCCGCGCCGGCGACGCTGGACGAGGTCTCGCGCGTGCTGAAGATCACGGACGGCGTGATGCGCCACATGGCGACCCGCCGCGTGAAAGGCGGCGGCCGCACCGCTCCACCTCCGCCCCTGCCTCCGGTCGAGACCGAGCGCGCGCCCGAACGGCCCGCGCCTGAAGCGGCCGCAGCTCCGGCGGACGAGGCCGAACCCGCCGAAGACGCAGCTCCGGCCGAGGGGTACGCTGAGCCGACGGAGCCAGCGTCGGAGGAAGCCGAGCCGACGGAGCCAGCGTCGGAGGAAGGAGCCTAGTCATGGCAGCCAGCATCAACCGCGTCGTCCTCGTCGGCAACCTGACCAGAGATCCCGAGCTGAAGCACACGCCGGGCGGCACGCCGGTCTGCAGCCTGCGCGTCGCCGTCAACTCCCGGCGCAAGGACGAGACGGGGCAGTGGGTCGACAAGCCCAACTACTTCAGCGTGTCCGTCTTCGGCAACCAGGCGGAGAGCTGCTCGCAGTACCTCTCGAAGGGTCGCCCGGTCGCGATCGACGGCCGTCTCGACTGGCGCGAGTGGCAGACGCAGGAGGGCACGAAGCGCGAGGCGGTCGAGATCATCGGCGAGAGCGTCCAGTTCCTCGGCAGCCGCAGCGATGCCGCCGGTGGTGAGACGCCGCAGTTCGTCCCCGCCGGCGCGGCGGGCGAGAGCGCCGACTTCCCTGCTTCCGCAGCCGACGACGACATTCCGTTCTAGCGAGGAGACCGATGGCACAGCCGAAACAGCGAGAACAGACGAGCACCCGCCGGCGCCCGCCGCTGAACGCGCAACCGCGCCGCCGCAACTGCCAGTTCTGCCGGGACAAGGTCGAGGAAGTCGACTACAAGAACATCGCCCAGCTTCGCCGGTTCGTCTCGGAGAGAGGCAAGATCCGCTCGCGCCGGATCACGGGCGCCTGTCGCCGGCATCAGGTGCAGGTGGGCAGGGCGGTCAAGCGCGCGCGAGAGATGGCGCTCCTCGCCTACGTCTCGGGCCAGTAGCCGTGCAGGTCATCCTGCTCGAGGACGTCGAGAAGGTCGGCCTCCGCGGCGAGGTCGTCGACGTTGCGCGCGGTTACGCGCGCAACTTCCTCGTCCCCCGGAGACTGGCCGAGCCGGCCACGCCTGCACGGGTCGCCGAGCTCCAGAAGCGCGCCAGCCAGCGCGCTCTTCAGGAGGCCTCGACGTTCGACCAGGCGCGCGAGCTCGCGGCCAAGCTCGAGCAGACGCAGCTCCGCTTCGACGTCAAGGCGGGCCCGACCGGCTCGCTCTTCGGCTCGGTGACGCCGACCGACCTCGCCGACGAGATCTGGCGCGTCGCGAAGGTCCGCGTCGACCGGCGCAGGATCGCGCTGGGCGAGCCGATCAAGAAGGTCGGCCGCTACCAGGTTCCGATCGAGCTCTTCACCGACGTGACCGTCGAGGTGCAGACCCTCGTCGTACCCGAGGGGGCCGAGCTTCCCGAGGATCCGGCGCCGGCCGCCGACGAGCCCGCCGCGGAGCCCGCGGAGGCGTCCGTGGCAGAGGCCACCGTCACAGAGGCGTAACGACTTCTCAACAGGCCCTGTGGAGGGCCTGGGGATTTTCGAAGGAAAAGGCCGCAACGAGCGGCCTTTTCATCCACTGCTGCCGTCCGATCTGCATGGGAACATGCGTTCCCTTCCGCCCGCAAAATCCCGCCGAACGGCGTGTGGAGAGCCGGGTTGTCCAAAGCCTGTTCGGCCGTGTCCGGAGGTGCTTCATTTGTCCCACATGTACCAGCTTGCCGAGGCTTCGCCGACCGCCCCGGTTCCACCGCAGAATCTCGACGCCGAGGAATCCGTCCTCGGCGCGATGATGCTCTCCCCCGGTGCGATCGGGGCGGTCAGCGAGATCCTGTCCGCGAGCGACTTCTACCGCGCGAGCCATGGGACGATCTACCGCGCCTCGATCGACCTGTACGGGAAGGGCGAGCCCGTCGACGCGATCACGCTCGCCGACGAGCTCGAACGGCGCGGCGAGCTGGAGGACATCGGTGGTCGTTCGCGCATCAACGAGCTCGCGGCGCTGGTTCCGGCCGCGTCAAACGCCGGCCACTACGCTCGCATCATTCGCGAGATGGCGACCCTCCGCGGCCTGGTCCGGGCCGGCCAGGAGATCGCTCGGCTCGGCCTCGAACGGGAGGGTTTGGCCGCCGAAGAGCTGGTCGACAAGGCCGAGCAGGTCGTCTTCGACCTTTCGCAAGAACGCGTCGTCGGCGAGTTCACGCACATCGAGGATCTGCTCAAGGACAGCTTCGAGCGAATCACGGCCCTCTACGAGGCGGGCGCGGACGTCACCGGCATCGCCTCCGGCTTTCGAGAGCTCGACAAGCTCACCTCGGGGTTCCAGCCGGGGAACCTGATCGTCGTCGCCGCACGCCCGAGCATGGGCAAGTCCGCGTTCGGGCTCTGCGTCGCCACGAACCTCGCCGTCCGGCAGAACGTCCCGGTCGCTCTCTTCACGCTCGAGATGTCGAAGATGGAGGTCACCCAGCGGATGATGTGCTCGGAGGCGAAGGTCGAGTCGCAGCGCCTCCGGTCCGGGAAGCTCCAGCAGGAGGACTGGCCGCGGCTGACGAGCGCGTGCGACAAGCTCGCGAAGGCGCCGATCTACGTGGACGACACGGGATCGATCACGCTGATGGAGATCCGGTCGAAGGCGCGCCGCCTGAAGATGCGGGAGCCGAACCTCGGCCTGATCATCATCGACTACCTCCAGCTGATGACCTCCGGCGTGTCGGCCGAGAACCGCGTTCAGGAGGTCTCCCAGATCTCGCGGTCCCTGAAGGTGCTCGCCCGCGACCTGGACGTCCCGATCATCGCGATCTCGCAGCTCTCACGGGCGGTCGAGCAGCGCCACGACAAGCGGCCGATCCTCTCGGACCTGCGCGAGTCGGGCTCGATCGAGCAGGACGCCGACCTAGTGACGTTCATCTACCGCGACGAGTACTACAACGGCGAGGACTCCGACCAGCAGGGCCTCGCGGAAGTGCATCTGGCGAAGCACCGGAACGGGCCGACCGACATGATCAAGCTCTCCTTCCTGCGCCGCTTCGCGAAGTTCGCCGACCTCGCCCAGGCATGAGGAGGTAACCGGCACGCAGCCGCATCAGGTGATCTGGCTCGGAGCCGACGCGACCGCTTATGCCGTGCCGTGCGAAGCGTGTCGCGAGGACCGCGGCTGGCCGCACCTGATCGGACCCGTCGTCGTCGAGGGAACACTGCGCCGCGAGGCAGACGTGGGCTTCACGACCTGCCAGCGCGGCCATCGCATACGAGTGCGCCGGATCGCGCGGCTCCGCGTGGTGGCAGCCCGGTAGCCCCGGCGACGCGGCTCTCCCCGGTCGCCGGACGAGCAAGCTGCCTCGGCCAGCACGCGCCGAGGCGTCAGCGGACGGTCCCGCCCCGAGTGACCGGGACGGGGACAGGCATACTCCGCCCGTGCCCGGCACCGTCATCGTCGGCGCCCAGTGGGGCGACGAGGGCAAAGGCAAGATCGTCGATCTGCTCGCCCGCGACTCCGATCTCGTCTGCCGCTACAACGGCGGGCCGAACGCCGGGCACACGATCGTCGCCGACGGGCAGACGTTCAAGCTGCGGCAGATCCCCTCCGGGATCGTCTGGGGCAAGGAATGCGTGATCGGCGCCGGCTGCGTCGTCGATCCCACGGTGCTGATCGACGAGATCGACGAGTACGTCACCGGCCGAGGCCTGCCGGCCGATCGCGTCCGCCTCTCAGGCAACGCGCACATGATCATGCCCTGGCATCTCGTCCTCGACCAGGCGAGCGAGCGCCGGCTGGGCAACCTGCAGATCGGGACGACGAGGCGTGGCAACGGACCTGCCTACGCGGACAAGGCACATCGCCTCGGCATCCGGCTGCAGGACATCTTCGACCCGAAGATCCTCCGCCAGAAGATCGAGACCGCGTTGACGGAGAAGAACATCTGGCTCGAGCGCGTCTACGGCGTCGAGCCGATCGAGCTCGAGGAGCTCGCCGAGCGGTACGAGGGCTACGCCCAGCGGCTCCGGCCCCACCTCTCGGACACGTCGCTCCTCGTCGACCGCGCGCTGCGCGACGGGCGCCGCGTGTTGTTCGAGGGCGGGCACGGCACGCTGCTCGACATCGATCACGGCACGTATCCGTTCGTGACCTCCTCCTCGACCCTGGCCGGAGGCGCCTGCACCGGCATCGGGATCGGGCCGACGCGGATCGACCAGGTGATCGGCGTCGCGAAGGCGTACGTCACCCGCGTCGGCGAAGGGCCCTTCCCGACCGAGATCGAGGGCCGGGACCAAGCCCGCGTCCGCGAGCTGGGCGGGGAATTCGGAACGGTAACCGGCAGAGAACGCCGCTGCGGCTGGCTCGACCTCGTCGCGCTCCGCTACGCGGTGCGCCTGAGCGGGATCACCTCGATTGCGTTGACGAAGCTGGACGTGCTCTCCGCCTTCGAGGAGGTGCCCGTCTGCACTCGCTACCGGTTGCGCGACGGGACCGCGACGGACGAGTTCCCGCCGCACCAGAGCGACTTCCACCACTGCCGGCCCGTCTACGAGACGCTCGCCGGCTGGGGCGAGCCGCTCGACGGACGTGCGCTACCCGACGCCGCCCGGCGCTACGTCGAGTTCATCGAGGGCGCACTCGAAGTCGAGGTCTCGTGGGTCGGCACCGGCGCGGAACGCGCGCAGGTGCTCGTACGGGGCTAGCGCGCGTCGGCGCCGACGCGCGCCGAGAAGCTGTCCTGCAGACGATCGACCGAGGGAAGCGTCAGCGTCGCGAGCGACGCCGCGCCGACAAGCGTGGCCGCGACGAGCCCGACCCGGAGCACGGTCCCAGGCAAGCGCCGTGCGATCGAAAGCGAGGAGCGCGACACCGGTTGCGAGCAGCGAGATCGTCGATGCGACGACCACAGGCGCGACAAGCATGCGAACGAAGGGATGCGGCGGGCCTCGCCGGACGTACTCCTCCCCACGCAGGTAGTAGCGAACCATCCGCCAGCCGGTCGTCACGAGCTTCAGGGCGACGACGGGAACGAGCAGCATGCCGACGAACGCGTGCACGCTCAGCAGGGAATCGAGACGAAGAAGCGTCGCGCCTTCGACCGCGAGCAGGACGAGCAGCAGGGTGGCGACGATCGCAGTCAGCTGCTCGTTGCCGTCGCTGCAGCCGAGAACGGCCTTCCCGAGTCGCCGCACCCGAACCAGTCAACCAGACGCTTGGCTAGATCCGGACGGTTCCGTCCGCCCCAATCGTCCAGTGCGGATTGTGCGCCACCTCCCACGGATGGCCGTCTGGATCGACGAAGACGCCCGAGTAACCGCCCCAGACCGTCTCCGCCCCGGCACGGGGGACCGTCGCTCCAGCCGCTTTCGCCTCCGCGAGCACAGCGTCGACCTCGGCAGGCGAACGAACGTTGTGGGCCAGGGTCACGCCGCCCCAGCCCCCGGCATCCTCCACGCCGCTGTCGTCCGCGAGCTGGTCGCGGCCCCAGAGCGCGACGACCATGCCGCCGGCCTGGAAGAAGACGACGTCGTCGTCGGCCTTCGCGTTCGTGCGCCAGCCGAGGGCTTCGTAGAACGCCCGCGACCGCCGGAGATCGCGAACCCCGAGCGTGACCAGGCTCATGCGCTGCTCCATCACTTTCAGGCTAGACGACGGCGCTCAGCGCAGAGCGTCGAGGTCGCCCGGCGTGTTCACGTTCCCGAGCAGACGAGGATCGAGGTCGACCGTCACCGTGTCCAGCTCCGCGAGTGCTTCGCGGAGGCTGAATCGGGCAGCACGGAGGCGCCCGTCCAGCGTCGGCAGCGCACTCTTCCGGTAGGCGCCGGGCAGTGGGCCGGTCTGCGGAACGGCAGCCTCCGCGCACGCATCGGCGAGCGCTCGCAGCGCCTCCGCGTCGATCCGCGGAGTGTCGACCGGAAGGATCACACAGACCTCGTGGCGTGCGACGCGCAACCCCGCGACGACGCCGGCCAGCGGCGCCCGGGCATCCGTACCGTCGTCGAGTACGGAGAACGGTACGTCGAGCGCATCAGCGGACTTGCCGACGGCGATGCGCTCGTCGCAGAAGGCGAGCGTTTCCCACGCGATTTCGGCCAAGGTGCGATCGCCGAGTCGGGCGAGCGCTTTCGGCGAGCCGAACCGAGCGCTCTCCCCGCCGACGAGCAGGACGCCCGTCAGGCCTCGATCCGCCACTGCTCCGTGTAGACGTTCAGCCGGCCGCCGCGGACGAACCCGCAGAGCGTGATGCCGCGGTCGGCGGCGAGGTCGACGGCGAGGCTGGAGGGAGCGCCGACGGCGGCGAGCACGGGGCAGCCGGCGACTGCCGCCTTCTGGACGAGCTCGAACGAGACTCTGCCGCTGACGCACACGAGGTCTTCGGCGAGCGGGAGCAGCTCGTTTGCGAACGCCCAGCCGACGACCTTGTCGAACGCGTTGTGGCGGCCGACATCCTCGCGGAGGCAGACCAGGGACCCCTCGCGGTCGAACAGTCCTGTCGCGTGCAGACCGCCGGTCGCCGCGAACGCGGCCTGCGCCTCACGCAGCCGCTCGGGCAGCGTCGAGACGAGACGAGCGGGGACGGTCAACCGACTCTCGACTCGGGGGGCCTCGACCGCGATCGCCTCGAGCGCCCCTTTGCCGCAGACACCGCAGGACGAAGAGGTGTAGAAGCTTCGCTGCAGCCGCGCCGGGTCGAAACCGGGCGCGTCGACCTCGACGGCGTTGGCGGCCAGATCGTCCGGCGCATGCGCGCCGCTCGGACGAAGTCCCTCGGAGAGGCAGAAGCCGAGCGCGAGCTCCTCGTCGTGCCCCGGAGTGCGCATCGTGACCGCCACTGCGCTGCCGGCGATGCGGATCTCCAGCGGCTCCTCGACCGCGATCAGATCGCGTTCCCGCCTACCGGCAGGCAGGCGAAGCACGTCGACGGGGGCCGTGCTGTACGGCGGCGCCTGGCTCGCCGATTCCCCGGCCGTCACGCTCGAAAGCCTAGCCCCAGCACGAACGCGCGCAGCCTCGGAGGAGGGATCGCGCCGCTCCCCCGGCGGGGGGACGAAGGCCCCTGAGGAAACGCTACCGCGGTCCTGCGCGCGGATGGGCAACCCGGATGTGTCGAAAGCGTCCCGACTCGGTCAGGACGGTCGGCGCTCGGCTCGCGGTCGAGCCCGGGCTCCTGCATGTCCTCACCTTGCGCACCGACGGTCTCGCTGAAACCCGCTTCCAAGCCCGGGACCAGACTAGACTCGGCGCGTGCGCGTGCTGATCGTCGGCTCCGGGGGTCGCGAGCACGCCCTCGCCTGGAAGCTCAGCCAGAGCCGCTTGCTCGACGAGCTGCACGCCGCACCTGGCAACCCCGGCATCGCCCGCCTCGGCACGTGCCATCCGGTGCGTGCGGACGACGGCGAGGACCTGCTCGCCCTCGCCCAGGCCCTCGAGATCGACCTGGCGGTGATCGGACCGGAGGCGCCACTCGTGGCCGGCGTCGCCGACGAGCTCCGCCACGCCGGCATTGCCGTGTTCGGGCCGACGGCGGCAGCGGCCCAGATCGAAGGATCGAAGAGCTTTGCGAAGGAGGTGATGGAGACGGCCGGCGTGCCGACGGCTGCCACTCTCGCAGCCGCGCAGCCGCCGTGTGTCGTCAAGGCCGACGGGCTTGCCGGCGGCAAGGGCGTCTTCGTCTGCCGTACGCGCGAGGAGCTCGAGGAGGCTTTGCGCACCGCGTCGGCGCTTCCCGGTCCGCTCGTGATCGAGGAGCTGCTCGAAGGGGAGGAGCTGTCGGTGTTCGTGATCAGCGATGGGCACGGCGCGCTCCCGCTGGCGGCTGCTCGGGACTACAAGCGCGCCGGCGACGGCGACACGGGACCGAACACGGGCGGCATGGGCGCCTTCTCACCGGTACCGGAGATCGGCCGCGACGAGGTCGAGAATCTGGTGGAGCTCGTTCATCGGCCTGTGCTCGCGGAGCTCGCGCGCCGGCGAACGCCGTTCTCCGGGCTCCTCTACGCAGGCCTGATGCTGACGAGCGACGGCCCGCGCGTGCTCGAGTTCAACTGCCGGTTCGGCGATCCGGAGACGCAGGCGATCGTGCCGCGGATCGACGGCGACCTGCTCGAAGCGCTCGCAGCCGCCTCGGCCGGTGACCTGGGCGGCGTCGCTCTACAGGTCTCACCGCGTGCGGCCGTGACCGTGGTAGTCGCGGCCGCCGACTACCCGGAGCAGGGCGACCAGGGCTCGCCGATCGACGGCGTCGAGCAGGCGGAAGCAGCCGGCGCTCTCGTCTTCCACGCCGGCACCGCGCGGAGAGGAGACCGGCTCGTCACGAGCGGCGGCCGGATCCTGAACGTGACCGGGCTCGGCGACGGCATCGGGGACGCGCGCACGGCTGCCTACGACGGCGCAGCCCGGATCTCGTTCGCCGGCGCCCGCTACCGGACGGACATCGGCCAGGCGGCGGGCAGCCGTGTCTGAGCCGTTGGTGGGCGTGCTCGTCGGCTCCGAGTCCGACCGCGAGCGCATGCAGGACGGGCTCGACGAGCTCGACCGGCAAGGGATCGCATACGAGTTCGAGGTCCGCTCGGCGCACCGGGACCCGGAGTCCGTGGCCGAGTACGGGCAGTCGGCGCGCTCGCGCGGGCTGAAGGTGCTGATCTGCGGCGCCGGGCTCGCGGCAGCGCTGCCGGGGGTTGTCGCCGCGCACACCGACCTACCGGTGATCGGGGTGCCGCTCCGATCCTCGAAGAGCGTGCTGGACGGATTGGACGCGCTGCTTTCGATCGTCCAGATGCCGCCCGGCGTGCCGGTTGCCTGCGTCGGCGTCGACAACGCTCGGAACGCGGCCGTGCTCGCCGCGCGGATCATCGGCATCGGAGCCGCTCGCTAGGATCAACCGAGTGATCGCCCGCTACTCCCGTCCGGCCATGGCCAACGTGTGGTCGGACGAGACGAAGCTGGCGACGTGGCTGGAGGTCGAGCTTGCCGCCCTGGATGCCTGGGCCGAGCTGGGCGTCGTTCCCGCCGAGGCTGCGAGCGCCGTACGCGCAGCGGCTCGCTCACCGGCGCCCGAGCGCGTCGCCGAGCTCGAGCAGCGCACCGGCCACGACCTTGCCGCGTTCGTCGACGCCGTCCAGGCCGACCTCGGCGACGAAGGCCGCTGGCTGCACTACGGACTCACCTCCTCCGACGTGATCGACACGGCCCTTGCGCTCCAAGTGCGTGAAGGCGGCGCGCTCATCGGGGCCGGGCTCGACCGAGCGCTCGCCGCAGTCGTCAAACGCGCAGACGAGCACCGCATGACGCTCTGCATCGGCCGAACGCACGGCGTTCACGCGGAGCCGATCACCTTCGGCCTGAAGCTCGCGGGCTGGGCGTTCGAGCTCGATCGCGGCCGGGAACGGC
Organism: uncultured Actinomycetes bacterium; assembly: GCA_963719325.1. Lineage (GTDB taxonomy): Bacteria > Actinomycetota > Thermoleophilia > Gaiellales > Gaiellaceae > DATBLE01. The sequence continues at coordinate 10,413 of CAVRBW010000022.1, forward strand.
TGCGCCGGTCGCTCGAGTCGATGCGCGTGGGCAAGCTCTCGGGCGCGGTCGGTACGTACTCCGCCACCGATCCCGAGCTGGAGCGGATCGCCTGCGAACGGCTCGGGCTCGAGCCGGAGCCCGTGTCGACGCAGATCGTCGCCCGTGACCGCCACGCGGAGCTCCTCGGAGCAGTCGCCCTCATCGCCGCCTCGCTCGAGCGGTTCGCGCTCGAGATCAGGCACCTCAGCCGCACCGAGGTCCGTGAAGTCCAGGAGCCGTTCGGGCGCGGCCAGAAGGGGTCCTCGGCGATGCCGCACAAGCGCAACCCGATCGTCGCCGAGCGGATCTGCGGGCTCGCCCGGGTCGTTCGCGCGACCGCGCAGGTGGGGCTCGAGAACGTCGCCCTCTGGCACGAACGGGACATCTCGCATTCGTCGGCCGAGCGCGTCGTGCTTCCAGACGCCTTCCTCGCGCTCGACTACATGCTCGACCGCTTCGCCTGGCTGATCGAAGGGCTCGTCGTCCTGCCCGAGCGGATGCAGGCAAATCTGGACGCAAGCCGTGGCCTGTTCTTCTCGCAACGGGTGCTGCTTGCCCTGGTGGAAGCGGGGCTCACGCGGGACGAGGCCTACCGTCTCGTCCAGGAGCACGCGCTGCGAGCATGGGACGAGGAGCTCGACTTTCGTGTCCTCGTCGAAGGTGACGAGCGCATTGCCGGGCGAGTCGACACCCGCGCGGTGTTCGACCTCGCTCCGTACACCCGCCACGTCGATGCGATCTTCGAGCGCCTGCACGCCCTGACCCGAGACCAGGAGGCGATTGGTGTCTGAAACCCTCGTTCACGTCGCGACCGGCAAGGTGCGCGAGCTGTTCACGATCGACGACAAGCGGTTGCTGCTCGTCGCCACCGACCGGATCTCCACCTTCGACGTCGTCCTGCCGACTGAGGTGCCGGACAAGGGTCGGGTGCTGACAGGTCTGTCTGCCTTCTGGTTCGCTCGAACGCGAGAGCTCTGCGCCAATCACCTGCTCGGGCTGAGGCCGGACGGGCGGTCGATGGAGTGCCGCCGCCTGGAGATGCTGCCCGCTCGAGTGCGTCGTCCGCGGCTTCCTCGCCGGCTCGGGGTGGAAGGACTACGCAGCGCACGGGGTCGACGTCGGGCCGGGCGTTGCCGGAAGGGCTGCGAGAATCGGATCGCCTGCCCGAGCCGATCTTCACACCCTCGACCAAGGCTCTAACCGGCCACGACGAGAACATCGGCCCCGAGCAGGCGGCGGCGCTCGTCGGCACGCACCTCTACGAAGAGGTCGAGCAGACCGCACTCAGGCTCTACCGGTTCGCGGCCGAGCACGCCGCAGCTCAGGGCATCATCATCGCCGACACGAAGTTCGAGTTCGGAGTCGACGGCGAGGGAAGGCTGGTGCTCGCCGACGAGATCTTCACGCCCGATTCGTCTCGCTTCTGGCCCGCGGACGAGTACGCACCCGGCGGGCCGCAGCCGTCGTTCGACAAGCAGTTCGTCCGCGACTACTGCGAGTCGCTCGGCTGGGACAAGGCCGCGCCCGGCCCCGCCCTGTCCGAGGAGGTCGTCGCCGGGACGCGAGCGCGCTACGTCGAGGCGTTCGAACGCCTGACCGGAATCTCCTTCGACGACTATCTCGCCGATCCGACGGTGACCTTGCGATGAGAGCAACGGTCTTCGTTCGACCGAAGCAAGGCATCCTCGACCCACAGGGTCAGGCGGTGGGGGACTCGCTCCGTCACCTCGGCTTCTCGGTCGCCGAGGCCCGCGTCGGGCGCGTGGTCGATCTGGAGGTGGACGCGGCCGACGCAGCGCAGGCTCGCGCGGAGGTCGAGCAGATGTGCGAGCAGCTCCTCGCCAACCCGCTGATCGAGAGCTACGAGATCGAGGTCGAGTCGCCATGAGCGAGGTCCGCCCGACGGTCGCCGTCGTCGTCTTTCCCGGCTCGAACGACGACAGAGATGCTGCCTGGGCGCTCGGCGCACTCGGAGCGGATGCAACGTTGGTCTGGCACGGCGAGGAAGGTCTGCCGGAGCGTGTGACCGCGATCGTCCTTCCCGGTGGTTTCTCGTACGGCGACTACCTGCGCTCCGGCGCGATCGCCCGCTTCTCGCCGGTGATGCCGGCAGTGGCGGCGTTCGCAGCCGAGGGAGGGCCCGTCCTGGGGATCTGCAACGGCTTCCAGATCCTCTGTGAGGCCGCCCTCCTGCCGGGGGTGTTGCGGCCGAACGCGTCGCTCTCGTTCGTGTGCCGGGATGTTCCGCTGCGGGTCGAGCGAGCTGCGCCGCCGTTCACCTCCAGGTGCGAGGTCAGCCAGCAGCTGACGATCCCCGTCAAGCACGGCGAGGGGTGCTGGTTTGCGCCCACCGAGCTCGTCGAGGAGCTCGAGGCGAACGGGCAGATCGTTCTTCGCTACGCGGGCGACAATCCCAACGGCGCGGTCGCCGACGTCGCCGGTGTCGTCAACGACCGCGGCAACGTGATGGGCCTGATGCCACACCCAGAGCACGCAGTCGATCCGCTGCTGGGGTCGGGAGACGGAGCGCTGATCCTCGCCTCGCTCGTCGACGCGGCACGCGATCGTGTGGCAGCGGTCGCCGTCTAGATAGTTGATCGGTAATTGCCGTCGATGCGGGGATGGCTGAGACCAAGCCGGGGACGCCGCCCGTCCGAGCTCGTATCGGGAATACGGGCGAGGAGGGGCGGCGCCAGCCGGCGCCGCGTCTCGGCCACCAGCCGCGCGGCGAGGAATTGACGATCAACCATCTATGCCTCGCCTCCTTCGCTACGCGTCGCCGTCGAGCCGCAGCGCCGCGGCCAGTTCGGGATGCTTCGCCAGCTCGCGCCGCAGCTTCTCCAGGTCGCGCGAACGCAGCGTCACCGGGCCGCGCCGCGCGGTGCCGCCGGTTGCATATGTGAAGCGCACCAGCCGCTCGCCACCGGCCTCGAGCAGCTGGACGATCGACGAGAACCGCTTGTCTCCGGCCCGCTGCTGGACCACGACCTCGTCGACGACGGTTCCGGCTCCCCACGGCGTCGTGCTCGTCTTTGCCATGAGAGCCAACGTAGCGTGACAAGCGTGATCCGTCTGTGCCGGAAGCGGAACCGATGCGTCAACACCACAGCCAGGCTCGACGATCCAGTCCGCCGAGAGGCTGCCGCCGTATCGTCGAGCTTACTGCGGGGCGCTTGTCGGGATACCGGCGGCCGCCATCGCGCGCAGCAGTCGTTCGTCGTAGGCGATTGCCACGCCCACGCCATCCCCGAGGCGGAGCACCGACGCGAGATGAATTGCGTCGAGCGAGCGCAGCTCCTCCGGTTGGACGCGAGCCGCCTGGTCGAGCAACTCGTCGTCGACGGCGATCACGTCGAGTGCGTGAACGACCTGCTCCGCGATTCGGCGCGCCTTCGCGTCGACGCGGGTGCACGCCCGCACGACCTCGACCCGTGCGAGGGCGCTCGAGACGTGTCGCTGCCACTTTGCCAGCTCTGCCCGCAAAGGCCCGCTCTCGGGTTCAGGAATGACGAGCTTGACGAGGGCGGACGAGTCGACGTACGCGACCGTCGGTGCCGTGCTCATACTCACTCTTCGCGCTCTTCTGCGAGCGAATCGCTGCCGGCACGGGAGACCCCACGCTTCAGCGGCCGCACCTCGAGGAGACCGCCCGTGCCACGCCGTGCGCGGCCGTCGGCGACGAGCCGGTCGACCACGTCGCCCTCCTCGACCCACGGCACGATGACGGCCAACGGCCGTCCACGCTCGGTCACGATCAGGCGCTCGCCGACTCGAACGCGCCGCAGGTAGCGGCTGAGGTCCTGCCGAAGCTCGCGGATACCCACACGATCGTTCACGGCCAAAATGTAGCACATTTGTAGCTACATTTCGCCGGCAACGGAACGCAGCTCGCCGTCGAGCACGCCCGCGCCGCGCAGGATCCGGAGCGCGTTCAACGTGACCATGCGATCGGCGCTTCGTTCCCCCCAGTCGGTGACTTCGACGTTGCTCCCGCTTCGACCGGGCGGTCGCCACCAGCGGGCGTTCGACCGCCACGTTCCGTCCGCCTGCCGAAGCGCGATCAGGAGCTCCACGGCATTGTTCGCGCGCGGATCGCTCACCTTCCCGAGACGAGAGAGGATCAAGAGCGCCTGCGGCACGTCGTACCGCCAGTAGGGAGGGTAGTGAGGCTTGAGCCACTCCCGGTCGATCACGGCGCCCGATGACAGCGAGCGGAAGAGATGGTGCTCCAAGAACAGCTCCGCGGTGGCCTGTGATGCGTCACGCGCCCAACTCTCGCTCGTAGCCAGCCAGTATTCGTGCAGCCCCCACATCGGCGCGAGCGACTCGTGGAACGAGGAGCGATGGCCTTTCGCTCGCACATCGCAGTTCCAACCGCCGTCCGGCCATTGCCACTCCGCCAGAGATCGCGCGAGCAGCGCGGCGCGTGGATCGTCGGCCATACCGAGTCGGCAGCAGACTGCGAGCGCATTCCCCTCCCGCGACGCGCAGCGTCGAACAAGACCGTCGACCGTCTTGATTCCGCGCCGGTGACCCGGTCCGGTCAGCCAGTCGAGGACCGTCCCGGCTGCGGCGACGGCCCGCCGGTCGCCTGCTGGCACACCCAGCTCAACCAGCGAGACGAGCCTCCAATGCGCGCCACCCCACTTCTTGTATGGGTGGACGACGAAGCCGCCGTCGGACTGCTGCCCATGCAAGAGCGAGCGCACGATCCGGCCGGACAGAATCTCGTCCGGGTCGGGCTCGAGCTCCTCGCCGAGAACGTCGCGCCGTGTCAGGTGCACGATCGCAGGCTCCGTCGAGGCGAGGAGCCAGCCGATCGCTTCGAAGGGCGCGGCACCCTGTGCGACGCTCACGAGCCGATGGTGACGCGGCGCTCGGGGCCGAACAACCTCTGGCTGCTACTTCCCGCTTCTGTCGATGATTTCGATTCTGTAGCCGTCCGGGTCGCGCACGAAGCAGAGACGGGACCCTCCGTCGCGCACTCGATACGGCTCGCGCTCCGGCTCGATCCCCTGCCCCTTCAGTCGAGCGAGCGTCTCGTCGAGGTCGTCGACGCCGATCGCGATGTGACCGTATGCGGTGCCGAGCTCGTAGGTGCGACCGTCGTGGTTGTAGGTCAGTTCGAGCACGCTGTCGTGGTCTCCGAGGGAGAAGAAGTAGTTGGTCGCCTCCAGCTCGCCGTTCCGGACGATGTCGAGGTCTCGGCTGTAGGTAAAGCCGAGCGCCTCGTAGAACGCGCGGCTCCGCTCTGGATCCGTGATGCGCACCATCGTGTGAAGGAAGTCGGCCATACCGGCATCCTACGGCCGGCTGCAACAGGGCTGTCGCGGGAGGGGCGGCGCGGGAACGCTCTAGACTCGAGCTCCGTGCTGGTGGTGGTCATGGGCGTCGCGGGCGTCGGGAAGACGACGGTCGGACGGCTGCTCGCGTCGAGGCTCGGCCTTCGCTTCTTCGACGCCGACGACTACCACTCCGGGGCGGACCGCCGGAAGATGGCCGCCGGCGTCGCGCTCACGGAACGCGACCGGAAGCCGTGGCTGCGCACGCTTGCGCGGCTGATCCCCGGGTGGGAGGCGGCCGGCGGCGCCGTGCTCGCGTGCTCCGCGCTCAGGGCTGAGCACCGAGAGACCCTCGCGGCGGCGGCTCCCGGACAAGTCCGCTTCGTCTTCCTCGACGCCGAGCCGGATCTGATCCGGGCGCGGATGGCCACGCGGGGCGGCCACTACATGCCGGCCTCCCTCCTCGACAGCCAGCTGGCCACGCTCGAGCGACCCACCCCCGGCGAGGCGATCCACGTCCGGGCAGACGGCACTCCCGCGCAGATCGTCGAGTCCGCCCTTGCGGAGATCGAGCGGCAGCCCTCGTGACCCGGGCCGTCAGCCGGCGCGCACGAGCGCGGTCGCCCGGCATGGCGCACCGCTGCCGCCCTTGACCTTCAGCGGGAGCGCGATCAGGTGGAAGGTCGGAGGAAGGCGATCGAGGTTGGCGAGGTTCTCGACGATCACGACCCCCTCGCCCAGGAGCGCCCTGTGCACCGGGCTCGAGGCGTCGCCGAAGACGTCGGGTGAAAGCGTGTCGACGGCGACTGCCTTCACCCCGCGCTCGAGCAGGAGCTCGACGCAATCCGGTCCGAGACCCGGCCAGTCGGTCAGGAAGGGGACCTCGTCCGGACGCAGCGCCCACTTTCGCCACCAGCCGAACTCGAACACGGCGATGTCGCCGTGCTCGATCCTCCCGTGTTGCCGCTCCCAGTCCAGCACACGGTCGGCGCCCACGGCGCTCCTCGGCTCGTGCGCGTCGCATCGGAGCAGGCACGCGCGACCCATCCACTGCTCGATCGGCACCTCGTCCACCCAGCGATGGTGTGGGTGGTCGGGCGGGAGGTAGTGGGCGGGCGCGTCGACGTGTGTCCCGGTGTGCTCGTTCAGCACGAGTTGGTACGCAGTCGCCTCGTCGCCGTAGTGGATCGAGCACCAGAGCGACTTGAAGAACGGCGAGAGGGTCGGCCACACGGGTATGCCCTCCTCGAGCGGGTGGCTGAGGTCGATCGCCTCGACGTCGCCGGCCGAGAACATGCTAGGCGGCGCGGCGCTCACGGCCGTAGAGGAGGAGGATGCCGAGGATCGCGAGGCCGTAGACGACGTTGCGGCCCCAGTCCGGCATGTTCTCGGCGAGGAGAACGCTGACGAGGGCGACGAGGGTGATCGACCCGGCAAGCGCCCCGAGGTAGTGCCCGCGGCCGCCGAGGATCGAGACGCCGCCGATCACCGCTGCGGCGATCGACTGGAAGAGATAGGGATCGCCCATCCCGAGCGTCGCCTGCCCTCCGTAGGCGACGAGCACGATCCCGCCGAGGGCCGCGAACAGGCCGCTCAGCATGTAGAGCACGACTGTGACCACCCGGACGTTGATCCCGGCGAGGTACGCGGCGGCGTCGTTGTTCCCGATCGCGTAGATCCGCCGGCCGAAGCTCGTCGCGCTCAGCAGGAACGTGATCAGGATCGCGATCCCGAGCCAGAGGAAGAGGTCGGTCGGCACGCCGAGCACCCGCGTGCGGACGACGTCCTGGACGACCTTCGGCGCGTACGACGCGCAGGAAGAGCAGGTGAGGCCCTTCGAGAGCCCGAGGGTGAGCCCTTCCATGATCCCGTTCATCCCCAGGGTCATCACGACCGCCGGAACCGTCAGGTAGGCGATCCCGACCCCGTTCACGAGACCCGTCGCAAGGCCGAGCCCGAGCGTGAGCAGGACGGCGGGGACCGCGCGGCCGTCGCGGCCGAGGGACGAGGTGACGAGCAGGATCGCGGCGCCGTTCAGCACCCACGGTACGGAGAGGTCGATCCCGCCGACGAGGATGACGAAGGTCTGCCCGGCGGCGACGAAGCCGACGAACGAGGCGATCACGAGGATCGACTTCACGCTTGCCGCGCTCGCGAACCCCGAGTGGAGGAAGTCGCCGACGACGAAGACGAGGATCGCCGCGCCGAAGGCGTAGAGGACGCGGCGGCGGTCGGGCGTCAGGTTGGCGAGCAGGCTGCGCCAGCGCGAATCGGGGGAGATCGTCTCGGTGCCGTCCGTCACGCCCGCATCCCGACCAGGCGCCGAATCAGCGTTCCCAGCAACACCGCGACGACGAGGAAGAGCCCCTGGAAGAAGGACTGGTAGAGCGGGTCGATGCTGGCGAAGAAGAGGACGTTGATCAGGAGCGTGAGAACGAACGCGCCGGCGATCGTGCCGATCGCGCTCCCGCGCCCGCCGAAGAAGCTGATCCCGCCGAGCACCACCGCGGCGATCGAGGTGAGCACGAAGACGTCGCCCGAGGTCGCGTCTCCGGCCGTGGTCGTCGCCGCGAGAAAGAGGCCGCCGGCCGCCGCGAAGGTGCCCCCGAGCACGTAGGCGCCGATCTTGACGAGCCGCACCGGGACCCCGTGCGCTCGCGCCGCCTCCTCGTCGTTGCCGATCGCGTAGACGCCGATCCCGAAGCGGGTGCGGCGGAAGACGAGCCAGAAGACGACGATCACGCCGACGAAGACGAGGCCGGTCGGCCCGTTCGGGTTCGCGAGGACCTTCGTGTACTCGAGCGGGATCGCGCCGCCGGGCTGCGGGAGCACCTTGATCGCGAGCCCCTGGTAGATGGACAGGGTCGCGAGCGTGACGAGGATCGGCTGCAGCCGCCCGTAGGCGACGAGGACACCGTTGATCGCCCCGCCCGCCGCGCCGATCAGGAGGACCACCAGCGACCAGCCCAGCATGCTTCCCGTTCCCGAGTGCATGTGCGTCGCCGCGAAGGCGTTGGTCAGGTCGATCATCCCTCCGACCGAGAGGTCGAGCCCGCGGGTGAGGACGACGACGCTCTGGCCCACTGCGGCGAAGACGAGCGGCATCGAGGTGTTCACGACCGACGTCCATTCGAAGCTGCCCGGGAAGCGCGAGAGCTGGCGGAAGAACAGGCCGATGTACAGCCCGGCCATCCCGGCCAGGATGATCAGGGCAAGGAGGAGCGGCGCCGACTGGATCGTGAAGTGCTGGAAGCGGCTGCGGCTCCGGTAGGGAGGAACCGGCGTGACGCTCGTCACGCCGGTTCCTCCTTGAGCGACGCGGCGACGATCGTCTCGGCGTCGGTGCCTTCACCCGCGAGCTCGGCCGCGATCCGCCCCTCGCGCATGACCAGGACGCGGTGGCAGAGCCGCGCCATCTCCTCGGTCTCGCTCGAGTAGAAGAGCAGCGACTTGCCCTCCGCGACCAGCTCCATCATCAGCTCGTAGATGTCGTGCTTCGTGCCGACGTCGACGCCGCGGGTGATGTCGTACAGGAGGAGGACGTCCGACTGGGCGAGCAGCCAGCGGCCGATCAGGACCTTCTGCTGGTTGCCGCCGGAGAGCGTCCCGACCTCCTGCACGGAGGGCCGGCCGGTGCGGATCTGCAGCCGCCGGACCGCCCGACGCACGTGCGCGTGCTCGCTCGCCGGGTTCAGGATCCCGCAGAACGCGACCCGGCCGAGGATGGCGAGCGTAAGGTTGTCGCGCACCGACATCGGCAGCATCAGGCCCTCCGTCTTGCGGTCCTCGGGCACGAGCGCGATCCCCATCCGCAGCTTGATCGCGTCCGCCGGTTTGCGGATCCGTCGCGCCTTGCCGTCGACCCGGATCTCGCCGCCGGCCGCCTTGCGAGCGCCGAACAGGGTCATGAAGAGGTCCCGCTGACCCTGGCCGGCCAGCCCGCCGATGCCGAGAATCTCGCCCCAGTGGAGGCCGAACGAGACTCCCTGCACCCGCTCGCCGCGCAAGTCGCGCACCTCGAGCACCGTCGGCGCCTCGGCCTCGAGAGGCGGCACCTCCGGGTACATGCGGTCGATCGTCCGGCCGGTCATCAGCGTCACCGCCTCGCTCTCCGTCAGCCGGTCGCGCGTGGCGACATGCTCGCCGTTGCGGAAGATCGTGATCCGGTCGGCGATGTTCGCCACCTCACCCCAGCGGTGCGATGTGAAGACCACGCACGTCCCGCGGCCCCGCAGGTCCCGGATGAGGCCGAACAGCCACTCCACTTCCTGCTCGGCGAGCGCGGAGGTCGGCTCGTCGAGGAAGAGGATCTCCGGATCGAGCAACAGGGCGTGGGCGATCTCGATCACCTGCCGCTGCGCGAGCGAGAGCGAGGCCGGCAGCTCACGGGGGTCGATTCCGCGGATCCCGAGCCGGGCGAAGAGCTCGTCCGCGCGCGAGGCGAGCTCACGCCTCCGGACCAGGCGCGCCGGGCCGCTCGGCTCGTTGCGGAGGAAGAGGTTCTCCGCAACCGTCATCCACGGCATCAGCGTCAGCTCCTGAAAGACGGTGCCGACGCCGAGCGCCCTCGCGGCGTGCGGGCTGCGGAAGTCGACCTCCGCCCCCTTGATCCGCACCACCCCCTCGTCCGGCCGGAGGACGCCGCTCATGATCTTGATCATCGTGCTCTTGCCGGCGCCGTTCTCGCCGACGAGCGCGTGGACCTCGCCGAACTCGGCGCCGAGCGAGGCCTCGTGCAGCGCACGCACCCCGCCGAACGAACGCGAGATGCCGATCCCTTCGATCGCCGGGGTCGTCGTGCTCAGATTCCCTCCTGTGGAGCGAGCGGACGGCGGCCCGTCGGAGCCGCCGTCCAGCGCGCGGATTCAGAGCCCCGAGTCAGGAGCTCTTACTTCGGTAGCCTCACCTTCAGGACGCCCGGGCAGGCCTTGCCGCTCAGGGCCGCCTGGACGCAGATCTTCACGGTCGCCTTCGCGCCGGAGTCCGTGAAGTCGGTGAAGAAGCTGTCCGCCAGGTCGGGGAAGACGGTCACGCCGTTCTTCACCGTCTTCTCGGTCACCGTCGGGAAGGGGATCTCGATGTCGCCCTTCTGGCGCTGCTTCGCGAGCACCTGACGGGCGAGCTCGAGCGCGGTCAGGACGAGGAAGGGCGGCTGCCCGATCGAGATGCCGACCACGTGCTGGCCGAGGTAGCCCTTCGGAAGCATGAACTTGCGGAAGCCGTTCTCCGCCTCACCCGCAGTCGGCGGCAGCGGGGTGCGCTTGGCGTCGATGAAGGCCTTGAGGACGCCGTCGGTGCCACCCTGCGCCCAGATGCCGTTCACCTTCGACAGGGAGGGCAGCTGCGCGGCCGTGTTTCGCTGCGCGGTGGACGAGTCCCACATGCCCGTGTAGCGGGCCACGACCTTGATCCCCGGGTTCTTCTTCCAGACCGAGTCGGCGCCTTTGTTCCGCTGCTCGTCGACGAAGGTGCCCGGAACGCCGGTGACCATGATCACGTTGCCCTTGCCGTGGATGCGCTTGACGAGGTCCTGCGCCAGCACCTGGCCGAACTTGAACTGGTCGGTGTTCACCTTGAGGGCGCACGGTGCAGTGACGACGTTGTCGTACGAGACGACGAGGATGCCACGGGCACACGCCTGGCCGATGATCCCGTTCAGGCCCGTCGGCGATGCGGCGTTGAGCACGATCGCGTCGACATGCTGCGAGATCAGGTTCGACATCTGCTGCGTCTGCTTGCTGACGTCGTTCCCGGAGTTGTAGACGGAGCAGTCGACCTGAGCCTTGTACGGGGCCATCTTGCAGCCTGCCTTGAACAGGTTCTCCATCTCGATGCGCCACTTGTTGCCGATGAACGAGTTCGAGAGCGCAATCCGCCACTTCTTCTGCTGAGCGGCGGGGGCGGCGCCCTTGTCGGTCTGGGCGAAAGCCGCGGTGATCGCCACGCCGGCGACGATCATCGCGACCAACGTCGGTAGGACCCAGCGGAGCCGGTTACTCATCGTGAGTGTCCCTCCTTCTCGGGCGGGAATCCTGGCCGCCCGGCTCGTCACGAATGGCCGAACCAGGGAGGTATAACATGGTGCCTCCGAGGAGACAATAGTCCGATGATATGTCCATATCGACGGCCACCGAAACGCCTGTGAAGGCGATTCCGGCCTTCCGCACGGGCTGATGGCGCGGTTCGTCCGCCTCTCCTACGAGATCCGCCCCGACGACCCCGGCTGGCCTGGCAACCCCACCTACCGATGGGAGCAGGTCTCGGCGATCGCGGGCGGCGACGTCGCCAACTTCGGCATCCTGCACCTCTGCAACCACTTCGGCTCGCACCTCGACGCGCCGAACCACTTCAACGGGGACGGAGCGAGGATCGCCGCTGTCCCGCTCGACCGGTTCGTCTACGAGCGCCCGCTGCTCGTCGACGTGCCGAAGGCCGACCGCGAGCTCGTCACGCGGGCCGAGCTGGAGACGTACGACGCGGCACTCGGAAAGGCGGACGTGCTCCTGGTCCGGACCGGCTGGGGGAGTGTCCGGTCGAGCGACCCGAACCGCTACGCGGGCGAGGGCCCGGGGGTGTCACCGGAGGCGTGCGAGTACCTGGTCGACCAACCCGGGTTGAAGGCCGTCGCTCTCGACTTCATCTCGCTCGCGTCCTACCCGCGCCTCGACCCGGAGGGGATCGACGCGCACCGGATCCTCTGCGGGGTCGGCCGGGGCGACCGCTACGTGATCATCATCGAGGACATCGACCTGTCGGCCTATCCCGAGGACGCTCGGCGCGTCTACGCGATCCCGCTCTTCCCGGCCGGAGCCGATTCGAGCCCGTGTACGGTGTTCGCAGAGGGCGCTTGACATCGCCGGGCGAACAGGAGGGACGGGAGCAGCGGGTGCTCCTCAGCACAGCGCCGAAGAAGCCGGTCGACCTTCAGCGCGTGGCAGTGCTCCTGCATCCGGGGGACGACGTGGCGATCGCGAAGGAGATGGTCGCCGCCGGCACCGTCCTGATCACGGCTGAAGGAGAAGTGCAGGTGCAGCAGGCGGTCCCTGCGGGCCACAAGATCGCGCTCCACACCGTTGAGCGCGCCGCGACGGTCAGGCGCTACGGGCAGATCGTCGGCTTCGCCTCCCGCGAGATCGGGCCCGGCGAGCACGTCCACAGCCACAACCTCACGGTCGGCGAGGCCGCCCTCGAGCTCGACTACGCCGTCGGTGCCGACTCTGTGCCGGTCGAGCTCGTCCCGGAGGCAGCGCGGCGTACGTTCCTGGGCTTCCGCCGCCCGGACGGCCGCGCCGGAACGCGGAACTACGTCGCCGTGCTCGCCTCGGTCAACTGCTCGTCGTCCGCGACCCGACAGGTCGTCGAGGCGGTCCGGGTGAGCGGCGTGCTCGAGCGCTACCCCAACGTCGACGATGTGATCGCGTTCCCGACGAAGGGCGGCTGCGGCGCGCATCACGGCTCGCCCGGCCTGGCCCAGCTGCAGCGGACCCTCGGCGGCATCGTCGACCACCCGAACGTCGCCGCCTACGTCGTCCTCTCACTCGGGTGCGAGGTGAACCAACCGGACGAGCTGATCGAGCTCGCCGACCTCGCGCGGCACGGCGACGGCCCGCTCGTCCTCACGATCCAGCAGGACGGCGGCTTCCGGCGCACGGTCGAGGACGGCATCGAGGCGGTCGCGCGGCTGCTCCCGCTCGCCGACGAGGCGGTCCGGGAGCCGGTCGCCGCGTCGGAGCTCGTCGTCGCCCTCCAGTGCGGCGGCTCCGACAGCTGGTCCGGGGTGACCGCGAACCCCGCACTCGGTCGTGCGGCGGACGAGGTCGTCCGCCAGGGCGGCACCGTCGTCCTCGGCGAGACGACCGAGGTGTACGGGGCCGAGCACCTGCTCACGCGGCGCGCGCGCAGCCAGGAGGTGGCGGACAAGCTGCTCGAGCGCATCCGCTCGTGGGAACGGCACACGGCGACGTTCGGGGCGTCGATCGACAACAACCCCACGCCCGGCAACAAGGCGGGCGGGCTGACGACGATCTACGAGAAGTCGCTCGGCGCGATCGCGAAGGCGGGCTCGACGCCGCTGAACGACGTCGTCGCGTACGCCGAGCGGATCGCCGAGCGCGGATTGGTGCACATGGACACGCCGGGGTACGACCCGGTCTCCGTCACCGGCCAGGTCGCCGGCGGATGCAACGTCGTCGTCTTCACGACCGGCCGCGGCTCCTGCTTCGGCTTCAAGCCGTCGCCCTCGATCAAGGTCGCGACGAACTCGGCGCTCTACGCCGCGCAGGAGCCGGACATGGACGTGAACGCCGGTCGGATCCTCGAGGGCGCGAGCCTCGACGAGGTTGGCGGCGAGATCTTCGAGGAGATCCTCGCGGTCGCGTCGGGAAAGAAGACGAAGAGCGAGCTGGCAGGCGTCGGCGAGGAGGAGTTCAACCCCTGGCTCGTCGGCGTGACGCTCTAGGCTTCCGCGCCGCGAGCGTCCGTTCGAGCCGCAGGGCGGTGTCCTCGATCAGCGCATGCGTGCCCGCCTCCGCCGCGGCGCCGTCCCGCGCTGCGACCGCCGCCGCGATCGCACCGTGGACAGCGGTCGCGTGCCGCACCGATTCCCGCGTGCGCGTGGCGACGAACAGGGCTCGGAACACGGCCCGCATCATCCCCGCCATGTGCTCGAGCAGCTCGTTGTGGCACGCCTGCAGGATCAGCTCGTGGAAGCGGAGGTCGGCCTCGAGGTAGGTGTCGGGGTCGTCCATCGCGCCCTCCATCTCGCGGAAGGCCCCCTCGAGCTCGGCGATCTCCTCGTCGGTTGCTCGCTCGGCGGCGAGCCTCGCCGCCTCGGGCTCCACGATCCGGCGCAGCTCGACGATGTTGCGGAAGAAGTCGCCGTCCGGGCTCGCCTCGAAGCGCCACGCGAGCACGTCCGGGTCGAGCAGGTTCCACTTGCTGCGCGGACGCACGCGCGTCCCCGTCTTCGGGCGCGCCTCGACGAGCCCCTTCGCGGCCAGGACCTTCACGGCCTCGCGCAGGACGGTGCGGCTGACGGCGTATTCGCCGCTCAGCTCGTCCTCGCCGGGCAGCGCGTCGCCGGGCTGGAGGTCGCCGCGGAGGATCTGGACGCCGATCCGGTGGACGAACTCGCCGTGCAGACCGCGGCGAGGGTACATCTGCCCCTTGGTCATATCGATCACTCTACGGCCGTGGCGGGAGGGCTTCATGCGGCGGTCCGGGCTCCGGCACCGCCTCTTCGATCGCAGCCTCGAGCTCGGCGAGCGCGGCGTCGTCCAGCGCCAACCGCATCGCGGACAGCCAGCCGTCGACCTGGTCCGGCCGCCGTCCGCCGACGATCGCCCCGGTCACGCCCGGCAGCGCGAGCACCCAGCCGATCGCAAGAGCTCCGACGGAGACACCGAGCCGCTCGGCCATCGGTCGGATCCGCTCCACGAGCTCGAGCGCCTGCGAACGATGCGGCTCCTCGAACTTCCAGGCGGCCGGAGCGGTTCCGGTGCGGCGCCAGTCGTCCGCGGCCAGCCCGGCGAGGCGCACGTGGAAGGTACCGGTCAGGAGCCCGGACGCCATCGGGCTGTAGGCGATCACGCCGGCGCCGTGCTCGCGCACCCAGGGCAACAGCCCTTCCCTGGCCCGCCGCTCGATCATGTTCAGGGGCGGCTGCACCGAGTCGACGTGGCGGATCGGCTCGATCCGCTCGAGCAGGTCGACCGTGAAGTTGCACACGCCGAGCCAGCGCACCTTGCCCTCGTCGGCGAGCCCGGCCATCGCCGCCCACGACTCCTCGATCGGGGTACCGGTGACCGGATCGGGCCAGTGGAACTGGTACAGGTCGATTCGCTCGGCGCCCAGCCGCCGGAGGCTCTCGTCGCACTCTCGGCGGATCGACTCGGGACGGAGGTCGAATGTGAACCGGCGGCGGTCGTCCCAGACCCGACCGCACTTCGTGAACACGAGCACGTCGTCGCCGATTCGATACGGCGCCAGCGCCTGCGCGACAACCTGTTCCGCGCGCCCGAAGCCGTAGCTGGGCGCGGTCTCGACCCAGTTCACCCCGTGCTCGACCGCGTAGCGCACGGCCGCGATCGACTCCTGGTCGTCCTGGACGCCCCAGCCGAACTCGTATGCCCCGCCGAAAGCCCAGGTGCCGAACCCGCACCCGGAGAGCTCCGGTCCCGCCGAGCCGAGCCTGCGCACCTAGAGGTACGTCACCGCGTCCGTGACCACGGCCGAGCGGCCGCGCAGGAAGTCGAGGTCGCAGCCCTCGTTCGCCTGGAGGACGTGGTCCTCGTACAGGCGTCGGTAGCCACGTTCGTCCTTTCGCGGCGGCGGCGTCCAGTCGGCGCGACGGCGCTCGAGCTCGGCCACGTCGAGCAGCAGCTCGAGGCTCCGCGCGTCGACGTCCAGCCTGATCCGGTCGCCGGTCCGGACGAGCGCAAGCGGACCGCCGACCGCGGACTCCGGCGCGATATGAAGGACGACGGAGCCGTACGAGGTGCCGCTCATCCGCGCGTCCGAGACCCGGACGAGGTCGGTGACTCCCTGCTTGAGCAGCTTCGCCGGAATCGGCAGATGCCCCCACTCCGGCATCCCCGGCGCACCGACCGGGCCTGCATTGCGCAGGACCATCACCGAGTCCGCGTCGACGTCGAGGTCCGGGTCGTCGACCCGCGAGGCCAGGTCGTGGATGTCCTCGAAGACGAGCGCCCGGCCCTCATGCCTGAGCAGGCGCGGGTCGGCCGCCGAGATCTTCATCACAGCGCCGTCGGGGCAGAGGTTGCCGTGCAGGACGACGAGCGAGCCGCCCTCGTCGAGCGGGTTCGCCCGCGGCCGGATCACGCGCTCGTCGACGATCTCGGTCGGGAAGCCGTCCAGATTCTCGCCGAGCGTCTGCCCGGTCACCGTGAGCGCGTCGAGGTCGAGGAGGTCGCGGATCTGCTCCAGCACCGCCGGCAGGCCACCGGCGTAGAAGAAGTCCTCCATCAGGTGGTCGCCCGCCGGCTTCAGGTCGACGAGCCACGGCGTGGTCGAGCACAGCTCGTCGAACAGCGAGAGTGGCAGGTCGACGCCGAGCCGCCCCGCGTAGGCGATCAGGTGGAGGATCGCGTTCGTCGAGCCGGAGATCGCATGCAGGGCGCGGATCGCATTCTCGAACGCCCCCCGGGTCAGGATCTCCGAGGGCTTGATGTCGCGCTCGACGAGCTCGACGATCTGCCGGCCTGCCGCCTCCGCGAGGTGCGCGCGACGCGCGTCGACCGCGGGGATCGCCGCGCCGCCCGGGAGCGTCAGCCCGAGAGCCTCCGTGACGCAGGCCATCGTCGAGGCGGTGCCCATCGTCATGCAGTGACCGTTCGAGCGGGACATCGCGTTCTCGATCTCGCCGAACTCCTGGTCGGTGATCCGGCCGGCGCGCAGCTCCTCGTGGTAGTGCCAGCAGTCCGAGCACGACCCGAGCTCCTTGCCGCGCCAGCGGCCGTTCAGCATCGGCCCGCCCGTGACGACGATCGCGGGGATGTCGGCGGAGCATGCGCCCAGGATCGAGGCAGGATTCGTCTTGTCGCAGCCGGTCAGCAGGACGACGCCGTCGAGCGGATAGGAGCGGAGCGACTCCTCCACGTCCATCGCCATCAGGTTTCGGTAGAGCATCGTGGTCGGCTTCATCAGCGACTCGCCCAACGACATCACCGGGAACTCACGCGGGAAGCCGCCTGCCTGGAGCACGCCCCGCTTCACCGCCTCGGCGAGGCCGCGCAGGTGAACGTTGCAGTTGACGAGCTCCGACCACGAGTTGCAGATCCCGATCACGGGACGGCCGCGAAAGGTTTCGTCGGCGACGCCCGTCGACTTCAACCAGGAGCGGTGCAAGAAGCCGTCGAGATCCTGGCGGTCGAACCAGATCGAGCTCCGCCGCCCGTTCGTGCGCTCGTATCCGCCATCGCGCATAGTCGGCATCGTCCGTCCTTTCGTGCGGTACGGCGGGGAAGTACGTTAAAGCCTATTGTATGACGAAAGCGGCCGCCGCCAAGTCACGCGTAGACGCGGACCCGGTGCGCTAGCGTCCGCGACTGTGCGGATCCTCGTCGTCGGCGCGGCGGGCATGCTCGGTCGCAAGCTCGTGCGGCGCCTCCTGCGCAACGGCATGCTCAGGGGCGAGCCGATCTCGCATCTGTCGCTCGCCGACGTGGTCGAGCCGGAGCGCCCGGCTGCCGCGTTTGACGTCACCACCTTCGTCGCCGACCTGGCCGAGCCCGGAGTCGCCGGGGACCTGGTCTCGCGGCGTCCCGACGTCGTCTTCCACCTGGCGGCCGTCGTGTCGGGCGAGGCCGAAGCCGACTTCGAGAAGGGCTACCTGGTGAACGTCGACGGAACGCGGCTCCTGTTCGAGGCCGTCCGCCTGGCCGGCGGCGGCTACCGGCCGCGCGTCGTCTTCAGCTCGTCGATCGCCGTGTTCGGCCGCCCGTTCCCGGAGGTGATCGGCGACGAGCACGCACCGACGCCGTCGACGAGCTACGGCACCCAGAAGGCGATCGCCGAGCTGCTGCTCTCCGACTACTCGCGCCGGGGGTTCCTCGACGGGATCGGGCTCCGACTGCCGACGATCTGCGTTCGGCCGGGGGCGCCGAACCGCGCAGCGTCGGGGTTCTTCTCGAGCATCATCCGCGAGCCGCTGAACGGCGAGAAGGCGGTCCTGCCCGTCTCCGAGGAGGTCCGGCACTGGTTCGCCTCGCCACGGGCGGCCGTGGACTTCCTGGTCCACGCGACCGAGCTCGACGGCGGCGCGCTCGGCGGCCGCCGCTCCCTGACCATGCCCGGCGTCTCGGCGACCGTGGCGGAGCAGATCGCCGCGTTGCGCGCGATCGGCGGCGAGGAGGCCGTGCGACTGATCAGGCGCGAGCCCGACGAGACGATCATGCGCATGGTCGCCGGCTGGCCCGGTGGCTTCGACGCGCGGCGGGCGCGAGCGCTCGGGTTTCGGTCGGAGGGAAGCTTCGAGGAGATCGTCCGCGTCCACGTCGAGGACGAGCTCGACGGCCGGATCGGAGCGGCGCAGCGATGAGCCGGGTCGCGCTCGTCACGGGTGCCGGCAGCGGAATCGGCCGCGCTTCGGCAGTCGCGCTGGCGCGAGCCGACTTCACCGTCGTCCTCTCCGGCAGGCGCAGACAGCAGCTCGACCTGGCGGCGGAGGAGGCGGGACCCGAGGCGGTGGCGGTCGAGTGCGACGTCCGTGATCCCGCATCGGTGTCGGCGCTCTTCGCGGAGATCGACACGAGGTTCGGCCGGCTCGACCTGCTGTTCAACAACGCAGGTGTGGGCGCGCCGGCCGTTCCGCTCGAGGACCTCGATCTCGAGGCTTGGCGCGCCGTCGTGGAGACCAACCTCACCGGCGCGTTCCTGTGCACGCAGGCCGCCTTCCGGATCATGAAGCGCCAGACGCCACGGGGCGGGCGGATCATCAACAACGGCTCGATCTCGGCGAGCTCGCCCCGCCCGCTCTCTGCGCCCTACACGGCCGCGAAGCACGCCCTCACCGGCCTGACGAAGTCCACCTCGCTCGACGGGCGCCCTTACGACATCGCGTGCGGGCAGATCGACGTCGGCAACGCGTCGACCGAGCTGACGGAGCCGATGCGCACCACCGGCGTCCTCCAGCCGGACGGGAGCAGGCGACGCGAGCCCACCATCGACGTCGACCACGTCGCCCGTGCGGTCGTCTACATGGCGAGTCTGCCGCTCGAGGCCAACGTCCAGTTCATGACGCTGATGGCGACGCAGATGCCGTTCGTCGGCCGTGGCTGAGACCGCGAGGCGCTCAGCCGTCCTCGAAGGTCACGACCAGGTGCTCGATTCCGTCCCCGCGGGGGGTCAGGTGCAGCCGCCCGGCCTGCCGCTCCGGCGCAGCCAGCCAGGAGTAGCGCGCGACGACGCTGCCGTCGTGCTCCTCTGCATCGAGAATCCGCACCCCGTCGTCGGGTGGCTGGTCGCGGTAGGCGGCCGCGATCGCCTCCCGGCCGATGAAGGGCCCCACCGGCGTTCCTTCGAAGGCGACCACCGCGTCCTCGGCGAAGCACTCGGCGAGCGCGTCCCACTCGCCGCTCCGCACACCCTGGTTGAGCCGCGCCGCGAACTCGTACAGAAGATCGACGCCGGGGTCGAGACCGAGGTCCTCCCGGATCAGCGCGTAGAGGACGCCGTCACACCACTGCCCGCGCCCCCGGTACGCCTTGCGCTTCACACCCTCGCGGACGAACCCCACCCGCTCTGCATGCCGCATCGCCCGCTCGTTGAAGCCGTAGATCTCCATCTGCAGCCGGTGAAAGCCCAAGTCGAGCAAGAGGTGGCGCTCGAACAGGCGAGCAGCCTCGTCGGCGATTCGCCGTCCCCGAAAATCGGGATGGATCGCGAGACCGCCGAGATGCGCGATCCGGCTGCGCCGGTTCGCGACCTCGAAAGCCATCGTCCCCGCCCGCTCCCCGTCCGCCTCGACCACGAAGAGGCCGACCTCGGCCGGCTCCCGCTGCGAGCGCTCGATCTCGGCGAGGACGGCCTCGGCGTCCTGCGGACGAACCGCCGCGAGGTACGGCGCGACCTCCTCGTGCGCGAACAGCGAGACCAGGAAATCGAGATCGCCGGGCTCGGCTCGCCGGATCCTCACGACGTCGCCTGGGCTGGCCGCCGGAACAGCGGCCGCCGGCCACCCGCACCGAGAGCGACCCCGCCGAGGATCAAGGCCAATCCGGCAAGCGCCGAGACCCGCAGCGGCTCGTCCAGGATCAGTGCGCCGTACATCAGCGCGGTCACCGGCAACAGGTACGTGACGAGCGAGAGCCGTGCCGCCCCGAACAGCCGCAGCACCCGGAACAGGATCAGCTGCGCGACGGCCGTGCCGGCGATCGAGAGCCCGAGCACGGAGCCGATCGCCTTCCAGCCCGGCGCCTGGTCGGGGAGCTGGAACAGCGCGAAGGGCAGGAGGACGAGACCGCCGTAGAGCATCGACGCCGCCGCGATCACCGGCCCGGTCACGCGACCCACGACGTGCTGGCCGTAGAGCCCGCCGGCCGCGTACGAGAGCGACGCCGCGACGACGGCGAGCGTCCCGGCGGCCGCCCACCAACCGCCCGACGGATGCACGCCCGCGAGCACGCCGACGCCGGCGAGGCCGACGAAGATGCCGACGAGCTTCAGACCCCTCGAGCGCTCGCTCCGCTTGAACCTGAGCGCGAGCACCGCGACGAAGATCGGTACCGAGGCGTTCGCGATCGCCGCCACCCCGGAATCGATGTGCTTCTCGCCCCAGGCGATCAGGGTGAACGGCAGTGCACCGTTGATCACGCCGAAGACGACGCCTTCCTGCCAGGCGCCGGCGATGTGGCCCAGCGCGGGAACCACGCCTTCCCGGAAGGCGAGAAAGGCGATCAGCAGCGTTGCCGCGATCAGGAGCCGGAGCGACATCATCACCGTCGGCTCGAGGTCCCGGACCGCGACCTTGATGAAGAGGTACGACGCTCCCCAGATCGCCGCCAGAACCAGCAGCAGCGGCGTGTAGGAGCGGGTCATGGGTTCAGCCTAACGACAGGTGCGAGCGGCGATTCCGTAGGGTTTTCCCCACTTTCGCGCGAGCCAGCGGACGCCTACCTTCGGCGGCGTGGGAGAGGCGGCTCACAGCTTCATCGCCGAATGCTTCTGGCCGGGCGTGACCGAGGCGGAGGTCGAGGCGCTCGACGCCCGCACCTCCGCCGCCGCCGCCAAGCTCGCTCGAGGCGGCGCGCCGGTCCGCTTCCTGGGCTCGATCCTGATGCGCGAGGACGAGGTCGTCCTCTGCCAGTTCGAGGGCGCGGCGGATGCGGTGCGCCGCGCCGCCGAGCTGGCCGACGTCCCGTTCGAGCGCATCCTCGAGACCGCCCACTCGCCCTGGAGAACCTGAGCAGGAGGAGATCACCATGCGCTCGACGTCCATCGCCCTCGCCCTGGCCGCAGCTGTCGCCGCGGTCGGGCTTCTCGTCGGAGCCGGCTCGGCGTCGCCGGCCGCCTCGCCCTGGACGAGGATCAGCGGCCCGAACAGCGCCGGTGACCAGCTCGGTCTCGCTCGCGTACCCAACGGAACACTGCACGTGATCTGGAACCGGGGCAAGCAGGCGCCGAGCTCGATCTTCGACACGCGCTTCTCGCCGGCTGGAGCGAAGCTCGGCACCTCGACCGTGACGAGCGGTTGGGGCGGCACGAACGGCCTGGCCCTGTTGGCGATGCCGGACAAGACGCTGCGGCTGTTCGCGACCGGCACGCACGCGAGCGCCGACTCGAACGGCGGCATGAGCACGTTCACCGCCCCCGCCAGCGGAACGAGCTGGGCGCTCCAGCCGGACGTGTGGGGCGGCCCGGTCGCCGCCTCCTCCGGGATCATCGGCGCGACGCTGACGAAGGACGGCCAGGTCGTCACCGGCTGGCGCGGCACCGCCGCCGAGGGGCTCCCGCCGACGTCGATCCCGCAGAACGGCTACGCGCCGTTCCAGCTCGCCACCCACCTCGCCACGGACGCGGGAAGCGGAGCGGTGGTCCTCGCGGGCGTCTACGGCGGCGGCAACGGCGGCGTCTACGTCCAGCAGGTCCTGCCGGGCACCGGCAAGGCCGTCGTGCTCTCGGACGGCGGCAACAACAACGACTGGGTCGAAGGGCTGAGCGGGCGGATCGGCGCGCCCGGCGTCTACGTCGCCTACGCCGACACGAAGGCCGCCCATCTCTACCGCTACGGCGGCGCCTCGAAGACGCTCGCCAGGGGACCGTTCACGAGCGCGACCGTCTGCGCCGGCCCCGACGGGCGGCTCTGGGTCGCCTGGGGCGATAGCGCCGACGGCCTCTTCGTCACGCGCTCGAACCGGGCGGCGAGCGCGTTCGAGCCGGTGCAGAAGCTGAAGCTCCCCCAGAACGGGCTCGCCTACGTCCAGTGCGAGGGCTCAGCGGGACCGCTCGACCTGTTCGCGTCCACCCAGCTCGGCGGCGGCTTCTGGCACACACACGTCCTCGCCCAGCTCACCCTGCAGGCCCGAGCGAGCAAGGGGAAGGCGACGCTGGTCGCGAGGGACGCGGGCGACCCCGTCGGCGGTGCGACGATCTCGGTCGGCGGCAGGCGCGTGAAGACGGCAGCCAACGGCCAGGCGACGCTGAGCCTGAAGCCCGGCTCGTACGCCGCGGGCGTGAGCGCGCCCGGGTACGCCCCCGAGTCGGTCCGGTTCACGGTCCGATGAGACCGGGTCGAGCCACTCCGCGCCACGAGAGGTCGCCCCAACCCGCTCGAAAGGAGATCGCGATGCACCGGACCCCTCCCCTGACCCGAAGCGTCGCCGGCGCCCTCCTGGCCGTCGCGGCCCTCGCGGCAAGTCCGGCAGTTCCCGCGGCAGGCGCCCCACCGAAACCACCGCCCAAGAAGACCAAGCTCACCGCACCGTTCGACGGCAACTCCTGCGGCTTGCTCGCCGGCAAGCAGCTCGCGGCAGTGGACCTCGCCGCCCCCTGCAAGCGACTCAAGACGCTCAAGCTCCACGGGCCGCTGGGAACCTTCACCGAGTATCCGGCGCGCTACGGCAGCACCCTCTCGCACTGGCTGGGGATCACCGTGGTCAAGGCGAGCAACGCGAGTCTCGCCCTGTCGGTGCTGAAGGCTGCGCCGAACGAGACCCTGCACAAGCTTGGGGCGACGGGAATCGACTTCGACACCGGCCACAGCCCCGCCGGCCACGACGAGGCCGGCCACGCCAAG
Source organism: uncultured Actinomycetes bacterium (assembly GCA_963719325.1). GTDB lineage: Bacteria > Actinomycetota > Thermoleophilia > Gaiellales > Gaiellaceae > DATBLE01. The sequence continues at coordinate 33,468 of CAVRBW010000022.1, forward strand.
CCGGATCACCGCTGGGCGATGGTCGCCTTCCTGGCCGGCGGTGCCTACGCCTGCGGCATCCGTGTCGAGGACGACAACGGCGAGCCGACCGAAGCGAGCCTGCTGAAAGCCGTTCTGGCGATGGTGAAGCCTGTCCGAGCGAAGCTGAAGTAGGCGCTCTGCGCCGCTGGTGGGCCGCTCGGGTCCGGCCCCCGCTACCCGCTACACGGCGCGAAGCCGACCGGTACGCGCGTCGAGCGCCCGTGCGAGCTGCGCCCGCGAGCGGATGCCGAGCTTGCGGTAGGCGCGCGCCAGGTTCGCCTCGACCGCTTTCTGGGTGACGAAGACCTCGGCGGCGATCGCCCGATTGGTGAGCCCCGCGGCGGCGAGCTGGGCGACCCGCAGCTCGGTCGCGCTCAGGTCCTGCGGCGCTCTGCGCACCGCCACCCGCTGCAGCTCGGCCTCCGCGCGATCCGCCCACGCCTCCGCGCCGAGACGCCGGAAGATCGCGAGCGCCTCCTCGAGCGCGGCCCGCGCCTCGCGCTTCTGCTTCAGGCGTCGGAGAACCTGACCCTGGACGAGCAGCGTGCGAGCGCGCTCGAAGGGAACCGGGCTGTGTTCGTGCTCGGCGAGCGCGCGGTCGAGCGCCTGCGCCGCGCCCTCCAGGTCTCCGCGCGCGGCGAGCACGAGCCCCCGGGAACGGGAGGACACGGCCAGGCTCCACGGAATGCGCGACCGCGCCGACCGCTCCTCGAAGCGAGCGAGGAGCACCTCCGCCCGGTCGAGATCGCCGACTCCGACGGCGGCCTCGATCGCGTCGCCGTCGACGCGCCACACCGCCGGCTCGCGGAAGTTCACGCGGTCGAGCTCCGCCAGAGCCTCCGCGAGATACCGGTCGGCCGCCTCGGTCGCGCCGCCAGCCAGCTCGGCCAGACCGAGGCACCGGTTCCAGATCATCGCGACGATCGGCTCGCCCGGACGAGCGCGCTCGGCGGCCGCTCGCACCGCCTCGAGCCGCCCGGCGTGCGCATCGACGAAGGTCCGCCACGGCTCGACGCCCTCCAGCTCGACCCCGAGCTGCTCGAAGGCGTCGCGCATGCGCTCGGTGAGCCCGGCGGCCTCCTCCCACTCGCCCGCCCACGTCTCCAGGACCACCTGATTGAGCAGGATGTTCGCGAGCGAGGAGTCATCGCCCTCTTCGCGCGCTGCCAGCTCGGCCTGCGCGAGCCGCTCCCGTGCCCCGTCGAGATCGTCGACGTAGCGGAGCCACTGCCCGAGCTTGAACACGACCCGGGCGTCGACGATCGCGGGCGGCGCGGCCGCCTCGAGATCGAGCGCCCGATCGGCGGCCGCCGCGTCGAACCCCTGTCCGAGGAAGAGATCTGCCCGCACGCGTGCGCTCAGCGCCTTCGCGACCAGCTCCGGGTCGGGATCGGGCAGGTCGTCCAGCAATGCGAGGGCAGCCCGCGCGGCAGCGGCGGCCTTCGGCAGGTCGACCGTTCCCGCGTGCATCGCGATCGACGCGTGGCACCGAGCTCGAACCAGCGCGTCTCGCGCCGCAAGCAGCGCTTCCTCGGCGAGAGCGGCCGCAGCCGACTCTCCCCGGCGCCAGAAGTCGATCTCGGCAAGCGTGAGCAGTGCCCGAGCGCGGAGATCTCCGGGCCCGAGGTCGCCGAGGAGCTCCTCGAGCTGTCGAGCAGCACGCTGGTAGTCGCCGGCGAGGAGGAGATGCTCGGCCAGGTCGAGCCGCCGCCAGTCGGCCTCGGCGCTGCCTTCGGGCGTGAGCCGGATCGCGAGCTCCGTCAGCTCGGCGGCCGCGTCGGGCGCTCCTCGCATGCGAGCCTGGCGCGCCGCCTCCTCGACCGCCCCGGCCACGCGTTCCTCCGGACCGTCGCAGGAGAGAGCGAGGTGACGTGCTCGCTCCTCCGGGTCGGTCACTGCGTCGGCCAGCGCCCGGTGCATCTCCCGCCGGCGGCTCAGCGACGCGGACGAGTAGACGGCCGATGCGAAGAGCGGATGGGCAAACTGGATTCGCCGGTCGGAGCCAATCCGCACGAGCCCCGCCTCCTCCGCCGGAGCAAGGGCCTGGGCGTCGACGAGACCAAGGTCCGGCCTTGCCAGCGCGGCTACCCGTAGGAGCGCGCTGCGCGTCCTCGCCGGCGTCGAGCGGACCCGCTGCGCGACGAGCGTTCGCAGATCCTCGGGAACAGGGAGTCGCGCGGGATCGCCCGGGCCCTCACGGTCGAGGAGTCGCGCGATCTCCAGCGCGTACAGCGGATTTCCGGCCGACGCCTGCGCGATCCGGACGAGGGTCGGGCGCGGGAACGTCCGCCCCAGGTTCTCGGCGACGATGCGGTGGAGCGCGGCGACCGACAGCGGCCCCAGCTCGAGACGACGCAAGCGCTCCACGCGAGTGAGCCGGGTAAGCGCCTCGGTCTGCTCCGATCGCAGCGACAGGATCAGCCGAACGGGCTCCTCGACGAAGCGCCGGAGAGCGAACTCGAGTGCCGCCAGCGTCGGCGGATCGAGCCAGTGGACGTCGTCGACGGCGATCACGAGGTCACGGTCGGCGGCGAGCTCTCGGAGCAGGGAGAGCAAGGCAGTCCCGACGAGCCGCCGCTCCGGCGGGCGAGTCGTCTCGGCACGCAGCAGCGCGACCTCGAGGGCATGGCGCTGCGGGGCCGGCAGGGCGGTCGCGAACGCACCGGGCTCGACCGCCGAGAGAAGGTCGGTCAGACCGGCGAAGGAGAGCTTCGCCTCCGATTCCGCAGGCCTCGCGGCGAGCACCGTGGCGTCTCGTTCTCGCGCGCGGCGAACGGCCTCGACCCACAGCGTCGTCTTGCCGATGCCCGGATCCCCGACGATCGCGAGCGCCCGGGCGCCGCGGTCTTCCTCGGCCAGGAACGCCTCGACGACCGCAATCTCGGACTCGCGTCCGACAACCCTCGGCACACCGAGAGGGTATTCGCGGGCCGGGGCCGGTGCATGACACCAGGCCGTCGGCCCGCCCGGCTAGACTCGGCTCCCTGACGCAGGTCGCGGAACCGTTGCATCGCTCGCTCGGCCTCACCGACGGGGAGCTCGGCCGTATCCGCGAGCTGCTCGGCCGCGACCCCAACCACTTCGAGCTGGCGGTCTTCTCGCTGCTCTGGTCGGAGCATTGCGGCTACAAACACTCCGCACTTCTCCTCAAGCGCTTCCCGAGCGGCGGCGAGCGCGTCCTGCAGGGACCCGGCGAGAACGCCGGCGTGATCGACCTCGGCGACGGCGAGGCGGTCGCCTTCAAGGTCGAGAGCCACAATCATCCCTCGGCGGTCGAGCCGTTCCAGGGGGCGGCGACCGGCGTCGGCGGGATCCTCCGGGACATCGTCGCGATGGGCGCCAGGCCGATCGCGCTCCTCGACGGCCTGCGCTTCGGGCAGCCGGATCACGCGTTCGACCGGGCCGTTGCCGGGCTCGGCAACTACGGGAACTCGGTCGGAGTGGCAACGGTCGGCGGCGAAGCCGTCTTCGACCCTGCCTACGCCGACAACTGCCTCGTCAACGCGATGTGCGTCGGGCTGCTCCCGAGCGCGCGGCTGACGAGCGCGAAAGCCCAGACGCCCGGCCACCTGCTCGTGCTCTACGGCGCGACCACCGGCCGCGACGGCATCGGCGGCGCGAGCGTCCTCGCCAGCCAGGAGCTCGGCGAAGGAGCAGCCGAGAAACGGCCGTCGGTCCAGATCGGCGACCCCTTCACGGGCAAGAAGCTGATCGAGGTCTCCGTCGAGCTCGTCGAGCGCGGCCTGGTCGAGTCGCTGCAGGACTGCGGCGCCGCCGGGCTCGCTTCTGCACTCGCCGAGATGGCCCGGGACGGTGCGGGCATCGACGTCCGCCTCGATCGCGTGCCGCTCCGTGAGGAGCTCGAGCCGTGGGAGATCATGATCTCCGAGAGCCAGGAGCGAATGGTCGCGGTCGTCCGCCCCGGATTCCTGGAGGCGGTCGAGCGCGTGTGCGCTCGCTGGGAGCTCCACTGCACGCCGGTCGGCGAGGTCACCGACACCGGTCAGCTGCGGGCGTATCACGGCGGCGAGCTGCTCGGGGAGATCGTCGCGGACTTCCTGACCGAGGAGGCTCCCCGCTATCGCGTCGAGCCCGTCCCGCAAGCAGCGGCTCCGGAGCCCCCGATGCCGGTCGGACCGTCGACGACGCAGGCGCTACTCGATCTGCTCGCCTCACCCAACATCTGCAGCCGGGCGTGGATCTACGAGCGGTACGACCACCTGGTCGGCTCGCGGACCGTCCGCCGGCCCGGGCTCGGAGCGGCCGTCCTGCGCCTGCGCCCGTCGCACCGCGGACTCGCCGTCTCGCTCGACGGCTGCGGGCGGCTCGCCAGCATCGGTCCGCGCACGGGCGGCGCGCTTGCGGTGCTCGAGGCAGCCCGGAACGTCGCCTGCGCCGGCGGCCAGCCGCTCGGGCTCACCGACTGCCTCAACTTCGGCAACCCCGAGAAAGGAGAGGTCGCCTGGCAGCTGGTCGAGGCGATCGAAGGGATGGCGCTGGCCGCGGAGGCGCTCGAGATCCCCGTCGTCTCGGGAAACGTCTCGCTGTACAACGAGACCGACGGGCGCCCGATCCACCCGACGCCGGTGGTCGGCTGCGTCGGGCTCGTACCCGACGTGCGCGCCGTGCCGACTCACTGGCGAGAGGGAGACGTCGTCCTGCTCGCAGGCGCGCCGGAGCTGTCGCTCTCCGGCTCGGAGTACCAGGCGCTCTACGGGGAGGTCGGCGGCAGACCCGCGAACCTCGACCTGATCGCGGAGGCCCGGCTCGTCGACTTCCTCTGGCGCTCCGCGCCCCTCCTGTCGCTCTCGCACGACGCCGCGGAAGGAGGGCTGGCGGTCGCGCTCGCCGAGGCGGCGATCTGGAGCGGGGTCGGCGCGAAGCTCGAGCTGGCCACCGACGCCGGCACGCTCTTCGGCGAGGGCGGCGGCCAGGCGGTGATCGCGTGCGCCCGGGAGGACGTCGAGCGGCTCGCCGGGGTGCCGCTCCGCGAGCTCGGTGTGGTCGGCGGAGATCGCCTGCTCGGCGTCCGAGTACGAGAGCTCCGCGCAGCCTGGCATGATGGCCGCGGAGGGCTTGACTGATGTGTGGCGTGCTCGGAATCTGCGCGCCTGACCGCGACGTCGCGCGGCTGGCTCACTTCGGGCTGCACGCACTCCAGCACCGAGGCCAGGAGTCGGCAGGAATCGCCGTCTCGGACCGAGGGAATCTGACCGTCCTCCGCGACATGGGCCTCGTCACGCAGGTCTTCGACGAGCGGAAGGTGAGCGGTCTGCACGGGCAGGTCGCGATCGGTCACACCCGCTACTCGACGACGGGCTCCGCCAAGTGGACGAACGCGCAGCCCCTGATCCACCATGGGCGCGCGCGCACGGTCGCCCTGGGCCACAACGGCAACCTCGTGAACGCGTCCGACCTCCGAGCAGAGCTCGCCGCAGACGGTGTGCGGCTCGGCTCGAGCTCGGACACGGAGTTGATCGCGGCGTTGATCGGCAACGACCCTGCACCGCTCGCCGAGGCGGTCGGAAACGCAATGGCGCGGTTGGAAGGTGCGTACTCCGTGACCGCTCTGGCCGAGAGCAAGCTGGTCGCCTTCCGCGATCCCCACGGCTTCCGGCCGCTCGTCCTCGGCCGACTCGGCGCGGCTGCAAGCGCCGCCGGCAAAGCCGTCGGCGCCCGGCCAGATGGTCGGGCCGCCTTCGGCGGCCGTGGGGGCTGGCTGGTCGTCTCGGAGACCTGCGCGCTCGACCTGGTCGGCGCCGAGCTGGAGCGCGAGATCGCACCCGGCGAGCTGATCGTGGCGGACGAGACCACCTTCGAGGCGACTCAGGCGGTGCCGGTGGAAGGCGGGGCGCTCTGCATCTTCGAGTTCTTCTACCTGGCACGGCCGGATTCGCGTCTCGAGGGGATCGAGGTCCACGGCGCGCGTGTCCGAATGGGGCAGCGTTTGGCAGCGGAGGCGCCGGTCGAGGCCGACCTCGTGCTCCCGATTCCGGACTCGGGCACGCCGGCGGCAATCGGCTTCTCGCGTGCGACCGGCATCCCGTTCAGCGAGGGGCTGATCAAGAACCGGTACGTCGGGCGAACGTTCATCCAACCCGACCAGGCGTTGCGCCAGCAGGGGATCCGGCTGAAGTTCAACCCGCTCGCCGAGGTCGCCGGCAAACGGGTCGTGGTCATCGACGACTCGATCGTGCGCGGGAACACGACGCGTCAGATCGTCGGCATGCTCTTCGACGCCGGCGCGACCGAGGTCCACGTACGCGTCTCGTCGCCGCCGATCGTGGGGCCGTGCTTCTACGGGATCGACCTCGCGGACGAGGACGAGCTGATCGCAGCCGGGCAGTCGGTCGAAGGGGTGCGGGAGTCGATCGGCGCGACCTCACTCGCGTACCTCTCGCTCGCCGGGTTGCAGGACGCGACGAGGCGACCCGAGTCGGCGCTCTGCCGGGCGTGCCTCACGGGCACGTACCCGACGCGGATCCCGGAAGGGCGCAGCCTGGCGAAGCTCCGGTTCGAGCCCGCGCCGCCCCAGCCGGCACGCGCGTAGCGGGACTAGCCGCCGCTCCGATCGGGAACGTCGTCGGCAACGGCAACGTTCGAAAGGAGACCCACATGTCGACGCCAGAGGATCCAGGCGCTCAGCGGAGTATCGGCATCAGCCCTGTGATGCCGGCGAGGATGCCGATCCCGGGGAACGCCGAGCTGGCCGTCTTCCTGATCGTCTGGATCATCATCGCGATCATCTGGGCTGCCAGCGACCAGGTCGGGGCAGGCGCATTCGTGACCGCGACGACCGCGCTCACGTTCGGCTATCTGATCAGCCGAGGAATCGCGAAGGCAAGCCGGGTGCTGGAGCAGTAGACCGGTCAGGGCAGCTGCCGGGACGGAGCGCCCGCCAGGGCGCTCCGTCGTTTCCCGTGAGCATCCCTCAGGCGAGTGGTTCGGTTGACACAGTCCGGCCACGTCAGGAGAATCCGCGCGGTCAGGTGGGGAAACGGGAGACTCCTCTGACAGGGAAGGGGTTGAAGATGGCTGGACGTTTGCGGGCCCTGGCGGCGACCGTCGTCGTTACCGGCGTGGTGGCCGGTGTCGCGGCTGCGGCGAGTGGCGCGGAGAAGCTCGTCCTGTTCGGGCCATATGGAGGGGCACGTTGCGACGGCACGGGGATCACGGCCGGCGCCCCGGGAGGCTACGGCTTCGCGCACATCAACGGCACGGGGACGATCAGGGCAAGCGTGTCCGTGAAGGCCCTTTCGCCCAACACGACCTACTACCTGCGATTCATCCAGGGAGTGGACGACTGCGGGGTGACGGACGCGACTTTCACGACCAACGCGCACGGTAAAGGTCACGTCTCCGTTTTCGAGCCGAGCGTGAGCACGCACGCCTACGTCTTCATCGAGGATGGCCCTGCGACGCAGTTCTACGTCACGGAGACGTATTTCCACGCGCTCTAGGCGCCGTCAGGCGGCGTGGCCGGGCACGTGCACGATCTCCAGCTTGATCCCGTCCGGGTCGTAGAAGAAGACGGCGTAGTAGCCGGGGATGTACGAGTACTCCTCCGGGCCGCTCTCGATCTCGATCCCGGGCTGGGTGCGAAGCCAGTCGGCGCGTTCGTCGACAGCGAAGCGGGACGGGGCCTCCAGCGCGAGATGGTGGAGTCCGACGCGGTATCGGTCGTGGGGCCGATCCGACTGGGTCTGCGCCTCGCGCAACCCGATCGAACTGCCCGGCCCGGACAGGTACCAGATCGTCTCCCCCCGCTCGCCCTCGACCTCGCCGACCCGATGCCAGCCCAGCGGCCCGAGCAGTTCCCGGTAGAACGGCAGGCTGCGCAGGATCGAGGAGACGACCAGATCAACGTGATGAACGCCGGTCGAGCGCATGGTGTGCAGCTCGAATGATCGATCCGGAGCCGGATGGCCCGGTGCGGGCTATGCCACGCGCTGATCCGCGAGGGAGCATCTGGGCGCCGAACAGGTCGAGCGACGTTGCATGTCGGCTCCCACCATCCGCCGGAGACGCAGGCGCCGGCGTAGAAGGAGGAGACGACCCGGTCGATACGGCACGGTTGGGTCTCCCGCGAACGCACCGGTCGTGCCGCGCCGAACCAGGCCCTCGATGTCGACTGCGTAGAACATGCAACCATCGTGCCGGTGCCGTTGCATGAGCGCAAATGATTGTTTTCGATGTAACATCAGCTCTGTTTATGCTCGATCCAAGGCGGCTCCTGACGTTCCGCGAGGTGGCGCTTCGACGTTCGTTCTCACATGCCGCCGAGGCGCTCGCGCTCACGCAACCGGCGGTTTCGCTGCAGGTCCGGGCACTCGAGACACAGATCGGCGTGCGGCTGATCGAGCGGCGGCGGGGCTTGTTCGCGCTGACGCCGACCGGCGAGCTGCTGCTTGCTCATGCCAATCAGGTGGCGGACCGCCTGCGCCTGGCGGAGACCCAGCTCGGCGAGCTGCTCGCGTCGCAGCGGAGGCGCCTGCGGCTGGGGGTGTTTCCCAGCATCCTCGCCGCCGTCGTCCCCTCGGCGATCGGTCGGTTGCGCGAGTCCGCGGACAACCTCGAGCTCAGCGCGACCGAGGGCAGCACCGAGGAGCTCGTCCTTCGTCTCCGGGACGGCCGTCTGCACGTGGCCGTCTGCTTCCAGGACGCGGCCGCAGCTCCACGCGACCACGAAGGCCTGCGCCGACGGGACCTCTTCACCGAGTCGATGGTCGCCGCCGTCGGTCCCGGGCACCGCCTCGTCGGACGGAAGCGGATCAAGTTGGCCGAGCTGGCCGAGGATCCCTGGATCGCAGCGACCCCCGACGGTCTGATCTACCGGGCGTGCGTCGCAGCGGGCTTCGAGCCGCGCATCGCGTATTCGACCGGAGATCCGCTTGCGATCCGCGGGCTCATCGCTGCAGGGCTTGCGGTCTCGCTGATGCCGCGTCTGCTCACGGCGCACCTGCACGGAGTCTCGACCGCAGCCGTCGCCGGGGGCGGGCCGCGCCGGACGGTGTACGCGCTCACGCCCACCTCGGGCGCGCATCCTCTCGCAGAGCCGTTCCTCGACGCGCTCTGCGCCGAAGCCGCGCCCTACGTCGGGTCCGGGCGCTCCTGATCGCGGCCGACCGGGACGACACCCTGAGCCCGGCCGTACCGTACGGCGCGGCCGGCCGTCCGTGCGTCCACCCCCTGCTCGAGCAGGCGCTGCCGTTGCTCGCTCTCCCGCCCGAGGCGTAGGAACAGCCACGCCAGCGCACCCAGCGTGACGAGCGAGCCCTCGATCATCATCAGCCCGCCCGCGATCCCCTGGTCGGCATGGGCGGAGATGCCCCAGCGCTCCACCGGGTGCTCGTAGAACGGGTAGAAGACGCCGCTCGACCAGATGAAGACGTTGCCGATGATGGTCTCGACGACCCGGACGGCGACGATGTAGCCGAGCTTGAGCCCGGTCCCGAACCACTCCGGGCCCGGGAGCAACTCGATCACCGGCGCCCACATCAGCGAGCCGGCCGTGAAGAAGAGGATGTGCTGGGCGGCATGCAGGGCCTCGTGGTGGAGCGCGCCCTGGTACGCGATCGGAAGATGCCAGACGACGAGGTTCGCCGCCCAGAGCGGAAAGGCGACCAACGGATGGGTCAGGAACCGCAGCCGCACGACGACCGGCAGCGCGAGCACCGGACGGAGCAGCGGACCGCTCAGTCCGGCGACCATGCAGAGCGGTGCGAGGTCGCCGAGCAGCACGTGCTGCAGCATGTGCGCGAAGAGGAACTGCTCCTCTCCGAACGCGTGGACCGGTGAGGCGACCGCGACGAACGCAAGCGCGAGCCCGAGCGCGAACAGCCAGCGGCGCCAGGCGACGACCGGCGTCCCGCGCCCGGCAAGCGTTGCCGCGCGGCGGTAGTAGAGAAAGGCAGCGGCCGCGATCAGGAGGAGCTGCGCGGGCTCGAAGGTCCAACTCGTCAGCGGGGACGGCCCCATCGCGCCAGTGTAGGCCGCCTTCCCGCATAGACTCGCCGTCGTGGGCGGTAAGCCGACCTACGACGCAGCAGGGGTCTCGCTCGCGACCGCGGATGCGGTCGTCGAGCGCCTGCGCAACGCGGTCGAATCGACCGGAACAAAGGGGTTCGGCACCTTCAGCGGGCTCTACCCGCTCGGCGACGATCGCTTCCTGGCCGCCTCGATGGACTCAATCGGGACGAAACCGATCGTCGCCCGCGCGCGCGGCCTGCTGCGGAACTGCGGCGCGGACATGGCGGCGCATTGCATCAACGACGTCGCCACCTGTGGCGCAAAGCCGCTCTTCCTGCTCGACTACGTGGCCGCAAGCGAGCTCCGGCTCGAGCAGGTCGCGGAGCTCGTCGAGGGCGCGGCCGAGGTCTGCCGCGAGGCGGAGTGCGCGTTGATCGGCGGGGAGACGGCGGAGATGCCCGACGTCTACCGCGAGGGCGAGCTCGACTTCGCCGCTGCCTGCGTGGGAATCGTGGAGCGAGACGACCTGATCGACGGGTCCCGCGTCCGCACCGGCGATGCCGTCGTCGGCTTCCCGTCGGGAGGGGTGCACGCGAACGGCTTCTCGCTCGTCCGGCGCGTGCTCGAGCAGGAGGACTACGAGGGCGACGACCTCCTGGCGCCGACGCGGCTGTACCTGGAAGACATCCGCTCGCTTCGCCGGGAGACCGACGTGCTGGCGCTGGCCCATGTGACTGGCGGCGGAATCGAGGGGAACCTCTCGCGAGTTCTCCCCGACGGGCTTCGAGCGGAGATCGACTGGAACGCCTGGGGGCGACCGCCCGTCTTCCATTGGCTTGCGCGTCATGTCGCCGAGGAGGAGCTGCGGCGGGTCTTCAACCTCGGGATCGGCTACTGCGCGGTCGTCTCGGACCCCGCGGGCCGGCAGGTGATCGGCCGGATCGGATGACGACATCGCGAGCGATCGGCGTGCTCGTGTCGGGAGAGGGTACGAACCTGCAGGCCCTGATCGACGCGGACTTGCCGATTCGCGGCGTGGCCTCGAACCTGGAAGGCGTCCCGGCGCTCGCGCGGGCGCAGCGGGCAGCGATTCCGGCGGCGGTCTTCGCGCTCGACGGCTATGCCGACCGGGAGGCGCGCGACCTGGCGATGGCCGACTGGTTGGAGGATCTGGGCGTGCAGCTGGTCGTGCTCGCCGGGTACATGCACCTGTTGGCGCCGTCGTTCCTGGAGCGCTTCCCCGATCGAGTCGTGAACGTCCATCCCTCGCTCCTTCCGTCGTTCCCCGGGATGCACTCGATCGAGGAGGCACTGGCAGCCGGGGTGGAGACGACCGGCGTCACCGTGCACCTGGTCGACGAAGGCGTCGACTCCGGGCCCGTCCTCCGCCAGGAGCCGGTTCCCGTCGAGCCGCGGCAGACGCTGGTCGAACGGATCCATGGCGTCGAGCATCGACTGCTGCCGGAGGTGGTGCGCGAGTTAGCGTGTGGGAACCCGCGGTTCCCCCACGGTCCCCCTCTTTCTGCGCTCCCGTCCACGGCCCGTCGTCGGCCTCCCGGCGGGCAGGGCCCGGCTCCGGCCGCCAACCGCGGAACAGTCGCGGCCGTCCCGATCGAAGCCGTGATTCGCGCTCTCATATCCGCATACGACAAGAGTGGCCTGGACGCGTTCGCGGCCGGTCTCCACGAGCTGGGCTGCGAGCTGGTGGCGAGCGGCGGCACCGCCGTCCTACCTGGAGGAGCACGGCCTGCCGGTGACACGGGTGGAGAGCCTGACCGGCTTCGCCGAGATGCTCGGTCACCGCGTGGTCACGCTGCACCCCGCGGTGCACGGCGGCATCTTGGCCCGCCGGGACGTGCCCGGCGACCTCGCTGACCTCGAGACGCACGGGATCGAGCCCTTCGACCTCGTCGTCGTCAACCTCTATCCCTTCTCCGAAGCCGCCGTCCGCGAAGGCGCCGCCGAGACCGACGCGATCGAGATGATCGACATCGGCGGGCCAGCGCTGCTCCGGGCCGCAGCCAAGAACTTCGCCTGGGTCGCGCCGGTCTGCCGGCCGGAGCGCTACCCGGAGGTGCTCGCTGAGCTGCGCGCGGGAGGCCTTTCGTCCGAGACGCGGAGGCGGCTCGCCGCGGAGACGTTCGCCGCGACCGCCGCCTACGACTCGGCGATTGCGGCGTGGTTCGGTCGAGGCGACGCGTTGCCGGCCACGCTCGTTCCCACGTTCGTGAAGGAGCGCGACCTTGCCTACGGCGAGAATCCGCATCAGCGCGCCGCCTACTACCGCGAGGCCGGCGCCGGCCGGCACCTGCTCTCTCAGGTCGAGCAGTTGAGCGGTCGTGACCTGTCCTACAACAACCTCAACGACCTCGCGGGCGCGCGGCGAATCGTCGAAGAGCTGGCCGGGCCGGCGTGCGTGATCGTCAAGCACGCCAATCCGTGCGGCGTAGCGGTCGCAGAATCGATCGAGGAGGCATACGAGTCCGCGCTCGCCTCTGATCCGGTTTCGGCGTTCGGCGGTGTGGTCGTCCTCAACCGGCCCGTCTCGCCGGCGCTCGGCGCCCGCATTGCCGAGCAGTTCGTCGAGGTGCTGTTCGCCCCTGGATACGAGGAGGGCGCGCTCGATGCGCTGCGGAAGAAGGAGGCCCTGCGGATCCTCCTCACGTCGGAGTCGCCGCACGCGCCAGTGAGCCAGAGCGACTTCCGGCGAGTGCTCGGGGGGTTGCTCGCCCAGGACGGGGACGTGGGAGTCGACGAGCGGGCCGAGATGGAAGTCGTATGCGGCGAGCCGAGCGAGGGCGACTGGGACGATCTCCTCTTCGCATGGCGGGTCTGCAAGCACGTGACCTCGAACGCGATCGTGTTGGCGACGGCCGGACGGACGATCGGGATCGGCGCCGGCCAGATGAGCCGTGTCGACGCGGTGCGGATCGCGCTCGAGAAGGCGCGCGAGCACGGGCACGACCTCGCGGGCGCGGCGCTCGCCTCCGACGCGTTCTTCCCGTTCGCGGACGGTCCCGAGCTCGCGCTGGCGGCCGGCGTGACGGCGATCATCCAGCCGGGCGGCTCGAAGCGCGACGCCGAGGTCGTCGCCGCGGTCGAGGCGGCCGGCGCGGCGATGGTCTTCACCGGCAAGCGGCACTTCCGCCACTAGCGCGGGAGAGCACGTGACGGTTTCGTTCCAGGGACTGTCCCTCGGACCTGGCCGGATACGCTTCGGCCCGGCGTGGCCCGCACCTACCCGACGATTCTCGACCTGATCGGCTCGACGCCGGTCGTCCGCCTCCAGCACCTCGGGCGCGAGCTCGAGCCGACACTGCTCGTGAAGCTCGAGTATCTGAACCCGGGCGGATCGAACAAGGATCGGATCGCGCTCAGCATGATCGAACGGGCCGAGGAGAGCGGGAAGCTCAGACTGGGCGGGACGATCGTCGAGCCGACGTCCGGCAATACCGGCGTCGGCCTCGCACTCGCGGCGGCGATCAAGGGCTACAAGATGATCTTCGTCGTCCCCGACAAGGTCGCGCCGGAGAAGATCGCCCTGCTCCGGGCCTTCGGCGCCGAGGTCGTGATCTGCCCCACGGCGGTCGACCCCGACTCGCCCGAGAGCTACTACCTCGTCTCCGACCGGCTCGCCGAGGAGATCCCCGGCGCGTACAAGCCCGACCAGTACTCGAATCCCGGCAACGCGGAGGCCCACTACCGCACGACCGGCCCGGAGATCTGGGAGCAGGCCGGCGGAGAGCTGGACGCGGTCGTGATCACCGTCGGCACCGGCGGCTCGATCACCGGCGTCGGCCGCTACCTGAAGGAGCAGAAGCCTGATCTGCTCGTGATCGGAGCCGACCCGGAGGGCTCGATCTACTCCGGCGGGCCCGTGCACCCGTATCTGGTCGAGGGGATCGGCAAGGACACGTTCCCGGAGAGCTTCGACCCCTCCGTCGTGGACGAGTACGTCAGCGTCTCCGACCGCGACTCGTTCCTGACCGCGCGGCGCCTCGCCCGCGAGGAGGGCATCCTCAGCGGTGGCTCGGGTGGCACCTCGGTGTTCGCGATGCTCGAGCTCGCGAGACGCTTCGGCCCGGAGACCACGCTCCTGACCACGATCCCGGACGGCGGTCGCGGCTACCTGTCGAAGCTCTACGACGACAACTGGATGCTCGAGCACGGCTTCCTCGAGCGGCGCGGAGCGCCGGACACGGTCGCGCAGGTGCTCACCTTCAAGCACGCCGAGAACGGCGTCCCCGACCTGATCGTGTGCGAGGCGCATCAGAAGGTCGGCGAGGCGGTGGAGCTGATGCAGCGGTACGGGATCTCGCAGCTCCCGGTCGTTCGCGAGGCCCCGGCCGAGTCGCTCGCAGACGTGATCGGCTCGCTGAACGAGCGAGCCCTCCTCGATCGCATCTTCAGGAACCCGGATGTGCTCGGCGAGGAGGTCGCCGGCGCGATGCAGCCGCCGCTCGGAGCCGTCGACCTCCGCGACAGCGTCGACAAGGTGTTCTCCGACCTCCAGGATCAGCGCCAGGCGGTCGTCGTCGCAGACGCCGGACGGCCGCAGGCGGTGCTGACGCGCTCCGACCTCCTCGAGTACCTGGCGCGCCGCCCGTGAAGCTCTACAACTCCCAGGTCTCCGGCAATTGCTGGAAGGTGCGGCAGCTGCTGAGCCTGCTCGAGATCCCGTACGAGCGGATCGAGCTCGACGTGGTCGACAGGTCGAACCGGCAGGAGGTGCTCGGGGGCAAGAACCCGGCCCTGCGCGTCCCGACGCTCGAACTGGACACCGGCGAGCACCTGGCCGAGTCGAACGCGATCATCTGGTACCTCGCCGACGGCACCCCGTACCTGCCCGGCAACGCGCTCGAGCGCGCCCGCGTCCTCCAGTGGATGTTCTTCGAGCAATACGAGGTCGAGCCGAACCTCGCGGTCGCGCGCTTCTGGATCTCCGTGCTCGGTCAGCGCGAGCAGTACGCGGTCGAGCTGGAGGGCAAGTGGCGCGGCGGCAGCCGGGCCCTGGACGCGCTCGAGGGCCACCTCGCCGGCCGTGAGTGGCTCGTCGGAGAGGCGTACTCGATCGCGGACATCTCGCTCTTCGCGTACACGCACGTGGCCGAGGAGGGCGACTTCGACCTCGGCGCCTACCCGGCGGTGCGGGCCTGGCTCGACCGAGTCGCAGCCACTCCAGGACACATCGCGATCGAGGCATAAGCCTCGCCTCGCCCGCGTTGAGCCCGAACGTGGAGACGGTTTCGCTTGCGCAGCTACGCCGCTACGTCGTCGCCCATCAGGGCTACGCCACCCGATTCCGGCGAAGCCGCGCGACGGACGTCGTCACGACGATCCGCCGCCTGGGGTGCGTCCAGCTCGACTCGATCTCGACGGTCGACCGTGCCCACCGGCTGACGCTCGCCTCTCGCGTCGGCGCGTATCCCCGCGGAACCGTCACGCACTTGTTGCAGACCGGCCGCATCTTCGAGTACTGGGCGCACGAGGCCTGCCTCGTCCCGATCGAGGACTACCCGCTCTTCAAGCGGCGGATGGAGCACCTGCGCGACCGTCACTGGTGGGGCCGCGAGCACCGGCACGACCCGAAGGTCAAGAAGCGGGTTCTCGAGGCGCTCCGCGAGCAGGGGCCGCTGCCGACCCGGTTCTTCGAAGGCGGAGGCGGCGGCGGGATGTGGAACTGGAAGCCCGAGAAGCGGATCCTCGAGGACCTCTTCGCCGCGGGAGAGGTCGTCGTCGCCGGCCGCGACAGCTTCCAGCGCCTCTACTCCCTGCCGGAACACGTGATCCCGCCCGAATATCTCGCTGCGCCGGCGCCGTCCGACGAGGCGTTCCAGCGGGCCTACGCCCTCCGCGCGGTCGAGGCGCGGGGCGCGCTCACCGAGGCGGGAATCGCCGAGCACTGCCGGTTTCGCGGCGGCGCGAAGGCGATGCGGCCGGTCGTCGACCGGCTCGAGGCAGATGGGCTCGTCCGACGGGTCGCGCCGGCAGACGGTGGGTCGCCCGTCGTCGTTCCGGCTGCGGCGACGATCGACGGAGCCTCGAGCGGCGGCGTCCTCCTCTGTCCGTTCGACAACCTGCTCTGGGATCGGGCCTTCGTCGAGCGCGTGTTCGGCTTCCGGCACGTGATCGAGGTCTACAAGCGGGGTCACGAGCGGGTGTACGGCTACTACGTGCTCCCGTTCCTCTACGGAGACCGGCTGGTCGGTCGCACCGACCTGAAAGCCGACCGGGCCGAGGGCGTCCTGCGCCTGCGTGGCCTGCACTTCGAGCCGAAGGTGCGCCGTTCGCGTGCGCTCGAGTCGGCGCTCGAACGGGCGCTCGACCGGCTCGCGCGCGTGCTCGGCCTGGAGCGGGTCGAACGGTGATCGAGGTCTCGCGCGAGGACGCGCGCCGGATCGCGGTTCGCGCGCAGCTCCTCGACGCTTCCGCGGCCGGTGTGCTCGATACCGTCCACCGGCTCGGGTTCCTCCAGATCGATCCGATCTCCACCGTGGCGCCGCCGCAGCATCTCGTGCTCTGGAGCCGGCTCGGTCGGCGATACGACCGGGTGGAGCTCGACCGGCTGCTCTGGGAGGAGCGGAAGCTCGTCGAATGGGACGCGTTTCTGTGGCCGATGGAGGACCTGCCGCTTCTGAGGGCTCTGATGCGGCGCCGCGACCGGAAGCTCGACCTGCGGCTGATCGCGTGGCTGAAGGAGAACGCGTCGTACCGCCGGTACGTGCTGCGCGAGCTCGACCGGCGCGGGCCGCTCCTCTCCCGCGAGATCGCGGACCACGAGCCGACGAAGCGCGAGGTTCACCGCTGGTGGGGCGAGCGGAAGATGGGGCTGATGCTCGGCGTGCTGAACGCGCGCGGCGAGGTGGCGGTCGTCGGCCGGCACGGCAACCAACGCGTCTGGGACCTCGCCGAACGCTGGTACCCGGAGACCGAGAAGGTGCCGTTGCCGGAGGCGAGAGCGATCTTCGCGGAGAAGCGCTTCCGTGCGCTCGGCGTGAAGCTCCAGAAAGGGCGGCTCCTCGCGCACCCCGACGCCGAGGATGGGCCGGTGCCGGATCGCGTCACACTGCTCTCGCCCTTCGACCGCCTCGTGCACGACCGCGCCCGCGCCGAGGCGCTCTGGGACTTCCGCTATCGGCTGGAGATGTACGTGCCGAAGGAGAAGCGCGAGTACGGCTACTACGTGCTGCCGCTGCTCGTCGGTGACGAGCTCGCCGGGCGCGCCGAGCCCGTCTTCGACCCGAAGACGCGCACGCTGCGCCTGCTCGGCGCCTGGGGTGACACCTCCCGGCTCGACGAGGCGCTCGCCGATCTCGCCGCCTGGCTGGGTGCGGAGATGATCATCTAGCATCGAGCGCTGATGGACTTCGAGACGCGGGCAATCCACGAAGGCCAGGAGCCCGATCCGGCGACAGGCGCGGTCACCGTCCCGATCTACCAGACCTCGACGTACGTCCAGGACGCCGTCGGCGAGCACAAGGGCTACGACTACTCGCGCACGGCGAACCCGACCCGGCGGGCGCTCGAGGTCTGCCTCGCCTCGCTGGAGAGCGCCGAGCACGGGTTCGCATTCTCCTCGGGGATGGGCGCGGCGACGACCGTCATGCACCTCGTCTCGCCGGGCGACCGGACGGTCGCCGTCGACGACGTCTACGGCGGCACGTACCGCCTCTTCTCGAAGGTGTACGAGCCGAAGGGATACGAGTTCCAGTTCGCCCCGGCCGGGGAGCTCGCGTCCGCGATCGACGAGCGGACTCGGCTCGTCTGGGTCGAGACGCCGACGAATCCGCTCCTGAACGTCGTCGACGTTCGCGCCGTCGCCGACCGTGCCCACGAGGTCGGCGCCGTCGTCGTCGTGGACAACACGTTCGCGACGCCGTATCTCCAGCGCCCCCTCGAGCTCGGGGCCGACCTCGTCGTCCACTCGACGACGAAGTACCTGGGCGGCCACTCCGATCTCGTCAGCGGCTTCGCCTGCACCGACGATCCCTCGATCGCCGAGCAGCTCGCCTTCCTCCAGAACTCGCTCGGCGCGATTCCGGGACCGTTCGACTCGTGGCTCGTCCTGCGCGGCCTGAAGACGCTCGCGCTCCGGATGCACCGGCACTGCGAGAACGCCCTCGCGGTCGCCGAGTTCCTCCAGGACCGACCGGATGTCGAACGCGTTCTGTACCCGGGCCTGCCCACTCACCCGGGCCACGATCTCGCCGCCCGGCAGATGAGCGGGTTCGGTGGAATGGTCTCGTTCCTGGCCGGTAGCGCCGAGGAGGCGGTCGCGCTCGTCGGGCGCACGCGGATCTGGAAGCTCGCCGAGAGCCTCGGCGGCGTCGAGAGCCTGATCGAGGTGCCCGCCGCGATGACGCACGCGTCGACCGCGGATGCTCCCTTCGCCTGCCCGCCGAACCTCGTGCGGCTCTCCGTCGGGATCGAGTCCGTCGACGACCTCGTCGCCGATCTCGAGGCGGCCTTCGTCCGCTCGCCCGCGGCCGCGTAGGGAACCGATCGCACGCCGCCGGTGTAGAGGCGGCATGAAGCGCATTGTGTTCGTTCTTCTGCTCGGCCTCGTGCTCGCGGGACCGGCCGCTGCCAAGGGCCCCTCCAAGGTGACGATCACCGGCCCCGGGCTCGCGGAGCCGATCGTCCTGAGCGGAGATCCCGAGAGCAACGTCGGCTCGCGATTCGGGCGGCTGGTGGACCACAGCGGCTGGTTCGCCGAGGTCTTCCAGCAGTCGCCGGACCCGACTTCCTCGACCCGGCCCACCGGACGCCTCGGCCCCCGCTACACCGCGACGTACGTCGTGCCGATCGGAGGCGACGCGTCCAAGCCGGTGCGCCAGCAGCTGTATCCATTCGCGGCTGGCGGCCCGGTCACGCACACGCGCGCCGGTCAGCCTGTGTTCGTCGGAACCGTTACGCACGGCGGCTGGTACCGGGCGCCGATCGCGCTGCGCCGGACGCTCGTTGCGATCGGCCTTCCGAGCAAGCCACCGGTCGCGGCAGCGGGTCTGAGCTCAGGCGCCTGGGCGGGCATCGCCACGGCTTGCGCAATCGCGCTCGCCGCGGCTGCGTTCCTGGCCCGCCGGCACCGAAGGCCGAGGCAGGCTCCCGCATAAGATCGTGGGCGTCCCGTGGACGCCCACGATCCCATCGACCTGCACCACCAGACCGAGCGTGTCGTCGGCGTCTACCTCGTCGAGACCGACGACGGCCTGGCGCTCTTCGACTGCGGGCCGTCGTCCTGCCTCGACGCGCTGAAGACCGGCCTGGCGGAGCGCGGGCTCGCGCTCACCGACATCCGGCACCTGCTCCTGTCGCACATCCACCTGGACCACGCCGGCGCGGCCGGCACGATCGCGCGCGAGCACCCGAACGTGCGGGTCCACGTCTCGGAGATCGGCGCCCCACACGTCGTCGATCCCGGCCGTCTGGAGCGGAGCGCCCGCCGCCTGTACGGGGACGCGTTCGACATCCTCTGGGGTGAGCTCGCACCCGTGCCGGAGGAGATCGTGGAGGTCGTCGGCGACAGGGTGGTCGGCCTCGGCTGCTTCCCGGCCCCCGGCCACGCCTCGCACCACGTGTGCTATCTGCATCCGGACGGCACGCTCTACGCCGGCGACGCCGCCGGGGTCCGGATCCAGCCGAGCAGCTACGTGCTTCCGGTCTCGCCTCCGCCGGACATCGACGTCGAGGCGTGGTTTCGCACCTTCGAGGAGATCGAGCGACGGCAGCCGGACCGGCTCGCCCTCATCCACTTCGGCGTCGCCGATTCGCCCTCCGAGCACCTGGCCCTCGCGCGGGAGGAGCTCGCGAAGTGGAGCGAGCGCTGCGAGCGAGGCCTCGACGAGCAGGCCTGGATCGCGGCTGCGCATCGCGACCTCGAAGCAGCTGTCGGAGACGAGGCGGAGCACTGGGAGCGGGCCGCCCCGCTGTGGCAGTCCTACGTCGGGATGAAGCGGTACTGGGACAAGCGGATCCAGTCCGCCACCTAGCGCCGGATCAGAAGACGCTGACGGTCTTCTCGTCCCGTCCGTCTCGATAACCGGCCCCGAGCGCCTCCGCCAGCTTCTGCTCGAGCTGGCCGGTCTGCTCCAGTTCCTCGACGATGTCGGCGCCTCCGAGCAGCTCGCCGCGCACGAACACCTGGGGGATCGTCGGCCAGCCCGAGAGCGCCGTGAGCTCCTGCCTGATCGCCGGATCGGGGAGGATGTCGACCGTGGTGACGGGTGCGCCCGCGCGACGCAGCGCCTCGAGTGCCCGCTGCGAGTTGCCGCACATGACCATCTGCGGAGTGCCCTTCATGAACAGGGCGACCTCCTCGCCCTCGATCACCTGCTTGATGTTGCCGCTCAGGTCGTTCACGGCGTCGCCCCTTTCGTCCGGATACGCAGTTCGTGGATGGTGCCGTCGGCGAGCGGTGCCGCAAGGGCGTCGTAGACCAGCCGGTGCTGCTCGACGAGCGAGAGGCCGTCGAACCGGGGGCTCGCCACCGTCACCTGGAAGTGGTCGCCCGTGCCCGTGCGGTCAACGACGTCCAGCTCGGACGCGTCCGGGAACGCCTTGGCCAACAGAGCGCGAAGCGGATCGGTCGCCACCGCTTCAGGTTAACGACCGAGTGACGCTCTGAATGCCCGCAGGTAGTCCGCGACCATCCGCTCGGGAGAGAAGCGCTCCTGCGCGAAGCGGACGAGCTCCAGCGGGTCGAGCCGGTCGGCCTCCTCGATCGCCGCCGCCATGATCCGGTAGTCGTCGACGATGATCCCGCTCCGCCCGTGCTCGATCACCTCCGGCACGGCCCCCCAGCGCGTTGCGATCACGGGCGTCCCGCAGGCCATCGACTCGACCATCACCAGGCCGAACGGCTCCTCCCACTCGATCGGGAAGAGGGTCGCCCGTGCGTGCTGGAGCAGCTCGACCTTCTCGCCGTGCGTGACCTCGCCGAGATACTCGATCGAATCGGAGAGGTGCGGCGCGACGAACTCGTCGAAGTACTGCTGCTCGAGCGGCTCGCGCTTCTTGCCGGCGATCTTCAGCGGGAGACCGGCGGTGACGGCGACGTCGACCGCGCGATGGCAGCCCTTGTCCGGGCTCATCCGGCCGAGGAAGAGCAGGTAGTCGCCGCGGTGCGGCTTGACCGGGTAGAGCGAGAAGTCGAGCGCGTTCGGGCAGTTCGCCACCCACGGGAAGTCTGGCTTCGGCTTGCGCTGGTTCATCGAGATCGAGATGAACCCGATCCTGGGAGCGACGTTGGCGATCTGCTGGTAGATCGCGCCGCCCTCGCCGTCGAGGGGGCCGTGGATCGTGTGCAGCACCGGCTTGTCCATCAATCCGCCGATCACCGCCGCGGGCAGTCCCGAATGGTCGTTGATCACGTCGAACTCGTCCGCACGCTCGTAGCAGGCGAGGCAGTGCTGGAGCTCGGGCAGCGACTGCCCGATCCGCGCGCTCGGGGCTGTCTGGAACACCGCCGACAGCTTCGCCCTGGTATGCGAGTCGCCGGAGGCGAAGAGCGTCACGTCGTGGCCGGCGTCGGCCAGTCCATCGGCGAGCAGCCAGACGATCCACTCGATCCCCCCGTAGCCCGTGGGCGGCACCGGGAACCAGACGGGACTGATCACAGCGATCCGAAGCGTGTCTGTCATCGCCTTGACCCTCCAAGTAACACGGTGTTACGAGCCCTCCAAACGGCCACTTCCAGGCGTTGGTAGACCAAGTAACACTGTGTTACAAGCCCAAACGGGTCACGCCTCCTGGACACGGACCCGGCCGGCTTCGAGATACACGTCCCACGCGCGGTCGAATACCCGGACGCCGGACAGACGAAGCGAGCCCGCCCACGAGGGAAGCTCCAGCGGGGCGACGGTCTCGAGCGTCTGCCGGCGACGGTCGGGTTGCAGCCCGAGCAGCACCTGGAGCAGAAGCACCGGTGTACCGGCCGCCCAGGCCTGCGGTCGGGCCGCGGTGGGATAGGCGATCGGAAACGGCGTCTGCGCACGCGGCATCCCGGAGAACACCTCCGGCAGCTCGTGTCCGAAGTAGGCGGCTGCCTCCAGCATCCGCTGCACGATCCGCTGCGCCTCGGGCCAGCGCGCGTACCGCATCAGCCCCGACGCGATCAGCGAGTTGTCGTGGGGCCAGACGGTCCCGTTGTGGTACGAGAGCGGGCTGTAGCCGCCGTCGTCCGTGGACATCGTGCGCACACCCCAGCCCGACCAGAGCGCGTCGCTCATCAGCGCGTCGACGACCGCGTCGACGCGCGAGGGAGGGACGATCCCGCTCCACAGCAGGTGGCCCATGTTCGAGCACATCGCGTCGATCGGCTTCTTCTCGCCGTCGAGCGCCAGCGCGTAGTAGCCGCCCCGTTCGTCCACCCAGTACGCCTTGTCGAACCGCTTCCGAAGCGCGTCGGCCTCTTTCTCCAGGCGCTCGGCGAGCGCACGGTCGCGCCAGGCCTCGCGTGCGAGCTCGGCGATCCGCCTCTTCGCGTCGTAGACGTAGCCCTGAACCTCGGCCGGAGCGATCGGGCCGGCTGCGATCCGCCCGTCGGCGAAGCGCTGCGAGTCGCCGGAGTCCTTCCACGACTGGTTGTCCAACCCACGCTTGCTTCGCTTCTCGTATTCGACGAACCCGTCGCCGTCACGGTCACCGTGCTCGTCGATCCACTGGAGCGCGCGCAGTGCCGGCTCGCGCAGCTGCATGACCAGCATCGTGTCGTCGGTCCACCGCCAGACCTCCGAGAGGAGGATGAGGTAGAGCGGCGTCGCGTCGACAGTTCCGTAGTACCGGGCAAACCAGGACTTCGCCGCCTTCCCGTGCCGGACCTCGTGGACGATCTTGCCCGGCTCGGCGTCGATCTCGGCATCGTCGTCGGTCGCCTGCAGCTCGGCGAGCACCTCCAGTGCGCCGCGGGCGAGCTCGTGCCCGAACAGCAGCGTCTGCAGCGACGTGATCAGCGTGTCTCGACCGAACACGGTCATGAACCACGGCATTCCCGCCGCCGGCAGCCGCGCCAGCCCGTGGTTGCCGCCACGCATTCGCAGCGAGGCGAGGTCCGAGACGGAACGCGCGAACGAGTGCTCGAGCGGGTCCCAGGTGGCGCGGAGCTGGGGAACTCGCAGCTGCCACGCGGTGAGGGAGTCCTGCACGCGCGCCAGCTCCTCGCCGAACCGCTGCCCTCCCGCCGGGCGTGCGACCTTCCGCCGCTCGTTCGGGTTCGGGACGACGTCGGTCGTCAGCTCCCAACGGCCGCGCGGCTCGAGCTCGACCCGGTAGCGGACGAAGCGGCCGTCGACCTCGCCGACCTGCGAGAACGCCACCTGCGTTCGCGAATTGTCGGCCGGGTCGTCCAGCACGAACTGGTTGTGCGCCTCGTCGAAGAAGTTGGGCGCCGGCTCGGGCAGCCGTTGCGCGCTCATGGGATTGCCGAGCGAGAAGTCGTGCTCCTTGACCGCGAAGATGTCGGCGAAGTCGCTGGCGACCTCGAGCGCGAGCTCGAACGAGATCGGCGCGGTGGTCACGTTCTCGACCGCGATCCGGTCCTGCATGGTCTCGGAGACGAACCGTTCGCGCGCAATCGTGAGCGAATCCTGCGCCAGTCCGGCTGCGAGCGGATTGCGGAGAAAGAAGGCGGCCGAGTAGTACTCCACCTTCCCGGCGGAGAGGAGCAGCGGCGTCTCGCCGTTGATCGTCAGCCGAAGCAGCGACAGGTAGCGAGTGTCCTGCGCGAAGAAGCCGCCCGTCTCCTCGCAGATGTCCCCGCGCTCGTCGCAGATGCAGAAGCTCGAGCCTTCGAGGATTGTCAGCGCCACGGGCTAGGTCTTGCGGAGAATGCGGCCTCCGCTCGACTGGGCGAGCGCCTTGACGACGATCTCGTCCACGTTCACCCGGAGCGGTCGGGTGAGCGCGAAGACGATGCAGTCGGCGATGTCCTCGGGCGTGAGCGCCTCGACGCCCTCGTAGACCTGGCGGGCTTGCTCTTCGTCGCCCTTGAACCGGACGAGCGAGAAGTTGGTCTCGGTCAATCCCGGCCCGACGGCGGTGATGCGGATCGGCCGTCCGAGCAGGTCCTCCCGCAACGCCCGACTGAACATCGCCGAGGCGGCCTTCACCGCGCAGTAGACGGCGGCGTTGTCGTAGGCCTGGCGTCCGGCGATCGAGTCGATGTTGACGATGTGCCCACCGTCACGGATGTGCGGCAGGCAGAGGCGGGTCATCCGCATCAGCCCGTGGACGTTCGATTCCAGCATCCACTCCTCGTCGTCCTCGTTCGACTCCCAGAACGGGTAGCGGCCGAGCGCTCCGCCGGCGTTGTTGACGAGCACGTCCAGGCCGCCGAGCGCCTCGACCGCCGCGTCGACGAAGCGCGTGCAGCTCTCCGGATCGGTGACGTCGAGCTCGTGCGCGAAATCGCCCTCGAGCAGCTCGACCCTGCGAGCTCCCACCGCGACACGCATCCCGGCTTCGCGCAACGCCTTCGCAGTCGCGGCGCCGATCCCGCTGGAGGCGCCGGTGACGATCGCGATCTTGCCGTCCAAGGTGGGCACGAGCGAAGGAGCCTACCGACGGCCGGCTTCTGGCGCGGCGTCGGCCCGTTGCCCGGCGACGCTGCAGCTACGGAGCCGAGCGGCGACGGACGGAGGGGCCGAGCTGGACGGGCCCCGGCGCATGCTCGACCTGGAGCGTCGTGTGGTCGAGCGTGAACCGCTCGACCAGCATCCCCTCGAGCTCGCGCCGTATCTGGTGGCAGTCGGCGCCCGCGGTGACGAGGACGTGCGCGGAGAGGACGGGAAAGCCGCTCGTCAGCGTCCAGACGTGCAGATCGTGGACCTCGACCACCTCGGGCCAGGCGGCGATTGCGTGCCCGACGTCGTCCGGGTCGATGTTTGGCGGGGAGACCTCGAGGAAGATTCGCATCGAATCCCGAAGTAATCCGAATGCGGCCCAGAACATGAGCGCAGCGACCAGCAGGCCGGCGAGCGGATCGAACCGGTCCCAGCCGGTGGCCAGCACGAGCCCACCGGCAGCGGCAGTACCGACGAAGGCGACGAGGTCGGTGGCGACGTGGAGGAACGCGCCGCGCACGTTCAGGCTCTCCCGGCTCGCGCGTGCGAGCAGGGCGGTGGCGACGAGGTTCACCGCCACGCCGGCGAGCGCGACCCCGAGCACGACGCCGCCGCGGACTTCCTGCGGCGAAACCAATCGGCGGGTTGCACCGAACACAATCCAGATGCCGACAAGAGCCAGCGCCAGCCCGTTTGCCTGCGCGGAGAGGATCTCGAGCCGCCGGAAGCCGTACGTCCAGCTGCCTCGTGCGGGGCGCGCGGCGAGCGCCGATGCGACGAGCGCGAAGCCGAGCGCCGCTGCGTCGGAGATGAGATGCCCGGCGTCGGCGAGCAACGCGAGCGAACCCGCCAGGATGCCGGCGACGAGCTCGCCGCCCATCAGGGCGACGATCAGCAGGAGCGCGGCGGCGAGCAGGCGCCGGTCGCTCGCACCGTGGTCATGGTCGTGCATCCCCCGGAGCGTAGTGGCCGCCGACTTCCTGCGAAAACAGGCGTCTAAACTAGGCAAATGAGTACCGCGGACGAAGCCGTCCAGCCGCCGGTCCTGACGGCTCCCGAGGAGAGCAAGGCGCTGAGCGAGCAATGGCGGCCTCTGCGCCGTGCGGCCACGTTGGTGGCGGCGCTTTCGTCCCCGGCCGTCTTCCTCTGGCTTTGGCAGCACTCCAACCTGAGCCTCGGGTGGTCGATCGCCGCGACCGCCGGCGCGATCTTCGCCTTCCGAGGGACGCTGGATCTCGTCTTTCGAAGGCTGATCCCGTGGCCGAGCCTGTTCGCCACCGAGGACACCCGGCTGCGCGACGAAGACCTGCTCAACCGGCGTCGCGCGATGACCTGGGGCTTCGCCTGGAAGGTGGTGCGGCTGTTCCTGATCATCGTCGTGGTCACGATGCTCTACCGGGCGATCACCCACGGTTGGGGGAACGCCAACCCGTGGACGGTGACGCAATCGGTCTGGCATTGGCTCGGCCACGTCATCGACGTCGTGGGACGAAACGCCGGCCTGCTGGCGATCCTCCCGTTCTACTTCATCTTCAACTTCGCGATCCTGATGGGCCCGATGTTGCTGATGGGCGTGTCGCAGATTCGGGGCTTCGAGCCCGGCGACGCGAACTGGGGCGTGAAGCTCGCAGACGTGCGCGGCCAGGCCGAGGCGAAGGAGGAGGTGCGCCGGATCGTCAACCTCTGGCAGTCGGGCGAGGCGTTCGAGAAGGCGGGCGGCCGCCGCGAGCGAGGCCTGCTCTTCCACGGGGCGCCGGGGACCGGGAAGACGATGCTCGCGAAGGCGATCGCCACCGGCTTCAACTCGCCCTTCATCTCGATCCCTGGCTCCGGCTTCGCACAGACGTTCATCGGCATCGACGCGATCATCGTGCGCTTCCTCGCCCGGAAGGCCAAGAAGCTCGCGGCGAAGTGGGGCGGCCAGTGCATCGTCTTCATCGACGAGATCGATGCCGTCGGGATGCGCCGCGCCGCGCTCGGCGGGGCGGGCGGGCCGACGATGATCGGAACGATGCGGCGCTACGAGGACTCGTGCTTCTACGGGCCATTCGGGGCTCTCAACCCGACCGGCGACCTGATCCTCGAGACGCACGGCTGGCGCGACCGCCTCTTCGCGGAGCGAGAGCCGCCGCAGCCGTCCCCCTATCCACCCTGGGTGCACCGGCTCGGGTCGATCGTCAACCAGGCGTTCCCGGGCGGCATGATGGGCGGCATGGGTCAGCTGGCCCTGAACCAGCTGCTCGTGACGATGGACGGGATCGACAACCCCCCGTTCTGGCGGCGTTTCTGGACGAACCGAATCAACACGATCCTGGACGCGTCGTACGTGGTCCCTCGCCGAATCGGCAACGTCCCGCTGCGGCTCCCACCCCCGCGCCCGACCGGTAATCAGATCTATTTCATCGGGGCGACGAACGTCCCGCTGGAGCAGCTCGACCCCGCGCTGCGCCGACCGGGCCGGATGGGTCGCCACGTCTGGTTCCGTACGCCGACGAAGAAAGACCGCGAGGACATCTTCAACCTGTATCTCGATCGGGTCGCGCACGACTCCGAGCTCGACACGCCACGGGCGCGCGACGAGCTGGCGCGGATCACGAACGGATACAGCCCGGCAATGGTCGAGCAGGTCTGCTCCATGGCGCTCACGCATGCCCATCACGACGGCCGCCAGCACTTCGCGCGCGAGGACATCGTCGAGGCGATGACCACGATCGAGACGGGGACGGCGATCGGTGTCGAATACGTGCCGGAGGAGACGCGAGCGGTTGCGATCCACGAGGCGGGACACGCGGCGGCCGCCCACGTCTTCATGAAGGGCGTCGAGTCCACGCGCATCTCGATCAAGATGCGCGCCGGTTCGCTCGGCCACCACATGGCGCTGGAGAAAGAGGAGCGCTTCAGCTCCTGGAAGCACGAGGAGATGGGCAAGCTCGCCTGGACGCTCGGCTCCCTCGCCGCGGAGCACGTGTTCTACGGCGAGAACGCGACGGGCGTCGGCGGCGACCTGAGCAGCGCGACCGGGCGCGCAGCCTGGATGGTCGGCATCTCCGGCATGGGCCCGGATCGTCTCGAGCTCAACGGAAACGAGAAGGCGCGTGACGAGCTGATGCAGCGCTTCGAGCGGCTCGGCCTCCAGCTGATGAACCGGGCGAGCGGGGACTTCCAGCACGACTCCATCGCAGCGGTGCTGGGCGATCCGACCAAGCGGGCGCTTGCGGCTCAGATCATCGGCCAGGCATACGTGAACGCCTACAACCTCGTCTTGCAGAACCGGGAGGGAATCGAGCACATCGCGAACGCTCTGGTCGAGCGCAAGGAGCTCTACGGCGACGAGCTGGTCGACCTGCTGAACTCGGCCGGCCTGCAGGAGCCGGTCATCGACCTGACCCAGGAGGCCGCGTGGCCGACGCTGTGAACGAGCACGCCCTCGGAAGGATCGACGAGCCGGCCGTACCGCTCGCGCACCCGCGGCCGGAGCCGAACGTTCCGCGTCACCGCTTCGGCGTCGCCTACCTCATTCTCGCCGCGATCCTCGGCGTCGCGGTCGGGCTCTTCGTCGTTCTCGCCGCACACGGCGGAAAGGACGGCGGCAAGGCATGGTCGGCCTGGAAGCCCCAGCAGAACGGGGTCCGCAAGCTGAGCGAGATCTCGAAGCACGTCGAGAATCAGTACGCGCTGGGAGACGGGCGCAAGCTCGCCCTCCTCCTCTCCACTCCGCTCGAGGTCCAGAGTCAGGGACAGCCGGTCCCGTTGCGGGCAATCGCCGTCTCGTCGGGCCTGCCGGGGGAGACGGCGCAGGATGCGTCGTTCTACGAGACCTCGGCGGCGTGGGCCTACAACTTCTGCGGCACCGCCGCAGGCGGAAAATGCGCGTTGCCCGGAAACGCGACGCCCTCACGCTACGCCCTGCTCAGCCGCGAAGCGCTCGAGCTCGCCCTGTACACCTTCAAGTACCAGTCGGGGATCGACTCGGTCGTGACGTACATGCCGCCCGCGAAGAGCGGCGCGACGACCGCGAACACCGCGATCTTCTTCCGCCGCCAGGACGTCGCGGACGCTCTCGAGGTCCCCCTGTCGCAGACCCTGAAGCCCGCAACCGGGAGCCTCCGACCCGGACAGATGAGCGCGCAGGACGTCGAAGTCGTCCGCCAATACACGGCGAACCGCATCTACCAGTACGACTTCCAGCCAATCCAGGACGGCACGATCGTCCTGCGCCTCGTCCCGCTCAGGCCCTGACCCGCGAAGGAACGCGAACAGCGCTCGAGCGCGCAAAGGATCGGCTCGATCGGCTCGACCTCTACCCTCGGCCCGTTCGCATCGACCGTGTCCGCGTGCTCGTCTGGCCCCGGCTGTTCGCGTTCCCGTGGTTCAGGCGGTTCGACGGCTACTCCGCCTGGAACCTGATCGTCCTGCGCGAGCCGGCCGAGCGGGCCGGCGGCGACCTGATCACGCACGAGCTCTGCCACGTCTGGCAGATGCAGCACAAGCCGATCCGGATGCCTTTCTCCTACCTCGGCGGCTATGCGCAGAACCGGCACGAGCTCGAAGCGCGCAGCGCGGTCGAGCTCACACGCGGTACGTCGCCCTGCGCTGGTCACCAGGCCACGGTCGCCGAGTGCGGCGCGGCACGGTCGACTGCTCCGCGTACGGCGTCACGGGGCTGGACGTCGTCGTAGTCGATTCTGATCATCCCCGCGCCCCCGAGGGAGCGACAGTGACGGCATGCGCAGGAAGCGGATCGAGCCGGGCATCTGGCACTGGCCTGGCCGGCCGCGCGTCTTGATCGAGGATCCGGATCTCGAGTCGAGCCTGGCATCGGCCTGGGCGCTCAGGAGGGCCGGCTACACGGTGGCGATCTGCCGCGGCCCGGAGCCCGACGAGTACTGCCCGCTGGTCGGCCCGCACGACTGCGCCCTGGTCGCCGGCGCCGATCTGATCGTCTCCGGGGTCGGACAGGAGATCACCGAGGCGGTTCGCCGGCGGCATCCCGGAAAGCCTGTGCTGCAGCCCTCGGCGCCCGAAACGCTCGTCGCCGCGGTCGACGCGGCCCTGGGCGAGCCGCCCGCCCGCTAGACCGGTCGCCGCCCACGCCGTCGGGACGCACGCCGTCGACGATCAACTCGCCGGCGCAGAGCCGAAGGCAAAGGGGCTTCTTGCGAGCGGCACTCCTGGGGATGGTGGCCACCGGAGCAAGGTTGGCTCTCAATCTCCTGACCGGGATCCTGGTCGCGCGCACCCTCGGACCCGCAGGGCGCGACGCCCTGGCCGCGGCCCTCGCCGCGCCCCCGATCCCTGACCTGGCTGTTCGAGATGGGCTGCGGCGGCGCCGTGACCTACCACCAGGCCCGCCGGCCGCAGGATGCCCCGCGGCTGATCGCGACCTGGCTCGTCCTCTTCGTTCCGCTGGCGATCGCGGGTGCATGCTAGCCGGCCTCGGACGCGCCGCCGGCAGCACGCTTCAGGAGCAGGAAGTCGTCGACCTGGAGGAATCTCAGCACCGGCCGGACAGGCGGAGGCACGAGTCGACGGCTCTCGTCGTGGCGGATCTCGGGCGACGCCAGCCGCAGTCGGCGGCCGCGCGTGACCAATTCACACCCGCCTGCCGCCCGGACGTTCTTCACCCACTCTGAGTCCGTGCCGTAGGTCAGTGCGACTGCGTATCCGTCGCCGGCCTCGAACACGTTGACCGGGGTTCGATACTCCCGCTTCGACGTTCGACCGCTGTGGACGATCACCCCGAAACCCGGGAGCCGGGCCGCGAACGGCCCGGTCAACCGATTCGTGACGAGCAGATTGAAGCGCGCGATGCGCCTCCCGAGACGCGGACTCATCGACCCAAGGTAGCGGGCGGCCGGCCGAATGGACCCGGCCGGCCGGCCGCCCGCCCAGCGCGTCTAGGCTGCGACGTCGAGCACCGGCTCCGCGTCCGCCGGGACGGGGGCCTGCTCGAGTTCGCCTCGCCGGATCAGGGTCAGCGCGGCGACGATCCCGACCGCCGCGATCCCGACCCCGGCGAGGAACGCCGCGGTGAAGCCGTCGACGAGCGCCGCCGACTGCGCCACGCCCGCCGACACCTTGTCGGCGGTCCGGGACGTCGCGATCGTCGAGAGCGCCGCGATGCCGAGCGCCCCGCCAATCTGCTGCGACGTGTTGAACAACCCGGAGGCAAGGCCCGCCTCGGCCGGCTGCACCCCGGCGAGCGCGGCGATCGAGATCGGCACGAACGAGAAGCCGATGCCGAACCCGACCAGCAGGAACCCCGGCAGCAGGTCGCCCGCATACGTGCCGCCAACCGAGACCTGGGTGAAGTAGACGAGGCCGCCGGTCAGAGCCGTCATTCCCACGACGAGCACCGGCTTTACCCCGATGCGCGTCACGACCTGCGCGGCCACCGCCGACCAGAGAATCGCGGTCCCGGCAACCGCCAGGTACGCGACGCCTGACTTCATCGCCGAATAGCCGAGCACCTGCTGCATGTACAGCGTCAGCATCAGGAACATCGAAAACAACGCGGTGCCCAGGATGAAGCCGGCAACGTTCGCCCCGGCGATCGTCCTGGTGCGGAGGAGGCCGAACCGCATCAGCGGCTCGGCGTGGCGCTGCTCCCACGCGACGAAGCCGGCGAGGAGGGCGACCGCCACAGCGAAGAACGCGAGGGTCTGGCCGGCAAGCCAGCCGTCCTGCCCCGCCTTCGTGATCGCGTAGACGAGCGACGAGAGACCGCCCGTGACGAGCACCGCGCCCGGAACGTCGAACGACTTGACGTGCGCGTCGCGGCTCTCCGTGAGCAGGAAGGGAGTCAGCACGAACGCGGCCGTGCCAACCGGGACGTTGACGAAGAAGATCCACTCCCAGCTGAGCGCGTCCGTGAGCACTCCGCCGAGCAGCACTCCTGCTGCGGCTCCGAAGCCGCCGACGGCGCCCCAGACGCCGAGTGCGACGTTCCGCTCACGACCCTCGAGGAACGTCGTCGAGAGAATCGACAGTGCGGCCGGACTGATGATCGCGGCCCCGAGCCCCTGGAGCGAGCGCGCGGCGATCAGCGAGGCCTCCGACCACGCCAGGCCGGCAAGCAGCGACGCGACCGTGAAGACGACGATCCCCACCAGGAAGATCCGCCGCCGGCCGAGGAGGTCGGCGGCCCGCCCGCCGAGCAGCAGGAAGCCGCCGAAGACGAGGGCGTACGCGCTGATCACCCACTGAAGATCCTGCTGGGAGAATCCGAGGTCGACCTTGATCGAGGGCAACGCGACGTTGACGATCGCGATGTCCAGGACGACCATGAACTGGACGGCGCTCAGCAGCGCCAGCGCCAGCCATTTGCGTCGTTCCGAAGTCACCATTCTGGGCGTTTCCTTTCGCTGTCGTAGGTCGTTGCTTGCACCTTAGCAGCGCTCACTTGTGTTTTGCAAGTATCGACTTCACAACAGCAAGTGATCGCGCTACACTGTGCGCATGCGGAAGCACTACGACCAGTACTGTCCGATCGCGCGCGCACTCGATCTGGTGGGCGAGCGCTGGGCGCTCCTCGTCATCCGCGAGTTGATGCACGGCCCGAAGCGCTACACAGATCTGGCCGATCATCTCCCAGGGATCGGAACGAACATTCTCGCCGCGCGCCTCCGAGACCTCGAAGCTGCAGGCCTCGTCACGAAGCGGAAGCTGCCGCCTCCGGCCGCCTCCCAGGTCTACGAGCTCACCGAATACGGACACGGCCTCAAGAAGGCGATGCGTGAGCTCGCACTCTGGGGTGCCCGCTCGCTCGGCCCGCCGACGGATGAGGATGAGCTCTTCCCGGGCTGGCTCGAGAACGCCGTGGACGTGGTGCTCGCTCCGATTGCGCCGCCGGGTCGCTTCGAGTTCCGGGTGCGCGACGAGGTCGCCTCGCTCGTCGACGGCGAGGCGTCGTCAGGCTCGATCGACGATCCCGACGTCGTCGTCGAGGGCGATCCGGAGGGGTTCTACTATCTCGTCGTCGACCACAACCTCGACCGGGTGAGGATCGAGGGCAATCGCAAGCTCGTCGACCAGCTGCTTGCGCCGCCGGCGGCCGAGCTCGCAGCCTCCGCCTAGTCTTCTCGGAGCGATGATTCTCGCCGCGCGGGGCGGTCGTAGCCTCGATGGCCGCAACTGGCATCCTGGAGACATGAGCGCCCAGCTCGCCATCCGCCTGCGCGGAGTCGTCAAGCGCTACGGCCCGATCACGGCCGTGAACGGGCTCGACCTCGACGTGCCCCAGGGCACGTGTGTCGGGCTGCTCGGGCCGAACGGCGCCGGCAAGTCGACCACGATGCGGCTCCTCACCGCGCAGGCGATCGCGGACGAGGGCGAGCTCGAAGTCCTCGGCTTCCGCCTACCCGAGGAGTCGAAGCAGGCTCGCGCGCTCTGCGGCGTCTCACCACAGCTCGACAACCTCGACGTCACGCTGACGGTCGAGCAGAACCTGCGCGTCTTCTCGCACCTCTACCGGATCCCGCATCACGAGCGCCACGCGGCGATCGAACGCGCGATCGAGATCGCGAACCTCGGCGAACGGCGGGACTCGCGGGTGGACAAGCTCTCCGGCGGCATGCGACGGCGACTGCTCATTGCCAGGGCGCTCGTCCACCGTCCGCGCCTGCTCCTGCTCGACGAGCCGACGGTCGGGCTCGATCCTCAGGTCCGCCAGGAGCTCTGGGCGTTGATCGACCTTCTCAGGGCGGAGGGAACGACGATCCTGATGTCGACGCACTACATCGAGGAGGCCCAGCGCCTCGCCGATACGGTCCTGATCATGTCGCATGGGCGAGCGGTGGCCGCGGGGCCGCCCGCGGACCTCGTCGCCGAGCACGCCGGCCGCGAAGCGGTGGAGGTGTACGGGCCGCCCGAGACCCTGGCCGAGGTCGAGACCGCCGCGCAGGACGCGGGGCTTCGCACCCGGCGCACGGGGACGAGCGTCTCGGTGCTCGGAGTCGACGGCGCCGACGGGCGTGCGCCTCAGGGAGAGCGCCGCCCGGCCAACCTGGAGGACGTCTTCGTGCTGCTCACCGGGGAGCAGATCGACTAGTGCTCGGACGGAGCACCGACATGGTCATGTCCGTTCCCCGCGCCGCCAGGCTCGGTCGCCTGGAGCGACCGGCGATTACCGGCGTGCTGGTCCGCGAGGTGATCAACTACTCCTCGTACTGGCGGTCGGCGACCTTCTCGTCGACGGTCGAGCCGACGATCTACCTGCTTGCCTTCGGCTTCGGCTTCGGCTCCCTCGTCAGCAAGATCGGCGGCTACGACTACGTCGAGTTCGTCGGCACCGGGACGGTCGCCACCGCGGTGCTGTTCTCGAGCGCGTTCCCGGCGATGTTCGGAACGTTCGTCAAGTACCAGTTCCAGCGCACCTACGACGCGATCCTCGCGGCGCCCGTCGACACGGAGGAGCTGGTCACCGCCGAGGCGTTGTGGATGGCGATGCGGGCAGGCGTCTACGGCTGCGTGCCCCTGCTGGTCGCGATTGCGTTCGGCCTCGATCCCGCGTGGGGCATGCTCACCGTTCCGCTGGTCGCCTTCACCGCCGGCTTCGGCTGGGCGTGCTTCGGGATCGCGGTCGCCGGTTACGCGAAGTCGATCGAGAACTTCAGCTACATCGTCAGCGCCGTGCTCACCCCGCTCTTTCTCGTCGCGGGCACATTCTTCCCGCTCGACCGGCTCCCGAAATGGGCGCAGGTCCTCGGTGAGATCAACCCGCTCCACCACACGGTCCAGCTCGTCCGCGACGCCGCCTTCGGCTGGAGCGGCTGGGTCGATCTCGCCCGCGTCGCCGCGCTCCTGTTCTTCGGCCTCTCCGTCTGGCGCATCGCGATTCACGCGATGACGCGCAAGCTGATCGACTGAGCAATTCGACCGATCGCCAAAGGATCGGCGACCGCTTGAGCGAAAAGGTCGGCGGGGGCGGGCCTGCGGCCTGGCGATTGCCTCTCCCTGAGCCAGGCAGTCACAGCCCGCCCCCAGCCTCTCTGCAGTCATCGTGGTCCGGACCGGGACGAACGGCGTCCCCCGTTCGAGGGATCCGACGCTCGATGGTTGATCGGTCTACGAGTGCCTCTGCTCGAGAGCGAGGTCCTCGGCGAGGGTCTGCGTCTCGCGCAGGCGCCTGCGCGCTCGCGGCCCGAGATCGAGCGTCTCTTCGGTGTGACGGACCGACTCGAGAATGTCGCCTGCCAGACGATGCAGCTCCTGGATCTCCTCGCGCACGGCGATCTCCTGCATGAGCGAGCTTTCTCGCAAGGCCCGCGCGCAGACGAGGAAGCCGAGCGCCATGACCTGATCGGTGCCCTCCGGCCCTTTCGTGCCGCGGTAGACCCCGATCAGCCGCTCGATCAGCTCGTCGACGTCCGTCCGTGTGTCGGCGAGCGCTTCGTGGAGAACACCGAGGATCGTCTCCCGCGGCATCTGTCCCGAACCTCCCGTCACTTCACGCAGCCTGCGAACCTGGTCCCCACAGCGTGTGGATGCCGTGTGGAGAACCTGTGAGCCGCGTTCGACTTACCTTCACCAACCGGATCACCCTATCCCGTCACCGCCGGATAGGAACGGAGCCGCCCTTGCGTGGTCCGCAAAGAGCGAAAAGTCTCGGCATGGCTGTACCGTGCCGGGCTATGGAGCCCTGGAGCGTCGAGCTGATCGAGGCCCGCGTGCACGCCATCGAGAACGAATTCACGGGTGACGAGTTCGTGGCTGCGGTGGTGCGGTTCGGCCGCGAGGAGCTCGACGCCTCTGGGCGGAGAGTCTTGCACGACGTGCTGATGAAGCGTGCGAACCTTCCCGGCTGGATCGCCGCGACGGCGCGCGAGCGCAAGGGCGAGGGCTGGATGCGCCGCATGCGCGAAGGGCGCCTGCGGCGCCCGCCGAGCTAAGGGGCTGCGCGCTCGTCACGCGGCGGCCCTCGAGCGCCGGAAGAGGGAACGCCAGAGGGCGCCGAGGAGTAGCCGGAAGCCGCCGACCGGCGCAGCCCCGACCGCCGGTTCGTGGGCCGGCGACTCCGAGTCAGCGAGCTTGTGGGCAAGGCAACGGGCGAACTGCGCCGTCAGCCGAGCGGCGACGTCGGCGACGACGCCCCGTCCGTATTGGGCGACGGCGCCCCGGAGCGCCAGCTCGGTGACGATGTCGACCCTCGTGCCGCTTCCCGTCTCAGCGAGCGTCGACTCGATCGTCGCCGCGGCGCTGCCGCGCCCCTTGGCCTCTCGCGCCTCGACGCCGAGCATCACACGCCGGTCGGCCTCGCCCATCTGTTCGCGCACGACGTCGGCCAGAAACTGGAGCGCGATCGGTCCCAGCTTCACGTGCAGCTTCGCCTTCCACGCATTCTCGGCGACGATCTCGACCAATTCGGCGCCGGGCATGCACGGGACGATGCTGGGCACGTCGTTCAGCAGGCGCCAGGCCTGCTCGGGCGAGGCGGGGACTTCGAAGCTGTTCTCGAGTCGCATCAGGAGGTGACGATCGTGGCCGGCGGCGCGCGATTGTCCCGCTGGCAGGGAATCGCCGAATCCTGGTGGTCGCTGTAGAGCTTCCCGTGCCTGAGCACGATGCAATAGGCCTCGATGTGCGGATCGCCGAAGTTGACGTTGCACCGGACGACGGACTCCCCTTCGAACGACCTGCCGGTCCGGAGGCAGGCGACCCAGTGATAGGTCAGATGCTTTCCCTGGAGGTACTCGACCATCATCTTCCGCGCGACCTGCGGCGTCGTCGCCTCGTACACCGGCGCGCTGCTGCTGCTGCCGCACCCCACCAGCAGGACGAGGATGAGCGGTGCCACTCCGATCGCGACCCTCATGGGGTCAGCACCACCTTCGTCGCCTCTCGAGAATCGAAGAGACGGTACGCCTCCGCCGCGTCGGCGAGCGGAAGCCGGTGCGTGACGACACGGCTCGGGTCGAGCTCGCCGCTCGCGAGCTTGCCGAGCAGTAGGGCACCGTCCGCCGTCGGATCGCCGATCGAGAACCGGAGCGTCAGCTCGCGCTCGAACATCAGCGCGTTGTTGAGCGGATAGTCGGGCTCGAAGTGCGCACCGACGACAGAGACGATGCCGCGGCCACGGGCGAGCTCGAGCGAAGCGCCGAGGGCTCCGGCCGAGCCGGCCGCTTCGATCACGACGTCGGCGCCGAGCCCTCCGGTCGCCCCAGCGACCGCTTCGGCTGCCCGCTCCGGCTCGACCGCCTCGGCGCCGAGCTGCTCGGCAAGCCGGCGCCGCGCCGGCACGCGGTCGACCGCGATCAGCCTGCCCGCGGTGCCGGTGGCGCAGAGCACCGCCATCAACCCGACCGGTCCGCATCCGACGACCACGACCGTGTCTCCACCGGAGACGCCGCCGCGAATGACCGCGCCGTACCCCGTCGGCAGGATGTCGGCGAGGAACACTGCCGCCTCGTCGCCGACCTCATCCGGTAGCACACGAAGAGCACGGTCGGCCTGCGGCACGCGGACGAGCTCGGCTTGGCCGCCGTCGAGCCGCGGGTAGACGCCCGAGTAGCCGAAGAGCGACCTGCTCTCGCACTGGGTCGCCCTTCCAGCCAGACACGACGGGCAGATGCCGTCGGAGATCATGCTGGCGTTGACGACACGCACGCCCGGGTGCAGCGTCAGCACGTCCGGGCCCACCTCGACGACTTCGCCGGCGAACTCGTGCCCGAGCACCGTGCCGGCCTCGAAGCCCGGAGTCAGACCGTGGAACGGGAAGAGGTCGGCACCGCAGATCGCGGTCGCGTGAACGGCGACGATCGCGTCCTCCGGCTCGAGGATCCGCGGATCGGCGACGTCGTCAACTCCGACATCGCCGGGTGCCCGCAGGACGACCGCCTTCACGGTGCTGCTTGGGCGCCGGCCGAGCCGGCGCCTCCGCTTTCGGCCGGCTCCGTCAAGCCTACGCCGGCAGGCTGCTCGATCTCGACGAGATAGCCGTCCGGATCGATGCAGAAGAAGCGGCACCCACCCCATGGCGGCTCGTACGGATCGGCGAGGAACCGCGCGCCGGCTTCACCGAGCCGCCGGTGCTCGGCACGCGCATCGTCCACCTCGACGACGAGCACGACGTCGGCCCGCGACGGATCGGTCGACGCCGCCAGCTCGACGCCCGGCCGGTCGTCCGCCGGATGACCCTGCTCGGCGAGCGACAGCCTCGCCCCCGAAAGCGTCAGCGTCGCGTACGGCGGATCGTCGTAGAGAGCATCGACCTCGAAGCCGATCAGGTCGCGGTAGAACGCAACCGACCGATCCACGTCGACCACCGCCAGAATCGCTCCGGCCCGTTTCCCCATCAGTTGTGGGTGTGCCCGCCGTCTGCGACGAGGAGCTGCCCCGTCACCCAGCCCGCCTCCTCCGAGGCAAGGAACGCGACGGCCGGAGCGATGTCGGCCGCCACCGCCCGTCGAGGAATCGCCTGGAGCATCTGGACGAACTCGAAGGCCTCGGCATGCTTGCTCGCGAGTACGCCCTCGGTCTCGGTCAGCCCTGGCGCCACCGAGTTGACGGTGATCCCGTATTGACCGAGCTCACGCGCGAGCGCGCGGGTGAAGGCCCAGACGCCGCCCTTCGAGGCGACGTAGTGCGCGAGGTTCGGCGTTCCAGCGAGGATCACGTTCGAGGCGATGTTGACGATTCGCCCGTAGCCGGCCTCGCGCATCGGCTTCTGCGCGTAGTAATTCGTCAAGAAGGTGCCGTCGAGGTTGACGGACATGATCCGCCGCCACTCTGCGAAGTCCACCTCGTCCCACGGCGTGAACGGGACGATCGCGGCGACGTTCACGAGCACGTCCAGCTTGCCGTGCTCTGCGACGGTGTCGGCCACCATCCGCTTGACGTCTTCCTCCTTCGACACGTCGACCTGCGTCGTCGCGCCGTCCTTGATGTCCGCCCCGACGACGGTCGCCCCCTCTTCGGCGAGCTTGGCGGCAACCGCCTTCCCGATTCCCTGCGCGGCGCCGGTGACGATCGCAACCCGGTTCTCCAGCTTCCCCATCGCTGCCCTCCTAGAGATCGTAGAAATCGGGTGCGTGCTTGTAGGTCGCCCATGCCTCCGCGTCGTGCGAGAAGAAGACGTCGGCGCCGTGCTCCTCGGCGAGCGCCTTCACGCGCGCGATCGAGCGCACCCCCGCGACCGGGTCGTTGTGGAAGCCGGCCTGGATGCCCTTCTCGAGCGCGGCGGCCGTGTACGAGACGTCCATCGCGAACAGCATCGGCTTCGCCCCCTCGCCCGCGGCCAGCACCGAGTAGTGGCCCACCGTATGGCCGGGCGTCTCGTACAGCCACAGCCCCTTCGCCAGCTCGACGTCACCGGACACCGGCGCGAACTGCGCACCCTCATAGTCCCACGACGTGTCGGAGTAGCCGAAGAACTCGAACGGCTCGTGGTTTCGCCCCTGCGCCAGCTCCTTCTCGTGCAGGACGTGCTTGACCCCGGTGCCCTTGAAGAGCTGGTTCCCGCCGACATGATCGATGTGCAGGTGCGAGTTGACGACGGTCGTCACGTCGCCGAGCTCGAAGCCCGCCGCCGCGAGCTGGGCCGGGATCGTCTGGTCCTCCGTCTGCTCAGGGAGCTCGAACGGCAGCACCCGGTTCATGTGGTCGAGGTCGATGCCGGTATCGATCAGGAAGAGCCCGTCGTCGTGCTCGATCAGGACGCTGTAGACGGGGATTCGCGCCTGCGGCCCCGGGACGTTCCACATCAACTGCGTGTGCTCGATCACGATCGAACCGCCGTCGAGAAGCCAGATCCGCATCTAGGCCTCGAGCGCCTTCCGGACGGCGACCAGCTTGCCGGCCCGCTTCGCCCGCAGCTCGTCGATCTGCTCCGGCGTGTAGTCGTAGATGCCGCCGCCTGTCTTCATCCCGAGGCGGCCCTTGTCGATCAGGTCGCGGATCGTCGCCGAGACCTCGCTCGAGGTCGAGAGATCCTGGTTCAGATACGAGCCGACCGCGTTGTAGATGTCGAGCCCCGCCATGTCGAGGAGCTCCATCGGGCCGATCACCGCCAGCTTGTACCCGATTCCCCAGCGCACGTTCAGGTCGAGTCCCTCCGGGTCGATGATCCCGCGATCGACCAGGTCGAGGCACTCGCGGAGGATCGCGTAGAGGATCCGGTTCTCGACGAAGCCGGCGACCTCGCGCTCGACGACAGGGTGGTAGCCGATCCGGCGCACGAGATCCGAGGTCGCGTCGACGGTCTCCTGCGCGGTCTGCTCACCGGGGATCACCTCGATCATCGGGATCAGGTGCGGCGGGTTCGACCAGTGCATCCCGACGACGCGTCCCGGGTTCTTGGTGACGGTCGCGATCTTGGTGATCGGGATTCCCGAGGTGTTCGAGGCGAGGATCGCGTCCGGCCCGACGACCGCTTCGAACTGGGGAAAGACCTCGTGCTTGAGCTCGAGCTTCTCCGGAACCGCCTCGAGCACGAAGTCCGCCCCCTCGAGCGCGGCGGCGAGCTCGGTCTCGAACCGGAGCGAGCCGCCGTCCTCCTGCGCTGCCTCGAGC
Organism: uncultured Actinomycetes bacterium; assembly: GCA_963719325.1. Taxonomy (GTDB): domain Bacteria; phylum Actinomycetota; class Thermoleophilia; order Gaiellales; family Gaiellaceae; genus DATBLE01. The sequence continues at coordinate 73,523 of CAVRBW010000022.1, forward strand.
CGCTCGAGCACGCCCCCCGCCAACTCCGCGCCGGCCCTTGCCCGCTCGAGCGCCTCCGAGCTCACGTCGTAGAGCGCCGTCTCGATCCCGGCCCGGGCCAGCACCGCGCCCATGCCGGGGCCCATCGTCCCCGTACCGATCACCGCAGCACGTCTCACTGTTCCCACTTGTCCTCCTCCTTGAGTTCCTGGATCCGCCGCCACACGCGCTCCGGCGTCAGCGGCAGCTCTGTCATGGGCACACCTGCATCGGCGAGCGCGTTTACGATCGCCGCGGGTACGGCCGCCAGCGCACCCTCGCCGCAGCCCTTTGCGCCGTAGGGGCCGGGGCCGTCCCCGTTCTCGACGATCACGCACTTCATCTCCCCAGGAAGGTCTTCGAAGCTCGGTACGCGGTAGTCGAGCAACGTGTCGTTCAGGAGCAGACCGTCCTCGTAGACCATCTCCTCGAACAGCGCGTTGCCGATCCCCTGCAGCGTCGCTCCCTCGTCCTGGCGCTCGACGAGCTGCGGGTTGATCGCCCGTCCCACGTCGGCCACAGTCGCTGTCCGCCGCACCCGGACGAAGCCCGTGTCGGGGTCGACCTCGACCTCGGCCGCGCCGACACAGACCTCCCAGAAGACAGGCCCCTCGGCGTAGGAGCCGGTGCCGAGCGGCGCGACCTCGCCGCGGCCGATCAGCTCGCCGCCCGCAAACCCGAAGTGCTGCCTCATCAACGCGAGGTGCTCGCCCACCGCGATCTCCGAGTTGCCCGCGATCCGCTCCAGCTGCGCGCGGATGTCCGCGGCCGCGCGCTGGACGGCGAGCCCTGCGATCGTGGTCGAGCGGCTCGCGCCGGTCGAGCGATCGTAAGGAGTGAAGCGCGTATCGGCCGCGCGGACGGTCACCTGCTCCGGCTCGACGCCGATCTCCTCGGCGGCAATCTGGGCGAAGGCGGTCCGCGGCCCTTGGCCCATCTCGGTCGTCCCGACGAGCACGACCACGCGGCCGTCCGCCTCGAGCCGGCAGATTGCGCTCGATACGGGGTGTGCACCGGCCGCGAGCAGGCCGACCGAGACACCGCGCCCGACGAGCGGCCGCCTTTCTGTGCCCCAGCCGACGGCAGCAGCGACCTTCTCGACGTCGCCGACGAGGTCCGCATCGAGTGGCTTCCCGCCTGAGCGCAGCTCCTCACCCGGGGTGAGGAGGTTTTGCCTGCGGACCTCGAGCGGATCGAGGCCTGCCCGCCGGGCCACTTCGTCCACCTGCGACTCGCCGATCCACTGGAGATGAGTCGCGCCGAACGCCCGGTAAGAGCCGGCCGGCGCGAGGTTCGTGTAGACACACGACGCGTCGACGCGGTAGGCGGCCCAGCGGTAGGGACCGGGCGCGGCGTCGCCGGCAGTCGCGACCACCCGCGGGCCGTTGTCCGCGTAGGCACCGGTGTCGAACAGGCACTCGACCTCGCGCGCGAGCAGTCGGCCGTCTGCTGTCGCCGCCGTCCGCATGCGACAGCTCATGTTGTGCCGACGGGTCGTGACCATCGACTCGGCTACCCGGTTCTGGATCCGGACCGGCCGTCCGGCCTTGCGCGCCAGCGCGACGGTCAGCGGCTCCATCTTGGTGTAGGACTTCGAGCCGAAGCCGCCACCGAGATACGGCACCTGGATCCGAACGTTTGCGACCGGCACGCCGAACAGGTCGGCGATCTCGGCGCGGACGAGGAACGGATGCTGGCACGCCGCCCAGAGCGAGATCTCGTCACCTTCGACCTGGGCGATCACCGTGTGCGTCTCCATCGCGTACTGGTAGACGGAGGGGAACGTGTACTCGCCCTCGACGACGATGTCGGCGCGGGCGAAGACGGCCTCCTGCTCGCCGCGGTCGATCCGGTAGCGGTAGCAGACGTTGCCGTCCCGGGGTGGGAGCTCGCCCAGGCCGTGGAAAAGCCCCGGCTTCGTGTCGCGCTCGGTCACGAGCGGCGCGCCGGCTGCGACCGCGTCCTCGACCGTCGCGACCACCGGCAGCTCTTCGTACTCGACGACGATCGCATCGACGGCAGCGGCCGCGGCCGCGGCGGTCTCGGCCGCAACGGCCGCCACCTGCTCGCCGTGGAAGCGCACCTTGTCGATCGCGACGATCGGCCGGTCCTTGATCGCGTGCCCGTAGTACGGATCGATGTCCTGGAGGTCGGCCCCGGTCAGGACGCAGACGACGCCGGGCATCTTTTCTGCAGCCGCCGTGTCGATCGAGACGATCCGGCCGTGCGCGATCGGGCTGCGCAGCACCTTCCCGTGGAGCATCCGCGGAACGAGCAGGTCGCCGACGAACTGGGCCTGCCCGCGCAGCTTCTCGTGCGCGTCGCGCCGCGGCTGCGAGCGCCCGATCTGCGTCCGGGTCTCCTGGATCGTCGCCGTCACTGGACCACCAGTTCGGCGACGGCCTCGAGGATGCCGCGGTACCCGGTGCAGCGGCAGAGGTTGCCGGCGAGGGCGTGCTTGATCGCCTCTTCGTCCGAGAGCTCGCCCTGTTCCAGGAGCGCACTCACCGTGAGCAGCATCCCCGGCGTGCAGAAGCCGCATTGGAGCGCCGCGTGGCGGGTGAAGACCTCCTCGAAGCGCTCGAACTCGGGACGCGCGGCGAGGCCCTCGATCGTCGTCACCTCCTTGCCCGCCGCGTCCGCGGCGAGGAAGCAACACGAACTGACCGGCAGGCCGTCGACGAGCACGGTGCACGCGCCGCAGACCTGCACGTCGCACGAGCGCTTGGCACCGGTCAGGCCGAGCGAGTCCCGGAGGAAGTCGAGCAACAGCTCCTGAGGAGCGAGGTCGCGAACGACCTCGCGGCCGTTGACTCTAAGCTCGATCTCCACCGAGCCCTCCCCCGCCGCGCGCGACCCGGCGCCGCCAGGCCGCCCAGTACTCGTCCACGAATTCGTCGCGGTACTTCACCGGCAGCAGCTGCAGCGCCAGATCCGGCTTGATCGGGCGCAGCTCGCCAAGCGTCGAGGCGATGGACTGCAGCTGCGCCGCCCGCTCGAGGGTGGCCGCGGTGAGCACGGCCCACGGCACGTCCTTGCCGACGACGAGCACTCCGTGGTTCTGCATCAGCACCGCGCGCCGGGGCCCGAGCGCGAAGGCGACGCTGTCCCCCTGCGCCTCGTCGACGATCAGGTCGGGGTCGTCGAACCGACCGACGCCGTCCGCGAAGAGGATCCCGTCGTGCGTCAGCAGGGCGAGGTCGGCAGACGTCGCGCCGAGCGCAGTCGCGTGTGGCGGGTGGCCGTGGACGACGGCTCCGACGTCGGGGCGCATGCGATACACGCCCGTGTGGAGGACGGTCTCGAGGTGAAGGACGGCATCCGTGTCGTCGAGCGGGACGACGTCATCGGGCTCGACCTCGTCCAGCGCGACGCCTTTGCGCTTGATCCAGACCTTGCCGTCGGAGCCCCGCGCGCTGATGTGCCCGAGCGTCAGGTCGGCATACCCCTCGGACGCGAGGATCCGGCACGCCCAGGCGACCTGCTCGCGGAGAGTCTGCGCGGCGACGAGCACTATCGCCGCTCGGTGGGCGGGTACTCCGGATGCGGGAAGCCGAAGACCATCACGACGTCGGCGTCACCCGTGTTCGCGACGGCGTGCCAGGCCCCGGCCGGGATGTGGACGGCGTCGCCCTCCCGGAACGGCACCGCGCCGTCGTCGAGCCGAAGCTCACCCGAGCCGGCGACGACGTACGCGACCTCCTCGGTCTCGTGCATCACCGGCGCCAGCACGGTGCCCGGCGTGAAGACGGAGTAGCCGAGGGACGATGTGGTTCCCTCGACCCGCTCTGCCGTAACGAGCATCCGGCTCCAGCTCCCATGCGAAAGCTCGATCGGGTCGACGTCGGCCAGCGAAACGGTCGTTACAGAGCCCACTCGCCGTCCTTCACGATGTAGGTGCCGTCGTCGACGATCTGCAGCGTCGCGTTCAGGAACACGCCGTCGAGGTGGAGCGAGCAGTGATTCTGGCCGCCCGGATACGCATTGTGGTTGTCGCCGAGCGCGAGGTGGACGGTGCCGATGCGCCCCTTCTCGGAAGGCGTCCCGAACGGCGCCTTCTCGCTCGTTCCGAAGGCGAACTCGCCGACGACTGCCGCGTTCTCGACGCCCTCGATCGCCTTGCGCAGGCGCTCAGCCTCCTCGCCGCCCTCGATCTGCACACACTTGCCGCCCTCGAGGGTCCACCGGATCGGCTCCTTCACCTGCCCTTCGAGGCCGATGCCGAGCATGACGCCGTCGACGACAGCCGTCCCGTGGGTGAAGTCCTCGACCGCTGCGAAAGCGACCTCGGCCCAGAGCGGCACCGGGCCCATCATCTGGCCGCGCCGCTTCATCGGAGTGACCTCGAGGGACGGCCGGCCCTCGATCGAGACGTAGAAGTCTGTGCCGAGCGGCGTCGTCACGTGGCACTGCTTCTTACCCTCGAGCGCCGCCATCGCGTCCTTCGCCCGCTCGGTCGCGCGCTTGATGTCCTCGACGGTCAGGCCCCACTCGCCCATCCCCGGCTCGATCGACGCGATCTTGCCGTTCGCCTCGCAGGTCTCGCGGACCGCGTTGACGTGCGCGAACCGGTTGGCCCATTCGAGGTTGGTGATGATGATCACCTCGTCCGAGCCGACCATCGCGCGGTGCAGGTTCGCGGGCGGCGCCATCGGGAAGCGGACGTCGGCGCGGCCGCGACGCACCTGGGCTTCGTTGTTCATGACGACGGGCGACCCGCCGCGCTCTACGACGACCTCCGCGACGGCGGCCGCGTGCTCGACGTGATCGTCGTCGCAGATGATCGTGACCACGTCGCCGTCCTCGACGGACATGCACACGTCGACGATGAGCGCCGCGTCCTTCAGAAGATTTCCTGGCTCGACAGCAGTGGCCATCACTCACCTCACCCTCTCGGCGGAGAACAGGGGCAGCACTTCCTCGGCGAACCGCTCGACCTGCGCGAGCTGGTCGATCGCGCCGAACCGGCAGATGAAGTGGTCGACGCCGGCGTCGGCGAAGGTGCGAATCCATTCGGCGATCTGCTCCGGGGTGCCGACCGGGCCCCAGTTGGACAGATCCATCGCCTTGGACAGCTCGGGGTAGTACATCGAGATGTACTCGTCGAACGCGTTGCGCGCATCCTCCTCCGAGTCGCCGATGTTCATCGTGACCTGGTACGAGATCACGAGCCGCGAGAAGTCGCCGTCGTGCTTCTCCGCGTACCGCTCGATCACGCCCAGCTGCTCGACGAGCTCCTCCGGATGCTGCGCACGGCAGCACGTCATCCAGCCGTCGCCGTACTGGACGATCCGGCGGCAGGCGGCCTCGAGGCGGCGCGCGATCACCTCGGGCGCTGCGTCGCCCTTCAGGCGCGGGTTGGAGACGACCCAGATCGGCGGGGGCGACTGGATCGGCATCAGCGGCGCCATCTCGGTTCCGGAGTAGAACGAGACCCCGTCGTAGTCGAGGAACGTGCCGTGGAAATCGGTCTTGCCCTCGGTCCAGAGCTGGCGCATGACGGCGAGCCCCTCCTCGAACAGCGCGCCGCGCCTGACGTAGTCGAGGCCGAGGGCCTCGAACTCGCGCCGCACCCCCTCCTCCGGATTCCCCATGCCCGTGCCGAGGATCGTCCGGCCGCCCGAGATCACGTCGAGCGTCGCCCACTCCAGCGCGAGGTAGAGAGGGTTCCTGGTCGACGAGACCATGCAGGCCGTGCCCAGCTTCACGCGCGACGTGCGCTGCGAGATCGCCGAGAGAAGCGAGATCGGCTCGTAGCGCGGCTTCGAGAAGAGGGAGTCCCCGACCCAGACCGAGTCGAAGCCGGCCGCCTCGACAGTCTCGGAGAGGTCGAGCAGCATCGGGACGTCGTAGTCGGGAGCGATCAGCGGCTCGCGATTGTTCAGGTTGACGCCGAACTGAATCACGAGCGCGCCTCCACGCCGGCGAACTCCTCGTCGCTCAGCCCCTTCAGGCTCCGCTGGGGCACGCGGATGTGCTCCGACATCAAGTGCGCGGCCCGGTCGGCGTCGCCGCGCTTGGCGGCGCGGACGATGGCGGCGTGCTCGGCGATCGAGCGCTGCAAGCTCCCGCGCAGCGTCAGGGAGCTGATCCGGTAGCGCCCGAGCTGGCCGAGCAGCTGGCGGTAGAGCTCCTGGAGCTTGACGTTGCCGGAGGCCTCGAAGATCCGCCCGTGGAACTGCGCGTTCGCCTCGAAGAACTCGGCCACCTGATTGCCTTCGGCATGGGCCGCCATCGCCCCGATCAATCGCTCCAGCTCGTCGACGTCCTCCGGGCCGAGACGCGGCACGGCGAGCTTCACGGCCATCATCTCGAGCGCCTCTCGCACTTGGTACAGCTCGAGGAACTCCTCCTTCGACAGCAAGCGGACGACGGCACCGCGACGGGGGCGCACGGTGACGAGTCCCTCGGAGGCGAGCCGGCCGATCGCCTCCCTGATCGGCCCGCGGCTGACGCCGAGCTGCTCCGACAGCGCGACCTCGGCGAGCTCCGTGCCCGGCCTGAGCCCGCCGGCCAGGATCTCTGCCCGCAGGTGGGTGTAGACGCGCTGCCAGAGCGTCAGATTTTCGAGCGGGGCCCGGCGGCTGAGAGCGGCCTCGGAGGCCATTGCAATCACTCTCCGGAGGGGTTAGGGTAGACGACGCAACGATATTGTTAACAGTTTGCAAGACGACCCTACCACTGGGTTCGGCAGGGAGCAAGCATCGTTCAACGCGGCGGAATCGGCACGGTTCCCCCGGAGGAAGGAGAGTCTCGCGATGCAGAAGCGTCTACCTGGAGCGCGAGTCGTAGTCGCTGTCGCGGCGGTCGCACTCGTCGCAGCCGGCACCGCGTATGCAACCGGCGCGCTGCATGCGGGGAAGGTGACGAAGGTCGCGTTCGCCTCGCCCGCCAAGCAGAGCGACTACGGCTGGAACCAGCAGGGCTACAAGGGTGCGAAGGCGGCCGCCGTTTCCGTCGGAGCCAAGTTCCAAGCGGTCACCAACATCGGCTACGACAGGACCGATGTCGTCCTGCGGCAGCTCGCTCAGGGCGGAGCGAGCTTCATCGTCGCCCATGCGAGCGGCTACGACACCGTCGCCACCCGCATCGCGCGGCAGTACAAGGTGCCGGTGATGACCTACGACGTGGCGACGAACTTGGCGAAGGGGCTCGTCTCCTACATCACGACGTCCAGCCAGCAGGGCGCGTACCTCGCCGGAATCCTCGCGGCGCGCACGACCAAGACACACAAGGTCGGGATCATCATCTCGGCCTCGGATTCCAACTGGTACAAGATGAGCGGCGGGTTCGCGGCCGGGTTCCGAAGCGTCGACAAGTCGTCGAAGATCTTCTTCGCCACCGTCTCCCCGACGGGATACGACGACGCGGCCGGCGGCAAGCGCGTGGCCAACAGCGTCATCGCCCAGGGCGCAGACGTCATCTTCGCGATGGGCGACAACGCGTCGTTCGGCTACCTGCAGGCGATCGAGACTGCGAAGCCGGGCCACAAGGTCTGGTTCATCGGCGACATCGGCGACATGACTCCGATCGACAAGAAGCACGTCTTCCTCTCGTCGGTGCTCTGGAACTTCGCCGACACGTTCAAGCAGGCCGTGAAGGACATCCAGGCCGGCACGTACGGCACGCACGGCTACGACCTGAGCCTGAAGAACGGCGGAATCTCGCTGTTGAAGTCGAAGTACGTCACGGCCAAGGTCTGGGCCGAGATCACGGCCACGAAGGCGAAGATCATGAGCGGCACGATCAAGATCCCCGCCGCCAGCAAGGCGGGCGAAGTCCAGAAGCTGATCAAGTAGGCAGCGCGGAGAACCTTGCCCCCGCCCGCGGTGGTCGGTCCGACACCGCGGGCGGCGCAGTCTTGAAGCACACTGAGCCGACCAGGTGAACGCTGAGAATGGAACCCCGATCGTCGAACTCGTGGGGATCACGAAGGCGTTCCCCGGAGTGCTCGCGAACGACCGCATCGACTTGACGCTCCGTCGGGGCGAGGTGCATTGCCTGCTGGGCGAAAACGGCGCCGGCAAGTCGACGCTGATCGGGATTCTCTCAGGGCTGAACCGGCCGGACGCGGGCACGATTCGAATCGAGGGCATCGAGACGACCATCTCGTCGCCGCGAACGGCGCTGGACCTTGGCATCGGCACCGTGCACCAGCACTCCGCGCTGATTCCCGCTCTGACGGTGCTCGAGAATCTGATGCTCGGCGACAACCGGAGGCTGAGGCTCGACGAGGTGGGTGCCCGGAAACGCCTGGCGGAGCTCGCCGACCTGCTCGGCGTCGACGTCGACCCGGACGCGAGGGCGGTCGACCTCGCGCTCGGCCATCAGCAGCAGGTGGAGATCATCAAGGCGCTGTGGCGTGGATCGCGGGTGCTGATCCTCGACGAGCCGACGTCGATGCTGACGCCACAGGGCGTCGCCGAGCTGACGAAGGTGCTGGCCCGCCTGAAGGATCAGGGCCAGGCGGTGATCTTCATCACGCACAAGCTGCACGAGGCGCTTTCGCTCGGCGACTTCATCTCGATCCTCCGCCAGGGTCGGCTCGCAGGCACGATCGACCACCAGACGCTCATCGAGAGGCACGCCGACGAGCTGCGCGCCGAGATCGTGCGGATCATGTTCGGCGAGGAGGCACGCGCCGTCGCAGACGTCGCGGAGCTGCGCGAGGAGCTCGTGGAGGTGGAGTCGCAGACCGAGATCGACGTCTCGGGCGAGACCGTGCTCGAGCTCCGAGACGTCAGCGCATCGGGCGAGGGAGCCGAGCTCGGCGTCGAAGGTGTCTCGCTCGAGCTGAAGCAGGGCGAGATCCTCGGCGTCGCGGGAGTCGACGGAAACGGCCAGCGGGCCCTGGCGGAGGTGATCGCCGGCCAGCGCAGCGCGGCGCACGGCGAGGTGCTGCTCTACGGCGGCCCGGTCACACGCCTGCCCGTCTCCGCCCGGCAGAAGCTGGGGCTTCGCTACGTCACGGACGACCGGCTCGGGGAGGGGATCGTCGGCTCGCTGCCGGTCGGGCTGAACCTGTTCCTGAAGCGGGTCGGCGAGCGCCCGTTCTGGAAGCACGGACGGATTCAGCGCGGCGCGGTCGACGAGCGGGCGGGCGAGCTGGTTCGAGAGTTCGACGTGCGAACGCCCGGTGTCGGGACGCGGGCGGGCACGCTCTCCGGCGGCAACGTCCAGAAGGTCCTGCTCGCGCGCGAGCTGAGCTTCGAGCCGAAGGTGGTGGTCTTCAACAAGCCGACGTACGGGCTCGACGTGAGGACGACCGCGACCGTCCGCGACCTGATCCGGCGGCTGGCCGCCGGCGGCGGCGCCGCACTCGTGATCTCGACCGACCTCGACGAGCTGCTCGAGATCGGCGACCGGATCGCCGTGCTCTCGCACGGGCGCCTGGTCGGGGTGGTCGCGAACGGCCCCGGCGCGGCCGAGCACGTCGGCCGGCTGATGGTCGGCAGCGCCGGCGCGGAGGCCGCGTGACGACCGAGATCGCCTCCAAGGACACGGCGTTGGCACCGGTGCGCCGTCCACTCGCCGGCTCGCCGCGCCTCGAGCGGTTCGCAGACGTTTGCATCCGCTCCCTCGTCCCCGTCGTCCTCGCGCTCGGCGCGGGCGCAATGCTCCTGCTCGTGCTCGGGCGGAACCCGATCACGTTCTACGGGGACATCTGGCAGGGCGGGGTCAGCGGCGGCGGCTGGGACGCGTGGCAGGACAGCGCGATCCGGATGGCGCCGCTGCTGCTGATCGCGGGCGGGCTGACCGTCATCTTCCGGGCGAACATCTGGAACCTCGGCTACAACGGGCAGTTCCTGCTCGGTGCGGCACTCGTCACCGGGTACGGCACCTCCCTGACGAACAGCCTCCCGCTGTGGTTCGCGATGCTGCTGCTCTTCTTGATGGCCGGGTCGGCGGGCGCCGCCTGGACGATCGTGCCCGCAGTGCTGAAGGCCCGCTACGGCACGAACGAGATCATCACGACGCTGATGATGTCCTTCATCGGCGTCGACCTGGCGAGCCTGCTGATCAAGGGGCCCTTTCAGGACCCCGCGGTTTCGATCCCGCAGACGCGTGTCCTCGACTTCGACAAGATGCTCCCGGCCATCCCCGGCACGCGGATCCACATCGGGCTGCTCGTCGCGTTCGGCGCGGTTCTGGTCGTCCACTTCGTCCTGACGCGAACGTCCTGGGGCCTGCGCCTGCAGATCATGGGCGCGAACCCGCGTGCCGCGCGGCACTTCGGCGTCAACCTTCCCCGGCTGATCATCGCCGGCTTCCTCGTCTCCGGCTTTCTCGTCGGCCTCGCGGCCGCCGTCGACTTTCTCGGCCTCTGGGGCTACATCCGCGGCGGCCAGAACCCGGCCTACGGCGACACGGTGATCCCGTTCGTCTTCCTCGCCCGGCTGAACGCCCTCGCGGTCGTCCCGTTCATCGCGTTCTTCTCGATCCTGTCGGTCGGGGGCGATCTCGCAGCGACGAACGCGAACCTGTCCACGGATTTCCTGCTCGTGCTGGTCGGGTTGATCCTGCTCTTCATGACCGTGATCGAGTACCTCGGCCGCCGGCACGAGCTCGGCGCCAGCTACCTCCCGCCCGGCCTGAAGGAAGCCCTGCGCGCGCCGCTCTTCCGGAGGCGCTCGAAGTGATCCTCGCGAGCCAGGTCTGGACCGAGGTGTTCTGGACGAGCGTGATCGCCGGCGGCCTGCTCGCTGGAGTTCCGCTCATGTTCACCGCGCTCGGCGAGACGATCTCCGAGCGGGCCGGGGTGCTCAACATCGGCCTCGAGGGGATGATGCTGCTGGGCGCCTACCTCGGCTTCCTCGGCGCCTACTACGCGGACTCCGTCTGGGTGGGCTTCCTGACCGGCATCGCGGGCGGGATGATCGGCTCGGTCTTCATGGTCGCCCTCTGCGTGTGGCTCGGCCTCGACCAGATCGTGGTCGGGATCGCGATCACGCTCGCGGGAGAGGGGATAACGAGCGTGCTCCAGCAGGCGGAGTTCGGGTCGACCTATCCGCGGCTCGGCGCGCCGCCGACAGTCGCCATCTCGGGGTTCCACGATATCCCGGTCATCGGCAGCAGCCTCTTCGACCAGCCTGCGATCGTCTACCTCGCCTTCGGGTTCGTCGGCCTGCTCGCCTGGATCTTCCGAAGGACGAACGTCGGCCTGAACCTGCGCGCGGCCGGAGAGAAGCCTGAGGCGCTCGACGCCGCCGGCGTTAGCGTCGTCGCGACTCGAAGCTGGGCCGTGCTTTCGACGGGCGCGCTCGCCGGGCTCGGCGGCGCGTATCTGTCGGTCGTCGGCGCGGGGATCTTCACGCCGTTCATCACCCAGGGCCAGGGCTTCATGGCGATCGTGATCGCGATGCTCGGCCGCGGGCGCCCGCTGTGGGTAATGCTCGGCTCGTTCCTCTTCGGGATCGCACTCTCGTTGTCCGACTCGCTCCAGCTGGCCGGGATCAACATTTCCACCGACGTCGTCCACATGCTGCCGTTCGCCGCGATCATCATCGCGCTGATGCTGTTCGCCCGCCGCTCGTACCTGCCGCCCGCCCTTGCGCTTCCGTACGTGCGGGGAGCGCGCTGAAAGGAGCCTCATGCGTGACCCCGACTTCACCCTGTCCGCCGGCCCCGTGACGGTGTCGCCCCGGGTGCTCGCCGCACTCGGGTCGCCGATCGTCTACCACTACGACCCTGTCTTCCTCGAGCGCTTCCGGGCGACCGAGCGGAAGCTCGCGCAAGTCTTCCTGACGAAGAACGACGTCCTCCTGATGCAGGGCGAGGCGGTCCTTGGCCTGGAGGCGGCCGCGCGCGGTCTCGTGCAACCTGGGACGAAGGTGCTGAACCTCGTCCAGGGCGTCTTCGGCAAGGGGATGGGCTACTGGCTGAAGGACTTCGGCGCGGAGCTGCACGAGCTCGAGGTGCCGTACAACGACGCGGTCGATCCGGCCGACGTCGAGCGCTACCTCGACGAGCACGACGGGATCGAGCTCGTCACCGCCGTTCACTCCGAGACGCCGTCCGGCACGGTCGCCGACGTGTCGGCGATCGGCCCGATCGCGCATGCGCACGGCGCCCTGATGCTGGTCGACTGCGTCTCGTCGATCGGCGGAATCCCGTTGAAGACCGACGAGTGGAACCTCGACGTCTGCGTCGCCGGCCCGCAGAAGTGCCTCGGCGGCCCTCCCGGGATGTCGCTGATGACCGTCAGCGAGCCGGCGTGGGAGCGGATCAGAGCGAATCCGACCGCACCGCGCGCCTCGTTCCTCTCCATGCTGGACTGGAAGGAGCAGTGGATCGACGGCGAGAAGTTCCCGTTCACCCCGTCGGTTGCCGATCTCCACGGAGTCGAGGCCTGCGTCGACGAGCTGCTCGAGGAAGGTCTGGACGCTTCGATCGCGCGTCATGAGCTCTCTGCCACGGCCTGCCGCGCCGGTGTGCGCGCGATGGGGCTCGAGCTCTGGCCGCGCAGCGACGAGATCGCCGCGGCATGCGTGACGGCGATCGCGGTGCCGGAGGGGCTCACCGACGTGCAGGTGCGAGCGCATTGCCGCGAGCGGTACGGCGTGATGCTCTCGAGCGGCCAGGGCGCGGGCAATCTCGTCCGGATCGGCCACATGGGCCCGTCTGCGAGGTCGCTGCACCCGGTCGTCGGCCTCGCCGCCCTCGGCCGGACGCTCGTCGATCTCGGCGCGACAGTGGAGATCGGCGCCGGCGTCGAGACCGCACTCGCCGGGCTCTCGCAGGTCAAGCCGGCGATGGCGTGACGCAGAGCGCGACAGAAGGCGGCGAGAGGAGCACGTCGTGATCTTCGATTCGCACATGCACGTGGGCTCCTTCGAGTCGATGTTCGGCGTCTCGCTCGATCGCGACGGCATCGACCAGCTGATGCGCGAGCACGGGATCTCCAACGGTGTCGTCTTCCACCCCGACAACGCCTACGTCCGAGAGGTCGTCGAGTCGATCCCCGGTCTCTACGGGCTCGTCTGGTCGAACCCTCGGATGCCCGGCTACCTCGAGGAGGCGGAGGAGTTCCTCGACCACCCGAAGTTCCTCGGAATGAAGATGCACCCGCTGCTCGACGGGTTTCATCCGAACGATCCGTCCGTGCACCCGCTGATCGAGCTGCTCGTCGAACGGAACCTGCCCGTGCTGATCCACTGCGGGCATCCGATCTTCACCCTGCCGTGGAGCATCGAGGAGCTGGCCGTCAGCATCCCGGCGGCCAAGATCGTCCTCGGCCACATGGGCCACGGAAACGTCGTCTACATCAACGGCTCGATCGAGGTCGCGCTCCGAAATCCGAACGTGTACCTGGAGACATCGGGGATGCCGATGCACACGAAGATCCGCGAGGCGTACGAGCGCGTCGGCGAGACTCGCGTCCTGTTCGGAACCGACGTGCCCTTCCACCTCCCGATCGTCGAGATCGCCAAGGTGGAGCACAGCGGACTCCCACCCGAGGCCGTCGAGCGCGTGTTGAGCAGGAATGCGCGCCTCCTCTTCTTCGGTGACGAGAACGCGACGGAGCCGGTGGGCGCGTGACGCTCCCGCCGTTCGACCTGCACCGGCCGAGCTCGACCGACGAGGCACGGGAGCTGCTCGTGCGCTACGGAGAGGACGCGGCGGTCATCTGCGGCGGCACCGAGCTGTTGCTCCTGCTGAAGCTCGGGTATGCGGCCTACGGCCACCTCGTCGACATCAAGGGAATCGAGGAGCTCGGCGGCATCCGGGCAGAAGACGGGACGCTCGTGATCGGCTCGACGGTCACGCACAGGGAGATCGAGCGGGCGTCGCTCGTGTGCGAGCACCTGCCGGCGCTGGCAGCGATGGAGCGGGGCGTCGCGAACATCCGCGTCCGCAACGTCGGCACGCTGGGCGGCAACCTCTGCTTCTCGGATCCGCACTCCGACCCGGCGACGTTCCTGCTCGCCCTCGACGCGGAGATCGATCACGACCACGGCAGGCTCCCCCTCTCGGAGTTTCTGGTCGGCCCATACGAGACGGCGCTCCGCCACGAACAGCTCTTGAAGTCTGTGCGGATTCCCCTCCCTGCGCCGGGAACGGGCATCGCCCACCGGAAGCTGTCCTTCCACGAGCGCCCGGCGGCAACGGTCTCGTGCGCCGTGCGAGTCGAGGATGGCACCATCGCGGACGCCCGAATCGCGGTCGGCTCGGTCGGCGCGAGGCCCGTACGCGCCGACTCGGCAGAGCAGTCTCTCGCCGGGAAGTCGGCCGAGGATCCGGCTGCACTGGCAGCGGCGGCCGCACTGGCAGCGGACGCGGCCGACGCGGTCGAGGACGCGAACGGCTCGGCGGAGTACAAGAGAGCGCTCGTCCGCGTCCTCGTCGAGCGCTGCTTCAGGGACGCCGCCGGCTAAACAGGCGAGCTACGAGCCGACGCCGCCTGGGCGTTGCAACGGACAACGGCTGAGTGGGGGCGTAACTTGGACATCATCCACACCCCAGCGCGGCTCGGCGCGACTGGGCACTCAGCCGAGGGAGAGCAGTGCTCCTTCGTGCTCGAGCAGGAAGCGCTTCAGGTGCAGGCCGCCACCGAATCCGGTGAGCGAGCCGTCGGCGCCGATCACGCGGTGGCAGGGAAGGATCACCGGGATCGGATTCTGGCCGTTCGCCGCCCCCACCGCCCGCGCCGTATCCGGACCGAATCCGAGCCGACGCGCCTGCTCGCCGTAGCTCACGGTCTGGCCGTACGGGATCGTGGCAAGCGCGAGCCAGCAGCGCCGCTGGAACTCCGTCCCCCTCAGGTCGAGCGGCAGCTCGAAGGATGTCAGCTCGCCGGCGAAGTACGCCTCGAGCTGTGCCGCAGCCTCGTCGAGGAGCGGCGACGGATCGTCAGGCAGTCCCGTTGCCGACCAGCGCACGCCCGACAGCCCTCGTTCGGACGCGACCAGCCCCAGCGTCCCGATCGGCGTGTCGACTCCGCGGCTTGGCATCTCGAAAGTACATAACGCCCTGCGCGACCGAAACGTGAGGTTCGCTAGAAGGCGGCTGTCTGCAGATCGAGGCGCCAGTCGTTGCACCGCATAAAGCTCCCTTTCGGGTACTCGAACTCGCATTCCTCGATAAACGTGAAGCCGAGCTTGCGGCAGATCGAGTTCGAAGGCGCATTCTCGAGGGCCGGGAAGGCGTGCAAGAATCGATGCTTGGCGTCGGCCTTCAACTGCGTGATCAGCTGCTCCATTGCAGCCGTGGCAATGCCTCGCCCCTGGAAGGCCCGGATCACGTGCCAGCCGGTCTCGTAGACCTCCTCGTCGTGCCAGATCCGCTCCCAGAACCCGACGGATCCGACGGCCTTTCCGGTCTCGTCGTCGACGATCCTGAACATCTGGCCCTTCCCGGTGTCGGGCAGGCTGAGAAAGCGGGCGTGGCGCTGAGCAAGCTTCTCGGGGCTCTCGGCCCCGCCGAGATACGTCATCGCCTCGGGGTCGCCGAGCGTCTTCTCGAGGAGCGGCAGGTCATCCTCGCCCCACGGCTCGATGTGCACGTTCATGGGGATCAAGCTAACAGCGCCGGTCAACCCAGTCCCGGCCGGCAAAATGCGCTAGGGGCAGGTCTCGCCGCTGCCGATCAAGGCGAGCTCCGCGACGACCTGCTCGACCGGCTGTGTCGCATCGATCTCGTGCGTGCAGGTTGCGCGTAAGAGAGGTTCCACTTCAGCGAGGTTCGTCAGGACTTCCTCACGCTGGTCGGCACGCTTGCCGTAAGGGTTCGTGGTCCTCTGATCGATCCGGCGAAGCAGCACGTCGGCAGGCGCGCTGAGAAGAACGACCGCGTCGAAGCGCGGATAGAAGCGCCCTTGGTTCGAGACTGTGCCGGACACGTAGAGCGTGGCGTTTCGGTCGCGACGAAGCAGCTCCTCGATGCGATCTTCACACCACACGTAACCGCCCTCCTCATCCGACCACTCGGTCCACCCCGGCTCGTCCGTGTCGACAACCTGGAATCCACGCTTCCGCAACTCGGCGAGAGCGGTCGACTTTCCCGCTCCGGACATCCCCGTGACAAGGATCCGCCGCACGCGGAGAGCCTAAGGGCTGGTGCTCCGCACGCCCGGCGCCGTTCGCGAGACTGCGACTCGTCTGACAATGTTGGTGTATGATTTGTACATCGTGAGGAGGACGCAGATTTACCTGGACGACACGCAGGACGACGATCTCGCCCGGCGCGCCGCCGCCGAGGGCGTGACGAAGTCGGCGCTCATCCGTCGGGCGGTCGACGAGTACCTGACCAACGGCGCCGACGACGAGCTGCGGCTGACGAGGTTCAGGGCGGCTGTCGACGCTGTTGCCGGGGCGATACCGGATCTCCCCCGAGGCTCCCTCTATGTCGAGCGGTTGCGCGCGCTCGACGCGAGCCGGCGGGAGGAGATCGAGCGGCGTCGCCGAGCTTGAGCGTCGTCTTCGACACGTCGATTTTGATCGACGTCCTTCGCGGCGACGCCGCTGCTCTCGGTTACGTGCGCAGCGTGACGGATGTTCCGATCTGCAGCGAGGTCACGCGAATAGAGGTTGCGCGTGGTCTCCGAAGCGGAGAGCGCACGAGTGCGGAGCTGCTCTTTCGGACTCTGCGCTGGATTCCGCTGGACGAGCCGATCGCACGCCGCGCCGGCGAGCTTGGTCGCCGCTGGGATCGCCACCGACCCGGTATCGGCCTTGCGGACCTCGTGATCGCGGCAACGGCGGAGCAGGTCGATGCCGGGCTCGCGACGGCCAACGTCCGCCACTTTCCGATGTTCGAAGACCTCCAGGCTCCATACTGACCGAGGCCTGCAGTTCCCTATTCCGGGGCGCCTCCTTCCCCTTCCCAGACCTGGAGCGCCTCGCTCTCCGCAGGTCGGGCGCGCTTCGCGGCAGTGAGCCCGTTTCTGTACGCCTCGTACGCCTTCAGCACGTGAAGGTCGTGCCGGTCTCGTCCCGGGAAGAAGCGGGCGGAGTACGCCTGCCAATCGAGACGCGAGGTCACAGGCGCGCTTTCACCGTGGTGATCGGCACCAGCGCGACTCCTCCACGCGAGAGGTTGTGCCGGGTAATTGCTCGGATGGCAAACGAAGCGACGACGCCCAGGAGGCCGGCAACGATCGCACTCGCCACGAGCAGGAGCCCGGAGGCGAGGGAGAAGTTGATCGCGATGTCCTTGCCGACGCCGAGCGCGAGCAGAATGCCGGCGGTTGCGCCGGCGCCGACCACGGCGCCTCCGGAGGTGATCGGGATCACGCCGGCGGCAGCGGCAAGGCAGATCACGGAGAGCGCGGTCGCCGGCGAGAAGGAAAGACCGAGCGCGGTGAGCAGCGCGGCGCTGCCGAAGGCACGCGTCGACCAGCAGGCGAACAGATAGAACCAGGCGACAGTCGCGTCGCGGCGCCCGCGTCTCGTCGTGTGCCTGGCGACGTGCTCGCCGATCGTGCGCAAGCGACGGCTCCGGCGCAGGAGCGGTAGACCGACGAGGCGTCCACCGACGACCAGCAGCGTGCAGCAGGCCATGCCGAAGACGACGACGATCAGCAGCGGGCCCCGGAGGGCAGAGCCGCTCGTCGCAGTCGCCGAGATCGAGAGCGGCAGCATCGCGATCGCATCGATCATCCCGAGCGACACGATCGACAGGACGATTGCCTCGAACCCGATGCGAATTCCGCCGAGCTTACGCAGCACGCCGACCTTGATCAGGTAATCGAGACGGAACGGCAGCACGGCCCCGCTCGCCGCGGCCGCGCCGACCGAGGCGAGACAGCGGGCCTGATCGGGACACTCCTCCGGCGGGAAGAGCCTGTGCCAACCACGAGCGCGAAAGAGGTAGCTGGCGAGATAGGAGAGACCGGCAACCGCGACGAGAGCGGGCTGGGCGTCGTCGAGCGGCCAACTCGTCTGCGTCAGCCGCCGGCCGACCAGAATCGCGGCGGCGACCGTGACCAGGCCAAAGGCGAGGCTCGCCACGAGCCGACCCCGATGCCACTGAGCGGTGCTTTCGCCCACGCTCGCCGGCGGTGAGCGCGGCCGGTCGGCTGCTCTCGCAGGAGGCGCCGCAGAAATGCTCCCCGTCGACATCAGACTCGCGGTGCACGTGTGCGCCAGCGGAAGAGGGCGCTGCTGACAATCCCGAGCAGCCAGCCAAGAATCGCAGAGGAGAGGATGATCCAGACGAGCGAGGCGCTCGACGAGCCGAACACCCAGCTCAGCTTGACCTGGCGCGTGTTCGCGACCACGAGCGCCACGAGGCAAACGAGCAGCGCGACGGTGACGAACGCGTAGGCGTGGAAGCGAGTCCGCCTCGCCTTGCGATGGAAGCGCTCCCGCCGGGTCTCCGCTACCGTCGCCGCGGCAGGCGTCGAAGCGACCTCCGCCTCGCCGGCGACAGCTGCACTTTCGTTCTGACCCGGTTCGAGCACGGGACGGATCGTGGTTTCGCTTTGCTCCGCAGACATGGTTCTCCTTTCAGCCGCTCCCCCTCGATTCCCGGAGCGACGACGTTCTCGCAGCTGGTAGGCCAGGGGCCGCCGTTGCGGCGGCCCCTGGTCGCTGTGGTGCTAGCCGTTGAGGTTGACGTCCACCGAGAAGAGGCGCCTGGTCGAGATCCCTCCCAGGACGTTCTCACCCGACTTCCGCGCCCGCACGAAGATCGCGATCAGCCCCTGCTTGGAGCTGACCGGGAACCCGGTCTGCATGCGGAAGGTGAGCTCCGCCCAGCCGTCCTGGCCGGTCGTCTGCTCGGGCGGGATCGACAGCTGGCCGAACGGGACCGCGGTCGCATAGACCATCGCACCCTGCACCGACCGGCCGCCGCAGGCGGAGACGTGGTAACGCACGATCAGCTGCTGTGCCCCACGGTTGACCACCGACGGGTTGGCCTGCTGCCCGTCGATCAACAGCCGCGCCGGCGAGCTCACGCCAGCGACCTGGACGGGGCCGGAGCCGGACGGGCAACCGGTGGCCGCCGGGGGAGGCGTCGGCGCCGGCGCCGGCTTGGATGCTGCGGTGATGACGGCGGTCGGCACCGAGGATGCGGTAGTGCTGCCGTCCGCGTTCTTCGCCTGCACCTTGAACCGGACCGTGTTCCCCACGTCGGTCGAGGTCAGCGTGTAGACCAGAGCGTGAGCGCCGCTGATGTTCGCGCAACTGCCACCCGTCTTGTCGCAACGAGTCCAGAAGTAGTTGTAGTCAGTCGGCTTCTCGCTCCACTTGCCTTTGGTCCCGGTCAGCTTCTCGCTCTCCTGCGGCGTCCCGGAGATCGTCGGGGGCGACGTGTTCACCGGCTTCCCGGATCCGGCGGCGGCGCTGGCTCCGGCGAAGACCGCCAGTGCGGAGACGGCGACAGCAGCGACGCCCGCCCCGAAGATCCCGCCGAGCAACACCCAGCGTTTCCTCTGGGGTTGCAGCATTGTCCTGTGTGGCTTTGCGAGCATGCTTGTTCCTCCTAAGGGCTAGTAGTGGTAGGGACGACGACGGAGAGAGCCGGAGCCCTCTCCGCGGCCGCCCGGCACCGAGGGTCTTCGGTGGAGGCGTGGATCCGATAGCTGCGCCCGCCGTAGAGCACATCGGCGCAGGGAAGACGGGCTGATTCGAGCCAACGCTCCACCAGCGAGAGAAGCTCGAGCACCCATCTTCCTCCGGGCGGCGGCTGCAACCTGACGATCCACGCGGAGCCGGAGACGATCTCGGCCGGAAACAACGTGGCGGCATGCTCCAGCAGCAGCCTGGTGCAGTGGCCGTCGCGAGCGACGACCTCGACCGGCTGAGTGCTCTCGGCGCTCCAGGCGGTGGGCGGGCTCGGGCGCATCCTCCGAACTGCGGACGTGCGCCTCCCGCGGCGCTTGAAGAATCGCGGTGCGGGTGCTTCGATCATGGTCTTCTCCCGTTGGGTGGGAAGCGTGATGCCGACATGCCGGGCTCAGTCCGGCCCGGACCTGCTCCACCCGCAAAGTGTGTGGGAGGACATCCGCCGGGCCGCATGCATTTGGGGCCCGGCGAGCTCTCCGCGGTGCCGATGTTTACGGTACCGCCAACGCAGAGGATATCACTCCACGCCCGCCGCTTCCTTCCCCCTTCCGGGTAGAGCCGCGTGTCCCCTGCCAGGGTAGAATCGGGACGTTCCCGGGGCGAGCCCTTGCCTGAAAGCGATACACAGCACCTGCGCGTCCTGATCGCGAACGAGAAGCGAGATCGGCTCGAGCTACTCGCCCAGGTGGTGATCGGCCTCGGACACGACGTGATCGCCCGGGAGATCTACGTGAAGGAAGTCGGCGCGGCCACGGCCCGGGAGCACCCCGATGTCGCGCTGGTCGGGCTCGGGTCGAGCTCGGAGCACGCGCTCGAATTGATCTCCGAGATCGTCCGCGAGGCGTACTGCCCGGTGATCGCAATCCTTCATGCCGGCGATCCCGCCTATGTCCACGAGGCCGCAAAGCGCGGCGTCTTCGCCTACATCATCGACGGTACGCCCGACGAGCTGCAGAGTGCGATCGACATCACACTCCAGCGGTTCAGCGAGTATCAGAGTCTCCAAGGGGCGTTCGGGCGCCGTGCCCTGATCGAGCAGGCAAAGGGAATCCTCATGGCCCGCCATTCGATCAGCGCCGACACCGCCTTTCAGCGGCTTCGCGACCATTCGCAACACAACGGGCGCAAGCTCAGCGACGTCGCCGCGGCCGTCGTCGAGAGCCATCTCCTCCTCCTTCTTCCTCCTGCCTCCGATGCCGCAGACACTCCCGTCTGACCGCAATCGCGGCGTCGCTCCTCGTCACCTCCGATCACGAATCACCCACTCAGCATGCGTCTTGGCGCGTGAGTCGTCGCAGGTCACGCCGATCCGCGCTGCTTCCGTGTCAGATTCGTGTCACCTGATTGGCCCTGTGCCAATTTCGGCCCGCGGGAACCTCGCGCGACTCAGTCTGCGGCGTCGGCTTTCGTCTCGTGGATCGTTCCGTCGGGATGGTGGGGCGGAGAGTAGGCGGTGATGATCTTCATCGCCGTTTCCCCGACCGTCGTGAAGTTGTGCCGCGTACCGGCGGTGACGACTACAAGATCGCCGACACTGAAGTCGGCCGACTCGCCGTCGAGGATCACCTGGCCGGCGCCCTCGATGAGGTAGAGGATCTGGTCGGTGTCGGTGTGCACCTCTTCGCCGATCTCGCCGCCGGGCGGAATGCTCATGATCACGACCTGTGTGTGTACGCCGGTCGCGAGGACGTGACGGAAGTAGCTGTTGTCCTTCGCCTGCTGGGTGAGATTCCTTAGATGCACTGACGGCCTCCGCTCGGATCGCGATCAACGTGGCGGGGGGATCGTAGGCATTTCGTAAGTGGGCGGTGACGGGATCGAACCGCCGACCTCCTGCTTGTAAGGCAGGCGCTCTCCCAGCTGAGCTAACCGCCCGGGCGGCGAAAGCGTAGCGGCCGGGCCGCTAGCCCTTGACCGCGCCTGCGGTCAGGCCGAACGCGATCTTGCGCTGGATCAGCAGGAAGAAGATCACGACCGGGATCGCGGTCAGCGTCGAGCCTGCCATCAGGCCGCCCCAGTCGACCTGGCGGCTCGTCCCGTAGAAGTACGAGAGCCAGACGGTGACGGTCTGCTTCGACTGGTCGTTGAGCAGGACGTAGGCGAAGATGAACTCGTTCCAGCTCGTGATGAAGGCGAAGACCGAGGTGGCGACGAGACCGGGCGCGACGAGCGGGAGCAGGATCCGGACGAAGGCGCCGAGACGGCTCGAGCCGTCGACCATCGCCGCCTCCTCCAGTTCCTTCGGGACGCCGAGCAGGAAGCCGCGCAACGTCCAGACCGAGAACGGCAGGACGAACGTCATGTAGGTGATGATCACGCCGAAGAGGACGTAGCGGTCCTGCGTCAGCCGGTAGCGGCTGAGCACGACGTAGAGCGGGATGATCAGACCCGCCTGCGGAAGCATCTGGATTCCGATCATCAGGACGATGAACCCCTTCCGGCCCGTGAAGCGGAACTTGGCGAGCGCGATCGCGGCGAGGAAGGCGAGCGCCATCGAGGCGACGACGGCGATGCTCACGATGATCACGCTGTTCTCGACCGAGGTCCAGAAGTACGGACGGTTGATCGCGTCGCGGAAGTGAGAGAGCGTCGGGTGGAGCGGGATCCAGGTCGGCTTCAGCCGGTTGATGTCGTCGGTCGGCTTCAGCGCAGTCGAGACCATCCAGAAGACCGGGAAGATCATCAGCACGAACAAGGCGAGCCCGACCAGATTCCAACCCGTCTGCGCAAAGCGCTTGCGTCTCCGTATCACGGGGCGATCTCCTGGATGGGTCTTCGTCGCCGCGACCGACATGGCGGGCGCGGCACGCACAGGCTCGCCGTGAGCACCGCGGGAAGGGGGCCCACGGGGGAAACCGGCTGTTTCCCCCGTGACCGGCCGGCTGTTTCCCCCGTGCTATCACTCGACCTCGCCGACCTTCACCATCTGCCGGACGTAGAAGAGGCTCATCACCGCGACGATCGCCAGCATCAGGATCGAGATCGTCGCCCCGCGCCCGTAGTCGTGGTGCGCGTAGCCCTCGATGAAGAGGTAGACGCCCATCAGGTAGTTGTTCACGTCCACGTGCGAGGCGCCGATCAGCAGGTAGGGCTGGGCGAACACGCCGAAGTCCCAGATGATCGAGAGGCTCGTCAGGATCAGGAGGATCGGCTTCAGCACCGGGAAGGTCACGTCCCGGAAGACGCGGATGGGCCCCGCGCCGTCGATCTGCGCGGCTTCGACGAGCTCGTGCGGTACCTGCGCCAGCCCGGCGTACACCGTCACGACCACGAACGGAAGCGCGCCCCAGACGATCAGTGCCGTGACCATGCTCAGCTGGGAGAACGGCGTCTCGTACCAGTCGTGGTGGAAGAAGTCCCCGATCCGCAACTGGGTGAGGAGGTAGTTCAGGATCCCGTTCTCGAAGTTTGTCATCCAGTACCAGACCTGGACTGCGACGACGACGGGCATCGACCAGACGAGCACCAGCCCGGCTGTGAGCAGGATGCGCACCCAGGTACTGATCCGGACCAGCAGGAGCGCGATCAGCGTTCCGAGCACGATCGTCAGCCCGACGTTCGTGATCGTGAAGACCGCGGTGCGCAGGAGCGTGTCCCAGAAGACGGAGTCGCGCAGGACCGACCCGTAGTTGTGGAGCCCGATCCACTGCCCCTGGTGCCGGATCAGCTCGAAGAGCCCGTACCGCTCGAACGAGAGCCGGACGAGCTGGTAGATCGGGTAGCCGAGGATCAGCCCGACGACTGCGACGACCGGCAGAACCAGGCCGTACGGCGCCCATTGAAACCGGCGGCGCCGCCGAGACGGGAGGGATCTCGTCTCGGCGGCCACCGCCGAATCACGCGGGACCTGGATCGGCGCGTCCCGCAATCACGACTCCTATGACGCGTTCAGCGTGTAGGTGATGTTCTCGCTCGCCGTCGCAGCGGCCTGCTGCACGGAGAGCTTCCCGGTCAGGATCTGCGCGAGCATCGTGCGGAGAACGTTGCCGTTCTCCACGTTCACCCAGTTCTTGGCCGCCGGAACGAACCAGCTGCGGAGCGCCGCTCGCTCGTTGACCTTCGCGGTGTTCAGCAGGCTGGTCGTGTTCGGGATGTTGCCTGCTGCCTGAAGGGCCTTCTCGGCCGAGGTGTTCGTGAAGGCAGCGATCCAGTCGGACCCGAGCGTCTTGTCGGCGCCGACAGGCACGGCGAGATCGGAGCCGCCGAGGAAGCTCGGCATCACCTTGCCGCCTTCATGGCTGGGCATGACGAACTGAGCGGTCGACGCCTTGTACTTGTCGCCGACGCAGCACGAGAACCATCCGGGACCGACCATCGCTCCCGCCAGGCCCTCGGCGTACACGCTGTACGGAGTCGGCCGCGCCTCGTCCGTCGTCTTGCTGGCGCGCGAGGCGGCCAGGTAGAAGTTCTTGTAGGCGGTCAGGCCCGCCACGGCCTTCTTCGAGTCGAGGACGCCCTTCCACTTGCCGCTCACCTGAGTCGCGATCTTGCCGCCGAAGTCGTAGACGAAGCCCATCGCGACGTACCAGTCGGTGCCGGCGATGTAGACCGGCGAAAAGCCCTTCTTGCCGGCCTTCTTGTCGAGCTTCTTCGCGTCGGCGGTGAACTCGGCGAGGCTCTTCGGCGCCGCCTTGATGCCCGCCTGCTTGAAGAGGTCGGAGCGGTAGGTGACCACGCGCGAGCCGGCGTAGTAGGGCACGCCGTACAGCTTGCCGCTGTACCGGCCCGAGGCCGCCAGGCCCGCAAGCCAGGTGCTCGAGTTCTCGAACTTGTTCGAGGCGAGATCCTGGAACGCGCCTGCCGCCATGTACTTGGTCATCTCGGTGTTGCCCATCTCGATCACGTCGGGGGCGTTACCGCCGGCAAGCGACGCGTCGAACTTCTGGAGGTGCGTGCCCCACGTCTGGTACTGCACCTTCACGTCGACGCCGGGGTGCTGCTTCTGGAACGCAGCGTTCGCGGCCGCGACCACGTCGGGCCAGCCTGTCTGTGCATCGACCTGGAGCCAGACGGTGATGGCGCCGGCCGTACGGTTCTTGGTGGCACCGGCCGCTGTCGACGCGGCGACTGCGAGGACCGCGACGAGCAGGGCAGCGCCAATGATGCGTGCCTTCATCGGTGTACTCCCATCCTGAAGGACGGCCCTCGCCCGCTCCAGGTTCCGGGTGGTCGGCGGAACCACGTGCGAAGCGGCCGTCGAATTGGTTTAGACCAGTCGACCACGGCCCGAGAGTCGCACACTTTCCGCCTACTTGTCAAGACCACTTTCCAGGATCGACCATTTAACTTGGCTTGGATTGGCACATGGCCCGATTCCAAAGCGCCGAGTATGGCACGCTTCTGGTATTGACCGATTCAGCGGCGGCGAGGCTCGCGACTGAGCTCGGTGACGACGCGGTAGCGGTCGCCGCGGTAGATCGAGCGCACGTACTCGACCACCTCTCCGGCCCGAGAGCGCGTCGTCCGCTCGAAGAGGAGCGCCGGCGAGTGCAGCGGGACCGCGAGCACCTCCGACTCCTCCTCGTTCGTCACCGTCGACTCGATCGTCTGGAGCCCACCGACGATGTCCAGGCCGTAGCGCCCGGTCAGAAGCTCGTAGAACGAGTGATCCTCGAGATCCTCGGCCGAGAGATTCGGAACGAGCGCGGCCCGCACGTGCAACGTCTCGATCGCCATCGTCTCGTGGTCCGCCAGCCTGAGCCGCTTGATGATCACGACGGGCTCGGACGGCGAGACGTACAGAATTCGGCCCAACCATGCACCCGCGGGGGTCGTGCGCAGATCGAGGGTCTTGCTCGCCGGAACCATCCCGCGTCGCCGCATGTCCTCGGTGAAGGACGTCATCGTCAGCTCCTGGGCGATCTTCGGCTCGCTGACGAACGTGCCGCTCCCACGCTTGCGGACGAGCAGCCCCTCGCGCACGAGATCGTCGAGGGCCGCTCGTACGGTGAGGCGCGAGACACCGAGGTCGGCGCTCAGCTGGCGCTCGGAGGGGATCGCGTCTCCGACCACGAGCTGCTCGATCAGGTCGAGCACCCGCTCCCTTGCCTCGGACTGCTTGGGCGCCGTTACGCTCATCGCCGATCCATCGTACTCGACCGGGCGCACTGGTCAAGACCAGCGAATGTGGCCGAGGCGCTCGAATTGGCACACAGTCAGAACTGGTATTGACCACCTGGATGAGATCTGCGTACACTGGCCTGCGATGACGGCGTTCGAGCAGCTCGGCACGGAGGCGCGAGACGCAGCCGGCGCCGACCTCGATCTGCGGTCGACCGCCGACCTCGTCGAGCTGATGAGCGCCGAGGACGCGACCGTTCCCTCCGCCGTCGCCGAGGCGAGGCCCGAGATCGCCCGGCTCGTCGACGCCGTCGCAGCGCGGCTGTCGACGGGCGGCCGGCTCGTCTACGCGGGCGCGGGCACGTCCGGCCGGCTCGCCGCCCTGGACGCAGTCGAGTGCCAGACGACGTTCTCTGCTCCGGCGGGGTTGGTCGTCGCGCTCGTCGCCGGCGACGGTGCCTCCTCCGCCGTCGCGCAGGAGGCAGCCGAAGACGACGCTGCGGCCGGCGCCCGCGAGCTGGAAGCGCTCGACCTCTCGTCCGCGGACGCGGTGATCGGCATCAGCGCGAGCGGCCGCTCGCCGTACGTTCGCGGCGTGCTCGAAGCCGCGCGCGCCGCCGGAGCCCTGACCGGCTGCGTCGTCTGCGTCCGGGAGGCGGAGGTCGCCGCGCTCGCCGACCACCAGGTGTGCGTCCCGGTCGGCGCCGAGGTACTCGCAGGCTCGACCCGCTTGAAGGCCGGTACGGCCCAGAAGCTCGTCCTGAACATGATCTCGACGATCTCGATGATCCGCCTCGGCAAGACGTACGGGAACCTGATGGTCGATCTGGTGGCGACGAACGCGAAGCTGCGCGCGCGCGTCCGCAGCATCGTCGCCCATGCAACCGGCGAGCCGCGAGAGCGAGTCGACGAAGCGCTGTCTGCGGCAGGCGGCAACGCCAAGGTCGCGATCGTCGCGTTGCTCGGAGACGTCGATGCCGAGACCGCACGAGCACGGCTCGACGGGGCAGGCGGAATCGTCCGCCGGGCGCTGGAGCACCAATGAGGCTCGGCGTCCGCGCTGCCTTGGTCGACGGCGAGATCGTCGCCGGCGACGTCGAGATCCAGGACGGCCGCATCGCCGGCTTCGGCCTGCCCTCGTCGAACGGGCACGGGATCGCCTCACCGGGCTTCGTCGACCTGCAGGTCAACGGCTTCGGAGGCGTCGACTTCCTGGACACGGACAGCGACGGATATGCACAGGCCGGCGAGGCCTTGCTCGAGACCGGCGTCACCGCCTACCTGCCCACGCTGATCACCGCGCCGGAGGAACGCCTCGTCGCCGCCCTCGGGGAGATCGTCGCGGGAGGCGGCGGGCCCAGGATCCTCGGCGCTCACGTCGAAGGCCCGTTCCTCTCGCCGCGCCGGCTCGGCACGCATCCGCCGTCCGCACGGCGCGATCCCGACACCGCCCTCCTCGACCGCCTGCTCGCCGCCGGGCCCGTTCGCCTGTACACGCTCGCGCCGGAGCTGCCGGGCGCGCTCGAGCTCGTCGACCTGCTCGTCGCCCGCGGCGTCACCGTTTCCGCCGGCCACAGCGACGCGACGGCGGACGAGGCGAACGCCGCGTTCGACCGCGGCGTGCGGACGGTGACGCACCTGTTCAACGCGATGCGGCCGTTCACGCACCGAGACCCGGGGGTTGCCGGCGCGTCGCTTGCCCGCTCCGACGTGATCGTCCAGATCATCCTCGACGGCGCGCATCTCGCCCCCGACACCGTTCGCCTCGTCTGGCGGGCCGCCGCAGGCCGCCTTGCGCTCGTCACCGACGCGGTCGCGGGCGCAGGCCTCGGAGGCAACGGCTCCTTCCAGCTCGGGGACGTGGCGGTCGAGGTGCGCGACGGCGTCGTGCGGCGTGACGACGGCGTCCTCGCGGGGAGCGTGCTCACGATGATCCAGGCGGTCCGCAACCTCCATGCGCTGGGCGTCCCGCTCGCGGCGGCGCTCGACGCCGCCACGCGCGTCCCGGCCCAGGTGATCCGCGCGGACGCCGGCCGCATCGAGATCGGCGCAGCGGCCGATGTCGTCGTCTTGAGCGAGGAGCTCGAGATCGAGCGAGTGCTCGTCGGCGGTGAGGCCCATGTTGCGGCCTGAGGCAGTGGAAACGCTGGAGCCTGGAAGCCAGTTCCTCGCGGAGATCCGAGAGCAGCCGCAGGCGCTTCGCCGGCTGCTCGAGCACTCCGCCGAATACGAACGTGTGGCGAAGCACCTACGCGACCGAAATCTCGTCCGGATGGTCGGCCACGGCTCCTCGGACAATGCCGCTGCATTCGGCGTCTACGCCTTCGGCGTTCTTCCCGGCCTGACGGCAGTCCGTGACTCGATCAGCCTCACCGTCTACTACGGTGCGAAGCTGGACATGACGGGCTCGACGGTCGTCGCCCTGTCGCAATCGGGGCGTACCCCGGACGTGCTCGAGTACGTGATCCGCGCACGGCGCGCCGGCGCCTTCACGATCGCGGTCACGAACGACCCCGGCTCGGAGCTCGCGCTCGAAGCCGAGGCGCTGCTCCCGTTGATGGCGGGCCCCGAACGTGCCGTCGCGGCGACGAAGACCTACGTGAACACGCTGGCGGCGCTCGCGCTGCTCGCCGGCCACATCGCCGGGCGGGGAGAGGAGCTCACGCGCAAGCTCGAGGAGGTTGCGGAGCTGCTCGCACGGCACCTCCCGCTGCTCGAGCGGGCTGCCGGGTCGATCGCCGTGCCGTTCGCCTCGATCGGCCGCATGTTCGTGATCGGCCGGGGGCCCGAGTTCGCAACCGCCCGCGAGATCGCGTTGAAGCTGCTGGAGACGTGCCAGATCGCGGCCGAGCCGCTGACCGCGACCGATCTGGCCCACGGCCCGGTCGCAGCCCTCGACCCGCTGTTTCCGGTCTGGGCCGTGGCGGCCGGGGACGCGACGCTTCAGGCGGTTGTGGACGCCACGGCTCGCGCCCGCGCCGCAGGCGCCGCGGTGATCGCGAGCGGCACCGCGGCGGAGGCGCTGGCCGATGCGCAGTACGTGCTCCCCGTTCCGCGCCCGAGCGAGCCGCTGCTCGCACCGCTGCTCTCGGTCGTGCCCGGGCAGCTCTTC
Source organism: uncultured Actinomycetes bacterium (assembly GCA_963719325.1). GTDB lineage: Bacteria > Actinomycetota > Thermoleophilia > Gaiellales > Gaiellaceae > DATBLE01. The sequence continues at coordinate 102,221 of CAVRBW010000022.1, forward strand.
GCGGGGGCGGTCGCGCGGGCGAAGGGCCTCGACCCTGATCGCCCGCGCGGCCTGAGCAAGGTCACGCTCGCGCGCTGACCGGCTGGGTCAGGCTCGCCAGCCGCTGACGCGTGCGGGCGAGCTCCCGCTTGCCCTCGGCGAGCGCAGGCCCGTTCACTCCCCAGGCCTTGAGCCGCCGCAGCCGGCTGAGCTGGCCGTCGATCTGCTCCAGCAGCCGCTCCACTTCGAGCTGGTAGCGGCGCCGGTCGTGAACTCGGCGAGGCGGATTCGTCGTTTCGATGATCATGCTGCCTCCTCCAGGACGACGGGTTCCACGTCGATCCGCTCGGGCGCTGCGCTCTGCGGGACCGGTGAGCGGGACTCGACGAACAGGGCGGCGATGAGCGCCCCGACGAGCGAGACGCCGATGAGCACGTAGAAGGCGACCTGGAAGCCGTGCGCGAGCGCTGCGCCGCCGTCAGCTGCGCCGTGTGCTTGCACGTAGTGGCTGGTCGCAGTCGCGGCGATCGTCGTCACCGCGGCGAGGCCGATCGAGCCACCGATCTGGCGGGTGGTGTTGATCAGGCCCGAGGCGACGCCTGCGTCGCCGGGTTGCACTCCGTTCAGGCTGGCGATCGTCACCGGCACGAACGAGAGGGCGAGCCCGACGCCGCCGAGCACCAACCCCGGGAGGATGTTCTCGAAGTAGTTCCCGTGGGCCGGCATTTGCGCGTAGAGCACGCCGGCAGCCGCCGACAGGAGCATGCCGGCGGTCAGGACGCGCCGAACTCCGAAGCGCGTGGTCAGCGCCTGCCCGACGTTCGAGCCGACGGCGATCGTGACGGTGATCGCGATGAAGGCGACGCCGGTCTCGATCGCGGAGTAGTGGAGGACTTCCTGCATGTAGAGGGTGAGCAGGAAGAACTGGCCGAACGCCGACGCACCGATCGTCAGCATGGTCGCGTTGGCCGCCGAGAGCGTCCGCCCGCGGAAGATCCGCATCGGCAGCAGCGGCGCAGGCGAACGCAGCTCGATGCCGACGAACGCGAGGACGAGTGCCGCCGAGGTGGCCAGCAGTCCAACGGTCACGCCTTCGCTCCAGCCCGACTCGCTGGCACGCGTGATCGCATAGACGAGCAGCATCAGGCCCGAGGTGATCGAGACCGCGCCGGCGACGTCGAAATGCCGGTGCGACAGCGACGCCCGGCTCTCGGCCAGCAGCCACGGCGTCACCGCGAGCACGACGAGACCGACGGGCAGGTTGACGAAGAAGATCCACGACCAGCTCAGGTACGAGGTGAGCACGCCGCCGAGCAGCACGCCCGCAGCTCCTCCGCTCCCGGACGCCGCTCCCCAGATACCGAGCGCGATGTTCCGGTCGCGTCCCTCACGGAAGGTGGTGACGAGAATCGAGAGAGCGGCCGGCGAGAGCAGCGCACCGCCGAGCCCCTGCAGGGCGCGGAAGACGATCAACGAGCCTTCGGACCAGGCGAGCCCGGAGAGCAGCGAGCTGACCGTGAAGAGGATGACGCCGGCCACGAACAGGCGCCTCCGGCCGAGCAGGTCGGCGAGCCGGCCACCGAGCAGCAGGGCGCCGGCGAACAGAATCGAGTAGGCGGTGATCACCCACTGCAGGCTCTCCTGCGAGAAATGGAGATCGTTCTTGATCGCCGGCAGGGCGACGTTCACGACCGCGACATCGAGGATGACCATGAACTGAGCGGTCACGAGGATCGCGAGGACGAGCCATCGCCTCTGCTCAGATTGGGTTGCGAGCCTCACTAGTTGTCCCCCTTAATCGTTGAGATGTTCAACAATATACAGGAACAACACTTCGGCGCGCTACACTATTTCCTATGACTGTTACTACCCCCCAAACGAAGCCGGCGGCGGTGTTCCCGCGCCTGCCCGACGAGTTGGTTGCATCGACGTCGTTCTTGCTGAAGCGCCTCGGGATGGTGGCCAAGGAGCGGGCGGTCGACGCGTTCGAGCAGCTGGGCGTGAGCCCGTACCACTACGCGGTGCTGCTCGTGCTGGACGGAGGATCGCGCGACACGCAGGGCTCGATCGCCGACGCGCTCGGCTACGACCGCGGCCAGCTGGTCGGAGTGCTCGACGAGCTCGAGGAGAGCAACCTGGTCGAGCGGCGCCGGGATCCGAGCGACCGTCGACGACACATCGTCCGCATGACGTCGGGCGGGAAACGCACGCTGACGAAGATGCGCGCGGTCATGAAGCGGCTCGACGACGAGTTCTTCGCTCCGCTCGACGACGCAGAACGAGCCACGCTGCAGGCGATCCTGCTGCGTCTCGCCCAGCAGCACGACACGCGCTGTGCGCAGATGGCGGCCCCTTCGCCGCCCGCCAAACGCAGCGCAGCATGAGCGCCTTCGCCGAGCTGCCGGCGCTGACGCCGGTGCGGATCTGGGACGGCGTCCTCGTGCGCGTCATCCCGGGTGAGCGGGTCGCGTTCGCGATCGTCGAGCTCGATCCCGGCACCGTCGTTCCCGAGCACAGCCACGACAACGAGCAGGTCGGGTTGCTCCTGACCGGCTCGCTCACGTTCCGCATCGGCGAGGAGACCCGCGAGCTCGCTTCCGGCGGCACCTGGTCGATCCCCGCGAACGTCCCGCATCAGGTGCAAGCGGGGCCGGAAGGCGCCGTCGCGGCCGAGGTCTTCGCGCCGCCGCGGACGGACTGGGAAGGGTTCGAGCGGCTGGAGCCGACCACGCCTCGCTGGCCCGCCTGACCTCCCCTACGCCGCGAGCTTCTTCCAGTAGAACGTCGTATCCGTGAGCGTGCTGTCGGGATTGAGCGCGTAGTCGGGTATCACCCCGGCTCGGCTCCAGCCCATTCGCTCGTACAGCCGCTCGGCATCGGTGGTGGCGGTATCCAGGGTGAGCAGCCACCGGCCCCCGGCGAGGGCGACACGCTCGAGCTCTGCCATCAGGGCCTCGCCGACGCCTCGGCGCCGCGCCGCCGTATGAACGAGGAGCTTGCTGACGGTGGCCCGATGCGGCTGGTTGGGGAGCGTGTCGACGTCGAGCTGAACGGTGCCGACGACTGCATCGCCGCCCAACGCCGCCGCGAGCACTCGGCATCGCCCTTCGGCGACTGCGTGCTCGACGCGGCGCCAGTACGCGTCTGCGTCGGCCGGACGAAGGGGATCGAGGAAGCCGACCGAGGCGCCGTGCCGGACGCAGTCGATCAGGATCTCGGACAAGCGAGGACGCACCGCCTCCATCGAGGGTGCGTCGATCGTCCAAACCCGGATCGACGTGCTCATCGGCCCGCCCGTTCGATGATCACCACGTACTCGGCCGGCCCGGATCCCAGCACCTCGAACCGTGTGGGGCGGTCGATGCGGGCGGCGACGCAGTCACCGGGCCCGACGACGAAGCTGCTCTGGCCGAGCGTGAAGCGCACCTTGCCGGCCACGCCGACGATGTGCTGGGCGTAGGCGACGCTCGGCGGCGTCGGGTAGTCGACCACGATCCCGGCGCGCAGCCGCAGGCGCGCCACCTCGACGGCGCTGAACGCCGTTCGCGGGGAGACCGCCACCCGCTCGACCCCGGTCACCCGGTCGCGCCACCGCGGCTGATCGGCCGCCGAGAGCTGGGTCGCGTCTTCGGTCTCGACCGCCGCCATGAGCGCGGACATGGTGATCCCGAGCCCTCCGCACAGCCGGCCGAGCACGCCGGCCGTCGGACTCGAGGAGGTCGCCTCCACCTTCGCGATCATCGCCTTGCTGACCCCGCTCAACTCGGCGAGCTCGCCGAGTGACAGTCCCAGCTCCAAGCGCCGCGTACGAAGACGCTCGGCCATGCGAGCGTCGATGTCCTCGGACACGATAGTCATCGACCGTACACTATCCGCTACAGCGCTGGCCCGTCGCCGCCCCCGACGCCTCAAAGGTCGGACTGCCGGATGCTACGGTGGGGTCAACGAAGAACGGGTCCGGTCCGCGCGATGCGCCTTCCTTACACGTTCACCACAGTAAGGGAGGTTTTTTCATGACAAACGGAACCGTGAAGTGGTTCAACGACGCGAAGGGGTATGGCTTCATTACCCCTGAGGACGGTTCGAAGGACGTCTTCGTCCACCATTCGAACATCGCCGGCGACGGCTTCAAGTCGCTCGCCGAGGGCGCGCGCGTCGAGTACGAGCAGCGCGAGGGGTCGAAGGGCCCGGAAGCGACCAACGTCGCGCCGGTCGCGTAGCGACCCGGATACGAGCCTGTGACCGCCCAGGCGGTCACAGGCTGTCCGCCTGACCAACGAAGGGAGGCGTTATCGCCGGCAAGGAGAAGGAAGAGAAGGTCGAGGTCGAGGGCGAGATCGTCGAGGCGTTGCGCAACCGCATGTTCAAGATCCGGCTCGACAACGGCTACGAGACGCTCGGCTACACCTCGGGGAAGATGAAGCGGCACCGGATCCGGATGCTGCTCGGCGACCGGGTCAGGATCGAACTGTCGGCGTACGATCTCAACCGCGGCCGAATCGTCTATCGGCTGGGCTAGCGGGGTGGGGCCGACCGCCGCCTCGCCGAGCACGACAAAGCTCGCGTTCGACAACGGCGGCGCCTTCGCCCACGACACGCGCCGCGAGGTCGACCGGTATCTCGCCGGCCGCGGCGTGCGCGCGGCCGGCCGCCGCCGGCTGTACGTGAAGGCGGTCGCCGCCTACGGTCTGACCCTCGGCTCCTGGTCGATTCTGATCCTTGGGTCACCCGGCCTGGTGCTGGGGATCGCCTGCTTCGCCGGCCTGGTCGGGGGGATCCTGCTCGTCGGGTTCTGCGTCATGCACGACGCAAACCACGGGGCCTCGTTTCGCAGCCGGCGGCTCAACCACCTCTTGGGCTGGACAGCCGACGTCACGCTCGGGATCAGCAGCTACGCGTGGCGTGTCAAGCACAACGTCGCCCACCACACCTACACCAACGTCGACGGCTACGACGCCGACATCACACAGACGCCGCTGGC
>CAVRBW010000023.1:0-24490 GCA_963719325.1 uncultured Actinomycetes bacterium
TTCCATTCGCGTCCCGCGCGCGAAGAGCGAAAGGTGGTGACAGTGCTATTTGGCCTCGAGGTGCAGCCGCTGCCCAGGTGGTCGCGCTGGTCGCAATCGTCGCCACCGCCCTCGGCCGAGGGGCGCCTAGTAGCGGCTGCGGCGGAGTAGGGCCTCGAGGCGCTCCTGGCCGCGTCCGTCTTCGCGTGCGGCCCAGAGGAACATCGCAACGACGGTCGCGACGCTGATCGCGCCGACGACCGAGACGATGACGAAGAGCACGGTCATGGCTGGGGTGTCCCCAGATTGGGAGTCCTTGAGACTTCTCGGGAACGGGCAAGGTGGAGCGCGTCGTCCGTCGTGAGCTGGGCTCCGGCTGCGAACGCCTGGTCGAACTGGGCTTCGCCGAGTGCACTCCGCAGTCGGGAGCTCGTCCGCTCGAACGAGCCTTGCTCGAAGGGCTTCATCGTCGCGCCGATTCGGTCGAGCAGCGAGCGCGCACAGCTGAGCAGCATGGTCCCCTCGGCGTACCGCTCGGTCACCGCAGCGATCCCTGCGAACGCGATCAGGCACCAGGCGAGGTCTTCGCTGTCGTTGACACGATGGGAGAGATCGAGACTCTCGCCGAGCAGCAGCTCGGCGTCGTCGAGTCGGCCTTGCTCGACCGCCACTGCGCCCAGGTTGTAAAGGCAGCGCGCCAGGTTTGCGACGTCGTTCGCGGCCCGGAGATAGGCGAGACTGCGTGTGAACTGGTCCGAGGCAGTCTCGAGATCGCCCTGCGAGAGCGCCACATCACCTCGGTTGTTGCGCGCAAGCGCCGTAAGCCGTTCGTCTCCGAGCAGCTCGCTGAGGCGAACACATTCGTCCAGTGTGGCCGCCGCTGTCCCTAGATCACCCTGCGCATGGAGGATGGCGCCAAGGTTGCTGAGCGAGCGGACGACACCGGATTCCTCGCCGAGGCTCAGATAAAGATCGCGGGCGCGTTCCGCGAATGAACGTGCGAGCGGATAGTCGCCCCGCAAGAGCGCGAGCGCGGATGCGGTTCGCAGCGCCCTCGCGAGCGCTGGCTCCTGGCCGCTGCGAGCGCGCTCGATGGCGGCCTGCAGCCGCTCGAGCCCTTCGCTCAGATATCCCCGGATGTACCAGAAGCGCCCCAGGGCTGCGGCGAGTCTGAGCTCGCCGGCGGGGTCGCCGGACTGGACGAGCCGGTCGAGAGCCGCTCGGAGATTGTCGTGGTTGGATTCGAGCTGGTCGAGCCATGCGCCCTGGTCGACGCCGGCAAGCTCGCCCTCGGCTGCCTCGGCGAATGCGACGAAGAAGGCGGCGTGCAAGTCGCGTCCCTCGTCGTCAGCCGACGGCAGCTCGGCCGCGTACTCGCGAACGACCTCGAGCAGGTGGTAGCGCCCGTCTGCCGAATGGACGATGCTCGCGTCGACGAGCTCGTCGAGGGGTTCGGCGACGGAGTCGATGCCTCCTACGGCGCGTATTGCGTCGATCGTGAACTCGCCGTGGAAGAGCGAGAGCCGGCCGGCGAGCCGCTGAGCGGCAAGCGTCAGCAGCTCGAAGCTCCAGTCGATTGCCGACCGCATCGTCCTGTGTCTGGCCGGAGCGTCGCGGGGGGCGCGACCGAGGACACTGAGACGTGAGTTGAGCAGCCGCACGAGCTCGTTCGCCGACACGGAGCGAAACCAGGGCGCGGCGAGCTCGATCGCGAGCGGAAGCCCGTCGAGTCGCTCGTTGACGCTCTTGAGCTCCGCCCAGCTCGGATCGACCTCGGCGCCGGCAGCGGCCGCGCGCTCGACGAGCAGCTCGAGTGCCGCGGGTTCGTCGAGGGGCCCAACCTCGCGAACGAGCTCGGCCGTGAGCCGAAGCGGCCGCCGACTCGTGGCCAGGACGGTTAGTCGGGGCGCTCCCCTGACCAGGTCGGCGACTGCTTCGACGCCGTCGACGAGATGTTCGAGGTTGTCGAGCACGAGCAGGAGCTCGAGGTCGCGAAGGTGGTCGGCGAGCAGCTCAGCCCAGGATTTGGCGCCTTCGCGGAGCCCGAGAGCTCGTCCGACGGTCGGCAGCAGGAGCCGCGAGTCGGCGACCGACGAAAGGTCGACGACCAACGCGCCGTCGGCGACCTCCTCGTCGAGTGCCCGCGCCGCCTCGATCGCGAGCCGTGTCTTGCCGATCCCACCTGGACCGACGAGGGTGAGAAGCCTCGTGCGAGGATCGAGTAGTTGGCGGCCGATCTCGGCAAGCTCGCGGTCGCGCCCGATCGTTCGAGTTGCCGGCAGCGGCAGCCTGGCGGGCCGATGGTCGGAGCCGTCGTTGTCGAGTGTCGGATCCTGCTCGAGGATCCTGCGCTCGAGCTCGCGGAGTCTCGGTCCGGGCTCCAGACCGAGCCCATCCAGAAGTGCCGTCCGACCCTCCCGGAAGCAGGCGAGTGCGTCAGCCTGCTGGCCCGAGCGGTAGAGAGCGAGCATGAGCTGGCAGCGGAAGTTCTCGCGGAGCGGATGCAGGGCGACGAGCTGCCGTAGCTCAGCCAGAACGCCGTCCTGGCGTCCAAGGCGCAGATCCGCCTCGATCCGACTCTCGAGGCACTCGAGTCGGAGCTCGTCGAGCCGGGAGGCCTCATAGCCGACGGATCCCTCCCTGTCGGTGTCCGAGTAGGCGTTACCACGCCAGAGGTCGAGCGCCCGGGCGCAGAGGCTCCGGGCAAGCCGCGGGTTTCCGCCCGCAAGCGTCCTGCGAGCGTCTGCGAACAGCCCCTCGAAGCGAGTCGCATCGAGCTCCCCGTCGTCGACGACGAGCAGATACCCGCGTGGCCTCGTGACGATGCGATCACTCCCGAGCGCCCGGCGCAGCTGTGTGACGTACATGCGGAGTACGCTCGAAGCCGAGGCGGGACTGTTTCCGTTCCACACGACGTCCGCCAGGACGTCGGCCGGCACCACCTGTCCAGCTCGCACGAGCAACCCTGCGAGGAGCGCTCGAGGCCGCGGCGCGCTCAGCGCGGCCGGCCGGCCGTCAACGAGGACGTCCAGCGGACCGAGCACCCGAAATTCCATGCGATCCGCCCGTCCCACGCGCCGCTCTCGATTCTAGGCGCAGACTACGAGCGGACGGCTATGCGAGTTCTATGCGCGCCGGCGTTTCAATCCCGTGATCTCACGCTTACGAGGCCACGACGATGGGAGGAACGATGACGACTCGAGCCAGAAGACATCCGGGCCGGCAGAACCAATCTAACCGTCGAGCCTGGGCTGCGACCGCAATCGCCGCCGTCGCCGCGCTCGCTTTCGTGGGGACGGGTTCCGCGACATCCTCGGCGTGCGCGTTCTGCGGCAAGAACCTGATCCTGAACCCCGGAGCCGAGGGCGGGCGCGGGCAGAATGCCCCTGGCGAGGTCGGAGGCGTGCCGCACTGGACGTCCACCGCGGGCCAGTTCGGCGCCGCCGCCTACACCGGGTTCGGCATCGGCTGGTTCACTGCCACGTCCAAGGGGTCGAAGACCCGCGGCAAGAACTACTTCTTCGGCGGAACGACGAGAGCTGCCACAACCGCACCGGCGAGCATCGGCACGCAAACGATCAAGCTTCCGGCCGGAGCCGCTCGCCACAAGGCGACTCTGAGCGGCTGGCTCGGGAACTACAGCTCGAACACCGCCCAGGTCCGGGCGCAGTTTGCGGACGCCTCCGGGAAGACGCTCGCGGCGCTCAGGATCGGGCCCGACACAACGATAGGGGGCACCGACATGGCCTTCCGCACCCGAACGGGAACCGTTCCACCGGGTGCGACAACCGTCGTGGTCGTAGTCACCTTCACCGACCACGCCAACTACAACCTTGCCGGCGCCGACGACCTGTCGCTCGTCCTCAAGTAGCCGCTCGGCCCGGGCCGGAAGCGCGAACGTACCCGACGTCTCGAGGCCCTCCCAGGAGGGCCTCTTTCGTCATACAACCCGATCTGGGACTTCATCGCCGACCAGGGTGGGTTAGTGGCGGCGGAATTCACTGCGGATAAGCACGTGGACATCCCCTGCACTGTTTGAAAGCTGTCTCATGAGGGGCAAATCACTCCGGATCTGATAATCTGATCTCATGAAGAGCGTGACCGCTACCGAGGCTGCGCGGAAGTTCGCCGACGTTCTCGACGCAGTCGAGTCGCGGGGGGAGACGTTCGTCGTCGTGCGCCGTGGCCGTGCGGTGGCCCGGATCGGGCCGGCCGGCGCGGGGCGAGGGGCAACAGTGAAGGAACTTCTGCGAGCGGCTCCCGATGATGCGGCCTGGGTCGACGAGGTCAAGCGGATTCGGGCGGCCCTCCAGGTCGAGGAGCGGTACTGGAAAGACTGATCCTCGACACCACGATCCTGATCGACGCCGAGCGGCACGGCAGAGCGCTCGACGACGTGGTCGGCGACGAGGACGACGTGGCGATGGCGGCGGTCACCGTGGCGGAGTTGCTTGTCGGTATCGAGTTTGGAGATCGGCGGCGTCGGAAGGCGCGGGAACGGTACGTCACCCGGGTTCTGGCAACGATCCCGAGTGAGTCGTACGACTCAGAGGTGGCCCGAGCTCACGCGCGGTTACTTGCGCACACGCGTAGATCGGGTCGGCCCAGAGGAGCCCATGACTTGATCATCGCGGCGACGGCGCTGGCTCGAGGGCGAACAGTCGTCACCTCCGACGCGGCGGGGTTCGAGGATTTGCCAGGGGTGATCGTCAAGGCGGCCTGACCGTTGAGGTCCAAGGCTGAGGACTTGCCTTACCAGGATTTGAAAGCTGTCTCATGAGGGGCAAACGCTCGCCGCGCCCGTGTCGCGGCGGAGCGGTGGCACGGGCAGGACGGTGCGTGCTAGGAGCCGGGGAGCGTGGCATCCGCTCGGCAGGTGAGCCCTCGTGGGCCCCAGGCGCGCGCCGCGACCACGTCGGCGCCCGGGAGATCCCGGAGCGTTCGCCTGAGCTCGAACGAGCCGTTTCGCCGGCTGGTCCTGACGGTTCCTTTCCAGGCGATCCGGCGCTCGTGGACGAGCACGACGCGCCAGGCGACGCCTGGGCGGCTGTGTTCGATTTCGAACCGCAGCTCGATGCCGTCGTCATCGCCTTTCAACCTCAGCTTCGAGGTTGCGCCGCTGCCGCAGACACCGGTGACGCGCACGTCGCCGGGGCCGTCCTTCGCGACTGCCGCCCCGGTCCGAGCAGCGAGGAGCAACACCATGCCGACTCCGAAGAGGAGCACGAGCAGACGGCTGCTGATCCCATGTGGAGCCGGAACGCGGGTCACACAGGCAGTCTGCGGAGTCGGGGCCTGGGCCGCAACGGGACTTTGGTCGCATCGCCTACGGTTCGAGGTCGCTGCGGAGCCCTTGCCGCTCTACCCACAGGATGGCCTGGACGCGGTCGGTGACGCCGATCCGCCGGAAGATGCTCGTCAGGTGGGACTTCACCGTCTTCTCGCTGATGCCGAGCCGCCGCGCGATCAGCTTGTTCGGCATCCCGTCGAGGAGCAGGGCAAGCACCTCGCGCTCGCGCGGCGAGACGTCGGCGAGCGGGTCGGGCGCGCTCTTCGCCTCCAGCAGCGATCTCGCCGCCCGGGGATCGAGCGGCGAGCCGCCCTGCGCTGCCGTGCGGATGCCCCGAACGACCTCCTCCGCCGATGCGTCCTTCAGCAGGTAGCCGACCGCGCCTGCGTCGAGCGCTCCGGTGATTCGCCGCCGATCCGAGAAGGAGGTGAGAACCAGCACGGCAGTCCCCGGCACCTCCGCGTGAATCGCTCTCGTTGCCTCGATCCCGTCGACGACGGGCATCTCGAGATCCATCAGCATGACGTCGGGCGCCACCGATCTGCAGATCGCGACCGCCTCCGCTCCATCGGCGGCGGTGCCGACCAGCTCAAGGTCCGGTTGGGCGGCGATCACGGTCGCCAGCCCGTCGCGGAGGACGCCGTGGTCGTCGGCGATGGCGACGCGGATCACCGTCTCGGCACCACGAGCTCGACCTGCGTGCCTGCACCTTCGGTCGACCTGACCTCGAGGCTTCCGCCGGACTGCCGCGCGAGCTCCTCGACAAGCGACAGGCCGAGGTGGCCTTCCGCGAGCCGGTGCTGTCGCGTCTCGGCGTCGAAACCGCGGCCGTCATCCGAGACGACGAGTCGGGCTGCTTCGGTGTCGACCGTCAGCTGGACTTGCAGCGACGCCGCGTCCGCGTACGCGATCACGTTCCGCACCGCCTCCTGCGCGACCCGGTAGACGAGTGCCTCCTGCTCGCGGCCGAGGCGCTCCGCCCCGTCGATCGCGACCGATACGGCTGCACCGCGCGCCTGCAGTGGGCTCACGAGGTCGGCGATGGCGGCCTCGAGCCCGACGGCTGCGAGATGGGGCGGATGCAGCTCGACCAGCAGCGCGCGCAGGTCGCGAACGGTTCGCCGGAGGCGGTCGATCGCCGCGCGGAGCAGTCCGGCTTCTTCACGCGCCCCCCGCGCGGCCGCTCCGTCGGCCAGCGGCGCGAGCGAGAAGGCGAGGCCGGCGATCTCCTGCACCGGACCGTCGTGGAGATACGAGGCAACCCGGCGGCGTTCCCGGGACGACGCGGCGACGGCATTCCCGAGCAGCGCCTCGCGCTCCTCGTGTCCACGCTGGAGCCTGCGCATCAGGGACCAGAGCAGCGGAGCCTGGACGAGCAGGATCAGTCCGATCGCGCCCAGAATCGGTGGGGCAAGTGCCGAGAGCAGGCGCCGCGCGCTCGCCGTGACCGACCCGAAGCGCTGGTAGATCTCGAACAGCACCGGCGTCCCCGCGGGGGTCCGGATCCGAGTGTACGCCTCGATCAGTCGGCCTTGACCGCGGTCGAGAGCGTTCTCGGGTCGGCGGAGGTCGCTCACCTCCACCTGCGCTCCGCCCTCGCGGAGGAGGCGCCGCTGGTCGGGATCGAGCGCGTAGCGGGCGCCCATCTGGGCCGGGTCGTCCGAGTAGAGGACGCGACCGTCCGCCGACCAGATCTTCACCCGCACGATCGAGTTGCTCAGGACGCGTGCGACGACGACATCGTCCACGGCTCCCGCCGCAGCGGGCTTGCCTGCGAGCAGACCGTCATCGAGGGTCGCTTCGACCAGCTGGCCTGCCTCCTGCACCTTCGTCCGCGTCTCGCGCTTCGCCTCGTCGATCGCGACGGAGCGAAGCGCGAAATAGCCCCCGCCGACGGCCACGGCGATCGCCGCTGCGCTTCCGAGCCCGAAACGCAAGAGCACCGAGCGCGCCGTCGGCGGACGACTTCCGAGGCGGCGGCTCGCTCTCTTGCGCAGGAGTTCCATCGGCTTCCCATCATGCCTCCGGGCGGACATTCGCAACGGCCACCCGGACCAATGTCTCATTGCCGATCCGACCGACCGGTCTCCAGGCTCCGTCTCGTCCCCGATGAAAGGAGCACCGATGTACAACGTTCGCCTCATCACCCTCGCCGCCACCCTCGCAATCAGCTGCGCGGCTCTCGCGGTCGCACCCCTCGCATCCGCCAAGGACGGCGACGGCGTGCGGGTGCGCGGCATCTGCACCCAGAGCTCCACCGCCAAGCTCAAGGTGAGCCGGGAGGACGGTGGCATCGAGGCGGAGTTCGAGGTCGACCAGAATCGCAACGGCGTTCCCTGGAAGGTCACTCTGCGCCGGAACGGGTCGCTTGTCGCATCGACGACCGCAACGACCCACGCTCCCAGCGGCTCGTTCTCACTCCGCCGCGTGCTCTCGGGCGCGCACGGAACGATCGTCGCCGCAGCGACCCGCTCCGGCGAGCGCTGCACGGCTCGAGCCGGCATCTGAGCCGCGGTCACTCTCCCTCGTTTGGGTGGACGGTCGGCGAACAGCCGACCGTCCACCACCCTCTTTCAAACCGATGCGCTGCTACGCCGTGCCCTCGTGCGGGGCGCCATGCGCCTCCGAGATTGCCCGCCCGAACCGAACGTTCTCAGGCTGTCAGAAGCCTGGAGCCGGATCCGATTTCCTGTTCCTTTGGATCGATGAGTCCCAGGTTCTCGACGACCTTGAAATGACCGTTTCTTGCTTGGGCGATGTACATGTTCATACGAGCGTGATGCTGGCCAGGCACCATTTCAGCTGGACCACCCGGGCCTTCAGAGATCGTCGCGTGATCGAGCGCGTTGACGACGTCTTCTTGCTCGATCGAGCCTGCCTCTCGTACGGCAGCCTCCCACAACTTCAGGCCTCGGTACATGCCTGAACACGCACTCCCGGCAGTGAACTTGGCATTGCCCGGATAGAGCTTGTCGTACTTACTGATCAGGTCGTCGCTGAATGGATCGCTCACGTCCTGGTAGTAGTCGAGGCAGCTGTACAGACCTTCCACGTGTGCGGCCGGCACGAGGTTCAGGAAATTCTCGTCGAAGTATGTGCAGACGAGGGATCCACCCTGTCGTGTGAAGCCAGAGTCGTAAAGCAGCTCGAGGAATGGTGTGAGCCCGGGTGGCACGATCGTGTTGAAGACCACCTCTGCTCCGCTGTCCGCGATCTTGTCGACGGTCTCGGCGTAGTCGGTGTGGTCGAGGGGGAAGTACTCCTCTCCGACGATCGCGCCGCCGTTTGCGGTGACGACCTCACGAACTTTGTCGTTCAGCGCGTGAGGCCAGATGTAGTCCGCTGACGGCAGATAGAACTTCTTTGCCCCCGTTTGGCGCATCAGCCAAGGAATGAGGGGTTCGACCTGCTGCGCCGGTACCGGGCCGGTACAGAAGATGAGCGGGTCGCATTCCTGCCCCTCGTATTGCTCCGGATAGACGTAGAGAGTCTTGCCCTCATCGACAGCCGGACCTTTGATCGCTTGCCTCATCGAGCTGTAGATGCCACCGAAGATCACATCGACGTGATCGTGCTGGACGAGCTTCATTGCCCTGGCTTCCCCGACGCTATCTGTGGTTTCGCTGTCTTCGAGGTACAGCTCGATCGTTCGTCCCAGCAGGCCGCCGTTGGCATTGATGTCGTCGATCACCATCTTCGCCACGTTTGCGTTGGCGATGCCCATGAAGGAAAGTGCGCCCGTTATGTCCGTGATCACGCCGATCTTGATCGGATGAGCTGAAGCTGATTTCTCCATTTCATTTTCTCCTCTTCGGACTGGTGTACTGGGGTCTCGGGTAGGGCGGTGGGCGGTTCCGATCAGGTCATGCTCGAAGGCCCAGAGCGTCGCCGCGGCCCGGCTGCGGACGCCCGCCTTCCGGTAGATGTGCTGGACGTGGTGCCCGACCGTCTTTGCGGTGACGCCGAGGTCCTCGCCGATCTCCCGGTTCGTCTGGCCGCGCACGAGCACGAGGAGGACCTCCAGCTCGCGCTCAGTCAGCCCGGCAGGCAGCTCGCGGGATCGCTGCCGCACGCGATGACCTGCCTCGCGTGCGGCAGCGTCCGAGTCGAGCGGCCCTTGATCGGCGCCCGCACGAGACGTGCTAGGCGTCGTAATGGCCGCTCAGCTCCGCCGCCTGGGGCTTGCCCTTGTGCCCGGCTTCTTGCATGATCGCCGGGACCTCGGGGTCGGAGACGAAGCTCTGCCAGCCCTCCGCGTCCCAGTCGAACAGCACCCAGACGCGGTCGCCCTCATTGGGGTCGCGAAAGACGTGCGCACCCTTGGATCCGTGCTGCTTCCGCTTCTCGGCGCCCTTGGTCGAGAAGATCTCCACGAAGCGGTCGAAATCCTCGACCTGTGTCGTTGCCAGGATCAACGTCTTCCTCCTGTGGGTTCTCGGCGCCGCTGCTCGACGCCGATGGTGCGGCGAGTCTGCGCTCCGGAAGTCCGCGGGGCATCGGGTGAACGCCCTATGCCGTGCGGACGAGGCCGTGCTCGAAGGCCCAGAGCGTCGCCGCGGCGCGGCTGCGGACGCCGGCCTTCTGGTAGACGTGCTGGACATGGTGCCCGACGGTCTTGGCCGAGATGCCGAGACCCTGGGCGATCTCCTGGTTCGACTCGCCGCGCACGAGCACGAGGAGGACTTCCAGCTCGCGCTCGGTCAGCCCCGCCGGCAGCTCGCGAGGCCGCTCCCGCACGAGGTGGCCGGCGGCAGCGAGCACCGCGTCGACAGCTTCCGGGTCGAGCCGTCCTTCTTCGGCCTCCCGCATCAACTCCGCCTCTGCGGCCGGCGCATCGAGAGCCGCCCTGTACGGCCGCGCCTCGCGCATGGCCACGTAGCAGTCGGCGGCGGCGAGGATGCGGGCCGTCTGATCGAGCGCCGGCCCGCGCGTGCCGCGGTGATAGCCGGAGCCGTCGAGGCGCTCGTGATGCGAGCCGGCGAGGATCCCGATCGGAGCAAGCGCCGGCGACTGGGCGAAGGCGCGCTCCGAGAAGTGAGGGTGGAGTCGCACCCGCTCCCAATCCCCGAACCCGAGCGGCCCGGGCTTCTCCCAGATCGCGTTCGACACGCCGACCCGGCCGAGGTCGTGCGCGAGCGCGGCGCGGCGCACGAGCGTCACGGACGCTGCCGGGAGCCCCATGCGCCAGGCGGCGGCCTCGGCGAGCTCGGCCACACCCGTCGAGTGCTCGCGAAGCCACGGTGACTTGAGGCCGGTGAGCGCGGCGATCGCCATGAAGGCGGCATCGACCCGTTCGCCCGCGATCCAGATCTGCGGAAACGGCTCGGTCGCGAGCGCCTGCTCCCACATCCGCGCGTCGTCGAGCTCGGCGAGGAGGTCGGCGAAGTTCCGCACGGCGAGATCGGCGAGCCGAGGCTCGTACGCCGCGCCCGATCGTCGCTCGACGACGGCCCGGGCCTCGTCGGGCCTGCAGCGGAGAGGAAGAGGGAGACGTCCCTCGCCACGTGCAGGAGACGCATCGGCAACGGGATCGCGTCGCCGCCGGGCGTCCGGGAATCCCCGTCCGTCCCAGCGCGCGAAGACGTACTCGAGCGCCGCCTGGATGCTCGAGTCGAGGTCGAGCCACCCCGCGAACCGCTGCGCCACCTCGCACATCGTCGCGAACGCGGCACGGGCCCTCGGGCCGGCGTTGGCGATCGCGTCCTCGATGAGCGCGGCGCGGACCTCCGGGGCCCGGCCGGCCCCGACGTGTGCCCGGTAGAAGGCGAGCACCTCCGCAGGGTTGGTCGGATCGATGAGGTAGAAGGCGGCTCTGTGCGCGATGTCGTCGCCGTAGAGCTGCGTCGCCTCGTGCCCGTTCGACGTGCACCCGGAGGCGTGGAGGAGCGCGACGTAGTACGTGTCCGCGAGCTCCTGCGCCGACGCTCCGGCGAGCTCGCCGAGACGGACCGCGAGCACCGCGGTGCGCAACGCGTGCTCGAGCGGCTGCCCGGTGCCGAGGTCGGTCGCGAGCGAGAGGGCGCCGACCACCTCGGCAGCGCGGATCGACCGCTCAGCCGAAGGCAGCGCCGCCGCGACTCCTCCGGGATCCTCCACCGCCACGTCGGGATCCTACGCGCCGATCGGGCGGGCAAGAGGTCGCGAGGTTTCGGACGGGTTGCCGGCTCGAGCCCGGTAAGGCCCAAGATTCGCGACGCAGGAGACCGTACGGTCGGTGCTCACTCGCTAGCCCATCTCGATCTCGATGCGGTGGCCGATGCGGCCCAGGGCGCGTAGGTGGCGGTGGTGGGAGCGGAGTGCGGCGCGGAGTGTCGGCTGGCAGGTGTACCGGACACCGTGGAGCGCGCAGTTGCGGCGGATGATCTCGGCGATTCGTGGGTAGTGCGTGTGGGGGATACGCGGGAAGAGGTGGTGCTCGATCTGGTAGTTGAGGCCGCCGAGAAACCAGGTCAGGACGCGGTTGCGAGGGCAGAAGTCGACAGTGGCCTCGACCTCGTGTATCGCCCACGGCGGGCGCTCTGCGGCGATCCGGTCCGGCGCTGCGAAGTCGGCCTCTTCGGCGCAGTGGGCGAGCTGGAACGTGGTCGCGGTCACGACGCCGATGATCATCGAAAGGGCGGCGTAACCGGCGAGCGCCAGCCACCAGGGGTAGACGAGCAGCGGGGCGACGATCGCCCAGCCGACGAAGAGCGTCTTGCCCGCCAGGAGGCCGGCCAGATCCCAGCCGCGCGGGAACCTCAGCGCGTTGTGCCCGATGCTGCCGCGGCGGAACGCTGCAAGGTCGCCGGCCGTCTGCCAGCGGAGCACCATCAAGCTGTAGAGCGCCCAGATGTAGAGGTGCTGGAACCGGTACCACGGCCTCGCCCGCTGTACAGGTGTGAGGCGCGCCAGCGGCGTCTGTGTGATGTCGGCGTCGTAGCCGTCGACGTTGGTGTAGGTGTGGTGGGCGACGTTGTGCTTGACACGCCACGCGTAGCTGCTGATCCCGAGCGTGACGTCGGCTGTCCAGCCCAAGAGGTGGTTGAGTCGCCGGCTGCGAAACGAGGCCCCGTGGTTTGCGTCGTGCATGACGCAGAACCCGACGAGCAGGATCCCCCCGACCAGGCCGGCGAAGCACGCGATCCCCAGCACCAGGCCGGGTGACCCAAGGATCAGAATCGACCAGGAGCCGAGGGTCAGACCGTAGGCGGCGACCGCCTTCACGTACAGCCGACGGCGGCCGGCCGCGCGCACGCCGCGGCCGGCGAGATACCGGTCGACCTCGCGGCGCGTGTCGTGGGCGAAGGCGCCGCCGTTGTCGAACGCGAGCTTTGTCGTGCTCGGCGAGGCGGCGGTCGGCCCCACCCCGCTAGCCCAGCCGATAGACGATTCGGCCGCGGTTGAGATCGTAGGCCGACAGCTCGATCCTGACCCGGTCGCCGAGCAGCATCCGGATCCGGTGCCGCTTCATCTTCCCCGAGGTGTAGCCGAGCGTCTCGTAGCCGTTGTCGAGCCGGATCTTGAACATGCGGTTGCGCAACGCCTCGACGATCTCGCCCTCGACCTCGACCTTCTCTTCCTTCTCCTTGCCGGCGATAACGCCTCCCTTCGTTGGTCAGGCGGACAGCCTGTGACCGCCTGGGCGGTCACAGGCTCGTATCCGGGTCGCTACGCGACCGGCGCGACGTTCGTCGCTTCCGGGCCCTTCGACCCCTCGCGCTGCTCGTACTCGACGCGCGCGCCCTCGGCGAGCGACTTGAAGCCCTCGCCGGCGATGTTCGAATGGTGGACGAAGACGTCCTTCGAACCGTCCTCAGGGGTAATGAAGCCATACCCCTTCGCGTCGTTGAACCACTTCACGGTTCCGTTTGTCATGAAAAAACCTCCCTTACTGTGGTGAACGTGTAAGGAAGGCGCATCGCGCGGACCGGACCCGTTCTTCGTTGACCCCACCGTAGCATCCGGCAGCCCGACCTTTGAGGCGTCGGGGGCGGCGGCGGGCTCAGCGCTGTAGCGGATAGTGTACGGTCGATGACTATCGTGTCCGAGGACATCGACGCTCGCATGGCCGAGCGTCTTCGTACGCGGCGCTTGGAGCTGGGACTGTCACTCGGCGAGCTCGCCGAGTTGAGCGGGGTCAGCAAGGCGATGATCGCGAAGGTGGAGGCGACCTCCTCGAGTCCGACGGCCGGCGTGCTCGGCCGGCTGTGCGGAGGGCTCGGGATCACCATGTCCGCGCTCATGGC
Source organism: uncultured Actinomycetes bacterium (assembly GCA_963719325.1). GTDB lineage: Bacteria > Actinomycetota > Thermoleophilia > Gaiellales > Gaiellaceae > DATBLE01. Next base: position 13,495 of record CAVRBW010000023.1, read on the forward strand.
GGCGGTCGAGACCGAAGACGCGACCCAGCTCTCGGCGGCCGATCAGCCGCGGTGGCGCGACCGGGTGACCGGGGTCGAGCGGGTGGCGGTCTCCCCGCGAACGGCGTTCAGCGCCGTCGAGGTTGCGCGGCTGCGGCTGCGCGCCGGGACCGTGGTCGACTACCCGACGCCGCCGAGCGTCGCCTACGCCCAGCACATCGTCGGCGTGGCCGGCAAGGTGCGCTTCACGCTCGGCCAGAGCAGCTTCGTCGTCGGGCCCGGTGACTGCGTCGCCGCCCGCATCGACCGCCCGACACGGTTCGAGGTGCTGGGATCCGGGCCGGCCGAGTACCTGGTGATCATCGAACGGGCGGGCCGATGAGCGCGTCGATCCGGGTCTGGTCGATCGACGCGCCCTCGATGGAGGCGGTGCGTCCTCGCTTGTCCGAGATCCTGATCGACTGCGTCCGGCACGGCGCCTCGGTCGGCTTCCTCGATCCCCTCGGCCCGGCCGACGCAGACGCGTACTGGCGCCGCGTCGAGCACGCAGTCGCCGAAGGGCGATGCCGAGTGCTCGCGGCGGCGTTGGGCGGCGATGCAGTCGTCGGCACCGTTCAGCTCGACGTCGACACGCTCCCCAACCAGCCGCATCGGGCCACCGTCAGCAAGCTGCTCGTCCATACGGCGGCGCGGCGCCGAGGCGTCGGCGAGGCCCTGATGGCGGAGCTCGAGCGTGTCGCCCTCGCCGGGGGCCGGTGGCTGCTCACCCTGGATACCGCCACCACCGACGCCGAGCGGCTGTACGAGCGAATGGGCTGGAGCCGGGCCGGGGTGATACCCGACTACGCGCTCAATCCCGACAGCACGCTCACGGATACGACGTTCTACTGGAAGAAGCTCGCGGCGTAGGGGGAGCCGTCAGGCGGGCCAGCGAGGCGTGGTCGGCTCCAGCCGCTCGAACCCTTCCCAGTCCGTCCGCGGCGGTGCGAACACCTCGGTCGCGACGGCGCCTTCCGGCCCCGCTTGCACCTGATGCGGGACGTTCGCGGGGATCGACCAGGTGCCGCCGGAAGCGAGCTCGCGGGTCTCCTCGCCGATGCGGAACGTGAGCGAGCCGGTCAGGAGCAACCCGACCTGCTCGTTGTCGTGGCTGTGCTCGGGAACGACGGTGCCGGGATCGAGCTCGACGATCGCGAACGCGACCCGCTCACCCGGGATGACGCGCACGAGGACGCCGTCCCAGATCCGCACCGGCGTCAGCGCCGGCAGCTCGGCGAAGGCGCTCATGCTGCGCTGCGTTTGGCGGGCGGCGAAGGGGCCGCCATCTGCGCACAGCGCGTGTCGTGCTGCTGGGCGAGACGCAGCAGGATCGCCTGCAGCGTGGCTCGTTCTGCGTCGTCGAGCGGAGCGAAGAACTCGTCGTCGAGCCGCTTCATGACCGCGCGCATCTTCGTCAGCGTGCGTTTCCCGCCCGACGTCATGCGGACGATGTGTCGTCGACGGTCGCTCGGATCCCGGCGCCGCTCGACCAGGTTGCTCTCCTCGAGCTCGTCGAGCACTCCGACCAGCTGGCCGCGGTCGTAGCCGAGTGCGTCGGCGATCGAGCCCTGCGTGTCGCGCGATCCTCCGTCCAGCACGAGCAGCACCGCGTAGTGGTACGGGCTCACGCCCAGCTGCTCGAACGCGTCGACCGCCCGCTCCTTGGCCACCATCCCGAGGCGCTTCAGCAAGAACGACGTCGATGCAACCAACTCGTCGGGCAGGCGCGGGAACACCGCCGCCGGCTTCGTTTGGGGGGTAGTAACAGTCATAGGAAATAGTGTAGCGCGCCGAAGTGTTGTTCCTGTATATTGTTGAACATCTCAACGATTAAGGGGGACAACTAGTGAGGCTCGCAACCCAATCTGAGCAGAGGCGATGGCTCGTCCTCGCGATCCTCGTGACCGCTCAGTTCATGGTCATCCTCGATGTCGCGGTCGTGAACGTCGCCCTGCCGGCGATCAAGAACGATCTCCATTTCTCGCAGGAGAGCCTGCAGTGGGTGATCACCGCCTACTCGATTCTGTTCGCCGGCGCCCTGCTGCTCGGTGGCCGGCTCGCCGACCTGCTCGGCCGGAGGCGCCTGTTCGTGGCCGGCGTCATCCTCTTCACGGTCAGCTCGCTGCTCTCCGGGCTCGCCTGGTCCGAAGGCTCGTTGATCGTCTTCCGCGCCCTGCAGGGGCTCGGCGGTGCGCTGCTCTCGCCGGCCGCTCTCTCGATTCTCGTCACCACCTTCCGTGAGGGACGCGATCGGAACATCGCGCTCGGTATCTGGGGAGCGGCGTCCGGGAGCGGAGGAGCTGCGGGCGTGCTGCTCGGCGGCGTGCTCACCTCGTACCTGAGCTGGTCGTGGATCTTCTTCGTCAACCTGCCCGTCGGTCTCGTCGTGCTCGCGGTGACGCCGTGGCTGCTGGCCGAGAGCCGGGCGTCGCTGTCGCACCGGCATTTCGACGTCGCCGGCGCGGTCTCGATCACCTCGGGCCTGATGCTGCTCGTCTATGCGATCACGCGTGCCAGCGAGTCGGGCTGGAGCGAAGGCGTGACCGTTGGACTGCTGGCCACCTCGGCGGCACTCGTCCTCGCGTTCGTCGGCATCGAGCTGCGTTCGCCTGCGCCGCTGCTGCCGATGCGGATCTTCCGCGGGCGGACGCTCTCGGCGGCCAACGCGACCATGCTGACGATCGGTGCGTCGGCGTTCGGCCAGTTCTTCCTGCTCACCCTCTACATGCAGGAAGTCCTCCACTACTCCGCGATCGAGACCGGCGTCGCCTTCATCGCGATCACCGTCACGATCGCCGTCGGCTCGAACGTCGGGCAGGCGCTGACCACGCGCTTCGGAGTTCGGCGCGTTCTGACCGCCGGCATGCTCCTGTCGGCGGCTGCCGGCGTGCTCTACGCGCAAATGCCGGCCCACGGGAACTACTTCGAGAACATCCTCCCGGGGTTGGTGCTCGGCGGCGTCGGGCTCGCCCTCTCGTTCGTGCCGGTGACGATCGCCAGCCTGAACGGAGTGCAACCCGGCGACGCAGGCGTCGCCTCGGGCCTGATCAACACTACCCGCCAGATCGGTGGCTCGATCGGCCTCGCCGCGGTGACGACGATCGCCGCGACTGCGACCAGCCACTACGTGCAAGCACACGGCGCAGCTGACGGCGGCGCAGCGCTCGCGCACGGCTTCCAGGTCGCCTTCTACGTGCTCATCGGCGTCTCGCTCGTCGGGGCGCTCATCGCCGCCCTGTTCGTCGAGTCCCGCTCACCGGTCCCGCAGAGCGCAGCGCCCGAGCGGATCGACGTGGAACCCGTCGTCCTGGAGGAGGCAGCATGATCATCGAAACGACGAATCCGCCTCGCCGAGTTCACGACCGGCGCCGCTACCAGCTCGAAGTGGAGCGGCTGCTGGAGCAGATCGACGGCCAGCTCAGCCGGCTGCGGCGGCTCAAGGCCTGGGGAGTGAACGGGCCTGCGCTCGCCGAGGGCAAGCGGGAGCTCGCCCGCACGCGTCAGCGGCTGGCGAGCCTGACCCAGCCGGTCAGCGCGCGAGCGTGACCTTGCTCAGGCCGCGCGGGCGATCAGGGTCGAGGCCCTTCGCCCGCGCGACCGCCCCCGCGAAGAGCTGCCCGGGCACGACCGAGAGCAGCGGTGCGAGCAGCGGCTCGCTCGGGCGCGGAACGGGGAGCACGTACTGCGCATCGGCCAGCGCCTCCGCCGCGGTGCCGCTCGCGATCACCGCGGCGCCTGCGGCGCGGGCGCGAGCCGTGGCGTCCACAACCGCCTGAAGCGTCGCGTCCCCGGCCGCCACGGCCCAGACCGGAAACAGCGGGTCGAGGGCTGCGACCGGGCCGTGGGCCAGATCGGTCGCGGTCAGCGGCTCGGCCGCGATCTGGCACGTCTCCAGCAGCTTCAACGCGATCTCGCGGGCGGTTGCGAACTCGGGCCCCCGGCCGATCACGAACATGCGGCCGATCGAGGCGAACGGCACGGCGATCGACCCGGCAGCCCGCTCGAGCAGCGGGAGGTGCCGTGCGAGCAGCTCCGCAACCTCCTCGAGCTTGCGCGTGAGCTCCTCTCCCCGCCCGGCGATGTGGCCGGCGAGCAGCGCGAGCGCCGCCAGCGTGTTCACGTAGGTCTTCGTCGCCGCGACGGCACGTTCGGGGCCCGCCATCAACGGGAGCAGCGCCTCGGCTTCGAGCGCGAGCTCCGAGCCGGGGTCGTTCGTGACAGCGATCGTGAAGGCGCCGGCGCGCCGTGCGCGGATCACGTACTCGAGCACGTCCGGGGTACGCCCCGATTGCGACAGGGCGACGACCGTCGAGCCCGTCATGTCCAGCTTCGCACCGTAGTAGACGGTGAGGCTGATCGAGTCACGGACTGCCGTCAGGCCGGGAAGAACGCCGAAGGCGTAGACGCCGAATGCAGCGGCATTGTCCGAGGAGCCGTGGCCGACCATCCGGACGAGATTTCGGTCGCGTAGGTGCTTCGCCACACGTTCGTATTCGGCGGAGTGCTCGAGCAGCCGGCGAAGCGCCTGCGGCTGCTCTCGGATCTCCGCGAGGAACTGGCTTCCAGGCTCCAGCGTTTCCACTGCCTCAGGCCGCAACATGGGCCTCACCGCCGACGAGCACTCGCTCGATCTCGAGCTCCTCGCTCAAGACGACGACATCGGCCGCTGCGCCGATCTCGATGCGGCCGGCGTCCGCGCGGATCACCTGGGCCGGGACGCGCGTGGCGGCGTCGAGCGCCGCCGCGAGCGGGACGCCCAGCGCATGGAGGTTGCGGACCGCCTGGATCATCGTGAGCACGCTCCCCGCGAGGACGCCGTCGTCACGCCGCACGACGCCGTCGCGCACCTCGACCGCCACGTCCCCGAGCTGGAAGGAGCCGTTGCCTCCGAGGCCTGCGCCCGCGACCGCGTCGGTGACGAGCGCAAGGCGGCCTGCGGCGGCCCGCCAGACGAGGCGAACGGTGTCGGGGGCGAGATGCGCGCCGTCGAGGATGATCTGGACGATCACGTCGGAGCGGGCAAGCGACGCGCCGGCAACCCCCGGGTCTCGGTGCGTGAACGGCCGCATCGCGTTGAACAGGTGCGTCACCGTCCGCACGCCGCGGTCGAACGCGGCGTTCGCCTCGTCCGCCGTCGCGTCGCTGTGGCCGGCGGAAACGGTGACGCCGCGGGCGACGAGCAGGTCGACGAGCTCGAGCGCGCCCGGCAGCTCCGGCGCGAGCGTGTACAGGCGAACGGGCCCGGCGGCGAGCAGGCGGTCGAGGAGGGCGGTGTCGGGATCGCGCCGTGCGGACGGCGGATGCGTGCCGAGCCGGCGCGGCGAGAGGAACGGGCCTTCGACGTGAGCGCCGAGGATCCTGGGCCCGCCGCCTCCCGCGACGATCTCCCCGAGGGCGGCGACGAGGCGTTCCTCCGGCGCGGTGATCAGCGTGGGCAGGTAGGCGGTGACGCCGGTCTCGAGCAAGGCCTCGCCGGCCTGTGCATATCCGTCGCTGTCCGTGTCCAGGAAGTCGACGCCTCCGAAGCCGTTGACCTGCAGGTCGACGAAGCCCGGTGAGGCGATCCCGTGCCCGTTCGACGAGGGCAGGCCGAAGCCGGCGATGCGGCCGTCCTGGATCTCGACGTCGCCGGCGACGATCTCGCCGTCGACCAAGGCAGCGCGGACGCCGAGCCTCATTGGTGCTCCAGCGCCCGGCGGACGATTCCGCCTGCCCCGTCGAGCCGTGCTCGTGCGGTCTCGGCATCGACGTCTCCGAGCAACGCGACGATCGCGACCTTGGCGTTGCCGCCTGCCGCAGACAGCGCTTCGTCGACTCGCTCTCGCGGCTCGCCGGTTGCATGGGCGACGATGCTGCGGACGCGCGCGCGCAGCTTCGCGTTCGTCGCCACCAGATCGACCATCAGGTTCCCGTACGTCTTGCCGAGGCGGATCATCGAGATCGTCGAGATCATGTTCAGGACGAGCTTCTGGGCCGTACCGGCCTTCAAGCGGGTCGAGCCTGCGAGTACCTCGGCGCCGACCGGGACGCACACCTGGTGGTCGGCGAGCGCGGCGACCTCCGCCTCACGGACGCAGACGACGCAGCCGGTCAGGGCTCCGGCGGCGCGCGCGGCTTCGAGCACGCCGCGAACGTACGGCGAGCGGCCGCTCGCGCTGATGCCGATCACCGCGTCCGCGGACGAGAGGTCGAGCGCTTCCAGCTCGCGGGCGCCGGCCGCAGCGTCGTCTTCGGCTGCCTCCTGCGCGACGGCGGAGGAGGCACCGTCGCCGGCGACGAGCGCGACGACCAACCCCGCCGGAGCAGAGAACGTCGTCTGGCACTCGACTGCGTCCAGGGCGGCGAGCCGGCCGGACGTGCCCGCGCCCGCGTAGACGAGCCGGCCGCCCGTCGACAGCCGCGCTGCGACGGCGTCGACGAGCCGGGCGATCTCGGGCCTCGCCTCGGCGACGGCGGAGGGAACGGTCGCGTCCTCGGCGCTCATCAGCTCGACGAGGTCGGCGGTCGACCGCAGATCGAGGTCGGCGCCGGCTGCGTCTCGCGCCTCCGTGCCGAGCTGCTCGAACGCCGTCATCGCAGGCCAGTGTACGCAGATCTCATCCAGGTGGTCAATACCAGTTCTGACTGTGTGCCAATTCGAGCGCCTCGGCCACATTCGCTGGTCTTGACCAGTGCGCCCGGTCGAGTACGATGGATCGGCGATGAGCGTAACGGCGCCCAAGCAGTCCGAGGCAAGGGAGCGGGTGCTCGACCTGATCGAGCAGCTCGTGGTCGGAGACGCGATCCCCTCCGAGCGCCAGCTGAGCGCCGACCTCGGTGTCTCGCGCCTCACCGTACGAGCGGCCCTCGACGATCTCGTGCGCGAGGGGCTGCTCGTCCGCAAGCGTGGGAGCGGCACGTTCGTCAGCGAGCCGAAGATCGCCCAGGAGCTGACGATGACGTCCTTCACCGAGGACATGCGGCGACGCGGGATGGTTCCGGCGAGCAAGACCCTCGATCTGCGCACGACCCCCGCGGGTGCATGGTTGGGCCGAATTCTGTACGTCTCGCCGTCCGAGCCCGTCGTGATCATCAAGCGGCTCAGGCTGGCGGACCACGAGACGATGGCGATCGAGACGTTGCACGTGCGGGCCGCGCTCGTTCCGAATCTCTCGGCCGAGGATCTCGAGGATCACTCGTTCTACGAGCTTCTGACCGGGCGCTACGGCCTGGACATCGTCGGTGGGCTCCAGACGATCGAGTCGACGGTGACGAACGAGGAGGAATCGGAGGTGCTCGCGGTCCCGCTGCACTCGCCGGCGCTCCTCTTCGAGCGGACGACGCGCTCTCGGGCCGGAGAGGTGGTCGAGTACGTGCGCTCGATCTACCGCGGCGACCGCTACCGCGTCGTCACCGAGCTCAGTCGCGAGCCTCGCCGCCGCTGAATCGGTCAATACCAGAAGCGTTCCATACTCGGCCTTTGGAATCGGGCCATGTGCCAATCCAAGCCAATTGAACTGTCGATCCTGGAAAGTGGTCTTGACAAGTAGGCGGAAAGTGTGCGACTCTCGGGCCGTGGTCGACTGGTCTAAACCAATTCGACGGCCGCTTCGCACGTGGTTCCGCCGACCACCCGGAACCTGGAGCGGGCGAGGGCCGTCCTTCAGGATGGGAGTACACCGATGAAGGCACGCATCATTGGCGCTGCCCTGCTCGTCGCGGTCCTCGCAGTCGCCGCGTCGACAGCGGCCGGTGCCACCAAGAACCGTACGGCCGGCGCCATCACCGTCTGGCTCCAGGTCGATGCACAGACAGGCTGGCCCGACGTGGTCGCGGCCGCGAACGCTGCGTTCCAGAAGCAGCACCCCGGCGTCGACGTGAAGGTGCAGTACCAGACGTGGGGCACGCACCTCCAGAAGTTCGACGCGTCGCTTGCCGGCGGTAACGCCCCCGACGTGATCGAGATGGGCAACACCGAGATGACCAAGTACATGGCGGCAGGCGCGTTCCAGGATCTCGCCTCGAACAAGTTCGAGAACTCGAGCACCTGGCTTGCGGGCCTGGCGGCCTCGGGCCGGTACAGCGGCAAGCTGTACGGCGTGCCCTACTACGCCGGCTCGCGCGTGGTCACCTACCGCTCCGACCTCTTCAAGCAGGCGGGCATCAAGGCGGCGCCGAAGAGCCTCGCCGAGTTCACCGCCGACGCGAAGAAGCTCGACAAGAAGGCCGGCAAGAAGGGCTTTTCGCCGGTCTACATCGCCGGCACCGACTGGTACGTCGCGATGGGCTTCGTCTACGACTTCGGCGGCAAGATCGCGACTCAGGTGAGCGGCAAGTGGAAGGGCGTCCTCGACTCGAAGAAGGCCGTGGCGGGCCTGACCGCCTACAAGAACTTCTACCTGGCCGCCTCGCGCGCCAGCAAGACGACGGACGAGGCGCGGCCGACTCCGTACAGCGTGTACGCCGAGGGCCTGGCGGGAGCGATGGTCGGTCCCGGATGGTTCTCGTGCTGCGTCGGCGACAAGTACAAGGCGTCGACCGCTCAGTTCGTCATGCCCAGCCATGAAGGCGGCAAGGTGATGCCGAGCTTCCTCGGCGGCTCCGACCTCGCCGTGCCTGTCGGCGCCGACAAGACGCTCGGGTCCGACTGGATCGCTGCCTTCACGAACACCTCGGCCGAGAAGGCCCTTCAGGCAGCAGGCAACATCCCGAACACGACCAGCCTGCTGAACACCGCGAAGGTCAACGAGCGAGCGGCGCTCCGCAGCTGGTTCGTTCCGGCGGCCAAGAACTGGGTGAACGTGGAGAACGGCAACATTCTCCGCACGATGCTCGCGCAGATCCTGACCGGGAAGCTCTCCGTGCAGCAGGCCGCTGCGACGGCGAGCGAGAACATCACCTACACGCTGAACGCGTCATAGGAGTCGTGATTGCGGGACGCGCCGATCCAGGTCCCGCGTGATTCGGCGGTGGCCGCCGAGACGAGATCCCTCCCGTCTCGGCGGCGCCGCCGGTTTCAATGGGCGCCGTACGGCCTGGTTCTGCCGGTCGTCGCAGTCGTCGGGCTGATCCTCGGCTACCCGATCTACCAGCTCGTCCGGCTCTCGTTCGAGCGGTACGGGCTCTTCGAGCTGATCCGGCACCAGGGGCAGTGGATCGGGCTCCACAACTACGGGTCGGTCCTGCGCGACTCCGTCTTCTGGGACACGCTCCTGCGCACCGCGGTCTTCACGATCACGAACGTCGGGCTGACGATCGTGCTCGGAACGCTGATCGCGCTCCTGCTGGTCCGGATCAGTACCTGGGTGCGCATCCTGCTCACAGCCGGGCTGGTGCTCGTCTGGTCGATGCCCGTCGTCGTCGCAGTCCAGGTCTGGTACTGGATGACAAACTTCGAGAACGGGATCCTGAACTACCTCCTCACCCAGTTGCGGATCGGGGACTTCTTCCACCACGACTGGTACGAGACGCCGTTCTCCCAGCTGAGCATGGTCACGGCACTGATCGTCTGGGGCGCGCTTCCGTTCGTGGTCGTGACGGTGTACGCCGGGCTGGCGCAGGTACCGCACGAGCTCGTCGAAGCCGCGCAGATCGACGGCGCGGGGCCCATCCGCGTCTTCCGGGACGTGACCTTCCCGGTGCTGAAGCCGATCCTCCTGATCCTGACGAGCCTCTCGATCATCTGGGACTTCGGCGTGTTCGCCCAGCCCTACCTGCTGATCGGCGCCTCGCACGTGGACGTGAACAACTACCTGATGGGCGTCTACCTCTTCATCGAGGGCTACGCGCACCACGACTACGGGCGCGGGGCGACGATCTCGATCCTGATGCTGGCGATCGTCGCGGTGATGAGCCTCTTCTACGTCCGGCAGATGGTGAAGGTCGGCGAGGTCGAGTGATAGCACGGGGGAAACAGCCGGCCCGGTCACGGGGGAAACAGCCGGTTTCCCCCGTGGGCCCCCTTCCCACGGTGCTCACGGCGAGCCTGTGCGTGCCGCGCCCGCCATGTCGGTCGCGGCGACGACCAGTCACCTTAGGAGCCGGATCGTGAGGCGGAGGCGCAGGCGCTTCGGCCAGGCCGGCTGGAACCTGGTCGGGCTCGCGTTGTTCGTGCTGATGATCTTCCCGGTCTTCTGGATGGTCTCGACTGCGCTGAAGCCGACCGACGACATCAACCGGCTGAAGCCGACCTGGATCCCGCTCCACCCGACGCTCTCGCACTTCCGCGACGCGATCAACCGTCCGTACTTCTGGACCTCGGTCGAGAACAGCGTGATCATCGTGAGCATCGCCGTCGTCGCCTCGATGGCGCTCGCCTTCCTCGCCGCGATCGCGCTCGCCAAGTTCCGCTTCACGGGCCGGAAGGGGTTCATCGTCCTGATGATCGGAATCCAGATGCTTCCGCAGGCGGGTCTGATCATCCCGCTCTACGTCGTGCTCAGCCGCTACCGGCTGACGCAGGACCGCTACGTCCTCTTCGGGGTGATCATCACCTACATGACGTTCGTCCTGCCGTTCTCGGTCTGGACGTTGCGCGGCTTCCTGCTCGGCGTCCCGAAGGAACTGGAGGAGGCGGCGATGGTCGACGGCTCGAGCCGTCTCGGCGCCTTCGTCCGGATCCTGCTCCCGCTCGTCGCGCCCGGTCTCGTCGCCACCTCGGTCTTCGCCTTCATCACGAGCTGGAACGAGTTCATCTTCGCCTACGTCCTGCTCAACGACCAGTCGAAGCAGACCGTCACCGTCTGGCTCTCGTACTTCTACGGGACGAGCCGCCAGGTCGACTGGGGCGGCCTGATGGCAGGCTCGACGCTGACCGCGATCCCGGTCGTGATCTTCTTCCTGCTGATCCAGCGCAAGATCGCGTTCGGCCTGACCGCAGGCGCGGTCAAGGGCTAGCGGCCCGGCCGCTACGCTTTCGGCGCCCGGGCGGTTAGCTCAGCTGGGAGAGCGCCTGCCTTACAAGCAGGAGGTCGGCGGTTCGATCCCGTCACCGCCCACT
>CAVRBW010000024.1:0-129419 GCA_963719325.1 uncultured Actinomycetes bacterium
GCTCATCATCTCCGAGAGCAAGCGAGCGCTCCTTGATCGCCTGCTCAGCTTCTCGCCGATCGCGGCGTCGACGACCTCGTCGAGCCGGGCCCGGACCTCCGGCTGGTCGCCGTAGCGGACCGCTTCGATCAGGAGGTCGCGAAGCGAGGTATCCTCGAAGATGTCGTCTCCGAGGACGTCGAAGACCTGGCCACCGAGCGCCTACGACTGCTCGTCGAGTTTCTCGAGCAGCCGCTCGAAGACCTTGCCCTCGCGCGTCTCGTCCGCGACGAGGTTCCACATGTGGCAGACCTCGGTCTGGCCGATGCGGTGGATTCGCCCAAACCGCTGCTCGATCCGGTTCGGGTTCCAGGGCAGGTCGTAGTTGACCATCAGGTGCGCGCGCTGCAGGTTGACGCCCTCCCCGGCGGCGTCGGTCGCGACCAGGACGTAGATCGGGGTCCTGGAGGAACGACTCCTGCGCCTCGCGGCGGACCTCGCGGCGCAGCCGCCGTGGATCTCGACGACGGCCTCGGTGCCGAGCAGGGTACGGATGCGGTCGGCCAGGTAGTTGAGCGTGTCGCGATGCTCGGTGAAGACGATGAGCTTCCGGCGCTTGCCCGTCTCGTCGAACATCTCGGCCTCTGGTCCTGAAGCAGCTCCGCAGGCGCGTCCACTTCCGTCGGTGCCGATCGGCGCACCCGCTCGGCGAGCTGCCTCGAGACCGCGCAGGGTCGTCGATCTCGGCCTCGAGCTCGGCGATCGTCTGCGCGGCGGATGCCTGGTCGACGACCTCCTCCTCGAGATCTCGAGCTCGCCGTCGGGCATGTCGTCGATGTCCTCGGCTCGGGCGCTCGAGGCCGCTCGTGAGGTCGATCGCCTCGTCGCTGCCACGCCGGCCGAGCCGCTCCTCGTTCAAGCGCGTCTCGAGCCGCTCCCGGCGGCGCCGGAGCGACTGGTAGATCGCCTCGGGCGAGGATGCGAGCCGCCGCTGCAGGACGGTGAGCGCGAAGCCGACGATGTTGCCGCGGCGGCCCTCGCCCTCGGCCTTCAGCCGGTCGGCGCGGTTCATCTCCTCGCGGACGTACTCGGTGACCTCCGCGTAGAGGAGCGCCTCCTCTGCGAGAGCGGGTAGGTCACGGTGTAGGCGCGGCGCTCGGGGAAGAGCGGCTTGCCCTCGAAGGTCAGCAGCTCCTCCTTGACCATCCGGCGCATGAGCCCCTGCGCGTCGAGCGCCTTGGCGCCCTCGCGCGGCTTGCCCTCGAACCGATCGGGGTCGATCAGCGCCATGAAGAGCTGGAAGTCCTCGGCCTTGCCGGTGTGCGGCGTCGCCGTCATCAGCAGGAGATGGCGGGTGATCCGGCCGAGCAGCTCGCCGAGCTGGTAGCGCTGCGTCTTCTTCACCTCGTAGCCGTAGAAGTGCGCCGACATCTTGTGCGCCTCGTCGACGACGACGAGATCCCAGTCGGTCTGCTCGAGCTTCGCCTGGACGTCCTCGTTCCGCGAGAGCTGGTCGAGGCGCGCGATGACGAGGTTCTTCTCGGCGAACGGGTTGCCGGTGCGCGAGCCTCGATCGAGTCGCGGGTGATGATGTCGAACTCGAGCCCGAGCTTCAGCGCGAGCTCGTCCTGCCACTGCTCGACGAGGCTTCCCGGCGGGACGATCAGGCAGCGCTGACGTCGCCCCTGACCATGAGCTCCTTGATCAGAGCCCGGCCATGATCGTCTTGCCGGCGCCGGGGTCGTCGGCGAGCAGGAAGCGAAGCGGCTGCCGCGGGAGCATCTCCCCGTAGACGGCCTCGATCTGGTGGGGGAGCGGGTCGAGGTTCGAGGTGTGGACGGCGAGGTAGGGGTCGAAGAGGTGCGCGAGGCGGATGCGGAGGGCCTCCGAGGCGAGGCGGAAGAGCTTGCCGTCGGCGTCGAAGCTCCAGGCGCGGCCCGCCTCCTCGATCTCGAGCGCGGCCTCGTTTGCGCGGTAGAGGAGCTCGTGGTCGACCCTGCCCGGGTCGTCGCGGTAGGTGAGCGTGAGCGCCTGCGTGCCGTGCCACTCGCCTGGCGACGACCGACCGCGCGGTCGGGAAGGACGCCGCGAATCCGAGCACTTGGGGTCAGGTCCTCAAGACGCGCCACGAGGTGGGACCATAGACCCTCCCGCTTGAGCTCCTTTCGGATCTCGCGTCTCTGAGCAGGGCCTACTCGCGGAGCTCCCTTCGCCTCATGTGCGTGCGCGAGGCGCAGTTACCGCTCGACGAGCTCTGGGAGATGCCCCTGCGAGGTGACACATGCCTCGCAGGAAGGCTTGCGAAGCCTCCGGTGGGTTTCCGCTACTCCGCGAACGCAAAGCACGAAGGGCGGGCCCCCCAGACGCGCTCCCCCCGCCTCGCGCTCGCACCCGCGACGGTCTGTTCCAGACATGGCCGAATGAGCGACTAGCCCAACCGCTGCGCCTCCTCTACCCTCGCAGCGGGCCGTGGAGTTGGCGGGGAAGCGCTCGCGCCGGCCGAGAAGTCAACCCCGCCCCCGGCCTCCTAGTCCCGCACCAAGAACGAATCTGGCGTGGGGGTCGGGAAGCACCGCGACGCGCTCCTCTCGGTTACGTGTGCGTGCGCCTGCCGCCGCGCGAGGGTCGCGTGTTGCCCCCTACGTTGCCCACTGCGCCTCTACTCGCTCAAGAGTGGAAACAAACTGCCGAGGTTCAATACCGATTTGCAGGGCTTTCTGCGATGGGCCGTGAAGGATTCGAACCTTCGACCTTGGGATTAAGAGTCCCCTGCTCTACCAACTGAGCTAACGGCCCGCGGGCTGCGTAGTCTAGCCCGAGTGAAAGTGCTCTCTGTCGTGGGAAACCGCCCCCAGTTCATCAAGTCGGGGCCGGTCTCCGAGAGGCTGCGCGAAGCCACGGTCGACGAGGTCGTGCTGCACACCGGCCAGCACTACGACCCGGAGCTGTCCCAGGTCTTCTTCGACGAGCTCAGGCTCGGCGAGCCGCGATACCGTCTCGAGGTCGGCGGCCTACCGCGAGAGGAGATGCTCGCTGCGCTCCGACCTGGTTTGCTCGATGCGATCGAGGACGAGCAGCCCGACTGGGTGCTCGTCTACGGCGACACCAACTCGACGCTCGGCGGGGCACGAGCAGCGACCGAGGCCGGCGTACCGGTCGCCCACGTCGAGGCCGGCCTCCGCAGCTACGACCTGTCGATGCCCGAGGAGCACAACCGCGTCGAGACCGACCTGCTGGCGCAGCTCCTGCTCTGTCCGGACGAGCGCTCGCGCGCCATTCTCGAAGGTGAAGGCGTCGACGGACGGATCGAGGTCGTCGGCGACGTGATGGCAGACGCGTGCTTCCGGCTCGCGCCGATCGCGCGTGAACGCTCGACCGCCCTCGCGCAGTACGGAGTCGAACCGCGCCGCTACGTCCTCGCCACTCTCCACCGGGAGGCGAACGTCGTTCAGCCGCGACTTGGAAGACTGCTCGAAGGGCTCGGCGGCATCGAGGGCCCGGTCGTCTTTCCGGCCCATCCCCGAACGCGCGCCGCGATCGACGAGCAGGGCCTGTCCCTGGGGCCGGTGCGGCTCGTCCCGCCGCTCGGCTACCTCGATCTGGCTGCGCTCGCCTCCCAGGCCCGCGTGATCGTCACCGACTCGGGCGGGTTGCAGAAGGAGGCGTACTGGTACGGAGTGCCCTGCATCACGACCCGGCCGAGCACGGAATGGGTGGACACCGTCGAGCTCGGTGCGAACGTCCTGGTCGACGACCACCCGGATCGGCTGATGAAGGCGGCTCGCTCGGCAGAGATGCCCGCGAATCTCCCGCCCCTGTACGGGGACGGGAACGCATCGGTCAAAGTTGCCCAGGCACTTACGAGTACCCTTCGCCCGCGATGAACCCCGAAATAGCAGTGGTCGGCGCAGGCTACGTCGGCGTTCCGCTCGCCGATACCTTCGCGGACGCCGGCAAGCACGTCGTCCTGGTCGACGTCGCAGAGGACCGCGTCGCGCAGCTGAACCGGGGCGAGAGCTACATCCTGGACGTCCCCGCCGAGAAGCTCGCCGCCCACGTCGCCGCCGGACTGATCGCAGCAACGACTGACTACGACGTGCTGAAGGAGGTCGATGCGATCCTGATCGCGCTGCCCACGCCGCTCTCGAAGCAGCGCGAGCCGGACTTGTCGATCGTCGAAGGCGCGGTGCGCGAGATCGCCGCCCGCCTGCGCAAGGGACATGTCGTCGTGCTCGAGTCGACGACGTATCCCGGCACGACGCGTGAGGTGATCGGGCCGATCCTGGAAGAGGGAAGCGGCCTCGAGGCGGGCAAGGACTTCCACCTTGCGTTCTCGCCGGAGCGCGTCGACCCCGGTCGAGTCGACTGGACGACGAAGTCGACCCCGAAGGTGATCGGCGGGCTCACCCCCGCGTGCACCACAGCCGCCGCGGAGATCTACGGCAGCGCCGTCGACACGATGGTCGAGGTCTCCTCGCCCGAGGCAGCCGAGCTCACGAAGCTGCTCGAGAACATCTTCCGCTCGGTGAACATCGCGCTCGTCAACGAGCTCGCGCGCCTCTGCGGCCGGATGAAGATCGACCTGTGGGAGGTGATCGAGGCCGCCGCCAGCAAGCCGTTCGGGTTCATGAGCTTCAAGCCGGGGCCCGGCCTCGGCGGCCACTGCATCCCGATCGACCCCTTCTACCTGACCTGGAAGGCGCGCGAGTTCGACTTCACGACCGAGTTCATCGAGCTGGCCGGCAAGGTCAACCAGTCGATGCCCTACTACTGCCGGTCGTTGATCTCGCAGGCTCTCAATCACGGCGCCGGCAAGTCGCTCGCGGGCTCGAAGGTGCTCGTCCTTGGCGTCTCCTACAAGCGTGACATCGGCGACATGCGCGAGTCGCCCGCGCTGAAGATCATCGAACTGATCGGGAACGCCGGCGCCGACGTCTCCTACCACGACCCGTACGTCCCCGAGCTTCCCGAAGAGGGGCTGCGCTCGGTGCCGCTCGAGCCGGGTGCATACGACTGCGTCGTGATCGTCACCGACCACTCCGACATCGACTACGCGAAGCTCGTCGAGGACGCGAGCCTCGTGGTCGACTTCCGCAACGCCACGGGCCGGAACGCGAACGGGAAGGTCTGGAAGCTTTGAGCCGTGTGGGCGTGGCGGGCCTCGGGTACTGGGGCCCGAATCTCGCGCGCAACTTCGACGAGCTCGCCGAGCTCACCTGGATCTGCGACACGGACGGCGAACGTCTCACGGCGTTCGCCAGCAGGTATCCCAACGCGAGAGCGACGTCTGAATTCGACGAGATGCTCGCCGACGATGCCCTGGACGCCGTGGTGATCGCCACCCCTGTTCCCACCCACTACCAGCTGGCCCGCAGCGCCCTCGCTGCGGGCAAGTCCGTTCTGGTCGAGAAACCGCCGGCGATGCGGGCGCTCGAGATGGACGAGCTGGTCGAGCTCGCCGGGGCCGGCGATCTCGTCCTGATGCCCGGCCACCTGCTGCTCTACCACCCGGGCGTCTTGAAGCTGAAGGAGCTGATCGACGCAGGCGAGCTGGGCGAGGTCCTCTGCGTCTACGGAAACCGGCAGAACCTCGGCATCGTGCGCACGAACGAGAACGCGCTCTGGTCGCTCGGCGTCCACGATCTCTCGGTGATCCTCTACCTCCTCGACGAGGAGCCGGAGAAGGCGATCGCCCACGGCCGCGACTTCCTCACCGAGGGCGTCGAGGACGTCGTCTTCTGCTACCTGCGCTTCCCCTCCGGGAAGATCGCGCACATGCACCTCTCGTGGCTCGATCCGCACAAGATGCGCCGGATGACCGTCGTCGGCCGGGACCGGATGGCGGTCTTCGACGACATGGAGCTGGAGCGCAAGGTGACGATCTACGACAAGGCCCCGTGGAAGCGAGCCGAGACCTACGGCGAGTGGCAGACGCGCAGCGGCGACATCTTCATTCCGAAGATCGCCACCTCGGAGCCGCTCCGGCTCGAGTGCGAGCACTTCCTGCGACTCGTCGACGGCGAGGGCGACCGCCAGAAGGTGGCGCGAGACGGCGCCAGGGTCGTTCGCGCGCTCGAGGAGTTGACGGACTCCCTCCGTGGCCGCTGACGTCCATCCGACCGCCGTCGTCTACCCCGGCACGGTGCTCGGCGAGGGTGTGAAGGTGCTCGAGTACGCGGTCGTCGGCAAGCAACCCGTCCTCTCGCCGCGATCCACCGCGAAGCGCGAGGATCTGCCGCCGGCCGAGCTCGGCGCAGGCACGATCGTCTCCACCGGCGCGGTGGTCTTCGCCGGCGCGCGGATCGGGGCCCGCGTGATCGTCGGCGACCAGGCGTGCGTCCGAGAGCGGGTCACCCTCGGCGACGACGTGGTCGTCGGTCGGGGCTCGCTGGTCGAGAACGACACGGTGGTCGGCGCGCTGACGAAGATCCAGGCGGATGCCTACATCACCGCGTACTCGACGCTGGAGGAAAACGTCTTCATCGCCCCCTGCGTGGTGACGACGAACGACAACTACATGGGCCGCACCGACCGGCGGCACGAGCTGATCAAGGGGCCGACGATCCGCCGCGGCGCACGGGTCGGCGGCGGCGCAATCATCTGTCCCGGCATCGAGATCGGCGAGGAAGCCTTCGTCGGCGCAGGAGCCGTCGTCGTGCAGGATGTCCCCGCGCGGGCCCTCGTCGTCGGGAACCCTGCGCGAAAGCTGCGCGACGTTCCCGACGACGAACTGCTCTAGATCGCGCTCTTGGAGATGCGCAGGCGGTAGTCGCCCGCGCCGGCCGTCGCCAGCTTGACCTCGACGTAGAACCAGCCTCCCTCCCGAGCGCGGTACAGGAGATGCTCGTTCGGCCCGCCACGAGTGGACTTCGTCACGCGCCGGCCCTGGAGCTGCGGCGACAGGCCCTCGACGTGACGGGTGCCCGGCCGCCAGAGGATGAGGTTCGTATCGGTCCCGGCCGGCCCCCGGAGCGAAACCGCGACGGTCTGGCCCTTGCGCAGCCGCACCGCGTACACGTCGATCTGGTCGTCCCAGAAGTCCAGGGTGGCCGTGAGATCCTGCGAACGGCCGTACAGCCGGAATGCCATCTCACCCGCGTCGTCGTTGCCCTCGTACCGATCGGGCGACGGCAGCGGGCCGCTCAGAGCCTTCAGCGCCGCCGTGACGTCGAGCTCTCCCCAGCCGGAGATCGGATCGCGCTGGAGTTGGCAGCGGGAGCAGCCCGTTGCCGCGCTCACGTCCCTCGCGGAGCGCTCGAGCAGCCACGTCACCTGATCCGGCGTGAGTGTCGGGCGCGTGGCGAGAAGCAGAGCCGCAGCGGCAGAGACCTGGGCCGCGGCATAGGACGTACCGTCGGCCTGACGGAAGCTCGACGGGCCGCAGATCGAGTAGCCCTGGTCGACGCAGCTGGGGCGAGCGGCGGTCATCACGCGCGGAAGCGTCGAGACGATCCCGACGCCGGGGGCGGCAATGTCGTTGAAGTTCCGGTCACGGTTCGAGAAGGCAGGCACCGACCCGTCTGAGGCGAGCGCGCTCACTCCGACCACGTGCGGCAGGGCCGCCGGGTAGCTGGCGAAGTCCCACGGCGACTTCGGCGCGTCGTCGCCGTTTCCGACCGCCGCGACGACGACCGCGCCGTGCGAGTACGCGTAGTCGACGGCGTCCCGCTCGAGCGGGGAGAACCGGTCCAGGTTGCGGTCGCGCGGGTCGCGGAGGGCACTGAGACTCAGGTTGATCACCTTCGCGCCGCTGTCCACCGCCCAGCGAATCGCCTTCGCCTCCGCGGCCGGCATGATCTTCCCGTCGGAGCGGACGACCTTCGCGACCAGAAGCTGGGCCGGGAAGGCAATCCCGGCAATCCCCTGGCCGTTGTCGAGGGCGGCGGCGATCAACCCGGCGACGAACGTCCCGTGACCTTGGCGATCGGTGACATCGCCGCCCACGAAGCTCTGCGTGTCCGTCACCACCCCGCTCGCGAACTCGGGATGGCCGAGGTCGATCCCGGAGTCGACCACGGCGACCCGCACCGGCGCCAGGGTCGTCGGCGGCTCAACCCAGTAGTCGAAGGCGTGAATCGACTCCAGATACCACTGGTACTTGACCGCGAGCGGATCGCTGGGAACGAAGCCGGCGACGCTTGCCGCGCTCGCCGGTGCCACCAGCGTCACGACTGCGAGAACGAGCGCGATCCGACGGCTCACGACGCGGCCAGGAAGACGCGCAGCACGGCGCTGCGCACCGTGCCCGCCACGAGCCTGAACTCCGTCGTCGCGGAGGCCGTCACATCGACCGAGAACGACCCGTCCGCCTGGAGCTCGAGCTCCGGACCGGCCTGCCAGTCCGATCCCGCAGCACGCTGTTCGAGCGTCACCCCGTCGACGCCGTCGGTCCGGCCGGTGAGCGTGACCGTCGCCCCGGCAGCCACCGGCCCGGCGAGGCGGGAAAGAGAGAGCAGGCCGACCTTGAACCACGTCGAGCGGAGTCCGAGCTCACGGCGCACCTCGGCCGCCGGCACGGTCTCTTCACCGAGACGCCCGACCGCGACGACCGAGCGGGCCCGGCCTGCCGCAGGTACGGGGCGAAGCTCGGCGAGCCCCGGGACGGCCAGCCTCTTGCCCGCAGTCGCGGCGGGAACCACGACCGGCCCCCACGTGTGGTACGGCGAAGCGGTGTCGTACGGATCGGGCACCGAGACGAGGTACGGCGTCGGCTTCACGTTCGCGAACACATCCGTCGCCGCTGCCGTCCGGCCTCCCGAGGTTGAGAAGAAGTAAGTGCTCGCGACCTTGCCGTCGTAGAGCAGCACCTGGCGCTTCGTCTCGTCGACCGCCTGGTCGCCGACCTCGGTCTCGGCGAGAATGCCACCGTAGACCTGGTCGCGCGTGTCGGCGTAGACGTCGAACGGGCCGCCGTGGCGCCGCGCGAGGGCGTAGGAGCGTGCTGCGACAGCCTGAGCCTTGACCGCCTCGACCGGCCAGTCATGCGGCATCTCGCTCGAGACCACGCCGCGCACATAGGACTCGACCGACACCGTGTTCACGACGGACAGGGTCTTGCCGGTCGCGGTGATGAGGAACGTCCCGCGCCAGGGACGGGCGAGCGAGAGCGGGCTCTTGCCCGGGAGGAAGGTGAGCGGCCCCTGGAGGGCCTGCGCCGGCTGAGCCTGGTCGAGCGGGAGGGTGAGGTGCCAGTCGAGCGTGTACACGCCTGCGGGCACGTCGTGAACCACGCCGGCGCCGTCCTTGACCCGGAACGGATCGGGAGAAGAGAGCGAGAGCCGATGCGCCCGCTCCAGGAGGAGCACGTTGATGCGGGTCACGGGCGCCTGGGCAAGACGCGTCCCCGGGTAGTAGTGAGCGAGGATCTTGTCGTACGAGAGGCCGTGCTGCGCGTATCCGTGGGCACCCCACTGGCTCATCCCGACTCCGTGCCCCCAACCCCGGCCGTTGATCACGAAGGTCGTCACCGTAATCGTCTCGTCGGTCTGCGTGGCCGCGCCGGCTGCACCGATCGATGCGGCCGCGATTGCAAGCGCAAGAAGAAGACGAACTCGGGGCATCAGCGTCCGGCGGGCACTCAGGCTAGCTCATTGTTGCGAGGCCTCCACCGTCGCAAGGAACGTGTGCAGACCGAATTCCTGCTCGAAGGTTCGGCAGCCGCAACCGAAAACCTGTTTGGAAGGCGCTAGCTCTGGAGCCTGGTCGCGTACTGCTGCTCGTAGTAGTCGCGGTACGCACCCGACTTGATCGGCGCCCACCAGGCACGGTTGTCGCGATACCAGTCGACGGTCTCGGGCAGGCCCGATTCGGCGATCGAGCGGGTCGGCGACCAGCCGAGCTCCCGGAGCTTCGTGTCGTCCAGTGAGTACCGGCGGTCGTGACCTGGGCGATCGTCGACGTGGCGGATCAGATCCGCGTTCGCGCCCGTCAGCTCCAGAAGCCGATGGGTCAGCGTCAGGTTCTCGTGCTCCTCACCGCCGACGTTGTAGACGTCTCCGGCGGTGCCGCGCCGAAGAACAGCGTCGACGGCCGCGCAGTGGTCGTCGACATGCAGCCACTCGCGCCGCTGGCGTCCGTCTCCGTAGACGGGGAGAGGCTCGCCGTCGAGCGCGTTCGTGATGAAGAGCGGGAGCAGCTTCTCCGGGTACTGATTCGGGCCGTAGGTATTCGCACCGCGGGTGATGCAGGCGTCGACGCCGTAGGTGCGCACGGCAGCGAGCACCTGCAGGTCGCCACCCGCCTTCGAGGCCGAGTACGGACTGGAGGGCCGGAGCGGATCGTCCTCGCGCGAGCTCCTCCCCTCCGGGACGTCGCCGTAGACCTCGTCGGTCGAGACCTGGACGAGCCGGGCGCCCGTCGTCCGGACCCACGCGAGCAGAACGTAGGTGCCGAGCACGTCGGTCTCGATGAACTCGGCCGCGCCCAGGATGGAACGGTCGACGTGCGTCTCCGCGGCGAAGTTGACGACCGCGTCGGCCCCGGCGCCGGCCTCGCCGACTGCGTCCGGGTCGCAGATGTCTCCCTCGAGGAACTCCACTTCGACCCCGTCGAGGTTGGCCCGGTTGCCCGAGTAGGTGAGCTTGTCGAGAACGACGACCTCTTCCCCCTGAGCGGCCAGCCGTCTCGCGAAGTGGGAGCCGATGAATCCTGCCCCGCCGGTGACGAGCACGCGCATCGGGCTAAGGGTAGTGAAAAGAACGTCGCTCTTCCGTCACCACTCCGGTGCCAGGCACCGCATGTGTGTCAATTCGCCGACAGCCGCTCGAGGCAGCGGCGAAGGCCCTCGCGCCAGTGAGGAAGGCGCGGCGTCTCCGCCTTCTCGCTCCGCAGGACCGAGTACGCAGGGCGTGGCGCCGGCCGACCGAGCTCCGCGGTCGAGATCGGCCGCACACGGCAGTCGACCCCCGCCTCCGCGAAGATCGCCTCCGCGAACTCCGCCCAGGTGCAATCGCCGCCGCCGGCGACGTGGTACCTGCCGTGGGGCAGCCGGACGAGCTCTTTCGTCGCCTCGGCGAGATGCCCGACGTAGGTCGGACAGCCGCGTTGGTCGGCCACGACGGCGACCTCGTCCCGTTGCCGGCCGAGAGCAAGCATCGTGGTCACGAAGTTCGTCCCGCTCCAGCCGAAGAGCCACGCCGAGCGGACGATCCAGCCGTCGCGGACTTCGCGCTCCCCCTCCAGCTTCGTGCGCCCGTAAGCGCTCAGGGGAGCCGGCTCGTCCGACTCGACGTACGGCTCGCGCTTCGTCCCGTCGAAGACGTAGTCGGTCGAGAAGTACACGACCGGAGCACCCGAGGCGGCCACGTTGCGCGTCCCCAGCACGTTCACGGCCCGGGCCCCGTCGGGGTCGGACTCGGCACCGTCGACGCTCGTCCACGCAGCCGCGTGCAGGACGAGATCCGGGACGTATTCGAGACTAGCGGCAGTGACGTCGAGCGCCTCGCGCGTGCGTGCGTCGGCGTCCGGAAAGACGTCCTGGAGCGCAAGGCCGAGCTGGCCGCCCGCACCCGTGATCAGCACGCGGCGGCGTCGCGCTCGGAGAGAATCGGCGACCGGGTGCTCCAGAGATGCTCCACCCGGGGATCGGACCAGCACAGCGTCTGCTCGTCGGGGTCGGCCGGATCGTATTCCTCGGTGACGTGGTAGCAGAAAAGGAGATCCGTGAGCGCTTCGAAGCCGTGCGCGTGATGGCCCGGGATCCAGACCGCGACGGGATTGTCGTCGCCGATGTCCACGCAAAGCGTCTCACCGGTCGTCCGGTCGAGCACGACCACGCGCGCCCTGCCCTGGAGGCAGGCGAACAGGTCGGACTGGCCCCGCTCGTGAAAGTGCAAACCTCGAATCACCCCCTTCCGCGAGAACGAGATGTTGGTCTGGCGAGTCGCCTGCGGCAGCTTGCTCTCTCGGCGCAGCTCGTACATCCACCCTCGCTCGTCCTCGAACATTCTGAGCGGGATCAACTCGACGCCGGCGATCACTTGTTCACTCCGGTCTCCTCGATTCGGCGGCCGATCTCGGCGAAATGGTGCCAGTGCTTGCCGGCGTCCTCCCACCATCCGTCCAGCCTCTGGACGAGGAGACGTCCCTCTTGCGCGTACGAGCGGTTCACGTCGGTGATCTCGAGTTCCCCGCGGCTCGACGGCGCGAGCGCGTCGATCCGGTCGAAGACGTCGGGGGGGTAACAGTAAAGGCCCACGACGGCGTCCCGAGACGGTGGGATGTCGTAGCGCGTATCGACGGCGCCGGCCTTCTCGACGATGTCGACGACCCTGCCGTCCTCGGCGTAGGCGATCACGCCGAAGTTCTCGGGGTCGGGAACCTCCTTTACGAAGATCTGGGCACTCTCGGCGCGGGCGCCCCACTCCCGCAGCGCCTCGCTCTGGGCGTACTCGAAGATGTTGTCTCCGAGGACGACGACGAGGCCTCCCCCGGCGGCGAAGCGACGTGCCATTCCGACGACTTGGGCAATCCCGCCGGGTTCTGTCTGCACCTTGTAGCTGAGGTCGAGATCGAAGAGGAGCGTCTCCGAGCCACGCGCCCGCAATCGACCGTCCCCGAGCAGGTCGATCATCTGGCCCGCGTGGCCCTTGCCGGTGACGAGCAGGACCTCCCGAACGCCCGCAAGCTCGAGCAGCGCGAGCGGGTAGTAGATCATCGGCCAGCTGCCCACCGGGAGCAGGTGCTTGTTCGAGGCACGCGTCAGCTCGCCGAGCCGAGTCGCTTCTCCCCCGGCGCAGACGAGACCCTTCATGTCGCCTTCCTCTCGCGGCCGCGACCGACCTGGCGGGCGCGGCAAAGCAGCGGTCGAACGGTCGACGCGTCAGAGGGAAGGGGGTCCGCGGGGGAAACCGTAGGTTGCCTCCGCGCTCTCAAATCCAGCCTCGCTGGCGCGCGATCTTGCAGAGAGCCCGGCGCTTCGAATACGGCGAGCCCTCGGTCAACCCCGCCTTGGCGTACGCGCGCCGTAGCGCAGCCTTCACCGTCTCCGTGGCCCCCGGGGTCCCCAGCCGTGCGGCGATCTCCTCGTTCGTCGGCAGGTCGTCGAGCGAGCCGCCGGCGAGCCATCCGGAGCAGAGCACTTCGACCACCTGGCGCTGGAACGGCGAGAGGGGCCTGGTCAGCGCCGGCGGACCGGTCTGGAGCGCCGTCGTCACGTCCGGGTCGACGAGCGAGCCTGGTGCGGAGAAGACGACACTCTCGGCGCCCAGCCCCACTCGATCGCCGTGCCGCAGGGGCACCTTCATCCCGGGCTGCAGGCGGCTGCCGTTCAGGAACGTGCCGTTGAAGCTGCCGCGATCCTCGACGAACCAACGGTCGCCCTCCTCGGTGACGACCACGTGGTGACGACTGACCGTCGGCCGCTCGATCGTCAGGTCGTTGTCCTCCGCGCGACCGATGGTGAACTCCGACCTGAGCTCACGCTCGGTTCCGTCGGAGAGAATCAGGCTGGCCGCGGCGGCCACGGCCGAACTTCTACCACGGTCTGACGGTCGACCATCTCCTCAGCGAGCTTTCGAGCGGCGACGCCGACGTCTGGAGGACGCTCCTGACGTGCTCGGAGTTTCCGTGCCTGGCACGCCGAAGACGTTCGACTGGAGATCGGACAAGCCTCGATCCCTGCGCGTTCTGCTACGTTAGTGATTACTAACAAGAGGTGTCGAGCGATCTTCGGCGGGTACCCTAGGCGAATGCACAAGCGGGACACGAACCGGCTCCAGCAGGAGCTCGAAGAGCTCTTTTCCGACATGTGGCAGGTGCCCGGCTTCGCCGGGCTGCGCCGCGGTTTTCGCCCGCATGTCGACTGCTTCCGGACCGATGAGCCACCGGCCGTCACAGTCATCGTCGACCTCGCAGGCGTCGATCCGGACGCCGTCGAGATCGTCGTCACGGAGCGGACGATCGTCGTCAGCGGCGAGCGTCGCCGTCCGACACCGGGCTGCCGCATGTCGTTCCGCCAAATGGAGATCGAATACGGGCCGTTCCAGCGGCGCATCACGCTGGCAGAGGACGTCGACCCGGCCGCGGCGGAGGCCCGCTACGAGCACGGGCTGCTGACCGTCGTGATCCCGCTCACCCAGAAGAGCGGCGGCGCCAAGATCTCGATCGCGATCGGAGACAAGAAGTGAGCGAGCTCGAGCCCGAGGTCACGCTCTCCGAAGAGGACGTCCAGATCCCGCCGGTCCTGCCGGTCCTCCCGCTGAAGGAAACCGTCGTCTTCCCTCAGTCGATGACGCCGCTCGCCATCGGCCAGGAGCGTTCGATCGCGCTGGTCGACGACGTCGTCTCTGGCGACCGGATGCTCGCGCTGGTCGGGGTCCGAACCGAGGAGGTCGATTCGCCCGGCTGGGACGACCTCTATGAGATCGGCACGGCGGCCGTCGTCCACAAGCTGATCCGCGTCCCCGACGGCACTCTGCGGATCCTCGTCCAGGGGCTGCGGAGGGTGAGGCTCGACGGACGCGTCCAGGACGACCCCTACCTGGTCGGCGAGTTCAGCGACGTGCCCGAGGTGGTGGAGGAGTCGAAGGAGTTGGAGGCGCTGACACGCAACGTGCAGAACCTCTTCGGCCGGATCATCGGCGCGGTGCCGTACCTGCCCGAGGAGCTGCAGATCGCGGCCTCGAACGTCGACGATCCGACCGCCCTTTCGCACCTCGTCGCCTCCACCATGCGCCTGAAACCGGCGGAGAAGCAGCAGTTGCTCGAGACCCCCGACGCGGAGGGTCGCCTGCGCGCGATCTCCGCGATCCTGAGCCGCGAGCTGGAGGTGATCGAGCTCGGCACGAAGATCCAGTCGCAGGTGCAGTCCGAGATGGAGAAGGGGCAGCGCGAATACTTCCTCCGCCAGCAGCTGAAGGCGATCCAGGAGGAGCTCGGCGAGGGCGACGAACAGCAAGCCGAGGCGAACGAGCTCCGCGGGCGGCTTGCCGAGCTCGATCTGCCCGAGGACGCGCGCAAGGCGGCAGAGCGCGAGCTGTCGCGGCTCGAGAAGCTCCCGCCGGCGGCCGCCGAGTACGGCGTCATCCGCACGTACCTGGACTGGCTCCTGACCATTCCCTGGACGCAGAGCACGCAGGACAACCTCGACCTCGAGCAGGCGCGGCGCGTCCTCGACGAGGACCACTTCGACCTCGACAAGGTCAAGGATCGGATCGTCGAGTACCTCGCGGTCTCCAAGCTGAAGGGCGACGTCTCCGGGCCGATCCTCTGCTTCGTCGGACCTCCCGGCGTCGGCAAGACCTCGCTCGGGCAATCGATCGCGCGGACGCTCGGACGCAAGTTCGTTCGCATCTCGGTCGGCGGTGTCCGCGACGAAGCCGAGATCCGCGGCCACCGGCGGACGTACATCGGCGCGATGCCGGGCACGATCGTTCGCGCAATCCGCGACGCGGAATCGAAGAACCCCGTGTTCCTGATCGACGAGATCGACAAGATGGGCGCCGACTGGCGCGGCGACCCCTCGAGCGCGATGCTCGAGGTGCTCGACCCGGAGCAGAACGCGACGTTCCGCGACCACTACCTCGACCTGCCTTTCGACCTCTCGAAGGTCCTGTTCATCTGCACGGCGAACCAGCTCGAAACGATCCCCGGGCCGCTTCTCGATCGCATGGACGTCATCCAGCTCTCCGGCTACACCGAGGAGGAGAAGCTCCAGATCGCGCGCCGCTATCTCGTGCCGAAGCAGCTGGAGGCGAATGGCCTGCAGCCGGACAACGTCGAGCTCGACGACGATGCCCTCCGCATGATCATCCGCGAGTACACCCGCGAGGCGGGCCTCCGCAACCTCGAGCGGCGGATCGGCGACGTCTTCCGCAAGACGGCAACGCGGATCGCGACCGGCGAAACCGAGCGCGCGACGCTCGACGGCAACGCTGTGCAGGAGGCGCTCGGCCCGCGCCGCTTCGCCGCCGAGACGCGGAAGCGGACGTCGGATCCCGGAGTAGCGACCGGGCTCGCCGTCACTTCGGTCGGCGGCGACGTCCTGTTCATCGAAGCGACCGCCTATCCGGGGCAGGGCCGGCTCCAGGTGACGGGCCAGCTCGGCGAGGTGATGCAGGAGTCCGCTCAGGCCGCGGTCTCCTGGGTGCGCAGCCACGCCGCGGAGATCGGGCTCACACCGGAGTGGTTCTCCGAGCACGACGTCCACATCCACGTACCCGCCGGTGCGGTTCCGAAGGACGGCCCGTCCGCCGGCATCACGATGGCGACTGCGATCGTCTCCTTGGCCAGCGGCCGTACCGTCTCCGAGCTGGTGGGGATGACGGGAGAGATCACGCTCACCGGGCAGGTGCTCCAGATCGGCGGCGTTCGCGAGAAGGTGCTCGCGGCGCAGCGGGCTGGTCTCAAGCGGGTGATCCTGCCCCACGAGAACGAGGCCGATTTGAGCGAGCTGCCCGAAGAGACACGCGAGGAGCTCGAGTTCACGCTGGTCGACAACGTCCGGGACGTGCTCGACGTCGCGCTCGACGGCGGCGTCTCGGCCCGGCCACACCCCGCGCCCGAACGCCAGGCGGCTAGCGGATCTTGAAGCTCCCGGTCAGCAGGCCGCAGGCGGCCGGCTCGCCCTCGTCGGCGGCCCACCGGCAGAGGAGGTAGTACTCGGCTTTCCCGCGGAGGAGGTAGGTGATCCGGTCGACGATGCCGCTGCCCGCACGCGAGTAGGCCAGGTCGTACTGGCGGGCCCGGATCCCGTCAACGGTCAGAGAACGCCGCGCGATCACCTTGCCGTTGAGCTTCGTCGCCAGAGCGCTGGTGACGCGGTCGAGCTCATGAGCCGTCTTTGCGAAGAGAGCAGGCTGATACCGCTTGCGCAAGGCGATCAGCGTCGCCGAGGCGAGCGCCGGGCCGTCCGCCGGCCGGGCGGTGGCACCCCGTCCCGAGCGCGTGACCTGCCACTCCGCCGGCGCCGAGAATCCGAATCCCGTCCCGCGCACGTCCTGCATCTCGGCGGCCGCGGTCGACTCGGTTGCCCGGCCCCCGCCGCCGCAGCCGGCGGCCGATACGGCCAGCAGGACGAGGACGGCCAAAAAGAGTCGTTTCCGGGGCCGTTTGCGGGGGTACACTCGGAAGCCGATAGCGAGCGAAAGGACGCGGAGAATGCCCAAGACCAGGGAGAAGGTGACCGGCGCGGCCGGTACGGCGAAACCTTACGTGGAGCGCGCCTTGCACGACGAGGAGCTCCGCGAGCACGTGAAGCAGGCCTACTCGGCGGCGCGCGAGATCTACAACGAGCTCCTCGGGCCGCGCGGCGTGAGCGGGATCGCCTCCCGCGTGGCCGGCGACAACGAGATCCAGGACAATCTGCGAACGGCGGTCGCCGAGCTGCGTCAGGCCGCGAACAGGTTCCAGGGGCGGAGCGAGCGTCGCAGCGGTCGAGGGCTGCTCCTGCTCGCCGGTCTCGTCGCCGGACTGCTCTTCAACCCGGTGACCGGGCCTGAGACGAGGCGCTGGTTGAAGGACAAGCTCTTCGGCGGCGGCGAGTTCGGCTTCGACCAGTCCGGGAACGGCGCCGGGTAGAGCGCACGATTCCCGGACCGGCCGGCGACCCGAGGGCGGTCGCGCTACGCCCTCGAGCCCAACGCGGATCGGAACCCGAGTCCACCGAAGTGTCTCGATCCCGGGCCAAGACCCAGACCCGGTAGCCGCCGCGTGCCGTTGACGAAGTCGGTGACGTTCTGCTGCAGGTCAGACTCGATCTCCTGAGCCTGGCTCGAAGTCAGCGTGCCCGCGGCGACGTCCGCATCGAGCTCCTTCTTCGCAGCGTCCACGAGCGCCGACACGAGCCCGTCGACGCTCTTGTCCTGGTCGGCTGCGACGCCGGCCAGAGTCTTGCCGTCGCGCAGCGCCGAATCGAGCTGCTCTTCTGTTACTCCGAGGTAGGACTGCGCCGCCGATTCGAGCCCAGGGAGGGCAAGGCCGCCGAGCCCGAGCTTGCCGCCGAAGCGGGGTAGCGCCGGCAGCTTCCGGTTCACGAGGTTTGTGATGCGCTCATGCAGGTTCTGCTCGATCGTCTGCTTCTGGTCCTGCGTCAACGTGCCCGCGGCCACCCTGGCATCCAGCTGCTTCGCCACCGCATCCTCCAGCGCCGACACGAGCCCGTCGACGCTCTTGCCCTGGTCGGCCGCGACCTCCGCCAGGGACTTCCCGTCGCGCAGGGACGAAAGCAGCTTCGCCTGCGTCAGTCCCAGGTAGCTCGACGCGGCGTCGAGATCGATCGCGAATCCCACCCCGCCGAGGCGACCCAAACCCGGGCCGACCCCGAAACCGGCAAGCGGAAGGTCTCCGGCCTCGATCGCGCTCTTGAGCGCGTCGCCACGCTCCTTCGTGAGCCGTCCCGCGGCGACGTCCGCGTCGATCTGATCCTCCTCCGCCTTCTTGAGTGCCGCCGAGAGTGCCTCCGGCTGAATACCGAGCTGCTTCGCCGCGTCGCTGACGATCGCGTCGCTACGTGCACCCGGCGAATCGAACTGGGTCGCTGCGATCGCCGCTCCACCACCACCGGCTGCGAGCGCCGCAGCTGCCGCAACGACAACGTTGCGTTTGTTGATCGGTTTCATCGTCGCTCCTTTTGCCTGCGCCTGTCTGGACCGTCTGTTGTACGCGGTCAGCCTGAAACGCTCCTGAGATCGGTGTAAGAAAGCGTCGAAGCCCGCGGGGCGGTCTCAAGCCCGATCGAGCAACGGGAGCGGCACCGGCAGGTTCGCAACGCCCGACCCCGTGGCGTCGACGATCGCGGGCGCCTTCATCGCGCGCACCAACGAGCCCGGGTCGAGACCGCTCGCCGTCGAGATGTCGGTGCTCTGGAGCAGGATCGCGCCCGGGGTGGGCGCATTGCTCGCCTGTGCGGTTTGGGGGTCGAACGGAACCGCGGGCAGGATGCGGACGTCCTCGAGCTGCTCCCACGCCTCGAGGTACTTGGTCGGATCGACCGCGCCGTCGTAGCCCAGGAAGAGCATCGCCACGGGGTGAACCTCGAAGTGAAGGTGGAAGGGCGTGCCCTCCGCGTCGCCGGTATTGCCGACGAAGCCGAGCACGTCGCCTGCCCGCACGTGCCGCCCGTTGACCGCCAGGGTCGTGAAGGCGGAGAGATGCGCGTAGTAGAACTCGTTTCCGCCCTGGTCGCGAAGCCACAGGCGATAGCCGCCGACGTCGTTCCGGCCGACGGAGAAGACGGCGCCGTCGGCGACTGCGAGGATCGGAGCCCCGAGTGGGGCGAAGATGTCGTCGCCGTGATGCCAGCCGCCGGACACGTCGCCGCGCGGGGCGCCGAACGAGTCACCGTAGCCCGAGGGTCCGTAGACGGGGAAGACGTACCGGTTGCCGGTCAGCTTCGGCGTCACGTTCGGGGGCGCGATCACCAGCGGCCCCGCGCCGAAGAGTTGCGCACTCGCCGATGCGCCTGCGAGACGCACGGCACCCGCCGCGCCGATGCCGGACGTACGCTTCTGCTCGGGCTCTGTCTTAGGCTGCGCCGGCTTCGGTTTCGCCGACGTCGTCGTCTGGGTCCTCGTCCCTGGCGGCTGCGGCGGGCTCGCGAACGCATCCGCGAAGCCGACCCGAATCTCGGCCCCTGCGGGTAGGCCGCCGTGGTCGGTGTCGAGGTGGACGACGAGGGCGGTGACGGTGCCCCGCCAGGACGGCGACGAGGCGTCGCCCTCGCTCGTCGTCTGGCCGAGCAGAAGCGCGTAGCCCCAGTCTGCGAGCGGCACCTTCGTGTTCGGAACGATGTCGGCGACGGCTTGGCCGAGGAGAACGAGACCCGTGACCGTCGAGTCAGACACGTCGCCGACGGTTCCAGCCGAGCTCACGGATGTGTGCACCTGCGCGGCCGTGATCTCCCCGCCGAAGAGCGACAGATTGGTCGCCTCGCTGACCGCCTCCGCAGTCCCGTCCTGGGCGCTCGCCGATACGGTCGCCGAGGCCGATTCAGCCGAGACGATCGAGCCGTCCTCGGGGTAGAGGAAGGGTGCCGGAGCGGGCTCCGCCTCCGGTGGCGCAGCGACCTCGGCCGTGGAGGCGACTAACGACTGATCGGCGGCGACGATCTCGACGGCAAACCCCTGCGCAGTGGGCATCGGCGGGGAGAGCGGCGGGGTGGCCGACGCTGCACCGTCGAGAAGGCCGAGACAGGCAAGGGCGGCCGCCGCAAACAAACGTGCCGTCACGGCTCACCATTATGGACGTGCTACGCGATTGCGCAGCAGTCGGAGCTGATGCCGGTCACCTCGACCGTGTGAGCGTTAGGCGTCGAGCTCGCGGCGCGCAAACTCTCGGAACCGCTCGCGGGCGTCGTCGTCCGGGCCGACCTGCTCCTCGCCGGCATAGCGCGGATCGGCGGCGACCTCCTCGGCGACCGCGCGCACCTCGGCGCGGACTCGTGCGCTGTGAGCCGGTTCGCGCATCAGCTGGTCGACCCAGGTCTCGCTGCCGTCGTATGGATCGAGGTCGTTGTCGACCAGAAGCTGACCGAGCAGCAACCCGACGCGGATGTACGCGAACGTCTTGAAGGCGAGCAGCCGGCGAGGCGAGTCGACCAGCGCACGGATCCCCGGCTCGGCTTCCTCGACCTGGCCGACGATTCCCCCGATGGGCTCGTCGACGAGCGGGATCCAGACGTCGTCGAGACCGGTCATCGACGGGAGGCTAGCGCCTCCGAACTCGCCACGCGATCTGCGCGGCGACGAGGATCAGCAACGCACCGAACAGCCGTCGCAGTACGTGCTCCGGCAGTGTCTCGGCCAGCGCGACGCCACCCTCGACGCCGCCAATCGCCACGAGCCCGATCACGATCGCGGATCGCCAACGAATGTTGCCGTAGCGCTGCTGCCGCCAGGTACCGGCGAGAACGGTGGGGATGATCGCCAGCAGCGAGCTCGCCTCGGCGTGGAGCTGGGTCAACCCGAGGCCGAGCGTCAGCGTCGGAACGAAGAGGATCCCGCCGCCCACACCGAACAATCCCGCAAGCACGCCCGCGACCAGGCCGAGCGCGACCGCCAGCAGAACCGTCCACATCAGACGAGCAGCCTCACGCCCAAACCCGTGAGCAGGAGCGCGAACAGAATCGACAGAGTGCGGTTGGCAAGGCGCTGCTGGAGCGCTGTCCCGGCAACCGCTCCGGCCGCCGCCGGAAGGCCGACGATCGCCGCAGCGCCCGGCTTCAGCTCGCCGCGCAGGCCGTAGGACACGGAGCCGGCGAGGGCAATGATCCCGATCGCCGCAAGCGAGGTCGCCATCGCGGGCCGCTGCTGCCACCGACCGAGCAGAAGCAGCAGGGGCACCACGATGATCCCGCCGCCGACCCCGAAGAGTGCGCTGAAGAAGCCGGCGGCGAGCCCGATCAGGACGAGCTGAACCACGACAGCCCTATTCTCTCGGAATGGTCGAGACCGGGAACGTCCTCGTCCGCTTCGCCGAGCGCCCGGACGAGGCGGCCCTGCTTCTGGACGTCGACGGTACCCTCGCGCCGATCGTCGACCGGCCCGAGCAAGCGTCGGTTCCCGCCACGACGCGAGACCTGCTGCGCGACCTCGCCGGTCGCTACGCGCTCGTCGCCTGCATCAGCGGCCGCACAGCCGACGAGGTCCGGCGCCTCGTCGCCGTCGACCAGATCGTTCCGGTCGGCGAGCACGGCCTCGAGCTCGACCCGCGCGCACAACAGTGGGCCTCGGAGATTCACGCGTTCGCAGACTCGGTCGACTGGCCGGCAGAGCGCAAGCGGCTGACCGTCTCGTTTCATTTCCGCACGGCCGAGGACGAGGGCGCCGCCGTGGCCGAGCTTCGGCGGATCGCCAGTCTCGCGCGCGAGGCGGGCCTGCGCCCGCGCTGGGGTCGAAAGGTGCTCGAGATCCGCCCTCCGGTGGACGCTGACAAGGGAACGGCGGTTCGCGCGCTGCTGACCGAGCGTGGTCTCAGACGGGCTCTCTACGCCGGTGACGACGCGACCGATCTGGATGCGTTCCGCAGCCTCGACGGCCTGGAGGTGGCCGTGCGAGTCGCCGTCGTCTCCGACGAGGGCCCGAGCGAGCTCGGGTGGGCCGCCGACCTCGTCGTCGGCAGCACCGAGGCCCTCGTCGAGGTGCTGCGGCAGCTGCTCTGATGCATCTCACAGAGCAGGTCCTCGCGCCTGTCCGCGCCCGGTACGGAGACCCGGCGGTGCTCGAGTGGGAGGGGGAGATCAGCGAGGCGGAATACGAGCTCGCGACCTACAACCCCGGCCGCGTACACGACGTCACCCTGTTCATCCTCAACCAGGACCGGCTGGCGCTGATCCGGAAGCCGATGTTCCCGCCCGATGTCTGGCGGCCGCCGGGAGGCGGAGTGAAACCCGGCGAGGACTTCGTGAAGGCAGTCCGACGCGAGGCCCTCGAGGAGACCGGACTGGCGGTCGAGCTGAGGCGGTACCTCGTCGAGGCCCGCGCCCGGTTCGTGC
The DNA here is from genome assembly GCA_963719325.1 of uncultured Actinomycetes bacterium. GTDB lineage: Bacteria > Actinomycetota > Thermoleophilia > Gaiellales > Gaiellaceae > DATBLE01. The sequence goes on from CAVRBW010000024.1 coordinate 22,409, forward strand.
ACGGCTCGTCGGACCTCGACTGGCGAACCCACGTCATGCTCGCCTCGACGGTCGACGCCGAGCTCGGACCACTCGACACGGACGAGATCGCCGAGGCCCGCTGGGGCACCCTCGACGAGCTGGCCGGCCCCATTCGCGAGCGTCTGCTCGCAACCGGGCGGGCGTTCTGGCGCTACCGCGTCGCCTTGCACGACGCGACGCTGACCGCGCTCCGCCAAAGGCAGGGACAGTCCTAGGTTGTCCTGGACCTGGCTCGGGCCCACAGCTCAGCCGGCTGCCGCACGAAGGACGTCCCAGGCGCGGCGCACGTCGCCCTCGGTCGTCCGTTCGCTCCCGATTGCGAGCCGGAGCACGTACCGGTCGTCCAGCCGGGTGTGGGAGAGGAAGATCTCGCCGGAGGCGTTGACACGCTCGAGCAGCGCTTCGTTCTCCTCGTCGGGGCCCTGGCGTCTGAAGCACACGACCGAGAACGGCCGCGGAGCGCACAGCTCCCAGCCAGGCTCGTCGCGCACCCAGCCCTCGAAGAGCTCACCCAGACGGATAGCCTCGCGAATCCTGAGCTGGAGCCCTTCGCGCCCGTAACAGCGCAGTACCGCCCAGAGCTTCAGCGAGCGGAAGCGGCGCCCGAGCGCAGGGCCGTACTCGCTGATGTTGAAAGCGTCCTCGTCGGTCGTGCGCAGGTACTCGGGGATGAGCGAGAACGCCTCGCGGAAGTCCGCCGGGCGGCTCGTCCAGAGGAGCGAGCAGTCCATCGGCGTGAACATCCACTTGTGCGCGTTGACGACCAGCGAGCCGGCGCGATCGACCCCCTCGAACGCCCAGCGCAGCTCCGGGCACACCATCGCCGAACCCGCGTACGCCGCGTCGACGTGCAGCCAGGCTCCCGCCTCGGCACAGCGATCGGCGATCGCCGGGACCGGGTCGACGGAGGTGGACGAGGTCGTTCCGACCGTCGCCACCACAACGGCGACGTCGTCCAGCTCCAGCGTCTCGGGCCGCATCCGGAAGGCCCCGTCCGCCGGAGCCTTGCGCAGCTCCATCCCGAGGATGCGAGCGCCCTTCTCGACAGAGGAGTGCGCGTGCTCGGAGCACACGACGACGTTGCGGCCCGTGGCCTGGCGTGCAGCGGCGAGCGCCGCGAGCGTCGACGTCGAGGCCGTGTCCTCGATGTGCCCGTGCCAGCCGGATGGCAGGCCGATCAGCTGGGCGACCCAGTCCAGCACCGTCACTTCGAGCTCGGTCGAGGCCGGAGCAGTGCGCCACAAGACGGCGACCGAGTTCAGCGTCGCCGCGAGAAGCTCGGCGAGGATTCCCGGCTCGGAGCCCGAGACCGCGAAGTAGGCGAAGAATCGCGGGTGCTGCCAGTGGGTGATCCCGGGGAGCAGGATCTCGTCCAGATCGCGCAAGATCGCCTCGAACGGCTCGCCGTGCTCCGGCGGCGCGGCCGGGAGCCGCGCTCGAATCTCTCCCGGCTTGACGTTCGCGAGCACAGGCAGGTCGCCGACCCGTTCGAGGTAGTCGGCCGCCCAGTCGACGGCCGCGTACCCGTCGTCGCGAAAGCTCATCCGTCTGCACCCCGGCCGTGCGGGACGTGTCCCGGGGACAGGCCCTCGGACCTGGCCCCTTCTGCGCAGGCAACCGGCGACGTGAGTCTGCAGGCGCGGTTGCCGGACAGCCACGGCTTCTCGCACCGTGTCCCGGGGACTGTCCCCGGGGCACCGCTCGAACGGACTGTCACTTCTTGACCTTCGACCAGGGCCGGGTGTTGACGATCTGCTCCTTCGTCAGCCAGGCGCGGCGGGCCTGGCCGATGCCGAGCGAGGCGTAGGCGAGCGCCTGCGTCGAGTGCGAGTCCGTCGAGACGACGATCCGCACACCGCGCTCACCCGCCAGGCGTGCGTCGGCGTCGCGCAGATCGAGCCGGTCGGGCTGAGAGTTCATCTCGACCGCAGTGCCGGTCTCCAGGGCCGCTGCGAAGACACGCTCGAGGTCGACGTCCATCGGACCGCGCTTGTTGATCTTCCGTCCGGTGAGGTGGCCGATGCAGTCGACGTGCGGATTCTCCATCGCAGCAATCACCCGCTCGGTCGGGCTGCTGCCGAACGCGGCGTGGATCGAGGCGACGACCCAGTCGAGCCCGGCCAGCGTCTCGTCGGACATGTCCAGCGTCCCGTTTGCACGAATGTTGACCTCGATCCCGTGCAGCAGCTTGAACGGCTTCAGCCGCCGATTGAGGGCGGCGAGCTCCTCGGCCTGGGCCTCGAGCCTCCCCTCCCGGAGGTAATGCGAATGATCGGTGATCGCCAGGTACGAGTAGCCCCGCCCCTTGGCGGCGAGCGCCATCTCCTCCATCGTGCTCTTCCCGTCCGCCGACCACCTCGTGTGCGCGTGGAGATCGCCACGGAGATCGCCCTCCTCGACGAGCTTCGGAAGCTCCCCGCGACGGGCCGCCGCCAGCTCGCCCGCGTCCTCGCGCAGCTCTGGCGGGATGAACTGATAGCCGAGGTACGCGTACAGCTCCTCCTCGGTCGTGAACGTCCGCACCTCGCCGCTCTCGACCTCGGTGACCCCGTACTCGGAGATCGACAATCCCCGGCGCTGCGCCTCCTCGCGCATCGCGACGTTGTGGTTCTTCGAGCCGGTGAAATGCTGGAGGAGGTTGCCGTAGCACTCGGGCGGCACGACACGCAGGTCGAAGCGGAGGCCGTCGAACGAGATGACCGTCGCCTTGGTCCCGCCCTTCGCGACCACCTCCGCCACCCAGTCGAGTCCGGTAAAGGCGTCGATCAGCGCCCGCGCGTCGGTCGCGGTGGCGATCATGTCGAGGTCTCGAAACGTCTCGCGACGGCGGCGCACGCTGCCGGCCTCGCTGACCCGGGTCGCTGCGGGATGAGCACGGAGCGATTCGACCACGCCGAGGACTGCGGGCAGGCCGGCACCGAGCAACGCCCGGGTGGGCGCCTTCGGCTTCGCTTGCTCCCTGAGCGCACGGAGGACGTTCTCCTCGACCTTCGGACCAAGGCCGGTGAGCGTGCGGAGACGCTCCTGCTCGGCTGCTGCCCGCAGATCGTGGAGGGTGGAGATCCCGAGCTCGAGCCAGATCCGGCGGGCCGTCTTCGGGCCGAGACCTGGCAGCCGCATGAACGAGACCACGTCGGGCGGGATCCGCTTCCGCCGCCTCGCGAGGGCCTCGATCTCTCCGGCTTCGACGATCTGCACGATCTTCTCCTCGATCGTCTTGCCGATCCCCTGCAATGCCTTCGCCTTGCCGTCGAGGGCGAGCTGTGCAATCGAGCCGCCCGCCTCCTTGATCCGCTGAGCCGCCCGCCGGTACGCGAGGACCCGGAAGGCCTGCTCCCCTTCGAGCTCGAGCATGTCCGCGAGGAGCTCCAGTTGGTCGATCACGTCCGCGTTCCTCGGCAGCGTCGTCGCCATGCCGCGATCATAGGTCGGTGCCGCGAGCCTGCGTCTGCCTCCCGACCTACAACGAGCGCGAAAACCTCGAGCCGATGGCCAATGCGCTACTCGAGCGTCTCGGCTCAGACGATCGCATCCTCGTGATCGACGACTCGTCGCCCGACGGAACCGGCGAGCTCGCCGACCGGCTGGCCGCCCGAGAACCCCGCATCGAGGTCCTCCACCGCCCGCAGAAGGAGGGTCTGGGCCCCGCCTATCTCGCAGGCTTCCGCCACGCGCTCGCCGAGGGCGCCGAGCTCGTGCTGGAGATGGACTGCGACTTCTCCCACAACCCCGACGACGTGCCCCGCCTGATTGCGGCGGCGGCGGCGGACGCGGACGTCGTGCTCGGCTCCCGCTACGTTCCCGAGGGCGGCGTGAGGAACTGGAGCCTCGTCCGGCGGATCGTCTCGCGGTGCGGTTGCCTGTACGCGCAGGCGGTGCTCTCGACGCGCGTCCGCGACCTGACCGGCGGCTTCAAGTGCTACCGCCGGGACGTGCTGGAGGCGATCGATCTCGAAGCTGTTTCCTCGCGCGGGTACGCGTTCCAGATCGAGACCACCTACCGCGCGCTCCGCAAGGGGTTTCGCGTCGTCGAGCTGCCGATCACGTTCACCGATCGAGAGGTCGGCAGCTCGAAGATGGGCCGGGCGATCGTGCTCGAGGCGATCTGGCGGGTTCCGCTCCTACGCGGGCAGGCAATGCTCGGACGTCTAGGCTGACAGCGTGGTCGAGGTGACCGATGCCGGCTTCGCCGCGGAGGTGCTGGAGTCCGAGCGGCCGGTGGTCGTGGACTTCTGGGCTCCGTGGTGCGGCCCCTGCAAGGCAGTCGATCGTGTGCTCGGCGAGCTCGAGTCGGAGCACGCCGGCCGGATCTCGTTCGCGAAGGTGAACATCGACGACCACCCGCAGCGGGCAGCCGGCCTCGGTGTGCTCTCCATCCCGACGGTGATGCTGTTCGACGGTGGCGAGTGCCGGGCGACGGTGGTCGGCGCGCGCCCGCGCGCCCATTTCGAGCAGGCCTTCGCCGCCTGGCTCTGAGAACTAGATGCGGGCAGAGCCGAAATGCTCGAAGCCGCCGAGCTGGACCTCTTCGCCGGCGACGCGGAGCTCGACACCCTCGCCTTCGTCGCAGCGACCGATCTCACGGAACGAGCCTGGTTCGGCAACGGCGGCCAGCAGCTCGTAGTCCTCTCCGAACCCGAGATCGTCGACGGTCGCCCCCTCTGCAAGCTGGACGCGCTCCAGATCGATCACCAGCCGGCACCCAGAGCGCGCCGCGATGTGGCCGGCATCGTGTTGCAGGCCATCCGAGATGTCGGTCAGGGCGTGTGCGGTTGCCGCCAGCAGCCGGCCTTCGGCAATTCTGAGCGGCGGCCGGACGTACCGCTGCTCGCGAAACGCGGCGCCGGCAGCGCCGAGCGGGCCCGTCACGATCAGAACGTCGCCCGCGCATGCGCCTCCTCGTCCTGGAACGCGTTCGGAGCGGCCGAGCGCGGTGACGCTCAACAGCAGCCGGTCGGAGGCAGAGGTATCGCCCCCGATCACGGGCACGCCCGCCTCGCCGAGACCTTCGTACAGCTCGACGACGTCTGCAACCGCCGTGTCCGGCCGCACCGCGAGGCTGACGACGAGACCCTCGGGCTCGGCGCCGGACGCTGCGAGGTCGCTGATGTTGACAGCGGCGGCCCGGAAGCCGAGGTCGCGCCACGAGATCCAGTCGAGCCGGAAGTGCACGCCCTCGACGAGAGCGTCCTGCGTGACGATCCGGCCGCCCGAAAGCTCGGCCGCGTCGTTCTCGATCCGAACCGCGAGCCCGCGGCGCTCCAGCTCCGCCAGCAGCCCGAGCTCGCCGACGTCAGCGAGACGCATGGATTCCCAGGACGTCCACCGGCCCCTCGCCGGCGCCAATCTCCGTCAGGCCCTGCGCGACGGCGCGCCCGGCGGCCGCGGCTGCGCCGCGCGCTGCCTCCACGAGCGGCTCGCCCCGTGCGAGGAGCGCGGCCAGCGTCGCCGAGTGCGTACAGCCCGCTCCGTGAGTCGCGGCCACCTGATGACGCTCGATCGGAAGCTCGACATGGTCGCGGCCGTCGAACAGGTGGTCGACAGCCTCAGCCCCGTGACCCCCGGTGACGACGACGGCTCGGGCTCCGAGCTCGTGGATACGCTCGGCCAGCCCCCGGCGGCTACCCGTCATGCCGGCGAGCGCCTCCGCCTCGGGGACGTTCGGCGTAACGACGGCCGCGAGCGGGAAGAGCCGGCGAACGTACGCCTCGACCGCGTCCTCCTGGAGGAGGCGTGCTCCGGAGCTCGCGACCATGACGGGGTCGACGACGAGCGGCACGTCCCGGCCGTCGAGGAAGTCGGCGACGGTCTCGATCAGGAGCCGCGAGAAGAGCATGCCGGTCTTGGCGGCGTCGACGCCGATGTCGTCGAAGACGGCCTCGAGCTGCGCGCGTACGAACTCGGGCGGCAACTCGTGAATCGCGGTCACCGCACGGGTGTTCTGCGCGGTGAGGGCGACCAGGACACTCGAGCCGTGGCAGCCAGCCGCCGCGAACGCCTTCAGGTCGGCCTGGATGCCGGCGCCGCCGCCCGAGTCGGAGGTCGCGATCGTCAGGCACCGCGGAACAGCCACAACGAAACGGTACTCGGTTCGGTACCGGCCGCCCGCGCCCGGACAATCGACGCGGACGGGTTAGCATCCTGAGACGGCAACGCCACTCCGCGGAGGTCCCGATGGGAACCACGTTCACGCACACCACCTGGAAGGTGAAGCCCGGTCGCGAGGAGGAGTTCGTCGAGCGCTGGCTCGACTGGGTCGCGTGGAGCCACCGGCAGGGGCTGCGAGCCCACGCCCGCCTCCTCCGGGACATGGAGCATCCCGGGACGTTCGTGAGCTTCGGGCCGTGGGAGACGGTCGGCGCGGTGCGAAGCTGGCGCGCGGAGGAGGGATATCACGAGCGCGTCGCGCGACTGCAGGAGCTCGTCGAGCACTTCGAGCCGCGAACGCTCGAGCAGGTGGCGGAAAGCTAGGGCACGAGCGCTACGCTCGTCGCGTGGCAGTGGGCGCGGCGACGTGGGACGGCATTCTCGCCGGAGAGGAGCTCGCGTACCTGACCGACGAGGCGGCCCGTGAGGCCCGGACCGCTCCGTTCCCGGACGACGTGCACCCGAAGGTGCGTGCGGCGCTGGAGGCGCGCGGCGTCGATCGGCTCTACGAGCATCAGGCGGAGGCCTGGGACCTCGCGGCGCGCGGCAAGCACGTTGCCGTCGTCACCGGCACCGCGAGCGGCAAGTCGCTGGCGTTCAACCTCCCCGTCCTCGACGCCCTCGCCCGTGAGCCGAAGCGGCGTGCGATCTACCTCTATCCGACCAAGGCGCTCGCTCAGGATCAGCTGCGCTCGATCGCCGCGCTGCAGCCCCCCCGCGTCCGCGCCGCGATCTACGACGGCGACACGGAGGTCGAACGCCGCTGGCAGATCCGCAAGTGGTCGAACCTCATCCTCTCGAACCCGGACATGCTCCACGTCGGCGTGCTGCCGCACCACGACCGCTGGGGCGACGTGCTCACCAACCTCGCCTACGTCGTCGTCGACGAGGCGCACGTCTACCGCGGCGTCTTCGGCTCGCACGTCGGAAACGTCCTGCGACGACTGCGCAGGGTCGCCCGGATCTACGGTGCCGACCCGCAGTTCCTCCTCGCCTCCGCCACGATCGCGAACCCCGGTGACCTCGCCCGATCGCTGCTCGGGCTCGACGTCACCGTGATCGGCGACGACGCGGCGCCACGCGCGGAGCGGACGATCGCGCTCTGGAACCCGCCGCTGGTCGACGAAGAGCTCGGCCTGCGCGCGAGTGCCCTCGGCGAGGCGTCACGGCTGATGGCCGAGCTCGTCTCGCGCGGGCTGCGGACGCTGTGCTTCGCGAAGAGCCGGAAGTCGGCCGAGCTGATTCACCGCTTCACGGCCGACCGCCTCGGCCGTGAGTACCGCACCCGGCTCTCGCCGTACCGAGCCGGCTACACGCCCGCCCAGCGACGCGAGATCGAGCAGCGACTCGCCGCCGGGGAGCTCCTCGGCGTGGCCGCCACGGACGCGCTCGAGCTCGGCATCGACATCGGCCTGCTCGATTGCGTGATCTCGACCGGATTCCCGGGCACGATCGCGAGCCTCCGCCAGCAGTGGGGACGGGCCGGCCGCCGCGGCCACGGGCTCGCGGTGCTCGTCGCGAGCGAGGACGCGCTCGACCAGTACTTCATGCGCGAGCCGGAGACGCTGCTGGGTCGGCGAGTGGAGGCGGCGATTCTCGACCATACGAACCCGCGCGTCCTCGACGGGCACGTGCGAGCAGCCGCGTTCGAGGCGCCGCTCGACGACGCCGACCGTTCGGTGCTCGGCGATTCGGCGCTCGAGCGGGCGGCGCTGCTCCCGGAGCTCCGGCAAACGCCGGCCGGCTTCGTCTGGGCGGGCCGCGACTACCCGGCCGCACGCGTCCCGCTGCGCTCGACCAGCCAGGATTCGTTCTCCGTGATCGACACCACGACGGGCTCGGTGCTCGGCCTCGTCGAACGGGAGCGGGCGTACTCGACGGTCCACGACGGCGCGGTGTACCTGCACCTCGGGGAGGCCTACCGGGTGACCGCGCTCGACCTGGACGCCCGCCAGGCCCTCGTTTCGCCCTTCGCCGGCGATCTCTACACGCAGGCCAAGAAGGACACGACCACGGCGATCGACCACGCCGAGCGCACGGAGAAGCGCCTGGGCCTCGAGCTCAACTGGGGTGCCGTGTTCGTCACCGAGCAGGTCGTCGCGTACCAGCTCAAGAAGGCCTCGACCCAGGAGACCCTCGATCTCGTCGGGCTCGACCTTCCGGAGACGACCTTCGATACCGAGGCGGTCTGGTTCTGTCCGGAGCCGTGGATGCTCGAGGGGCTCGAGCGCATGCCGAAGCTGCTCAGCAGCCTGCACGCGGCCGAGCACGCCCTGATCGCGCTGCTGCCGCTCTGGGCGATGTGCGACCGCTGGGACATCGGCGGCCTGTCGACGAACACCCACTTCCAGACGGGGCGCCCGACGATCTTCGTCTACGACGGCCACCCAGGCGGGGTCGGGATTACGGAACGCGGCTTCGAGGCCTTCGAGGGCTGGGTCGAAGACACGGCGAAGCTGATCGCCGGCTGCCCCTGCGAGAAGGGTTGCCCATCGTGCGTTCAGTCCCCCAAGTGCGGCAACCTGAACGACATGCTCGACAAGGCCGGCGCGCTCGACCTGCTCCGACGATTGCTGTCGAGCTAGCCGAGAGGCGCAGCGACGACGAGCACGCGGCAGCTCGCCTTCCGCAGCACGTACTGGACCGTTCGCCCGAAGGCCGGCGCCTGCTTGCTCGACCGCCGGCGGCGCCGGGCACCGACCACGATCAGCTCGAACTCGTCCGCATCCAGTTGCTCGACGATCGCCACGGCGGCGTCACGCGCCCGCACGCTGTGCGCAACGACCGCCACGCCGTACGCATCCGCGAGCGACTCCGCTCGCGCGAGCAGCCTGCGCGCGTCTTCCTCCTCGTCCTTCATGTGCGCGTCCAGGGGAAGCAGAGACGGAATCTCGATCACCGCCAGCGCGGTGATGGAGGCGTGGCGCTCGGCCGCCAGCTTGCAGGCAGCCCCCATCGCCCGCTCCGACTGGGGGTCGTCGACCATCGGCACGAGCAGCTTGCGATAGCCCCGATCGACGTGCGCGACCCGGCGGGGAAGCGCGCGCGCGGCCATGCCTCCACGCTAGAGCGCACCCCGCGAAGCGGCCCTTAAGGTACCGCGGTGACGTCTCAAGACGGTCTTAAGACGTCTGTGGATTGACGAGGCGGTACCCGACCCCGGGCTGGTTGAGGAGGTACCGCGGCCGGGCGGGGTCGGGCTCGATCTTCCGGCGGAGCTGGGAGACGTAGACGTGTAGGTAGTTGGACTCGCCGCCGTAGGCCGGACCCCAGATCTCTCGGAGAATCGCCGGGTGCGTGAGCAGCTTGCCCTCGTTGCGGGCCATCAGTCCGAGTAGCGCATATTCGATCGGGGTCAGCGAGATCGGATCGCCTGCCATCGTCACCGTCCGCTTCTCGAGGTCGATCTTCAGCTCCCCGATCTCGAGCACGGGACGGCCGGAAGGCACCGTCCGCCGGAGCACCGCCCGAAGGCGCGCGAGCAGCTCGTCGCCGCTGAAAGGCTTCGTGACGTAGTCGTCGGCGCCGGCGTCCAGCGCCGCGATCTTCTCCCGTTCGTCTCCGACGGCCGAGAGAACGACGATCGGAGCCGAGCTCCAGGTCCGGAGCTCGCGACAGACGTCGGTGCCGTCGCCGTCGGGAAGGACGAGATCGAGGATGACCGCCGCCGGCGGGCGCATCGCCGCTCTGGCCACGGCGTCCTGGGCGGTCGCAGCCGTCTCGACGGCGTAACCCGCTGTCCGCAGTTTCATCTGCACCGCCCGGAGGATCTGCGGCTCGTCGTCGACGACGAGAATCCTCGCCCTGCTCATACGCTCACCGGAATCGGGGCCGCGGGCAGCGCGAGCGCAAACACCGCGCCTCTCCCCGGCTCGGAATCGACCCACAGACGGCCCGCATTCACCTGTGCGAATCCGCGCGCAATCGCCAGCCCGAGTCCAGAGCCGCGCTCGCCGCCGCCCGTGCCTTGCCGGAACGGCGCGAAGATCATCTCCTGCTCGTCCCGGGCGATCCCCGGCCCGCGATCGACGACGCGTACGACGACGTCTCCGTTCGCCGGCTCGGCTCGAATCTCGACCGGGTCGGCCGGCGACGAGTGCTGAAGGGCGTTCTCCAGCAGGTTGACGAGGACCCGTTCGAGCTGCGCAGCGTCGACGCGGACTGTCAGAGGCTCCTCCGGCAGGACGACGACCACTCGATTGCTGTCCGGGCCGATCGCCTCGAGCGCCTGAGCGACGAGCCCGTCGACGGCCCAGAGCTCGAAGACCGGAGCGGCGGCGTCGGCCTCGAGACGCGACAGGTCGAGCAGGTTTCCGACCAACCGATCGAGCCGCCGCGTCTCCGCATGGATGGAGGCGAGCAGCTCCTCACGGTCGGCGACCGAGAGCGCTTCCTCCGGCACGGAGAGGAGCTCGCTCGCCGTGCTGATCGCCGTCAGCGGGGAGCGCAGGTCGTGACTGACCGACCGCAACACCGCAGTCTTCACGACGTCGCTGCGACTCAGCTCCTCTCGCTCGATCGCCGTCGCGAGCAAGAACGCGAGGCCCGCCACTACCCGACGCGTGACTGCAGGATCAGGGCGGCCGTCGAGAAAGAGCCGCCCGACGTATCGAGCCCCTGCGCGAAGATCGTGCGCCTGCTCGTCGGGATCCGGCTCACGAGCGTCCCCGAGCTCGACCCAGCAGTGAGACACACGGAGGAGGTCGGCCGCCCGGATCGCGATCTCGCCGAGCAGCGGCGCGACCTGGGGCCGCTCGAGCAGCATCGCGGACACCTCGGCGGCAAAGGCAGCCTCGCGGCGTTGCTGCTCCGCCTCGGCGGCCCGCCGGCGCGCCCGCGTCGCCAGGCCGCTCACGCTGACGGCACTGACGAGGTACACGGCCAAGGCAACCCAGTTCTCGGACTCTGAAAGGTGGAACGTGTGCCGGGGGGGCAGGAAGAGCCAGTTGAACGCGAGCATGCTGACAACCGAGACGGCGGTGGCAAAGGGCAATCCCCACAGCGCCGCGACCGGTAGCACCGCGAACAGGTAGAGCACGCCGAGGCTGAGCACGGGAGCGACCGGCCGGAGCGCGTACACGGCACCCGAGACGACCGCGACCGCGGCCAGGCTCGCCAGCGACGCGACCACGACTCGAGCGTTCATGGCCAGAGCATAGGCCTGCGGGCGAGCTCGGCTTAAGAACGTCTCAAGATCGCGGCGGGAGCTTCTGGCACCGAATCGGCGCCACTAGCGTGACGCCCGGGAGGTGTCGAACCTGGGTGGTATTCACGAACCGCCGCTGCGGGCGGCACATGCGGAGCGGCCGGACCGGATCGAGGCCCTCAAGCGTGCCCTGATCGGTCGGCCCCGGTCGGGGACGGAGATGGACGAGACGCTCCTCTCGAAGAAGCTCGCGCTGCCGGTCTTCGCGTCGGACCCCCTCTCGTCGGTGGCGTACGCGACCGAGTCGGGCCTCGTCGTCCTCGTTGCCGCCTCGGCGGCCGCCGCCAGCCGCATCCTCCCGATCTCGTTCGTGATTGCGGCCCTGCTCGCGATCGTCATCCTCTCGTATCGCCAGACGGTGCGTGCGTACGAGACGAGCGGCGGCGCCTACGTCGTCGCCAAGGACAACCTGGGAACGCTGCCGAGCCTGATCGCCGCCGCCGCCCTCCTCGTCGACTACATCCTCACCGTCGCGGTCTCAGTCGCCGCCGGGATCCTTGCAATCACGTCGCTGGCACCCTCGGTCGCGTCGCACAAGGTCGCTCTCTGCCTCGCCGCGGTGGCGTTGCTCACGGTCGTCAACCTGCGCGGCGTCCGAGAGTCCGGAATCGCCTTCGCGCTTCCGACCTACTCGTTCGTGGTCGCGATGTACGTGATGGTCGCGTTCGGAGTCGGCAAGTGCGTCGCAGGGAGCTGCGCGCAAGCGGTGGTTCCCGATCCAGTCGCGATGGGCTCCGGCGCGATCGGCGTGTTCCTGCTCGTTCGGACTTTCGCATCCGGAGCCGTCGCGCTGACGGGCGTCGAAGCGATCTCGAACGGCGTGGGGGCATTCCGACCCCCGAAGGGACGGAACGCGGCCACGACGCTCGGGGTGCTCGGGGCCATCTCGATCACGCTGTTCCTCGGGGTCTCCTACCTCACCGTGCGGATGCACGCGCGCCCGAGCGACACCGTCTCGCTCGTGTCCGAGATCGCGCGGGCGACCTTCCCGGCGGGCTCGCCCGGCTCGTTCATGTACTACGCCGTCCAGATTCTCACCTTCGCGATCCTGGTCCTCGCGGCGAACACCTCCTACCAGGGCTTCCCGCGCCTGGCCGCCGTGCTCGCCCAGGATCGGTTCTTCCCGCGCCAGTTCGTCAATCTCGGCGACCGCCTCGTCTACTCGAATGGAATCATCGTCCTCGCCGGCCTGGCGTCGCTCCTGATCTGGATCTTCGACGCCGACGTGATCGCGCTGATCCACCTCTACGTCGTCGGGGTCTTCACCGCCTTCACGCTCTCGCAAGCCGGCATGGTCCGCTACTGGCGCCGCTACAAGCAGCCCGGCTGGCGACGCCGGGCGGCGATCAACGGCGTCGGCGGGGTCACGACGGGCGTCGTCACGCTGCTCGTCATCCAGGCGAAGTTCCTTGCCGGCGCGTGGATGGTGACGATCGCGGTGCCGACCCTGATCGGAGTCTTCTTCCTGATCAACCGCCACTACCGCAAGGTCGCGCGCCGCCTGCGCGCCGGGGTCGCCGCCGTCGTCGCCGCTCCGCCGGCGACCAACCAGGTCGTCCTGTACGTCGAGTCGTTCGACACCGCTCTGCGCGAGGCGGTCTGGTACGCCCGCCAGATCGCCGGCCACGACTTCCGGGCGATCCACGTCCCCGGTCCTCATACGGACACCGGAATCCGTCCCCGGTTCCGTCAGCTGACCGACGTTCGGCCCGACCTGGAGATTGTCAGGCCAGAGGCCGGCCGGGCTGACGCGGTGATCGACTACCTCTGGGCGCTGCCGCGCGGAGAGTCGAACTTCGTCACCGCAATCATTCCCGAGAGCTTCCGGCGGCCCTCGCTGACGGCGGCGCTCGCGCACCGGATGCAGTTCTCGCTCAAGGTGCGTCTGCTCGCGGAGCCCGGCGTGGTGATCAGCGACGTACCTGTTCTCGCACGGAGGGCACCCGCGTGGCAGCCGCCCAAGCGCGCAGTCTGTCGCGTACTCGTCTCCGGGTCGCACGCAGCCTCCATGCGCGCCGTCAACTACGCGAGCGCGCTCGGGCTCCCCGACACGACTGCGCTCTTCTTCGCCTTCGACTCCGACGAGGTCGAGCGGATCGAGACCGAGTGGGAGCTACGCCCGATGCCGATCCCGCTCGAGGTCGAGCAGGCGCACTTCCGCGACCTCGGCGACCCGCTGCTCCGGTACCTCCGCCAGATCACGGCAGATCCAGACACGGTCGCGGTCGTGGTCATGCCCGAGCTGATCTTCAGCGGCCCGCAGCGGCTCCTGCACAACCAGCGGGCCCTCTACATCAAACGGCTGCTTCTGTTCGAGCCACGTGTGATCCTGACCAGCGTTCCCTACCGACTCAGCTGACCCCGCATGGCACCGTATGGGCGTGAACCGCGAGGCGCGAGGAGGAACACTGATCGCCGGCGGCGGCTATGCCGGCTCGATGGTGGCACGGCTGCTCGGCCGCCGCGGCGCGACGATCGTCAGCCCCGAGAACTTCATGCTCTTCACGCCCCTGCTTCCGGAGGCCGCGTCGGGAACACTCGAGCCGCGGCATGTCGTCGTCCCCCTGAGGTTGATGTGCCCGCACGCCGAGCTCGTCCTCGGACGGATGACCGGCCTGGACGCCGAGCGCAAGGTCGTTACCGTGGATGCGCTCGACGGGCCGATCGAGCTCCGCTACGAGCAGCTCGTCGTCGCGCTCGGGTCCGTTTCCCGCGTTCTCCCGGTGCCGGGGCTCGCCGAGCACGGGCACGGATTCCGAGACCTCGCGGACGCGATCGCGCTCCGCAACCACGTGCTTCGCCGGCTCGAGGCCGCCGACGCAGCGTCGACGCCCGAAGTCGCCGCACGCCACCTCGGCTTCGTCTTCGTCGGCGCGGGCTACGCGGGCGTCGAGGCGCTCGCCGAGCTCTCCGACCTCGTTCGAGATGCGCTGCGCCACTATCCGCGACTCCGTGCCGTACGCCAGCGTTGGGTTCTCGTCGATGCCGCGCCGAAGATCCTCCCGGAGATTCCATCGCGGCTCGGCGACTACGCGGCCGCGCAGCTCCAGCGCAGGGGCGTCGAGATCCACGTCTCGACGCGACTCGAATCCGCCGATGCGACCGGCGTGCTGCTCTCGGACGGCAGGCGGATCGAAAGCGGCACGCTCGTCTGGACCGCCGGGGTTCGCGCCAACCCGCTCCTGGGCGCGCTCGGCCTGCCGCTGGACGACCGCGGCCGCGTCGTCGTCGACGAGCACCTACGCGTCGAAGGCCACGGCGACGTCTGGGCGCTGGGCGACGGCGCGGCCGTCCCGAACCTGGCGACACCGGGCCGGCGCGACCCACCCACATCGCAGCACGCTCTCCGGCAGGCCCGCCGGCTCGCGCGGAACCTCACGGGCGACCCCGCGCCGTACCGGTACCGGATGCTCGGCCAGGTGGCGACGCTCGGCCGCTACAAGGGGATCGCCGACGTCTTCGGACTCCCGCTACGCGGGTTCCGGGGGTGGTTCGTCACGCGGACGTATCACCTCTACCAACTTCCGCTCCTCTCGCGGAAGCTGCGCGTTCTCGTCGACTGGACCGTGGCGCTCTTCTTCCGGCGGGACATTGCCGAGCTGGGCCTGCTCGGCCACCCGCGGCGGCTGACGCCGTAACGCAGACGACGCAACCGCAAGCGTTCGGTTCTTGCCGTCCAGCTTCGCGCGGTACATCGCCCGGTCGGCCGCCCGGAGGAGATCGACGAGAGCAGCGCCGTCGCTGGGATACGAGGCAACACCGAACGTCGCGGTGATCGGCTGCCCCGACTCGAGCCCCTGCTCGATCAGCGCACGGCGGAGACGTTCCGCGACGGCAACGGCGACCTCGGTCGTCGCGTCGGGAATCGCCAGGCCGAACTCGTCGCCACCGAGACGGGCGGCGACGTCCTCACGCCGTTTCTCGGACCGCAGGAACTGCCCGATCATCTGCAAGACCGCGTCGCCGCGCTCGTGCCCGCCGCGGTCGTTCACCGCCTTCAGATCGTCGCAATCGAGCATGACCAGAGCGAGCGACTGGCCCGTCCGCGCGGCGCGTTCCAGCTCATCGCGGCAGCGATCCCGGAAGCCGCGGCGGTTCAGCAGCCCCGTCAGCTCATCCGTGACCGCCGCCCGCTGTTCCCGTCGTAGCGCCAGCGCCGCGTCGAGAAGCGACGCGGCATGCTGAGCGACCAGCGTGGCCGCTTCGATCTGATCCTGGGTCAGGTGCAGGGGCCCCGGCGCACGACCGACCAGCACGCCGAGCTCCTTGCCTCCCACCCGCAACGGCAGCCAGATCAGACGGTGGTTCGAGTCTCCGCCCTTGGGTCGATCGATCCCGAGCGACTGGAAGTCGAGGATGGAGCAGGTCGTCTCGACCGACTCGGCCTCCCGGGCGGCCTGCGCGAGAACCTCGGCCGGAAGCGGATCGACCACCGACTGCGACTGCCGCCAGAACCGCTCGATCGCGAATGCGCCCCGAGAGGTCATGATGTTGATCTGGGCCGCCTCCAGGCCGAGCAGGCGCCCGAGCGTGCGGCAGGCGAACTCCGAGATCTCGCCTGCGCCGCGCAGCGAGCTCGCCTCCACGAACACCCTCGCGAGGCTCGCTACGTCGGACCCGACGCCACGGCGCATCCGCTCGACTCGCTCACCGAGCTTGCGCGCGAGCTCCGCCAGAATCGCGACCGACTCGGGCGGAAGGGCACGGTTGCGGGTCTCGAGATTGAGCACGCCCGCGGCAGGCGTGCAGTCGCCGAAGGGAATCGCCACCTCCGAGCAGATCGCCGTCGCTGCGGCGATGAAATCGGGGTCGTCGCCGACGTTCGGGACGAACTGCGGCGCACCCGTGCGTGCGGCCCTGGCCAGTACCCCCTGATCGAGCCGAAAGCCGTCGCGGACCTGGTCGTACCCTTGCTGCGCCACGAGCCACAGCCGGTCGTGGTCGACGACGTAGACGCTCGGAAGCAGGTGGCGACCTCCACTCTCGACCAATGCCCTGAGTGCCGCGTCGACGCAGCGCGCATCGTCGCCGACGCTGCGCAACGCCGCCTGCGCGCTCTCGGCTGCGGCGGCGAGCACGCTTGGCGAGACCGTCTCGGGCGCAGACGCACCCTGCAACATCCGGTCGGCCGGTGCGATGCACGCCACCGGCTCGAGCTCGGCGCGCCGGCTCGTGAGCATCGGCGCAGAGTCGAAGAAGAGCTCGAGCAGCAGCGGATCGAACTGTGCCCCTCCCTCGGGGGCCATCAACTCGAATGCGTCCTTCGCCGAGTAGGCCCGTCGGTACGGCCGGTCGCTCGTGAGCGCGTCGAACACATCGGCGACAGCGGCGATGCGCCCCTCGAGCGGGATGTCTTCGCCCGCCAGCTTGTTCGGATATCCGGCCCCGTCGAATCGCTCGTGATGGGTAAGCGCGATCGTCGCGGCCAGCTCGAGCAACGGCGAGACCGATCCGGCAAGAATCGTGTGCCCGATCACGGTGTGCCGCTCGGCCAGCCGGCGCTCCTCCGGGGTGAGCTCGGACGTCTTGAGGAGGATGCTGTCCGGAATCGCGATCTTGCCGATGTCGTGCAGGCCACTTGCGACCCGGATCAGCTCGCAATGCTCCTCCTCGAGGCCGAGACGGCGGGCCAGAACGGAGCAATACCGACCCATGCGCTCGGTGTGACGCCCGGTCTCCGCATCCCGGAACTCGATCGCCCAGGCAAGCCGGCGGATCATCTCCTCGCGAGACATCTCGAGATCCGCCTCCGAGCGCCGCAGCTGGGCGATCGCCTGGTGAAGGTCCTCTTCGGCGTGCGTCCGCTCGACCAGCTCCTCCTTCAGCGCCGCGTAGATCTTGGCGTTGTTGAGCGCCAGCGAAGCGAGGCGCGCGAATCGCTCGAGGACCGCGAGCTCCGAGGGCCCGAACGTACCGGCTTCGTCCATGTACGCGAGCCCGATGACTCCGACGACGGTCGGCCCGTTGCGGAGCGGAACGCCGACGAGAGCCCCGATGTTCAGGTAATCCAGGTCGCGCAGACGATGCTCCCAGCGTCGGTAGCAATCCACCATGAGCGGCGCCCCGGTCTCGAGCACTCGCCCGGCGAGTCCGCTCCCCCGCCCGACCGTGTGGCCGATCGTGTCGACGAAGATCCCGGTCGCAACCTCTCCGCGAAGGAGCTCGCCCCCGTCCTCGACGAGGTAGAGGTACCCGTGTGGCGTCCCGATCAGGCGGCCCGCCCGGTCGACGATCGCGTCGAGGACGACGCTGGGATCGAGCCCTTCGACCAGCCCGAGTGCGGTCTCGTGCAGCGCTTCGAGCTCGGTGTTGCGCCGCCGGAGCTCGTCGACCGGCGCGCTCGATGAAAGGCGGGGAACGGCCCTTCCGGACGGCCTCGTCACACCTGAAACAATCGTGCCTCTACAAGAAAGGCAACATCCCCCGGGTGGGGGTCGGGCTATTTCGGGCCGTCCGGCACGAACGCGGCTTCGAGGCCGCGCAACCGGAACCAGTCGACCATCGCCACCTGAGGCGGCTTCTCCATGCCGTAGTGCATGGCATCGATCAGGGCGACCCCCTCGGCGTCGGCCAGCCGCCGGAACGCGCGAACCTGCTCCTGAACCCACTCGAGCCGGCAGTTCGTCGCCGCGTTACCGGTGACGTAGGTCTGACAACCGCGGGAGAGCGAGGCCTCGAGAATCTCGGCCGACGCCCCACCGCCCGCGACCATCGCCACGCGACCGGCCTCGCCGCGAGGGCGGGTGAGCACGTGCACCTTGATCTCCGGGCCTAGGTAGCCGCGAAGCGCGTCGGCGAGCCCGTTCACGGTCAGGTTGCTCTGCCCGATCACTGCGGCGCCGCCGGAGATGCCGGCGCAGATCGGGAAGTACTCCTCGAGCTCCTGGAGGCCGGCGCCCTGAGCGCAGAGCCTGGAAGGCGATACCTCCGGATGCATGTCGAGCGGCGCGTGCGCGTTGTAGAAACTGATTCTCCGCTCACGCATCGACTCGTACGTCTCCGCGGCGAGCGGCAGAAAGCCCGGCTCGTCGCCGAAGTCGAGGGGATGCTCCGAGAAGAGGAACGTGCCCGGCTCGAGGGAGGCGACGATCCGGTCGCTCGGAAAGACGCACGTCGCCACCCGTTGCACGTCGCTCGTCCCTCGGACGGACAACCCGTTCCAGCGGCCCTCCCACTCCGGCATGACGTACTCGCGCCAGTACGGCTCCGGGTAGACGGCTGCAAAGACATCCGCCCAGTCGTCGTCACGGACGTCGGAGATCCTGAAGTAGGCATCGAGCTCGGCGACGAGCCCCGCGAGCCTCACCTGACCGACTCCAGGGCAGCCCGCAGGCTCTGTCGAGAGGAGAGCATGCCTTCGAAGAGGTCTCCGTGCCGCTCGATCCGGTCGAGCACGACGTCCATCGTGAAGGCGAGCGGGTCGAGCTCCTCGCCCACCTCCTCCCAGCGGAGTGGCGTCGACACGGGGGCGCCCTGACGGGGGCGCACCGAGTACACGGACGCGATCGTCTTGCCCTCGCCGTTCTGGTTCGCGTCGATCAGCACGCCCCGTCTCTTCACCTTCGTCCACTCCGTCGTGACCAGACCCTGGTTCGTGCGGGCAAGCGTGCCGGCGACGATCTCGGCGAACTCGCGCGTCTCGGCGTAGGTGTGCCGCCGCTGGACCGGTACGAGAACGTGGAAGCCGTCGCTTCCGCTCGTCTTCGGAAAGCCGACGAGCCCGACTGCGTCGAGCACCTCCTTGACGAGCAGCGCAACCTCGACGACCTCCGGAAAGCCGGCGTCCTCCGCCGGATCGAGATCGAAGAGCACGAAGTCGGGACGCGACGGCTTGTCCACGCGCGAGTACCACGTGTTCAGGTCGATGCAGCCCATGTTGACCGCCCACAGGAGGGCCAGTTCGTCGTTGACGAGCGGCGCCTGGATCGTCCTCGTCCGCCGCGGCCGGTCCCGGGTCGTCGCCTCGACGGCCACGGTCGGGATCCAGTCCGGCATGTGGGAGGGCGCGTCCTTCTGGAAGAAATGGCCGCCCGCGATCCCGTCCGGGTAGCGCTTGAGCGTGAAGGGGCGATTCCGCAGGTGGGGAAGAAGCACGGGCGCAACCGCCCGGTAGTAGGCGAGCAGATCGCCTTTCCGGATGCCGTCCTCGGGCCAGAAGACCTTGTCGAGATTCGAGAGCTTGAGCACCCGCTTGCCCCGGCGAATCTCGTTCGGCAGCGGCTCCTCCCTGTGCACCGCGCGACGCCGGCTTGTCTTCCCGCAGTCCCTGGAACGACGGTGCCCGCAACCGTCCGTCATGTGTCCACTCGACGAACTCCACCTCGCAGACCAACTCGGGCCTCACCCAGACCACGTCCGCCTTCCGCACTTTCGGCATCTTCGGGACGGCCGCGAACGCGGCCTCCTTCTGCTCGAGGGGACGAAGCTGTTCGAGCAGCTCGTCGATCACCTTGTCCGTGAAGCCCGTGCCGCAATTCCCGACGTAGGAGAGCTCGTCCCCGCGCCACACGCCGAGGACGAGCGAGCCGAAGCGTCCCGACCGTCGGCCCTGGCCTTTCGTGTAGCCGGCGATCACGAACTCCTGCCGGCGGTGGGTCTTGATCTTCAACCACTCGCGGGTCCGCTTGCCCTGCCGGTAGGGGCAATCGGCGCGCTTGGCGACGATTCCTTCGAGGCCCTGCTCCTTGGCGGCGTCGTAGAGAGCACGCCCGTCCTCGAACGCCTCCGACAGGCGCACGGTTCCTTTCCGTCCGTCGACGAGCGCCTCCAGCCGGGCTCGCCGTTCCCTGAGCGGCAGATCGAGCAGCGGCTCGCCGTCGACTTCGAGGACGTCGAACACCTCGTAGACCACCGGGGTGCTCGTCTTCGCCTGTTGCATCGCCGAGAAGCTCGGCCGGCCTTGCTCGTCCAGTGCACACACCTCGCCGTCGAAGACTGCCGATGGCGAGCTTCGTCGCCCGCGGCATGGCGCGGGCGATTGCGGTAAAGCGCTCCGTGAGGTCGTTGCCGTTTCGGCTGATCAAGCGTGCCTTGCCCTCGCGGACGTACGCGACCGCACGGTAACCATCCCATTTCACTTCGAAGAGCCAATCGGGCCCTGCCGGGACCTCCTCTGCGAGCGTCGCGAGCGTCGGCCGGTAGTCACGTGCTATGGCGGGCGGGGCGCCGCCCCGGCTGCCAGTGGCGTCGGAATCGCGCTTCTTGATCAACAGCCAATTCTGAGGATCGCCGTCGAGCTTCGCGGGCACCAGAGTCCAGAGGCCCTGCAGGCGCTTCCCCTCGAGCCGAACGGTGAGCCCTCCGTCCTTCTTCTCCTCGACCAGCTCGTAGGTGCCCCGATCCCAGAGCTCGACCGTGCCGGCGCCGTACTGCCCCTTCGGGATCTCACCCTCGAAGTCCGCGTAGTCGAGCGGATGGTCCTCGACGTGAACGGCGAGCGCGCGCTGGCCTGCTTCCAGCGGAACGCCCTTCGGGACCGCCCAGCTGGCAAGCACGCCGTCCCGTTCGAGCCGGAAGTCGTAGTGGAGGCGCCGGGCGTCGTGCCGCTGAACGACGAAGAGCGGGGCTTTCCCCCCGTGCCGCGCGCCGAACGGCTCAGGCGTTCGCTTCGGATCCCGTTTCTTGCGGTACTCGGCGAGGTCACCTCGAGCCATCGAGCGAAGCTTGCCTCACCACGACCGGCGCGAACCGTCGCTAGAGGCCGGCGTAGGCCGAACAATGCTCGGTATCGGTTTCGGAACGGTGAACAACTGGGGTTCTGGGCCGGGGAAAAGCCTGTGGAGAGTGTGGAATGTCCCCGCAAAAGCGGGATGGTTAGGCAAAAACACCCATCCCGCGGAACTTTGCCCGCCGCCGCCGCCGCAGCTCCTCTCCCGGTAGGCCTTCGAGCTCGTCGAGAGCCTCGAGGAGCGATTCCCTGAGCAACCGAGCCGCCTCGCCGGAGTCGTTTTGGGCACCCCCGTCGGGCTCGGGCACGATCGCGTCGACGACGCCGAGCTCGAGGCAATGGGTGGCGTCCGGCTTGAAAGCCGCAGCTGCTTTCCGGGCCTCGCCGGCGTCACGCCACAGAATGGCGGCGCAGCCTTCAGGGGAGATCACGGAGTAGATCGCGTTCTCCTGCATCAGCACACGGTCGGCGAGAGCGATGGCGATCGCGCCGCCGGAGCCTCCTTCTCCGATCACGCAGGCGACGATCGGCACCTCGAGCCGTGCCATCAGCGCCTGCGATCGCGCGATCGCTCCACCCTGGCCGTGCTGCTCGGCCGCAACGCCCGGATAGGCGCCCGGCGTATCGACGAGGCTGATGACCGGGAACCCGTGCCGGTCGGCCAGCGCCATGGCGCGCATCGCCTTCCGGTACCCCTCGGGATACGGCATGCCGAACTGGCGTTTCGTCCGTTCCTGGAGATCGCGCCCCTTCTGCTGCCCGATGAGCACGACGGTTCGGCCGTCGAAGCGGCCGAAGCCGGTGACCATCGCGCCGTCGTCGGCGCGCCCGCGATCCCCGTGCAGCTCGAACCAGTCGTCCAGGATGCGCTCGACGTAGTCGAGCGTGTACGGCCGGTCCGGGTGCCGTGCCAGCTCGACGGAGCGCCAGATCTCCTCGTCGGTCGGCTCGGTCTGGAGCTTCTCGAGCTGCCGTTGCAACCGCTCGAGCTCGCCGGAGAGCTTGGTGCCGCCAAGGAGGGAAAGCTGGCGGAGCCTGCTCAGACGCTCGCGCAAGCGGCGCTCGGCCTCACCCGGCATTGCCGAAGAGCCGAAGCAGCCGGCCCAGGTGTGGACGCAACTCCTCCCGCGTGACGATCGCGTCCACGTGGCCGAAGCGAAAGTTCGACTCTGCGAGGCCGAAGTCGTCCGGAAGCTTCTCGCGTGTCGTCTGCTGGACGACGCGCGGGCCGGTAAAGGAGATCAGCGCACCGGGCTCTGCCAGCGTCACGTCTCCGAGGCTCGCGAAGCTGGCGAGCACGCCCGCCGTCGTGGGGTGGGTGAAGACATTGATCAGCGCGCACCGGGCGTCGTGAAGGTCCTCGACCGCGCAGACAGTCTTCGGCAGCTGCATCAGCGACAGGATCCCTTCCTGCATCCGCGCACCACCCGAAGCGGTTATGGAGACGAGCGGAACCCGGCGGTCGCCCGCGCGCTCGCACGCCCGGACGAACTTCTCGCCGACGACGCTCCCCATCGAGCCGCCCATGAAGGCGAAGTCCATGACCGAGAGCTCGCACGCCTCGCCGTCGATCTCGGCGCGACCGGCCACGATTGCGTCACCCTGCCCGGTCTTCAGCTCCGCCTCCGCGAGCCGTTCCGTGTAGGGACGCAGGTCGTAGAACCCGAGCGGATCTGCTGAGCGCAGGCCGGCGTCCTCCTCCTCGAAGGTGCGGCTGTCGACCAGCTGGTCGATCCGCTCATGAGCCGTCAGCGGAAAGTGGTGGCCGCACTGCGGGCAGACGCTCAGATGCCGCTCGAGCTCGTCGTTACGGTAGTGGGATCCGCACGAGGGGCAGGTGTTGGGATGCTTCTTGCCTTCGTCCGCCGGCGTGGACGAGCCCTTGTGCTCGATCGAGACGTCGATTCGGCTGCGCGGCATACGTTCGGATCTTAGACCGGGCCTGCCCGGCGAGCGGTTACAGACCAAGCGCCGCGCAGAGGCGCAGGAGAGGAGCGACGCTCGCGGCCTCGGGCACGAGCCCCGCGAGATCGGAGGTTAGCTGCACTTCTCGTACACGTCCTCCTGGCCGCCGACCCGCATGCCCGCGCTCTCGTAGAGCCGCACCGCTCCGGTCTCGTTGCCCGCGTCGACGCCGAGGCCGATCCGCCGCTTGGATTTTGCGTACAGCGCGCCGAACCCCTGCAGGAGCAGCGCCCGTCCGAGGCCCCGGCCGCGCCAGGCCGTTCGCACTCCGAGAATGCCGACGAACGCATCACCGAGGTAGTTCTCGTTGCAGACGACCGCGCCGGCGACGGCGTCTCCTTCTCGAGCGAGAAACGTCACCTCGGGCTCGAGCAGCACGTTTCGGCGCCACTGGTCGAAGCCCTGGGGGACATGTCCCCAATGCTCCGCGAACGACTCTTCGACGACCTCGTGGAGAATGCGCTCCTCACCCTCGCGCAGACGAGCGGCGGTGATGCCCGCCGGCCACCGGGCCTGAGGCGGCGGGGCGGCGAGGTCGATGACCATCCGGTAGAAGCTGCGGACGTACGTGAATCCGCGCTCGACCACGAGCCGCCGGGCGGCGTCGTCGCCGGCCAGGGTCGAGACCCGGAAGATGCGGCCCCGTTTCCTGTGCGCCTCCCGTTCCGACCAGTCGAGCAGGAACGAGCCGATGCCGCGACCGGTCTCGCCGGGCAGCACCGCGCCGTCGCTCAACACCGCCTCGCCTCGAAAGACAATCCTCGTGCAGCCGACGATCTCGCCGGCGTCGTTGGTCACGACGATCGCCGCGATCGCCCGTTCGAGCCAGCGGCCCACCTCCAGCTCGCCGACCCGAACCGGCTCGGGAACGTACGCGGCTTCGCACGAGTTGACGACGGACGCAATCGCAGTGGCGTCGGTGCGCGTCACCGGGCGCGAGCTGTACCCCCGGGGCAGCGTCACTCCGGCACGAGCTCGTCCAGCACAGCCGGAAGCGACGTCAGGTCGGCGATCTCCCTGGTCGGCTCGGGTTCGGCGCGCTCGCCGAGGCGGTTCACCCACACCGACCGCAGCCCGAGCTCGCGGGTGGGCGCGACATCGTGGTACAAGCTCGCCGCCACGTGGACGTGGCGGTCCCGCTCGGCCCCCGTCTGAAGGAAGAACTCCTGCCAGTGGCGGTGCCGCGGCTTGTAGGAGCCGATTGCAGAAGCGACGATCGTCTCGTCGAACGTCACGCCCAGCCTTGCCTTCGACGCTTCGATCAGGTCCGGATCCGTGTTCGAGAGGATCGCGAGCCGCCACCCGCGAGCGCGTGCCTCCTCGAGCGCCGCCGGCACCTCGGGAAACGGGGGCCAGTCGGGCAGAGAGCGTGCAAGCGCATCCGCCTCGCCGTGCGCGAGCCCGATGTCCTCCTCCGAGGCGAGCTGCTCGAGCGAGCGGCGCAACACCGAGCGGTAGGTCTGGTGCGGGTCCTCCGCTTGGACCTTCGGCTCGACGTCGTGGTAGCACTGCAGCAGCCGGTCGGCCGCGCCTGCGCCGAACAGCCGGGCCAGCTCGCCGCCGATCCCCCCGTTCCAGTCGATCAGCGTGCCGTAGCAGTCGAATGTCGCCCACCGCTTGAGCGTGGGGGAACCCAGGGTTCCCCCACGAGCCCCCACCTTCACCGCGGCGCACCGCCTGCGTCACATGGGCTCCCGCCGGGCAAAGTTCGTCGGCAGCGTCGTCGGGCAAAGCTCGCCGACGCGCCACCACCGGGGGCCCGGCTCCGCCCGAGAAAGGTTCGCGCTTCCAAGGGCCTACTCCTCGTACCGCTTGAGCACGATCGACGCGTTGTGGCCGCCGAACCCGAAGGAGTTCGACATTGCCACGCGTACGTCAGCGTGGCGCGCCTCGTTCGGGATGTAGTCCAGGTCGCACTCCGGGTCGGGCACCTCGTAGTTGATCGTCGGCGGCAACACACCGTCCACGATCGCCATGGTCGAGAAGATCGCTTCGACCGCGCCGGCGGCGCCGAGACAATGCCCGGTCGAGCCCTTCGTCGAGGAGATCGGCGTCTTCCTGGCGTTCTCCTCCCCGAACGCGAGCTTGATCACACGGGTCTCGCTCGCGTCGCCCAGTGGCGTCGAGGTTCCGTGAGCGTTCACGTAGTCCACCTCCGACACGTCGATGCCGGCGTCGGTGAGTGCCATCTGCATCGCCCGCGCCGGGTTCACGCCCGTCGGGTCGGGTTCGGTGATGTGCTGTGCGTCCGACGAGACGCCGTAGCCGGCCAGCTCCGCATAGATCTTCGCGCCGCGGGCCTTCGCCCGCTCGAGCTCCTCGAGGACGACCACCGCTCCGGCCTCCCCCATCACGAATCCGTCCCGGCCGCTGTCGAACGGCCGGCTCGCGTGCTCGGGATCGTCGTTTCGCCGTGAGAGCGCACGCATAGCGCCGAACCCCGCGATTCCGACCTCGGTGACCGGCGCCTCCGTTCCGCCGCAGAACATGACGTCGGCGCGGCCGAGCTTGATCGCGTCCGCACCCTCGCCGATTGCCATGTTCGAGGCGGCGCAAGCGGTGCACTGAGCGCTGAGCGGCCCCCGCGTCCCCAACTCGATCGAGACCCAGCCGGCGCCGAGGTTGGGGATGATCGCCGGGATCGAGAACGGATTGACTCGATCCGGGCCGCGCTCGCGTAGCTGCGTGTGGCAGTCCTGGAACGACTGGAGGCCGCCGATACCCGTCGCGATCGACGCCCCCACGCGATCGGACTCCTTGGCGATGTCGATGCCGCAGTCCTGCTCTGCCATTCGCGCGGCGGCAACGACCATCTGGGCGAAACGGTCCATCCGCCGGGCGGTCTTGTACTCGATCCAGTCCGTCGGTTCGAAGTCCTTCAGCTCGCAGGCGAAGTTCACGAAGTACGCGCTCGAGTCGAACTGCGTGATCGGCCCTGCACCGGATTTTCCGGAAACGAGGTTCTGCCACGACGTCTGCACGTCGTTACCGAGCGGTGTAACCGCTCCCATCCCGGTGATGACGACTCTGCGGTGCCCGTCGGCGCTCATTACATTCCCAATCCTCCGTCGACGAGCAGCACCTCGCCGGTCACGAACGAGGCCTCGTCGGAGCAGAGGAAGCGTACCGCTCCCGCCACGTCCTCCGGCGTGCCGAGACGACCGAGCGGCGTGTTCCCGAGAATCGCCTGCTGGACCTCTCCGGGGAGCACGTCGGTCAGCGCAGTCTGGATGTAGCCCGGCGCGACCGCGTTCGCACGAACGCCGCGCGAGGCGAGCTCGCGGGCCAACGACTTCGTGAACCCGATGATCCCCGCCTTCGAGGCGGCGTAGTTCGTCTGCCCGGGGTTGCCGTGGATCCCGACGACGCTGGTCAGATTGACGATCGCGCCGCTCCGGCGACGCATCATCCCGCGGGCTGCGGCTCGGCAGGTGTGGAACACGCCTCCGAGGTTCGTGTCCAGCACGATCCGCCAATCCTGGTCGGACATCCGTGCGATCAGGCCGTCACGGGTCAAGCCTGCGTTGTTCACGAGGATGTCGAGCTCGCCGGCCTCATCGACCAGACGAGCGGCCTGCTCGGCATCGGAGACGTCGGCCTGCACCGCGCGACCGCCGATCGCTCCGACGAGTGCCTCTGCTTCCTCGGAACCGGTTCGGTACCCGATCACCACCTGCGCGCCGGCCCGTGCCAGCTCCGACGCGATCGCACGTCCGATGCCGCGCGAAGCACCGGTGACGAGCGCGAGCTTGCCCTCCAGCGAGCAGAACTCGCTCGAATCCCTCACAGGCCAACCCCGCAGCTCACGCTGATTCCCGTCGCCGCGACCGACATGGCAGGCGCGGCTCCCAGCGGTCACTGAGGTGCGAACGGGTCAGAGGATGGGGCACACGGGGGAAACCGACCGTTTCCCCCGTGAAAGCGAGCCGGAGGCGAGCGCCTCTCACGTGGGCGCGATCGCTTCCTCGATCTTCTCGAGCGAGGCGAGGTCGTTGACGGAGATCGCCTTCACGCTGCGGTCGATGCGCTTGACGAGCCCGGAGAGGACGTTGCCCGGCCCCACCTCGACGAAGGTGCGCACGCCCTCCTTGACGAGCTCGGACGCAGCCTGCGTGAAACGTACGGGCGCCGTCAGCTGGTCGACGAGCAGCGCGGCCATTCGTTGCGCCTCCTCGAAGCGAGCGGTGACGGTCGACATGAACGCGGCCTCGGGCTCGCTGAACATCACGCGCTCGATCGCCGGCCGAAGCCGTTCCGCCGCCCGGGCGACGAGCGGCGAATGGAATGCACCCGAGACCTTCAGCTTGACCGTCCGCCGCGCGCCCTCCTCTTCAGCCAGCGCGCAGCACTCGTCCACGGCCTCGTTCTCGCCCGAGACGACGATCTGGCCGGGGCAGTTGTAGTTTGCCGGCCAGACTCCGATGATTCTCCGGCAGAGCCGCTCGACGACCTCGTCCTCGAGCCCGAGGATCGCCGCCATCGAGCCGGGTCGCACCCTCGCCGCTTCGGCCATCGCGAGCCCGCGCTCGCGCACGAGCGCGATCGTCTCTTCGATGCCGACCGACTCCGCGGCCG
The DNA here is from genome assembly GCA_963719325.1 of uncultured Actinomycetes bacterium. Lineage (GTDB taxonomy): Bacteria > Actinomycetota > Thermoleophilia > Gaiellales > Gaiellaceae > DATBLE01. The sequence continues at coordinate 49,990 of CAVRBW010000024.1, forward strand.
CAAGTGCCGCAAACTCGCCGACCGAGTGCCCGATCACGTAGTTGGGCTCGATCCCACGCCGGCGCAGCGCCGCAAGGACGGCGAGGCTCGTGGCGACGAGCGCCGGCTGCTGGATCTCCGTCCCGACCATCTCCTCGAGTGGGGTCTCGAAGCAGAGCTTGCGGAGATCCAGACCGCTCGCCTCGCTTCCCCGGTCGAACACCGCCATCGCCTCGGGCACCGCCTCGGCGATGTCACGGCCCATGCCACGCGCGAGCGCGCCTTGACCCGGGAAGCAGAACGCAATCTTCATCACGCCTCCGTCCATTGCAGTAGCGCCGACCCCCAAGTCAGTCCCGCCCCCATGCCGGTCATCAGCACGGTGTCCCCACGGTGGATTCGCCCTTCCGCGACTGCGTCTGCCAGGGCGAGCGGGATCGACGCAGACGAGGTGTTCCCGTATCGGTCGACGTTCATGACGACGCGGTCCTCCGGGATCCCGAGTTTGGTAACGGCATGATCGATAATCCTGACATTTGCCTGGTGGGGAACGTAGACATCTACGTCGTCCACCGAAAGATCACATTCTGCAAGCACGTTCTGCGCAGAGCTGACGAGCACGCGCGTCGCGAACCTGAACACCTGCCGGCCGTTCATATGCACATAGTGCTGGCCGGTGGCGACGGTCTCGGCGCTCGCCGGCATGCGTGACCCGCCTGCCGGGATCAGCAGATCGACTCCGCCCGCCCCGTCGACTCCGAGCTCGAAGCCGAGAAAGCCGCGCTCCTCGACGCGTTCGACGACGACTGCCCCCGCTCCGTCGCCGAAGAGCACGCACGTCGAGCGGTCTGTGAAGTCCATCACCTTGGAGAGCACGTCACCCCCGACGACGAGCGACCGGCTGACCAAGCCGCTCGAGACCATGCTGAACGCCTGAGCCAAGCCGTACATGAACCCCGTGCAGCCGGCCGCGAGGTCGAATGCGCCGGCCTCGCCGGCGCCTAGCTGGTCGGCGAGAATCGCCGCCGTCGACGGAAACGCCATGTCGGGCGTAACCGTCGCGACGATGATCAGGTCGAGATCGCTCCCCCGCATCCCGGCCCGCTCGAGCGCTGACCGCGAAGCGGGCAGCGCAAGTTCCGAGAGCGCTTCGCCAGGCGCGGCAAACCGCCGCTCGCGAATCCCGGTGCGCGCTCGAATCCACTCGTCCGAGGTGTCGACCATCTGGGCGAGTTCCTCGTTCGTGACTACCCGCTCCGGCACATGGCAACCCAGGCCGGTAATCGACACGGAGACTCCGTTTGCTCTTCCGATCATGCGGCCGCCGTCGCGAACGTCAGCGTGCCCCGAACCGCCAGGTCGTCGCCGACGCGAGCGACCGCCTTGCCCTTGCCGATCGGTCCGCGTGCGGTCTCGAGCTCGCAGAAGAGCGTGAGCTCGTCACCGGGCTCGACGAGCCGCTTGAAACGAACGCCGTCGATGCCGGCGAACAGGGCGAGCTTGCCGCGGTTCTCCTCGAGCGAGAGCGCCGCGATCGCGCCTGCCTGTGCCAGCGCCTCGACCATGATCACACCGGGCATGATCGGACGGCCCGGGAAGTGACCCGGAAAGAACCACTCGTCTCCGCGAACGTGCTTGCGGGCGACCACGCGTGCGCCGGGCTCGAGCTCGAGCACCTCGTCGAGGAAGAGAAACGGGTCGCGGTGGGGAATGATCGTCTCGATCACGTCTCGCCCGAACGGCGCAGCGAGGGTCACCCTGCGAGTCGATCTCGAAGGGACCGGCGCGCGCGGTGCGCGTAGCACTTGGCCGTTCCGACCGGGATGCCTGCAGTCGAGGCGATCTCTGGGAACGACCACTCGAACGCATCCTTGAGCACGACCACGCGTGCCTGTTGCGTGGAGAGCGTGCCGAGCCGGGACGAGAGCTCCGAGCGCAATTCGGACAGCTCGAGGGCCCGGACCGGATCTCCGTCCGCGGCAACACGGCGATCCTCGAGGAGCGGCTCGAACCGCCGCGACCGCTGTCTCGTCGCCACGTCGTGGCACGTGTTCACCACGAGTCGGTGAAGCCACGTCGAGAACTGCGCCTCCCCCCGAAACTGCCGGATCCGAACACACAGCTTCGCCAGCGAGTCCTGGGCCGCGTCCCGCGCGTCCTCGGAGTCGGCCAGGAGATGGGACGCGAGACGCTCGACCCGCGGAGCGTGCCGTTCACAAAGCGCCGCCAGCGCGTCGGGGTCTCCGTTCTTCGCTCTCGTCACCAGGATCGGGTCGCTCAGCTTCGCGTATTCGAGCGGCCGTGCCGGCCGCAACTCGATCTTCTGACGGCGTGCGCGCCCAAGCGGTTGCACCCTGCGAGTCTAGTCGGGCGGTCAGCGCTGAACCGTGAACGCAACGGCGTGGCGCGTCTCGCCAAACGGGCCCCTGGCGAGCGCCACCGCCTCGTAGGCGCCGTCGAGCGCAGGGCCGGCGGGCGCCGATCCGTCCCAGGAGACTTGGCCCGCGCCCGCCGGCAGCTGACCGGCGAAGACGGTCGCGACCACCGTCCCGGCCTGCTCGATCTGAACCGTGACGTCGGCCGGTGCCGCGAGCGCGAACCCGATCCCGAGCAGGTCGTCGGTACCGTCGCCGTTGGGCGTCAGCGCGACCGTCGACAGCGTCAGCCCGGACAGCGTCCGGTCGATGGAGAGTGACGCCGTCGCCTGCGCCGACCGGCCGTCCTGTCCGGCGGCGGCGACCGTCAACACGTACGCACCGTCCGGAAGGCCTTCCGCCGCATACGGGAAGGATTGGCGCCGAGCGGATTGCAGCTGATCCGCAAACAGGGTGGCAACCACGGCGCCGCTCGCATCGGTCACCGTCGCCGTCACAGCCGCTTTCGTCGACAGCGTGTACGAGATCGTCGTCGCGTCGGCGATTCCGTCGCCGTCGGGAGAGAGCACCGCAGGATCGACGACGAGCCCGGAGAGGAGCGCGGCCGGTGGCGGAATCGGAGCCGCCGAATCGATTGTTCCCTGCGCAGGCCGAGTCTCCGAACCGGCTTCGATCGTCCACGTGTAGGAGCCCGGCGCAACGCCGGTCGAGCTCCACGTCCACGTAACCGCCCGGCCGCTGCCCGCTCCCCGTGCGACCACCTGACCGGACGAGCTTCGTACGCTCACCGTCCAGGCGTGCGCGGCAGAGAGCCGCGCGGTGAACGCGACCGGCCCGCCGAGCGACCCCCGAACCTGCGGCGCATACAACTTCGGCAGCCCGATCGACGCCGCCTCACGGGCCAGATCGGGCAACCTCGCATACAGGGACGCCCCCGGACAGCTCGTAAAGCCCGTGTCTCGATGGCCGGAGATCGCGCGCAGACGCGCCGGAGTTCCGCGCGAGAACTTCGCGTTTCCGCCGGACGTCCACGTAACGAGTCCGAGCGGGTCGACGTGCGCGACGTCGAGCCGCCAGGCAAGCAGCTTCGCGAGCGCATGCTGGGCAGCCGGCGAGATCGGCGCCGAGGAGTAGTTCCCGATCACCGCCACGCCCACCGAGCCGGTGTTGAAGCCCTCCGCGTGCGCCCCGATCACATTCCGATCGATCCCACCGGCACGCCCTTCGAAGACCTGGCCGTACCGATCGACGAGAAAGTTGTAGCCGATGTCGTTCCAGCCGTTTCCACGCACGTGGTAGAGCTCGATCCCGCGTACGATCGCGGCCGACGCTCCGGGACCGTAGTTCGCCGAGCCGGCCGTGTGATGGACGACGGCGAAGGACACCGCCTTCGCATAGCGCGGGCGGCCCCGCAGGATCTCCTCGTCGGCCCTCCACCCCGTGCGCGAGACGATTTGCGGGGCCGCAGCCGCTGCCGTCGTCCGCACCGGCCCGGCGCCGACCGGGCTCCATACGTACCAGACCCTGACCCTATGTACGTCCCCGATCAGCCGGTACCCGATCCGGTCCGACGGCCCAACCCAGTACGGATTGCCGAGCCGCCACCCTCGGCGCGTGCGGGCTTCGGCCGTCCGCGTGTCGGGCAGATCCTCGGCCTCGGGGGCGACCTGCCGCCATGCACTCCAGCGCCCGACCCGGCTGCGGGTGCGGAAGAGGACGCGGCCCGAGCCCTGCCAGTGGAATCCGACCAGATCGAAGCGCGCCGGCGAGGTCGCCGCAGCCGTCGTGCGCGTAACGCCGATCGGGAGGTCCTGCGAGACGATGGTCGCGTCGCCCGCCCGGGCTACCCCGGGGAGCGCAACGAGCAGGAACAGGGCGACGCGGAGCATTCTCATCCTCGAGTCCTCGGCAAGTGTGCCCACCCGCTCAGGCGTCGGCCTGAGCATTGATAGAATCCTTACGACTGTGAAACCCGCTCTCCTGCGGGCCTTTCTCGCCTCGCTGGCCGTGATCGCAGCGATCCTCTCTATTGGGGGATCTGCCTCGGCGGCAGCGCCGCGCGTCCTCGTCGTTCAGTTCGACAACGACATCAACCCGGTGACGGCCGACTTTCTGAACGACGAGATCAATCGCGCGAACAAGGGCAACTACGCGGCAATCGTGATCGAGTTCGACACGCCAGGCGGGCTCGTCGACTCGATGAACAAGATCGTGAAGAAGGAGCTCGGCTCGAAGGTTCCCGTGATCGTCTACATCGCTCCGGAAGGAGCAGGCGCGGGCTCGGCGGGGGTCTTCATCTCCGAGGCGGCGGACGTCCTGGCGATGGCGCCGCAGACGACCATCGGCGCGGCGACCCCGATCACCGGCAGCGGCAACTTGCCGTCAGACCTGCGCCGAAAGGAGATCAACTTCTACGCCAGCAAGGCGAGGAGCCTCGCGGCGACGCACGGACGGAACGGGACGTGGGCAGACGCCGCCGTTCGCCGAGCGTCGAGCCGAACCGCAAACGAGGCGGTGAGCCAGAACATTGCCGACCTCCAGGCCTTGACGCTCCCCGAGTTGCTGACGAAGATCGACGGCCGCAAGACGATTCCGAAGGGCCTGGTCCTGCACACAGCGGGCGCGGAGATCACCACCGTGAAGATGGGGTTCTGGAAACGCCTGCTCGACACGCTGATCGACCCGAACCTGATCGCGTTGATGCTGACGCTCGGCGTCCTCGGAATCATCGTCGAGCTCTGGCACCCGGGCCTGATCTTCCCCGCGACGTTCGGCGTCCTCTGCCTGGCGATCGCGTTCTTCGGCCTCGACGTCCTGCCGATCAGCTGGGCAGGCCTGCTGCTCATCGCCGCGGCTTTTGTGTTCTGGATCGTCGAACTCTTCATCGCGTTCAGCCATGGTGCGTTGACCGTCGCAGGCGCAGCCTGCTTCGTCTTCGGCTCGCTGCTTCTGTTCGAACCGGCCGGTTCCGGCTACCAAGTCTCCCTCTCGCTCTCGTTGAGCGTCGCCGGCGTGGTCTCGCTCTTCTTCGCCTTCGCGCTCGCGAAGGTGGTGCAGATCCGCCGTCGGCCGGCCTCGGTGGGGACGCACATGATCATCGGCGCCCACGGCCAGGTCCGGCGCGACGGCCTCGTCGCCGTCCGGGGCGAGCTCTGGCAGGCTCGCGACGAGGACGGGGGAGACCTCGAGCTCGGGGAAGAGATCGAGGTTGTGCGAGTCGAGGGCCTCTCTCTGGTCGTCCGCCAGGTCCAGACCCCCGCGCACGTCTAGATGGTTGACCGGCAATTCCTCGCTACGCGGCTGGTGGCTGAGACGCGGCGCCGGCTGGCGCCGCCCGCCCTCACCCGTATTCCCGATACGACCTCGGACGAGCGGCGTCTCCGGCTTGGTCTCAGCCATCTCCGCGTCAGCGTCAATTACCGATCAACCATCTAGGATGGGAGCACCGTGACTGCAGCCGTCGTCGTCATCGTCGTCGTCGTCGTCCTCCTCCTCCTGTTCACGCTGGCCGCCGTGAAGGTGGCGCGGGAGTACGAACGCGGAATCGTCTTTCGTCTCGGGCGGCTCCTCCCGGCACCGAAAGGCCCTGGTCTCTTCCTGCTGATCCCGATCATCGACCGGATGGTGAAGGTCGATCTGCGGACGATCACGCTGAACATCCCGCCGCAGGAGGTGATCACGAAGGACAACGTCCCCGCGCGGGTGAACGCGGTCGCCTACTTCCGGATCGTCGACCCGAACGCGGCGATCGTCCAGATCGAGAACTTCATGGTCGCGACCTCGCAGATCGCCCAGACGACGCTTCGTTCGGTGCTCGGGCAGCACCTGCTGGACGAGCTGCTCTCGGAGCGCGACAAGATCAACACGATTCTTCAGGGGATCATCGACGAGGCGACCTCGCCCTGGGGGATCAAGGTCTCGATCGTCGAGGTCAAGGATGTCGAGATCCCGTCCGGGATGCAGCGGGCGATGGCCCGGCAGGCCGAAGCCGAGCGCGAGCGCCGCGCGAAGGTGATCAACGCGGAGGGCGAGTACCAGGCTTCCGAGCGGTTGAAGGACGCGGCGCTCGTGATCGAGGAGCATCCGATCGCGCTCCAGCTCCGCTACCTGCAGACGCTGCTCGAGCTCGGTTCCTCGCAGGCGACGACGATCGTCTTCCCGGCGCCGATCGACCTGATCACGCCGTTCCTCGAGCGCGCCACCAAGCCGGGTTCGAACACCGCGAGCTCGTAGCCGCCCTTCGCGGTTCCCCGGATGCGTGGGATGCGTGAAGAGGTGGCAGCTTCTTTCGGCTCTCGGGGCGCTGCGCGCGGCCGCCGGAGCCGGGCCTTGCCCGGCGGGAGGCTTGCTGCGGCAGGAGGATCGCTGCGACGGAGGAGGGGGTTCGTGGGGGAACCATGGGTTCCCCCACGCTGAGGCGCGACCCGCTCTCGGGTCGACTCGTCGCGATCGCCCCCGGCCGCGCAAGCCGTCCGGGGACGGCAGACGCCGCGCTGATCGAGCCGGCGGCCGAGGGCGAGTTGGAGGAGTGCCCGTTTTGCGCCGGGCACGAGGAGCGCACGCCTCCCGAGGTCCTGCGGATCGGCGACCCCTGGCAAGTGCGAGTCGTCCCGAATCTGTATCCGGCGGTCGAGCGCCAGGAGGTGGTCATCCATTCGCCTCGCCACGTGCGCTCGTTTGCCGAGTTGACCGACGGCGAGGTCGAGGCGGTCGCGAGCGCCTGGCACCAGCTTGCCACTCGAGCTGCCGGAACCGAGTGGACCTATCTCCACGTCCTGATCAACGAGGGACGGGCGGCCGGCAGCAGCCTGCCGCACTCGCATTCGCAGGTCGTGTATCTCCGGGAGCCGCCGCCGGCCGCGACCGCCGAACGTCACGGTCCCGGGTGTCCGGTCTGCGAGGTCGTGGCCGCCGCCCGGCCCGGCCTGGAGCTCGCCCAGGACAACGGGGCAGTTGCGGTCGTGCACCCCGCCGGACGGCTGCCGTACGAAGCTCTGATCGCCGGCCCGCACCCGGATCTCGACCTCGCCGCCGCTCTACGGATTCTCCGAGGCTGCGTGCGGGCTCTGCAAACGATCGAAGGACCTGTGGCCTGGAACACCTGGCTGCACAACGCCTGGCAAGGGCTCGACCACCCCGACGTCCACCCGCACATCGAGTGGGTGCCGCGATTGACGGTGATGGCCGGCCTGGAGCTCGGAGCCGAGATCTACGTCAACACGCTGCCGCCGGAAGAAGCCGCTGCGCGACTCCGCAACGCCTGGAGCTAGGACGACCGGACGCGAGCGCCGTTCTGCTCGCGAAATCGGCGGGCAGCGTCGATCGCCGCGCCCAGGTTCAGCCCTTTGTCCTTCGCCTGCTTGATCAGCATCACCGTCTCGACCGCGTCCATGTCGTAGATGCGCTGCTTCTTGCCCTTGGTGGGGATCTGCGCCTTGTTCGTCCAGTAGTCGAGCTGCATCTTCGAGATCCCGGCGACCTGGCAAACCTGGCCGAGGTAGAGCTCGACCTTGTCGAGATGGTCCGCCAGGTTTATCGGTTCCAGGAAATCGACGTGTCCGCCGAACGCCATATTGGGCACCTTTTCCGACGACTCCTTGGTCAGCATGTGCGGTTCTATCACCCCTGCTGACTCTTGTGAAGAGCGGAGAAAGCGTCAGTCTTCGGGCGGCAGTTCGGTGACCGCAGCCGCTGTTTCGACCTCTATGCCATCTGACTCGATGTCGGTGCCGTTGGCAGCCTCGGCAACGGGCGCGATGCTCGAGACGGTCTCGCCCTCGCGCAGCCGGACGACGATCACGCCCTGCGTCGCACGGCCGAGCCGCTTGATCTCGTCGACCGCCATCCGGATGACGGTGCCTCCGGTCGAGATCAACATCACCTGGTACCCCTCGCGGACGATCCGGCTGCCGGCCAGCTTTCCTTTCGCATCGGTGAGCTGGATCGTCTTGACGCCAAGACCTCCCCGTCCCTTCCGCGGGTACTCACGAACCGGTGTGCGCTTGCCGTATCCCTGCTCGGTGACCACGAGCAGGTCGTCGGTGTCGCGAGCGATGTTGAGCTCGATCACTTCGTCGCCCGCCCGCAGCCGCATGCCCTGCACCCCGGCGGTCGCGCGTCCCATCGGGCGTGCTTCCCGCTCGTGAAAGCGGATCGCCTGACCCTTGCGTGAGACCATCAGGATGTCGTCGTCTCCGCTCGAGTGCCGCACGCCGACGAGCTCGTCGCCGTCACGGAGATTGATGGCGATGATCCCGTCCGCCTTCAGCGGCGTGTTGTACTCGGCGAGCTTCGTCTTCTTGACCATGCCCTTCTTGGTCGCGAAGACAAGGTGCTCGGTCTCGGTGAAGTCGCGGGTCTGGATGACGGCGCGAATCTGCTCGTCTTGCCGGAACGGCAGGAGGTTGACCACGGCGCGTCCCTTCGACTGGCGCGAGCCGAGCGGAAGCTCGTGGACCTTCAGCCGGTACACCTTGCCGACGGAGGTGAAGAAGAGCAGGTAGTCGTGCGTCGAGGCGACGAACAGGTGCTCGATGTAGTCGTCGTCCTTCAGCTCCATGCCCATCACGCCGATCCCGCCCCGCCGCTGCTCGCGGTATGCGGTGATCGGGAGCCGCTTGATGTATCCCGAGAGCGTGATCGCGATCACCATGTCCTCTTCTGCGATCAGGTCCTCGAGCTCCAGCTCCTCCTCTGCCGCGACGATCTCGGTGCGGCGGTCGTCCGTCTTTCCGTACATCGACCGGATCTCGGTCAGCTCCTCGCGGATCAGTCCGTCGATCCGTGCCTGGTCGCCGAGAATCGCGCGGAGCTCGCCGATGCGCTCCCTGAGATCCTTGAACTCCATCTCGATCTCTTTGCGAGCGAGGCCGGTGAGACGAGCGAGGCGAAGGTCGAGGATCGCCTGCGCCTGGATCTCCGAGAGCTCGAACCGCTCCATCAGTTGCTCGCGGGCCTCCTCGCTGTCCGAAGCCGCACGGATCAAGGCGACGATCGCGTCGATGTTGTCGAGGGCGACGAGATAGCCCTCGAGGACGTGCGCGCGGGCCTCCGCCTTCTGCAGCTCGTCCTTCGACCTGCGGGTGACGACCTCGCGCTGGAACTCGAGGTAGTGACGGACGAGCTCGAGCAACGAGAGCGTGCGCGGGACCCCGTCGACGAGCGCGACGGCGTTGTAGCCGAACGTGCTCTGCAGCGCGGTGTGCTTGAACAGCTTGTTCAAGGCCACCTGGGGGATCGCGTCGCGCTTCAGCTCGACCTGGATCCGCATGCCGGTCCGGTCGGAGTGGTCGGCCAGATCGGAGATCTCCGTCAGCACCTTGTCCTGCACAAGGTCGGCGATCTTGCGGATGACCCCGGTCTCGCCACCCTTCTTCACGCCGTAGGGGAGCTCTGAGATCACGATCGCCGACTTGCCTCCGCGGAGCTCCTCGATGTGGGCGCGGGCGCGCATCACGATCCGCCCTCGGCCGGTGCGGTACGCGTCGCGGATGCCGGCTCGACCGACGATGTAGGCGCCGGTCGGGAAGTCGGGGCCCTTGACGTGCTTCATCAACCCCTCCACGTCGATGCCCGGGTTGTCGATCATCGCGACCACCGCGTCGACGGTCTCGCCGAGCTGGTGCGGGGGAATGTTCGTCGCCATGCCGACGGCGATTCCGGTCGAGCCGTTGACGAGCAGGTTCGGGAATCGCGACGGCAGCACCGTCGGTTGACGGCGCGACTCGTCGTAGTTCGGCTCGAAGTCGACCGTGTTCGCGTCGATGTCGCGGAGCAGCTCCGTCGCGATTCGCGCAAGGCGAGCCTCGGTGTAGCGCATCGCTGCCGGCGGATCGTCGTCGATCGAGCCGAAGTTGCCCTGGCCGTCGACGAGCGGGTAGCGCAGCGAGAACGGCTGCGCCATCCGAACGAGCGTGTCGTAGATGGGCGAGTCGCCGTGCGGGTGGTACTTGCCCATCACGTCGCCGACGGTGGCGGCGGACTTCTTGTACGGCCGGTTCGGCTGCAGCCCGGCCTCGTGCATCCCCCACAGCACGCGGCGGTGCACCGGCTTCAGGCCGTCGCGCACGTCCGGAAGCGCGCGCGAGACGATTACGCTCATCGCATAGTCGAGAAAGCTCGAGCGCATCTCCTGCTCGAGCTCGCGTGGCTCGACCCGCCCGGGCCCGAGCGGGCCGCTCTCGAGCTCAGACATCCAGGACCTTGACGTCCCGGGCGTTCTCTTCGATGAACAGCCGGCGTGGCTCGACCTGGTCGCCCATGAGCATCGAGAAGAGCTGGTCGGCCGCGTGTGCGTCCTCCACGTCGACGCGGACGAGCAGCCGCTTCGCGGGATCCATCGTGGTCTCCCACAGCTGCGTGTCGTTCATCTCGCCGAGGCCCTTGAACCGCGACAGCTGGATTCCAACCTCCTTCGCGAGGCCGAGCGAGTTGGTGCGCAGCTCGGAGAACGTCTGCGCATCGGCCGTCTTCTTGCCGAGCGCGAGCGTGAACGGAGCCGGCCCCAGCAGCTCGACCAGGCGGGCGTACGACTTGCGCAGATAGCTGTAGATCGGGGACGAGAGCAGCTCGACGGGAATCGCGATCGTCTGCGCAGCGGACGACGCCTCTTCGATCACCTTCACCCGGAGGAAGCCGTCGTCCCGGCCGGCGACGGAGAGCTTGTAGCCGTTCGACGGCAAACCCTCGAGCAGCCCCTCGATCTCGGCCGGCGAGTCGGCATCGAGCTCGACGAGGCGGTGACCGACCACGAGCTCGGCCGCCTGATGGCCGAAGTCGGAGCGTAAGCGGGCGTACCACCCCTCGAACTCCGTCAGCGAAGCGGTGAACTTCTTCCATTTCGCCTCGGTCAGCTTCGCGTCCCCGCCGTCACGGTCGCGGACGTCGAGCTCGCCGAAGCGTTCGCGCACGAGCAGCTCCTCGAGCTGCGATTCCTTCTCGAAGTAGTACTCCTGGTTCCCCAGCTTCACCTTGTAGAGCGGCGGAACGGCGATATGGATGTGTCCGCGCTCGAACAGCTCCTTCATGTGGCGGTAGAGGAACGTCAGCACCAGCGTGCGGATGTGGGAGCCGTCCACGTCGGCGTCGGTCATGACGATCACGCGGTGATACCGCAATGCGGTGATGTCGAACTCGTCGCCGATGCCGGTGCCGATCGCCGTGATCATCGCCTGGATCTCGTTGTTCGACAGCACCTTGTTGATGCGGTTCTTCTCGCTGTTGATGATCTTCCCGCGCAACGGCAAGATCGCCTGGTAGGTGCGGTCACGGCCCATCTTGGCCGACCCGCCGGCGCTGTCGCCCTCGACGATGAACAGCTCGGCCGACTCCGGATCCCGGATCGAGCAATCGGCGAGCTTCCCCGGGAGAGACGAGCTGTCGAGCGCCGACTTGCGGCGCGTGAGCTCGCGCGCCTTCCGGGCCGCAAGGCGTGCGCGCATCGCGGCGATCGCCTTACCGCAGATCGCGCGTGCGTCTTGGGGGTTCTCCTCGAGGAACTGCGCGAGTCGGGCGTTCATCGTCTGCTTGACGAGGCCCTCGACCCCTGGGTTGCCCAGCTTCGTCTTCGTCTGGCCCTCGAACTGCGGGTTGTGGAGCTTCACCGAGATCACCGCGGCGAGGCCCTCGCGCACATCCTCGCCGTCGAGGCTCTCGTCCTTCTTCAAGAGCTTGAGGTCCTGCGCTTTCTTGTTCAGGGTGCTCGTCAGCGCACTGCGGAAGCCGGAGAGGTGCGATCCGCCCTCGGCCGTGTTGATGTTGTTGGCGAAGGTGAACACCGACTCCTGGTACGAGTTGTTCCACTGCATCGCCACCTCGACGGCACCCTGATCGCTCTCCCCGTCGAAATGCACGAGGCACTTGTGAATCGGGTCCTTGGCGCCGTTGATGTACGCGACGAAGTCCTTGATGCCGCCCTCGTAGTGGAACTCGACGGTCTTTCCGTCCGCGCGCTCGTCGACCAGCACGATCCGAAGCCCCTTCGTCAAAAAGGCGGTCTCGCGCAGGCGCGTCTGTAGCACCTCCGGCTCCCACACGGTCTCGTCGAAGACCTCGGAGTCGGGCTTGAAGCTGATCGTAGTGCCCGTCTCCTTCGTGGGACCGACCGGCTTCATCTTGTCGACCGGCTCTCCACGCGCGAACTCCTGGCTCCATTTCTTGCCGTCGCGCTGAACCTCGGCGACGAGCCACTCGGACAGGGCGTTGACGACGGAGACCCCCACGCCGTGCAGTCCCCCGGAGACCTTGTAGCCCCCCTGGCCGAACTTTCCGCCGGCGTGCAACTTCGTCAGAACAACGGTCAACGCAGGCAGGCCCTGGTCTCGCATGATGTCGACGGGGATCCCCGAGCCGTTGTCGCGGACGGTCATCGACTCGTCGGGGTGGATGGTCACCTCGATCCGGTCACAGCGGCCCGCGAGGGCTTCGTCGACCGAGTTGTCGACGACTTCGAAGGCGAGGTGATGGAGGCCCCTCGAGCCGGTCGAGCCGATGTACATACCCGGACGCTTCCGGACCGGGTCGAGCCCCTCGAGGACAGTGATGTCCTTAGCGGTATACGCAGCTTCAGCCATAAAAAAGGCCTGCAAATGACACTATTGCGGCCACTCGTAAGTCTATCAGAACGGCCTGTCGGAGCGGCCCGCCGACAGGCTCAGCGCAGCGGCCCGCGCGATGCGCTCGCGGAGCTCGACGTCGGCGATGCTCCCGGTCAGTTCGGCCGCCGTTTGCAGGGCTTCTGGCGTCGGCTCCGGAACCTCGGCGGGCGCCTCCTCGGCCGAAGCCGGCGCGGCCTCCGGTAGGTGACCGACAGAAAAACGAAGCGCTTTCGGCGCGTTTGCGCCGAGCGTTTCCCGCAGACGCTCCAGGACGTTCGAGGCGAGCTGCGTCAACTCGAACGCCCACGCGGACGACGAGGTGTTCACGAGCAGCGTTCCATCACGAGAGATCCGCGCCGGCCACGCGTTCGCGGCGACCATCTCGCCGACTGCCGCGGGCCACGCCGCCACGAGCTCCGGCATACCGCCTTGCGCCCCGAAGCGCGCAAGCTCGGCTCGAACCGCGCTCGTCAGCCGCTCCATCGCACCTCGCCCGGGGACACTCGAAGGAGCTGCGTCGGCTCGCCCGGCAGCGTATCGGCCGTCGTCGCGGTGATCAGTGTCTGCCCCCGGTCTCGAACCTGCTCGACCAGCGCCCGGCGGCGATCAGGGTCCAGCTCCGAGAGGACGTCGTCCAGGAGCAGCAGCGGCCGGTCCCCTCGACGCTCGACCAGCAGCTCGGCCTCTGCCAGCAGCAGGCCCAACACGGCAGTTCGCTGCTCGCCCTGGGATCCGAACGAACGAAGGTCTCGGTCCCCGGCCGCGATCGAGACGTCGTCGAGGTGAGGCCCGATTCCGGTCGCTCCTCGCTCGAGGTCACGCTCGAGGCGCGCCTCGAGCGAGTCGGCGGTCGGCGGGACGCCCTCGTAGGCCAAGCATGCGTCGGGGAGGCCGAGAGCGGCAGCAACCCGGTCGAACGGCCGAAGCAAGAAGCTCGAGGAGCTCGGTCCGAGCCGCGACGAGCTCCGCGCCGAGCGTTGCCGCCTGCTCGGTCCAGGGACGAATGGCGTCGCGGTGACCACGCTTCAGGGCGGCGTTCCGTTGCGCGAGCACGGCTGCATAGTCCGCCGGCAAGCCGCTGCGCGACGGATACAACCGTCCCAGCGCCCGGTCGAAGTAGGCGCGGCGCGTGGCGGGGCCGCCTTTCACGATCGCCAGGCGGTCGGGTGTGAACACGAGCGTCGCCGTCTCGCTCCGCAGTTGCTCCGCGGCTCGAAGGCGCGCACCGTTCAACTCGGCGCGCTTGGCTTCCCCCCTCGACAACCCCACGACAATGCGGGTCTGGGTCTCGTTTCGCGTTCCGGCGACTTGGATTCGCGCTGCGGTCTCGCCAAAGCGGATGAGCTCCCCGTCCGAGCGCGTTCGTGGCGAGAACCCCTGCGTGGCGACGTGCAACGATTCGAGCAGGTTCGTCTTGCCCGCTCCGTTCGGACCGACGGCCAGGACGAGACCTGCCTCGAGCGCGAGCTCGAGGCGCGCATAGGAGCGAAAGTCGACGAGGGAGAGCGTGGCGACGATCAGCCGGCCAAGCGGATCGGCATGATCAGGTACCAGAAGTCGTCGCTCGGCCCCTGGATCAAGCCTGGCCGCAAGGGGTCGATCAAGCGCAGCCGGAGCTCGTCTCCCGTCGCAGACTCGATCCCGTCGCGCAGGAACTCGGCGTTGAACCCGATCTCGAGCGGTTCGCCTTCGAACCGGATCGGCAGCGTCTCCCTCGCTTCACCGACATCCTGTGTCTGCGTCCACACCGTCACCTCGCCCTCGGCAAATCGCAGCCTGAGCGGCGAGTTCCGATGGGCCATCACCGACGTGCGGCGGACGACCTCGAGGAGCTCCTCTCGCGGCAGGGTCACCTCGTGCTTGAACTCCTTGGGCCGGAGCTCGTCGAACTTCGGAAACTGCCCTTCGATACGGCGAGTCGTCAACCAGGTTCCCTCGACGCCGAAGACAACCTGGTTCTCCTGCACCCCGAGCTCCAACGAACCGCCGGTGCGAACCAGTCGGCGAAGCTCCTCGAGCGCGCGCGCCGGCACGATCGCCTCGAGCTCGGGGACGGAGCCCTCGACGGGCGTCTCGCGGTACGACAGGCGGTACGAATCGGTCGCCGCCATCACGAGCTTGCCGTCGCCGAAACGGACGAGGATACCGGTGAGAACGGGCCGTGCTTCGTCCCGAGATACCGCACGGCTAACCGACGCGAGGGTTTCGAGCAAGACGTCTGCACCGATTGCGGAAAGGGGCGCGACGTCCGTGTCGGGTAGACGCGGAAAGTCCTCGGCGCCGAACGTGTTCAGCCGATATTCGGCTGGGCCGCACTGGACGTGGAGGACGTTCTCCTCCTCACGGTGCTCGAGCGTCACCTCGCTCTCGGGCAGCAGGCGCGACAGGTCGACGAGGAGCCGGCCCGGCACGACGACGGCACCTTCGCCGTCCACCTGCGCGTCGAGCAGTGTTCGAATCGAAAGCTCCATGTCCGTCGCGGCGAGCTCGACGCGACCTCCGCTCGCGCGAACGAGGATCCCGCTCAAGATCTGAACGGCGGTGCGCGTGGACACTCCACGACCGACGACAGCGAGCTTCTGCGCGAGCTCCTCTCGTGAGCAAACGATCTTCAACCCTGCCCCTATCACGCTTTCTACTTGATTCATTTAATCCTTTCGTCGTAGTACATAGGGGGTGTGGAGCGTGTGGGAGACGGTGTCGAACCGCATGGTTGAGCGACGAACAGGTGTGGAGGCAGATGGGGACGAATCGGTGTTCTCCACTGCCGAGCCGAAGCGCCGTTGTTCTGTCCACACCGTCACCGGACTTGTTTGATCCGAGCAGTCAGCTCCTGCACAAGGTTGTACACAGAGCGATCCGCCCGGATCATGTTCTGGATCTTCGCATTCGCGTGGAGCACGGTCGTGTGGTCGCGGTCGCCGAAGTACTTGCCGATCTTCGGTAGTGAGGAGTCGGTCAACTCGCGAGAGAGGTACATCGCGACTTGTCTCGGGTAGACGATGTTCTGCGATCGCTTGTGACTGCAGAGCTCGTCGAGGCTCATGCTGAAGCGGTCGCAGACGACCTCCTGGATGCGCTCGATCGTCACCCGGGGAAGGTCTCCTTGTGGGAAGACATCTTTGAGCACGTCCTGGGCGAGATCGGCGGTCATCGGCCGGCCGGTAAGGGAAGCAAACGCGACGACACGGGTGAGTGCCCCTTCGAGCTCGCGGATGTTCGTCGAGATTCGCCCGGCGATGAACGTCAGAAGTTGCGGGTCGGCGATGTGGATGCCGTCTGTCTTCACCTTCTTGCGCAGGATCGCGATCCGTGTCTCGAGATCCGGTGGCTGGATGTCGGTGATCAGTCCCCATTCGAATCGCGAGCGCAGGCGCGCCTCGAGCGTGGCGATCTCCTTCGGCGGCCGGTCCGACGAGAGAACGATCTGGCTGCCCGACTCGTAGAGCGAGTTGAAGGTGTGGAAGAACTCCTCCTGGATGCGCTCCTTGCCCTCGAAGAACTGAACGTCGTCGATCAGCAGCACGTCGTAGTTGCGGTAGCGCTGCTTGAAGCCCTCGATCCGCTTGTCACGAAGCGAGTTGATGAAGTCGTTCACGAACGCCTCGCTGGTCACGTAGCGGACGGACAGGTTGCCGGGATGCTCCATGACGTACTGCGCGATCGCTTGCAGAAGGTGCGTCTTGCCCAAGCCGGTGCTGCCGTAGATGAAGAGCGGGTTGTACGCCTGCGCCGGCGCCTCGGCGACAGCCAGCGCGGCTGCGTGCGCGAAGCGGTTCGACGACCCGATCACGAACAGGTCGAAGGTGTACTTCGTGTTCAGCCCGGAGTCGGGGCTGATCCGCTGCGCGGGAAAGCGCGCGGTGTCCGGGGCGGCGTCGAGCTCGGCGATCGTCAGCTGGACCCGTCGTTGCTGGCCGGTTGCGTCGCGAACTGCGGCTCGAATCAGCTCGAGGAAGTGCCCTTCGATCCACTCGCGCGTGAAGTCGTTGGGCACGGCGAGGACGAAGGAGTCGTCCGAGAGCTCCATTCCTTGCACTTCGCCGAACCACGTGCGATAGGTCGATTCGTTGAGGGCTCCCTTGAGCCGCCCGGAAACCTCGGTCCACAGGCTCTCAGCAGTCAGCTCAATCGGTTGCTCCACCCGCCCGGCCCCGGCCCCTTCGTCGACGACAGCGAGGGCCGAGCATAGCAACGTGGGACCGGCCGGACAATGGCCTCCTTTCGCCCGGGCGCAGCTCTCAAAACAGGTGGTTTTGCAGGGGTTTCTCGTACTTCCACACCGCTCTCCACAGGTGTGGAAAGATCGCCTCGAACGGGGTAGGGTCGCGGCCGAAAAAGGACCCTGCGCACGGTCTTTGCCCGCCGCGGTTGTCCACACAACCCCTGTGGAGAACCGGCTCGGAGAACCTCGTCTATACTGGCTATCCGCGGCCTGACGGGCCGCCGTTTTCTTGCCCCGGAGACCTCGTGAAGCGGACGTACCAGCCCAATGTGCGACGGCGGAAGCGCAAGCATGGCTTTCGCGCCCGGATGTCGACCCGCGCCGGCCGGCTCATCCTGAAACGGCGCCGGGCGAGGGGCCGCAAGCGGCTGTCCGCCTGACGCGGACCGTAGTTCGGGGTCGGGAAACCGTGCATCGCCGCTACCGGCTTTCCCGTTCGCGGGACTTCGACGCGGTCTATCGGCACGGGCGGTCGGTCTCGACCCGCTTCCTCGTCCTCTACTGGTTCCCTCGCGACGACGACAGCGAGCCACGCCTCGGGATCGCCGTTCCGAAGGGAACCGGCAGCGCCGTCGAGCGGAATCGTGTGAAGCGCCGGCTTCGTGAGGCCTGGCGCGCACGCCTCCAGGACGTGCCGGCCGGCCGGGACTACGTGCTGATCGCGCGGCCGGCTCTCTCTGATGCGCTCGAGGATCGTGACGCCGAGTGGCTTGCGGAACGACTCGACGAGCTACTCGGAAAGGCAGCTGCGTGAAGTACCTCAGCCTGCTGGTTCGCGGGCTCTTTCCTTCCTTCGGCGTCGCGGGCGCGCCGGTTTGCAAGTACCACCCGTCCTGCTCCGAGTACTCGTCGCTTGCCTTCCGTGAGTTCGGCTTCGTGCGTGGAACGGCGAAGACCGCTTGGCGGCTCCTGCGCTGCAATCCCTGGAGCCGCGGCGGAGTCGACTATCCGGGCCACCTCAGGCCTGGAAGCGCCACCGGCGAAGCCGGCGACGCCCGGGTGCAAAGACCGAGGCGCCGGAGGCGCCTCTTTGGCTCGTGATCGTCGCCGGCGTTCTCTCTCCGATCGAGAACGCGCTCGCTTGGCTGCTTCGGCATCTGCACGACTCGGCTGGGCTCTCCTGGGGCTGGTCGATCATCGCGCTGACCGTGATCGTCCGTGTGGCACTTGTACCGCTGATGGTCCGTCAGATCCACTCGATGCAGTCGATGCAGCAGCACATGCCCGAGATGAAGGCGATTCAGCAGAAGTACAAGGGCGACCGGCAGCGCATGAACGAGGAGATGATGAAGTTCTACAAGGAGAACAGCATCAACCCGGCCTCCTCGTGCCTGCCGATGCTGTTCCAGTTCCCGATCTTCATCGCCCTCTACTTCGTTCTGAAGAACTTCACGAAGCACGTGACGGCGACGCCGCACGAGCTCGGCTGGCTGATCGTGCCCAACATCACGCACAAGATCACCTCGCATTGGTCGGGCGCGGTCCTCCTCGTCGTCTACGTCGTCAGCCAGGTTTCCTCGGGCTACTTCGCGTCCACGTCGGCGCAGAAGAGCCAGCGGATTCTGCTGATGGTGTTGCCCGTCTTCTTCGTCCCGGTGATCACTCGCTTCCCGGTCGGTCTACTCCTGTACTGGGTGACGACCAACCTGTGGACGGTGGGCCAGGGAGTCATCACGCGGCGAATGGTGCCGAAGCCAGAACCCCCGCCCAAGCGCTCGTCACGAACGCCGCCGAAGGACGGCGGCGGGCCTGCGCCAGATCAGTCGCAGAAGCCTGCGCCGGCGTCTGCACGGCCGGCACCGCCGCGGCGCGTGAAGCGAAAGAAGAAGCGGACGCGGCGATGAGCCGTAGGCTCGACGGAGGCGATTCAGGAGCGGAGGTGCCGGCTTTGCCGGAGCGGGGCACGAGCGAGCCGCTTCGCGTCGAGACGACCGGCGAGACGGTCGGCGAGGCGAAATGGCACGCACTGCGCGAGCTGGAGCGCCTCGCGCCCGGGCTCGACAAGGCGGCGGTGCAATTCGAGGTGATCTCGGAAGGCGAGCGCGGCCTGCTCGGTGTCGGGTACGCGCCCGCGCGTGTGGTCGCGATGCTGGCTGCGGCGGCTGCTCCTGCCGCTCCGCGTGCGGAGCCTGTTCCCGGAGAGTCGGGCATGGCAGGGGACGTGCGTGAGCTGCTCGAGCGGATCACCGCCGAGCTTGGTGTCCGCTGCAGGGTGGACGTGGCCGAGGGCGAGGACGCCGTCACCGCCTCGCTCACGGGCGACGACCTCGGGCTTCTGATCGGCCGCCACGGGCAAACGATCGACGCGATCCAGTACTTGGCAAACGTGATCGCCTGGCGCGCGTACGGCGATGAGCGCAAGGACGTGGTCGTCGACGCCGCCGGCTACCGCGAGCGTCGCCGTGTGACCCTCGAGTCGCTGGCCATGACGAGCGCGGAGCGGGCCAGGGCGACGGGCGAGACGGTCGAGCTCGAGCCGATGACGTCGATCGAGCGTCGCATCGTGCACCTCTGTCTCAAGGAGCTTCCCGGCGTCAGCACCCGCAGCGAAGGCGAGGAGCCGTACCGCCACGTCGTCGTCGAGCCGGACTGATCCACGGCTCGAGCGGTGGCTCGAGCGGCTACTCCAGACTCCGGGCCTGACCGCAATGCGCGGGCGTGACGAGGCCCACCGCGTTCACGTCGCCGAAAGCCTGGCCGCCGTGCCGCAGGTCGCGCGATTCCCAGGCGGCATCGTGGACGTGGGCTCGGGCGGGGGTGCGCCGGGGATCCCGCTGGCCGCCGCGCTTCCGGATCGGGAGGTGGTTCTGCTCGAGGCGAGCCGACGGAAGTGCATGTTCCTCGAGTCGTTCGCCGCCGAGTTCTCCAACGTCCGAGTCGTCTGCCGCCGCGCGGAGGAATGGGAGGTCAACCAGATGGGGGTGGCGGTTGCGAAGGCGCTGGCGCCTCCGCCCGTAGCTCTCGAGTGGTGTCTGCCGCTCGTCGCCCCGGGCGGAGCGGCGATTCTGTTCGTCGGGCCCACGGCGGATGCCGCTGCACTCGCTCGCGTCGCTTCTCAGCTCGGCGGTGGCGAGCCTGAGGAACACCGGGGGCTGGTCGTCGTCCGAAAGGTCACGGCGACGCCACCGGGCTTCCCTCGACGCGCCGGCGTCGCACGCAAGCGTCCGCTGGCCTGACGAAGGCCCGGGCCGTCCGCCGGCGAAGAAAGAATGTTCGGGTGGCCGGACGGGTCTATGCAGTCGCGAACCAGAAGGGCGGAGTCGGGAAGACCACGACCGCCGTCAATCTCGCCGCGTGCCTGGCCGAGGCCGGTCAGCGGGCGCTTGTCATCGATCTCGATCCTCAGGCGAACGCCACCTCGGGACTCGGCATGCGCGCGAACGGCACGTCCAGCTACGACCTCCTGGACGGCGTTCCGCTGGGCGAGCTGGCGAAGCCGACCCGGTTTCAGAACCTCTGGCTGGTGCCCTCGAAGCCCGATCTGGCCGGTGCGGCGGTGGAGCTCGCGCGACGGGACGACGGCGAGCGCTTCCTCGCCGAATCGCTGGTCGGCGCGGGCGAACAGTACGACTTCGCCTTTCTCGACTGTCCGCCGTCGCTCGGCCCGCTGACGGTGAATGCGCTCGCGGCCGCCGACCGCGTGCTGGTTCCCGTCCAGGCCGAGTACTACGCGCTCGAGGGGCTGTCGCAGCTGCTTCGGTCGGTCGACATCATCAAGGCGCGCCTGAACCCGCGGCTTGCGATCGCGGGCGTGCTGCTGACGATGGTCGACGGCCGCACCCGCCTTTCCGCAGATGTCGACGCCGAGCTCCGCCGGCACCTCGGTGAGCTGGTCTTCGAGACCGTCGTCCCACGGTCGGTTCGCCTCGCGGAGGCGCCGAGCCACGGTCTCCCCGCAATCGCCTACGACCGCCGTTCGGCGGGCGCCGAGGCCTACTGGAAGGTGGCGATGGAGCTTGTCGAGCGTCCCTGATCGAAACGGCCGCCGCGGCCTCGGCCGCGGCCTTGAAGTCCTGATGGGCGGTGCGCCGGAGTCGGAGCTCGCGCAGTTGCCGGTGGAGACCATCCATCCGAACCCCCGTCAGCCGCGCAGGCGGCACGACTCCGAGGCGGCAGTCGGACTGGCCGACTCCGTCCGTGCTCAGGGCGTGATCCAGCCCGTCGTCGTCCGGCCGCGTCGGGCAGGCGGCTGGGAGCTGATCGCCGGCGAGCGGCGCTGGCGGGCTGCACGTGATGCAGGGCTGGCGAATGTGCCGGCGCTCGTGCGGGAGGCCGACGACCGCGACTCGCTCCTGCTCGCGCTCGTCGAGAACGTCGCCCGCGAGCAGCTCTCGGCACCGGAAGAGGCGCGCGCGTACGCGCTGCTGATCGACGAGTTCGGCCTGTCGCTGGGTGAAGTGTCCGAGCGAGTCGGACGGTCGAAGCCGGCAGTGTCGAACCGAATGCGCCTGCTCGAGCTCCCCGACGACGTGCTCGCGATGGTCGAGCGCGGCGAGCTGAGCGAAGGTCATGCCCGTGCGGTGCTCGCGGTCCCGGATCAGGACGGCCGCCGCCGGCTTGCTCGTGAGATCGTCAAGACCGGGATGTCCGTTCGGGCGGCCGAGCAGAAGGCACGCTGGGCCGGTGCCAAGCAGAAGCCGCGCCGCGCCGGTGCGCCGGTCGATCCGGCCTTGGCCGCACGCGTTCGGCTCGCCGCCGAGCGGCTCACCGGCCTCCCCGTCCGGCTGACGCGCGGTCGACTCGAGGTCCTGTTCGCGGACGACTACGAGCTTGCGGAGCTGGCCGAAGCACTCGAGCTTGCATGGGGGAAACGGTCGGTTTCCCCCATGGACCCCCTTCCCTGATCCGTTTCGAACCCTTGATCCGTTTGTGTGCTGCGCCTGCACAGGCCGGTCGCGGCGGCAAATTGCGAACCCGCGCCTCGCCGCTACAATCCGCCGTCGCGCGGGCGATTAGCTCAGTCGGTTAGAGCGCCGCTCTGATAAGGCGGAGGTCCGTGGTTCGAATCCACGATCGCCCAACCGCTTCGCTCGCGGCCTACGGCCGCGTCGCTTCACGGGGGAAACGGCCGGTTTCCCCCGTGTTCCCCCTTCCCTCCGCGCACCCTCGGATCGGCCGTGTGCCGCGCCCGCACAGGTCGGTCGCGGCGACGGACGGGCGGCCGTCCGCGCGCAGGACCCGACGGCATTCGCGAAGCACGACAATCGGCTCTCGCACCAGGCATCGAAATCCTCGGCTCGAAGGCCGAAGGCTCTCAACGTCTCGGCAACTTGGGTCGCTGGCTCGC
Organism: uncultured Actinomycetes bacterium; assembly: GCA_963719325.1. GTDB lineage: Bacteria > Actinomycetota > Thermoleophilia > Gaiellales > Gaiellaceae > DATBLE01. The sequence continues at coordinate 72,451 of CAVRBW010000024.1, forward strand.
CCACCCGGCCGCGACGACCGTTTTGGTTCGAGAACCCTTGGCTAACATCCAGGCGAGGCCTGGTCTTGCAGGAGATGCACATCTACGGCGTCAGCTTCGACATCGTCGGCAAGCAGCCGATCGTCCTGCTGAAGACCGCCGACGGGAACAAGTTCTTGCCGATCTGGATCGGCCACCCCGAGGCGGCGGCGATCCTGATGAAGCTGCAGGGCGCCGAGACGCCGCGGCCGATGACGCACGACCTCGTCACGGCGATGCTCTCTCAGCTGGAGGCGCGGGTGACCAGGATCACGGTCACCGAGCTTCGCGACAACACGTTCTACGCGAGCATCACCATCCAGCAGGACGGCTCCGAGATCGAGATCGACTCGAGGCCCTCCGACGCGATCGCGCTGGCCGTCCGCGCCGAGGCGCCGATCTTCGCCGACGACCGCGTGATCGAGGAGTCGGCGATCGAGTTCGAGGGCGAAGAGGTGAACGAGGAGGAGATCGTCGACGAGTTCCGCAAGTTTCTCGACCAGGTCACGCCCGACGAGTTCGCGGTCGAGGACGGCGACGAGTAGGTACTAGGGCCGGCCGAGCCACGAGAAGTAGACACGCTTCGTCGTGGCCGGGATCTCGATCAGGCGGTACGGGGACGTCAGCCGCGCCTCGCCGGGGTTACCGAGCGACGGGGTGATCTCGCGTGCCAGGACGCGAATGTCACCGCGCCGTTCGCGGACCCGCAGGACCTCGACCCCGTACCCCGTGCTCGATCGCGGCCCGGCGGCGACGAGGACGAGCCGGTAGCGTGAGAAGTCGATGCGCGGAACCGCCGGCGGGCTTCGCGGGAAGGTTCTCGCGAGATAGTGGACGACTTGCCGCCGTTTCCAGAACGACCGGGTGACGGACTTCGGCCACAGCACGGGCCCCATTCGAGCGGTGACGTCGATCCAGGGCACGGTCTTCGAGCTGCCTGTCTCGACGACCTGCGTCCACAGTGCGCCGCCTGCGATCGCGAGCACGACTGCACCGACCGCCGCGACGCTAAGCGATCGCGGTGGAGGCCTCATGCGGCCTCACGCTAGTAGACGTAGACGGCTTCGCCGTACGGCTCCGACGGGAACAGCCGGTAGATCACGAAGTTCGGTACCCGAACGCAGCCGTGGGAGGCTGGATACGGCGGCACGGACGGGTTCCCGTGAATCGCGTACCCGCCCACGAAATACATCGGGTCGAGCAGGACGCCGAGCGGGCTGGGGTCGAATCCGACGACCTTGCGGTAGATGGCGAATCGCCCCTCGGGCGTGTGGTACCCGGCGATCCCGGCGGTCGAGACCGGCGAGATCAGGGCGATCGCTCCGTCTCGGACCAGGTAGAGAACCTGATGGGTCTTGTCGATCTCGATGTGGCCGCCGGGCTCCCTGTACCGTGGCTGCGGGATCCGAGGCGCCTCCAGCCTGGTCCAGAACGCCGTATCGACCGACCCGGTGCGCTCGAGGCCCTGCACCTTCTGGAAGGCGTAGACGCTCTGCACGAAGTCGTCCGAGAACGTCGAGGACAGTGACGGCACGACGTAGTGCAGCGCCGACAGCCGGCGGGCGAGCTCGGCAACTGCCGCGCTGGTCGTCCCGACTGCCAGGTTGGGCGGACGAAGCATCGTGGCCAGCTCACGGGAGAGCGGCTCGAAGCCCGGCTTCGGAAGCGTGCTCACTCGCACCTGCAGCGGGCCAACCGCCGTGGTTCCGAGCGAGACCTGCGCTCTGCCCGGAAAGCTGCGGTCGAAGCCGACCCGGCCGCTCCGGACCACCTGCACCCGCACTCGTCCGGCACTCGTCGGCTCGAGCGAGGCGACGAGGTGGAGCGGGGCGCCCGCCACCCGGCTGCCGACCAGCTGGGTCTCGAGGCGAGGCCGGATCCGGACGGTCACCTCCGGCGAGCTCGTGTGAAGCCAGGCGACGTGGAACGGGCCCGGGTTCGCAATCCGCACGGGGATGACGAAGCTCCCGTCGGCACGGACCGGCGCCGTGGCGACCAGGGTCGTTCCTCGCAACAGACGCACGCGTGCGTCCTTCGCATGCGGGCTGAGCCGACCGGCGAAATCGACCTTGTGGAGGTAGGTGGTGGCCTTCGGCGCCTTCAGGGTCAGTGCCGGGCCGGACTGCGCGGTCGACGAGGCGGGCCACGCGAGTACGACGATGATCACGGCAAACGCGCGGCGCACCGAAACAAGCATAGACAGCGCTTATGTCGTCACAGACACGATCAGGGCGATCGCGTTGAACGCGGCGTGGATCGCAATTCCCGGGTAGACGCTGTCGGTACGAGAGCGAACGTACGCGAGGCCGGCCCCGAACACGATCAGGATCGGCAAGCCCTCGAGGAGGCCGTGTGCGAGCCCGAACGCGACCCCGATCCAGAGAATCGCCGTCAGCCGGCCGAGAGGTTGCAACAACGAGTAGCCGAGTCCTCGGAACATCAGCTCCTCGACCACGGGCGCGACGGCGGCGAAGACGACGAAGTTGACGGCGAACGGCGTCGCCCGGTGCGGGTCCCAATCCGTCGGAGTCAGACCTTGCTCGCGACCAGGGTCGCTGTACGCGGACACGATCGCGCTGGTCAGATAGACGGCGGCGAACGCGGCGAGCGCCGTCGAGAGCACGCGCCGATACGACGAAGGTGCGCGCAGCGCGAGGAGCTCGACGTGCGGCCGAGCGATCGCGAGCACCACCGCGAGGATGATCGCGTACTGGATCAAGCCCGAGACGGCGGTCGAGTACTGGTACGCGGCGTCCTTTGGGGGCTTGCCCCCTGCCGCCCGGGACGCATAACCGAGAAGCGTGAGCAGCGAGACGAGCGCGATCCAGGCGGTCAGACGCCCCCGGTCGAGGCGTGCCGTCACGTCCACCCCCGGAACGCGGCCGCGAGCGGCGCCGGGGCAAAGTGCATCCCGGCGGCGCGCGCGCCTTCCTCGTCCTCCGGTTCGTCGCCGACGTGCAGCGCTCGTCTCGGGTCGACCCCCAGCCGCTCGAGCGCCAGCCGAAACACCGCCGGATCGGGCTTTGGTGCGCCTGCCTCGGCGGTGGTCACGATCGCCCTGAAGAGCGATGCGGCTCCGATCCGCTCGAGCAGCTCGGCCAGGCCGATGTCCCAGTTCGAGACGACCGCGACCTCGAGCCCGCGGCTGCGTAGCGCGGCTGCGGTCTCGAGTGCTCCGGGCATCGGCTCCAGCACGATGGAGGCCATGAACGCCTCGACGAACGATTCGGCGGCCAGATCGGCATCCGCGGCTTCGAGAAAGACGCGGGCACACTCGAGCCGGAGCGCCGCCAGTGTCTCCGGGTCGCGGCCGCTGGCTGCCCTCGGCCGGTAGTAGGCAACCTCTGCTGCGAATGCCTCCCGGACGTCGTCCAGGCTCCGCTCGAGCCCGCGCTCTCGCAGAGCTTGCGCGAGCGGTGGTACCGGATCGAGCAACCGGACGAGCGTGCCGAAACCGTCGACCGTGACGGCGTCGAGCTCAGCGAAACGCATTCGGATGGAGCAGATGGGCGAGCTGGACGAGTCCCTGTCCGATCTGTGGCCCGGCCTGAAGGAGGTTCACGTCCACGGTGCCGAAGCGTTTCTGTCGAACGGCCTTCAGCTTTCGCAGCTTCGGGTTACGACGCAGATCGGCAAGCGTGAGCATCGAGTCCGATGTCGCCAGGTAGACGTCCGGGTCGAGCTCGAGCAGGTCGGCGGGCTCGATCGGCCCTGCCGATGCCGATTCTCCCCCGACGTTCTGTCCGTGCGCCTCACGGATCATGTCGCCGATGAGCGATTGATCGGAGACGGTGGTGAAGAACCCGGTGTCGACGAAGACCTTGACGTGAGGGACGCCGACGAGCCGCGCGGCCACCGCCCGGCGCTGCGTCTCGATCTTCCGCACGAGTGCCCGTGCCGTCACGGGCCGGTCCGTCAGCAGGCCGAGCTCTGTGATCGCACGCTCGACTTGGCGGATCGAGTCACCCTGGACGGTGTAGACGCCGGCGTGAGTGAGGGACACCGCACGCGAGAGGTTGCGCTCGTCGGTGTCCTCGGCCGCGACGATCAGGTCGGGCTTTGCCCGGCGCAGCGCGGCGAAGTCGATCTCGCCGGAGGGCGGAGGTCCGACGATGCGTGTCCCCGCTCCCAGTGCCCGCACCAGTGACTCGGCAGACATGTCGAGGACGGCGATCCGCTCGGCCGGCCCCGTGGCGACGAGCGGGCGCTCGGCCGATTGCACGGTCACGGGATAGAGGCGAGCCGACGTTCCGGTCGGCTCGGCCCGCTCTCCGCAAGCAGTCGTCGCGAGCAGGACGACCGCCGTCAGCGCCAGCGCTACGCGACCCATTGCCAGAGCGCCCACTGAGTCACAGCGACTCCGAGCATGATCGAGCTGATCACGAGAATCGCCGTGTGCGTGCGGGGGCGACCGCCGAGGGCAGCGAGTGCAAGGAAGCATGGAAACAGGACGAGCCCGAACCGCGGCAGCGAGAGCAGCGGCCACCGCGCGCTCGGCGCGCTCAACGGTATCGCCAGGCTGATCGCACAGAACAAGCCGTACGGCGCGCCGAAGCGCCGCCAGGCGATGACGGTCAAGCAGGCGAGGAGAACGAGAAAGACGAGCGCCTCGAGGTTGACCGCTGCGGCTCGCATCGGGTCCGTGTCTTGGACCGGCGTCCAGTACGCGTGGGTATGCGAGCCGGAGACGAGCTGCTCGACGCCGGCCCAGCCGGAGCGCAGGCCGTCCCAGAGACCTCCGAACGGGCCGGCTGAAGAGAGATGCCGGTTCCAGAAGCCCTGCGCCCTGGTGAACGCGAATGCGTCACCGCGATCGACCTGGAGGTAGAGCGGGTAGGCGGAAAAGATGATCGGCGCCACTCCGAGACCGAGCAGAGCCCGCCCGCGTTCGGGGCGTCGCCAGGCCATCAGGGCGAGCGCGGGCAGCAGAGCGACGCCCGAGATGCGGGTCAGCACGGCCAGGCCGGACGCCGTCCCCGCGCCGAGCCAGCGCTGGCGTTCTGCGAGGAGAAAGGCAGCAAGCGCGAGCGCCAGGAACAGCGACTCGCTGTAGACGGCCTGGAGGAAGAGGCTCATCGGAAAGACCGCAAGGTAGAGGACGGCGCGTCTCGCACCCTCGGCTCCCAGCCGATCTTCGGCAAGGCGATGCAGCAGCACGAACGAGACCAGCGTGGCGCCGAGCGACACGAGGATCCCCGCGAGCACGTAGTGCCCGCCGAGGGCCCTCCCGATCCCGGCGAGTGTCAACGGGTACAGCGGGTAGAAGGCCGAGGCGGCGCCGGATGCGGCGCCGTATCCGTGCTCGGCAATGCGGAGGAACCAGACGCTGTCCCAACGGGCCCAGACGTCGGTGACCCAACCCAGATCCCGGGTCAAGGAAGGATCGTCCCAGCGCGCCGCGCGGGGATGCTGGTTCGGCTCGAAGACGAGCCACGCGAACAGCGCGGCAGCCCAGATCGCGGCCCGGCTCCAGGCGAAGACGGCAAACGCCGGGCCCCGTGTTGACGGGACCCGTAGCTCCGCGAGACGTGCGCGCCCCCGGGGTCGCCCCGGTTGTCCGGCCGGGCGTCGCCGACTTTGCCGGCGGCGCTTCCAGGCTCGCGGTTCCAGAACCCGTTGACCGGCGCTCACGAGGCCCCGATCATACTTTCGACGGTGCAACGCCGATTCTCTCCCGACGAGGCCAACGACGCCCTTCCCCGGGTGCGATCTCTGGTCGAGGAGATGGTTGCGGCAAAGCGGTTGCTCGACGAGGCGCAAGAGCGCGGGGACGAGGCTTCACGAAGCATCAGCGGAAACGGGGGCGGCATTCAACCCCATGAGCTCGGCGCGCTGCACGACGACGTGGAGCGCCGCGCCGGAGAGCTCGCCGCGATCGTGGCGCAGATCGAGGAGCTCGGGGTGCTCGTGAAGGACCTCGACAACGGGCTCGTCGACTTCCCCTCCCTGCGAGACGGCGAGGAGGTTCTCCTGTGCTGGCAGCTCGGTGAAGAGAGCGTGAGCTTCTGGCACGGCCCCTCCGACGGCTTCGCCGGACGGCAGCCGCTCTGAGAGCTCTGAGGATTACGACCCGTGCAGGTCGAATAGGAACAGTTGGATATGCACCACTGGGAGCGATTTGCGGTTCTGGGCGGCGTCGTGCTCGGCAGCTTCCTGCTTGCCCAGCTGCTCGACATGCGCATCCGCCACCGGCATCTGCCGGCCGGCGCCGAGACGCGGTACCGGGTCCTGCGCCGGAGCATGATGAGCGCGATCGTCTTCATCGCCCTGCTCTCCGGCCTGTTGGTGATCCCGCAGGTGCGGGCCGTTGCCGGGGCGTTGCTGGCGTCGGGCGCCGTCATCGTGCTGACGTTCGGCTTCGCCGCGCAGAGGACGATGGCAAACTTTGCCGCAGGTCTACTGATCGCGTTCACTCAGCCGTTGCGGCTCGGCGACCGGATCGTGGTCGAGGACGTCGAAGGCGTCGTCGAGGAGATTCGGTTGACGTTCACCTTCGTCCACGCCGACGACGACACGAGGTTCGTGATCCCGAACGAGAAACTGGTGTCCGGCATCATCCGAAACTCGACGATCCTCACGAGAGCGCAGCGCGCCGAGATCACGGTGCAGGTTCCGCTGGACTCCGACCTCGAGAACGTCGTCGAGCTTCTGCGCGGCGAGTGCACGGACGAGGGTGAGCCCGAGGTCTTCGTCAGCAGCTTCGCGGAACGCGCGACCGTGACGATGCGGATGCGCGCGGAGGATCCGGCCGACGCCGACCGGATTCGACGTGAGCTCCGTCTGCGGGCACACCGGCGCCTCCGAGCGGCCGGAGTCTTCGAGTGACGAAGACCCGGGGGCGCGGTCCCGACGACCTGCCGAACGGGGGGAGGCGGCGCCGGCTGAGGGCGCGGGGCCGCCGTCACGGCCGCCGCAACGCGGTTACGGTCGTGCTCGTCGTCATCTTCGGGATCCCGGTTGCGTTGATCCTCGCCGGCCTGGGCGCGACGGCTGCATTCAAGTCGAGCTGCTCGCTGTCCGCGCTTCAGCCCGTGTCGATCGGTCAGAACTCGTTCGCCTATGCCGCCGACGGAACGCTGCTCGGGTCGATCCCGGCCGAGCGAAACCGTCAACCCGTACCGCTCTCCCAGATCAACCCCTGGATGGCGAGAGCAGCGATCGCGGTCGAGGATCGGCGGTTCTACGAGCACGGCGGCGTGGACTACGAAGGCATCTTTCGGGCGGCGTGGCGCGACCTGACGGCGGGCCGCGTCGTCGAGGGTGGATCGACGATCACACAGCAGCTCGTCCGCAACCTCTACATCTCGCGGGAGCGCACCTTCGAGCGGAAGATCAAAGAGGCGTGCCTGGCGATCAAGCTCAGCAGAGCCTGGTCGAAGGACAGAATCCTCGCCGCCTGGATGAACCAGGTGTACTTCGGCAACCATGCCTACGGAGTCGAAGCGGCAGCGCAGACGTACTTCTCCAAGCCTGCCGAGGACCTGAATCTCATGGAGGCGGCACTGCTCGCCGGCCTCCCTCAGGCCCCTTCGCTCTACGACCCGATCGCTCATCCCGACGCCGCGTTCGCACGGCGCACGGAGGTTCTGAAGGCGCTCTACGACAACGGCGACATCTCCTTCTATCGCTACCGCGCGGCACTGGGCGATCGGAGTCTTCACCTCAAGCCAGGCAAGCTCTACACGCGGATCCGGGAACCGTACTTCTTCGGCTACGTCCGTGACCAGCTGATTGCCAAGTACGGTGTGGCAACGGTCCAGTCGGGCGGCCTGCGCGTCTATACGACGATCGACCCGGCCTTCCAGCGTGCTGCGAGCGACGCGATCAGACAGACGCTCTACCTGAAGGACGATCCGGCCGCGGCGCTCGTTTCGATCAACCCGGCGAACGGGGCGATCCGGGCGATGACCGCGGTCTATCCGGGCCGGGCGCAGAACCAGTTCAACCTCGTCGCCCAGGCCCGGCGCCAGGCGGGCTCGACGTTCAAGGCGTTCGTGCTCACCGAAGCGGTTCGCCAGGGAATCAACCCGGCGTCGGCGACGTACTACTCGGCTCCGTTCCGCTACCAACCCGACCCGGGCATCAAGCCGTGGGAGGTCTCCACCTACAGCCATACCTACTCTGGGTTGATCTCGGTCCAGCAGGCGACGCTTCAGTCGGACAACACCGTCTATGCGCAGCTCACCCTCGACGTCGGCCCCGAGAACGTCGCCAACATGGCGCACCGGCTCGGCGTCAAGAGTCCGCTCGAGCCCGTCCCGTCGATCGGCCTCGGCTCGAACGCGGTTTCACCGCTCGACATGGCCTCTGCCTACGCGACCCTGGCGGCCGGCGGCGTCTACTCGCAGCCCATGGCGATTCGCAAGGTGATCCTCGCCGGCGGGAAGGAGGACGACAAAGCCGGGTGGGGCCACGCGGCCCGGAAGCGCGTCATCCCCGACGGTGTCGCCTACACCGTGACGAAGATCCTGGAGCAGAACGTGCTCTACGGCACCGGCACGCGGGCGAACTTCGGACGGCCCGCGGCGGGCAAGACCGGGACGACCGATGATCACGCCGACGCCTGGTTCTGCGGCTACCTGCCGAACCTCATGGCGGCGGTGTGGGTCGGCTACCCCCGGGCGGAGATCCCGATGGAGAACGTCCACGGCATCGCGGTCGCCGGCGGCAGCTTTCCGGCTGAGATCTGGCGTCTGTTCATGGAGCGGGTGATGCGCTATTCGCCGCCCCGCGACTTCCCGGAGCCGAGGTCGTACCCGGAGTGGAAGTACTTCCAGCGAGGCAAGTACGCGATCCAGTACATCGCCCCTCCGACGACGAGCTCGACGACCACCGAAGGGACTACGGCCACGACCGCCGACGGGACGACAGCCGAGGCGACGACGGAGCAACAGGTCACCGTCCCTCAGGAGACGACGGTCGGGATCAGCACGCCGCCGGCGACCTCGTCCCCGGCGACGACGGAACCGCCACCTACAGAGCCGCCGCCGGCCGAGGTACCGGCGACGACAGCCGGACCGACGCCTCCGTAGTGCACCGCGCCCCGGCGGCGGTCGCCCTGAGGGTGACCGCACTCGTCACTCCGCTGCTGCTCGGCGCGCTCGCCGTTCCGAGCGGGGGTCTCTTTCGCGGAGCCAAGTTCCGCGACCTTCACGTCTATCGCGAATACGGGGATGCCCTGCTCGACGGCCGCCTGCCCTATCGCGACGTCTTCGTCGAGTACCCGCCCGGCGCGGTCCCGCTCTTTGCGGCGCCCTCGCTCGCCCCTAGTGGAGCCTATGACGCGCTGTTCAAGGCGCTGATGACGATGTGCGGGCTCGCGACCATCTTCTGCGTCGCGTTCGTGCTTGCCCGCGAAGGTGTCGAGCGGATCCGCGTCCTGGCAGCGGCAGCCTTCCTCGCGCTTGCTCCGATCGCCCTCGGGCCCGTCTCGCTGAACACGTACGACATGTGGCCCGCATTTCTGACCGTGGCCGCGGTCGCAACGATCGTCGCCGGCCGGAATCGGCTCGCGCTCGGGCTGCTCGGGGCGGCCGCCGCAGCGAAGTTGTACGCGATTCTCCTCGTCCCGCTCGCGCTCGCGTGGCTCTGGCGCACCCGTGGCGCGCGCGCGACCGTCGGGCCTGCCGCAGTGTTTGCCGGGGTCGCGCTCGCGCTCGTCGCGCCGTGGATCGCGCTCTCCCCCGGGGGTGTTTGGGACAGCGTGGACTCCCAGGTCGGCCGTGGGCTCCACACCGAAAGCCTGGGCGCGAGCCTGCTCCTCGCGGCCGATCGAGTCGGGCTCTACCACGCGCACGTCGTCCGAGCGGCGCCCGCTGTCTCGCGTGATCTCGCCGGCGGCCTTCCCCACGCGTTCGCCGTCGCCGGGGCGACGCTCGCGATCCTCGGTGCTCTCGCTCCCGGTCTCGTGCTCCTGCGACGCCGGGTCGAGCCGGGCCTGCTCTTCGCGGCGAGCGTGGCCGGCTTCCTCGCCTTTACGAAGGTTCTCTCGCCGCAGTACGTCGTCTGGCTGATTCCCCTCGTTCCCTTCGGCGGCCTCGCTCCGAGCGCGCTTCTGTTGGCAGCTCTCGCGCTCGCTCAGAGCTGGTATTTCGACTATCGCGAGCTCTGGGCGGTCGGGCCGCAGGCCTGGACGTTGCTGGCCCGGAACCTCGTCCTGGTTGCGCTTTACGGGCTGCTCTTGTGGAAGATGAGCACGCCGTCCCGCTCGAAGACGAGCTTCCAGTGCGGGTTCGCTCGCAACCGCACGAGCGCGGCGGCCGAGGGGAGCGGCGCGACCCGGTCGGAGTAGCTCGAGCGCGTCTCGTCGGCAGCGACCCAGGTGGCGTCAGCCAGCTTCGGCAGCGAGAGCACCTGCCGCCGTCCGGACAGGTGCGCGCCGAGCACGTTGGTGGCGCTGACGACTGCGTGCGCCGGAACGAGCGCGATCGCCTCCTCCGCGATCCGGTCGTGTCGAGTCACCTGCCAGTCGGCCTTCTGGTAGTCCTCGCCCCCCGGGACCGCCCCCCACAGCGGTACGGCGCCGAGCTTCCAGTTCGCGCCGAGTGCGACGACGACCACAACCGTCGCGAGAGCACCCAGCTGTTCGGGGAAGCGGCGGGCGATCGCAGCGCCGCCGAAGACCGAAGCCACGACCAGCACCGGAATCGCGCCCGCCGTGTAGTGGAAGTGGATCGAGGTCTGTGTTGAGGTCGCCGAGAGCGTGTTCAGCGCCAGCTCCGGAACCGCGGCGACCAGCACCAGCGGCGACACGACGAAGAGCAACGCCAGCGGGACCCCCAACTCGAGGAGATATCGGACGTCGCCTCCCTGAAATGCTTGTTCGAAGATCTTCCAGGGATGCGTCACCGCCGTCCTCGCGATTCCGCCGGCTGAGCCTCCGATTGCGTCATAGCGGCCGTAGAAGGCCGAGTCGGCGCCCGCATTGAAGTGCGGGATTAGCACCGCGACCGCGATCGCCGAGACGAGGGCGCCGACGCCGGCGATTGCCGCGCCGACTCGACGGCGCCGACGAACCGCGTACCAGATGCCGATCCCGCCGACGACGAATCCGATCTCCTCCTTCGTCGCCATCGCCAGGATTGCAAACACCGCGAACAATGCGAGCCGATCCTCGTCGAGGTACCAGAAGGCGAACAGCAGGAAGGGGCAGGCGAGCGCGACCGGGTGGAACTCGTTGAGGGTCAGCCACTCCGTCGCCGGCAAGAGCAGATACGCGATCGCGAAGGCAATCCCGCCGCGTTCGGAGCCGAGGTGCTTCTCGGCGAGCCAGAAGACCGGAAGGGCTCCGAGGGAGATGGCGATCGCCTGCACGAGCAGAAGGAGCTCGGGGCTTGGCCAGATCCACCACAGCGGGGCGAAGAGCGCCAGGATGGGATCGAAGTGTGCGGCGAGCCGCGAGATCTGACGCCCGTCTCCCCCCGTCATCTGGAGGAAGTGGCCATGGGCGGTGTTCCAGACGGTTTGCACCATGTTGCCGAGGTCGTAGCGGCCGGTGTTGAAGGCTCGATGGCGCAGGATCGAGAGCGATCCGAAGCCCCCCGCGTACGCGGCGATCAGCGCCCAGAGCAGCCACCGCGCCCTCACAACAGGCCCTCGATCAACCCGCGCCAGCGGCTGCCGAGCACGTCCTCGCTTGCCTGTGCCCGATACGCGGCGAGGCCCCCGGCGGAGAGTGAGCTTGCGAGTGGCGTGTCGGCCGCGAGCCCCGAGAGAACGGAGGCGAGCCCGTCGGCATCGCCCGGTGGAACGAGCAGGGCGCTCTCGTCGTTGCGAAGGAGCTCGCGCGCGGCAGGGGTGTCCGCGGTGATCAGGGGCGTGCCGCAGGCGATCGCCTGGAACGCCTTGTTCGGGATCACGCGCCGGGCCTTGTCGGACGTGCCGAAGATGCCGAGCGCGCACGAGGCGCGGTGCAGCTCCGCGGGTAGCTGCTCGTACGGCACCCAGGGGACGTGCTCGACGTTCGGCGGCCGGTCGCGAAGCAGCCGTCCCTGCTGTCCGCTCCCCACGACCCGGAACTGGAGGTCGGGGACGCGTCGGGCGGCGGCGAGGATCGTGTCGAGCCCGTGGAGCGGGATCAGCTTGCCGACGAACAAGGCTGTGAACGATCCACCCGGTCTCCAGCCCGGCTGGAAGAGCCGCTCTTCGGCGCCGACGAAGCAGACCTCGATCGACCGAGCGCCGGTGACGCGCGCGAGGTGATCTGCGTGAGCGGCGGTGTCGGCGACGACGAGGTCGGCGGCCCGGAAGGCGTGTCGGTCGACGGCTGTGAGAGCGCGGGCGACCAACCCGCCGGGCCGAAACCGACCACGATCGGATACGAGCGTGTCGGCTGCGGAGACCAGCGCGTTGAAGACGACGGGCCGGCCGCCGGCGAAATGCCGGGCCGCTCGCAAGTCGAGGTGCCCCGGGTAGCCGACGACGAGCGCGTCGAACGGCTCGCGCGGTCGCCGCAGCAGGCGGAGCTCGGCGCCGGCCAGCCTCGCCGCCGCGCCGAGACCGGCCTGCCACTTGTGCTCGCGACCTTCCCAGACGGGCACGTGGCGTTCGACGACGTCGACCCCCGCGCGGCGCAACGAGGAGATGACCTGGGCATTCCGGGGGTACGGACGCTCGTACGTCCCGAAGTAGACGACTCTCAGGAGAGGATCTCCTCGACGAGCGCCTCCGCTCGCTCGCGCTCGGATGCGCGCTCCTCGTGGTGACTCGTGATCAGCTCGGTGATCAACCCGAGCGAGAAGACCTGCAATCCCACGACCACCAGCAGCACGCCGAGGATCAGCAGCGGCCGCTGGCCGATCGCGTGGCCCATCGCCTTGACGACCGTGAGGTACGCGAGCACGCCGACTCCCCCGGCCGACAGCGCGAACCCGATGCCACCGAAGAGGTGCAGAGGGCGATTCCGGTAACGACCGAGAAACGAGACCGTGAGCAGGTCGAGGAACCCGCGGAAGTAGCGCTCGAGGCCGTACCGCGAGCGGCCGTGCTCGCGGGGGCGGTGGTTGACCGGTAGCTCCGCGATCCGAAATCCGCGCTGGTGCGCGAGCACGGGAATGAAGCGGTGGAGCTCGCCGTAGAGGCGGAGTCCGCGGACGACGTCGGCTCGGTAGGCCTTCAGGCCGCAGTTCATGTCATGGAGGTGGACGCCCGAGAACCACCCGGCGACGGCGTTGAACAGCCGTGAGAGGACGCGCCGCCGCAGCGGGTCGCGGCGCTTGGTCTTCCAGCCGGAGACGAGGTCGAATCCTTCTTCGAGCTTGATCAGGAGTCGCGGGATCTCGGCCGGATCGTCCTGGAGATCGCTGTCGATCGTCACGATCACGTCGCCCTGCGCTCGGCCGAAACCCGCTGCGAGTGCTGCGGCCTTGCCGAAGTTCCGCCGGAGGCGAACGACTGTCACGTTTTCTCGGGCCGCGTGGAGCCGCGTCAGGGCGCTGTAGGAGCCGTCCGTCGAGCCGTCGTCGACGAAGATCGCCTCCCACGGCGTCTCGAGCGGCTGCAAGGCCGAATCGAGCTCGTCGAGCAGCAGCGCGACGCTCCGCTCCTCGTTGTGTACCGGCACGACGACGGAGATCACGCGCGCGAGCCTACCCCGACGGCTCGAACGGCGCAGGGGCCGTGGTAACGGCTGGAGTGCTTGTGTCCACGGTTGCCGTCGGCGTGGTTGCCGTTGGCATCGTGTCGGTTTGGAACGTCTCGGTCGTCGACGTCGGGAGCGACACCGTCGACGTGGGGGGCGTCGGAGGTGGCATCGCCGCGGTCGTCACAGGCCGGGTCGCTGTCGGCGGCGTCGTCGTCGGTGGTGCCGTTGTCGGCGGTGCGGGCGTGGTCGGAAAGCCGGGTACGCCCGCCGTCGCGGCGCTGGTCGACGGGAGGCGGGTGGTTTGCTCGGTCTCTGTCTGGGGTGCCGCCGTGGCCGGCGGCGGTGCGGGTGTAGCGGCGGTTGTCCGCGGGACCGACGCTGTCGGCCGCGTCGTCGAGGTCGGGGCGCCTGCGTTGCCACTCCGCAAGGTGAGTGCGACCGCGACGGCGGCGCCCGCGGCAGCCAGAATTGCGGCACCGAGCACGACCAGAGCCGTCCGGCGCCGCTTGGGCGCGGGCTGGAGGATCTGGGTCGCCGCTGTCTCGGCAGCCGGGTGGCGTACGACGTCCGCGAGCTCGGCGAGAAGCGCACCACCGTTGGGAGGCCGGTCGAACGGGCTCTTCGCCAGCGCTGCGGCTGCGATGCTTTCCAGGGCCGCGGGGGCGTCCGGCCGCAGTGAGGTCACCGACGGAACCGGCCGGTCACGGTGCATCGCTGCAACTGTGAGCGCATCGTCTCCTTCGAACGGGAGCCGCCCGGTCAGCATTCGGAAGAGGATCACGCCGAAGGCGTAGACGTCGCTGGCCGCGGTGGCGGGCTCGCCGGCGGCCTGTTCCGGCGAGAGGTACGCCGCCGTCCCGAAGACCGTCCCCGTCTCCGTCAAGCCGCTGTCGTGTCCGACCTGGGCGATCCCGAAGTCGGCGATCTTCGCCCGGCCCTGGGCGTCGAACAGGATGTTCTGCGGCTTCAGGTCCCGATGGACGACGCCGCGCTCGTGAGCGTGCGCGAGCCCGGACGCGACCTCGGCGGCGACGTGGGCCGTGACGTCGTCTGGAAGCGGCCGACCGGGCGCCAGCCGCTCCTCGAGCGAGCCGCCCGGCAAGTACTCGAGGACGATGAAGGGCCGGCCGCTTGTCTCCCCGTACGAGTAGAGGGTGCAGATGCTCGGATGTGCGAGCGCCGCCACCGCGCGCGCCTCGCGTTGGAAGCGGGCTGGATCGGCGCGCGCGCCGAGGAGCTTGACCGCGACCTCACGGTCGAGGTCCAGGTCGGTTGCCGCCCACACCTCCGACATGCCCCCGCCGCCGAGCCGTCGCTCGAGCCGGTACCGGCCGGCGATGACCTCGTCTGCCACCGGGGTAGCGTATGTCGCCTGTGACCGAGCTCATCTCCATGCAGGAGGCGCAGGCCCTCGTCCTCGCCCACGCTCTGCCGCTTGCGCCGGAGACGCTTCCGCTCGAGGCGGCAGCCGCACGCGTGCTCGCCGAGCCGGCGCGTTCCGTGATCGACTTGCCGCCGTTCAGGAGCTCGGCGATGGACGGCTACGCGGTGCGCTCGGCCGACACTCCCGGAACCCTCCCGGTCGCCTTCCGAATCGCCGCAGGATCCCCGTCTTCGCGACCGCTCGGTCCCGGAGAGACGATGGCGATCGCCACCGGCGGTGTCGTGCCGGACGGCGCCGACGCAGTGGTGCCGCACGAGCGTGTTGTCGTGAGAGGCAACACGGTCGAGTTCCCGGATCGCGTTGTCGCGCAAGCCAACGTGCGCCACCCAGGCCGCGACGTGGCCGCCGGACAGGTGGTTGTCGAGGCTGGCACGACCCTGACACCTGCCCGTGTCGGCGCCCTTGCTGCGGCCGGCGTCGCCCAGGTCGTCTGCGCCCGGCGGCCGCGCGCGGCGGTTCTGACGACGGGCTCCGAGCTACGTCCACCGGGGGCCGTGCTTCGTCCGGGCGAGATCTACGAGGCCAACGGCGTGATGTTGGCAGCGCAGCTCACCGCGGCCGGTGCCGACGTCACTCGGCTGCCGGCTGTCGCTGACGACGAGGCGGCGCACCGCGCGGCGCTCGGGACCGCTCTCGCATTCGACGTGGTGGTGACTTCCGGTGGTGTTTCCGTCGGGCCCCACGACCTCGTGCGCAAGGTCGAGGCCGAACTGGGCGTGGAGGAGGTGTTCTGGCGGGTCGCTGTGCGCCCGGGTAAGCCCGTCGCGTTCGGCGTGCGCGGGTCGACGCTCGTATTCGGCTTGCCCGGCAACCCCGTCTCGTCGCTCGTCGCCTGCGAGCTCTTCGTCAAGCCGGCGCTGCGGGCTCTCCAGGGCGCTGCCGATCCGGGACCGAGATTTGGAGTCGGACGACTCGGCGAGCCCGTTGCCCGAAATGCGGGGCGTGACGATCTGGTGCGTGCCCGGTCGGAGCCAGGTGAGGACGGAGTCGTCCTACGGCCGGTGACGGGGCAGGAGTCGCACATGATCGTCAGGGCTGCCGATGCGAATGCGCTGGTCCTCGTGCCGCGGGGCGAGGAAGAGCTTGGCGCCGGAACGGTGGTGGAGTACCTCCCGATCTGAGTGGCGGATCGCTCAGAGCTCGGCTGCGTGCGGCCGCTCGGAGACGCGCCTGCGTGCCCGAACGGTCAAGACCAGCGCGCGGACGGTGTTACGAATCGGTCCGCGCGGCGGTCGCTCGGCGGCACTCGGGTAGGGGGCATAGCGTCCGGCGGCGATCGCCGCCAGCTGAGCCGCACCGGCAAGCCAGGCAAGCACCAGGAAGTAGGACAGGCGGGGGACGTAGTCGATCGCCACGAGCTCGGCCAGGTACCAGGGCGCGTCGAAGCCCAGTCCGAAACGAAACATGAACGAGCCGAGAAGGATGAAGGGGCCGATCAGGCCTGCGACCACGAGCGCAAGTCGGGCGGCTGCTCCTCGGTCGCGTGCCTGCGGGAGCCACAGCCAGATGTGAAGCGAGGGAAGCACGAAGATCAGCGCGAATGGGTTGGTGGCCACCACGAAGAGCGCGACGAGGCCGAGCGCGAGCATCGAGGCGGTGTGGCCGGCCAGCTCCTCCTCTGCGGTCGACGATCGCCGAGGAACGAGCCGCGCCCGGGCAACGAGCCAGGCCGGCAGGGCGAGCAGTGCGAGCACGAACAGGCCCGGCACCGGCCAGTTGCCGGCCGCGGCCGTCTCCGGGGAGAGCGGCCGCGTCGCGCCGCCGGGCCAGAGCCCGATCAGAGCGAGGAAGAGGAAGACGGCGCCGGTCCAGAGCCAGAATCCGAGTCTGCTGCGATAGGCACGGAAGGCCGGTGCGACCGGGATTCGCCTTCTGCGACACCGCGCGAAGAGGTCCACGGCGGCGACGGCGAACGGCAGCAGCATCGCGACCAGGGCGAACTGGATTGCCCAGCCACGAACCAATCGCTGTCCCAGGTAGACGTAGCTCTTGGTCCCGCGTGCCAGCTCGAGTCCCTCGTCGAGCGATCCGACGACACCCTGGGCCGCTCGGCCGATCTCTGCCAGGCTGTTGGGGTCGAGGCGTTGCGGAGTGTCTCCGAAGGAGGCCGGAGGCCGGTCGCCTGCGGTCGTGAGCGTGACGGCGGGGATGCCGCGGCCGACGAAGGGCGCCTGTTCGTACAGGCTGAAGGGGAAGCCGAGGTCGATGAGCTGGCCGAGCGCGCTGGTGCGACCGGGCCCTGATCCGCCTTGCTCCGTCAGTCGTGCTGCGGCGGTCTCGACGAGAGGAGCCGCGGGGGACCGCGCCTGATCGCCCGCGATCTCCAGCCGGGCCGGCCCGTGCCCGCCGATCGAGTCGAGATTGAGGACCGCGACGACGTTGCTTCGGTAGGGCGACCGGGTGACGAAATGGTCAGCCCCGATGCCCCCGAAGGCGCCGCCGTCGGTGGAGAGGAAGAGGATCGTGTGCTCCGGTCCCGCCTGCTCGGCGGCGGTCACGGGTGGGGCGTAGATCCGGGCCAGCTCGAGCAGTGCGGCGGTGCCCGAGGCGTTGTCGTTCGCGCCGGCTCCGAGTCCGGAGTCGTCGCGGTGAGCCATCACGACGATGATGTCCGTCGATCGCCCCTTGACGACGAAGCCGAGATTTCGGAGCGGTACCCGGCCGCGGCCGGGAATGGTGGCCTCGAACGTGTCCGTGAAGGCGTCGACGTGGACGTTCGCGTTCGGGCGGAAGCCGAAGAACCGCATCTTGTCGGTCAGCCAGTCCGCCGCTCCGGTTGCGCCCGACGTCCCCGGGGCGCGATTCGGATGGAGGCGCGAGAGCTCCTGCGCGAGGGAGAGCGCGGAGTCGCCGTCGAACGTCGGCGGCAGGCTTGGCGGCGGGAGCGCGGCGGGGCCCTGCACGCTGAAGGCGGCAATGAGCAGAGGTAGCCCGACGAGCAGCCACGTGCCGCGGTACAGACGACTGTTGACCGGGCGCTCGGGGCTGCCACGCCGCCGCCGCCGGCGGATAGGTGGCGCTGGGGTCGCGATGGCCGGGCTATAGTACGCCCGCCCCTCGGTCGGCTTGTGATGCCGGATTCAGCCACCATCTTGCTCGTCGACGACGAGGAGTCGATCCAGAAGCTGTTGACGTACCCGCTCGAGCGCGACGGGTATCGGGTCGTACAGGCACGCGACGGCGAGGAGGCGCTCGAGCGGTTCCTGGCCGAGCAGATCGACCTCGTCGTCCTCGACGTGATGCTTCCCAAGCTCGACGGGCTGGAGGTTTGCAAACGGCTTCGAGCGAGGAGTGCGGTCCCGATCGTGATGCTGACCGCACGCGGCGACGAGCTCGACAAGGTTCTCGGTCTCGAGCTCGGCGCGGACGACTACATCACGAAGCCGTTCTCGATTCGCGAGTTCCGAAGCCGCATTCGTGCGTTGCTGCGGCGCGCGCTCGCTCCGCGGTACGAACCAAAGGACGCAGAGGCGATCGAGGACGACGGTCTCCGCATCGATCCCGCCCGCCGTGCGGTGGAGGTGGACGGGAGGCCCGTTCAACTCACCTACGTCGAGTTCGAGCTACTCCGGATCCTTGCGCAGCGCCCCGGCCGGGTGTTTTCGCGGCAGGCGCTTCTCGAAGCGCTGTGGGGCAGCGCCGAATACCGTGAACCGCGCACGATCGACGTCCACGTACGCCACCTGCGCGAGAAGCTCGAACCCAACCCCCGCCAGCCGCGCCTGATTCTCACCGTCCGCGGCGCCGGCTACCGCTTCAGAGAACGATGAGCCGTCTCAGCGGAGTCGGCGCGCGCCTCGGCCTGGCGCTGTTCGTCGTGCTGGCCGGTGCGCTCGCTCTCGTTTACGCGATCGTCGTGCCGTCGCTCGAGAGCAGGCTCGTGAGCGCGCGCGTCGATGAGGTCGAGCTTGCCGCGGCGGGCATCGCTCGCGAGCTGCCGGCAAACCGGGCCGAATGGCCGGACTTCCTCGAGAGCGCGTCCACCAGTGCGAACGCACGGGTCGTCGTGTTCGACTACGCCGGACCCCCGTCGGCGCTCCTCGTCGTGGGGGACTCCCACGGGGCGAGCTCCAGCGACGTCGGGGACGATCGGATCGCGCTTCGAGCCGCGGTCTCCCTGAAAGCGACGAGCGGAACGGCCAGGCATTCGGGCGAGCGGTATGCCGAGGCTGCGAGCCCTGTTGCGGGAACCGACGGTGTCGTACTCGTCCAGTCGCCCTTGCACGACGCGCTGACCACCGTTCGGCTCACCCGGAACAGGCTGCTCCTCGCCGGCTGGCTCGCCCTGGTCGCAGCTCTCGCGGTCGGCTATCTCGGAGCATGGCTGTTCGCGCGGCGCCTGCGGAAGCTGGAGACCGCGGCCGATCGGATCGCCGCCGGGAGGTTCGACGAGCCGGTGAGGGATACGGGAGCCGACGAGGTCGGGCAGCTGGCCCGAACTTTCGACCGGATGCGGGTGCGGTTGGCGACGCTCGACCACGCTCGGCGGGAGTTCGTCGCCAACGCCTCACACGAGCTGCGCACCCCGCTCTTTGCGCTCGGCGGCTTCCTCGAGCTGCTGAGCGACGAGGAGCTGGACGAGAGAACCCGCCGGGACTTCCTGGCGACGATGCGGGAGCAGGTCGACCGGCTCGCGAAGCTCGCGACCGAGCTCCTCGACTTGTCTCGCGTGGACGCGGGCCAGCTTCGCGTCGAGAGTGAAGCGCTCGAGCTCGGCGCGGTGGTGGAGGCGGTCGTGGACGAGTTCGGCGCGCTCGCGCATGCGGGCGGCCGGTCGCTCGAAGCGTCCTTCGGGAACGGATCGCCGGTGATGGGCGATCCGCAGCGTGTTCTTCAGATCGCTCGCGTGCTGGTCGAGAACGCGCTCGTGCACACGCCGCCCGGCACGCAGGTGCGCGTACGTGCCGACCGCGGGGACGCTCGCCGTCGAGGACGACGGGCCGGGGATCGGGGCCGACGACGCGCAAAGGGTCTTCGAACGCTTCTATCGCGCGGAGGGCAGGGTTGCCTCGGGGAGCGGGTTGGGCCTCGCGATCGCGAGCGAGCTGGCCGAGGCGATGGGCGGGTCGCTCGAGCTCGAGTCGGGGCCTCGCCGAACCGTGTTCACGCTGTCCTTGCCCGCTGCTGCTCGGTCGAAGGAAGGCGCGGCGGACGCCGATCTTTTCCCGGGAAAACGCTAGATCGGAAGCGACTCGACCGGAAAATGGATGCCGGTGAGCTCGTGCGCGCGTTCGAGGCGGCGATCCGACAGCCACGGGGCAAGCATCTGCATCACGTCGAGAGCGTCTTCTGCTGAAGCCGTCCACACCCAAAAAGGCTTGCGGCGGTGTCCATCACGCTCGGAGTTCGAGTACGGCCCGTACATGCGGCCGAGCCGGACGATCTCATGGAACCGCTGAACCACGGACTCGTCCGTGTTGTTGACCTTCAGGACGAACTGGCGACCTACCTGGGTCACGCAACCCTCTCCTTCGAACAAACCGGCGGCCCAAGCGATGTCTTCGCGATGATCCGGCATCTGTTGTCAAGATAGCAAACGATCCGGAGAGACAACACGCGAGTACAGTGAGAGAGATGCGGCTTCGAGCGCTCGCCTCGATCACCCTGGCCTCCGCGCTCGTCGGAGGCATTGCGGTGCTCGTCGTCGCGTGGGCTGCCGGCTGGCTTCACGGTGAGCGGCGGACTGTCGTCTTCAAGGAGTCGACGCCTGCCGTTCAGACATCGAGAGCTCGACCGCAGATCGGTGGTGCGTTCGATCCGGCCCGCATCTACTCGCAGCGCTCGGCCGGCGTCGTGACCATCTACGCGGTATTCGGCTCCGGCGCGGGCGCCAACGCCTCTCAGGGCTCGGGGTTCGTGGTTTCGAGCGACGGACTGATCTTGACCAACTCGCACGTGATCAGCACTGCCGGCGAGGGGAGCGGCGAGGCCGCGGGCGGCGACGGTGGTCTACGTCGAGTTCGGTGACCGTGACCGGGTGGCTGCGAAGGTGGTCGGCTGGGACGTCTTCGACGACGTCGGCGTGTTGCGGGTCGACCCGAAGGATCACCAGCTCGCTCCCGTTCCCCTCGGGCACTCCGACCGTGTCCGCGTCGGCGAGCCGGTCGCGGCGATCGGCAGTCCGTTCGGGAACGAGAACTCGCTCACCGTGGGCGTCGTCTCGGCAACGCATCGCTCGATCGACTCCCTCACCTCGGACTACACGCTGGCGGATGCGATTCAGGTCGACGCACCGATCAACCACGGAAACTCCGGCGGGCCGCTGTTCGACGGACAGGGCCAGGTAATCGGGATCAACGCGCAGATCCGGAGCAACTCGGGCACGAACGAGGGCGTCGGCTTCGCCGTGCCGATCGACGCCGCGCGCCGCTCGATGGAGCAGCTGCTCGCGGTCGGGAAGGTCGAGTACGCCTACGTGGGAATCACGACCGAGGACCTGACGCCTGGGATTGCACGCCGCTTCGGCTACCCCGTCCGCCAGGGCGCCGTGGTCACGTCCGTCGCGAGCGGCAGTCCGGGCGCTCGAGCCGGCCTGCGCGGCGGGTTCGACCAGCGCGAGTTCAACGGTGAGACGTTCACCCACGGAGGCGATCTCGTCGTCGCGATCGAGGGTCAGGCGGTGCGGAGCGCCAGCGACGTGGTTCGCATCGTCGCCCAGCGACTTCGCCCGGGACAAGCGGCCCGCTTCACCGTCTATCGCGACGGGAAGCGCCGACAGGTCGGGGTCGTCCTCGGCAGCCGTCCCCAGGATCAGGCCCAGGGTCCCTAGTTAAAGAACTCGCCTGGCCGGAAATCACAGAGGAGACGGGCTCGTCCGGCCGGTGAATCCGGTAGAAAGGAGCAGGTTCGTCTGACCGCGATGACTACGTCCCCAGCATCCATCAGTTCGGGCGAACCTGCCGCAGACGGCGGCCCGCGACGCGTGCGGCTCCGAATTCCCGCCCGCGCGGAGTACATCACGCTCGGGAGGCTTGCGCTGACGGGCCTCTCCCGGCTCCAGGAGCTCTCCGACGAGACGGTCGCCGACCTGAAGCTGGCGCTGACCGAAGCCTGCTCCAACTCCGTTCGCCATGCCTACCGCGACGGCCGCGAGGGGATCGTCGAGATCGTCTACGACCTGCAGCCGGACCGGCTCGTGATCGAGGTCTCGGACGACGGGCCCGGATTCGACTACGTCGAGTCGGAAGGTGAGGATCGAGGCTTGAGCGAAGGTGGACTCGGGCTCGCGATCATCCGCTCCCTCTCGGACGAGTTCGAGCTCGGCGGGCGGCAACCCGAAGGCGGTTCGCGCCTGCGGTTCGTGAAGAACCTCGCATAGATGGCTGGCCGGCAATTCCTCGCCGCGCGGCTGGTGGCTGAGACGCGGCGCCGGCTGGCGCCGCCCGTCCTCACCCGTATTTCCGATACGACCTCGGACGGGCGGCGTCCCCGGCTTGGTCTCAGCCGTCTCCGCATCGACGGGAATTACCGGCCAACCATCTGAGGCCACACCGGACTCGTGCTCAACCTTGTCAACGTCGGGCGGAAGTCCCTGGCCGACTATGGGACGATCGCGAGCCGCGGCCTGATGGACGAGATCAGGCGGTTGGCGGAGCCGCTCGCCGGCAAGCGGGTCGCGCACCTGTCCGCGACGGCCTTCGGCGGCGGCGTGGCGGAGATCAACTACACGCTGATCCCGCTGATGGCGGACGTCGGGCTGGAAGTCGAGTGGCGGATCATCCACGGCCAGGACGAGTTCTTCCAGGTCACGAAGACGATCCACAACGCGCTCCAGGGAAACCCGCGGGGGCTGACCGAAGCAGAACGAGAGGTCTTCCGGCGCTGCAACGCGGCGAACGCGCGCGAGTTCGTCGACGACTACGACTTCGTGATCGTTCACGACCCCCAGCCGGCCGGGATGATCGACCACTTCTCCGGGTCGCGGGCGCGCTGGATCTGGCGCTGCCACATCGACCTCTCGACGCCGAATGCCGATGTGCTCGGCTTCTTGCTGTCTTCGATCGGACGCTACGACGCTGCCGTCTTCCACCGACGCGAATACGTCCCGGCAGGCGCGCAGCTGCCACCGTGCGTCATCTGGCCCCCGGCGATCGATCCGCTGATGCCGAAGAACATGGCGCTCTCACCGGAGGATGCCGCCTACATCGTCGATCAGTTCGGGATCGACGTCGACCGGCCGTTGCTCACCCAGGTCTCGCGATTCGATCCGTGGAAGGACCCCCTCGGCGTGATCGACGCGTATCGAGCGGTGCAGGCGGACGTGCCCGAGGTGCAGCTCGCCCTCGTGGGGTCGATGGCACACGACGACCCCGAGGGGTGGGACTTCTACAACCAGACCGTTGCCTATGCGGGCGGCGATCCGGACGTGTTCGTGCTCTCGAACCTGAACAACGTGGGTTCCGTCGAAGTGAACGCGTTCCAGGTGCACTCGCGGGCGGTGCTCCAGAAGTCGATCAGGGAGGGCTTCGGCCTGACCGTGACGGAGGCGCTCTGGAAGGCGAGGCCAACCGTCGCCGGCCGCGTCGGCGGGATCGTCGCGCAGATCGTCGACGGCGATACCGGGTGGCTCGTCGACACGTCGTCGCAGGCGGCCGAGGCGTGCAAGGAGATCTTGCGCAACCCGGACGAGGCGCGTGCGCGTGCGCTGCGCGGCAAGGAGTTCGTCCGCAGGCATTTCCTCACTCCGCGGCTCCTTCGCGACTGGCTGGCGCTCTTCAACGTCCTGCTCGGGGACGAGTCCGTGGGCGAGCGCCTCGTCCGGGTCGACGCCGCCGGCGTTTCGTAGGTTGAGGCGTGGCTAGGCTTCGCGCGTGGAGGACCTGCACCGGAAGCTGATCGTCGTCTCGAATCGGGGCCCGGTCTCGTACGGGCGGGGCTCGGACGGGCAGCGCGAGACGCGCCGAGGCGGCGGCGGCCTGGTCACCGCGCTCTCGGCGCTCGTCTCCCGCCACGACGTGACCTGGGTGGCGAGTGCGATGACCGGCGAAGACCGCGCGATCGCCGGGGAAGCCGACGGCTCGTTCGAGGAACTCGGTCGCGACGGTGCGCCCTACCGGTTGCGGCTCGTCGCTCACGACGAAGGCGACTTCGACCGGTTCTACAACGTCTTCGCGAACCCGACCCTGTGGTTCGTCCAGCACCACCTCTGGGACCTCGTGCGGGCGCCCGTCCACGACGAGGCGTTTCACGAGGCGTGGGCCAGCTACGTGGCCGTGAACGAAGGCTTCGCCCAAGCGGTGGTGGAGGAGCTGGACGTGGAGCCCGAAGCGCCGGTGTGGTTCCACGACTACCAGCTCTACCTCGCGCCTCGCATCGTCCGGCGGGCGCGGCCGAGGGCGACCCTCTCGCACTTCGTCCACATTCCGTGGCCCGACGCCGACTCGTGGAGTGTCCTTCCGGGAGCGATGCGCCGAGCACTCCACGACGGTCTGCTCGCCAACGACGTCGTCGGCTTCCACACTCGACGTTGGCGCGACAACTTCCTCGGCTCGGCGGCAGAGGTCCTCGGCGCCGAGGTGGACGCGAAAGAAGGCATTGTCGAGTACGAGGGTCGGCAGACGCTCGTCACTGCGCACCCGATCTCGGTGGACGTCACCGAGTTCGGCGAGCTTGCGGCAAGCGGCCAGGTTCGCGCGGAGGAGGACGATCTGCGGGGAAGCCGTCCCGAGCGCGTCGTCCTCAGGGTGGATCGTACGGATCCGTCCAAGAACATCGTGCGAGGATTTCGCGCGTTCGAGGTCTTCCTCGAGCGGTATCCGGAAGCACGAGGCGTTGTCGGCATGCTGGCCCTGCTCGACCCCTCACGCCAGGAGATTCCGGCGTACGCCACCTATCTCGAGGAGATCGAGGCTGTCGTCGCGAGGGTCAATCGCCGCTTTGGCACGGGCAGCTGGCTGCCGATCACGCTCGAGATCCGCGACGACTTCCCCCGCTCGGTCGCCGCCTACAAGCAGTACGACGTGCTGCTCGTGAATGCGATCTTCGACGGGATGAACCTGGTCGCGAAGGAGGCACCGCTGGTCAACGAGCGCGACGGCGTGCTGATCCTGTCGGAGAACACCGGCGCCTACGAGGAGCTCGGTGAGTGGGCGCTCACGGTCAATCCGTTCGACGTCGTCGGGCAGGCCGAGGCGATTCACGAGGCGCTCGACCTGTCCGCCTCCGAGCGGCGGTCTCGCGCCGAGGCGATCCGCGCCCACGTACGTGAGCACGACGTCGAAAGCTGGCTGGCCGCGCAGCTCGCGGATCTCGACTGGGTCTCCGCGCCCTCGCCGAGCTAACCGAAGCTCACGGGGGACCGCAGGCTTCCCACGCGCACCCTGGTTCCCCGAGCTCTTCGCGACGCATTGGGGCACACTGCAGGCGATGAGCGATCTCTCTCACGTCGACGAGACGGGGCACGTCCGCATGGTGGACGTCGGCGGGAAGCCGGTGTCACGCCGGCGCGCGGCGGCCGCTGCGGTGGTCCGGATGGCTCCGGAGACGGCGAGGAGGCTGCGGGAGCTGCCGAAGGGTGATGCGCTGACGACCGCGCAGGTAGCGGGGGTGATGGCGGCCAAGCGGACGAGCGATCTGATCCCGCTCTGCCATCCGCTCCCGCTCACCAACATCGAGGTCGCGCTTGCCGTCCGAGGCGAGTCGGTCGAGATCGAAGCGGTTGTAGAGACCACTGCGCAGACCGGGGTGGAGATGGAGGCCCTGGTCGCGGCCTCGATTGCGGCGCTCACGGTCTACGACATGGCGAAGGCGATCGACAAGGAAATGGTGGTCGAGACGGTCAGGCTGGTCGAGAAGACGAAGGAGCCTGCGTGAAGGCGGCCGTGCTCACCGTGTCGGACGGCGTCGCCGCCGGGACACGTGAGGACGCGAGCGGTGACCTCTTGGACGAGCTGCTTCGCGCCGAGTCCTTCGAGGTCGTGCGCCGGATCGTTCCGGACGAACGCGAGGTGATTGCGGACGCGATCGCGGAGCTGACCGTCGAGGCGAGACTCGTCCTGACCACAGGTGGCACGGGGCTCGCGCCGCGCGACGTCACACCGGAGGCCACGCTGCGGAGTGGTCGAGCGTGCAGCTCCCGGGATCGCCGAGGCGATTCGCGCGGCGTCGATCGCGAAGACGCCTCACGCGCTGCTCTCGCGCGGGGTCGCCGGGGTCCGTGGGTCGACGCTCGTGGTCAACCTGCCAGGTTCGCCCGGAGGGTGCCGCGACGGATTCGAGGTTCTGCGGCCGGCGATGCATCACGCCCTCGAGCTCCTCGCCGGGGAGCACGACGTCGCCCATCGTCAGTCATGAGCAACCCGTGAGCGAGACCGCTCTGCAGCCGTTGCCGATGCGCTTCGCGAGGCTCGTCAAGATCGAGCACACCGTCTTCGCGCTTCCCTTCGCCTACGTCGGCGCCTTCCTCGCAGTCGGGGACGTGCCCGGCACGCACGATCTCGTGTGGATCACGGTTGCGATGGTCGGTGCGCGGTCGCTGGCGATGGCACTCAACCGTCTGATCGACGCGCAGATCGACGCCCGCAACCCACGAACGGCCGGGCGAGAGCTGCCGGCCGGTGTCTTGTCCGCTGCGCAGGTGGTCGCCTTCTGCTGTGCCTCGCTCGCGCTCTTCCTCGTCGCGGTCTGGCAGCTCGATCCACTCGTTCGGTGGCTCTGGCCGATCCCGGTTGCGGGCTTCGTGGTCTACCCGTACCTGAAACGCCTGACCTGGCTCTCGCACCTGTGGCTCGGCGCCGTCGACGGTCTCGCGCCGATCGGCGCCTGGGCTGCGATCCGCGGCGAGATCCCGTGGGAGGCCTGGGCGCTCGGTGGTGGCGTGGCGGTGTGGATCGCCGGCTTCGACCTCTTCTACTCCTTGTTCGACATCGAGGTCGACCGTCGGCAGGGCTTGCACTCATGGGCGACTCGGTGGGGTGTCGCGGGCGTCTTTCGCGGTGCGGAGCTTCTGCACGTAGTGACGATCGCTCTGCTCGTCGCGACGGGCCTGGGGCTGCGGGTCGGGGGCCTCTACTGGCTCGGCGTCGGCGTGGTTGCGGTGCTGCTCGTCTACGAGCACCTGCTCGTCCGTCCGTCGGCGCTCCGCCGCCTCGATGCGGCCTTCTTCACCATGAACGGAGTGATCAGCGTCACCTTCTTCGCCTTCGTCCTCGCCGACGCTCTCGTCGCGTGATCGTCTCGATGTCCTTTCGGCACAGTGGTGTGGGGTCTTCGGCGATACGATCGCCGCGGGGAGGAGGCTGGGTCCACCAAGGCAAGGACACGTCCGACAGGGACACGGAGATGAGGGGACCGGCGTGATTCGCGCGCGAGGGCTCGGCCGCGCCTTCGGCTCGAAGCGCGTCATCCGCGATCTCGATCTCGACGTGGCTCGAGGCGGATTCCTTCTCGTCACCGGCCCGAACGGTTCCGGCAAGACGACGCTCCTGCGGCTGGTCGCGGGCCTCCTCGTGCCGACAGCCGGTGTGCTCGAGGTGGCCGTCCCGCGGGAGCGCATCGGCTTCCTCGGTCATGAGCCACTCGTCTACCGGGAGCTGACCGCAGTCGAGAATCTCGACCTGTACGGACGCCTGTACCGAGTTCCCGAGCGCCGTGAGCGGATCGGGATGATGCTCGAACGCTTCGGCCTCTGGGATGTCCGCAACCAGCGAGCCGACTCGTTCTCGCGGGGGATGCTCCAGCGGCTCGCGCTCTGCCGTGCGCTGCTTCACGACCCTTGCCTGCTGGTCCTGGACGAGCCGTTCAATGCCCTCGACGACGAGGGGGCTGCGCTCCTCGACCGCGAGCTCGCCGAACGACGCCCGCAGGCGACCTTCCTCGTCGCCACCCACGATCCGGAACGAGTCGCTTCGTTCGCAGGCGACCGTCTGGCCTTCGCATGAGCCGTTGGCTCGACGGAGGCGACCACCGGCGTAGGCTTGACGGAGCCAGCAGTGAGCGCAGGTGCTGGCCTTGCCGGCGGCGGAGCGGAAAGGGAGCGCAGGTGCCGGCGGCGGAGCGGGTATGAGCGCCTACCTGGCTGACGTCGCCACGCTGGCGCGCAAGGATCTCCGGCTCGAGCTTCGCGCTCGCAACACGGTGCCGGCGATGCTCCTGTTCGTCATCGCCGCGCTCGTCGTCTTCCATTTCGCGTTGCCGGCCGACAGCTCCGAGCTGGCGGCGAAAGGGCTGCTCTGGGTGGCGATCGTCTTCACTGCGCTACTCGGGCTGACCAGGGCATTCGTCGCCGAACGGGAGCAGCGTCTGATCGACGGGCTCCTGCTCGCCCCCTGCGATCGCAGCGCGATCTGGCTCGCGAAGTCGATGGCGGTGCTCGGGTTTCTCGTCGTTGCCGAGCTCGTCGCGCTGCCCGCGTTCGCACTCTTCTTCTCCGGGGTCGACGGCGCGACGATCGCAAGCGTCGCGCTCGCCGACCTCGGGATCTGCGCGGTCGGCACGGTGCTCGCAGCGATGGCAGCGGCTGGCCGCGCGCGCGAGCTTCTGCTCCCACTCCTCTTCCTGCCGCTTGCGATCCCGATCATCGTCGGGGGCGTCGGCGCGAGCGTCACCGGCGAGCCCGGCCGTTACCTGGGCTTTCTCGCGCTCTACGACGCCGTCTTTGCGATCATCTCCTGGGCCTCCTTTGAGTACGTGGTCACGGAATAACCAGGTCCCCGTACTGGCGGGCCTCGCAGGCGCGCTGCTCAGTGCGGCGATCGCGCTGATCTTCTTCTACGCGCCCGTGGACGCCGATCAGGGCCTCTCGCAGAAGATCTTCTACTTCCACGTCCCGATCGCGCTGACGGCCTACGCCTGCTTCGGCTGGGGAGCGTGGAAGGCGCTGCTCGTCCTCTGGAAGGGGAAGCCGGGCGCGGACATGGAGAGTTACGTCGCCATTCACCAGGGCGTGATCTTCGGCGCGCTGACGTTGATCACCGGGTCGATCTGGGCGAAGATCTCCTGGGGTGTCTGGTGGACCTGGAGCGAACGGCAGCTCGTCCTCTTCCTCGTCCTCTTCCTCTTCTACTCCGCGTACTTCATGCTGCGCTTCTCGGTCGAGGCCGGGCCGCAACGTGAGAACCTGAGCGCCGTGTACGCGCTCTTCGGCGTGGTGCTCATCCCGGTCAGCTTCCTGGCGATTCGCCTCGCGGAGAACTTCATCCATCCGACCGTCTTCACCAGCCGTGGCCCCCAGATGGCGACGTCGCAGTTCGCCACCTTTTGCGTCGCGCTCGCGGCGATGATCGCGCTCGCAGGTGCGCTCTACCGCGTCGAGGTGCTCGGCAAGCGCCTGGACGCCCGCCTGCAGGAGCTGCGGGAGCTGC
Source organism: uncultured Actinomycetes bacterium (assembly GCA_963719325.1). GTDB lineage: Bacteria > Actinomycetota > Thermoleophilia > Gaiellales > Gaiellaceae > DATBLE01. Next base: position 101,795 of record CAVRBW010000024.1, read on the forward strand.
TCGCGTGAGTGCCTCCGAGAAGTACGCCGCCGCCGCCTATCTCGTCGTCTTCGTCTTCGTCCTTCTCTATCTCGCGATCATGGCGCTGAAGCTCACCCGCCTCGAACGGGAGATCGGCGAGCTGACCGACCTCGCCCGCAAACGCGTCGATGGCTGAGCTGCTCTTCTGGCCGGCGCTGCTCGCCTACGGCGAGGCGGCTGTTGCCTATGCAGGCGACGCACGCCGTCCGGGAACCGCCGGCCGACTGGCGACGTGGGGCGTGCGCGTCGGCTGGCTCCTCCAGACCGCGCTGCTCATCGTCCAGGCTGCCCGCTCGGACGGGTTCCCCTGGGCAACGTGGGCAGGCTCGCTCAACCTCTTCGTCTGGTTCGTGGTCAGCGTCTACCTCATCTGGGGTTGTCGAACGCGCTACCGGCTCCTCGGGCTGGCGGTCATGCCGCTGGCGGCCGCGCTGCTCGTCCTCGCCCGGGTGGGCGGCGGCACCGGAGACGCCTCCCGCAGCCAGTACTCGACCGCGTTCCTCGTCCTCCATGTGGGTCTCGTTTCGTTCGCGTTCGCCGGATTCACCCTCGCGGCCGGGCTGTCGGTGCTCTATCTCTGGCAGGAACAGCGGTTGAAGAGTCGTCGCGCCGGAGGCATTCTCGGCCGCGCGCCCTCGCTCGTCACGCTCGAGACGTTTGCAGGCAGGACGATCGCCCTCGCACTGCCCGCGCTGACGGTCGGGATCGCGGCCGGGCTCGTCAGACTCAGGCACGAGGGCCGAGCCGTCGACGCACTGATGGCGGTCACCTTCGGGTCGTGGCTCGTCTACGCTGCCTACGTTGTTCTGCGCTTCGAGGTGGGTTGGCGCGGGCGCCGCGCCGCTTACCTCGGCCTCGCGGGCTTCGCGCTCGTGATCGTCGCTCGGCTCGGCCTGCAACTCACCCATTTCTCATGACGCTGACGCTGGTTGGACTCTCGCACCGAGCCACGCCGATCGCGGTACGGGAGCGTGCGTTCGTCCCGCTGCCCGAGGCGGCCGAGCTCGCGGCGCGGCTTGCAGTCGACGGCGAGGCCGTGTGCCTGTCCACCTGCAATCGCACCGAGCTCTACCTCGTTGGCCCCGATGCCGAGCGGCGGGGCCTCGATGCCCTCGCCGTGATCAGCGGACTCGGGGAGGAGGAGCTGCGCACGGTCGTCTACCGGCTCGCGGAGGAGTCCGCGGCGCTCCATCTCTTCCGAGTCGCAGCCGGTCTCGACTCGATGGTGCCCGGCGAGGGCGAGATTCTCGGGCAGGTCCGGGCGGCGTTCGAGGCCGGCTCTCCCGGCCCGGTCCTCCACCGGCTGTTCCGTCACGCGCTCCACGCCGGGAAGAAGGTGCGCGCCGAGACCGCGATCGCAGAAAGTCCTGCCTCGGTCTCGTCGGCCGCGGCGGCGCTCGCTCAGCAGGTCTTCGGCCGACTGGAAGGCTGCCGGGTCCTGCTCCTCGGAGCGGGACACGTCGCCGAGCTGGCGGCACGGAGCCTGAGCGCCCGGGGAGCCGACGTCTCGTTTGTCGCGAACCGTGCAACCCTCCGAGCGGAGGCGCTCGCGGCTCGTTTCGGAGGAGAGGGCATTCCACTCGAGCAGGCGCCCGGTCGGTTGCCGGACGTCGACGTCGTGATCTCTTCGACCGGGTCGCCGGGCTGGACGCTGGAGCGAGCGGACGTCGAGTCGGCCCTCCGAGGGCGTCGGGGCCGGCCGCTGTTCCTGATCGACCTGGCCGTTCCCCGCGACCTCGATCCGTCCATCCACGAGCTGGACGGTTGCTACCTCTACGACATCGACGACCTCGAGTCGGTCGTCGCGGAAAGCCTCGCCGGGCGCCGTCGCGAGGCTGCCCGTGCGGAGGCGATCGTCGCCGAGGAGACCGAACGCTTCCGCGAGTGGCAGGCCTCTCGTGAGGTCGTGCCGGCGATCGCGTCTCTGCGGGCGCGAGCGGAGGAGATTCGGGCTGCCGAGCTCGCACGCGTCCGCGGCCGCCTGGGCTTGTCGGAGTCGCAGAACCAGGCGGTGGAGTCGGTCACCGCTCAGATCGTGAACAAGCTCCTCCATCTGCCCACGGTGCGTCTGAAGGAGGCTGCCGCCGGGGCGAACGGTGGCACCTACGCCGAAGCGGTGAGACACCTTTTCGGACTCGGCGACGAGGAGTGACGTGCTTCTTCGCGTCGGCTCGCGCGGCAGCCGGCTCGCGCTGACTCAGGCGTCGTTCGGCGCGGAGCGGCTCCGAGCTCCCGGTCGCGAGCTCGCGCTCGTGCCGATCACCACCGCCGGCGACCGCGACCGGCGGCGGCCGTTCGGGCAGATCGGGGAGCGCGGCGTCTTCGTCAAGGAACTCGAGGAGGCGCTGCTCGACGGACGCATCGATGCGGCGATCCACTCGGCGAAGGACATGACCTCGACGGACACCGAAGGGCTGGTGGTCGGCGCGTACCTGCCGCGCGACGACCCGCGCGACGCCCTCTGCGGCGCCGACCGGCTATGGCCCGGGATGCGTATCGGCACGGCCTCGGTCCGGCGGCGCGCCCAGCTGCTCGCGCTCGAGCCCCGCCTGTCGATCGAGCCCCTGCGGGGGAACATCGACACGCGTCTGCGCAAGCGGGGCGAGCGCGGCCTGGATGCGGTCGTGCTCGCGGCGTGCGGACTCGATCGGCTCGGTCTCTCGCATGAGATCGGCCGGCGCTTCGTCCCGGACGAGCTGCTGCCGGAAGCCGGGCAGGGCGCGCTCGCAGTGCAGGTGCGAGCCGGCGAGGAGGCGCTCGTGGCAGGCGCAGACGACGCCGAGACCCGACGGCGTGTCGAGGCCGAGCGCGCGTGCCTCGCAGCGGTCGGCGGCGGGTGCCTGGCACCGGTGGCCGCCCACCACGACGGAGTCACGCTGGTCGGTCTCGTCGCAGACGAGGACGGACGGTGGATCGAACGCCGGTCGGGCGAGGATCCGTTCACACTCGGGGAGGAGCTCGCACGGCTGGCCGCACGATCGTCCTGACTCGTCCCGAAGGGCGGAACGAGCGGCTTGCCGGGCGACTCGGAGAGCTCGGCTACGAGGTCGTGATCCGCCCGCTCGTGGAGATCGAGCCGGTCGAGACCGGCCCCGTCGATCTCGACGGGTACGACTGGCTCGTCCTGACGAGCGCGACTGCGGCGCACGAGTTGAAGCGGCGGGCAACGGGCGCCGCGACGCAGGTCGCGGCGATCGGCCACGCGACGGCGGAGGCCTGGGGAGCGGTCGATCTCGTTCCCGCCGTCTCGACCCAGGAGGGCCTTCTGGCCGAGATTCCGCGCCCGGCGGGCCGGGTGCTGTTCGCCGGCGCCGAGGCCGCTCGACCTCTGCTCGCGAAGGAACTGGAGGCCGAGGTCGTCGTGCTCTACCGGACGAAGCCCGTGCGTGTGGCCGGGCGGCTTCGCGCTGACCTCGGTGTGGTCGCCTCGCCGTCGGCCGCGCGCGCCCTCTCGGCGATCACGGCTGCCATCCCTGTTGTCTCGATCGGCCCCGAGACCACGGCTGCGGCGACCGCAGCAGGCCTGCACGTCGTCGGGGAAGCGACGACACCGGATCTCGACGGGCTCGTTTCCGCGGTGCGCGCGGCCGGGTAGCTTCCAGGCGTGTTCATCACCTTCCTCTCCGACTTCGGGCTCCGAGACGACTTCGTCGGCACCTGCCACGGCGTGATGAAGCGGATTGCGCCCGAGGCTCGAATCATCGACATCACGCACGGAATCGAGCCCCAGGCCGTGCTCCAGGGTGCCCTCGTCCTCGCGAACACCGTGCCCTACATGCCGGAGGGGATCCACCTCGCTGTGATCGATCCGGGCGTCGGAACCACCCGGCGCGGCCTGGCCGTGCGCGACGCGAGCGGACGGCTCTACGTCGGCCCGGACAACGGCTTGCTCGTTCCCGCCGCGGAGAAGCTCGGTGGTCTCGAGGCTGCCTGGGAGCTGGCCAATCCCGAGTTCATGCTCGAAGCCGTATCCCATACCTTCCACGGCCGCGATGTCTTTGCCCCCGCTGCGGCGCACCTCGCGTGCGGGGTCGCTCCAGAGGAGCTCGGCCCGCAGGTCGACGCGGCGACGCTGGTTCGTCTCGAGCTGCCCGAGCCCGAGATCGGCGAGTCGATGATTCGAGCGACCGTCCTGTACATCGACCGGTTCGGGAACGTGCAGCTCAACCTCTCCCGCGCCGACATCGAGCAGGCCGGCCTCGTTCCGGGCTGCCGGATCGAGCTCGAGCTCGGGTTCGAGCGCTACTACGCGAGCGCGGCGCAGACCTTCGCCGACGCGCGTGCCGGGGACATCATCCTGTACGAAGATGCCTACGAGAACATCGCCCTCGCGATCACCGACGGCAACGCAGCCGAGATGTTCTCGGTGCGGTCCGGTCAGCCGCTGACGATCCGCACCGTGCGCTGAGCGAAGAAAGGACGTCCGGGCCGGTGCTACCGCGCCGCGGACGTCCTCTTGGCTCGAAAGCCTATCGCGCTCTCGTGCCGGGTCAAGCGGACCACGATGAGACGCTCGCTCCGCTCGCTTCGCGGGGGAAACAGCCGGTTTCCCCCGCGGACCCCCTTCCCCACTGCGACACTCGTAGCCGCGGTGTGCCGCGCCCGCACGGGTCGGTCGCGGCGACGATTTGTCTCGGGAGCTTGGCTAGAGTGTCCGGCTGCGGCGAGGTAGCTCAGTCGGTAGAGCACACGGCTGAAAACCGTGGTGTCGCCGGTTCGATTCCGGCCCTCGCCATTTACGCTCGTCCGGCGCCTCGGAGGCGCTCGATCAGCCGGTCGACGATCTCGCCTTTGACCAGCACGCCGTCGGCGCCGGCGTTGCTGGCCGCTTGGTGCAGGTTGGGATCCTCGTCGCCCGTCAGCGCGATCAGGCACAGGTGTGGATGCTTGTGGCGCAGGCGATCGACCGTCGCCACACCGTCGAGGTTCGGCATGTGGAGGTCGACGACGACCGCATCGGGGTCGAGTGAGTCGGTGAGCTGGAGAGCCTGGATGCCGTCGGCCGCAAGCCCGACGACGGTCAGCTCGGGTTGCTGGTCGATCAGCATTCGGAGTGAGTCGGCGTACCTCTCGTCGTCGTCGGCGACGAGAACGCGGATCCCACCGTTTGCTCTTGAGTCCGACACGCGTCTACCCTCGCTGTAGGTTTGCCCGCGTGGCAACCGAAGAAACGCGGCGTCCCGTGGCGGTCATCGGTGCGAGCCTCGACCTCGGGGCTGGTCGCCGGGGTGTCGACATGGGCCCGTCCGCGATCCGTTACGCGGGGCTCGCCGCACGCATCGAGCAGCTCGAGCGCACGTGTATCGATCTCGGCAACGTCCAGACCGCTGTCGCCGAGGCGACGCCGATCGGTGACGAGCGCGCCCGGTTCCTTCGAGAGATCCTGCAGACCTGCGGCCGTGTCGCCGACCTCGTCGCGAGCGCACGGGAGCTCGGTCGGCTTCCCCTCGTCCTCGGCGGAGACCACTCCGTCTCGCTCGGGACGCTCGGCGGCCTGGCGCGTCGATCGGAGCCGGGCGGGGTGCTCTGGATCGACGCTCACGGCGATCTCAATCGCCCCGAGACGAGCCCGTCCGGGAACGTGCACGGGATGGTCCTGGCGGCGGCGATGGGATTGGCGGGGCCGAGCTTCGAGAACGCCGGCTGGCCGGTGCCGAGCGTCGACCCGAAACGGGTCGCCCTCGTCGGCGTTCGCTCGCTCGACTCGGGTGAGCGGGCCCTCCTCGGCGACCTGAACGCGACGGTGTTCACGATGACGGACATCGATCGGAACGGAATCGAGCATGCGATCCGTGAGTCGCTGCTGCGAGTGCAAGGGCCGGGGTTCGTCCACGTCAGCTTCGACGTCGACGTCATCGACCCCGACGTCGCTCCGGGTGTCGGCACCCCGGTTCGCGGAGGGCTCTCCTACCGCGAGGCTCATCTGGCGATGGAGCTGATCGCCGAATCGGGTCTTGTCGGCTCGCTCGAGATCGTCGAGGTGAACCCGATCCTCGACCGCCAGAACGAGACGGGCAAGCTCGCCGTCGAGCTGGTGGCGAGCGCGCTCGGGGCGAGGATCCTCTAGCGCAGGAAGGCGTCGACGGCGGCAGCCGTCTCGCCCAGAGCGTCCCAGTAGACGGTGTGCCCTCCGGGGACCGTGACGAGCTCGAGCAGGTCGCCGAGCGTCGCGCGGTAGGCCGCGGCCTGCTCGTCGAGCGTCAACCACGACTGGGCGCCACGGACGAGCAGGGTGGGAATCCTCGCCGGTTGCGGCGGCGCCGACGCCATCACGCTCCAGGCGGCAATCACCGCACTCTTGGAGTAGCGGTAGCGCAGCGTTCCGTCCCGGAGCGGCTCGAGATGGTCCCGATCCGACTCCAGCAGAAGCTCTCTCGGGGCGAGGAGGACTCGGCCCGAGTCGTATCGCGCCTGAACCGCGGCCTCGACGGTGGCGAACGAGACGTCGATGCGTTCGAGCTCCGCCAGGTCGAGCGCGACGTGCGGTAGCACCTGCAACGCCGGGTCGAGGAGGACGAGCCGCCGGATCCTGCCAGGGTTGCGTGCAGCGAGCTCGGCCAGGAGCCGGCCGCCGAAACTGTGTCCGAGCCACGCCTGGGCGTCTTCCGGGACCGTCTCGAGGACGTCGCCCAGGTGGGTGTCCACGTCCCACGGCGGCTCCCACCCTGAATGGCCGTGGCCGCGGAGGTCGGGCGCGACGACGTGGTAGCGGTCGGAGAGCGGTTTGGCCAGGTCGCGGAAGCGTCCACCGTACGAGGTGACGCCGTGGAGGCAGACGAGCGTCGGCAGGCTCGCGTCACCCCACTCGTGAACGTGGAGCTTCACTCGGCCTCTTCGCCGCTTCCGGAGGGCCGGTAGTAGGTGCGGCCCTTCAGCTCGTCGGGCAGGTGATCGACGTCGAATCCGGCCGGATCGTCGTGGGGGTAGACGTACCCGGCTCCGTGGCCGAGCTGCTTCGCTCCCGGGTAGTGCGCGTCGCGGAGGGACTTCGGCGGCCGGATGTTGCCGTGCTCGCGCACGTCACGGGTCGCTTCCTTCAGGGCCACGTAGCTCGCGTTCGACTTCGGTGCCCGGGCGAGGTAGATCGCTGCCTGCGAGAGGTTGAGACGCGCCTCGGGCAGGCCGACGTGCTCGACGGCCTGAGCTGCCGCGACCGCGACGAGCAGCGCCCGCGGGTCGGCGTTGCCGATGTCCTCGGAGGCGAGGACGATCATCCGGCGGGCGATGAAGCGCGCGTCTTCCCCGCCCTCGAGCATCGCGGCGAGGTAGTAGACGGCGGCATCCGGATCGGAGCCGCGCATCGACTTGATGAACGCCGAGACGAAGTCGTAGTGTGCGTCACCGCCCTTGTCGTAGAGGAGCGGCCGCTTCCGGGCCGCGTCCTCGACGTGCTCCTCGCCGATCGCTTCGCCGTGTGCAGTCTGCGCTGCGACTTCGAGGATGCTCAGCGCGTTTCGGGCGTCACCGCCCGCGCGCCGCGCGATCAGCGTGCGGACCTCGGAGTCGAGCTCGACGCCCAGCGTCGCTTCGCCGCGGCCGATCACCCGCTCGAGCTCCGAGATCTCGAGCGGAGCGAGCTCGTACAGCTGCACGCGGCTGAGCAGGGCCGAGTTGACCTCGAAGTAGGGGTTCTCCGTGGTGGCGCCGATCAGCGTGACGAGGCCCTCTTCGACCGCCGGCAGCAGGGCATCCTGCTGTGCCTTGTTGAACCGGTGGATCTCGTCCAGGAAGAGGATCGTGCGCTGCCCCTGTCCGCCGAGCCGCTCCCGCGCGCGGACGAGCACGGAGCGGACGTCGGCGACGGAAGCCGACACGGCCGAGAGCTCCTCGAACGCCGCGCCGGTGGTCGCGGCGACGATCCGTGCGAGCGTCGTCTTACCGCTGCCGGGCGGGCCGAAGAAGATCGCCGAGCCGACGCGATCCTCCGTGATCGCACGCCGCAACGCCGAATCCGCCCCGAGCACGTGCTCCTGGCCGACGAACTCCTCCAGTGTGCGCGGCCGCAGGCGCATCGCCAGCGGCGCACTGTCCGGCAGGCGCTGAGCGGCGGCGTCTGCGAACAGATCGCTCACGCTGCGAAGTATGCTCACCGCGTGTCCAGGCACGAGCAGACCGGGCTCGCCGACGAGTTCGCGCCGATCCTCCAGGGTCCGGGAGCGAGCGACTACGAGCGGTACCTCCGCACCGACGAGCTGCTCGCGCTCCAGAAGACGGCTGAAGAGCGCGCCCACCACGACGAGCTCCTCTTCCAGGTCACGCACCAGTCGTCGGAGCTCTGGCTGAAGCTCGCCGCGGAGGAGGTCGAGGTCGCCACCGGCCACGTGCAGAGCGGGGACGTCGCGCCGGCGCTTCGCCTGCTCGGGCGCGCGGTGCTCTGCCTCAAGCTCGTCACGCAGGGGCTCGACATGCTGGAGCAGATGTCGCCGTGGGAGTACACGGCGCAGGTGCGGCCGGTGCTCGGCCACGGCAGCGGCTTCGACTCGCCCGGGTGGAATCGGCTTCGGCACGCTGCGCCGACACTCGGTCAGGCATTCCACGAGCTCCGCCGTCGCGAGGGGTTGTCGCTCGTGGAGGTCTATACGCAAGGTCGGGAGCGCGAGCAGCTGTACCAGCTCGCCGAGGCGTTGACCGATCTCGACGAATGGGCGACCACGTGGCGCGTCAGGCACTACATGGTGGTGGAGCGGATCATCGGCGGCGACGTGGTCGGCACGCAGGGCACGCCGGTCGAGTTGCTCGGCAAGCTGGTCGGCCGCAAGCTCTACCCGGAGCTCTGGAAGGTGCGCACCGAGCTGACGAACCTCGCGAACGAGTCATAGGCGGTGGCGGTCGCGTCGTTGCGCGACGAGGTCGTCGGGCTCCTGCAGGATCTGATTCGGCTCGACACCGTCAATCCACCCGGTAACGAAACGCAGGCGGCGGAGCTTCTGCGCGGCTACCTCGAGCCGTTCGGAGTCGAATGCCAGCTGTACGCGCGGGTCCCGGAGCGAGCGAACCTCGTTGCTCGAATCCCCGGGCGCGGAGGCGGGCCGCGACTCCTGTTGCTGTCACACACGGACACGGTGCTTGCCGACCCGCTCGAATGGGCCGTCGATCCGTGGTCGGGCGAGACGCGAGACGGCCACGTCTGGGGGAGAGGAGCACTCGATATGAAGGGCCAGGTGGCCGCGAGCGCGGTCGCGATCGCCTCTCTGGCCCGCGAGGGATTCCAGCCGGCGGGCGACCTCGTCTTCGCCGCCACCGCCGACGAGGAGCTCGGCGAAGGTATCGACTACGGCCTCTCGTGGCTCTGCCGTGAGCATCCGGAAGCGGTTCGCTGCGAGTACGCGGTGAACGAGGGAGGCGGCGATCGGATCGAGATCGGCGGCCGGGTGCTGTACCTCTGCTCCTCCGCTGAAAAACGGAGCTCCCCGTTCGTGCTGCGTGTGCGGGGACGGAGCGGTCATGCGTCGATGCCCGGCATCGCCGACAACGCGCTCGTGAAGGCGGCCGGGCTGATCGAGCGACTTGGCCAGTTCGCGCCCGAGCCGCGGTTGACGCCGGAGACGGAGGGGTTCCTCGCAGCGCTCGCCGACGAGGTGCCTCCGGCCCAGGAAGCACTCGCCTTTGCGCGCGCGATCGACCCGGGCGCCGGCGAGATGGTCGAGCCCTTGCTCGGATTGACGGTCGCGCCGACGATCGTCGAGGCCTCCCAGAAGCGCAACGTGATTCCCGGACGCTGCGAGGTGACGGTCGACTGCCGGCTGCTTCCCGGGCAGACGGAGGAGGAGGCCGATGTGGTGGTGCGTGCGTGGCTCGGCCCAGGGGACTACGAGATCGAGTGGCGTGGAGGACAGGGAGGAACCCGCTCCGAGCTGGGCACGCCGTTGTGGTCCGCGATCGAGGAGTTCGTCGGCGGGCTCGAGCCTGGTGCCCGGGCGGCTCCGATCTGCGTCGCCGGCTTCACCGACTCCCATTGGCTTCGGGAGACCTTCGGCACCGTCGCCTACGGGTTCTTCCCGGCGCGGGCGATGAGCCCTGAGCTCTCGGCGCGGTTGATTCACGCGGCGGACGAGCGGGTTCCCGTCGACGATCTCGAGCTGGGTGTCGACTTCTTGCGTTTCGTGTCTCGGGCCGTCGGCTCTGTCGCCTAGGCGGGCGCGCAAAGCGCTTCCCGCCGCCTCCCAGGTACCCCTGACCTCCTCCCCGCTGCGAGCCTAGCGGCGAACGTGTGACCGGTGGGAAACGCAGACGTCACAGGATCGCGACGATCGTTGTCCGCCCGACCGAGGGTCCCCGGTACCCTCTGGCCATGGCTGAAGACACGATCCGGCTCGGCGGGATGGCCCTCCAGAACGGCGTCCTCGTGCATGGACCGACCGCCTGGGCTGTTGCCGTTCGAACCGAGCAGGGCGAGCTCAAGATCGCATCCGGCACGAAGCGACTTCGCGGTGCTGCGGTCACCAATCCGATTCTCCGCGGGCCGGCGCGACTGCTCGATGCGTTCCTGCTCCTCCCGCGGATCCGTCGAGCGCAGCCCGAGGCACGCCTGCCCTTCGAGCGGCCGTTGGTGCTCACGTCCATGCTTGCGAGCGCGATCGCAGTTCGTCTGCTCCGGAGCTCCTCTCGTCTCGGGCCGGCGGCGAAGGAGCTCATCGGCGGGGCGTTGTCCCTGCTCCCGGCCACGTTCGCTCTTCGCGGCTCCAGCCTTGCCGCCTACCACGGGGCCGAGCACATCTCGATCGGTACCTACGAGCACGGCGAACCGCGCGGCCGGGAACACGAGCGCTGCGGTTCGCACCTGATCGGCCCCCTGCTCCTCACCTCCGCTCTGGGCGGCGCGCTCGCCGCTCGCGCGCCCGAGCCGCTCCGGGGAGTCGCACGCGTGACGGCGGCCGTCGGCGCGCTTGCCGCGGCGACCGAGGTCTTCTCGTGGATGGTGCGCCACCCGGGCCACCCGGTCGCTCGCGCGCTTGCCCGCCCTGGGCACGAGCTGCAGCACCGTCTTGCCACTGCCGATCCCGATCCGGACCAGCTCGCGGTCGCCGAGGCTGCCTTGCAGGCCTGCCTCGAGCTCGAGACCCATGGCGCTCAACACACGCACCGAGGGTAGGCGGCTCCCGCCGGAGATCTTCGACCTTCCCGTCGAGAAGATGCGGGAGGGCTACTACACCGACGCCTACTTCAACCACACCCGCTCGGCGCTGCTCGCCGACGGCCGGCATCCCCGCGTCGTCATGCAGGTCTTCCAGAAGCACGACTCGGTGCTCGGCGGGATGGACGAGGCAATCGCGATCCTCAGGCTCTGCTCCGACGATTGGGATGCGTTGACCGTCCACGCCCTCTACGACGGCGACCGCATCTCACCCTGGGAGACGGTGATGACCGTCGAGGGCGACTACACGCTCTTCGCACACCTGGAGACGCTCTACCTCGGCGTGCTTGCTCGACGGACGCTGATCTCGACGAACGTGATTCGCGTCCTCGAAGCCGCTTCGGGAAAGCCGATCATCTTCATGCCGGCGCGTCACGATCATCACCGGGTCCAAACCGGCGACGGGTACGCGGCGTACGTCGCGGGAGCCCTGATCGGAGCCGAGATCGGCGTCACCACCGACGCGCAATCGTCATGGTGGGGCGGACGTGGGATCGGGACGGTGCCCCACGCCCTGATCTCCGCCTACGGCGGGAACACCGTTCTCGCTGCGACCAAGTTCGCCGAGTGGGCGCCGGAGGACTTCAACATCGTCGTCCTGGTCGACTTCGAGAACGACTCCGTCCGGACGGCGCTCGAGGTTGCGCGGGCGCTGAAGGACCGGCTCTGGGGCGTTCGGCTGGACACGTCGGGGCAGCTCGTCGACCGGTCGCTCTGGGACGAGCTCGGCGACTTCGACCCGCGCGGGGTGAACGACCGGCTCGTGCGCAAGGTGCGCGAGGCGCTCGACCGGGACGGCTTCGAAGGGGTCAAGATCGTCGTTTCCGGAGGGTTCACGGTCGACCGGATCCGCAGGTTCGAGCAGGCCGGCGTCCCCGTCGACGCGTACGGCGTCGGTTCGAACCTGATCCGGGGCGAGAACGACTTCACAGGCGACATCGTCCTCGCCGACGGGCGCCCGACTGCGAAGGTCGGCCGCACGTTTCGTCCGAACCAGCGCCTCGAGCTCGTGCGGTGACGGCGGCCGATCAGCCCTCGATGCCCGGCCAGTGCTCGATCGGGTCGGTCGAGCGGACGACGTGCGTCCCCATCGTCGCGAACCGGGCGAAGGCCGCGTTCGCGTTTTCCGTGTAGTCGACGACACCCGGGACGACGACCGGCGACGTGCAGTCTTCGAGCAGATAGACGCGGCCGGCGAGGGCGGGCGCGTGCCCGAGCAGGTCGTCGATCGTCCACTCGACGCAATGGCTCTTCGCCTGGCCGGCGATCACGACGGCGTCGAAGCCGAGCAGATGCTCGATGAGCCGGATGTTCGTGGTGCCGATCCGCTCGCCCGACGGTCCGTCGGTCACCTCCGGACCGAGTACCGAGTAGTGCTCGGTGAGCGGGTCGTCGCCCTTGATCTCGAACGCCGGCGAGTGCTGACGGGCGATGCCGTGGAAGAAGAAGGCCTCGTCGACTGCGGAGACGAGGGCATGGCCGATTCCGCCGACGAGGGCGTGGTAGGGCCAGACCGTCAACCGGTACCGGCCCTTGGTCTCCAGGCTTCGGACGTAGTGGAGGAGGTGGTCTTGGAACGCGGGGTCGGCCGCGCGCCAGACTCCTCCCTCGACGTCCTCGGCCGAGACGAGCGTGTAGGGCGGCGGGTGTTGGCCCGCGGCGTCGACCAGCCACGCGGCGTGGAAGATCTGCGTGGCCACGTGGGTGTCCAGGGTCGGCACGATCTTCGTGATCGAGCCCAGGTTGCGGTAGACGAACTCGGCAAGTCTCCGGTTGTCCGCGGGTGCGCCGGGCACGAAGAGCTCGAACCCGGGCGTGCAGAACGTGTTCTGGACGTCGACCGCAACCAGGCAAACGCGCGTCCGGTCCTCCCGCGCGGGCCGAAGTCGATGGAGGCGAGCCCAAGCCTCCGCTTCGGTTGCGCGCTCTTCGTACGGGACGCGCCAGACCTGATCGACTCGTTCGGGGTCCCAGTGCGGTGGAAGCGGAAGCTCCACGCGGTCAGCGTACTAAGGGGACGGCGAGCTACTGCCGATGCAAGTCGGGATGGTCGTCGACTCGTTGTGGCACGACTTCACCCAGGGTGCGCTGACGTGGTTGCCGATCTTCTTTTTCGGCCTGATCGTCGTGATCCTCTGGCGCACGATCCAGCTCATGCCGCGGGTGAAGCCGCACGTGGTCGAGGCGAATACGAGGACTCCCGTGACGTTCGCCGACGTCGCCGGGGTCGAGGACGCCAAGGCCGAGCTGCAGGAGGTCGTCGACTTCCTCCGCGAGCCGAAGCGATTCGCGAGGCTCGGCGCGCGCGTCCCGAAGGGGATCCTGCTCTACGGCCCGCCCGGCACGGGCAAGACGCTGCTCGCCAAGGCGGTTGCACACGAGTCGGGCGCCAGCTTCTACTCGCAGAGCGCCGCCGCGTTCGTGGAGATGTTCGCGGGCCTCGGCTCCTCGCGCATCCGCAAGCTCTTCGCGACCGCCCGCAAGAACGCGCCTTCGATCATCTTCATCGACGAGATCGATGCGGTCGGAGCCGCCCGCACCGGACACGGCTTCAACCGTGAGCAGGACCAGACGCTCAACCAGCTCCTGGTCGAGCTCGACGGCTTCGGCACCGCCGACCAGGTCGTCGTCATGGGCGCGTCGAACCGCATCCAGGATCTCGACCCGGCGCTTCTCCGTCCCGGCCGGTTCGACCGGCAGCTGCTGGTCGCGCCGCCCGATCTCGCCGGCCGGGAGAAGATCCTGGAGGTCCACACCCGCGGCAAGCCCTTGGCCGAGGACGTCGACCTGGAGTCGCTCGCCCGCCAGACGGCGGGCCTCGCCGGCGCCGACCTCGCGAACATCTGCAACGAGGCGGCGATCTTCGCCGGTCGCCGCAATCTCGACCAGATCGGCCAGGCCGAGTTCGAGGCGGCGATGGAGCGGGTGGTCGCAGGCCTCCAACAGCGGCGGGTGGTCAGCGAGAAGGAGAAACGAATCCTCGCGTACCACGAAGGCGGGCATGCGCTGATGTCGTACCTGATGGGCGACGCGCTGCCGGTGCACAAGGTGACGATCGTCTCGCGCGGCCAGGCTCTCGGCTACACGCTCAACCTGCCGATGGAGGACCGGTACCTGCACACGAAGGAGGAGCTCGTCGACATGATGAAGGTCTTCCTCGCGGGGCGGGCGGCGGAGCACGTCGTCTTCGGGCGGGTGACGAACGGAGCTGCGAACGACCTCGAGAAGGCGACTACCCTCGCCCGCTCGATGGTCTTCGAGTACGGGATGGGCGAGTCGGTCTCGTCGCGCACGCTACGGGCCGACAACTACGCGCTCTCCGAGGAGACGAAGCGGCTCCGGGACGCGGAGCAAGCGCGGCTCACCGACGGGGCGTTCGAAGAGGCGATCCGCCTGATCACGAAGCACCGTCCGGAGCTCGACCGGCTCGCCGGTGCCCTGCTCGAGAAGGAGACCCTGGGCAAGGACGAGCTCGACGCTCTGCTCGAGAACCTCGAGCCGGAGTCACGCTCCGCCGAGACCATCGGCACGGTTCAGGTCGTGCCCTAGATACGATCGCCCTGTGCAGGGCATCCACCACCTCGGCGTGGCGGTCGACGACCTCGACGTGGCGATCTCGAGCTACGAGCGGCTCTTCGGTGCCGAGCTCGAGGAGCGCGCGACCCAGGACGACCAGGGGGTGGAGGCCGCCTCGTTGCACGTCGGCGCCGGCCGCGTGGAGTTGCTCGCCGCGCTCGGTCCCGACACGCCGGTCGGCAGGTTCCTTGCGCGGCGGGGGGCCGGCATGCACCACGTCGCCTACGAGGTCGAGGACCTTCCCGCAGAGCTCGCCCGTCTCGAAGGCGAGGGCGTGCATCTGATCGATGCTGCGCCGCGGACGGGACTCTTCGGCATGCAGGTCGCTTTCGTCCATCCCGATGCCGCGCACGGCGTGCTCTCGGAGCTGGTCGCGCGTGGCTGAGCGGATCCGCATCGAGATCGGCTTCGACGGTGGTCAGATCATGAGCGCGATCGTCGAGGCCCGCGACGCCGACCGTCTCGAGCAGGCGCTCGGCGGGAACGAGGACGGGGCCTTGGGCCTCGAGGTCGAAGACGGGCGTTATACGGTCGCGCTGCGGCGAGTCGTCTACGTCAAGCGCTTTGCGCGCGAGGGTCGAGTCGGCTTCGGGACCTAGCCCGGCGCGAGTTACGTGCGCGAGAGCGGCGGGCATCCCTCCGGGGTGAGGGCCGTGGTCGAGCGACAGAGCATGGAACAGCTGGTCTCGCGCGCCCAGGCGGGTGACCGGGACGCACTCGAGGAGCTGTACCTCGAGCACTTCGACCGCATCTACAGCTACCTGCACCTGACCGTGGGGAACCGGCACGACGCCGAGGATCTGACCACCCAGACGTTCGTCAAGATGCTCGAGTCGATCTCGCGCTTCCGGTGGGGGAAGGCACCTTTCTCGGCCTGGCTCTTCCGCATCGCCCACAACCTGGCGATGGACCATTTCCGTGCGCGGCGCCGCTGGCAACCGGAGGAGGAGGTACCCGAGCCCGCGGGGATGGTCGAGTCGTCGGCGGAGGAGGAGGCGATGCGCGCGCTCTCCAGCGAGAGCATGCTCGACTTGATCGAGCAACTCTCCGACGAGCAGCGGCAGGTGCTGATCCTCAAGTTCGTGTTCGACTTCTCGAACGACGAAGCGGCAACCGTCCTCGCCAAGACCGAGGGCGCGGTGAAGTCGCTGCAACACCGTGCGCTCGCGTCGCTGCAGCGGCATGTGACGAAGAGCTAGCGTCCGCACATGGCTCTGGAGGTCGGGATCGTCGGCTTGCCCGGCGCGGGGAAGACCTCCCTGTTCAACGCCCTGACCCGAGCGGGAGCGCAGGGGCACGAGCGCAAGGAACATGTCGGCATGGCGACGATTGCGGACGAGCGGCTCCCGCAGGTCGCCGCCGTCGAGCATGCGCGGAAGGTGACGCCCGCGACGATCCGAGTCGTCGACGTACCGGGGACCGGCCCGCAGCTGCTCGGAAACCTGCGCCAGGTCGACGCGCTGCTGTTCGTCGTTCGCGAACCCGCCCAGCTCGAGGAGCTTCGTCTGGAGCTGCTCGTCGCCGATCGCGACCACGTCGAGCGACGGCTCGAACGGGTGCGCACGCAGGCGAAGTCCGGCGACTCGAAGCTGCGGAAGGAGGTCGACGAGCTCGAGCGGCTCTTGGCTCATGTGGACGGGGGCGGCGCCCTGGCGGACTACGCGGGGGAGGTGCCGGGGGCGCTCGATCCGCTTACGACCAAGCCTGTCGTCGTTCTCGAGAATGCAACAGGAACGGTCGCGAGCGCTCGCTCTGGACCGTTCCTGGGTATCGATCTGCAACTCGAGTCCGAGCTCGCGGAGCTGGACGAGGAGGAGGCCGCGGCATTCCGCGACGGCGGCCGATCGGTCCTGGACGAGGTCGTCGTCCGGCTGAAGGACGCGCTCGACGTGATCACGTTCTTCACCGCCGGCGACAAGGAGACCCGCGCGTGGACGTTGCGCAGGGGCGCGACGGCCCTCGACGCGGCCGGGACGATCCACTCGGACATCGCCCGCGGCTTCATCCGATGCGAGGTGATCAACTGGCACGACTTCGTCGAATGCGGTTCGCGTGCCGAGGTGGCCAAGCGCGGCCTGCAGCGTCTCGAGGGGAAGGAGTACGTCGTCGAGGACGGCGACGTACTCAACATCCGCTTCAACGTCTAGCCTCGCGCCCCGGCCGGGCGCGAGGCTACCCGGCAGAGATCGCGGCCGCTCCGGCGATTGCGACGAGCGCACCGCCCCGCTGAATGGCGGTCAGCCGCTCGCCGAGCACCGCACGCGCGAGGATCGCGACCAGGACGGGGTACAGGGCCGCCAGCACGGCGACCACGCTGAAGAGCCCCTTCGTCGTCGCGACTGCGAACAGGATGGTCGCGAAGCTGTCGAGCAGACCGACCACCGCCAGAGCAGGCCACGCTCGCCCGGGTGCGCCCGGCCGTTGCCGGAGCAGGACTGCGCCGATCAGCGCGCACGACGCGATCCGGAGCACGAACGTCGCCCAGTACGGGTCCTCGTTGCTCGCCGACTCCAACCCGACCTGCGAGCTCCCGAAGCACGCCGCTGCAAGCAGCGCGAGACCGGCTCCCACCGCGGCGCGACCGCGAATCCCCACGCCGCCGGGCTCCCAGCCGGCCAGCGCCACGCCCACGAGCGCCAGCCCGATGCCGGCGAGCTGGATCGTGCTCGGTCGCTCCCCGCGGGCGAGGCCGACGGTGAGCGGGATCAGCGGCGAGGTCGAGGTGATCGGCGCGACGATGCCCATCGACCCGACGGCGAGCCCCCGGTAGAGAGCGCTGATGCCGATCGCTCCGCCCGCGCCTCCGAGGGCCGCCCAGAGCACCCACCAGCCGTTCGGCGGCGCGTCCCAGCGGGCGACGACGATCGCCCCCAGCAGCAGGAGCCCCGCCGGTTGAGAGACCGCCAGGACCGTGAGCACGGGGAGGGTGCGGGCGCGCAAGCCGCCGAGAAAGTCGGACACTCCCCACGACGCGCTCGCCGCGAGCGCGAGAAGAACCGCGGCCAAGGCGGGCGGCGGCTAGATGGTCGATCGGCAATTCCTCGCCGCGCGGCTGGTGGCTGAGACACGGCGCCGGTTGGCGCCGCCCGTCCTCGCCCGTATTCCCGATACGAGCTCGGACGGACGGCGTCCTCGGCTTGGTCTCAGCCATCCCCGCATCGACGGGAACTACCGATCAACCATCTGTTCCGTCGACCGGCCGCGTGGCGGCGACCGCGTCGAGCTGGTTTGCGTGATAGAGGACGGCCGCCTCGGCCGTCTTTGCGGCGCGCGCGTCGTGGTGCGAGGCGACGGCATGAAGGAGCTCGGCGCGTGCGCCGGCGTCGAGCGCGTCGGCGCGCTCCTCGATCAGGCGGACGCCGAGATGGACGTGGCCGAGGAGGCGCCCCTCGGTGGTCTGCCGGAAGCCCGGGCCGGGCTCCAGCTCCGCGGTCCGGCCGACGTCGTGGAGGACTGCCGCGGCGAGAAGGAGGTCGGAGCGCAGGCGCGGGTGGAGCTGGCACAGCTCGCGGCAGATCGTCGCCACGCCCACCGTGTGCTCGAGCAGCCCGCCGGCGTAGTCGTGGTGCCCGTCCGGGGCAGCGGGCAGCGTCCGCAGACGGCGGCGAATGTCGGAGTCACCGAGGAACCGCCCGGCGGTGGTCTGGAGGCCTGCGTGAGAGATCTCGCCGGCGATGAAGTCGAGAAAACCGTCGAGCTCGTCCGCGTCCCGGCGCAGCGCCGGAGCGAAGCCGGCCGGGTCCGCCTCCGGTTCCGGCTCGATCGAGCGGACGTCGAGCTGGAGGCGGTCGCGATAGCGCTCGACCCGCCCGAGCACGCGCACGGCGTCGCCTTCGCCGAACCGGCCGTCGAGGAGGTCGACGTCGTTCCAGACTCGTCCCTCGATCCGCCCGCTGGGGTCGACGAGCTCGAGCGCGAGGTAGGGTGAGCCACTCTTCGTCCGCAGCCGGCGCTTCCGCGCGACCGCGTAGACGCCCTCCACGACACGGTCCTCCGCCAGCTCCGAGATCGTGCTCACCGTCGCTGAGTCTAGGCCGAAATGCAGCTGGACAATTGGCCGCAATTCGCGGGCAATCGTCTAGGCTCGCCGGCATGGCCGTCGTGAAGCCGTTCCGGGCGCTTCGGTACGACGAGCGCCGGGCGGGCCCGCTCGATGCGCTCGTCGCGCCTCCCTACGACGTGATCTCACCCGAGCAGCGGCAGGAATACCTCGCACGCAGCCCGTACAACATCGTCCACCTGACGCTCGCCGACGGCGGGGACGAGGCGGCCGACCGGCTCGAGGACTGGCGGCGCGAGGGCGTGCTCGCCCTCGACGGAGCGCCGGCGCTCTGGTGGCTGCGGCAGGACTACGTTGGGCCTGACGGGGTCGCTCGCCGCCGCGACGGTCTCGTCTGCGCGCTCCGGGTCGAACCGTACGCGGCCGGCGTCGTCCTCCCGCATGAGCGGACGCACGCAGGCCCGAAGGAAGGCCGGCTGAGGCTGCTCCGGGCGACCAGGACGCACGTCGAGCCGATCTTCCTCCTGTACGAAGGATCTCTCGCACGGCCGCGAGGCGACCCTGCGATCGATGTGGAGCTCGAGGGGGTCCGCAGCCGGTTGTGGCGCTCGCCCGAGGAGCCTCCACCTGCACTTGGAGCTGCGCAGCTGTTGATCGCCGACGGGCACCACCGCTACGAGACTGCGCTCGCCTTCCACGAGGAGGAGGGAACCGAGGCGAGCGCGTGGGTGCTCGCCGTGATCGTCCCGACCGAGCAGGAAGGCCTGACGATCTTCCCGACTCACCGGATCGCGTCCGACACCGAGCCGCTTCCGTCGCTCGAGGGATCGGCGGAGAACGGACGCGCGCTGGCGGAGGTCTACACGCGAAGCGGTACCGGCTACCTGGTCGGCGAAGAAGGGGAGCTCGACGCGGAGCTCGTCGGCCGCTACGCCCGAGAGGTTCGCTATACGCCGTCCGCGGACGAGGCGCGGGCCGCTGTCGACTCGGGGGAGGCCGAGGCGGCGTTCCTGCTCCGTGCGCCGACCGTGGAGCAGGTGACGACCGTCGCCCGCGCAGGGAGGACGATGCCCCAGAAGAGCACGTACTTCTATCCGAAGCTCACCTCGGGTCTGCTCCTGCTCCCCCTTGACTGACTGGCTCGCGACCTGCCGGGCCGCAACCAAGGCCGCCCGCGGCGCCTTCGCGGAGCTGCCCACTCGAACCGGGCGCGAACGCGTCGTCGGCTCGGGCATGGGCGGAGACGAGACGACCGCGATCGACGCCGCGGTGGAGCAGGCCGTCGTCGCTCGGCTCGACGAGACCGGCCGCGACTTCACGCTCGTCTCCGAAGAGCTCGGGCACCGGGACGGCGCGGACGGCGTCTGGGTCGTGCTCGATCCGATCGACGGCTCGATCAACGCGAAGCGCGGCCTCCCCTTCTGCTCCCTGTCGATCGCGGTCGCCGACGGCGGGACGATGGACGACGTGGTCTTCGGCTACGTCTACGACTTCGGCGCGGGCGAGGAGTGGACCGCGACACGCGGACGCGGAGCCCTGCTGAACGGCGTGCCCCTCACCGGCGAGAGCCCGAAGGACGAGATCGAGATCCTGACGCTGGAAGCGACGCGGACGGACCTCGTCGCGAAGCACGCACCTTCGCTCGTCGGGCTCGCCCACCGCCTACGCATCTTCGGCTCGCTGGCGATCTCGCTCTGCCACTTCGCGGACGGCCGGGTGGACGCCGTGTGCTCGCTGAAGGCGGCGCGCGCGGTCGACATCGCCGCCGCCCAGCTGCTCGTCCGCGAGCGCGGCCTCGCGATCGACCTTCCGGAAAGGCCGCCCTTCGGGGCTGCGCCACTCGACCTTGAAGGGACGTTCACGGGTCGTCGCCGCGGGAACCGAGGAGCTGTGCGCAAAGGTGGCAGCGGCACTGTCCGCATAGGCTGCTCCGGCTGGAACTACGAGCACTGGCGCGAGGTCGTCTACCCGAAAGGCTTGCCGGCCCGTCGCTGGCTGGAGCACTACGCGACGCTCTTCGACACGGTCGAGGTGAACAACACCTTCTACCGCCTACCGGCCGTCCCCGCGGTCGAGGGGTGGGTGGCGCAGAGCCCGCCCGAGTTCCTCTTCGCCGTCAAGGCGAGCCGCTTCCTCACCCACATGAAGCGCCTCACCGACATGGGCGAACCCGTTCGACGGTTCTACGAGCGGATCGACCCGCTCGTGGAGTCGTCGAAGCTCGGTCCGGTGCTCTGGCAGCTGCCCGAGAGCTTCCACCGAAACGACGAGCGGCTCGCAGGCGCGCTCGCGGCGCTGCCGCCGGGGCGCCACTGCTTCGAGTTCCGCCACTCGAGCTGGTTCGCCGACCCGGTCTACGAGCTCCTGCGCCGGCACCAGGTTGCGCTCGTGGTCGGCGACGACCCACGCCGTCCGTTCCAGACCCGAGAGCTGACCGCCGACTTCACATACCTGCGCTTCCACCACGGTGGTGGGGACGGGAACTACTCGCACCCGCAGCTCGGCATCTGGGCGCGACGGATCGAGGAATGGCGCGAGTCCGTGGATGTCTTTGCCTATTTCAACAACGACTGGGGCGGATTCGCGGTCGAGAACGCCTGCTGGTTGAGAGAGCGCCTCGCGGAGTAGCATCGGCGTGGTGAGGCTCCGGCTCGTCGTACTTTGCGCTGCTGCGCTGGCGGTCCCGCTCGTGGCGGGTGCGGCGTCGGTTTTCAAGGCGACGTTCACAGCCCCGACCCACACACCGAGAGTGAACGCGAAGTGGGTGTACGTCGTTCGCGCCACCGATTCGGCCGGGAAGGCCGTCAAAGGGACGATCACCTCGCAAATCGTCGATCCGTACGGGGGAGTGCACGCGGTCGAGTTCGGCTGTTGCAAGAAGAAGTTCGTCACCAACCGGCCGTTCAGGGGCGTCTTTCGCGACTACGTCCTGTTTCCGCCAGAGTCCCAGGGTTTCCGGCTCACCTTCCGCGTGACCGTCAAGGCGCTGGGCGGGAAGCGCGTGCTGAGGTACTGGGTCAAGAGCTCCTAACGGGATGAGTATTCGGGACACAACTGCTCATTGCGTTAGGAGCTCTGAGGCTCGATGACCTCGCGCAACGGCGGCGCCGAGGTCGTCGTCGAGCACGTCTCCCGCTCGTTCGAGGATGGGCGGATCGCCGCGCTCGGAGACGTGTCGTTCCGCGTGTCGCCCGGAGAGTTCGTGACCGTCACCGGTCCGTCCGGGTGTGGGAAGAGCACGTTGCTGAACCTGATCGGCGCCCTCGACCCGATCGACTCGGGCTCGATCGTGGTCGGCGGCGAGCATGTAGAGCGTCTCGACGACTCGGCGCTCTACCGTGGCACCGTCGTCGGCTTCGTCTTTCAGTTCCACCATCTGATCCCGACGCTGACGGCGCTCGAGAACGTGCAACTGCCGATGCTCGGCCGCGGGCTCGGGCGCAGTGAACGGGTCGAGCGGGCCCGGCGGCTCCTCGACGAGGTTGCTCTTTCACATCGGACATCGGCGTACCCGGCGACGTTATCGGGCGGAGAGCGTCAGCGGGTCGCCATCGCGCGCGCGCTCGCGAACGAGCCACGGCTCCTGCTTGCCGACGAGCCGACCGGAGCGCTCGACTCGGCGACCGGCGGTCAGATCGTTGAGCTGCTGCACGCGGTTCGAAGCCAGCGCGGAACGACGATCCTGCTCGTCACGAACGACCCGAACGTGGCGCGGGCCGCCGACCGGGTCCTCCGGATCCGTGACGGCAGGCTCGAGGAGGCAGCCGCTACTCCCGCCGAAGCGCCTCGATCGGCGTCAGCCTGACGGCTCGCCACGCAGGGTAGAGCGCGCCCACGAGCGCGACCCCGAGCGCGAACGCCAGGCCCCAGGCGAAGACGCCGCCGGTGAAGTCGGCTTCGGTCAGCGTCGAGAGCGAGCTGTGGTCGGTGAAGAGGATCGCCGCCCCCCACCCGCCCAGCAGGCCGATCGCGAGCGCGATCAGCCCGATTCCGATTGCCTCGCTCACGATCAGCGCGGCGATCCGGGTCGAGGTCCACCCGACCGCTCGCATGATCCCGATCTCCCGAATCCGCTCGAACACGGCCATCGCCATCGTGTTCGTGACGCCGATGCCACCGATGATCAGCGCGAGCAACGAGAAGATCCAGCCGGCCGTCACGATCAGGCGGCTCGACGTGTCGATCTTCACGGCCTGTCCGGGCTCGATCACCGCCGTCACTCCCGGGAACTTCTCCTGGAGACGGGACGCGACTGCTTTCGGCGTCGCGCCGAGCTTGACGATCACACCGAAGGTCGTCACTTCGTTGGGACGTTGTGCAATCTGCTGCACCGTCCCGAGCGGCAGGACGACACCGCGGTCGACGAACCGGTTGCCGCTGTGGTAGACGCCTGCGATGCGGAACGCCCGGGAGCCGACGTGGATCGAGCCGCCCGGCCGGACGCGGTAGATCCGGGTTGCGCCGTCGCCGACGATCGCCTCGTCCCCGACCGCCCGCCGTCCCGCGACGATCACGAGCCGTTGCTCGGGAAATTCGCCGGGCACGTATCCGAACAGGAGCGACGAGTCGCTGTGCTCGACCGCGCCAACGAGCAGGAAGATGCTCGCGACTCGGGCCACTCCCTGCGTCGAGCGCACGTTGTCCGACAGGCTCTCCGGGAGCAGCGAGCGAGTGAGATCGGACGCGCCCGTTTGAAAGAGGCCGAAGTCCGAGCGGCCGACATGGATCAGCTCGCCGGCGGTGTTCTTGACCCCGTTCGTGATCGAGAGCAGGGCGACGATCAGCCCGACCCCGATCGCCACGCCGGCGACAGTCAGCGCGGTCCGCGCCTTCCGCCGCAGGAGATTCTTCAGGACGAGGCCCGCCCAGGTCACGTCCGTAATCTTCTACCGGAGGACGGCTAGCCGCCGGGCTTGCGGCCGACCACGAGCAGGTACTCGAAGCGATACTCGGCGGGTCCGTCAGGATCACCGCTGTTCGAGCGCCTCGCGAACTCGAGAAAGTCGCGCTCGAGCGCGGCCGCCTTGGCGGGCTCGTCGGCGAGGCCGGCGAGGATGGCAACCACCGGCCCGAACGTCTCCCTGTAGAAGGCCCAGTACGACTCGGGCGACACCGCCTTCTCGACGTAGTCCTTGCGGGTCAGCTCGAGCGATTCGAGCCGGTTCCCGAAGAGCACCCGCACGTGCTCCTCGCTTCCCCACAGCGTCGGGGCCGGCGCTCCCGGCCGAGGAGGTACGTAGGGCGCGAGCACCTCGAGGAACTCGGTGAGCAACCCTTCGGGCGTGAAGTTGACCATGCCGATCGTCCCGCCCGGCTTGGACACGCGAACCAGCTCGTCCGCAACGGCCTGCTGATTCGGCGCCCACATCGCTCCGAACGAGGAGGTGACGACGTCGAACCCGGCATCGGCGAACGGCAGCGCCTCGGCGTCGGCCTCGACCCACTCGAGCTCGACGCAGCGGGCCGCGGCCTCGCGCCGACCGGCCGCGAAGTTCTCCGGGGTGAGGTCCGACGCGACGACGTCGGCTCCTGCCTCGGCGGCGCGGATGGCCGTGTTCCCCGACCCGGCGGCCACGTCGAGGACGCGCTGTCCAGGGGAGACCTCGCAAGCCTCCACGAGCACGCCGCCGAGCTCCCAGATCAGCTCCGTCGCGAAGCGGTGGTAGTCGCCGAGCGCCCATATCCGCCGGACGTCGGCCTTCGCCTCCCGCCGCTGTTGCATCGTCGGCTCCATGGCCGGGGATGGTAGACGCGACCGCGAATCGCCTGCGTCGCCAAAACGGGCCATCTTTGCCCCGGCGCGACCCGCCGGCGCTAGAGGAGGTCCAGCCGGGCGGCCTGCGCGGCGGCGGCCGCACGGGAACGGAGACCGAGCTTGCGCAGGATGTTGGCGACGTGGCGGTGGACCGTGTGCTCGCTCACCACCAGGCGCGCGGCGATCTGCTGGTTCGTCAGCCCTTGCGCGACCAGCCGGAGCACCTGGGCTTCGCGCGGTGTGATGCCGGCCGGCGTCGCGGTGCGTCGCCGCCGCGGGCGGGCGGCGTCGAGCATGCGCCGGGCGCGGGCGGCATCGCCGCTTGCTTCCAGCGCCCGGAGGCACGTCAGTGCCGTCGACGCCTCGCGCGCTGCCTGCTCCGCACGGCCGAGGGCGAGCAGGCTGGCGGCAAGCTCGATCCGGGCCTGGGAGCACTCGTAGCTCGCGCCGAACCGCCCGAACTCGTCGACTGCGTCCTCCAGCAGCGCCCGTGCGAGGTCGTGATCGCCGTCAGCGGCTGCGAGCATCCCCTCGAGGAGGTCGGCGCGGGCCCGCAGCGGGGCGGTTCCGACTAGGCGCTCCACCTCTCGCAGGGCGCCGAGCGCCGAGCGTGCCGCCGGGAGGTCGCGGGCCGCGAGCTGTGCTCGGACGAGGAGCTCGAGCGCGGGTGCCCGGTCGAGTCTGCAGGCGGGCGGAAGCCGGCGTAGGACGCGTTCGACGAGGTCGACCGCCCTGGAAGGCTCGCTGCCGTCCAGCGCGAGCCGGGCACGACAGAGCTGCGCGTTCGTCGATACTCCGGCTCGAGCGAGGAGGCCGGCCGACTCGTCGGCTCGTCCTTGCCGGCGTCTCAGCTCTGCGAGCCCGACGAGGGGCCCTCCGACGAGCGCCGGCCGCGATCGGGAGAAGTCCTCGAGCGACGCTTCGAGCACCGCCTCGGCGTCGGCCCAGCGGCCGCGCCAGAGGTGCACGATCCCGTACTCGGCCCGGCAGAACCCGAGCATGTACCGGCTGCCGTAGCGCTCGGCGAACGCTGCAATCCGGTCGCACCACTCGAACGCGCGCTCGAAATCGAGGACGGCGATGCAGGACGAGACGAGAAAGCAGCACGTCCAGGCACTCGAGATCGGAATTGCGGCGTCTCCTTCCAGGGCCAGCGCCGTTGCCTCGTCGAGGCAGCGCATGCCCTCCGCGACCCTTGCGCAGGTGACGAGGGTGCCGCCCTCGAGCGCGAGACCGAGCATCTCGAGGTCGGCGACGCCGAATCGGCGTCCGATGCCCGCCGCCCGGACCCCCAGCTCCAGGGCCTTCTCGACCTCCCAGGCGCCGAGCGCGATGTAGCCCTCGTGAAAGGCAAGCCAGCCATGGGCCGGCCTGGGCTCGAGCGGGTCGAGGAGCCGACGGGCTCGCCGGAGCCAGCCATTCGCAACCGCGGCCGCGCCGTGGAAGTCGAGCTGGTCAGCGGCCAGCCACGTCGCCATCCGGGCAGCGCTCGCGGTGTCCCCAGCCTGCCGGTGGAGCTGGTAGCTACGCTCGCGCGCGGCGAACGTGGCCTCGGCGTCGTCGAGCCACCACGCTGCCCAGCTCAGCCCTTCGAACGCCTCAGGCGTCGGGTCGCTCGCGACCGCGTCCTCGAAGAGCGTACGCGCGGCCTCCCAGCGCCCGTGTCTGAGCTCAGTCCAGCCGACGCGGACCGGATCCGCGGTGATCGCCTCCACCTGTCGTGTTCTCACCGACCCGGCGGGCAGGCCCGGTCGGCTACCCTCAGATCCGTGGAACCCTCCCGCGACGAGATCCTGAAGGCGCTCGAGAACGTCATCGACCCCGAGCTGCGGCGGCCGGTCACCGAGCTCGACATGGTCCGGGACATCGAGATCGACGGCGGCGACGTCTCGGTGACGATCGCGCTCACCGTCGCCGGCTGCCCGCTGCGGGCGAGCTTCCAGGATCAGGTCGTCGAGCACGTCGGCAAGGTCCCCGGCGTCGACCGCGTCCGGCTCGGCTTCGACGTGATGACGCCCGACGAGAAGACCGCCCTCTCGGCCAAGCTGCGCGGCGACGTCGCCGAGCGCAGCAAAGGCATCTCCGTCGATCGCTCCACGCGCGTGCTCGCGATCGCGAGTGGCAAGGGCGGCGTCGGGAAGTCCTCGCTGACGGTCAACCTGGCCGCCGCGTTCTCCGGCCTCGGCCACCGTGTCGGCGTCCTCGACGCAGACGTCTACGGTCATTCGATCCCGCACATGCTCGGGATCACCCAGCGTCCGGTCGTGGTCGATCAGATGATCGTTCCCCCCGTGAAGCACGATCTGAAGCTGATGTCGATCGGGTTCTTCCTCGAGGACAACTCTCCGGTGATGTGGCGTGGCCCGATGCTGCATCGCGCGCTGGAGCAGTTCCTCTCCGACGTGCACTGGGGCGAGCTCGACGTGCTGCTCGTCGACATGCCTCCGGGAACCGGCGACGTCTCGATCTCGCTCGGGCAGCTGCTGCCGCGTGCGGAGGCGGTGATCGTCACCACGCCGCAGCCGCTCGCGCAGGAGGTCGCGTCGCGGGCGGCGGTGATGGCCCAGAAGACGAACATGCGCCTGATCGGCGTGATCGAGAACATGACCTCCGAGGTTTTCGGGACCGGCGGCGGAGAGCGCCTGGCGCAGCAGATCGGCGTACCGCTGCTCGGCCGGGTTCCGCTCGACGCGCGCCTGCGAGAGTGCGGCGACGAGGGCGAGCCGCTCGTCTGGGCAGATCCAGGCTCGGAGACGGCGCAGACGATCGTGGCAATCGCGGAGTCGATCCACGCTGCGCGGCAGACGTTCAAGGCGCTGCCCGTCCTGTCCTAGCGGGTGACGGAGCGCCCTCGCGAACGCTCCGTCGAGTGAGGCACTACCGCAGCTTCCGCGCGCGCAACAGCACCCAGGCGTTGTCCCTGAACGCGCAGGCGGCGCTGACGTGATCGCCGACCTCGACGTCCCGGCGTGAGAGCTCTCGCCGTGCCCGGTCGTCGAGCGCGCAGCTGAACGAGCTGCCCGCGCCGAGCGAGATCGCGATCGAGCCGCTCGAGAGCGCCGAGACGGTGCCGCTGAGCAGCTTGAGCCTGCCGGCGGTGGCCGCCTGCGTCTTGCAGGTGCCGCCCGTCTCGCGTACG
>CAVRBW010000025.1:0-82387 GCA_963719325.1 uncultured Actinomycetes bacterium
CTCAACAGCTTGTCCACGATCGAGGTCAGACGCTCGGCCTCCGACTCGATGTACCTGAGAAACGTGCGGCGTTCCTCCTCCTCGAACTCGACGTCCTCCCGCAGCAACGTGGCGGCGAAGCCGTAGATCGAGGTGAGGGGCGCGCGCAGCTCGTGTGACACGGTCGAGACGAAGTCGGAGCGCATCTGGTCGACGACGCGTTCTGCCGAGATGTCGCGGAACGCGAAGATGCGCCCCGCCGTCTCGCCGGCGGGATCGCGCATGATCGCCTCCGTCAGCGAGAGCCAGACCTCTCGGTCCCCGCGGCGAGTGGGAAGCAACCGGTCGCCCGAGCCCGCGCCGGCCTCGGACCGCAGCTCGCGTTGCAGGACGTCGAAGACGGTCCGGCCGAGGGCCTCCTCGGAAGGGACTCCGGTGATCCGCTCCGCGGCGGCGTTCCACAGGACGATCCGCTCCTCACGATCGACCGCGACGATCCCGTCGGCGACGTTCGCGAGGATCGCCACGCTCCGCTCCCGCTCGAGCTCCACCTGCTGGTAGAGCTCGGCCTTCGCGAACGCCACGGACGCGTTCGCGGCGAGCGCGCCGAGCGCTTCCACCTCCTCTTCCTGCCAGACCCGTGGCCGCCGACCGAACACGGCGAGAACACCTTGCAGGTCGCCCTCGGCGCCGAACAGCGGAACGCCCAGATACGCGGCGTAGCCATGGGCGAGCATCGGCTCGCCTTCGACCAGCACGTGGTCGGCGCCAACGTCCTCGATCGCCACAGGGGCGCGGGACTGGACGACCCCTCCGGCCGGCCGGCCGTCCGCAGGGACTCGCGAGCCCTGTCTCTCGGCAGCGCCAGCGCCCACTGCGGCGGCAGCGACGAGCTCTTCCCCCTCCAGCAGACGGATCGACGAAGCATCGGCGCGCAGGAGCACCGGAGCCTGCTCGACGACCTCGTCGAGCACCGCGCCGGGTTCGAGCTCGCCCGAGAAGAGGCTGCCTGTGTCGGCAAGCTGCTGCGCCAGCAGACGCGAGCGCCGCTCGACCTCGAAGAGCTCGCTTCGCTCGAGCGCCGCCTTTGCTCGTGCAGCAAGTTGGCCGGCGAGGTCGAGGTCATCTTCCGCGAAGACACGCGGCTCGTTGAAGAGAACGACACAGAGCGCATGACGATCGGTGCGCGGTGCGGCGATCGGAATCGCGAGGAGCGACGACGCACCCGCCGCGGTCCGGAATTCCTCACCGAACCGCTCGTCGTCGTCCAGCAGCGACGAGGCGAGGATCTTGTCCTCGCGCGATGCGTGCTCCAGCACCTCGCCACCGGGTGGGAGGCCCTCGGCGAAGAGCTCGCGGAGGCCTTCCGGCAGGGCGTGGTCGCCGGCGAGACGGTAGCCGTCGGGACCGGAGGAGAGCACCGCCGCGCGATCCCCGGCAAAAGCCTCGGCCGCTGCCTGCGCCACCGCGTCGAGGGTCGCGGTGAGCGAGACGGGCTCACCGAGCAGGCTCGCGATCCGCGAGAAGCTCCGCTCCACACCCGCTTGTCGCTCCCGCTGGCGAAAGGTCTCGGCGTTTCGAAGGGCGAGCGCGGCGAGCGTCGCATAGCTGGCGAACGCCTCGAGGTCGTTGTCCTCGAACACTCGACCCGGAGTGCGCGAACCGACACCGAGCACACCACTCGTCTCGCCGGCGAGGGTCATCGGCGCGACGACGGCAGCCGTCAACCCCTCGTACGCAGGATGAGGCACGGGCTCGACGATCCGGGTCGAGCTCTGCTCGACGATCGGGGCGCCTTCGTCGATCGCTCGTCGGGCCAGGCCTCGCCGCGCCGGGAACTCGAAGCCGACAAGGCTCGGGTCGAGTCCGTGGACCGCCGCGCAGCGCAGTGTCGTCCCGTCGGCGTTGAACAGGTAGCAGTCGGCTGCTTCGGCATCGAGCAGCTCCGTCAGCTGCTCGACAAGGAGCTGAACGACCGTCTCGACGTCGAGCTCGCCGGTGACGACCTGCGCGGCCCGGAGAAGAGCGCCCTGCTGCGCAAGTCTGAGCTCGTTCTCACGAAGGAGACGCGCGGTGTGAACGCCGAGGCCCAACTCGCGTGCCACGGCCTCGGCGAGCCCGCGTTCGGACTCCGTCCACGAGTGGGGTTCCGATCGCTGCAGGACCAGGACGCCGATCGGGCGGTCGAGCACGAAAACGGGTGTCGCGAGAACGGCCCGCACCCCGAGCTCGAGCAACAGCTCTTTTCCGGCGTCGTCGAGCTCCCCCTCGACGTCCGCCACGATCACCGTCTTTCGGGCCTTGAGGGCCTGGTTCGCGACGGGGAGCCGACCCACGGCATCCGGCGGAACGGGCGGTGCGCTCTCGGCCCCAGAGGCGGTCTCGAGGACGTGCGAGCTCTCCTCTGTGCCGAGACGCACGAAGCAGCGGGTCAATCGAAGCGCTCGCGCAATCTCGTCGACGGTGACCCGTACGACCCCGTCGAGGTCGAGCTCCGACCGAACCTTGCGCGCGATCGACGAGACGAGCTGTTCTCGCTCGAGAGCGTCCTCGAGCGCAGAGGCTGAGCGGGCGCGCTCCAGCGCGAGCGCTGCTTCCGCGGCGAGCGTCCTCAGAGGCCCCAGCTCGTCCGCCGAGAACGTTCGGCGCTCACGAGTGGTGGCGATGGCGAGGACGGCGATCACGCGCTCCCCATTGACGAGCGGGACGAACGCGGCGCTCTGCGCCCCGACAGCTGCGGCGACTCGTTTGTTGATCAGCGGTGAGGTCTTGGTGTCGAAGACCGTGACCGGCGCGACGTCGAACACCGCGCTCGCGACACCCGAAGGCTCTCGGCGGAGATCGAAGTGCAGCCCCTGCCAGTAGTCGAAGTCCTGTCCGTCTCTCCGTCCGAGCAGGCCCCGAGCCTCGTTGAGACCGTCGTCGACCAGCACCAGGCCCACGAACTCGACCGAGAGCAGCGAGGCGATCTGGTCGAGCAGCACCCTGGCGACCGACTCGGCATCCCCGGCACCCGCAAGCGCGTTCGAGATCTCTTCGATCGAGCGCAGCTCGCGCTCGCGAAGCGATGCGCGCTCCTCGGCTTCCCGCGCCACGCGGGCCCGGTGGCGCAACACCGCGCCCAGGTACAGCGCAGCTGCGGCTACCCGCCGTACTCCCTTGAAGACGACGGCCTGGCGTTCTCTCGTCACTGGGCCTTCTGATGATAGGGACGCCGGCGCGCGGGTGTCGGCGCGTTTCGGCGCACTTCCCGATTTGAAAAGATGGGCCGTACGGCCTATTGGCGTAAAGACGCCGCAGCGGTAGCGTGAAATCTCACTGGGCGATGCGAACCGCGGCGGTTCCTGGCCACTGATGCCGCGGCGAGCAATGTGGAAGGGCCCGCCGCGACGACCCCCCGAGCGGCGGGCCTTTTCCGTTCTTCGACCTCTCGCGCCTTTGGTCACCCGGTGTCCTGGGAGAGGGAGCTACCATGAGCCTCCGTGGTCAGGCGGCTGCTTCTCGCCTCACCTCGCGGATACTGCGCCGGCGTCGAACGTGCGGTGGAGACCGTCGAGCGGGCGCTAGACCTCCATGGGCCGCCCGTGTACGTCCGGCGGCAGATCGTCCACAACCTCCACGTCGTTCGTGACCTCGAGGCTCGCGGCGCTGTCTTCGTCGAGAGCGAAACCGAGGTTCCGCGCGGGGCCATGCTCGTCCTCTCCGCACACGGCGTCTCACCCGCGGTGCACGAGCAGGCCGAACGACGCCGGCTGCAAACGGTGGATGCGACCTGCCCGCTCGTGGCGAAGGTTCACGCGGAGGCGCGCCGCTACGCGGCCGGCGGCTACACGATCGTGCTCGTCGGGCACGCGGGCCACGACGAGGTCGAGGGGACGCTCGGCGAAGCCCCCGACGCCACGGTTCTCGTGCAGACGCTCGAGCAGGCCGAGCACGTCTCGATCCCCGATCCCGAGCGTGTGGCCTACGTCACGCAGACCACCCTGTCCGTGGACGAGACCGCGGAGATCGTCGCCGCCCTGAAGCGACGCTTTCCGGCGATCGAGGGGCCTCAGGCCGGCGATATCTGTTACGCGACCACGAACCGGCAGCGGGCAGTCAAGGATCTCGCCGAGGAAGTCGACCTCCTGCTCGTGATCGGCTCCCAGAACAGCTCCAACTCGAACCGGCTCGTGGAGACCGGACGCGCCGCCGGAGTCGAAGCGCACCTGATCGAGGACGAGACCGCCATCGAGGAGCACTGGCTGACGCACGCCGAGACGGTCGGACTGACCTCCGGCGCGTCGGCGCCTGAGGAGCTCGTCCGGCGCGTCTGCGACTGGTTCCGCGCCCGCGGTGTCTCGGACATCCGGCCGGCCGGCTCGCTGATCGAGGACGTCTTCTTCCGGCTCCCCCTCGAGGTGCGGCGAGCCCTTCCGGCAGCCTAGCCCGGGGCCTCGGCCCTCTCGATGTCGAGCGAATCGCCTGGTCGAGCGTCGACTGCGAGCGTCTCGGTCTTGATTCGCTCGGCGTAGTCGTCGAGCAGATCGGCGTCTGCCGACGGGATCGTCAACCGGATGCGATCCGTCACGTCCAGGCCTCGTTCCTTGCGCAGCACGTTGACGGCGTGCGTGAGATCGAAGACGCGCCCTTCGCGCTCCAGCTCGGGATCGAGGTCGGTGTCGAGCGCGACGGACAGGACTCCGTCCTCCACGATCGTCCAGCCTTCGATCGCGATCCGCTCGCCGCGAATCAGATCGCCCGGCCCGAGCAGCTCGCCTGCGACGCGATAGCGATCACCGTCCAGCTCGTCCACGTCCCCACGCTCCAGCGCGTCCCGGACCTCCCTGAGCCTCGCCCCGAGCCGCGGACCCAGAACCGGCAGATTCGGCAACAGCCGAGCTCGGGAGACCGGGCCCCGGTCGAAGCCGACCTCCTTGACCCGCAACTCGTTCGCGATCTCGTCGGCATACGGCTTCGCCGCCGTCGCGCCGCGAACGTACAAGCGCCTCAGCGGCTGCCGAAGCTTGATTCCCGCCTCGCCGCGTGCCCGCCACCCGAGCTCGACGATCTCCCGAACCTCGGCCATCTCCTCCAGAACCGCAGCGTCGGGCGGCGTCACGTCCGCCCAGCCGGCGAGATGCACCGAGTCCGGCGCACCCTCGCACGCACCCGCGACGAGGTTCCGCCACAGCTCGTCGGCGAGAAACGGCATCACCGGCGCAATCACCCGAAGGCCCTGGACGATCGCGAACCAGAGCGTCCGGAACGCGGCCTCGTCGAAGGAGTAGAAGCGGCGCCGCGACCGGCGGATGTACCAGTTCGAGAGATCGTCGACGAACGACTCGAAGGCGCGGGTCACCGCAGGAGTCCAGTAGCGCTCGTACCCCTCGGTCGCCTCGGCGACGAGCTGTCGGGTCCGCTCGACCAGCCACACGTCGAGCCGGGTGCCCGAGGACGGTGGCCGGGCCAGATCGCCGTACGACGGCTCGAAGCCCTCGATGCCGGCGTACGTGACGAAGAACGAGACGGAATTCCAGAGGGTCAGCAGGCGCCGTTTCACCTCGCCGGCCGGGCCGTAGCCGAACTTGAGGTTCTGAGCCGGCGGGATCTCGCAGAACAGGCGCCGCATCACGTCCGCCCCCATCCGCTCGAACGCCTCGTTCGCGTCGATCGCGTTGCCCCACGAGCGGTGCATCTCGCGTCCTTGCTCGTCGAGGAGCTTCTCGTAGGTCAGCACCCGGCGGTACGGCGACCGCCCGACGAGGGTCACGGTCATGAAGCACTGCGAGTAGAACCAGAGCCGGATCTGCTCGCGCATCTCGGAGACCCAGTCGGCCGGGAACCACTGCTCCCAGTAGGCGTGATCGGGGAGATCGGCGCCGGTCAGCCCTTGCGCGGCACCGGTCCCGTACCCGTGCTCGACCCACTCCTGGTTTTCCCAGCCGAGGGTCGAGAGCGGAACGATCCCGGCGTCGAGCCACGCGTCGCCCACCTCCGGGATGCGCTCGACCTCCCGGTCGCAGGCATCGCAGCGGATCACGACCTCGTCGATCCACGGCCGGTGGAGCTCCTGGAGCCGGTCGAGCCCCCGGACGGCCCGCTCCGCCAGCTCGGCCCGCGAGCCGATCACGTTCAGACGTCCGCACTCGCAGGGATAGAACGGCAGCGGCAGGCCGAAGTAGCGCTTGCGCGAGATGTTCCAGTCGCCCATGTTGCGGAGCCAGTCGTCCATCCGCTTCTGGTACTGCGCCGGCGTCCACTCGACCTTGGCGTTCTCGGCGAGCATGGCCTCGCGAGCGCCCTCGACGCCGATGAACCAGTCGTCGACGACGCGAAAGACGAGCGGCGTGCGACAGCGCCAGCAGATCGGGTAGCGGTGCGTGATGCGCCCCGCCTCGACGAGCAGGTTCCGCTCGCGAAGCGCGGAGACGACCGGTTCCTCCACCTCGTCGGTGGACAGGCCCTCCAAGGGGCCGAAGCCCGAGTAGAAGCGGCCGTTCTCGTCGATCGGACCGATCACGGGCAGCCTGTGGACGCGTGAGAGCTCGAAATCCTCGGCGCCGCAGCCCGGGGCGATGTGGACGATTCCGGTGCCCTCGTCGAGCGCGACCTCGTCCCACGGGATCACGCGATGGACGACGCCTTCCTGCGCCGGCAGCTCGTCGAACGGACCGGCGTACTCGAGCCCCACGAGCTCCACGCCGCGCGCGACTCGAGACGGCGTGTCGTCGGGCCTGCGCGCGACCGCCCACCACTCGTCGCCGAACAGGCCGTATTCCGCCTCCGGCTGGACCGCCGCCGCGACGTTCGCCGGCAACGTCCAGGGGGTCGTCGTCCAGACGGCAAGGGCCTCCTGCGTCCCCGCCAGGGGGAACCGCAACGTGAGCGAGGGATGGTCGAGCTCCTCGTAGTTGCCCTCGCCCGCCTGTTCGTGCTGCGACAGCGACGTCCCGCACCGCGGACACCACTGGGTCGAGCGATGGCCTTTGAACAGCCAGTCGCGGTCGTGGACCTCCTTCAGGAAGCGCCAGATGTACTCGATGTTGGTGTCCGAGAAGGTGTAGTAGTCGTTGTCCCAGTCCATCCACATACCGAGCCGGCGGGACTGGGCGGTGATCACCTCTGCGTACTCGGCGACGCGCTCGCGACAGCGGGCTGCGAACTCGGCAAGGCCGTACTCCTCGATCTCGCGCTTCGAGTTGAGCCCGAGGGACTTCTCGACCTCGACCTCCACCCAGAGACCCTGGCAGTCGAACCCGTTCTGATAGCGGAGCTGGTGGCCGCGCAGCGCCTTGTAGCGCTGGAAGACGTCCTTCAGGGTCCTCCCCCACGCATGGTGGACACCCATGGCGTTGTTCGCCGTGATCGGCCCGTCGACGAAGCTGAAGCGTGGTCCGCCGGCGTTCTGCTCACGCAGCCGCTCGAACGTGCGCTCCGCGTCCCACCGCGCAAGCACGTCGCGCTCGAGCGCAGGATGATCTGGCACCGCGGCGAGCGGTGTGAACGTGCCGGCCATGATTCGATTCTAGAGAGCCCGGGGAACAGTCCAGCCGAAGCCTTCGTTACAAGGAGAGCCCCCGAAAACACGAAAGGAACCGCATGTCGACCGCAGTGACGACCAGCACCTTCGAGACCGAGGTCCTTCAGAGCGACAAACCCGTGATCGTCGATTTCTGGGCCGAGTGGTGCGGTCCGTGCCACGCCGTCTCCCCCGTCCTCGACCGAATCGCAGAGGAGCGGGCCGGCGAGCTCCGGCTCGTCAAGGTCAACGTCGACGAGGAGCAGGACCTGATGATCC
This sequence comes from uncultured Actinomycetes bacterium, assembly GCA_963719325.1. Classification (GTDB taxonomy): domain Bacteria; phylum Actinomycetota; class Thermoleophilia; order Gaiellales; family Gaiellaceae; genus DATBLE01. The sequence continues at coordinate 7,760 of CAVRBW010000025.1, forward strand.
GTTACGGGGTCCAGTCGATCCCGACGATCATGCTGTTCAAGGAGGGCGCTCCTGCCGGCGCGGTGATCGGCGCACAGCCGAAGGGCGCGATCGAGAAGGGCCTCGGCCTCACCGCCGAAGCCGCCGCCTAGGCTTCAGCTTCTTCCTTCTCAGGGTGGGGTGCCGGGGAGACCGCGCGGCCGGCCGGCTCGTCGACGAGGTTGAGGACGCGCATGCCGTGCACGTAGACGATCGCCCCGCCGAGCCAGCCTCCGGCCGACAACACCCCGAACCCGATCAGGTTCAGCACGAACGGGCCGGCAGTCACGTCCCCGGACTGCCAGTCCGAGTGGCCGAGGATCGCCGCCAGCCCGAAGAAGACGGTCGCGGTCACCATCGCCGACAGGTGCCAGGTCGCCGTCCACCAGAGCGGGGTGCGCCGGGTGATCGTCAACCAGTCGGCGAGCCCGGTGAGCGCGGTCGGAACCGTCAGGCAGAGGCCGACGACGAGCGCGAGCCACCAGCCCGCGGCAGCCGCGTGCTCGCTCAGGCCGACGACGTCGGCGAAACCGAGGACACTCGCGACGGTGTACGTCCCGATCGTCGCGTCGGTCAAGGGCGGGTGCAAGGGGTGGCCGGGCAGCCCCCTGATCAGCCATCCGATCTTCATGCGGGGTCCGTTCCACCTCAGCCGGCGACGAAACGACTATCGCTCGAGCCAGCGCACGAGCGGCTCTGCCATCGCCACGTCCTCGAGCGGAGGGAGCTCCTCGGGCGCGAACCAGCGCAGCTCGGACACGTCGTCGGCGGCCTGCTCCTCCCCGCCGACGACCCGGGCTTGCCAGACGAGATTGACCACCATGCGGGCGCCCGGGCCGCCGCCGTACGGAACCATGAACGCGCCGAACCACTCCGTCGGCTCTACGTGGAGGCCGGTCTCTTCCAGGAGCTCACGGCGGAGGCAGTCGATTGGGTGCTCGTGCTCGTCGAGGAACCCGCCGGGCAGGTCCCACATGCCCGCGTACGGCTCCCAGGCTCGCCGCGTGAGCAGGATCCGCCCGGCTTCGTCGACGCAGAGCGCGCACGCGGCCGGCGCCGGGTTCGCGTAGGCGACGTAGCCGCAGGCCGTGCATTCGACCCGGCCGCCGGCGGGGGCCACGTCGTGACCGCATCGGGGGCAATGCCTCCAGTCGTCGAAAAGTCCCATCAGCCTGAGGCAGTATGTGTGACGGTGCCGATCCGCGAACACGAGTTCAGTCGCATCGCCCTGCTCGCAGAGCTGCCCGGCGAGCAGCTACGGAAGCTCTCCGATCGCATGCGCCGAGACCGAGTGGACGCCGGCGCGACCCTGATCAGCGAAGGAGACGAGGGCCAACGCTTCTACGTCGTTCTCTCGGGAATGCTCTCGGTCAGCCAGGAGTCGCTCGGCGAACGGCGCCTCCTGCGGCCCGGCGACTACTTCGGCGAGGTCTCCCTCGCGATGAACGTGCCTCGGACAGCATCGGTCCGGGCCGTGACTCCCTCGGTCGTCGCGAGCTGCGACCGGGAGACGTTCGACGAGCTGATCCGGCCGTTGTTCACCGCCTGACCGCGGCGAGGATCTCGTCCCGGAGGGGAAGACCGAACCCCGCCGCCGAGACGAGCTCGACGAGCACGACCGTCCGCCCGCGCCGGAGCAGATACAGCTCGATCGTGTCCCGGCCGGGCTCCGCCGGCCGCGAGACAGCGATCCGGTAGCCGACGGCCCGCCCGGCGGCCATGGCGTCGACGCGGCCGTGGAGCTCGCGATCGAGGTCGGCGAGGAACGGAGACGACTTCGCGCGCGACACCACCGCAACGGCGTCGGCGGTCGACGCGAAGGTGAAGGTCGTCGCCCGGATCGCGTCGCCGTTACGGACGAGCGCGGGTGAATCGGTGCGGCGGACGACGTCGAGGCCGGAGAGATCGGGAGCGAGCTCGCCGATTCCGGGCTCGTCCGCTACCGGCCGCCATCCGGGAAGATCGACCACCCGGCTTCCGTGCCGCGAGGGCACGGCCGACGAGCCGCAGGCCGTCGCGACCAGGCAGAGCGCGGCGAGCGCGGCCAACCGCCTCACCGCCCGAGTTCGGCGAGCACCGCGTCGGAGAGCCGCGGCCACGCCTCCGCAGCCCAGTCTCCGAACTCGAGATCGGTGAGGCACCCGAGCGCGACGCCGGCTTCTGGATCGACCCAGATGAACGTGCCGCTCCGACCGAAATGGCCGAAGGTTCGCTCCGAGTTCCTCGTCCCGGTCCAGTGCGGGGACTTGCGATCGCGGAGCTCGAAGCCGAGCCCCCAGTCGTTCGGCTCCTGCCGCCCGAACCCGGGGAGCACCCCGGTCAAGCCCGGAAAGGCAACCGCCGTCGCCTCCGCGAGTGTCTCCGCCGAGATGAGCGTCGGCGCCAGCAGCTCACGGCCCAGCGCAAGCAGGTCAGCGAGCGATCCGAAGAGACCCGAGCCCGGACGGCCTTCGTAGCGCGCGCGCAGATCGAGCGGCGCGAGCGCAGCCTCACGCAGGTAGTCGGCGAATTCCATTGCGGCGTGCTCTGCGAGAGCGGCCCCGAGCACGTCGAAGCCGTGGTCGGAGTAGATCCGGCGCTCCCCCGGCCGCCCGATCGGGCTCGCGCCCTCGAGCGGGAGTCCCGAGGCGTGGGCGAGCAGATGGCGGAAGGTGGAGCCGGGCGGACCGGCGGAGCCGTCCAGGTCGATCGTCCCTTCTTCGGCCGCGACGAGGCAGGCGAGGGCGGTGACCGGCTTCGTCACCGAAGCCCAGCGGAACTCCCGTCGGCCGTCGCCGAGCGTCGCGACCGGCCCCTCCGCCGAGACGAGCCCGACAGCGACATTGTCGGCAGGCCAGGCCTCTACGGCTCGCAGGGCGTCCACTTCGTTGGATACTAGGGACGTGGAGCGGAGGCTCATCCCCTCGGGGTCGCCGTACGAGCCGGTGATGGGCTTCTCACGGGCGGTGCGCGTCGGTCCGCACGTGTACGTCGCAGGGACGGCGCCCGTCATGCCCGACGGCGCCGATCCGCCTGCCGACGCCTTCGGTCAGACCCAACGCTGCCTCGAGATCATCCTCGCCGCCCTGCGGGAAGCAGGCGCCGGGCCCGAGCACGTGGTCCGGACGCGCATCTTCGCGACCCGCGCGGACCTCTTCGAGGACGTCGCGCGCGCCCACGGCGCGGTCTTCGGCGAGATCAGGCCGGCCTGCACGTACGTGATCACGCACCTGATCGACGAACGCTGGCTCGTCGAGATCGAGGCGGAGGCGCTGGTCGGGTGAAGCACGCGGTGCCCCCGTCGATCACGGGGAAAGGCGCCCGCTTCGCAGAGGCCGGCAGCGTCCTCGAGCATCGGTTCGGCGACGGCGATCCGTACACGCTCGGAGTCGAGGAGGAGTACATGCTGCTCGACCCGGAGACGTTCGACCTCGTCCAGCACGTCGACACGGTGCTGGCGGCGGTCGCCGGACACGAGCTCGAGGACCGGATCAACGCGGAGCTGATGCAGTCCGTGGTCGAGATCACGACGCCCGTCTGCCGCAGCGCGGCCGACGTCGAGCGTGAGCTGACCGCGCTCCGCTCCTACGTCGCGTCTGTGGCCGGCGACAAGGGGTTGCGCGTCGGCTCCGCCGGGACGCACCCCTTCAGCCTCTTCGAGCGCCAGCGGATCACGGCACGCGATCGGTATCACAGCCTCGTCGACCAGCTTCAGTACGTCGCCCGCCGTGAGCTGATCTTCGGGATGCACATCCACGTCGCCGTCGACGGGCCGGAGAAGGCGATCCAGGTGGTGAACGGGCTGCTCGCCCACCTCTCCCAGCTGCTGGCGCTGACGGCGAGCTCACCGTTCTGGCGCGGAGAGCCGACCGGGCTCGCTTCCAGCCGGCAGATGGTGTTCGCCGCCTTCCCCCGCTCAGGCCTGCCGCCGCGCTTTCGCGACTACGCGGACTACGCGGAGGTCGTCGGCCAGCTCGAGCGCACCGGTTGCATCGCCGACTACACCCACATCTGGTGGGACGTGCGGCTCCACCCCCGGCTCGGCACCGTCGAGGTGCGCGTCTGCGACGCCGTCACCCGGCTCGAAGACGCAGTGGCGCTGGCCGCCTACTGCCAGGCGCTCGTCAAGCACTACTCGGAGCAGTTCGACCGCGGCCAGGAGATCCCGTCGTTCCACCGGATCCTGACCGCCGAGAACAAATGGCTTGCCGCCCGATACGGGCTCGAAGCGCCGGTGATCGACCTCACCACGGGCCGACGCAACCGAGTGCCCGTCGCCCAGCTCGTGCGCCGCACCCTTCGCGACCTGGAGCCGCACGCACGCGAGCTCGGCTCGGAGCGCGAGCTCGACGGCATCCGGGCGATCCTCGCCACGGGCAACGGCGCCGATCGGCAGCTCCGCGTCTACAACGCCAACCGCGACATCGTCGAGGTCGTCCGGGGTATCGCCGACGCGACCGAGGCCGTCCCGACGGCCACGTAGGCTCTTCTGCGTGCGTGCGCTCCTCGTCGCAGTCGGCGCCCTCGTTCTCGCCGGTGCCGTCGCCGCCGCCGGAGAGCCGGTCACCGTCCTGCCCAAGCCGCGGTTCAATGCACCCGCAGGCACGCCCGGCGCCGAGCGCGTGACGTTCAAGGTGCTCTCGTCGGTCTCGCTCGACCCCGGACGGCTGACGCCAAGGCGGAACCCACGCGGGCTCCGGATCGAAGGGTCTGACGGCGCGACCACACACCTGGTCGTTGCGCCCGGACGCTACGCGTTCGACTTCCGCAACTTCGCGTGGCCTCCCCGGATCGCGCCCGGCGAGCGCGAGTTCGTCTACGAGCAGGTGACGTGGGCGAAGGAGGCAGCCGGAGTGCTCTACGTCGAGACGGCGCACTCCACCTACGCGCGCTCGTCGTACGGCCTGAACGGCTACCTCAACGCCGTCGACGTGAGACGGAAGAAGCTCCTCTGGCGCAGCCCCGCGCTCGTGGCGAACGCGGCCAACTTCGTCCTGTCGGACGGCGTGATCGTCTCGGGCTACGGGTTCACCGCCGAGCGGGACTACCTGTACGCGGTCGACCGAGCGAACGGCCACGTCGTCGGCAGAATCCTACTCCCGAGCGCCGCCGACCGGATCGTGCGCCACGGCGACACCCTCACGGTCGACACCTACGACCACCGGCTGACGATCCGCATCGTTCGCGGCTGATGCTCGGAGTCGGCGACCGGATCCCTCGAGCGACGGTCTGGGTCGGGCCGCGAGAGCAGCACACGATCGAGGAGATCGTCGAGGACGGCCCCGTCCTGCTCGTCTTCTACCTCTTCGACTGGTCGTCGACATGAACGAACGAGCTGGAGCTCCTGCGTGACAGGAGCAGCGAGTTCGAGGCGGCAGGCGTCCGCCCGCTCGGGATCTCGCGCGACTCGCCGTGGACGCACGTCGCCTGGATGCAGACGCTCGATCTCGACTTCGGCCTGCTCTCCGACTGGAACGGCGAGACGATCCGCGGGTTCGGCGTCGCCCAGGAGTTCCGCGGCATGCGGGACGTCGCGCGGCGGGCCGTATTCCTGATCGACCAGGAAGGGAGGGTGCGAGGGGCGTGGAGCTACGCGAACGAGCTCGTGCCGGATTTCGACGAGGTCTTGGCCGCCGCTCGGGCTTTGTAGCGCTCGCCTGCGCCTTGTACCTGGTCGCGGCGGCGGTCGCGACCGAGCCGGCCGTCGTCCACATCTGGTCGAGCTTCATGGCCTCGGGGGCGCCTGGTCACGGTGAGGCGGCGCCGGGCGACCATCTGCAGACCGGCTATCACCTCTGGCTCGCGGGTGACCAGCTCCGGCACGGGCGGCCCCCCTGGGAGGACCCCTACACGTTCCGGCCGGAGTCCGGCATCCAGGCGAATCCGGCCTGGTGGCCGTTCGGGCTGCCGTACTGGCCGCTCGTCCGCGCGCTCGGGCCGGTGCTGGCCTGGAACGTGTTCACGCTCCTCTGCCTCTTCGGCGCCGGCGGGCTGACGCTCGTCTGGCTCCGCGAGCTCGGCCTGTCGCGCGTCGCCGCTGCCGTCGGAGGGCTCGCGTTCGAGATCGCGCCCTACCGGATCGTGCAGAGCCGCGGCCACCTGCTCGGGCCGATCTCGCTCCTGCTGCCGCTTGCGCTCTGGGCCTTCGAACGAGCCAGGCGCACCGGCGGACAACGCTGGTGGTGGCTGTCCCGAGCCGCGCTGGTCTCGATCCCGCTCTCGGGCCAGGTGCACCTCGCCCTGGGAGCGATCCCGTTCTACGTGCTGTACGGCATCTGCCGGACCCGGGATCGGCGCGCCTGGCTCGAGACAGGTGTCGGCACCGTCGCGGCGATTCTCGCCGGCGTTCTGATCCGGCTGACGGTGATCTCGGGCTCGATCGACGAGGGCGGCCGCTCGCTCCGCGAGGTCCGCGTGTACTCGGCGACCGGGCTCGACTTCCTCTCCCGAGACGTCCGCCACGGAGCCGAGGCGTTTGTCTTCCTCGGCTGGCTGACGCCCCTCGTTGCGCTCGCGGGCCTCGCCCTCCTCGTCCGTGCCCGCGAGCGCGGCCTGGCGACACTCCTCGCGCTCGGAGCGCTCGTTCCCGTGCTGCTCTCGCTCGGGACGCACCTGCCGCTCTACTCGGCGCTCTGGCACGCCTTTCCCCCACTTCGGTACCCGCGCGTGCCCGAGCGGCTGATGCCGATCGCATGTCTGGCCCTCGCCGCGCTCGTCGCCTTCGCCGTCGAGAGCGGGCTGCGCCGTCCGGAGGCGAGGCACGTACCCCGGATCGCGCTCGCCGCCCTGGTCGCCGTCCTGCTCCTGGCCGACCTCCACATACGCGAGTTCCGTGCCTCCGCCGCGGACAGCAGCAACGCCGCCTATGCCGCCGTGCGATCGACGCCGAAAGGGGCCTTGCTCGAGCTGCCCGTCTTCCTCCCCGACATCCACTACGGCAGCGTGTACCTCTACTACGACCAGCGCATTCGCCGCCCGCGGCCGGCCGGGTATTCGACGACCGCTCCCCGGGAGGCGGATCGGGTGGCGCGCGCCCTCCAACCGCTCGGCTGCGGAGACTGGACCGATGATGCGCAGGCTCTCCTACGCCGGCTGGAGGTGACGGCGGTGGCGGTCCATCGCGGCCTCTACCTCGACAATCCGCTCTTCGCGAACACTTCCTGGATGGCGTGGCGCGCACTGGCTGCGCACGGCTGGAGGCCGCTCGCCACCGACGGAGCGGTCACGACCTTCGCCCGAGGCTCGTCGAATGCGGAGCCGCCGTTCCCGGAGCCATCGCACACCGACGCGCTCTTCTGCACCGGGTGGTACCTGCCGGATGTTCGCGGCCGCCAGATGAGCAGCAGCCATGCTGCGCTGTGGGTCTACGGCAGCGGTATCGTCCGCCTCTTTCTCGCGTCGCCGGAACCCCTCCCGGTCCGAATCTCGGTCGACGGGCGGTTCCACTCGAAACGCACCGTCTACCGCCTGGCCGAGGCGCGGATCGGGCTCACGGGCGACCGGTGGCATCTGCTCGCGCTCGACGCCGACCGTCTCCCGGAGATCGCCGGCAAGCCGCGGGGAGCCCGCATCGTCGGGTACGCCCTGCCCGAAGCCTAAGGCGAACACGATCCGACCCTCCCGCTAGATTCCCGCGGCGTGACCCTCGCGCTCGGTTGGTACGAATGGTTCAAGGCCGCCCACGTGCTGGCCGCCGTCCTCTGGGTCGGCGGCGGCGCGCTGGTGACGATCTACGCGTTGATGACGCTACGGCAGAACACGCCGACCGAGATGGCGAGCCTGGCGCGCAAGATCGGGATGCTCGGCGAGCGGTTCTTCACTCCGCTCTCCTTTGCCGTGCTCGGCTTCGGCTTCGGCCTGGTCGAGAACGGCAGCTGGGGCTACGACCACTTCTTCGTCCAGTTCTCGCTGGCCGGCTGGGGTGCCTCGGCGCTGACGGGAATGTTCTTCCTCGGCCCGGAGTCGAAGAAGCTCGGCAAGCTGATGTCGACCCGGCCGCCGGAAGATCCGGAGGTGCAGTACCGGATCCGCCGAATCCTGTTCGTCGCCCGGTTCGACGTCTTGCTCCTGCTCGCGATCGTCTTCGTGATGACCGCGAAGCCGGGCTTGTAGAAGCCGATCAGCGGAGCGGTTCCGTCACATCCCCATCGAGTGGTAGCCGGAGTCGACGTAGAGCGTCGTCGCGGTGACATTCCGTGCGTCGTCCGAGAGCAAGTAGGCGGCTGCAGCGCCGACGTCGTCGGCACCGACGTGACGGTGCAGCGGGGCCCGTTCCTCGACGATCGCCTCCATCGTCGGGAAGCCGGCGATCGACCGGGCGGCGAGCGTGCGCACCGGCCCGGCGGAGATGGCGTTCACGCGGACGTTCTTCGGGCCGAGATCCCACGCGAGATATCGCACCGACGCGTCGAGCGTCGCCTTCGCGACCCCCATGACGTTGTAGTGCGGCACGGCGCGAACGCCGCCCAGATACGTCATCGTCAGGATCGAGCCGCCGCCGGCCGCCTCCATCAGCGGCTCGGCCGCGCGGGCACAGGCGATCAGCGAGTAGGCGCTCACGTCGACGGCGAGCCAGAAGCGATCCCGTGGCGTGTCGGTGAAGCGCCCTTCGAGGTCCTCCGCGGCGGCGAACGCGACCGAATGAACGAGCAGATCGAGGCTGCCGCCGAAGATCTCTCCGACTTCCGAGAAGACGCGGGCGATGTCCTCGTCCGAGCGAACGTCGCAGGCCGTGACGAGCGGGCTCGAGACGCTCTCCGCCAGCTCGCGCACCGAGGACTCGATCCGCTCGCCCTGGAAGGTGAACGCCAGCTCCGCGCCTCCTTCGGCCAGCCGGCGCGCGATCCCCCACGCAATCGAGCGCTTGTTGGCCACACCGAGAACGAGCCCGCGCTTGCCCGAGAAATCCGCCATCCGGCGAGTCTAAACGGCTTCAGATACCCTGGCGGCCTTGCGCCGCTTCCTGGCTCTGACTGCACTCGCGGCGCCGCTCATTCTGTCGGCTGCGGCGTCTGCGGCGCTACAGCCGGTGCGCCGAGACTTCGGCGAGTTGCACATCCCGCGCGTCCACGCCGGCCCGGTCTCGATCCCGGCGCGGCATGCCACGGGTCGGGTGACGGTGCTGGTCACCCTCCCCCAGCCACCGCTGGCGGCGTACTCCGATCGCACGCTCGCGGCGGCCGGAGCAAGGCAAAAGCTGAACGTCAAGGCAGCCGGCTCGCGCGAGTACCTGGCCACGCTTGCCCGGCTCCAGACGCGAGCGGCGGTCGAGCTGAAGCGAGCAATTCCGCAGGCAACGGTGTCCCGACGGCTCCGAATCGTCCTCGACGCGCTGACGGTCGAGCTTCCCGTCAAGCAGCTTCCCGAGCTCCGCCGCCTGAGCTTCGTCAACAAGGTCTACCCGAGCATGCGCTTCACGCTCAACCTCGACACCAGTCCCGGGCTGATCGGGGCGACGGCCTTCTCACGGTCAACCGGCGACAACGGCGACGGGGTCAAGATCGCGGTCGTCGACGACGGGATCGACCAGACGAGCACCTTCTTCGACCCGACCGGCTACTCGTACCCGGCAGGCTTCCCTCGTGGCCAGCTCTCGTACACGACGCCGAAGGTGATCGTCGCGCGCTCCTATCCCGGCCCGGGCGCCGGCAAGCCCGGCAGCCTGCCGCTCGATCGGAAGGAGTCGTTCCACGGCACGCACGTCGCGGGCATCGCCGCCGGGGACGCTGGGACAACGGCCCCCGCCGGTCGGGATCACCCCGAGGTGAAGGGTCTCTCCGGCGTCGCGCCGCGGGCTTGGCTCGGCAACTACCGGGTCTTCAACGCGCCCACCCCGATCGGCGACAGCGCGTTCACCCCTCAGATCGTCGCGGCCTTCGAGGATGCCGTCGCGGACGGGATGGACGTGATCAACTTCTCGGGCGGCGGGCCGATGAACGACCCCGGAAACGACGCGCTGGTCGAGGCGGTGCACAACGTCGCCGCCGCCGGGGTCATCCCGGTGATCTCGGCCGGCAACGATCGGGACGACTTCGGGCTCGGCAGCGTCGGCGCGCCGGGAACGGCACCGGACGCGATCAGCGTGGCCGCCGTCTCGAACGCCCACGTCTTCGGGCCGACCGTGACCGTCTCGTCGCCGGCCGGTGTCGGATCCATCCCGTTCAATCCCGGCGCGAGCGCCACTCCCCCTGCCTGGGGCGCCGCCGACCAGACGCTCGTCGACGTCGCCTCGATCACCGGCTCGGACGGCAAGCCCGTCGATGGCGCCCTCTGCGGTCCTCCGGGCAACCTCGAATCGACGACCAGCACGCTGCCGGCGAACTCGCTCGCGGGGGCGATCGCGCTCGTCTCGCGTGGAACGTGCACGTTCGCCTCCAAGTCGGCGCGGGCGAAGGCGGCCGGAGCGGAAGGGATCGTCCTGGTCGACAATCGCCCCGGCGAGGCCAACGGCGTCCCGATCCGGCTGTCGCTCCCGGCCGGGATGATCGCCGACACGGACGGAGCGCGGCTCCGGTCGGTCCTGACGACGGCCGGCGGTAAGGCGACCGTGCGCGTCGGCCTCGGGCCGGGCGAGATCACGACCGGGCGCGGCGGGACCTCGACGAGCTTCTCGTCGGCGGGCCTGACCCCGTTTGGCCACGATCTGAAACCCGACCTCGCAGCACCCGGTGGGGCGATCCTCTCCTCGACGGTGAAGGAGACGATGGGCGAGCCGTTCGCGGTCTTCGACGGGACGAGCATGGCCGCCCCCCACGTCGCCGGTGCCGCCGCCCTGCTCGTCCAGCGCCACCCGCAGTGGAGCGCGGCAGAGGTCAAGTCGGCGCTGATGTCGACAGCCGGCCCTGCGTGGGGCGACACCAGCCGCACGAGCGAGGCGTCCGTCCTCCTCGAAGGAGCGGGGCTGATCGACGTCGGCCGGGCCGACAACCCGGCGATCTTCTCCGACCCGGCGTCCCTGTCGTTCCACTACCTGAACGTGAACGGCGGCGCGGTCTCGAAGCCGCTGCTCACAACCATTCTGGACGCCGGGAACGGATACGGCACGTGGGAGGTCTCGCTCCACCCCCAGTCGGCGACCGCCGGAACGATGCTCGATCTGCCCGCGTCGGTCACCGTCTCACCGGGCGGGGATGCCCTGCTGACGGCGGTCGCACGCGCCTCGGCCTCGGCAGCAGCCGGTGACAACTACGGTTTCATCGTCCTTCGCAAGGACGACGTGACGAGAAGGATTCCGTACGAGTTCACCGTCGAACGGCCCGCGTTGGAGTCGGTCGCGCCGGTCAGGCTCGCCGCAACCCAGTCCGGGGATACGCGCGGCACCGGAAAGGTGAGCGCGTACCGCTGGCCTGCAGCGCCCTTCGGGCCGCCGGCAAGCTACAGCGGGCCGCCGATGAACGAGGACGGCGCGGAGCGCCTCTACGTGACCGAGCTCGCCCAGCCCGCGGTGAACATGGGCGTGGCCGTCCTCCTCCAGGGGGCGGGAACGCGCATCGACCCCTTCTTCCTCGGGTCGCGGGACGAGAACGACGTCACCGGCTACACGGGGACGCCGGTGAACGTGAACGGCTACCTGTACGGCTACCGCGCCGACGTGCAGGCCGCGGGCATCCAGTACCCGCGCCAGGGGCAGTACTACGTCGCTGTCGACTCCGGACACGACGACTTCTCCGGACGCCCCTATGCCGGCCAGTACCTCCTGCATTCGTGGCTCAACGACGTCAGCCCGCCGCTCGCGGCAATGACGACGCTGACCGTGACCGCCGGTCGGCCCACGCTGGTCGCACAGACCGTCGACTCCCAGTCCGGCGTCGACCCGCTCTCCCTCACGATCTCGTACGGGCGCGTCGCCGTCGGTGCCGCCGCGTACGACCCGCTGTCGGGAATCGCGATCTTCCCGCTGCCCAAAGCAGCGCCCGCCCTGAAGGCCGGGACGAGGGCCGTGACACTCGTGAGCGGGGACTTCCAGGAGGACAAGAACGTCGACCAGGCCGGCGAGATCGCCTCGATCCTCCCGAACACGGCCTTCGTGCCGGTGAAGCTCAAGGTCGTCAAGCGCCCCACCGTCACCTGGCTCGCCCCTGAGCGGCGCGCCTGCACGACCGCGCGCACGCGTCTGCTCGTCGTCGCCGGTGCGACGAAGTCGGTTCGGAACGTTCGGTTCCTCGTCGACGGAAAGCCGGTCGCGACCGTGCGGCGCGGGACCGCAGGGCTCTACGCGGCGACCTGGACGACGAAAGGCGCGTCGAAGGGAGCACACGAGCTCGAGGCCGTGGTGACCGATGCGGCCGGCAAGACCGCAGAGGCGAGCCGCAGCGTGAAGGTCTGCGGCAAGTCGAAATAGCTTCTCTGGACGTGAACGAGCCCGTCGCCGTCATCACCGGCGGATCGAGCGGAATCGGCGCCTCTCTGGCGCGGGAGCTCACACGGCTCGGCTGGCGTTGCGTGCTCGTCGCCAGGGGCGAGGAGCGGCTCCAGCAGCTTGCGGACGAGATCGGTGCCGAGGCGGAGGTCTGCGACGTCGGCAACCGAGAGTCGGTCGACGCGCTGGCCGCCCGCATCACGGCTCGGCATCCGCAGATCAAGCTGCTCGTGAACAACGCAGGAATTCCGGCGCGGGCCGACTTCATCGCCGGCGAGCCGGAGCGGATCGAGAGCGTGATGCGAATCAACTTCCTCGGCGGCGTGTGGTGCCTGCGCGCCTTCCTCCCCGCGCTCGAGGCCGCCACACCGTCCGACGTCGTCAACGTCGTCTCCGTCGCCGGGACCGTCGTGATGCCGCCGTCTGGGCCCTACGGAGCATCGAAGCACGCCCAACTCGCATTCTCGCGGGCCACCGCCGCCCAGCTGCGGCGGCGAGGGATCCGCGTGCACACCGTCCTGCCCGGTTTCGCCGAGACGCCCGGCTTCCCACAGTACGGGGTGATTCCGAAGGCCCTCGAGTGGACGGTGATCGGGCCCGACCGGATCGCCCGGTCGATCCTCGCCTCGATCAGTCGCGATCGGCGAGAGAGCTTCGTACCGTGGTTCTATCGCCCGGTCGCGATCCTCCAGGTACTCGTGCCGGGGCTGGTGGGCCGAGTGCTGGCGCGGGGAAGATACGGCGGGCCGGGCGCCGCCTAGCGTGGGGGAACCCGTGGTTCCCCCGTGCCGCTAGATCTGCCAGCTGCCTTCGCGGAGGACCGGGACCCGGCCGCCGTCGCGCGTGATGCCGGTGACGGCGACGTCGTCGCCGCCGATCATGAAGTCGATGTGGATTGCGCTCCGATTGCGTCGCTCGCGGTCGTCCTCGGAGAGGCCTTGATTGAAGCCGTCGCCCAGGGCGATGTGGCTCGCAGCGTTCTCGTCGAGGAGCGTGTCGTAGAAGATCGTGCCGAGACGCCCGATTCGGCCCTCGCGATCGACCAGGGCGACCTCGCCGAGTCGGGCGGCGCCGTCGTCGAGGGCGGCCCGCCCGCGCATCACCCCGGCACCTTGCTCTGCGTCGATCTGCACCGCCCGGCCGCCCTCGAAGCGCACCTCGAGTCCGCGGATGATCGTCCCGTCACCCAGGACGAGCGGCTTCGTCGACCGGACGCGACCGTCGGCCCGCTCGGGGTCGGGTGTCGCGTAGACCTCTTCCGTGGGCAGGTTGGCGAGGTGGACGATCCCGTCGACGGTCTCGTCCCGAGCCGCGTGGAAGCTCGAGCTCGGCAGCAATCCGACGGTCAGGTCGGTCCCTGGGCCCTCGAAGTGGATCGCGTCGAAGCGCCGCTCGTTGAGCCGTTCCGCAGCAGTCGCCAACGCGTCGGCCCGCTCGTTCCACGCGACGACCGGATCGGCCTCGTCGAGCCGGCAGACGCGTGCGATCTCCTGCCAGAGCCGATCGAGGGCGTCTCCGGGAGAGAGATCGGGGTGGACCAGGCGCGCCCACGGCTCGGTCGGACAGGGGATAACCGTCCAGTTCGTCGTCCGGTCGGCGATCACCGTCGGGATCTCCTTGATGAAGGGCAGCTGATCGCGTCCCGCCCGCGCCGGGTCGAGATCGTCCAAGAGTCCCGTGTCCGTCGGCCCCGAGAGGGCGATCCTCGCCGAGCGCTCCTCCCCCAGCGTGAGCAGGCGGGCGCCGAACCAGGGCGGGACGTACGACAGCGTGTCGTCGGGTGCGTGCGCGATCCGGGCCCGCTTGACGTACGGGTCGAAGTAGGAGACGTCGACGAAACGGGCGCCTCGCTTGTACGCGCTCTCAGCGACGGCTCTCGCCAACTCGTGATGGCCGTGGTCGGCGGCGACACTGACGATCTGCCCCGGCTGCACGTTCGCGCCGAGGGCGACGGAAAGATCGGCAAGCTGGGTGACGAGGTCGGCCTGGCCCACCGCGTCAGCTTACGTACGAGGCATCGGCTTGACCGCGAGGTACCAGCCGACGAGCGCCGAGTGGCGCGACGGGGCGAGCGCCCGCGCACGCTCCCTGGCCTCGCCCTCGCAGCCTGCCAGGTCGAGGTACCGATCGAGGTCGCGCTGCTCCTCGACGAAGGCCGTCCGGGTCACGACCAGGCCGTTGGCCTCGAGGAGGGCGCGAACGTCGCCGTCCGGCAAGAGGCGCTCGTGGGAGCCGTCACGGATCCGTTCGAAGCGGTCGACTTCCATCGCAACCAGCGGGTCGACGGACGCGAGCTGGTCGATCAGCAGCAACCGGCCGCCGAGCCGAGTCGCCCGCGCGAGCTCCGCAACGGCAAGCTCCGGTCGGTGGACGTGGTGCAGTGTCCTGGCACAGCAAGCGAGATCGAAGGAGCCGCTCGCCACGTCGAGCGCCGTTGCATCTCCTTCGACGAAGGTGACGTTCGGAAACGCACCGCCTCGTCGCCTCGCCTCGGCGAGCAGGTCGGGCGAGCGGTCGACGCCGACCACCGTCTGGACGTGCGGCGCGAGCGCGAAGGCAAGGGCACCAGTTCCGGTGCCCGAATCGAGTGCACGCTCGTCCCCGGCAAGCTGAACGAAGCCGCGCACGCGCGCGGTGAGCTCCACCCTGCGGCTCTCCTCGAGCTCGGCCAGTTGCGCTGCCGTTCTACTCCAGCGATCGCCGGACAAGCGCCAACGCCTCCTCAGGTGTGGAGAGCGTCCCCGCGGCCCGCTCCTCGGCGATCAGTTCGAGCAGCCGGCCCACCTCCGGGCCCGGTGGCAACCCCAGCTCGTCGCCCCGCAACAGGGGCTCGGCCGGCTCGCGTTCGCGCGCCTCCCGCACGGCATCCACGTATCGCTCCGCACCGCGGAACGCGAGCACCTCGAGAGCCCAAGGCTCCGAGGCGCGGCGAAACCGGTGAATCGCCCTGGGCGAGCCGTCGGCGGGCGCTTCCGCCCGGAGCAGGGTGTCGACGAAGCGGCGGATCTCGTTCGAGATCGGCAGCCGCTTCAGATCCGACCCGAACGTGACGGCGAGCCGGTACTGCGGCGAGTCGAACGCACGCAAGCGCGGATGGATCACGCCGCCGAGCGGCTCGAGGAGGCCCAGCTCCCCGAGGCGGTCGTACGCGGATGCGGAGAGGCGGAGCAGCTCGTCCAGGATCCGCTCGCCGGCGGGCCCGCCCGCGAGCGGCGCACCGGCCCGTACGAGCCGCTCCGTCTCCGGCTCGAGGTGGAAGCCGAGCTCGTCCTCGAAGCGGACCGCGCGCAGCAGGCGGAGCGGATCGGCCTCGAAGACCCCAGGGGAGACCGCCCGAAGAACACCCCGTTCGAGGTCGCCCCGGCCGTCGTAGGGGTCGACCTGATCACCGCCCTCGAGCGGCACCGCGATCGCGTTGATCGCGAAGTCTCGGGTCGCCAGGTCGGATGCGATCGATCCACCCTGGAGAGGCGTGAAGTCTGCGGTTCGTCCCCGGCCGAGCGCCACACGCCAGCCGCCGTGCTGGTGCGACAGGGGGAAGACGGCGCCGCCACTCCGCTGTGCAAACGCTCGAGCGGCGCGCTCGGGCTCGTGACAGGCGACGTCGAGATCGAGCGTGGGGCGACCGAGCAGCTCGTCGCGGACCGAACCGCCCACGATCCATGCGTCCTTGCCGCCGAGGACCTCCCGTGCGAGCTGCAGGGACGTCCTGCTAGGCATCGAGCACCACACGGCGTGTCCGCTCCGGGGTCGAGTTGATCCGGGAGACGAGCTCGTAGGTGATCGTGCCCGCCACCCGCGCATGCTGCTCGGCGAGCAGGCCGTCACCGATCAGCGTCACCGGGGCTCCGACCGGCAGCTCGCCCGGCAGCTCGACCGCGAACGAGTCCATCGAGACCGTTCCCACGACACCGCAGAGCTCGTCGCCCACCCGAACCTGGGTCCCGGTCAGATCACGCCGGAATCCATCCGCGTATCCGACCGGCACGATTCCGATCCAGGTCGGCTCCTCGGCCACGAAGGTGCGTCCGTAGCCGGTGCTCTCGCCGACCTGGAGCCGCTTCACCAACGCGAGCGCGCTCCGCCAGCTCAAGGCAGGTGCCAGCCCGTCGTCGGCCGGGTCGCCGCCGAAGGGAGACAGGCCGTAGAGCGCGATCCCGCATCGAGCCGCGTCGAAGCGACTGGACGGGATCCGCAGCACAGCCGCGCTGTTGGCGGCATGGCGTGTGTAGCCGGGGTGCTGCTCGGTTGCCTCGCGAAAACGCTCGACCTGCACGTTTGCGAAGCCGGGGTCGGAGTCTGCCGTGGCCAGGTGCGTCATCAGCCCCACGACCTCGACCGGCGGAGACGGCAGCTCGGCGAAGCCGTAGCGGCCCATCCCGGTGTCGACCTTCAGGTGCAGCGGGATTCCTTCGGGCATCGCTCCCCCGCCGGCGACGACCAGCTCGAGGCGAGCTTCACGGGCGAGCGCGAGCTCGTCGTCGGATGTCGGGCCCATCACGAGGATGCGGGGCTCCATGAGCGCACGCCGCAGAGCGAGCGCCTCCGCGACGGTCGCCGTACAGAGCGCCCTCGCCCCGCCGGCCTGAGCCGCCCGGGCGACGTCGACCGCACCGTGGCCGTACCCGTCCGCCTTGACCACGGCCCAGAGCTCGGCCCCGCCGAGGGCAGCGAGCAGGGTCGTCGCGTTGCGCCTCACTGCGCCGAGATCGATCGTCAGCTCAGAGCGGTCCATCGCCCCGATTGTTGCCGAGACGGTCGATCAGCCATCTAGCGCTCGAGGCAGGAGCTCGACGACGTCGGAGGCGACAAGACCGCGGCCGGGCCCGAGCGCCGCGGCCGCGTCGCACGCGACGGCGGCGGCCGCAGCCGCAAGGCGCGCTTCGACGCCTTTGGCGAGGAACGCGGCGGTCACGCCGGTGAGCACGTCACCACTTCCGGCCGTCGCCAATCCCGGGTGCCGAAGCGGACTGACGAGGACGCCTTCGCCGGGAGCAGCGACGAGCGTGTCCGCTCCCTTCAAGAGGCAGACGCATCGAAAACGATCCGCTGCTTCCGCCACCGCTTCGAGCCGGTGCTCGTCGATCCACGTCGAATCCCGCCCGAGCAGGCGGCCGAGCTCGCCCGAGTGCGGCGTCAGCACGGTCGGTGCCGAGCGCTCGAACGGCTGGAGCTCGAACAGGGCATCCGCATCCACGACGGCGGGCAACTCGGTCTCCTCGAGGAGGCGACGCACGAGCGCCTGCCGCTCTGCGCTCCGCCCGAGCCCGGGCCCGAGCGCGAGCGCCCGGTGCCGGGGTATGGCGTCGAAGACGTCCTCGAGCGGACGTTTGACCGCCTCGAGCAGCCGCGCCTCGATCACCGGTAACGACTCGCGCGGGGCACACACCGTCACGTAGCCCGCATCGGCCCGGAAGGCCGCCGACCCGGTCAGGCAAACCGCACCGGTCATCCCTGGTGAGCCGCCGACGACGAGCACTGCGCCTGCGGAGTACTTGTTGTCGTCGGCCCGTTTGCGCGGCACCAGCTCGAGAATCGCGGTCGTGACCAGGCGATGGTGCGTCTCGCGGAGAGCGAGACCGATATCGGCGACCACGATCTCACCGGCACAAAACCGCCCCGGCGCCACTTCCAGCCCGACCTTACGACCGTGCATCGTCACCGTCACCGTCGCTCGCACGGCGGCGCCGGCGGTCTCACCCGTGTCCGCGTTGACGCCGGAGGGCAGGTCGACGGCGACGACCGGCGCGCCGGACGCGTTCATCCGCTCGATCAACCCGGCGGCGTCGGGCCGAGGCTCGCCGCGAAAGCCGGTGCCGAACAGGGCATCGACGAGAACCTGGCCCTCCAGGCCTTCTTCCGCTGTCCGGCCGGCGGCGCGGAGTACCTCCAGCGCGATCCGGCCGTCGCCGCCGTTGGCGCCACCGCCGCAGACGGCTCCGAACGACTGCGCGTCCGGAAACCGGCGCAGCGCCTCTTCGGCAACGGCCCGTCCGGCGCGCTCCATCAGCGTCGGCACGTCGTGCCCGGCCTCAGCCGCCTTCATCTCCTCCGCCGTGTACAGCGGTTCGAACACGACCCTCAGTCCGTGGCGACGCAGACCGCCGCGGCGATCTCGCGCGAGTGGGTCATCGACAGGTCGAGCCGGCCCGCCCCGAGCCGCTCGGCCCAGGCCGCAACGCGTCCGGACAGGCGTACGTCAGGCTTCGGCCGCCCGGCGATCTCCACGTCCCGCCAGGCGAAGGCCCGGGCGACCCCGAAACCGAGCGCCTTGCCCACCGCCTCCTTGCCGGCGAACCGAGCAGCGTAATGCTGGGCGGGGTTCGGCCTGGAGTCGCAGTAGCGGCGTTCCTCCTCGGTGAAGCAACGCGCCCGAAACGACGGATGGCGCTCGAGCGCGTGCCGGATGCGCTCGATCTCGATCAGGTCGACCCCGATCGTCACACCCGATCCAGCCAATCGGGCAGAAATGCGATCGAGCTGAGAACCGCATCGGGGACGATCGTCGACCGATCGAGCTCGTCCGGCCGGAACTTTCCGGTACGGACGAGGACCGTCTTCAAGCCGAACCGTTGGGCACCGGCGATGTCCGAGTCGAGATCGTCGCCGACCATCCAGGTGAGCTCCGGCTCCGCGTCCAGGGCGGCAACCGCCGCCTCGAAGTAAGCCGGGCTCGGCTTGCCGAGCACGGTCGCCTCGACCTCGGCCGCGTATTCGAGCCCGGCGACGAATGCACCCGAGTCGAGCAGCGGGCCGCGGGAGGTCTGCCACCAGCGGTTCTTGTGCAGACAGAAGAGCTCGGCTCCGAGCTCGAGCTCGGCGAACGCCCGGGCGAGGTTCATGTAGCTGAACACGCGACCGGTCTCCTCGGTCTCGTCGGCGCCGCCGAGGAGCACCGCCTGCGCGCCGTCACCGACGAGCTCGATCCCCTCCAAGTCGTCGACGAGCCCGGCCATGACGAGCGCCAGGACCCGCTTCCCGGTAAGCGCGCGTGCGGCGGCGGCCGCAGTCGTCTGTAGCTCGGAGTCGTCGAGCTCGATGCCGGATTCCCGGAGCTCTCCGGCGAGCGTCGCCTGGGATCGGGTCGTGTTGTTCGTCACAAATCGGAGCCGATGTCCGCGCCGGCGCAGCTCGGCGATCGCCTCGGCCGCACCCGAGATCGGATGGCCGGAGACGTGGAGGACGCCGTCGACGTCGAGCAGAATGGCGGCCATGCCCGCCGAGTCTATTCTGACCGCGTGGCTTCGCCACGCGAGTCAGGGCACCGGCCGCGCAAAGACGAGACCGTCGCGGCCGGCTTTCGCGTCACCCGCTCCGTGACCTTGCCGCACGACGAGATCGAGCTGCGCTTCTCTCGCTCGAGCGGCCCGGGCGGCCAGCACGCTCAGCGCTCCGAGACTCGAGTCGAGGCGGTGCTGGACGTCGAGGCCTCCTCGGCCCTCAGTCCCGTCCAGAAACGGCGCGTCGTCGCCCGGGCGGGACCGGTTCTCCGTGCGATCGCCCAGGACGAGCGCAGCCAGTGGCGCAATCGCGAGCTTGCGGTCGAGCGGCTCGTCTCGACGCTGCGTGAAGCCTTGCGGGTCGAGCGCCCGCGCCGGCCGACAACCCCGACCGCAGCGTCGCGCGAGCGACGCCTGGCCGGCAAGCGACGGCGCGCCGAGATCAAGCGAATGCGGCAACCGCCCTCGTAAAGCCTGTGTTAGGACCGGGGTCTTCCGGGTACCCCTGCCGCTAGTCTGTTTCCCGCCCAAGCAAGCTGTTCCCCGACGCCCAAGGAGCCTCAGCTTATGCGTGTTCGCCTGATTAGCCTCACCGTAGCCTGCGCTTTTGCAGCCGTCGTCTTCCCGCTCGCGGCATCCGCCTATCCACGGATGCTCGTCGGGTTCCAGGACGACCCGAGCTTTCGCTGGCGCGACGACCGCGCGGCGGTGTTCGACATGGCGCAGCAGGCGAACGCCGGAATCGTTCGGACGACCGTGTACTGGTCGAGAATCGCAGAGACCAAGCCGGCAAACGCGATCAACCCGTTCGATCCCGCGTATCACTTCGACGACCTGGACGAATTCGTCCGGAACGCGGAGCTGCACGGGATGGAGGTCATGCTGACGATCTGGGGAACACCCTCGTGGGCGAACGGCGGCAAGGGCCAGAACTACGCTCCGACAAGTCCGAGCTCGCTCCAGAACTTCGCGCGGGCGCTGGCAACCCGTTACTCGGGCCGGTACGCGAACTTCCCGTTCGTCCACTACTTCACGGTCTGGAACGAGTCGAATCTCGGGCTGTTCCTGTCGCCGCAGTACAACGCCAAGGGCAAGCCGGTCGCTCCCGCGATCTACGCGCGCATGTACCGCGCGGCCTACGCCGGCATCAAGGCCGGGCAACCGGAAGGCGCTCGTCGGGATCGGAGAGACCTCTGCCCGCGGCCGAGACCGCTACCTGGGCCGGAAAGGCACGCAGGAGACCGAGTCGCCGGGCAAGTTCGCGGAGCTGCTCTCGAAGCAGCGGCCGCGGGTGAAGTACGACGGGTGGTCGACCCATCCCTACCCGACCGACCTGACCCAGAAGCCGCTGCAGAAGGTGCGGTGGCCGAACGTGACCCTCTCCCAGCTCCCGCTTTTCGAGCAGTCGCTCGACAAGTGGTTCCACCGCAAGAACACGCCGATCTGGATCACGGAGTACGGGTACCAGACCAAGCCGGAGAATCCGAAGGGCGTTTCCTACCTGACGCAATCCCGGTACACGCGGCAGGTGCTGAACATCGCCGCCGGCGACCCGCGTGTGACGATGTTCATCTGGTTCATCCTCCGCGACGATCCCACCAGCCTCTGGAAGAGCGGCCTGCTCAGGCGAGAGGGGTTGAAGAAGCCGGCGTTCGCCAGCTTCGCGGCGCTCGCGAAGAAGTACGACGGGCGCAGCCCTCAGCTCTCCGTCAAAGCGGGCGTGCGGAACCCCGCGGTCAAGTTCGCCGCGCTCGAGTTCCTCTCGCGATCCGGCCGCGGCGCGAAGGTCGGGATGACGATCTCGGTGTACGACCGCGGAAAGCTCCTGAAGACCGCTCAGCCGGAATCGACCGTGGGACTTGACGGCTGGGTCTCGTTCCGCGCGCCGCTCACGACGGCGAAAGGTCACGACTACACCATCTACATCGACGCGAACGACGTGAACGGCAACACGCTGCAACGCAGCGTGGTCGATCAGGGTTCCGAGCGGCGCGAAGAAGTGACGGCTCGAGGGCGCCGGGGGCGACGTGCCCCTGGCGCCTACTCGACCGTGACCGTCTTGGCCAAGTTTCGGGGCTGATCGACGTTCAGGCCGCGCAGCCGCGCGATCCGGTAGGCCAAGAGCTGCAGCGGGACGATCGCCAGGGCGGCCTGCAGGAAGTTCGGGGTCTTCGGTACGTAGATCACGTCGTCGGCATGGTGCTGGATGTCCTCGTTGCCGTCGGTGGCGATGGCGATCACCTTCGCGCCGCGCGCCCGCGTCTCCTGGATGTTCGAGACGATCTTGTCGTAGACGTGGATATTGGTCGCGACGACGACGACCGGGGTACCCGGCTCGAGGAGCGCGATCGGCCCATGCTTCATCTCGCCGGCCGAGTAGGCGTCCGTGGGGATGTACGAGATCTCCTTCAGCTTCAGAGCGCCCTCGAGGGCCACCGGCAGGCCGATGTGGCGACCGAGGTAGAGGAAGAATTGCTTCTCGTAGTAGCGCTGCGCGATCTCGTCGATCGGATGGTCGCCGGCCAGGAACTCGGCGACCTTGTCCGGTAGCTCGTGGAGCCGGTCGAGAATGAAGTCGATCTGCTCCTGCGGGAGCGACCTCCGCACCTCGGCGAGCTTGAGCGCGATCAACGAGAGGAGCGCGACCTGCGCGGTGAAGGTCTTGGACGCTGCGACGCCGACCTCGAGCCCGCAGCGCGTGTACAGGACCGCGTCCGCCTCCCGTGTGATCTGGGTACCCATCAGGTTGGTGATCGCGAGCGTCTTCGCGCCGCGGTCGCGGGCGAGCCTCATCGCGTTCACCGTGTCGCGCGTCTCGCCCGACTGGGAAATGCCGATCACCAGCGTGTCCTTGCTCAGCACCGGGTTGCGGTAGATCCATTCGCTGGCGATGTCGGGCTCGACGGGCACCCGCGCCCATTCCTCGAGGAGGTAGCGGCCGACGACGCCGGCATGGTAGGCGGTCCCGCAGGCGACGATCACGATTCGCCGAAGGTTCTGGATCTCGGTCTCGGTGAGCCCGAGGCTCTCGAGCCACAGGTGATGGCCGCGGACGCGGTCGCCGATCGTCTCGCGGATCGCTTCCGGCTGCTCGTAGATCTCTTTCAGCATGAACGTCTCGTAGCCTGACTTCTCGGCGCTCTCGTCGTCCCAGTCGACCTCCGTCTCCGGGCACGTCGACGATCGAGCCGTCCGGACTGTGGAACACCGCACCGTCGCGCCGCAGCTCGACGATCTGGTGATCGTCGATGAACTGGACGCGACGTGTCTCGGAAAGGAAGGCGGCGATCGACGAGGCGAGGAACATCTCGCCGTCGCCGACGCCGACGACGAGCGGCGTCTGGCAGCGGACGCCGACGATCGTGCCGTCGTGGTCGCGGTGGACGACGACGAAGGAGAAATGGCCCTCGAGCTGCTCATAGGCACGACGCACCGCCTCGACGAGGTCGCCCTCGTAGCAGCGCTCGATCAGATGGACGACAACCTCGGCGTCGGTCTCCGAGGAGAACGTGTGGCCCTCTCGTTCGAGGGTCTCTTTGAGCTCGCGGTAGTTCTCGACGATGCCGTTGAGAGCGACGGACATCTGGGCGTCGTCGCAGCCGGTGAGCGGGTGCGCGTTCTCGAGGGAGACGCGACCGTGCGTCGCCCAGCGCGTGTGCCCGACTCCGGTCGTGCAGAGCGACTGGCGGCTCTCGGCGGCCTGCTTCAGCTTCTGCAGGTTGCCGACGGCACGGACGTATTCGAGCCCGTCGTCCTCGAGCAATGCGAGGCCCGCGGAGTCGTACCCGCGGTACTCCAGCCTCTCCAACCCTTGGAGAAGGAGGGACTTACAGGGCCGTTGCCCGACGTATCCGATGATCCCGCACACAGGACGCTCCTTGTCGGATTATCGACAGATCTCCGCAAAAAGCACGACGAGCCCGGCCTCTCGCCCGTCCCCGCGTCGGGACGGTCAGCCGAGCTCTCTCGTTACGAGCGCGGTGATGCTAGCACAGAGGTTCGATGCCTCCTGGGCGTTTTCGGCCTCTGCGAGCACCCTGATCAGGGGCTCGGTCCCCGACGGTCGCACCAGCACACGACCTCGGCCGGCCAGTTCCCGGTTCAGCCGGTCGACCTCGTATCGCAGGTGGTCACTCAGCTCCGGGCGCGCGACGCGGACGTTTTCCTTGACCTGCGGATAGCGTCTGAGCACGGCGGTTGCCTCCGCAAGCGGACGGCCGCGAAGAGCACCGCAGAGCAGGAGGGCGCCGGCGAGGCCGTCCCCGGTCACGTGTCCCTCCAGGTAGATGATGTGCCCCGATTGCTCGCCCCCGAGCAACCCGCCTTCCCGCTGGAGCGCTTCCAGGACATACCGGTCGCCGACGTCGGTCACGACCACTCGGACACCGTGCCGCGCCATCAGGTGGTGGAAGCCGAGATTCGTCATCGAGGTGACGACGACGAGGTCGAGCCCGAGGTCGAGGGCGAGAACCGCGAGGATCTGGTCACCGTCCAGCGGCTCTCCGTTCGCGTCCACCGCGAGGATGCGATCGCCGTCGCCGTCGAACGCGACTCCGAGGTCGAGGTGCTCGTCGAGCACGAGCTGCTGAAGCGCACGGAGGTCGGTCGCACCGCAGTCGACGTTGATGTTCGTGCCGTCAGGATCGACTCCGATCGCGGTTACGCGGGCGCCAAGCTGCTCGAACGCGCGAGGCGCGATCCACGAATACGCGCCGTTCGCGCAATCCACGCCGATCCGCAGGCCGCTCAGGTCGGAACCGAACCGCTCGAGCACCAAGTCGAGGTAGCTCTCGACCGCAACCTCCAGATCCTCGATCCGCCCCCGTTCCACGTCGCGCGGCGGCGAGTCGAGCAAGACCTCGATCGCCTCCTCGTCAGCGTCCGTCAGCTTCCGGCCGTCGCAGTCGAACAGCTTGACGCCGTTGTACTCGGGGGGGTTGTGGGACGCGGAGATGACCGCGCCGATGTCGAGGGCGAGAAGCGCCACCGCCGGAGTCGGCAGTACGCCGGCGAGGACGGCATTGCCGCCCGCCGACGCAACGCCGCTGGCGAACGCGCGCTCCAGCTCCGGGCCGGATCCGCGGGTGTCGCGGCCGATAAAGACGCCGCCGCCACCCGACCAGATCGTCGCTGCCCGTCCGAGCCGCTCGACGAGCTGCGGGGTCAGGTCCTCGCCAACCACGCCCCGCACCCCGTCGGTGCCGAAGTAACGGCGCGCCATGGGAGGCGTTAGCGCTTGCTGAACTGCGGGGCCTTGCGGGCCTTGTGGAGGCCGGCCTTCTTGCGCTCGACGATGCGTGAGTCGCGAGCGAGGAAGCCTTCGCGCTTCAGCACCGGACGGAGCTCTGGATCAGCCTCGACCAGCGCACGCGCGATGCCGTGGCGGACGGCTCCGGCCTGACCGCTCGGGCCGCCGCCGTGGACACGAACGCGGATGTCGTACTTGCCCTCGAGGTCGGCGACCCGCAGTGGAGCAAGTACCTGCGTCCGGTGGATGAGCCGCGGGAAATGCTGTTCGAGGGTGCGACCGTTGAACCAGGTTGCACCATCGCCGGGACGCAGGATCACACGTGCAACCGATGTCTTGCGCTTGCCGGTGCCGCGATAGGTGGCAATGTCGCTCACTTCACCTCCAGCTTCAGCGGCTCGGGGCTCTGCGCAGTGTGCGGATGCTCCGGGCCGGCATAGATCTTCAGTTTTCCGAGCTGCGCTCGTGCAAGCCGGTTGCGGGGAAGCATCCCCTTCACGGCCTTGCGCAAGACCTCGGTCGGCCGGCGCTCGAGCTGTTCGCGGAGCGACCGGCTGCGCAGACCGCCGGGATACCCGGAATGCCGGTAGTAGAGCTTCTCGTCGAGCTTCTTGCCCGTGACCCGGATCCGCTCCGCGTTGACGACGACGACGAAGTCGCCGGTGTCGACGTGCGGGGTGTATTCCGGCTTTCCCTTGCCGCGCAAGGTGTCGGCGATGCGCGTGGCGAGGCGACCGAGCGTTTGGCCCTCGGCGTCGACGACGTACCAGCGGCGAGTGACCTCGCCGGGCTTTGCATTCCAGGTCTTCTGCATGGTCACGAAAAAGTGGCGCACAGGCGTGCGCCGGGGCGAAATCCTAGCAGAGCAGCGTGGGGGAACCCCTGGTTCCCCCACGGACCCCCTCCTCCAGCACGCGTGCCGCGATCGCGCGTGCGCTCCGGCGAGAACGCGGTCTCGCCTCCGCGCGCGAGAGCCAGCCCTCCATGACCTGGGCTACCAGGGGGAGCCCGAGCCCTTGATTAGCGGCTTTCCGGCTTCCTCGAGCGGTCCGCCCCAGCGGCTGATACCGGGCAAATGAGCGCGGCCAGACCCTCTCGAAACGCTTTCGCCCCGCCGCGGGAGGGGTGACGGACGTAGGCCGCGCCCGTTACCTCCTGCGCGAGCCGTCCGACCGCGATCACGCGGCGGCCGCGCGCGACGCCTTCGAGGAAGTGGACCGAGGAGGCCACCTCGTCGCGCGTCGGCCGCCGGTTGGTATACGGCCGACCGGGCTCGTGCGGATGTGTGGGAACCACGTTCCAGAGGAGGACGTCGTCCTGGAGGCCGAGCTCGACGAGCACCCGGTGGACGACCGTCGCCGTCGCCTCGGCGGGACCCCGGCCGCTGACCTGCCGCTCGGAGGTGAACGGCACGCCGCTGACGCGGGCGCCTCGGTAGCCGGCCGCCTCGCCGACGAGGAGGACCGACGCGTCGCGCTTCGACTCGAGGTACGCCTCCAGCCGCTCGCACCGGAGCCGGGAGCGCCTGTACTGGTTGAACGTCGCGCCGATCCGAGCCGCGGCCAGCTCTCCAACGAGCGTCCTGCCCTGCTCCTCAGCCATGCGTCCGTGCTAGGAGTAGCGTCGTGAGGATCCTGTTCCCGGCCACGTCGCCCATTGTCGTCGCCCCCGGACCGGCGTGCGCTCCGGGATAGCCGACTCCATGTACTTCCGGCACTCGAGCGAGATCTGGCGAGACTTCCCGGAGCTTGTCCCTGCCGTGCTCGTTGCCGAGGGGATCAGCGCGGACGTCTCCGTCGAGGCCCGACTTGCCGGCTTCACCGCCGTCGCGGAGGCGAGACTCGCCGCCGGTCCGGAAGGAGAGCTGCCCGAGATTCAGGCCTGGCGGCGCGCCTTTTCGAGAATGGGGCTCAAGCCGACGCAGTATCGGTGCGCCTCGGAAGCTCTGTTGCGACGGTTCCGGAAGGAGCAGGCTCTCCCGCTGATCCATCCGCTGATCGACGTCTGCAACGCGATCTCGCTCGCGTTCGCGATTCCGGTGGCGGCGTTCGACGTCTCCAAGCTCGACGGCTACCTCGAGGTTCGCCATGCAGCCGGCGACGAGACGTATCTGACCTTTTCCGGCGAGATCGAGAATCCCGACGCCGGCGAGGTGATCTTCGCCGACGGTTCCGGCCGAGCGCATGCGCGGCGATGGACGAATCGGCAGAGCGGCCATTCGGTCGTTCGGGAGACGACACGTGCCGTCTTGATCGTCGCTGAGGCGATGCATGCCTCGGCCCCCGCGGATGTCGAGAGGCTGGCCGACACGATCACGGACGAGCTCGAGGCCGTCTGGGCCGTGACCCCGAAATGCACGATCCTCAGCCAGTCCTCGCCACGATTCGAGCTTTGACACAGCCGATGCTCACGGTCACGACGTTGTCGGACGGCGGACAGGAGCCGATCGACGTCGCCCGGCCGCTCGGTTCCTTTCTCTCCGGCGCACGCCGCAGCCTCGACATCGCGCTCTACGACCTGAATCTCGGTCCCGAGACCGAGCAGCTCGTCGTCGCCGCGATCGAGGAGGCGGCCCGCAGCGGAGTCGCCGTCCGGCTCGCCTACAATCTGGATCACCGAGCGCCCATTCCGGTTCCGCCGCCCCCGAAGAGCGCGCCCGAGGACATCGAGGCGCTTCACGTCCCGACGAAGGCGATCGCCGGGATCCCCGACCTGATGCACCACAAGTACGTCGTGCGCGACGGCGCCTCGGTCTGGACCGGGTCGACGAACTGGACCGACGACTCGTGGTCTCGCGAGGAGAACGTGATCGCCGTGGTCGACTCGCCCGAGCTCGCGCATGCGTTCACGCTCGACTTCGAGCAGCTCTGGGACTCAGGCGACGTCGCCGAGACCGGGACCGTCGAGCCGAGGCCGGTTCGGGTCGACGGGATCGAGGTGCGCCCCTGGTTCTGTCCCGGCTACGGGGACGCGCTCTCGCACCGGGTCGCGAAGGCGATCGGCCGCGCGAAGAGGCGCGTACGCATCTGCTCGCCGGTGATCACAGCGGCGCCGGTGCTCGCGACGCTGGCGCAGGTGATCGCGGACGCCAAGGTCGACGTCGCCGGCGCCGTCGACCAGCCGCAGATCGAGGAGGTGCGCGACCAGTGGGGCCCGAGCGGCGTCGCCTCGTGGAAGCTGCCGCTGCTGGAGCAGGTGATCGGCTCGGGCCGGTTCGCCGGCAAGCGCTCGACGCCGTGGGGCCCGGGGACGGTTCACGACTACATGCACGCAAAGATCACCGTCGCCGACGACGTCGTCTTCCTCGGCAGCTTCAACCTGTCGCACTCCGGCGAGCAGAACGCCGAGAACGTCCTCGAGATCCACGATGCGGAGCTGTCCGAGCGGCTGGCGACGTTCGTCGAGAGCGTGCACGCTCGGTACCCGGCGGCAACCCTCTCCGACTAGGCAGGGCCGACCTGGTCTTACGTCGCCGCGACCGACATGGCGGGCGCGGCCAGCTGCGGGTACAGAGGTGCGAACGGTGAGGGAGGGGGGCTCCCGGGGGGAACCGGCCGTTCCCCCCGGGAAGCGAGCGGAGCGAGCGTCATTCCCACTCGATGGTGGCGGGCGGCTTCGAGGAGAGGTCGAGCGCAACACGATTGACCGCAGGGATCTCGTTCACGATCCGGCTCGAGATCGTCTCCAGGAGGTCGTACGGCAGCCGCGCCCAGTCCGCGGTCATCGCGTCCTCCGAGCTCACCGCCCGGATGACGATCGGGTAGCCGTAGGTGCGCTCGTCGCCCTGCACCCCCACGGAGCGGATCCCGGGGAGCACGGCAAAGCACTGCCACAGCTCGCGGTACAGCCCGGCGCGGCGCACCTCCTCGAGCAGGATCGCGTCGGCCTCTCGCAGGATCTCGAGGCGCTCGCGCGTGACCTCGCCGATGATCCGGATCCCGAGACCCGGCCCTGGGAACGGGTGGCGCCAGACCATCGCGTCAGGCAAGCCCAGCTCCTCTCCCACCCGCCGCACCTCGTCCTTGAACAACGACCGGAGCGGCTCGACGAGCTCCATCGTCATGTCGTCCGGGAGCCCACCGACGTTGTGGTGCGACTTGATCTTCGCGGCCACCCCTTCCGTGCCGCCGGACTCGATCACGTCCGAGTAGAGGGTGCCCTGGACGAGAAAGGTCGTGCGCCCGAGCCGAGCCGCTTCCTCCTCGAAGACCCGGATGAACTCCTCCCCGATCCGGCGGCGCTTCTCTTCGGGATCGGTGACGCCGTCGAGCCGCGCCAGGAAGCGCGCCGCTGCGTCGACGTGCACGAGCGGCACGTGAAAGTGGCCCTCGAACGTCTCGACCACCTGCACCGCCTCGTCCTTTCGCAACAAGCCGTGGTCGACGAAGACGCAGGTGAGCTGGTCGCCGACGGCCTTGTGGACGAGCAGCGCGGCGACGGCGGAGTCGACGCCGCCCGACAGAGCGCACAGCACCCGCTCGCGGCCGACCTGGGCGCGGATCCGCTCGACCTGCTCCTCGATCACCGCCGCGGGTGTCCAGGTCGGGCGGGCGCCGGCCACGGCGTAGAGGAAGTTCTTCAGGACGTCCTGACCGTGCGGGGTGTGGACGACCTCCGGATGGAACTGGATGCCGTAGAGGCCCCGTTCCGGCGCCTCGAACGCCGCGATCGGCGTCGACTCGGAGCCGCCCGTCACGGCCGC
Organism: uncultured Actinomycetes bacterium; assembly: GCA_963719325.1. Classification (GTDB taxonomy): domain Bacteria; phylum Actinomycetota; class Thermoleophilia; order Gaiellales; family Gaiellaceae; genus DATBLE01. The sequence continues at coordinate 37,285 of CAVRBW010000025.1, forward strand.
GCCCTCCGGAGGAGCGGTGACGGAATCGCGGTGGCTCATCCAGACGGTCTGCTCGTCGGGCAACCCGGAAGCGAGCGCCCCTCCGAACCGGATGTTCGTCTTTCCGAACTCGGAGACGCCGGTTCGCTCGACGCAGCCGCCGAGCTCCTGCGCCATCAGGTGCATCCCGTAACAGATGCCGAGCACGGGGACGCCGAGGCCGAAGATGTCCGGGTCGACGCCGGGCGCGTTCTCCGCGTACACCGACGCCGGCCCGCCGCTGAGGATCAGCGCCGCCGGGTTCCGCGCGCCGAGCGAGGCTGCCGAGGCCTCGTGGCCGACGAGCTCGGAGTACACCCGGGCCTCGCGAACGCGCCGCGCGATCAGCTGCGAGTACTGGCCGCCGAGATCGACGACCAGGACTGGTCCATCTTCCGAGGTCGACTGAGCTCCAGGAGCCGCCGCCGGGAACGGGAGGACCTCAGCGGCGATAGTTGGGTGCCTCTTTCGTGATCGTCACGTCGTGCGGGTGGCTCTCGTACAACCCGGCCGCGCTGATCCGGACGAAACGCGTCTTCTCCTTCATGTCCTCGATCGTCGGCGCGCCGCAGTAGCCCATCGACTGCCGGAGGCCGCCGACGAACTGGTGGAGCACGGTCTGGGCGGGCCCCTTGTACGGGACGCGGCCCTCGATTCCCTCCGGGACGAGCTTGTCGACGTCTTCGACGTCACCCTGGAAGTAGCGGTCCTTCGAGAACCCGCGCGCCTTCATCGCGCCGAGCGAGCCCATCCCCCGATACTCCTTGTACCGCTCTCCCTGGACGAGGATCACGTCGCCGGGCGCCTCGTCCGTTCCCGCCAGGACGGAGCCGAGCATCACGCTGTCGGCGCCGGCCGCGATCGCCTTCGCGATGTCGCCCGAGTTCCGGATCCCGCCATCGGCGATCAGCGGCACACCGGCCGGGGCGCACGCGCGCGCGCATTCATACACGGCGGTCACCTGGGGAACCCCGACGCCGGCAACGATCCGAGTCGTGCAGATCGAGTTGTGAACGATGACGTTGTCGGCGATGAAGCTGTGGGTGGGGCAGTCGACCTCGATGTCGTACACGGGAAGGGCAGACCCGATCGGCAGGCCATCCAGTCGCTTGACCACCTGGAAGTCGCGCAGATGACGCTTGGCGTGGGTCACGTTCAACCGGGCACGGATGGAGGGACGGCACGCGTCGTCGGTCGTACCCACCAGTCCTCCGGCGGACGGTCGCTCCCCACGAAGCTCCGGGAAGCTTCCGTGGAGGAGCAGGCAAAGGACCGCGTACAACTCGGCCAGCCGCGGCGACGTGTTCCGGAAGCAGAGCCTCCCTGACCCGTCAACGTGACCATCGCTGTCGATCAGGCCATCGAAGAGGCCCTGCAGATACCGCGGCTCGTTACAGAGGTACGGCGACGGAAGACGCTTGTCCGCTCTCTTTCCGAAATCGCGGAGGAGGCGGGCCCACTGGAGGGAGTAGAGGTACACCCTGATGACCTTGCCTTCCTTCAGCGAGGGTCTCACGCCCGACACCGCTTCGACGGCGGCCATCAACTTCGAGGCGGTCGCGGACTCATTCGGGCCGAACGACCACGCGACGCGGCCGAGCTCAGAGTTACGAGACGGTGCTAGAAGCACATCGCCATCGCCAAGGAAGGTTCCGAAGACGTAGCCGAGCTCGTACGACTCCGGGATGTCGGTCACATACCGAGCAAGCTGCTTCTTCTTGCGGACCGCGAACTGCCGAAGGTCGATCTCGAGATGGTCGGGCAACTCGAACGCAACACGCCGCGGGGACAGGAACACCGCCCGGTCCAGATCTCCGATCGCCCTCCAGCCGATCTTCGTCACTCCCAGCTTCGTCGGCCTTTCCAGGAGGCGGACGTAGCCGCTGGACTGCACTGTCGCGCGACTCGTTGTCGAGAGATCACCCACGTAGTGAAGGTGATCCGGTGTGACGATGGTCTCTCTGTACCAACCCGTGTGTCGCGAGGACATGACCTCGCGGATGCCGGTACATCGAGACGCCAAGACCGTGACTGCCTCCCCATGCATGTTGATCACGCGGTCGCCGGGCACGATCTCCTCGATGTGCTTGTAGGTCGCGTCGGCCATGAGCACTCGCGTCCCGGCGGCGAAGCAACCCGGCCCGACGCCGACCTTGACGCCGTCCACGCCGGCTCCGACCAGCGCCTCGGCCGCGTCGTAGGTGGCGATGTTCCCGGCGACGAGCTGGACGTCGAACCGCGACTTGAGCGTCCGCGCCATCTCCACCACTCCCTGCGAGTGCCCGTGGGCGGTGTCGAGGACCAGCACGTCGGCGCCCTGGGCGACGAGCGCGTCGGCGCGATCGAGCGCGTCGGGGCCGACGCCGACCGCCGCGCCGACGCGAAGCCTCCCCTGGGCGTCCTTCGTCGCATCCGGGTAGGCGAGCCGCTTCGAGATGTCCTTCACGGTGATCAGGCCCTTGAGCCGGCCGTCCGCGTCGACCACGGGCAGCTTCTCGACCTTGTTGCGGTGGAGGATCTGCTCGGCCTCGGGAAGCGTCGTCCCGACCGGGGCGGTGATCAGGTTGCGGCTCGTCATCAGCGCGCTGACCGGCTGCCCGGTGTCGTGCTCGAAGCGCAGGTCGCGATTCGTCAGGATCCCGACCAGCACGCCGTCGGCGTCGGTGATCGGGACGCCTGAGATCCGGTACCGCGCCATCAGGTCGAGCGCCTCGGCGACCGGCGCATTCGGCGGCAGCGTGACCGGCTCGACGATCATCCCGGACTCCGACCGCTTCACCTTGTCGATCTCCGCAACCTGGTGCTCGATCGAGAGGTTGCGGTGGACGATCCCGATCCCGCCGACGCGTGCGAGCGCAATCGCGAGCCGCGCCTCGGTGACGGTATCCATCGCGGCGGAGACGACGGGAATCGAGAGCTCGATCTCGCGAGTCAGGTGTGTGCGCGTGGAGACGTCGTTCGGCAGTACCTCGGACTCGGCCGGCACGAGCAGCACGTCGTCGAAGGCAAATCCCTCACGGGCGAACTTCTCCTCGAGCGCGAGGAGCCGCTCGACTTCCATCCTTCCGAGCTCCAGCCCTTCCAAGGAGACCAGCTTAGCGTCGGGCCCGGCCGACCTGAAGCTACCGCTCGGAGACCACTGCTTCGAAGTCGCCGACCTCGACGACGGAAGCGAGTCGCGCGGCCTCGCGCGGGTCGAAGCGGCCCGCTCCCACCTCTTGCGTCGACGCCGTTCCGGCGGCGACCGCTTCGCGCAGCGCCTCCTCCGGCCCCTTGCCCTCGAGCAGCGCGGCGATCAGTGCCGCCAGGAGGACGTCGCCCGCGCCGACTGCCGAGACCGGCTCGACGTGCGGAGCCACGGCGTGGTAGCGGCGAGCCTTCCGCCCGTCGCGAACTCTCGCGAAGCAGCCGCCCTCGTTCGTGACGACGACGTCGCGGGCGCCCAGCTCGGCGATGTGCTCGAGCGCGAGGGCGAAGTCCTGCAGCTCGTAGAACTCCTGCCCGACGAGCGCCTCCGCCTCGCGCTGGTTCGGCGTGACGAGATACGGCTCGCCCTCGAGCCCGAGGCGGAGCGGCTCGCCGTCCGTGTCGAGCACGGTCTGGACCTGGCGCCGGTTCAGCTCGCGGATCAGGTCGCCGTAGAACCCCGGGTCGACACCGCGCGGGAGAGATCCGGCCAGGATGACGAAGTCGGCGCCTCGGGACAAGTAGTGGACCTTCTCGAGCAGCATCTCCTGCTCTTCGGCTGACACGTGGGGTCCCCACTCGTTGATCTCCGTGAAGGTGCTGACGGTCGGGTCGACGACGGCAGTCGACGTGCGCGATTCGTCGCCGATCCGGACGAAGTCGTTGAGGATCGCCTCTCCGGTCAGCTCCTCGACGACCCGCGTTCCCGTGCGTCCACCGGCGAGTCCCGTCGCGACGACGGGCACGCCCAGCCGCTTCAGCGCACGGGCGACGTTGATTCCCTTGCCGCCGGCGAGCGTCAGGCCCGCGCTGGCGCGGTGTCGTTGACCGAGCTGGAAGTTGGGCACGGTCAGCGTCCTGTCGATCGCGGCGTTGAGCGTGACGGTGACGATCACGAGAACCAGCTCCCGACGTGGTGCAGCGTTCGTCCCGCGTACCACTCCGTCCGGCCGACGAATCCCGGACGCGAGATCGGGCGCGCAGCGACGAGCGGTCGAGTGGCGATCAGCTTCGAACCGGCGTAGACCCGCACCTCACCGAGCGGCTGACCCTTGCGCACAGGGAGGGAGACTACCGTCGGAGCGACGACGCGCTCGACGAGCGTCCGGTCGACGCGGACGATTCGGGCGACGCGGCCGGTGGCGACGAGCCCGAGCGAGCGTCGTCCGTAGGGAGCGGCGGCGGTGGCGTAGACCCGCTCGGGAGAGATCACGTTCACTCGTCGGTAGCGCGAGATGCCCCACGCGAGGAGCTCTTCGAGATCGCCGTTGCGCCCCTCGCGCGACGGGGCACCGAGCAGCGTCGCGTAGATCGTCACCCCGTGCGCACGCGCGGCTGCAACCTCGGACCAGCCGGCAGCGGTCGTGTGCCCGGTCTTGACGCCGAACACACCGGGAAACCTGCCGAGCAGGTCGTTCCAGGTCTTCAGCGTTCGACCGCCGGTGATCGCCGCCGTGGGGCGGGCAACGACCGCGCGGATCACCGGATCCTTCATCGCGATCCGGGCAAGCCGCGTCACGTCGTGGGCGCTCGAGTAATGGCCGGGTGCGTCCAGCCCGTCGGGGTTCGCGAAATGGGTGTCACGAAGCCCAAGCCGTCCCGCCTCGGCGTTCATCATCGCCACGAACTCGGCCTGGCTGCCGCCGACGTACTCGGCGAGGGCGACCGCCGCGTCGTTCGCGCTCTGGATCAACGCTCCCTCGACCAGCTCCCGGACGGTGAGCCGCTCGCCCCTCTGCAGGTAGATCGACGACTCTCCGACCGCGGCGGCTCGAGCGCTGACCGTGACGACGTCGTCGAGGCGGGAGTGCTGGAGTGCGACCAGCACCGTCATCAGCTTCGTGATGCTCGCGATCGGGAGCTGCTCGCGGTCGTGGCTGTGCGCGAGGACCTCGCCCGTGACGCCGTTCTGGACGACGTATGCGCGGCCGGTGACCTGCGGAGCCCCCGCGAATGCCGTCGAGGCGGAAAGGAGCAGGGCCGTCGCGAGGAGCGCCAGCCGGCGAAACGTGGGGAAACCCATGCTCCCCCCACGGGCCCCCTCCTTCGCCGCGCAGGTCGTACCGCTCTTGCGCTCCGGCGAGAACGCGGTCTCGCCTCCGCGCGCGGCAGTGCAGCGGACCATGACTACTTGACGCGGACTTGCTGGCCCGGGATCAGAGCTGTGGGCTCGACTCCGGGGTTGAGTCGGAGGAGAGCATCCACACTTGTCGAGAACCTGGTCGCGATCGCGCCGAGCGTGTCGCCGCTTCGAATCACGTAGTACCGCTTGGCCACGGAGGCAGCGCGCGGCGCCGCGCCCCCGGACCGCCTGCTCGTCGCGACGGCCGTGCTCGGCGTCTGCGCCGCAGGCGAATCGGATCGCAGAGCGGAGCGCACGACGAGCGCCACGGCAGTGACCGCGATCAGGAACAGCGCGGGCGCGACGTACCGTACGACCGCCCTGGAGAGAACGACCGGGCGGTACCCGCGGCCGGGAAGGAACCGGCGGTCTACCACCCCGACACCTTCCACACCTCGTGGCTCAGGCGTGCCGCCTCGGCGGCCGCCGCGGTCCGCCAGTCCTCGTCCGACTCCCGAAACGCATAGATGACGGATCGAGCCGCGTTGACGACTGCGCTCGCCGGACCGCTCGTGAACGCACGCGCGATGTCGGCGGGCGTCGCCCCCTGAGCACCGACCCCCGGGAGGAGCAGGATCGCCTGGGGCAGGAGCCGGCGAGCCTCGCTGATCGCGCGCGGGTGCGTAGCCCCGACGACAGCTCCGACGCTGGAGAGGCCACACTCTCCGACCAGCTCCTCGCCAAGCTCCTGGACGAGGAGGGCGACCTGCTGCCACAGCGGGCGTCCGTCAGAGAGCGTGAGGTCCTGGACGTCGATGCTGCCCGCGTTCGAGGTCTTCACCAGGCAGAACAGCCCGCTGCCTCCACGCCGGCAGGCGGCGACGAACGGCTCGAGCGAGTCGCGGCCGAGGTACGTGTTCACCGTCAAGGCGTCTGCGAGCGGATCACGCCCGTCGGCCGCTTCCAGATAGGCGTCGGCGTACGCGCGTGCGGTCGAGCCGATGTCGCCGCGTTTGCCGTCGACGATGACGAGCAGGCCCGCGGCACGCGCGTAGCCGACGACGCGTTCGAACGCGGCAATGCCGTCGCTGCCGAGCGCCTCGAAGAAGGCGAGCTGCGGTTTGACCGCGACCGCACATGGCGCGACCGCGTCGACGATCCCGCAGCAGAAACGAGCTACAGCCTCGGCGGCCGCCGGCCTGCCGATGTGAGCGTCGCCGCGCAGCTCGAGCGGCAGGAGGTCGAGCACCGGATCCAGCCCGACGACGAGCTGGCTGCGCTTCTGCTCGACCGCGGCCGCCAGCCGATCGGCGAAGGCGGTGGTCGCGACGGCAGCGCCTGCTTCCATCAACGACAGGGTAGATGCCGAGGTCCGCCCACGTCCCCTCGCTCCTGCGACCCCCGTGTAGCACGAGGGCCGCGCCAAGACCAACTCGGCACGGCCCTCGGTTTCGACTCGGAAGAGCTCAGACCTTCCTAGCCGCGAACTGCCTGCTTCAGCGAGCTTCCCGCGGTGAACTTCGGCACCGTCGCCGCCGGGATGTGCACCTTCTGGCCGGGGTTGCGTGGGTTGACGCCCATGCGCGCCTTGCGGTCGGACGTCGCGAACTTGCCGAAACCGGTGAAACTGACGGAATCGCGCCGCTTGAGGGCGTCCGTGATCGTTTCGAGGACAGCGTCGACGGCCTGGCCTGCCTCGCGGCGGTTGAGCCCGCTTCTCTGAGCAACCGCATCAACGAACTCTTGCTTCGTCACCTAGCTCCTCCTCTGGACGTATGGGTCACGGGGCGGAACCTAGCAGCCTTGGGCATTCCGCTCAACCATGCGGCTTCACGGCAGCCAACCGCCCCTCGACGACTTCGGCCGCACGGAACAACGGGTGCAAGCGCACGCCAAGGCGCGCGAGGGCGTCCACACCGCCCTCTTCCCGGTCGATGACACAGACGGCCGTGCGGCATTGGAGACCAGCTTGGCGAACGGCTCGGACGGCATCGGCAGCCGCCCCGCCCGCGGTCACGACATCCTCGATCAGGACGACCAGCTCGCCGGCCTCGAAGACGCCCTCGATGCGATTGCCCGTTCCGTGCGCCTTCTGCTCGTTGCGCACGATCAGGAACGGCAGCCGCGAAGCGAGCGAGGCTGCGGCGGAGAGCGCCACGGCACCGAGCTCCGGCCCCGCCAGGCGAAGAGCGTCGGGCTCCACCTCCCCGACCTTGGCCGCCAGCCGCGAGCCGATCGCCTCGAGCAGATCGGGAATCGTCTCGAAGCGGTACTTGTCGAGGTAGTAGTGAGACCGACCTCCCGAGCGGAGGACGAAGTCGCCCTCCAGGTACGCGTGCTCGCGCAGGGCAGCCAGGAGCGCGCCGTCGTCCACTCGGGTGCCCTACCGCGCCGTCTCGAGGATGCGCCGGGCAAGAGGAAGCACCGTCGCGGCCTCCGGCGAGCCTTCGGTCAACGAGACCATCGAGCCGTCCTCGAAGTAGACGTCGACCCGCTCGCGGCGGCGGGCGACGTGCCGCCGGTAGAAGATCGTGCCCGCCAGCGAGCCCGTGGCGAGCACAACGCCCGTGAGGACCTTACGCCGCGGCATCGCCCGCCTCCTGCTCGGCGTCCTTTCGAGCACGCCGCTTGGGCTTCGGCTTCTCGCCGGCGGCGATGCTCCGGAGACAGCTCTTCAGGTCGTAGAAGACGAGCCCGACCGTCGGCTCGGGGCCGGTCGTCGCCACGATCGTCCGTGTGTCGTCGCGAACGACGAAGACGCTCCCCTCTCGCGTCGAGACCTCGAGTTGCGCCAGCTGCCGCCCGCCGTCGGTCGGGACCCGACCCACCGCCGCGAGCAGCTCCTGGGCAGTTCGTGCAAGCTCCCCTGATCGGGATTCGTCGAGCGTGGACGCAAGGGACGAGCCGTCGGCATCGAGAACGACGGCGGCCTCGAGCTGAGACGAAATCTCGGTCAGGTCGCCTAGCGCTTGCGCCGCATCCATCGGCGCGAAACGCTAACACAGTGGCCGTTCGCCGCATCTTCTCGAAGTTCTTCGCCGACCGCGGCACGCATCTGGCTGCGATGATCGCCTACTTCGCGCTGCTCTCCTTCGTCCCGCTCCTCTTCATCTCGCTCGCACTCTTCGGTCTGTCGGGCCGCGCCGACGAGTCGAGCTACTTCGTCACCGAGCTCCAGCGGATCTTCCCGGACGCCTCGATCTCGAGCATCGTCACCGTGATCCGGACGATCCAGCGCAACGCGACCTCGCTCGGGCTGGTCGGCGGAGGGTTCCTCCTCTGGTCGTCGCTCTCGTTGTTCAGCGTCCTGGAGTCGGCTTTCAACATCGTCTACGGCCGTCCCAACCGGCCCTTCTTGCACGGGAAGGCGCTCGCGGTGGTGTTCATGCTGGCCTCGCTCGTCACCCTCTTCGCCGGGCTGCTCATCGGGGGCCTCGGCGCCCACCTGCTCAATCGCTTCGCACCGGGGTTCCTCGGCAACCGCTACGTCGCGTACGCCCTGTCGGTGGCCGTCTCGTCGTTGGCCGTGTTCGTCTTCCTCGTCTCCTCGTACCGCTTCCTCACGAACACGCAGCTCCGGGTGCGCGACGTCCTCCCGGGTGCGATCGTCGCGACCGTGACGCTGGAGGCGACCTTCCAGGTGCTGCCGGTCTACATCGGACTCTCGAAGCACGTGCCGGCCGCGCAGGCGCTCGGCGGACCTGCGCTGCTCCTGATCTGGTTCTACGTGATGGCGAACGTGATTGTGTTCGGGGCCGAGGTCAACCTGCTGCGAGCGCGCTCCTGAGCGCGGCGGCCGCTCGCGCGCGGTGCGAGTGGCTGCGCTTCCAGGCGTTCCCCAGCTCCGCAACCGTCCGGGTCGCCCCCTCCGGAACGAAGATCGGGTCGTAGCCGAACCCCTCGGACCCCCGCTGCGCACTGGCGATGTGCCCGGAGAGCGTCCCGGTTCCGCGCACCTCCCGCCCGTCCGGGCCGAGCGCGACGAGCTCGCAGACGTAGCGGGCGCGGCGGTCGTCGGAACCGGCGAGCTCCTGCAGCAGCTCCGCGATCGGATCCTCGGCCCAGCGGGCCGAGTGGACACCCGGGGCTCCGCCGAGCGCCGTGACCTCGATGCCGGAGTCCTCGCCGAGCATCCAGTCAGTCGGAGGGCCGACGTCGCGGCCGAATCGCGCCTTGGCGCGGGCGTTGTCGACGTAGGACTCGCCGGTCTCGGGTGGGAAGTCGCGGGCGTCCAACAGCCGGATCGTCCACCCCGGAAGCGCCGCCTCGAGCTCGCGGCGCTTGTGCTCGTTCCGGGAGCAGAGCGTCGCCGTCAGGAGCGCCCCGTCCGGAGCTCTCACCTCTGCCAGCGGGCCTCCTCGACCTGTGCCAACGAGGACACGGCGTCCAGGGCCGCCGTCCTCGCGGCGCGGTCCAGGCGAAGCTCGATCTCCAGGCGCTTGCCGTCACGTCGCAGCGCGAGCAGGTCGCCCACGCGCTCGAGCGCGGTCAGGACCTCGCCGCTCGCAGCACCGTCGGCGAGATCGACCACCATCCGGGTCGCCCCACGTTGCGGGAGCATCCGCTCCTTCACCCACTCGAGCGGCCGCAGGCTGACGATCGCGGCGACGGTCGCGATCAGCGCGCCCTCCCAGTAGCCGGCTCCCGCCGCCATGCCGATCGCCGCCACCAGCCACAGGCTTGCTGCGGTGGTCAGACCGCGAACGGTGAAGCCTTGGCGGAAGATCACCCCGGCGCCCAGAAATCCGATCCCGGTGACGATCTGGGCCGCGACGCGCGACGGATCGAAGCTGACGGTGTTGCCGCCGAAGAAGTCCGCGAAGCCGTACGCGCCGACGAGCGTGAACAGCGCCGAACCCACGGAGACGAGCATGTGGGTGCGCAGCCCTGCTGCCTTCTCGTCCAGCTCGCGCTCCAGTCCGATCACCCCGCCGAGCCCGGCGGCGACGACCAGGCGAAGAAGGGTCTCGTCCCAGCCGAGCGTGGGCAGGTCAGCGACGAGGTGCATCGACTGCCTCCTGCTGGGCGACGGCGATCAGGCCGATCCCCCGCGCAGCCAGCTCGAGCAGCTCGTCGAGCTGATCGCGTCCGAACGGAACGCGCTCAGCGGTCGCCTGCACCTCGACCAGCCGTTCGTCGCCCGTCATGACGACGTTCAGGTCGACGTCGGCGGTCGAGTCCTCCGAGTAGTCGAGGTCGAGCAGAATCTCGCCGCCGACGATCCCGAGCGAGATCGCAGCGACCGAGCCCGGCATGGCCTTGGCGAGACCGAAGCGGTCGAGCGCGCGGCGCGCTGCGACCCAGGCGCCCGAGATCGCCGCGCAGCGGGTGCCGCCGTCCGCCTGGAGCACGTCGCAGTCGAGCCACAGGGTCCGCTCGCCGAGCGCCCCGAAGTCGGTCACGGCCCGGACCGCCCGGCCGATCAGGCGCTGGATCTCCACCGTGCGGCCCTTCTGCTTGCCGGCGCTCGCCTCTCGCTGGGTGCGCTGGCCCGTCGACGCCGGCAGAAGCGAGTACTCGGCCGTGATCCATCCCTTCCCCCGGCCGGCCATCCACCGGGGAACCCCTTCCTCGACCGACGCCGTGCACAGGACTCGCGTCTTGCCCTGCGCGAACAGGACGGCGCCGTGAGGCTGCTCGAGGTAGTCGGGCACGATCTCGAGCTGGCGGATCTGGTCGTGCCGGCGTCCGTCCGCGCGATTCACGCCGCCGCCTTCTCGAGCTCCGCCGGCTCCACGCGCTCGACCTCGTCGATCGGAAGCTGCAGGAAGCGCGCGCCGGTCACGCGGAAGACCTCCGCGTCGCCGGTCGTCATGAACCGGTAGGCGCCTTCGCGGCCCGCGGCGTTCTCGATGCCCTTGCGGGCCAGGGTCTCCGCCACCTCGCGCGCAGTCTCCTCGGCCGAGAAGACCAGCGTCACCCCTCGGCCGAACACCCGCTGGAAGATCGGGCGGATCAGCGGGTAGTGCGTGCAGCCGAGGACGACCGTGTCCACGTCCGCCTCCTTCAACGGCCCGGCGTACTCGCGCACGGCAGCGAGCGTCTCCGGGCCAAACGGATCATCGCTCTCGATCAGAGGGACGAGGCGCGGGCAGGCGACCGAAGTCATCCGTACACCCGCGTCGAGGGTCCGCACCAGCTGCTCGTAGCGGCCGGCGTCGACCGTCAGCTGCGTCGCGAGCAACCCGATCCGGCGGTTCCGCGTCGCCTGCACGGCTGCGTGCGCCTCGGGCGTGATCACGCCCACCACCGGGACCGAGAGCGATTCCTGCAGTCCGGGCAGCGCGGCCGACGTCGCGGCGTTGCAGGCGACCAGGATCAGCTTCACGCCCTGCGCCTCCAGGTAGGCGCCGATCTCGTGCGCGAACTGGGCGACCTCCGGGAGCGGCCTCGGCCCGTACGGCAGACGCGCGCCGTCGCCGAGGTAGACGAAGTCCTCGTGTGGCATCGTCACGAGACACTCGTGCAGGACGGTCAGACCGCCCATGCCCGAATCGAACACGCCCACCGGACGCGAGTCCATCCGGGCAATCTTATGGTGGCGGGATGGCGGCGATCCGGATCGGAACCTGCAGCTGGGCGGACGACGGCCTCGTCAAGCGCTGGTACCCGCGCGGCGTCTCGTCCCCGGCGGCACGCCTCGCCTACTACGCCGAGCGCTTCGACACGGTCGAGATCGATTCGCCCTTCTACCACCTGCCTTCTCCCGAGACGGCTGCGAAGTGGGCTGAACGGACGTCGGCCGGCTTCGTCTTCCACGCCAAGGCGAGCGGGGAGATGACCGGCCACCGGCAGGCTGAGCAGAAGGAGTCGTTCGCCGCCTTCCGAGAGGCACTGGCGCCGCTCGAAGAGGCAGGAAAGCTGCGCGGCGTCCTCCTCCAGTACCCCCCTCGCTTCGTGAAATCGCGCGAGGCGCTGGACGAGCTTGCAGGCGTCGCGTCGCTGCTCGACCCGCTCGTGCCGCTGATCGAGTTCCGCCACCGATCGTGGGTCGACGAGGACGAGCGGGCGGACACCTTCTCGTTTCTCGAGCGGCACCGCCTCGCCTACGTCTCCGTCGACTCGCCCCGAACACGTGCGAGCAACGTGTTGCCCAGGATCGCCGCGGCGACGCACCCCGTCGCGTACGTGCGCTTCCACGGCCGCAACTGGCGGACGTGGAACCTGAGGGGGAAGACGTCGGCCGAGCGGTTCGACTGGCTCTACGACCGCGAGGAGCTCGAGGACTGGGTCGAGCCGCTGGCCGAGCTCTCCGGCCGGGCCGACGAGGTGTACGCGCTCTTCAACAACAACCGCTACGACTACGCGCCTCGCAGCGCACGGGTCCTGCGCGGCTTGCTGGACGAGCGCGAGATCCCCGCCATGGGCGGGATCGAGCCCCCGGCGACAGGGCAGCTAGAGTTCGGCCTGTGAACGTGTCGCGCGCCTTCGGCTCGCTCCCGCGGGGGCACACATGTTTCCCCGCGAGCCCCCTTCTTTCAGAGGCCGTCGTTGCTGAGGGCACCTCCCGGTTCCCCCGGGCCCCCTCCCCACGTTCATCGGGCGCAATTCGCCCGATGAACGTCCTCGCCGTGATCCACGGCGCCAACTGCCGGGCGGGCGTGTTCGGAGAGGCCGCCGAGGAAGCGGGACATCGATGCGAGGAGTGGTCCCTCGCCTGGGGCACACCGCCGCCTCGGCCGATCGACGACTACGGCGCGGTGCTCGTGCTCGGCGGCTCGATGCACGCGGACCAGGACGACTGCCACCCGTGGCTGCGCGAAGAGAACCTCTTCATCCAGCGCCTGCTCGACAGGCGGGTGCCGATGCTCGGCGTCTGCCTCGGGGTCCAGCTGATCGCCAAGGCCGTCGGTGCGCGCGTGTACCCACTCGAGGCGGGACCGGAGATCGGCTGGGTGCCCACAACGCTGACCGACGCCGCCGCAGCCGACCCCCTCTGCTCGCGTCTGCCGTCGAGCTTCGACGCGTTCGCGTGGCACTACTACACCTACGACGTCCCGGCCGGCGCCGAGGAGCTCGCAGGGAGCGCCTGCTGCAACCAGGCCTTCCGCCTCGGAGACGCGGCGTGGGGCATCCAGTTTCACGCCGAAGTCACGCTCGAGACCGTCCGCAGCTGGCTCGCCGACAAGGAGGAGTTCCCGCTCGATCTCGACCGCGCCAAGCTCGAGGCCGAGACGGAGCAGAGAATCGGGGCCTGGAACGAGCTCGGCAGAAGCCTCTGCGGCAGCTTCCTCGAGGTCTCCGAGCGCGCGGCCGTCGCCGTCTAGCAAGCGTGGGGGAACCCATGGTCCCCCACGGTCCCCCTCCTTGGCGCGCGTGGCAAATCGCCGTGCGCTCCGGCGAGAGCGCGGTCTCGCCTCCGCGCGGAGGTTCCCCCACGTCACTCGGCCGGGAGCTCGTCGTGGCGGGACCACTCGTGCCACGAGCCGGGGTAGTTCCGCGCCCGGTAGCCGGCGGCACGGAGCGCCATCGAAGCAAGCGCCGAGCGGGAGCCCGAGTGGCAGTAGGCGACGATCTCGGACCCTTCGGGAAGGCCCACGACCGCGCGGATCTCGTCCGGGGGGAGTGGCGTACCTGGAGCAGCGAAGAGCAGCCCGACCTCGAGGTGGCGCGCACCGGGGATGTGACCCTGGCGGGGGTCGCAGGGGTATCCGCCCTTGCCGGCGAACTCGTCGTCCCGGCGCACGTCGAGGATCGTCAGCTCCGGGTCGTCGAGTCGGCCGCGGAGCTCCTCCAGCGTGGGCACCACCTCGAGCCGTGGATCGAGCTCGATCCGGTTCTTGTCCAGCTCCACCACTCCCTTCGCGAGCTCGCCTTCCCAGGCGGCGATGCCGCCCACCATGACCGCCACGGCCGGATGCCCGGCAAGCTCGGCGAGCTGGGCCGACGACGAGGCTCCGATCCCGTCGCCTCGATCGTAGAGCACGAGCCGTTCCTTGCCCGTCACCCCGTGACGTCGCAGCCGCAGCCCGACCTCCGCCGCAAGCGCGTCCAGCACCTCGCGGTCGGTGACCGGAGCGGGCGAGCCGAGCACGAGCGGAATCGAGCCGGGAATGTGGCCGCGCATGTGCGCGTTCGGCCCGCGTACGTCGGCGACCAGTAGGTCGGGCTCGCCAAGGTGGGCGGCGACCCAGGCTGCGTCCACGACGGGAGGAAGGTCGTTCATTCCGGCCTCGACCGCCCCCATGCTTCCGTCGCCGCGACCGACATGGCGGGCGCGGCATGTGACGGTCCCTGGGGTGCGAGCTGTCTTGGGGAAGGGGGCACGCGGGGCACCTTCGGCGCCCCGCGGAAGGGGGCCCTGTTTGCTTCGCACGCTTCGCGTGCAGTGGCCGTTTCCCCCGCGAGAGCGAGTCGAAGACGAGCGACTCTCACAGCTCACCCAGGAACGCGGAGACGATCCGGTTGAACTCGTCGGGGCGCTCCATGCTCGGCATGTGGCCGGCGCCCTCGAGCTCCTCGAGCCGAGCGTTCGGGGCCGCAGCGGCGAGCGCGCGACCGACCTCAGGGGGAATCAGGGGGTCATCCTCGCCCACGACCACCAGCAGCGGGATCTCGCTCGTCACCGCCTCGGTCGAGTCGGCCCGGTCGCGAATCGCCTCGACCGCCCGGACGAGGTCGTCCGGATCCTGCTCGGCGGCGAGTCCGTGGGCGCGCTCGACCACGGCCGGAGCGGCCGCCTCGGAGAAGAAGCTCCGCGCGGCGACGTCCCAGAGCCCTTCCCCGCCGCGTGACCGCGCGGTCTCGATCCAGTGCTCGCGCAGGGGCCGGCGTTCGGGCGGATCCGCGTCGGCGCGCGAGCCCGTGAAGACGATGCCCTCGAGCCGCTCCGGCGCGAGCCTGGCGATCGCGCCGGCGCAGTAGCCGCCCATCGAAGCTCCGATCGCGACGAGGCGCCCGGGAACGCGCTGGAGAACGTTCAGTGCCCATTCGTCCGTGCTCGACCCGAGCTCGTACAGGTTCGGTGCGTGCACCTCGTGATCGCCGAACGCCTCGAGCTGAGGCTCCCACATCCGCTCGTCGAACGGAAGCGCGTGGAGCAACGCGAGCTTCATCTCGGAAGGGCGGCGACGACGTCGATCTCCGCGGCCACGGACCGAAGCTCGGCAAGGCGATGCAGCCGCTCGAGGACGGCCGGGTACGGGCCTAGGTCGAAGTCGAGGAGGTCGCGCAGCCGGATCAGCCACGGCGCATACGCGATCTCGGCGAGGTCGAACGAGGACGGCTCGGATGCGAGTCGACGCTCGACGAACGAGAGGCAGCGGGAAAGCTCCTCTCCGGACCCGTCCTCCCCGCGGCGGAACGCGTAGTACGCGTCCCCGAGAGCGTGGTCGAACCGTGCGATCCGCAGGCGCACGAGCGCTCGCGCGGCAGGATCTGTCGGAAGCAGCGGCGGCTCGGGGTACCGCTCCTCGAGGTACTCCATGATCACGGCGGACTCGGGCAGAACGAAGGCGTCCTCCTCGAGGACGGGCACCTTGCCGAGTGGGTTCTTCTCGTACAGCCATGCGGGGCGGTCGGAGAGGTCGATCGTCACCGTCTCGTACTCGAGGCCCTTTTCGGCGAGGACGATGCGCACGCGGGCGCAGAACGGACAGCGGTCGGCGTCGTAGAGGGTGAGCATGGGTCAGCCTACCCCGAGGACTTCGGCCAGCTCGCGGACAAGCTGCTCGGGGGCCGGCAGCTCGTCGGGCGAGGATGCCGTCCGGGCCACGTCTCGCACCCGCGCGGGATCTGCACCTGTCAGCCGCTGGGCAACGGTCGGGTTCGCGGCGAGCGCGACCACGTCGCCGGGGGGCAATGGCGCGAAGTGCTCGGGTACGGACGCGTACTCGTCGGCGACCCCGCCTCGATCCCAGAGGATGTAGCGGACGACCGCGCCCTCCTCGATCCCCAGCGTGAGGACGATCGCGCCGCTGGCGAGCGAAAGCTCGCGGCCGAGACGCCGAAGCGCCTTCGGGTAGCGGCTGCAGAGATCGTCGTCGACGCGTGTCCAGCCGTTGGCCGGCTCGGAGACGCTCGTCGACTCCGACCGGCCGATCCGTGGGAGGTACTTGGCGACCCACCGCTCGACCGCGTCCCGGTCGTCCGTCTGGACGTAGACCGCGCCGCTGGATGGAGCGCGTTGGCCGTCGGCGAGCCTCGCCTCGAGCTCGTCGAGACCGGTCGCCAGGTAGTGCTTGGCGTCCACGAACCCGAGCCGCTTCCAGACGGCCAGTCCGACGTGGTTGTCGGCCATGACGTCGAGGGTAACCCGCGTCGACCCGCGTTCCTTCCCCTCGCGAAGGACTTCGCGCAGAAGCTCCTTGAGGATGCCGCGCCGCCGCGCGCGAGGACGCACGTGCGCGAACACGACGTACCAGACGTCCCCTTCGATCATCTTCGCGCGCACCGACCCGGCAACCCCTTCTTCGTCCTCGGCAAGGAAGACCGCACCGCGACCGGCGATGTCGGCGGCGACGTCCTGCCACTCCTCCTCCCAGCTCTCGACGAACTCGGGCGACGCCGGAACCTCCGCCTCGAACTCCTCCCAGAGCTCGTGCAGGATCGGCTCGTCGGCCTCCGTCGCGCGGCGGACGTTGACGCCTCCGGCGTCACCACATCGCCTCGCACCAACCTCGACAGCTTCGCTTTCGGCTTTGCGCTCGGCTTCGTCTGTCATGTCCCGACCACCCGCAGGCCCGTCAGCAGGTAGTGCGCGACGAGATTCTGGAAGGGGTCGAAGCGCTGTCCGATCGCTCGCACGTCGACCTCACCATAGAAGGCGGCCACCGCCTTGCGCAGGCCGAGGTCGCCGGCCGGCCAGGCTCGAGGCCGGGCGAGATGCCGGGCGAGGTACCAGTCGGCAGTCCATTCGCCGAGGCCTCGCTGCGCGGTGATCCGCTCCTTCACCTCCTCGTCGGGCAGGTCGGCGAGCGCAGCGAGGTCGAGGTCGGACCGGGCCAGCGCGACGACGTACTCCGCCTTCCGTCGCGAGAAGCCGACGGCGACGACCTGTTCTTCGCGCGCGCGGGCGAGGCGCTCGCGGGTTGGGAAGGCGTACGCGTACTCCGCCCGTTTGCCGAACCGCTCGATCAGGCGGTTGCGAATCGCGAAGGCGGCGAAGAGCGAGACCTGCTGCGCGGTAATCGCACCGACGAGCGCCTCGAAGGGGTCCGGCGCGAGCGGCGGGCGGAACCCGGCGATCCGGCCGGCGAGGCGCCGCACGACCTCGTCGGCCGTGCGCGCCCAGGCCGCGAAGGCGCCGAGGTCGAACGGCCCGCCGAGCAGCGTGCGTACCTCGTTCTCGATCTCCGCGTCGAGCGGCTCGACCTCGACGCCACCCGACGCCGCCTCGATCCGCACCTCCCGCCCGGCGACCACCCGGTGGAGCCCGCCCTCCCGCCACAGGTTCGCGAGGTCCGGCCCGAAGGCCCGGAAGCGCTCGGTCGAGACGTCGAAGTCGTACGGCTCAGGAAAGCGCAGCAGCAATCTCGTGCAGGTCGTCGAACCACTCGTACGCGACGCCCTGCTCGTCCAGGTACGCCGCGAGGCCCCGGCGGGCGAAGACTCGGTCGGCAGAGAGGGCCACGCAGCGGTCCGAGAAACCGTCGCCCGCGTAGACGAGCTCGCCGTCCGTCGGCATGAGCACCCGCTTGCACGGCTGGCCGCAGACGTCGCAGATCGACTCGTCCCGCCAGTGCACGCGCCAGCCGTCGGAGCGGGGCTCGGCGCGGTTCGCGACCAGCTCGACCTGCACGCCTTCGCGCGCGAGCACCGGCTCGATCAGCTCGTTCAGCCCACTCGAGACGACGAGCGGCTGGAACCGCTCGACGAGCTCCGCGAGGCCGGGCCGGACGCGCGCGTTCTCGAGGAGCCAGGAGACGACGTCGTCGAGCGGTGCGGTCACGGTCGCAAACTGCCGCTCGATCTCCTCGTGCAGGGTGATCTCACCGGCGAAGAGCTGCTTGCCGAGCTGCTGACACGCCTCCCAGTCACCGAACTCCTCCAGCACCATCAGGAGCGTGTCGTGCTCCGTGATCGTCCCGTCCCAATCGAGGACGAGGTTCAGAAGTGGCTCGTGACCCCGGCGGGGTCTTCGTCGTGGCTCGCCGAGCCCGGCTCTTCGTACCAGGAGTACATGTACGTGCCGTCGTCCAGGCCGCGCGCGAACGCGGTCAGCCGCAGCGGATGGAACGTGTCGCACATCACCGCGAGCTCGTGCGTCTCGGTCATCCCGATCGACTTCTCCGCGAGCCCAGGGTGCGGCCCGTGCGGGATCGCCGACGGGTGGAGCGTGATCGACCCGACGTCGACCGCTTTCCGCGAGGAGAAGTTCCCCGACACGTAGTAGATCATCTCCTCCGAGTTCAGATTCGAGTGGTGGTACGGGATCGGAATCGCGAGCTCGTCGAAGTCGAGCTTGCGCGGGCAGAACGAGCAGATCACGAAGTTCCGCCCCTCGAAGGTCTGGTGCGACGGCGGCGGCATGTGGATTCGCCCCGTGATCGGCTCGAAGTCGTTGATGTTGAACGTCCACGGGTAGACGTAGCCGTCCCAGCCGACGAGGTCGAACGGGTGATAGTCGAGGACGTAGGTCTGATACCCGTCCCGGACGCGCACCCTGACGACGTGCTCGGTTCGGTCGCGATGCGTGTGGAGCTCCGCCGGCGGGTGGATGTCGCGGTGGTAGTACGGCGCGTGCTCGAGCAGCTGCCCGTACTCGTTCCGGTAGCGGCGCGGAATCTCGATCAGCCCGGGCGACTCGAAGACGAGGTGCCGCTGGGGGCCTTCGGGAGCAAAGCGGTAGGTGGTCCCGCGCGGGATGACGACGTAGTCGCCCTCGCGGTACGGGACGTCGCCGAAGATCGTCTCCAGGGTTCCGGAGCCCTCGTGGACGAAGACGACCTCGTCGCCCTCACCGTTCCGGTAGAAGAAGTCCATCGTCTCGCTCGGGCGGCACAGCGAGATCTCGACGTCCTGGTTCCACATCAGGAGCCGGCGACCCGTGATCTCGTCGCCTTCCGGCGCGACGTCCCAGGTACGGAAGTGGCGGTGGGCGTGCGCCTCAGGCACCCATTCCTCGCGCACGATCGGCTCGAACGCACCGAGCTCCCGGACGCGGCAGGGCGATTGCAGGTGGTAGAGGATCGACTCGTTGCCCGAGAAGCCCTCGAGCCCGAACACCTCCTCCGTCAGCAGCGTGCCGTTGTCGCGGAACTGGATGTGTCGCTTCCGGGGAACGTCCCCCAGCCGCTGGTACATCGGCATGCCTTGGAGGATACCGACGCCCCGACGAGGCGATGGTGGGGGAACGTGGGTTCCCCCACGTCTTCTAGGCCAGGCCTTTGTCCCGCAGCTCGCCGAGGGCCCGCTCGGTCTTCTCGAGCGCGAGGCCCATCCCGGCCAGGATCCGGTCGGACTTCGTGAACTGGATCTCGTCGTACTGCACGACCTGGACGAAGTTCCCGAACGGGTCGAGAAAGTCGAGTGAACGGCCGGGCGAGATCTCGACGCCGGCTGCTTCCAGCGCCCGGCGGGTGGCGTCCTTGTCGTCGACGACGAGTCCGAAATGGCGGGTGCCGTCGGGCGCATGGGACGGAGCCCGCATCAGCGCGATGAACTGGTCGCCGATGTCGATGAACGCAGCTCCACGCGAGCGTCCGCGCAGGGTGAGCTCGAACACGCTGCCGTAGAACTCGAGCGCCTGGTCGACGTCGTCCACCTCCAGGGCGACGTGGTTGATCCCGACGAGCTTTGGGCGGGGCACCGCTCTCCTTTCTCCTTTCTTCAGGGCAGGATCAGATGGCTGTCGCCGAACTCATGCCACATGTAGCCGCGCGCCAGCGCCTCGTCGTAGGATCGCTCGAGGAGCTCGTCGCCGGCCGCGGCCCGCAGCAGCTCCAGGTGCGACGCGTTCGGCTCATGCCAGCCGCTGAGCAGGCCGTCGACCGCCCGCAGCCCTCGCTCGGGGGTGACGATCAGGTTCGTCCAGCCCTCGCCCGCCGCGACGGTTCCGTCCGGCTGGACGGTCGTCTCCAGCGCTCGGACGACGGTGGTGCCGACGGCGATGACGCGGCCGTCCCAGCCGTGAACCGCGTTGACGAGCCTGGCGGTCTCCTCCGGGACGCGGTAGCGCTCGGCGTAGGGGGACTCGTGCCGCTCCGGCGAGGAGACGCCGGTGTGGAGCGTCAGCGGGGCGACGAGGACCCCGCGGGCGACGAGCTTCGTGATCAACTCGGCGGTGAACGGACGCCCTGCGCTCGGCATCTCGGCGCTGCCCGGCTCGAGCGCGTAGACGTTCTGGTAGACGGACAGCGGCCAGGTCTCCTGGACGTAGGCGTACCGGATCGCCCGGCCGTGACGGCCGAGGTAGGACTCGAGGCTGCCCGGGTGGTCGAGACGGGCGAGCCACAGGCGGTTTCCGTTCGCATATGGGGCGACGAGCCTGGCGCGGCCGCCGCCCGGCAGCTCGAGTTGCTCGTCGTCGCGCGCATCCGTGAACGGCCGCCCGTCGCGCCTGAGCTCGACCACCCAGTAGCTACCGTCGAGCCGCGGCGCGGGTGTCGACAGATGGAGATCGAGTGCCGTTCCGTCCTCGCGCACGGCCGCAACCGCGGCCGCGAGGGTCGCGGAGACGTTCACCACGACCAGGTCGCCGGCCGAGAGGAACGACGGCAAGTCCCGGAAGCGGGCGTGCACGATTCGCCCGTCGTGGCGCGTCGCGACCATGAGCCGCACGCCGTCGCGGCGAACGCCGCGAGCTTCCGGCGGCTCGTGCGCCTCCAGGCGAGTGGGCAGCTCGAACGCGAGCGCGCTCATACCGGCACCCGCATCACGTCGCCCGCACGGTAGCGCCCACTCGGGAGGTCGCCTTCGACGAGGGCAAGCAGGCCGGGGACGCTCTCCTCCGGCGGCGGCCGGTCGGAGATGTCTTCTCCCGGAAAGGCATCCTGGTGCATCCGGGTGCGCATGTCGCCTGGATCGACCGCGTACACGCGCAGCTCAGGGTGCTCGGCCGCCAGCACAGCGCTCAGCTGCTCCAGCGCCGCCTTGCTCGCTCCGTACCCGCCCCAGCCCGCGTACGCCTCGACCGCGGCGTCGGAGGTGACGTTGAGGATGCGCGCGCCGTCGGCGAGCCGGGGAAGCGCCTGCTGGACGAGTGCGAGCGGCGCGAGGACGTTGACCTCGTAGACCTGCCGCAGATCGTCGAGCGGATAATCCGCCAGCGACGGCAGCGGGCTCGGCCCGAGCGTGCTCGCGTTGTTGACGACGAGATCGATCGACGCGCCGGCCGCGTCGACCAATCCACGGCGATGGCCGGGGTCGGCGACATCGCCGGCGACGACGACCACGTCCCGCCGATCATCCCATTCGCGACGCAGCGCCTCTCCGTCGCGGGCGTCGACCACGACCCGCCATCCACGCTCGACGAGGGCCCCGACGAGGGCGCGGCCCAGGCCGCGTGAGGCTCCGGTGACGATTCCGACTGGCATGCCTCCAGGCTAGGACCCGAGCGGCCGAAGTGCCAGGGGCAATTGGTCCTAGGACCGGAGGTCGAGGCGAGCTGCGTAGAGCGCCGCCTGCGTGCGGTCGGCGACGCCCAGCTTCGCGAGCACGTTGCCGACGTGGGTCTTCACCGTCTTCTCGGCGATCCCGAGCTCGCTGGCGATGCGCTTGTTCGCAAACCCTCGCCCGACGAGCGCGAGCACCTCCCGCTCGCGCGGCGTCAGCTGCTCGGCGCGGTCCTCGCGGCCGTCGGCGAGCGTCTCGACCAGCCGAGCCGCGACGACCGGGTCGATCAGCACCTCGCCCGCAGCGGCGGCCCGGACCGCACGGGCCAGCTCCTGCGGCTGGACGCTCTTGAGCAAGTAGCCCGACGCACCGGCGCGGATCGCCGGCAGCAGCCGCTCGTCCTCGAGGTAGCTGGTCAGCACGATCGCGCGCGCCTTCGGCGCTTGCTCGCGGAGGCGGCGCATCGCCTGGACGCCGTCCAGCTTCGGCATCACCAGGTCGATCAGGACGACGTCCGGGTGGAGCCGTTCCGCCTCGCCGACGGCCTCCTCACCGTCGGCAGCCTCGCCCACCACCTCGATTCCGTCCTGGAGGTCGAGGAACGTCCGCAAGCCCTCGCGGACGACTCCGTGGTCGTCGACGATCAAGACTCGAATCGGTGAGCTCATTGCAGAATGACGCTTCGTCGCCCGGAGGTCGATGTGCGAGTGCGAGGCAAGGACGCAGGGAACGGCCATATGCGTGCATATGGCCGCGACTGAGGACGAAGCATCGCGCCGCACAGCGGGCTCCGGCGGCACAAGGCTTCATTCTGCAATGAGCTCCTAGTCATCGCCGGCCTCCAAGTGGACGACGGTGCCCGAGCCCGGAGCGGAGCGGATCTCGAGCGTCGCACCGAGACGACGGGCGCGCTCCTCCATCGAGGTGAGGCCGAGGTGGGTCGCGCGAAGCTCACGGGCGCCCGGATCGAAGCCGACCCCGTCGTCCGCGACCTCGAGCAGCACGCGGCCGTCGGTCCGGCCCAGCCGCACCTCGAGCTGTCGCGCGCGGGCGTGGCGAAGCGCGTTGTGGATCGCCTCCTGGGCGATGCGCAGGAGCTCTCGATCGCGACTCGGGTCAAGCTCGATGCCGGCGTCGAGGTCGAGCTCGATCGCAACGGGCTGCACCCGCCGCAGCACCTCGACGTGCTTGCGCAGCGCCCCGCACAGCCCGTCCTGCTCCAGGTCGGGGGGCCGGAGCTCGAACACGAGCGAGCGGAGCTCCTCCCGCGCCTCCTGGGCAAGCGTCTGGAGCTTCGCGACCTGGTCGCGTGCGGCCTCCGGATCGCGGTCGAGCAACGTTCCCGCAGACTCGGCTGCGAGGGCAAGGCCGAACAGCTTCTGGCTGACGGCGTCGTGGAGGTCGAGCGCGAGGCGGTTCCGCTCGGCCAGAACGGAAAGCTCGCGGCTCTCCTCGTACAGTCGCGCGTTCGTGATCGCAATCGCGGCATGGGCGGCGAGCAGCTCGATCAGCTCCTGGTCCTCACCGGTGAAGTCGAGCGCGCCAACCTTGTCGGTGAGGTAGAAGGCACCGATCACGCGCTCGCGCGCGACGATCGGGACGCCGAGGAACGAGCGCATGTCCGGGTGGCCTTTCGGCCACCAGCCCCGGAAGCGCGGATGCTCGTGGATGTCAGACGTCAAGTACGGCTGGCGCTCCTCGAGCATCGCCCCGAGCACGCCGTGCTGGCGCGGCAGCGGCCCGAGCGACGCCACCATCGCCTCACTCATCCCGGCGGTGAGGAATTGGCTGAACCCGCCCTCGCCGTCGGGCACGCCCAGAGCCGCGTAGCGAGCCTGGGCGAGCTCCCGTGCGCCCTCGACGAGCCGCTGCAGGACCTCCTCGACGTCGAGCTCGGCGGCCACGGCGAGCACCGCGTCGCTGACCGCCTTCAGCGTCGGGTTAAGGCCCTGTCCGGAAAGCCCCGGCGCGCCGGCTGCGGCGCGAACCGCGCCCTGGCCGCGCCCTCGGTCGCCCCGATATGCCTGCATATCGGGGCTCCATGCGTCCTTGCCAGGATCACGGTTCGCGGGCGCCCCGGCATCACCGGGGTTCCCGGACAGACCCTTCCGAACCTCGCTCACACCGTGACGATAGGGACTACAACGCTTCGGCCGCGAGGGCGGCCAGCCGCGCACCGACCGCCGGGGCGAACTTGAAGGCGTGGCCGGAGCACGCGGAGCCGACCACGATTCGACCGTGCCGCTCGAGCACGAACCGCTCGTCGGCGGTAGTGGTGTAGAGGCACGTCTCCGCCGCCACGGCCCTCGGAGCGCAGAGCGGGAACGCCTCCGCCACCCAGTCCTCCATCCGCGCAACGAGCTCCGGGTCCGGCTCCCCCGCCCCGCCCGGATCGACCTCCGGGCCGGCGTGGTGCACACCGACCTTGAGGCCGTGCTCGGGATCGGCGAGGGCGTACATGCCGTGCTGGTGCAGGTCGGGCTTGAACGAGACCACGGCGGGCACCGGCCGCGGGTCGGAGAGCTCGAAGTACGCGACGGTCTCGCGCGTCACCCTCACGGGCAGGTCGATCCCTTCGGCGGCGAGCAGCTCCCGCGCCCAGGATCCTGCGGCGCACACGACGACCGCGGCATCGAGCGACGAGAGACGCGGCACGGGTGCGTGCTCGCGAACGTCGAGACTCCGCGCCAGCGCGGTCAGGGCGAGGTCGGCGTGGACGATTCCTGCGTCGGGCTGGAAGACTCCGAAGGAGCGCGCCGGGACGCGGACGGGAAAACGTCGCTGAACCTCGTCGCCGTCGAGGCGTTCCCAAGGCACTGCGCACCGCTCGAGCGTCGGCGCCGAGCTCTCGCCCAAGTCGCAGACGATCTCCAGCAGCCCGTTCAGCTGGAGCAGCCGCTCGCCCGTCTCCAGCTCCCAGCGCCGCCAGCCCTGAAGTGCCTCCTGCGCCAGCCGCACCCATTCCGGCTCGGCATACGCAAGGCGGAAGATCCGCGATCGCCCGTGACTCGATCCTCGATCGTGGCCGACCTCGAACCGTTCGTAGACGACGATGTCGTGACCGGCGCGGGCCAGCTCGTAGGCCGCCGCGAGGCCGTTCACCCCGCCGCCGACGACCGCCACCTCAGCCACGCGCGCCGACGGTGTTGCGCAGGACGCCGATTCCCTCGACCTCGAGCTCGACGACGTCGCCAGGCTGCAACCAGCGGCCGTCGCCGAGCTCGAGGATGCAACCGGTGCCGACCGTCCCCGACCCGATCACGTCGCCGGAGAACAGGCGCGTGTTCAGGGTGGCACGGGCGAGGATCCGCTCCCACGAGAAGTGCAGCTCGCCGAGCTCGCCGCGCGAGCGCTCCTCGCCGTTGACGCGCGCCACCATCGCTCCCGCCGTCCCGTCGAACTCGTCCGGGGTGACCACGAGCGGTCCGAGGCTGGTGGCGAAGTCCTTGCCCTTCGCCGGGCCGAGCCCGACGCGCATCTCCACCCGTTGCAGGTCGCGGGCGGACCAGTCGTTCATCACGGTGAAGCCGCCGATCGCGCCGTCTGCGCCGATGATCGCCGCGACCTCGAGCTCGTAGTCGAGCTCCTCGGTGCCCTGCGGATACGGGACCGCGTCCTCGGGGCCGTAGATCGCCGCCGGGTTGGAGAAGTAGAACACCGGCTCCTGGTACCACTCGGCCGGCACCTCCCCGCCGCGCGAGGCCCGCGCGGTCTTCACGTGCTGCTCGAAGGCGTAGAAGTCGCGCACGGACGGCGGGCGGAGCACCGGCGGCCGGAGAGCGACCTCGTCGAGCCGGTACTCGGCGTGCTCGCGCGCCTGACCGCCGCCCGTGAAGAAGGACTGGAGCGTCTGGGCCGCCAGCTGGACCACGCGGTCGCCTTCGATCCGGCCGGGCCAGCCACGCTCGAGGGCGAGCTCCTTCGGGGTGAACATGCAGAGTCTCAAGGGCCTGGCCGGGAACCCCGGCGATGTCGGGGTGCCCGTGAACCGTGTCCTGGCACGGACGCAGGGAGCCCCGATATGCGGGGCATATCGGGGTGACTGAGGACAAAGCCAGGGCGCGGTTCGCGCCGCAGCCGGCGCGGTGGGGTTTCCGGCCAGGCTCTCATGGCTCGGTGTGGACGATCACGTCTGAGACACCCGGAAGCTCGCGCCGAATCCGCTCCTCGATCAGGCTCGCGCGCGCGTGAGCCTCGGCAAGCGGCACGTCGGGGTCGAGGCCGAGGGTGAGGAAGACGACCAGGCCGTCGACCGTCTGCAAGAAGCGAAGCTCGCGCGGCCCCGTGCCCGCCTCGGCCGCCGCGATCCGGGTGATCAGCTCGGCATCGCGAGCGGACTCCGGGCCGGACCGGGCGTGTCCCTCCGCCTCCTCGGCCAGGGGTTCGAGGTGAGTTCGAACCGCGTCGACGGCAGGCAGCGCCCGCTCGATCGTGCGCTCGACCTGACTCGCGACGGCGTGCGCCTCGGCCAGAGAGACATCCCCGGGCAGCTTCAGGTGGAGCGAGACCTCGGTGCGCCCGCCCACGTGCACGACGTTGATGTTGTGGATCTCGCGGACCCGGGCCACGCCCATCGCAGCCGCGTGCGCGAGCTCGCGCGTGACCGCGTCCTCCTCACTCGGCTCGACGTGGACGACGACGTCGGTCTCCGGTAGCGCCCGCTCGACCGCCTCCTCGACCGCGTCCGCCGCGGCGTGCCCCTGGCCGACGGCCGAATCGGGGGCGACGGCGATCACGACGTCGGCGAAGTGCCGGCCAGCCGCCGAGCGCATGCGCAGGCGCCGCAGCGTCACCGCGGGCTCGAGCGCCGCAATGGCCCGCTCCGCAGCCGCCTCGGCATCGGCCGGCGCCCGGTCCATCAGCACGTCCACGTTCCTGCGCATCAGCCTCACCGCCGCGCTCAGCACGAGGGCCCCGACGAACAGCGCGGCGACCGAGTCGCCCGCGGCCCAGCCGGCCCGCACGGCGACGAGGCCGGCGAGCACTGCGAGCGAGCCCGCAAAGTCGCTGCCGAAATGGAGCGCGTTCGAAAGCAACGCCGCACTCTTGAAGCGACGGGCCGTCCGCAGCGAGACGAGCGTACGGGAGACATCGATCGCGAGCACGAAGGCGATGACGACGAACGCCCACCACGCGGCGTCGACCTTGATCTCGATCCAGCCTCCGAGACGAGCGACGGCGAGCGCGGCGACGCCGGCGCTCACCAGCGCCAGCGTCGACGCTTCGAACAGTGCCGCGAGATGCTCGGCCTTGCCGTGGCCGTACTGGTGCTGCTCGTCGGCCGGCCGGCCTGCGACGCCGACGGCGAAGAACGTCAAGAGCGCCGCGACGAGGTCGGTGCCGGAGTGGAGCGCCTCGGAGATCAGCCCGAGCGAGCCGGACGCGACGCCTGCCGACAGCTTGAGCGCGATCAGCACGCAGGCGGCCGCGACCGAGACGAGCGCGGTGCGTCGCTGCGGGCTCATCGAAGGACGGCTACGAGCGGCGCACTCGCTCGACGACCCGCCAAGCCGTCGGCAGAAGCGCAGCCGCGAGGTACAGCTTCAGCAGGTCGCCCGGGACGAACTTGTAGAGGCCGAATTCGAGCGTTTGCTCCAGGTTCGTGTTCAGGACGACCGCGAGCCAGGGCAGCCCGACCGCGTAGATGATCACGTTCCCGGTCAGCATCGCCCCGACCGCGGAAGAGAACCTGCGGTCCCACCCGCGCTCGGCGAGGTAGCCGGTCGCCGCCGCGGCGAGCACGAAGCCGACGATGTAGCCCCCCGTCGCGCCGGTGAGCACGCTCCAGCCGTGGTTGCCGTCGGCGTAGATCGGCGCGCCGGCGACCCCGAGCCAGAGGTAGAGCGCAAGGCTCGCGGCGCCGCGGACGACGCCGAGCGAGGTGCCGACGAGGACAACGGCAAAGGTCTGCCCCGTCAGGGGAACAGGCTGGAAGGGGATCGAGACCTGCGCGGCGGCAGCGACGAGACCGGTGCCGGCGAGGACGAGCGCGGTGTCGGCAACGAGGCCGACCCGCGGAAAGACGGCAAGACGGAGAGTGGCAGCCTGAGCTCTCGTAGACATGTCGAAACGATCCTAGAGGCCCGGCGCCGTCACGGAGGTCGAAGACGCTGTTGGTGGAACTTCCTCCTGCGCGCGGAGGCGAGACCGCGCTCTCGCCGGAGCGCACGAGCGATCCAGCACGCGTGGCCAAGGGAGGGGGGCTCGTGGGGGGAACCGGCTGTTCCCCCCGCGGCTCAAAGATTGCCGCGCAGTGCCTGCTCGCGCTCGATCGCCTCGAAGAGCGCCTTGAAGTTGCCCTCTCCGAACGTGCGCGCCCCGTGACGCTGGATCACCTCGAAGAAGAGCGTCGGCCGGTCCTGCGTGGGCTTCGTGAAGATCTGGAGCAGGTAGCCGTCCTCGTCGCGGTCGACGAGGATCCCCAGCCGGCGGAGATCGGCCCAGGATTCCTCGATCTCTCCGACCCGCGCGAATGCGTCTTCGTAATACGCATCGGGGGTTGCGAGGAAGAGGACGCCGCGCTGCTGCATCGTCTCCACGGTCCGGACGACGTGGTTGCTCTGCACCGCGACGTGTTGGACGCCGGGGCCGCCGTTGTAGTCGAGGTACTCCGCGATCTGGCTCTTCCGACGCCCTTCGGCCGGCTCGTTGATCGGGAACTTGATCTTCCCCTCGCCGTCCGCCATCACCTTCGACATCAGCGCCGAGTACTCGGTGTGAATCTGCGCGTCGTCGTAGTGGATGATGTTCTCGAAGCCGAGCACCCGCTCGTAGAACTCCACCCACTCGTTCATCTTCCCGAGCTCGACGTTGCCGACGCAATGGTCGAGCACCGTCAAGCCGGCACCCCCGCCGTTGGCCACGGCGCTCTGCTGCTGGACGAAGCCCGGCAGGTACGGCCCCGCGTAGTCGGCACGGGCGACGAACGTGTGGATGACGTCGCCGTAGGTCGCGATCGCCGAGACCTCGACTCGGCCGTATTCGTCCTCGAGCCACTCCGGTTCGCGCACGCCTCGTGCCCCGCGCTCCGTCGCCACCCGGTACGCATCGCTCGCGTTCGGCACGCGGAGCGCGATGTCCTTGACGGCGTCGCCGTGGACCGACGCGAAGCGCCCGACCTCGTGGTCGGAAGAGAGCCCGTTCGTCAGGACGAGCACGACCTCCCCCTGCCGGAGGACGTAGGAGGCCCGATCGCGGACGCCGGTCTCGGGCCCGGCGTACGCGCGCCGACGGAAGCCGAATGCGTGCTCGAAGAAGTACGCAGCCTGCTTCGCGTTTCCGACCCAGAGCTCGACGTGGTCCCAGCCCTCGAGGGGCATCGGGTCGCTCGACGTCACGCCGCGATCTTAGCGCCAACCTCCTCTTCGGCTTCTCCGGCCGAGACACCCTGCCAGCGGCGCTCGAGGACGATTCCGAGCAGGATGGTGAAACCGCCCACGACCTGCAGCCAGTGCAGGTGCTCCGACAGGATCAGGAACGCGAAGACCGCCGCGACGAACGGCTGGACGTTCGCGAACAGCGTCGCCCGCGAGGGCCCCACCCGGTCGATCGCCGTGAACCAGAGCACGTTCGTCAGGGCGAGCGGGCCGACGATCGCGAACGCAAGGCCCAACCAGACGACCCAACCGAGCGACCCGTAGTCCTCGGCGACGATCTGGGGCGAGCTGGCGGCGACGAACGGAACGCACATGACGAGCAGGACGACCGCACTGATCCGGTACGGCGAGTAGCGACGCATCAGCGGCGCGATCGTCACCGAATACAGCGCCCACGTCACGGACAGCGCGATCGCGAGAAGGTCTCCGCCGAGGTCGGACGACAAGGTCCCGCCCGAGCCGAGTGCGACCAGCGCGACTCCGCCGAAGCCGATCGCGGTCGCGACCCAGAAGCGGCGCGAGAGCTGCTCGAGGCCGATGACCGACGAGACGATCGCGGCGAAGATCGGCGTCGTCCCGAGAATCAGGGCAACCGTCGTCGCCGATCCGAGCTCGAGCGCGTACACGAACGAGAACTGGTTGGCGAGCAGGAACAGCGAGGCAATCCCGATCAGGCCGAGGCTGCGCCGCCCGCCGACGGCGAGCGAGCGCTCGAGCCCGACTGCCACGCCTGCCGCGAGCAGCGCGGCCGCGGCATAGCGCACCGCCCCGTAGGCGAGCGGCCGGAACCCGTGCGTCAGCACGTACTTGGTCACCGTGATGTTGAACGCCCAGATCACGATCGTCGCGATCAGCATCAGGTCGACCGAGCCCGGCTGGAAGAGTCGCCGGCCAAGCCGGCGACTCCCGGCTGAAAACCTGGGGCGCCGCACCGTCTGAACCTAGACGATTGAGCTTTTCGTCTAGCTGGTTCTGCCGGTCTGTTCGGCGCGCGTCGTCTGCCTCCTCTCGCCGGTAGCGCCCCATTGGGACCTCACGTGCCCGCTAGATCATTGGCCGGATCTACCGGCCGATGATCTACGCTTCCGCCGTGCCGACGATTGAGGAGATCGACGCCCTCGTCGGGCCCGCGACGCCGCATTTCGCGTACCAGATTCGCGCCAGGATCAGGGAGCTCGTCCTCGACCTGCCGGAGGACAATCCCGTGCGCCGCCACGCCGAGGAGAAGATGGCGCTGCTCGACCGGCTCGGGCATGCCTCGTCGAAGGCGGAGGAAGGCGCCCGCGAGCCACGGAGCAGGCCGGGCTGGACCCAGATCCCGAGCACTGCCCCGGCGGACGCACCGCTGCCGCCACGCCGTTGATCGAGCGGGGCTCGGTCCTCGTCACCGGCGGGTCCCGGGGAGTCGGCAGAGCGATCGCACGGCGGTTCGCCGAGCTGGGCGCGAAGCGGATCGTGATCGGCTACCTGCGGAACGACCGCGCCGCCGAGGAGACCGCCGACGAGCTGCGCTCCCTCGGCGCCGACCCTGTGCTCATCCGCGGCAACGTCGCCTCCGCGAGGGTGGCCGAGCAGGTCGCCGGCCTCGGCCCGCTGGACGTCCTCGTGCACGCCGCCGCGACCGGCGTCATCCGCTCCGCGCTCGAGACCTCGGACAAGCACTTCGACTGGACGCTCGCGGCGAATGCCCGTGCCTTCCTGTCCCTCGCGCGAGCCGCCGCGCCGCAGATGCGCTCGGGATCGTCGATCGTCGCTCTCTCCAGCCTGGGCTCCGAGCGCGTCCTCGAGAACTACGTTCTCGTCGGCACCTCGAAGGCGGCGCTCGAGGCGCTCGTCCGCTACCTCGCGGTCGAGCTCGCCCCGCGCGGGGTTCGAGTGAACGCGGTTTCCGGCGGGGTGATCGAGACCGACGCCCTCGACCACTTCCCGAACCGGGAGCAGATGCTCTCCTGGAGCCGGGAACGCACCCCGGCCGGCAGGCTCGTCGAGCCTCGGGACATCGCCGACGCGGTGGCGTTCCTGTGCTCGCCGCAGGCCGAGATGATCCGAGGGCAGACGCTGATCGTCGACGGCGGCTTCTCGCTCGTCGTCTGATTCCGACAGCACAGTGGTAGAAGGCACTTATGTGGCCGACGGAGCAGAACCGGCAGGCTTGGAACGAGCGCTACAGCGCGGCCGATGAGCCCGTCGCCGGGCTTCCCGACGCCGTCCGCGAGCGGCTGCCCGACCTGCAGGGAAAGCACGTCCTCCACCTGCCGTGTGGAACGGGTGAGATCGCGGCAAGCCTGATCGCCCTCGGTGCGCTCGTCACCGGTGTCGACTCCGACGAGCGGAGGCTCGCCGCCGCGCGTGAGCTGGCGCCCGACGCCGCCTTCTTCCAGGCAGAGCCGCAGGAGCTGCCGCTCCAGTTCCGGCGGGGCCGCTTCGACCTCGTCTACGCGGGCGAGGGGACGGTCGCGTCGGTCCCGGACCTTGCTTCGTTCACATCCGGCCTCGCTGCCGCCCTCCGCCGCAAGGGTCAACTCGTCCTGCACGACTGGCACCCGGTCGCGGCCTGCGTCGAGCCGATCAGCCTCCGCTGGCGGGAGAGCTACTTCGACGAGGGCCTGCGGCGGCTCGGACAGATCGCCGTCGCGGTCACCGAGGCGGGCCTGACCCTGCAGGAGCTGGAGGAGCTTCCCCCGCCTCTGCACGAGGCCGGGGGACGGCTCGATCCGCGCATCCCCACGTACTTCCTGCTGCGCGCCGCGAAGACCGAGCCTCCACAGCCCGCGCAGCGGCGCCGGCGAGCCTGATCCTCTGTCAGTAGTTACCCCGATGGGGTATGTGGCGAGAACCTGATGCGCCGCCGCCGCACTCGGCCGAAGCTGTCTCCATGTATCACCACATGACCAACTGGAGCTGGCTCTTCATGACGTTCGGAGCGGTCTTCTGGGTCGCCACGATCGGCGGGACCGTCTACGTCGCCGTCCGCCTGGCCCAGCGGCACGGCCGCCGTACGTGACGAGTCGGCTCGCGGCGGTCGCGAGCCGCCACCCGGGCGACGCGAGTGATCCGGACGGCCGTAACACGAGGGCCGCCCTCTCTCGCATATACCCTGCTGGGGTATATTGGAAGGAGCTTCCATGACTGAGCTGACGTACACCGTCCCCGACATGAGCTGCGGCCACTGCGAGCAGGCGGTCAGCTCCGAGCTCCAGGAGGTTGCCGGCGTCGAGTCCGTCGATGTCGACCTCGACACGAAGCTCGTCACGATTCGTGGCTTCGACCTCGACGACGCCGCATTACGTGCAGCGATCGAAGAGGCCGGCTACGAGGCTGCGTAGGACGCGCGTCATGGCCACGGCAACCCAGAGCCACGCGGAGACCGAGGTTCGGCTCGATCTCGAGGGGATGACCTGCGCCTCGTGCGCGGCACGGATCGAGAAGAGGCTGAACAAGCTCGACGGAGTCGAGGCAACGGTCAACTTTGCGACCGAGCAGGCGACCGTCCACCGCGACCCGGTGATCCCGGTCGAGCAGCTCGTCGCCGCCGTCGAATCGGTCGGCTACAGCGCCCGTCCGTCGAGCGCCGCTCAGGACACTCATGAGCAGGGTGGGCACCATGACCACGACGACGCGGTCGCCCGCCTGACGCGCCGGCTCGCGCTGGCGGTTGTCCTGACGCTCCCGGTTGCGCTGCTGGCGATGGCGTCTCCGCTGCAGTTCTCTGGCTGGGAATGGCTCGCTCTCGCACTCTCGACGCCGGTCGTCTTCTACTCCGGCATCAGCTTTCACCGGGCTGCGATCAAGAACGCCCGCCACCTTGCCGCCACGATGGACACGCTGATCTCGCTCGGCACGGTCGCGGCCTGGCTCTGGTCGACGGTTGTGCTCGTCGGCGGCATCGACACCGAGACGTATTACGAGGTCGGGGCCGTCGTGACGACGCTGATCGTGCTCGGCCGCTACCTCGAGGCGCGAGCCAAAGGACGCTCCTCCGAGGCGATCCGCAAGCTGCTCGAGCTCGGGGCCAAGGAGGCGCGGGTCCTGCGAGACGGCACCGAGGTGCTGATCCCGATCTCCGAGCTCCAGGTGGACGATCTCTTCGTCGTGCGCCCCGGCGAGAAGATCGCGACGGACGGCGTCGTCGACTCGGGCGAGTCCGCAGTCGACCAGTCGATGCTGACGGGCGAGTCGCTGCCGGTCGAGGTGGAGCTCGGCTCCGCAGTCGCGGGCGCGACGGTCAACACGTACGGTCGCCTGGTCGTTCGCGCGACCAAGGTCGGCGCCGACACTGCGCTGGCCCAGATCGCACGCCTTGTCGATGCCGCCCAGTCGGGCAAGGCGCCGGTGCAGCGCCTCGCCGACCGCGTCTCGGGGGTCTTCGTGCCGATCGTGATCGCCCTCTCGCTGCTGACCCTCGCCGGCTGGCTTGCCTTCGGCGCCTCCCCGGCGACGGCGTTCACCGCCGCGGTCGCCGTGCTGATCATCGCCTGCCCCTGCGCCCTCGGCCTGGCGACCCCCACAGCGCTGATGGTCGGCACCGGCCGCGGGGCCCAGCTCGGCGTGCTGATCAAGGGACCGGAGATCCTGGAGCAGACCCGTCGCGTCGACACGATCGTCCTCGACAAGACCGGCACCGTCACCGAGGGCAGGATGGAGCTCGCAGACGTCGCCCTCCTGAACGGCGCCTCGCGCGCCGACGTGCTCCGCCTGGCGGGCGCCGTCGAGGCAGCGTCGGAGCACCCGATCGCGCAGGCGGTCGCGAAGGCGGCGCGCGCCGAGGTCGGTGCGCTGCCGGCAGTTACAGCTTTCAGGAGCGAGTCCGGTGTCGGCGTCAGCGGCCTCGTCGAGGGCCGCGCGGTCGCGGTCGGCCGCCGCGACGGACGGATCGAGGTCTCCTGGGACAGCGTTCCACGCGCGACGCTGACGGTCCGCGACACGGTGAAGCCCTCGAGCGCCGAGGCGATCGCCGAGCTCAAGGCGCTCGGTCTGACCCCGATCCTCCTGACGGGCGACTCGCGCGAGACGGCAGAGCGCGTCGCCCGAGAAGTAGGCATCGAGCGCGTGCTCGCAGAGGTCTACCCCGACGACAAGGTTCGCGAGGTCGAACGACTGCAGGCCGAAGGCCACCAGGTCGCGATGGTCGGAGACGGCGTCAACGACGCGCCCGCCCTGGCCCAGTCCGATCTCGGGCTCGCGATCGGGACCGGCACCGACGTCGCCATCGAAGCTTCGGATCTGACGCTCGTCTCGGGTGACCTGCGGGCGGCCGCTGATGCCATCCGGCTCGCCCGTAAGACCCTCCGCACGATCAAGGGCAACCTCTTCTGGGCATTCGCCTACAACGTCGCCGCGATCCCACTCGCGATCAGCGGCCTGCTGAATCCGATCGTCGCTGCGGCGGCGATGGCGTGCTCCAGCCTCTTCGTCGTCACGAACAGCCTGCGCCTGCGCCGTTTCACGAGCCAACGGGAGGAACTACACCAATGAGCACCGTCGGGACCACGCCCACATACGGGTACAGCAAGGACAAGGATGCGCTGATCAAGCGTCTGCACCGGATCGAAGGTCAGGTGCGCGGCGTCGAGAAGATGGTCGAGCAGGACCGGTACTGCATCGACATCCTCACCCAGATCGCCGCCGTCAACACGGCCCTCGACGCGCTCGCGTTCAAGATCCTCGACGAGCACGTTCGCCATTGCGTGGCGGGCGCCCTCACCTCGGGCGACGAAGCCGACGCGCAGACGAAGACCGAGGAGCTGCTCGAAGCCGTGCAGCGCTTCGCGCGCACCCGCTAGGCATTCCTCCGGCCATACTCGCGGGATGGACGCCACCGGCTCCGAGCGTCAGCGCTCGATCATCCCCGACATCCCGTACATCCGCCCCCGCGCCGGCGAGCAGCGCGCGACATTCTTCGAGCTGTTCTTCGACCTGGTCTACGTCTTCGCGGTCACACAGCTCTCCCATCACCTGCTCGCGAGCCTGACCTGGGACGGCGCCGCCGAGACCGCGTTCATGCTGGTCGCCGTCTACTGGGCGTGGAACTACACGACCTGGATGGCCAACTGGTTCGACCCGGACGCCGTGCCCGTTCGCCTGATTCTCGTCTTCGTCATGCTGGCGAGCCTCCTGATGTCCGTGGCCATCCCCCACGGCTTCGGCAACGACGCCCTCCTGTTCGCCTGCAGCTACTCGGTGCTGCAAATGGGTCGAAACGCCTTCGTGGTCGCCGTCACACCGCCCGGAGCCTTCAATCGGAACTTTCGACAGATCCTCGCCTGGAGCGCCCTCTCGGCACCGCTGTGGGTCGCGGGCGGGCTCGCGTCGAACGAGGTGCGCTGGCCACTCTGGCTGGGCGCGCTCGGACTCGACCTGGCGGCACCGGCGGTGATGTTCTGGCTGCCCAGGCTCGGATCGACACCGACGAGCCAATGGCAGATCGAGGGACGCCACTTCGCGGAGCGCTTCCAGCTGTTCGTGATCATCGCGCTCGGCGAAAGCATCGTCCTGGCGGGCGTGACGGCGTCCGACACCGGCCTCGGCGGGACTCATGTGGTCGCACTCGGGCTCGCCTTTCTCAGCTCGACAGCCTTGTGGTGGCTCTACTTCGGCCGCGTCGCGGCGGCGGCCGCCGAGCGGATCGGCTCAAGCGTCGCGACGCAGGCCGGGCGGCTCGGGCGCGACGTCTACACGTACCTCCATCTGCCAATCGTCGCCGGGATCGTGCTCGCCGCGGTCGGGGACGAGCGCCTGATCGCGCATCCGAGAGCCGATCTGCATGCGGCGGGCTCGCTGGTAACCCTCGGCGGGCCGGCTCTCTACCTCGCCGGCGTGATCGTCTGCGCCGCCCGAGTCGGATCTCCGCAGAGCGTCCCGCGCCTGGCGGCGAGCATCCTGTTGCTCGCGTTGATGCCGGTTGCCACCGAGATGAGCGGATGGATCGCCGCCGTGGTCGTCACGGTCGTGCTCGGATCGGTCGTGGTCGTCGAGCAGCTCGGACAGAGAGGCGACCGGGCTAACGCTCGCGCATGAAGCCCTGGCGGGCGGCGCTGACCAGCGCGACCGCCTCGGGGAACAGGACGCGCATCGCATCGCGGAGCGCGAGGGCCTGCTCGTCCGGGCCGCCCTTCGCCTCGACTCGGCCGAGGGCCGCCGCCGTGAGCTCGACCGCCGTGTTCAGCGTCAGGGTCGCGAACTGCTCGCGCTGCGCCTCGGCGACCGTCTCCGCCTGCTGCTCGGCGAACTCGCGAAGGCCGCGCATCAGGTCCTCGGGGTCTCCGCCGAACGGGAAGTTGAACCCGCCCTCCACGGCAGAAGCGTACCCGCAGCGCGGAGGAGCGAGCGGCGCTACCGGAGCTCCACCTTGTAGCCGCCGAGCACCTCGCGCTCGAGGTCCTCGACGACACCCGTCCCCTGCTTCATCGCCTCGGCGAACGGCGACCGGGCCGTTTCGCCGAGCGCCTGCTCGAGCCGTCGGGTGGCGTTCCCGATTGCGTCGAGGTACTCGGGGCTTGCCAGCCTGGGCACGTGGCCGAGCGCGCGCTCGAGCGCGAGCGCGGCTGCCTCCGCCTCGTCGATCCCCTCCGGCTGCTCGGTCAGCCTCACGGAGACGAGGTCGGCGCGGAGGTCTTCGAGCTTGCCCCCGCCCGCAGATTCCTCCGCGAGCTCGCAGAGCGCGGCGATCGAGACCGCAGCGCGGACGAGCAACCGATCGTCGACCGGCCGCGCCTGGTCGTCGAGCGCGAGCCACTGGCGCGACTTCCCCTGGAACGCGCAGAGGTAGATCCGGCTTCCGAGCGTCGGCTCGGTCGCGATCACGCCGACCAGCTCCTCGCCGGGAGCCGCGTGGCCACCGGCGACCGCGGCGATGCGCTCGAGCTCGGCGTCCAGTCCCATTGGTCCGAAAGTGTCGCCTACCATGGGGACCCGATGTTCCGGAAGCGCGCGACGCAGGACGAGCAGCTGGCCGAGGCCAGGGCACGGCTGAGGGCAGCCGCCGACGACGAGCTCCGGGAGCGAGAGACCGAGCTGCAGCACACGCTCTCCGTCGCCCGCGCCGAGACGACCGCCATGCTCGCGCAGGAGCATCGGCGGCTCGCCGACGAGCAACGGGACGAGCTCGTCCGATCCGAGCAACGCGTCCTCACGGAGCTGACCGGAAAGCTGATCTCGGCCCAGAAGCAGATCGAGACCAAGCTCACCGCCTGGACGCAGGATCTCGAACGCGTCCGAGAGGGGCTCGCGACCCAGCTCGCCCGGCTCGAGCAGCGGCAGCGCCAGTTGATCTCCGACGCCGAGGTGCGGTTTGCCACCGAGACGGAGCATCTGGTCTCCGACACGGAAGACCACCGGAATGCGCTCGTTCGGCTCCGGCAGGACATCGAACGGCAGATCAAGGAGACGGTCGAGGTGTCGGCCAACGAGCTCGAGACCCATGCGGCCGAACGCCGCCGAGCCCTGCACGAGGTCGCCGACCGGCTGCGCAACCGGGAGCGCGGCCTTGCCGAGCAGATCGACCGCGAGCAGACCGAATCGACGAGGAAGGTCAGCGAGGCGTTCGCCGACGTCGAGCGCCGGCTGGTCGACCAGGTGGAACGCTCCGTCGCCCGCGAGGCGACGCGATTGACCGAGGCCGCGGCGGTGGAGTTCAACGCGACGATCCGCTCCACGCGGGAGGAGGCCGCGCGCAGGCTGTCCCGCGAGCTCGACCGTGCGATCGACTCGTTCTCGCGCCAGGCCGAGCGGCTGCTTGCCGAGAAGCTCACCGAGGTGGGCGACTCCGGCGGCAACCGGATCGAGCGCCGGATCCAGGCCGTCACCGACACGCTCGAGCGACGGCAGGAGGAGTTCCTGACGGCGCTGGAGGAGCGGATGGGCAAGGTCGAAGCGGCCGTGCGACAGCGGATGGAGAGTCTCACCGGCTCGCCTCGCGACTGAGCAACGCGGTGCCGACCGTCGCCCTGCCGTGGAAACGCGCACGTAAACATTCCGTTAGGTGCTCTGGGCATTCAAACTTTCCCGCGGAGGGATCGTCTAGGAAAGCGCGAAGCAGACCCGCGTGAGCGAGTTGATCGAGATGATCGAGACCGAAAAGACAGAGCACTCGAAAGTCCAGAGCTGGCGACTCCACGTGCTCATCGAGGCCGGATATCCGCTACCCCTCGCGGAGAAGCTCGCGGACAGCGAAGCCGACCTCCATCGGGCGGTCGAGCTCGTCGGCGCCGGCTGCGGCCACGAGATCGCGGCGCGGATTCTCCTCTAGTCGGTCAGCTGGCAGTGACGATCGGATCGCCCGGGCGAAGCTCGCCGCCGGCGAGGATCTCGGCGTGTAACCCAGCTCGGTGGAGGCCTTTGATCACGCCCGGCTGGGTCATCGACTCCAGGTGCGTGCAGGGCTCGGAGAGCTCGACTCCGCGGCACTCGAGCTCGCCGACGCGGAACTCACGGCCGACCAGCTCGGCGAGCCGCACGCCGCGCGTGAGAACGTTCCGGCGCGAGGCGGCACCGTCGAGCGCGATTCCGTGCTCCGCCTGCAAGGCCTCGAGCGCTTCGGCCTCGATCAGGGTCAGCGCGGCCTCGGGCCGTCCCTCGTCGAAGTAGCGGTTCCCCTCGAGCCCCTTGCCGGCGACCGCTCGCGCCGACGAGACCGGCTGCGGAACGACACCGTGCTCGGCGCTGATAAATATCGCCTCGACCCTCCCCGCGCTCACACCCTCATCTTACGATGACCGGATGAAGGTCGAGCCGCTCCTCTACGGCGACCGAAAGGTCTACACGGTGGCGGCGTTCAATCGCGGCGTCGCAAGCTGGCTGACGCGGCTGCCGACGATCTGGGTGGAGGGCGAGGTGACCGAGCTGCGCCGGCAGGCAGCCTGGCAGACGGTCTTCTTCACGCTGAAGGATCCGGACAGCGGCGCGTGCCTGGCGGCGGCGATGCCGCGCGGACAGTTCGACGCTCTCCGTCTCGACCTCCAGAACGGTGAGCGCGTGCACGTCTACGGCCGGCCGGAGCTCTGGGAGCAGAAGGCCGAGCTGCGCCTGCGTGCGCTCTCGATCGAGCGCTTCGGGCTCGGAGAGCATCTCGCTGCGCTCGAGCGCCTGAAGCAGAAGCTCGCCGCCGAAGGGCTCTTCGCCGAGGAGCGCAAACGAGCGCTGCCGCGCCTGCCGCGCAGGATCGGCCTCGTCACCGGCAACGACGCCGCCGCCAAGCGCGACG
Organism: uncultured Actinomycetes bacterium; assembly: GCA_963719325.1. Taxonomy (GTDB): domain Bacteria; phylum Actinomycetota; class Thermoleophilia; order Gaiellales; family Gaiellaceae; genus DATBLE01. Next base: position 76,622 of record CAVRBW010000025.1, read on the forward strand.
TGCTGGCCACGATCCAGTCGCGGTTCCCTCCCGCCCGGATCGTGGTGGCAGAGACCTACGTGCAGGGCCCCAGGGCCGCCCAGGCGATCGTCGAGGCGCTGGGCGCGATCTGCGGCGAGCCCGAGGTGGACGTCGTCGTGCTCGCCCGAGGCGGCGGAGGGTTCGAGGACCTGCTCCCCTTCAGCGACGAGCGGCTCGTCCGCGCGGTCGCGAGCTGCCCGGTGCCGATCGTGACCGCGGTCGGACACGAGCAGGACACGCCGCTCTGCGACCTCGTCGCCGACCGGCGCGCGTCGACACCGACCGCCGCCGGGAGGCTCGTCGTCCCCGATCTCGACGAGCTGGTCGCCGGGCTGAGCCGCTCTCGAGAGGCGCTCGCGCGCGGGGCGAGGCGCACCCTCGAACGGCACGCCCAGAGGCTGGCGCACGCCCACGAACGGGTGGGAAGAGCGCCCGCGCTTCTCGTCGAGCGCCGCCGTGCCGCGCTTGCCCAGGCGGGCGGCCGGCTTCGAGCTCTGTCGCCACGCGCGACGCTGGAGCGCGGGTACGCGATCGTCAGGCGCGAGGGCGAGCTCGTCCGCGCCGCCGCGGCCGTCTCGGCAGGCGATCCGATCGCGATCGAGGTCGCCGACGGCTCGTTCGGAGCACGCGTCGAATGACCTACGAGGAGGCCGAGAAGGAGCTGCTGCAGATCGTCGAGCGGCTCGAGCGCGGCGACGCGGGGCTCGACGAGGCGCTCCGGCTGTGGGAGCGCGGCGAGGAGCTCTACCGGTTCTGCGCCGCGCAGCTCGACACCGCGGAAGGAAAGATCGAGGAACTGGCAAAACGGGTCGACGCGGCGCGCCCAGCAGAGTAAAGTCGCCCGCAATGGCAGCTCCGGTGGAACTCCTCGGCAGGGTGCCGCTCTTCGCGGAGCTCTCCGACCGCGACGTGAAGAACCTCTCGCAGTCGTTCAAAGAGCGGGACTTCTCGGCCGGCGACGTGATCGCCGCGGAAGGGATGCGCGGAGTCGGCTTCTTCGTGATCGAGGCCGGCGAGGTCGTCTACGCCGTCGACGGCGAGGAGACGGGCCGCGGCGGGCCCGGCGACTTTTTCGGCGAGATCGCCCTGATCGACGACGGCCCCCGTTCGGCGACCGTCACCGCTGCGACCGACGTGTCCGCCTACGGGCTGACCTCCTGGGACTTCCGGGCGATCGTCGAGGAGAACGCGGCGATCGCGTGGCAGCTGCTCCAGGCGCTCGCCAAGCGGCTACGCGCCGCGCAGCGCTCCTCCTAGCTCGCTGCCGAGACCGACGAGGTCCTCCTCGGCACGCGCCGGGTCACCACTCAGCTCTCGGAGGGACACTCCCTCCGGGCCCGCCTCCGACTCCACGCGGCCGCCGAAGACGACGCAGCGCGCGCCTGCATCGCGGCAGCGCCGGGCGACCACCGACGGAGCCTTCCCTTCCCACGTCGTCGCGTCGACGGTCCCCTCGCCCGTGACGACGAGGTCGTACGAGGCGGGGTCGAAGCCGAGCAGGTCGAGCACGGCCTCCGCTCCGGGCACGAGCTCGGCGCCCAACGCCGCGAGCGCCGCTCCGAGCCCGCCGGCCGCCCCCGAGCCGGCCAGCTCCGCATACGGCGCCAGGCGCGTCATCGAGCGCAGCCGGCGTTCGAGCTCGGCCACCTGGGCCGGCGATGCGCCCTTCTGGGGCCCGTACAGCCGTGGCGCGTCGTACAGACGCGTCGCGACGTCGCAGAGCACTCGCGTCGGGCCCGGCAGCCGGTCGAGCACCTCCAGCATGCCGGCGCCACCGTCCATCGTCGCCGTGCCGCCGACGGTCACGACCAGGGGACAGTCCCTGAAACGTTTCATCAACAGCCCCAGCCCGCGGCTCGAGGCGGCCATCACGTCCAGGCGCTCGCCGTCGAACGGGATCGCCTCCGCCGCCTCCACCACGCGCGTGCCGTCCTCCAGCAGGCCGACGCGAGCTGTCCGCGGCCGACCGAACGCGTCGACCGTCTCGTACGGCTCGATGACGTCACATAGCGCGTCGAGCGTGCCCTCGCCGCCGTCGCCGATCGGCAATGCGTCTGCAGAGACGCCGACCGAGCGAAAACCCCGGACGAGCGCTTCTGCGGCGACCGCCGCCGAAACGCAGCCCTTGAGGCTAGCCGGGCACGCGAGCGTGCGCGGGCCCACGCTCGGAGGCCTCCTCTGACGACGTGTCGTCCTCGTCGTCGGCCGTGACCGCGCCCGGCATCGCACGCAGTCCTGCGAACGAGAGCCCTTCTCGCGCGAGGAAGACGAGTCCGACGGCGACTCCGACCGAGGCCTCGATCGCCTGCAGGCCGAAGCCGAATGCGATTCCCTTGCCGTAGGCGACGCCGTACTGGCGAAGCGGTGTCGCCACCGCGACCTGGACGAGCCCGACGTTGCCGGGCCAGAGCGGCACGACGGTCGCGACGTTCATCAGCAGCAGGACGAGGCCGGCCGCAGGCAGGCCCTCGTGGACGTGGAACGCGCGCATCGCGGTCCAGACCGCGAAGAGCTGGCACGTCCAGCCGGCGCACTGGGCGAGGATCGCGCTGCTGGCAGCCCTCGGCCGTCGCATGGCCCCGAGCCCCAACCGGCCCATTGTGAGCACTCGTCTGACGGTTCCGAGGCCCTCGAGCCGCGTGTAGCCGTGCTGCCGCGCGCTGGCGAAGGCGAACAGGAAGAGCCCGACGCCGACCGAGAGCACGACGGCGAGGCTCGTGAACGCCCAGCCCGGGATCTTCGCCGTGATCAGCACCCAGATCGTCAGCATCACGACCGGAACGAGGTCGAACACGCGGTGTGCGAACACGGTGCCGACGAGCGTCGGCCAGAGGCCTCGACGCCGGCCGTCCATCCGGCGCGTCAGGACCGCAACGCGTGCGAGCTCGCCCACCCGGCCCGGAAGCACCGCATTCGCGAGCAATCCGACGCAGAACGCCGCGAAGACGAGGGGCTTGCGCGGGTGTGGCGGCGGCATGGCCGAGCGGATCACCGTGTCCCACGCGGCCGCGCGCGCCGCGATCGAGACCAGGTTGAACCCGACCGCTGCCGCGACCCACTCCCAGACGACGGTCGTGAACGCGTCGCTGAAGTCGGCCCAGCGCGGCCCGTGCCACCAGAGCAGGGCGCCGACGCCGCAGAGGAACGCCAGGGCGATCGCGAGCCGGATCCACGGCGACCTCAGGACCCGGGGTCGGAACTTCACGCGGCGACTTCCTCGTAGATCTGGTGCAGCCGGGCCGCGATCGTGTCCCAGGAGTACCGCTCGATCGCCAGGCGCCGGGCGCTGTCGCCGAGCGAGCGGCGCCGTGGCTCGTCCTCGAGCAGGCCGACGAGCGCGTCGGTGAGCGCCGGCGCGTCGCCCGGCGGCACCAGGACCCCGGTGTCCTCGGTCATCACTGCCTTGTAACCCGGGATGTCGGACGCCACGACCGGAACCGCGCAGGCGAAGGCGCGCGTCAGCACCATCCCGAAGCTCTCCATCCCCATCGAGGGAGCGGCCAGCGCCTTCGCCCTGAGCAGCTCGCGGGTGAGCTCCTCCTGCGGGAGGAAGCCGAGGACGTCGATCCCCTCGTGCGGCACGCGGTGGCGCGCGAGCAGAAGCCCGACCGCGAGCGGGTCGGCCCCGACGAGCCGCAGGCGGGCGCCGGTCCGCCGGTGCACCTCCGGCCAGGCTTTGAGCAGCACGGGCATCCCCTTGCGGGGATCGTGCCGACCGATGAAGACGACGGAGTTCTCGCGGTGATCGGGATCGGCCGCCGGCGGGGTCAGGACGCCGTTCGGGATCAGCTCGAAGTCCCAGCCCGGCAGCCAGCGCTGCGCCGACGCCCGCGCCTGCTCGGAGACGGCGATCCGGTGGTCGATCCGGTCGAGCAGGAAGCCCCAGAAGTGCAACCCCATCCGCATCCAGCCGAGGGCGCCGGCGGCGTGCCAGGTGGCGACGAGCGCGCACTTCGCCACGGCGAGCGTCGAGACGCAGATCGCGGGGGTCATCGGCTCGTGCAGGTGGAGGACGTCGAACCTCTCCTCCGCGAAGACACGCTTGAGCTTGAAGGGGACCTTCGGGTTGAGGACGAGGTTCGGCAGCGAGCCGTTCGCCGGCACGATCACGGTGCGGCCGACGGGGATCACGTCCGGCGGCGGCTCGTCGTGGCGGCCGTGCCGCGGGTGGAGAGCGCGGGTGAAGGCGCCCGGCGGGTCGTTGCCGATGATCACCTTCACCTCGAGGCCGCGGGCACGCAGCGCCTCCGCCTTCAGCTCGGCGTGCTCGAGCACGGCGCCCCAGAAGGACCACGAGAACGGCACGACGATGCCCACCTTCATCCCCGCGTGAGCCTAGTGCCTACGGGCGTGCAGAGCGCGGCGCCGAGACTCTATGCTCGGTCCGTGTTCGAGGAGGGTCTCGCCGAGCTGCACACCCACCTCGGCGGCTCGGTGGCGTCGGAGATTCTCTGGAGCATCGCGCACGAGCAGGGAATCGCGCTGCCGGTCAAGGACTACTGGGAGTTCGACCGGCTGGTGACTGTCTCGGATCCGCGCGGCGTCCCCGATCTGAACGCCCTGGACGCGATCTACCACTGGACCGAGCTGATCCAGTCGAGCCCACTCGCGGTCGAGCGCTCGGTGCACGCGGCGATCGGCGGCGCGTACCGCTCGCAGCGGATCACGACGTTCGAGCTGCGCTTCAACCCGATGAAGCGGAACCGCGGCGGCGAGCGTGACCTCGACCACATCATCATGGCCGCGGTACGCGGGCTCGACATCGCGAGCCTCGAGTACCCGCAGGTCCGAGCGGGGCTGATCCTGATGATGGACCGCACCTTCGACGAGCGGCAGAACCAGATCATCGTCGAGAAGGCGATCCGCTACGCCCCGCGGGGAATCGTCGGCGTCGACATCGCCGGCCCGAGGCCGAAGGGCGAGCGCTACCGCTATTCGCAGCTCGCGCCGCTCGTCGAGGAGGCACGCAGCGCCGGCCTCGGCGTGACGATCCACGTCGGCGAGGAGGGCGGCGAGTACGGCGTCGAGGAGATCGGCGAGGTCGTCGAGACCCTGCGTCCCGACCGGATCGGCCACGGGATCCTCGCCGCCCGCGAGCCGCAGCTCATGACGGAGCTGCGGGAGCGCGGGATCGTCCTCGAGATCTGCCCGACCTCGAATCTGCTCACGAAGGCGCTGCCGGACGAGGGCGCCGTCCGCGAGACCTTCCGGACGTTCGTCGAGCACGGCGTCCGGTTCACGATCGCCACCGACGGCCCGGAGATGATGCGGACGCACCTCCACGACGAGCTCGACCTGCTCCTCCGCATCGGCGCCCTCGACGAGAACGAGCTGCGCGAGGCGAACGCGCGCGGGCATGAGTCGAGCTTCGTTCGCGGCTCGGCCGTCGCGGCGTAAGCCTTTGAAATACACCGTTCGGTCAATAGCGCTCAAGGAGCAGCCGCACTAGCCTCGCAGGATGCATGGAACAGTGATCGACGCGCCGCCAGGGATCACCGATCGGCAGCGCCAGGTCGTCGCCCTGATCGCCGCTGGGTGCTCGAACGAGGAGGTCGCGAAGCGCCTCGAAATCTCGCCGCGCACGGCGAAGGCACACTCAGACGCGCTGCGGCAAAAGCTGGGCGTGCCACGCCGAAGGCAGATCCCGATCGCCTACCGGATGTTGACGGGGGAGGATCCGCTCCAAGGAACCCTGGCCGGCCTACGGTGATCGAAGTCCCCGTGCCCGTGACTTGGGCTGCGGGC
>CAVRBW010000026.1:0-98450 GCA_963719325.1 uncultured Actinomycetes bacterium
GCGTACTTGGGCTCCAGGCGCGCGGCACGTCTCCGGTACCGCCCGAGCGCGAGGTCAAGGGCTCGACCACGATCGTCGAGCTGTTGCGCATGTTCCCCGGAGGCGAGGCGGCCCGCCTGATGTCGACGCTGGCCTTGCCCTGCGCCCACTGCGGGGGAGCCTTTCACGAGCCGCTGACGCTCGCCGCGAAGCGGCACCGCCGTGATCCGCGCGCCGTGCTCGAAGCCTTCCGTGCACTCGAAGACGGTGGCCCGACCGCCGAGCAACTTCAGGCAGCAACGCGTAGGATTTCGCTGTGACTGCGGCACATTTCGCTCAGCTTCGCGAGCGGCTCGGGCACCTGTGGGACCTCTCCAAGCTGATGGCGCTTGCCGGCTGGGACCAGCAGACGATGATGCCTCCCCAGGGTGCCGGCGTCCGGGCGCGCCAGCTCGCAACGGGATCGAGGCTGGTCCACGACATGCTCGTCGGCGACGAGCTCGGCGAGCTGCTCGACGCGCTCGGGCCGTACGAGGAGTCGCTCGACTACGACTCGGACGAGGCGAGCCTGATCCGGCTCGCGCGGCACGATCGCGACAAGGAGCTACGGGTTCCGTCGGAGCTGCGCGAGGAGCAGACGAGAACGTCGGCTGAGGCCTACCCGGTGTGGGTCGAGGCGCGTCGGACGTCCGACTACGAGCTCTTCCGCCCCTACCTCGAGCGCAACGTCGAGCTCCGCCGGCGGTACGCAGCGTGCTTCGACGTCGACGAGCCCTACGACGCGCTGCTCGACGACTTCGAGCCCGGGATGAAGACGGCCGAGGTCCGCCCCATCTTCGAGCGGCTGAAGGACGGGCTGGTTCCGTTGATCGCAGAAGCTTCGGCCCAGGAGATCGACGACTCCTTCCTGCGCGGACATTTCCCGGTCGACCGGCAGAAGGAGCTCGAGCGGATCGTCCTGGCCCGTTTCGGTTTCCGCGAGGGCAGCTGGCGGATCGACCCCACCGAGCATCCATTCGCGACCTCTTTCGGGACCTCCGACGTGCGGATGACCACGCGCTATCCCGAGCGCGAGCTCTCCGGAATCTTCGCGGCCATGCACGAGGGCGGACACGCGCTCTACGAGCACAACGTCGATCCGGCGCTGGAGCGGACGCCGCTCTGCCGCGGCACGTCCCTCGCGCTGCACGAGTCCCAGAGCCGGATGTTCGAGAACCTCGTCGGCCGCAGCCTCTCCTTCTGGCGCTGGGGCTATCCACACGTCCAGCGGCTCTTCCCCCAGCTCGGCGGCGTCGACCTCGACGACTTCCATCGCGCGATCAACCGCGTCCAGCCGTCGCTGATCCGGATCGAGGCGGACGAGGCCACGTACGGACTCCACGTCATCCTCCGCTTCGAGCTCGAGCAGGAGCTGATCGCCGGAACGGTCGACCTCCGCGAGCTGCCGGCGGTCTGGAACGAGCGCATGCACGACTACCTCGGCGTCGAGGTACCCGACGACGCGCGCGGCGTCCTCCAGGACGTGCACTGGTCACGGGGCACGCTCGGCTACTTCCCGACCTACGCGCTCGGCAACGTGATCTCGGTCCAGATCTGGGAGAACGTGCTGGAGGAGGTGCCCGATCTGGACGATCGGCTGGAGGCGGGCGACCTGTCGCCGCTCGGCGACTGGCTTCGCGAGCACCTCTGGCGGCACGGTCGCAAGTTCACTCCCCAGGAGACGCTCGAGCGCGTGGTCGGCGGCGGGATCGACCCCGAGCCGTATCTGCGCTACCTGCACGCGAAGCTCGGCGCCCTCGCGGCGTGATTCTCGCGGCTCGACTCGGGCTCGCTCTGGTCGCCGCGGCAGCGCTCTGGGCGACGCCGGCCGCGGCTGCAGAGGCTTCGCGCCCACTCGACGCGAGCGCAAGACGCACGTCGGATGCCTTCGTGCGCGCACTCGTCGTCAAGCACGCTCCAAGTTCCGCCAAGCGGTTCACCAGCGCGCGAGTCGAGGAGCTACGCAAGCTCAGCACCGGCTTCGCCAAGGAGGGCGTCGACCGGGTGATCGGGTCGAGTCGCATCGTCCGAGGCTGCAAGACGACCGTCCGCGAGAAGCCGTCCGCTCGTGGTGACTGCGTCCTCTACCACCTCCGAGGGAGCGTTCGCGTCAACGACCGCGAGCGGCGCACCGATGCCGACTTCAAGCTCTGGCTTCGAGTCGAGATGAGGTCGTGGAAGGTCTGGGCGTACGCGTATTCCGCGATCGTCACCGTGTGCCCGAAGCGGTGTGACTGAGCGCAAAGAGCGCCGGTTTTTCAGGCTCTTAACCGAAATTTCACGGCACACGGCTACACAGACCTCATCTCCTGTGGCACTGTGAGTGGGATGGAGACGGTCGAGAGGGAGATGCGCGAGCTGGCGCACCGCGTCGGCGACGGATTCGAGGTCAAGCTCCTCTGGGGCGGCGAAGACGACGGGCAGCTGAAGGTGCTCGTCACCGACTGGCGAACGGACGAGACCTTCGAGATCGAGGCACGCGCCGACAACGCCCTCGAGGTCTTCAACCACCCCTTCGCGTACCGGCCGGCCTGACCCTCCCGGCGTGCGGTTCGTCGCGGTCGGCGAGCTCCTCGTCGATGTCGTCGCGTCCGGCAGCGGGCACGACGCGCAGGTTCGCGTCCGAGCGGGTGGATCCGCCTTCAACGCCGCAGTGGCAGCCGCTGCCGCGGGTGCAGACGCCGCGGTCGTGGGCGCAGTCGGCGACGATCCCGCAGGGAGGATGATCCTCGCCGAGCTGGCCAGGGCGGCGATTCGTGCCGAGGTCGTCGTCCGGCCGGGCCCGACCGGCACGTTCCAGATCACCGACGGCGAGATCCGCGTCGACCGGGGTGTGAGCCGCAGCCTTGTCCTGCCGGAGACAATCGACGCCGACACGGTGCTCGTGTCCGGATACTTGTCTGCAGGGACGATCGAGGCTGCGCTCGCGCGGGCACGTGGCGCATGGGTGGCACTCGACGCGGCCCGGCTGTCCGAGCTGCCCGCCGGCGGAAATGCGCTGATCGCCAGCGAGCAGACTGCTCGGAAGCTGACCGGAGACGATCCGGAACGAGCGGTGCGCGCGCTGGCCGATCGGTATCGCCTTACGTGCGTGACGCTCGCCGCGGAAGGCGCCGTCGCGGTGCTGGACGGTCGGCGCGAGCGGGCAGCTGTCGAACCGGTGGGTGGCGGCGCTCCCGGTGCGGGCGACGCGTTCGGTGCCGCGCTCCTCGTCGAACTGGCGCGCGGAGCAGACCTTGCCGACGCCCTCGCCGCGGCATGTCGCTGGGGCGCACGGGCCGCAGCGATAGATTCGCCTGCGTGAACCTCGCCCTGAGCCTCCTCTACGCCGCCGAGCGCAACCCCGACGCCGAGGCCCTGGTCGAGGGCGACGTCCGCTTCACGTACGCGGCGCTCCGGGAGCGCGTCGCCCGCCTGGCCGGCGGTCTCGCCGGGCGCGGGCTCGGGCGCGGCGACCGGCTTGCCGCGGTCGTGCGTTGCCGGCACGAGTCGGCAGAGCTCTACTGGGGCTGCCAGTGGCTCGGCGCGACGTTCGTGCCGCTCTCGCCACGCGCTTCGACCGCCGATCTTGCCTACTGCCGCGAGGACGCAGGTGCGACCATTTCGCTCGACGCGGACGTCGACCTCGAGTCGCTGCTCGACGACGAGCATCCGGGCGCGCTCGAGACGCTGGACGGAGCCGAGAGCCTGATGCTCTACACCTCCGGCACGACCGGCCGGCCGAAAGGTGTCCCGCGCTCCCACCGCGCCGACCGGGCGGGCGGCCTCTCCCAAGTCGTCCAGCACGGCTACCGGTTCGGCGACCGGACGCTCGGCGTGATGCCGCTCTACCACACGATGGGGCTCCATTCGCTCGTGGCAATGCACCTGGTCGGCGGGTGCTACGTCTGCCAGCCCGAGTGGGACGCCCAGGCCGCGCTCGAGCTGATCGAGCGGGAACGGATCACCTCCCTCTACCTCGCGCCGACGCTGTACCACGATCTCGTCTCGCACCCTCGCCGAGGCGACTACGACCTGTCGTCGGTCGAGACGCTCGCGTACGCCGGCGCGGCGATGACGAGCGCGCTCGTCGAGCGGTGCGTCGAGGCCTTCGCACCGCGCCTCTTCGTCAACCACTACGGCTCGACCGAGATCTACACGTTCTCGGTACAGCGCGACCAGCGTGCCAAGCCGGGCTGTGCAGGCCGTCCCGCGTTGAATGCACGGCTGCAGCTCGGCGAGAACGGTGAGATCCTCTGCCACATGTCCTCCGACGAGGCCTTCACCGGGTACTGGAACCGCCCGGACGCCGACGAGAAGTCGATCCGCGACGGCTGGTACCGCACCGGCGACGTCGGCCGGCTGGACGAGGACGGCGACCTCTGGCTCGAAGGGCGTCTCGACGACATGATCATCTCCGGCGGCGAGAACATCCACCCGCTGGAGGTCGAGGACGTCCTCGCGCGGCATCCAGGCGTGCGAGAGGTTGCGGTCGTCGCCGCTCCGGACGACCGGCTGGGGCAGCACGTGGCCGCGGTCGTCGTCGTCGAAGGCGGCGTGACCGCCGAGGAGCTGGACGCGTGGTGCCTGGCCTCGGAGACGCTCGCACGGTTCAAGCGTCCGCGTGAGTACCGCTTCGTTCCCGAGCTGCCGAAGAGCCCGTCTGGGAAGATCCTGCGCCGGATGCTGCGTGCACAGAAGGTGAAGGCGTGACCTACGAGGGCTTCCGGGTCGACCGCGAGGAGGAGCGCGGCATCGTCACGATCACGCTCGACGTCCCCGGCAAGCTGAACCGCCTCCCGCTTGCCGCCCGTGACCAGCTCGGGCACCTGTTCGCGGAGCTCGGCGCGGACGACTCCGCGCGATTCGTCGTGCTGACGGGCCAGGGCGAGGCGTTCACGGCCGGCGGGGACGTCGCGGCGTTTCTCGAAGCGGAGCCGGAGCGACTCTCCCGGCTGGCGTGGAACGTGGCTGCGCCGGAACGCTGCCCGAAGCCGGTGATCGCGAAGCTACGCGGCTACTGCCTCGGCGTCGGGCTCGAGCTCGCGCTCGCCTGCGACTTCCGGGTCGCGGCGGACGACGTCCAGCTCGGGCTGCCCGAGGTCGGGCTCGGGATGATCCCGGGCTCCGGCGGCACGCAGCGGCTTGCGCGGCTCGTCGGCATCGGCCGGGCGAAGGACGTGATCATGCGTCGCCGGCGCATTACCGCCCCCGACGCGCTCGCCTGGGGGCTCGTCTCCGAGGTCGTCGCGCCGGCGGAGCTCGACGCCGCGGTCGAACGCGTGATCGCCGACCTGGCGGAGCTGTCCCCACTCGCGCTGCGGATGGCGAAGCGCGTCCTCAACCACGTCTACGACACGCCGCTCGCGGCGGGCCTCGAGATCGAGGGCCTCGCCTACGGCCTGCTCCGCTCGACCCATGACTTCCGCGAGGGCGTCGAGGCGTTCGGCGAGAAGCGCCCGCCGAAGTTCGAAGGCCGTTAGAGACATGCCCCAGGGACAGTCCCTGGAACACGATCGTGACGGACTCTCCACAGGCGGACGCGTCCGCGGGACAGTCCATGCCGCCGACGTTGTCGATTCGGCCGATCCCGTTCGGCGAGCCTTCCTCGAACGACGGCCGGCCGGGCTCAGCGCGGGATAGCGGCCACCGCCTCGATCTCGAGCAACGCCCCCGGGACGGCCAGCGCCGACACCTCGACGAGCGTGCTCGCCGGCCGCGCGTCGCCGAAGAGCTCCTGGCGCACCGGGTTGATCGCGGCCCGGTCGTTCACGTCCAGCAGGAAATGCGTCACCTTGACCACGTCCTCGAACCCGCAGCCGGCCGCCTTCAGCACCAGCTCCATGTTCGCGAACACCTGCCTCGCCTGCTCGGCCGCGTCCGCTCCGACGAGCGTTCCGTCGGCGTCGACCGGCACGAGCCCCGAGAGGAAGAGCAGGCCGCCGGCCTGGACGGCATCCGTGTAGTGGCTGAGCGGCTCGGCCAGGCCCTCGACGCGGTACTCCTCGCGATGGTGACTCATCGGGAGAAATGCGCCTTCAGCGCGTCGAAGCCGCCCTGGAAGACCTCGCTGGCGAAGAAGCCCTCCCAGTAGCCGATCTTGTCCCGGTCGCAGTCGAAGGTCGTCCACCACTCCACGAAGCTCTTGTCGCCGTCGGTGACGGGCGTGACCCGGATCGTCGCGAGGTAGTTGTCGACGTCGAACGGCGTCTTCTGGAAGTTGTACGTGTACGAGCGCTCGTGATCCGAGTGCTCGACCAGGCGCTCGCGGAGATGCGTGCCGTCGGTGAGCTTGAAGCTGCGCACGCCGCTCACCTGGTCGCCGGTCTTGCCCTCCTCGATCTCGCTCTCGGCGATCAAACCCGAGTGCCAGACGGAGAGTCCGTTGAAGTCGCGGACTCTGGCCCAGACCTCGTCGGCGGGGGCGTCGATCACCGTGCTCGCGTACGACCGTGCCATCCATCCTCCTCTCGTGGGTCCCGCGATCGTACAATCGCGCCGTGGAGGCGCAGTTCGTGAACTTCGAAGACGTGCGCGAGTTCGAGCTCGCCGCCGGCGTCAGCGGTCGCCCGCTCTTCGGCGAGGGCGCGATGCTCAACCTGATCGAGTTCGAGCCCGGCTCGACCGTGCCGCTGCACAGCCACGAGCACGAGCAGCTCGGGATCGTCCTCCGCGGAATGCAGGCGCTGGTCGTGGACGGCGTGCCCCACGAGCTCGGGCCGATGGAGGGGTATGTCCTGCCCGGCGGGGTCGAGCACTCGGCGTACTGCGGGCCGGAGGGCGCGCTCGTCCTCGACATCTTCCGGCCGGTCCGCGAGGACTACAGGGAGCGCTGGCAGGCGCTCGAGAGCTCCTAGCCGCTACCGGTCGAGCGCGGCGCGAACGGTGTCCGGAAGCGGCTCCGGGTGCCCTTGCGCGTCGACGTGCACGACCGTGTGCCGGCCCTTCACGTGCGGCTCGCCGCCCTTGGCGATCACCCACGCGTAGGTGACAGACGTGCGGCCGACGTTCTCGACGCGTAGGCGGACCTCGAGCTCGTCCTCGAACCGCAGCACCTTCAGGTACTCGGCCTCGACCTTTCGGCGTGGATAGTCGCCCCACGCCTCGGCGAGGACGCCGAGCCGCCGCATCAGCGCCGTCTCGGCCGCCTCCGCCCATCGGAACGCGGAGGTGAAGTGGATGCGTCCGCCCGCATCCGTGTCCACCCAGGCGACCCGGGCCTGCTCGACCTGCTCGACCACGGCGAGGAAGGTTACGGGATGACGAGGACCCGGCCGGGTGACCCGGAGAGGGCGGCCTCGAATGCCTCGTTCACCTGCTCCAGCGGGAAGGTCGGACCGAGCAGCTCGCGGAGCTTCAGCCGTCCGGCGCGGACGTGCTCGAGCAGGAGCGGGAGGGCGACGGCGGGATCCTCCGAGCCGTACATCGTCCCGGTCAGGAACTTCTCGCGGCGGTTGAACTCGGCCGGGTCGAGGTCGAGCCGAGCGCCCGCCGCCGGCAGCCCGACCATCACGCAGGTGCCGCCGCTGCGGGTGAAACGGAGCGCGAGGGCGGTCGTCTCCGGGTTCCCGACCGCGTCGAAGGCATGGTCGGCCCCGTCGGGGGCGATCTCCGCGATCAGCTCCTTCAGGCCCTCGGGCGAGGCCACGTGCGTCGCCCCGAGCTCCCGGACGAGCGCGAGCCGCTGCGGGAGCGGGTCGACGCAGACGATCGTCTCCGCGCCGGCGATCCGCGCTCCCTGCACGCAGAACTGGCCGACGCCCCCCGCGCCGACGACGAGCGCGACGCCGCCGGCCTGTACGCGCGCCGCGAACAACACCGCGCCGACGCCGGTCAGCGCAGCGCAGCCGAGCAGAGCGGCCTCCTCGAGCGGAATCCCGCCGCCGGTGGGCAGCGCGGCCCGCTCCGTGACCACGAGTCGCTCGGTCATCGCGCCCGTCGCCGTGCCGCGGTACAGCGTCTCCCCGTCGAGCGACATCCCAGTCGTTCCGTCGACGAGCGTCCCCGCGCCGATCGCCCGGTGCAGATTGACGCAGGCGGCGGGCCGGCCCCGCGAGCAGTCCCAGCAGTCGCCGCATGCGGGAGCCCAGGACAGCACGACCTCGTCGCCCAGGTGAACCGATTCGACCTCGTCACCGACGGCCTCGACCAGGCCGGCGCCTTCGTGGCCGAGCACCATCGGCGTCGGGCGGTTCCACTCGCCGCGGATCGAGTGCAGGTCGGTCCCGCAGATTCCCACGGCGGCCATTCGCACGACCACGTCACGCGGGCCGGGGCCCTCGAGGTCGATCTCGTCGACCGTCAGCGGCTTGCCCGAGCCCCGAAAGACTGCTGCCCTCGACCTCACGACCGAGAGCTTCGCATTCCGGGACCGCGTGCGCTTAGTCGTAGATCGAGCGCCCTCGCCCGGGCAGCGCGTTCTCGGGGTACGGAGCGAGGTCGTCGACGAACCCCGGCAGCCTGCGCACGCGCTCGAGCCAGGCGGTCACCCCGGGATGGCGCGCGAGCTCGAAGCCGGCGTCGTTCGCGACGTGCGCATACGCGAACAGCGAGAGGTCGGCGATCGTGCAGCTCTCGCCGACGACGAAGCTTCGCGCGGCGAGATGCTCGTCGAGGGTCGCAAGTGCGTCCTGCCCGAGCTCGAAGCGGCGGGCGTCAGCGGTCCTGTCGAGCGCCGCTCGGCCGGTCACCCGCCGAAAGCGGGTTCCGCCGAGACCCGTCATCACCCGCTCCTGCTCGAAGGAGAGCCACTGGAGCACGTGGGCACGGCCCACCTGCGTCTCCGGGAGATACGTCGTTCCCTCGGCCAGGTACCAGAGGATCGCGTTCGACTGCGCGATCACCTCACCCGTCTCCAGCTCCAGCACCGGCGTCTCGCGAAGCGGATTCAGGCGTGCGTACTCGTCGGTCAGCGTGTCCCCGGCGAAGATGTCGATCGCGACACGCTCATAGGGCCGGCCGAGCAGGGCAAGCAGGAGCCGCACCTTGTAGCAGTTGCCCGACGCCGCGTAGTCGTAGAGCCTCATCGAGGAGGAAACGTACGCGCCGTGCGCTCCGTGAGGTCGACGCGCCTAGCTTCCTAACGCAGCCGCGACCACCTTGCAGTCGCTCACGGTGCAGACGTTCTGGAGCGCGTAGTTGATCGAGGCGTTCTGCCAGTCGGCGTCGATCGTCGAGCAGCCGTCCTCGGGCACGATCATCACGTAGCCCTTGTCGGCGCCGGTCCGGGCCGTGTGCTCGATCGACATGTTCGTCCAGGCGCCGCTGACGACGACCGTGTCGACGCCGAGCCCGCAAAGCAGCGTCTCGAGCTTCGTTCCCTGCCAGGCGCTCATGCGCATCTTCTCGACGACGTGGTCGCCGTCCTGGGGCTCGAGACCGTCGGCCGGCGCAGCGCCCCACGTCCCACGGACGACGCCTTTCGCCTCCTTCACGCCCTGGAAGAGCGGCGCGTTCAGCTTCAGGCCCGGTGCGCCCGGCTCGACGATGTACCAGACGTGGATCACGTGGCCGCCGGCCTTGCGGAACGAGTCCGCGAGCGCCTTCACGTTCTCGACCACGTTCTGATCCTTCGCATGCTGCGGCGCCCCCGAGTCGGCCCACGCGCCGCCCTCGGTGATCACGTCGTTCTGCAGGTCCTGGACCAGGAGCGCGGTGCGCTTCGGATCCAGCTTGAGCGTCTCGTCTGCCATTCGCGTCCTCCTAGCTCATGTAGGGCTCGCGGCGCGGCCCGACCTTGGTCTTCACGCGGTAGAGCGAGGTCGAGCTCGGGATGAACAGCCAGTTCCAGTCAGGGCCGCCCCAGGCCAGGTTGCCGGTGTTCTCCGGCACCCTGATCGTCCCGAGGTGCTCTCCCTCCGGGCCGATCACCCAGACGCCGCCCGGGCCCGTGACCCAGATGTTGCCGTGCTCGTCGCACTTCATCCCGTCCGGGATGCCCTCCTCGATCACGCCGGAGCCGATGCCTTCGCGGAACAGCCGGCCGTTCGAGAGCGAGCCGTCGGCGGCGACGTCGTAGACCCTGATCAGGGCGCGCGGGGTGTCGTTGACGTACAACAGCGACTCGTCGGGCGAGAAGCAGAGCCCGTTCGGCTGCTCGTACTCGTCCTTGCCGACGACGAGCTGCGGGTCGCCGCCTCCCGGCGGGATCCGGAAGACGCCCTGCCAGCCGAGCTCGCGATCGCGCTCGAGGCCGAAGACCGGCATGCGGCCGTACCACGGATCCGAGAACCAGATCGAGCCGTCCGACTTGATGCAGACGTCGTTCGGGCTGTTCAGCTCCTGCCCCTCGTAGTGCGAGGCCAGCACCTCGCGCCCGCTTCCCGTTCCGTCCGGGTTCATACGGACGAGCGAGCTGGTCGAGTGCTCGCACACGATCAACCCGCCGCTCGTGTCCAGGGTCATCCCGTTGCCCTTGTTGCTCGGGCTCGCGACCACCTGGACGCCGCCCTGCTCGTCCCAGCGCCGGCGGGTGTCGCCCGGCATGTCCGAGAAGAGCAAGAACTGTCCCTGCGGATTCCAGATCGGACCTTCGGTGAAGGTGAAGCCCGTGGCGAGCTGCTCGACCTCCACGTTCTCGTCGACGAGCCGTCCGAGCTTCTCGGACTTGACGTCTACGCTCACGCTCTCCCTCCTCTCGCGTGGGAACGACGAGCGCGAACCTAACAGACCGCGAGCCGCTAGTCGGAGTCGTCTGCAGGCTCGAAGTCGAGCGCGAGCGAGTTGATGCAGTAGCGCTGCCCCGTCGGAGCAGGCCCGTCCGGGAACACGTGGCCGAGGTGCGAGTCACACGCCGCGCAGCGCACCTCGATCCGGCGCATCCCGTGGCTCTCGTCCACTTCGGCCTCGACCGCATCCTCGGCCGCAGGCTCGTAGAAGCTCGGCCAGCCGGAGCCGGAGTCGAACTTCGCCTGCGAGCGGAAGAGCTCCGCGCCGCAGGCGCCGCACCGGAACACGCCGTCCACGTGCACCCAGTTCAGGTCGCCCGACCACGGAGGCTCCGTCGCCGCCTGCCGCAGAATCGCGTAGCGCTCGGGATCGAGCTCCTGCTGCCACTCCGCGTCTGACTTGCGTACCTTGTCCATCAGTCGACCGACGCGTGGATTCGCTGCTTCGCGGTCTTCAACCGCCCGCCCTCGCGGGACCCGCGCACCGCGAGGATCTCGCCGAGGATCGACAGCGCCGTCTCCGGCTGTGAATCGGCA
The DNA here is from genome assembly GCA_963719325.1 of uncultured Actinomycetes bacterium. Classification (GTDB taxonomy): domain Bacteria; phylum Actinomycetota; class Thermoleophilia; order Gaiellales; family Gaiellaceae; genus DATBLE01. Next base: position 11,202 of record CAVRBW010000026.1, read on the forward strand.
CCGATGTCGAGGCCGCACGGCCCCGCGATCCGCTCCAGCGCCTCCTCGTCGATGCCCTCCTCGAGCAGGCGCTCGCGCCGGCGCTCCTGATTGCGGCGAGAGCCGAGCGCGCCGACGTAGAACGCCTCGGTGGCGAGCGCCGCCTTCAGCGTCGGAATGTCGAACTTGTCGTCGTGGGTGAGGACGACGATCGCCGTCGCGTGGTCGGGCGCCGCCTGCGCCAGCGCTTCGTCCGGCCAGGCGACGATCAGCTCGTCCGCGCTTGGGATCCGCTCGCGGGTGGCGAACTTGGCGCGAGCGTCGGCGACGATCGTCCTCCAGCCGAGCAGCTTCGCGGCCCGGCAGAGCGCCTCGGCGGTGTCGACCGCCCCGTAGACGAGCACCCGCGGCGGGGGAGCGTAGACCTCGGCGAAGACCTTTGCGCCGTCCGTCTCGAGCACCTGGTTGCGATGGCCGCGGATCAGGTCGTCCGCCTGCGACAGGAGCCCTTCCGGGATCCCCTCGCCGTGCCGCTCGCCGCCCTCGAGCACGAGCATGTGCGCGCCGAGCCCCTCGCCCTCGATCACCGTGAAGAGGACCGCGCGCTCCTCGCGCTCGACCGCCTGCAACAGTCGTTCGGTGAGGGTCACTCTTCCAGACGCTCCACGAAGACGTCGATCTCGCCGCCGCACGGAAGCCCGACCGACCAGGCCTCCTCGTCGGCGATCCCGTACGAGAGCAGCTGGGGCTCGCCGGTCTCGAGCACCTTGCGCGCGCACTCGTAGACGTCCGACTCGACGCAGCCTCCGGAGACGGAGCCGGCGAGCTCGCCGCTCTCCGAGACCGCCAGCTTTGCTCCGACCGGCCGGGGCGCCGATCGCCGCGTCGCGACCACGGTCGCGATCGCGACCTTCTCGCCCTTCGCCCGCCAGCGGGCGACGTCACCCAGGATCTCCTTCATGCCGCGTGCCTCCTCTCGATGCCGGCGAGGACGCCGGCGAGGTCTTCGAGACTCTGTAGATTGTGCCCGGGAAGGAACCGGTCGACGAAGGGGAGCGCCGCGCGCATGCCCCCCGCGAGCGGCTCGTACTCCGGGTGGCCCTTGAGGGGGTTCACCCAGACGACCGCGTAGGCGCAGCGCGAGAGCCGGGCCATCTCGCGTCCGACGGTCGCGGCGTCCTCGCGCTCCCACCCGTCCGAGACGATCGTCACGACCGCGCCGCGCGAGAGCGCGCGCCTGCCCCACATGTCGTTGAAGGCCTTCAGCGACGCGCCGATCCGCGTGCCGCCCGACCAGTCGACGACGCGTTTCGCCGCCTCCGCGAGCGCCCGCTCGGGGTCCGAGCCGGAGAGCTCCTCCGTCAGCCGCGTCAACCGCGTGCCGAACGCGAACGCCTCCACGCCGCGTCCGCTCTCCAGCAGCCCGTGGACGAACAGGAGGATCGCCCGCGAGTACGGCTCCATCGAGCCGGAGACGTCGCAGAGCACGATCAGCTTGCGGTGCGTCTCCAGGCGGCTGCGGAACGCCCGCTCGACCGGGTCGCCACCGGTGGCGAGCGACGCACGAACCATCCGCCGGAGATCGAGGTTGACGCCGCGCGGATTACGGCGCAGGCGCCGCGAGCGCCGGAGCGGACGCGCCGCCGCCAGCTCGGCGATCAGGCGACGGAGCTTCGCGAGCTCGTCCGCGCTCAGCTCCGAGAAGTCCTTCCGGCGGAGCAGCTCCTCGGCGCTCCAGCCCGTCGCGCGCTCCTTCTCGGCCGCCCCGGCCTCCGGATCGTCGCCGCGGCTGTCGCGCGAGGCGCCGCGCGCGCCACGGGTGCGATCGACCTGCGAGGTCCGCGGCGGCGCCAGTTCGGGTGCGCGCAGGAACCACGCCGCGAAGGCGCGGTCGAACGCGTCGAGGTCGTCCACGCGTGAGACGAGGGTCTGCCGCAGCGTCCAGTAGACGTCGTCGCGGCGAGCGAGTTCGACGGTGTCGAGCCCGTGCAGCGCGTCCGAGACGCGCCCGGGACCGACCTCCAGACCTGCCTCGCGGAGCACGCGCCCGAAGGTGACCACCTGCCGGACGAAGGCGCTACCCGGCGGCACGCGCCTCCTCGACCAGCAGCGCGAGCGCGGCGTCGCGGACCGTCTCGAGATCCTCGTGGTACTTCAGCACCGAACCGAGCGTCTGCTCGACGATCTCGGCGTCGAGCTCCTTCCGTCCCAGCGCGGCGAGCGCATGAGCCCAGTCGATCGTCTCGGCGACGCCGGGGGGTTTCGCCAGATCGAGCCCTCGGAGACCGCGCACGAACCTCGCCGCCTGTGTGGCGAGCCGCTCGGGGATGTCCGGCACCCGCAGGATCACGATCTCGATCTCGCGCTCGAGGCTCGGATGCCCGATCCAGTGAAACAGGCAGCGGCGCTTGAGCGCGTCGTGCAGCTCGCGTGTCCGGTTCGAGGTCAGGATCACGCTCGGGCGGCGTGCCGCCGTGATGGTGCCGATCTCCGGGATCGTGATCTGGAAGTCCGAGAGCACCTCGAGCAGGAACGCCTCGAACTCCTCGTCCGCCCGGTCGATCTCGTCGATCAGCAAGACGACGGGCTCGGCGCTCTCGATCGCCTCGAGCAGCGGGCGGTGGATCAGGAACTCCGGCCCGAACAGCTCCTCTTCGGAGACGACACCCTCCTGGGCCGCGCGGATGTGCAGCAGCTGGCGGGAGTAGTTCCACTCGTAGACGGCGTGGGCGACGTCGAGGCCCTCGTAGCACTGAAGCCGGATCACGCGCGCCGGGAGCGCGCGTGCGAGCGCCTTCGCCGCCTCGGTCTTCCCGACGCCGGCTTCGCCCTCGAGCAGCAGCGGTTTCTCCAGGCGCAGCGAGAGGTAGAGCGCCGTCGCGAGCCCGCGGTCGGGCAGGTAGTCGGCATCACGCAGTGCCTGCTCGAGCTCCTCGATCGTCCCGAAGGCCATCGTGCAACTCTAGATGGTGCCCGGGAAGAGGATCCCGACGGCGCGCGTTGTCGAACACGTCCCCCTACGCAGAGGAGAGTCTGATGGCTGAGCTCGACGAGAAGGTTCAGGAAGCACTGAGAGGCAAGCACTTCTGGAGCGTCGCGACGATCAACCCCGACGGCTCGCCCCAGAACACGGTGATGTGGGTCGACCCGCGAGACGACAAGATCATGGTCAACTCGGCGCTGGGCCGGAAGAAGCCGCGCAACCTGGGGCGGAACCCGCACGTCGCGCTCTCCTGGTACGACCCCGAGAACCCGTACTCGAACGTCTCCATCCAGGGGCGCGTGGTCGAGAGCTACACCGGCGACCAGGCCGAGGCCGACATCGACGCGCTCGCGAAGAAGTACCTGGACAAGGACGTCTACCCGGGCCACAGCGAAGAAGAGCCGCGAGTGACGTACCTGATCGAGCCGGTGCACGTCTGGTCGCGCCTCTAGACGTTTCCGGTTTGACACATGCACGCCCACCGCTGGAGAATCGGGAGCGGTGGCGCGCGGAGACATCAACGTCGTCTTGCCGACCTCCGCCGACGAGGCACTCGCTGCCTTCGGCGACGGGGACGGCGTAACCGTCGTCGCGGGCGGCACGATCGTGATGCCGGAGCTGGTCGCGGGCCGGCTGAAGCCCGAGCGGGCGCTCCTGCTCGCGCGCGCCGGCCTCGACCGGATCACGCGCGATGGCGGCCGGGTGACGATCGGCGCCGCGGTGCCGATCTCCGTGCTCGTGGACGGCGACGAGCCGCTGGCGACAGCCGCACGCCATGTTGCCGACCCCGAGGTACGTGGTCAGGCGACGGTCGGGGGCAACCTGTGTGCCCAAGCCTCCGCCGATGCCCCTCGCGGCGACCTCCAGGCGGCGCTGATCGCCCTCGGCGCAACGGTTCGCTCGGGCGGCAAGGGCGGCGAGCGCACCGAGCCGGTGGAGGAGTTCGTCAGGAACGCGGCCGGCCGCCTCGTCGTCGACGTCTCGTACGAGGACGCGCCGCGTCAGACCGGCTACGCAGCCGCGTGGCGGCCTCACGCGCACCACTACACGATCCTCGCGGTGGCGGCCGCGAAGCGCGACGGCGAGCTGCGCGTCGGGGCGACGGGAGTCGCGCCGCACGGCGTGCGCCTCACGGCCGTCGAGCAGAGTGGGAACGCGGCCGACGCACTCGAGGGCCTCGAGCTCCGAGACGACGCCCTCGCCTCCGCGTGGTACCGAGCCAAGCTCCTGCCCCGCCTCGTCGAGCGGGCACTCGCAAACCTCTCCCAGGAGGGCTGATGAACCTGACCGTCAACGGCGTCGAGCGCGAGGTCGAGAGGCCCGGGCTCCAGTCGCTGCTCCACGTCCTCCGGGAGGAGCTCGGGGTGACGAGCCCGAAGGCCGGCTGCCAGCAGGGCGGTTGCGGAGCCTGCACGGTTCTCGTCGACGGAGAGCCCAGACGTTCGTGCCTGCTTCCCGTCGCCACCCTCGACGGCGCCGCGATCACAACGGTCGAGGGGGTCGGAACGCCGGAGCGGCTCTCGGTCGTGCAGGCCGCGTTCCACGAGCACTACGGCTCGCAATGCGGGTTCTGCACGCCCGGCTTCCTGCTCGCGACCCACGCGCTGATCGAGCGCTCTCCCGGCGCGGGCCGGGACGAGATCGAGGAGGCGCTCGCGGGGCACACGTGCCGCTGCACGGGGTACGTGAAGATCCTGGAGGCGGTCGAGTCGGCCGTGGGAGGCGCAGCGTGAAGGCGGTCGGGGCACGGCTGCCCCGCTACGACGGCGTCGCGCACGTCACCGGGCGCACGCAGTACGTCGACGACGTGCGCGCTCCGAACATGCTCTGGGCGAAGGCGCTGCGCTCGCCCGTCCACCACGCCGGGATCACGCGTATGGACACATCCAAGGCGGCCGCGGTCAAGGGCGTGCGCGCGATCGTCACTTGGGAGGACGTGCCGCAGCTCGTCTACGGCCACCTGGAAGCGTTGGGAATCCCGGCCGACGAGCCGCTGCTCGCCAAGGACGAGGTCCGCTACAAGGGTCAGCCGATCGCACTGGTCGCGGCGGAGGACGAGGAGACGGCGCAGCAGGCCGTCGAGGCGATCGAGATCGACTTCGAGGAGCGGCCTGCCCTGTTCGACGTCCGCAAGGCGGCCGACCCGGACGCGCCGACGATCCACCAGTGGGGCAACTGGTACCCGCACTTCGAGGCGGAGAAGGACGTGCGCCAGATCCGGAAGGGCGACATCGACCGAGCCTTCGAACAGGCCGACACGATCGTCTCCGGCGTCTACCGGCCGGCCGCGATCGAGCACTGCCCGATGGAGCCGCAGACCGCGCTGGTCGTACCGGAGCCGAGCGGGCGGCTGACGATCTACTCGTGCACGCAGGCGCTGTACTTCTCGATGGGCGTCGTCGCCGCGCACCTGCAGGTGCCCCTGAACAGGCTGAAGGTCGTCGGAGGCACGGTCGGCGGCGGCTTCGGCGGCAAGGTGGACACGGCGACCGAGACGATCTCGGCCCTGGCGGCGATGAAGTCGGGCCGGCCGGTGAAGTGGCGCTGGACGCGGGAGGAGGAGTTCCTCTGCTCCTCGACGAGGGCGCCCTGGCACATGGAGATCGCGGACGCGGTGACGAAGGACGGCTGGATCCTCGGGCGGAAGATGCTGACGCTCCACGACTCCGGCGCCTATGCCCGCTTCTCGCCCTACGGCGTGACGAAGCACAGCTTCCACCACACCGGCGCGTACACGATCCCGAACCTCCACTTCGACGGCTACGTGGTCTTCACGAACCGCGTGCCGACCACGGCCATGCGCGGGTTCGGCGTCACCTCGGTCTCGTTCGCGACCGAACTGCACGTGACCCGCATCGCCGAGGTGCTGGGGATCGACCCCTTCGAGCTGCGCCTGAAGAACGCGAACCGGATCGGCGACACCTCGCCGAACGGGATCGCCTACGGCGACCCCTCGACCGTGCCGACGATCCTCGCGATCGCGGACGCGATCGGGCACGAGCTGCCGGCGGACTACCGGACGATGACTCGTGACCCGCGGGCAGGCGAGCTCCTTCCCGAGCACCTGGTCGAGCAGGTCGGGGAGGTGACGCACTGATGGCAAAGCACCGAGGCCGCGGCATCTCGGCGATCGAGTACCCGACCGGGATGAACCAGAACGGCGACCCGTCGCAGGCGTGGATCAAGATCAAGCCGGACGGCCGGGTCGACGTCTTCTCCGGCACCTCCGACATCGGTAACGGCTCGAAGACGATCCAGAGCCAGATCGTCGCGGAGACGCTCGGCGTTCCCTACGACTGGATCACCTACGACAACTCGAATACGGACTCGTCTCCTCTTTGCACGGGCACGTTCGCGTCACGTGCGACGTTCGTGGCCGGGAACGCCGTGCTCAAGGCGGCGGCGAACGCGAAGTCGAAGCTGCTCGAGATCGCCGCCAAGGAGCTCGAGATCGCTCCGGAGGATCTCGAGGTCGTCGACGGCGAGGTGATCGCGAAGGGCGCGCCGCAGAAGAAGATCAGCGTGCCGGACGTCGCCGCGGCGGCCACATGGGTGCACGGCGAGCTGATCACCGGTACCGGCGCGCAGCTCAACCCGTATGCGGAGATCGTCGACCCGGAGACGGGACGCGTCGACAAGCCCCCGCACGCGGCGATTTCGTACGCCGCCTGCGCCGCGGAGGTCGAGGTCGACGACGAGACCGGCGAGGTCCGAGTCGAGCATCTCTGGCAGTGCTTCGACGTCGGCCGCGCGATCAACCCCACCCTGGTCGAAGGGCAGATCCAGGGCGGCGCGCTGATGGGCCTCGGCCTGGGCGTGCTCGAGGAGTGCTACCCCTACTACCCGAGCCCCGACCACCGCGGGAGCGAGTTCGGCTCCTACCTCGCGCCCGGGATCAAAGGGCTGCCGAACATCGACACGATCATCATCGAGAACCCCTCGACCGACGGCCCCTACGGCGCGAAGGGGATCAGCGAGATGGCGAACAACCCGCAGCCGCCGGCGATCGCCTCGGCGGTCTACGACGCGATCGGCGTGTGGGTGACCGAGCTCCCGATCACGCCCGAGCGTGTGCTGCGCGCGCTCGAGCGCAAGGAGCAGGGCCCACGCCGCGATGGCAAGTGGGTCGTCTACGACGAGCAGCTCTCGGTCAACGCCGTCGCCCACGCGGACTCGCGGTTCCGCTTCCCCGTCGGTGCCTGAGGCCAGGTCGCCGTTCCGGTCGTGGAACGGCGTCGAGGCGCACGAGCTGTACCCCGGCGTGCACCTGCACGCGATCGGCGGAGAGCAGGTGCTGATGTGCCGCGTGCGGTACGCGCCCGGCAAGCAGGTCGCGCGCCACATCCACCCCGAGGCCGAGCAGCTGATGGCGATCGTCGACGGCGAGGTGACGATGACGATCGGTGAGGAGACTCGGACGCTGCGCGCCGGCGACGTCGCCGTCGTCAATCGCGGCGTCGAGCACGAGCTCTACTCGGAGCACGGCGTCGAGTTCTTCGAGGCGCTCGCACCGGTGCCGCTCGACCACGTCCCCGACAGCGAGCGCGATCTCGTGCTCGGGCCCGACGGCGGCGCGACGCACGTCGAGCGCTAGCTCGGTTCGCCCGTTTAGATTGTCCCGACCGACGAGAGGAGACAAGCGATGCCCTGGATCGACGTCAAGCTCTACGACCACCGCGTGAACGAGGAGTCGGTGCCGAAGATCATCGAGGCGCTGACCAACGCCCTCGCCGAGTCGAGCGGCGCCTCGCCGGACCACATCCAGGTGGTCGTCCAGGGCATCTCGCCCAAGCAGTGGGGCATCGCCGGCAAGCCGGGTGCCTAGTAGTAGAGCTGTCTTCCTGATCACGGGCGCCTCGAGCGGGATCGGCGAGGCGACCGCGCGGCGGGCGGTCGAAGCCGGCTACAACGTCGTGCTCGCCGCCCGCTCGACCGAGAAGATCGAGGCGCTCGCACGCGAGCTCGACGGCCTCGCGGTGACCTGCGACGTCACCGAATGGGAGCAGCAGGAGGCGATGGTCGAGCGGACGCTCGCCGAGTACGGTCGCATCGACGTCGCCTTCGCGAACGCCGGGTTCGGCGGCGCCCGCAGCTTCAAGGCTTCCACGCCCGAGCACTGGCGCGCGATGGTGCTGACGAACGTCTACGGCGCGGCGCTGACGATCCGGGCGTGCTACGACGCGCTCGTCGCGTCGCGCGGCCACCTGCTCCTGACGGGTTCGGTCGCCGGCCGCCGGGCGATCCCAGGCTCCCTGTACTCCTGCACGAAGTGGGCCGTGACGGCGATGGGGGAGGCGGCCCGGCTCGAGCTAAACGGCACCGGCGTCCGCGTCACGCTGATCGAGCCCGGGATGACCGACACGCCGTTCTTCGACGAGCGCCCGCCGGCCACCCTCGAGGCGGACGACATCGCCCGCGCGGTGTTGTACGCGGTCTCCCAGCCGCCCCATGTCGACGTGAACGAGATGCTCGTCAGGCCGACCGACCAGCAGCTCTGAGCCTGACCCGGCTGCCGTTGTAGGGTCGCGCTACCCGACCCAAGGAGACTGCGATGCCGCTGATCGAGGTGAAGCTGTTCGACTTCCGGATGAGCGATGAGACGAGCAGGAAGCTGATCGCCGGGCTGACGGACGCGCTCTGCGCCGCCACCACCGAGGGGCTGCGGGAGCACACATGGGTGCTCGTCGAAGGCCACTCGCCGAAGAACTGGGGCGTCGGCGGCGTGCCCTGGCCCACGGAGATGACGCCGCCCGCGTGAGCCGGCCGGAGCGCGCCCGCGACACGAAGGCGAGGGACAGTCCCTGGAGCGGGACCGTCACGCTCCATCCACAGGAGCCCCGTCCCAGGGACAGTCCCCAGACTCAGCGCCAGCGCTCGAGCGCGGCCTGCGCCGCCTCGAGGGACGTGCAGATCGTGCCCGCCGCCTCGATGCACCCGACCACGAACAGATTCAGGCCGCGCGCCTCGCCCTCGCGCTCCGAGTCGCGCAGCGCACGCATGTCCGTCACGAGCCCGACGATTCCCTTCTTCGAGTCGTCGCTCCGCATCAGCGCGTGGAAGATCCCGATCTCGCACGCGGTGCCGTCGTCGATCATCGGGCCGTCGAGTATCGCCAGCACCGCGTTCGCCTCGCGAAGCGCCGCCCAGTCCTTGGCGAAGATCCGTTCCGCAGTGACGGTGCCGTCGAGGGCGAGCTCGTGCTCGTGCGGAACGAACACGTCGAAGCCGGCCGCGCGCAGCTGCGCGGCGCAGCGGTCGATGAACTCGCGCTCGTACGGAGTGAAGAGCGGCCCGGCGAAGTAGATCTTCACAGGAGCTCGATCTCGGCCGGCGCCGCCCCTGGGATCGCCTCCGCCGTCTCGCGCGCGTGCAGCAGCGTCGTGCGCACGATCAGCTTGGCGCGGGCGAAGTTGTCGAGCGTCGTCGGCACGGGGCCGACCGTCTGGCCGAGCGCGTATGCGGCCGCGTTCCTGCCCATCGCCCGGTACGAGTCGAGGGTGTAGAGCGGCGACATCCCGAACAGCTCGAGGTTGTCGAGCGGTTGGAGGTCGGCGCGGTGGATCACGGCCGTTCCCTTCGACTGCAGACCGATCGCGACGCCCGACCCCGAGAGCCGCGCGCCGTCGTGTCCGATGAAGGCGACGTCCGACGCCCGGCGGACACGCACCAGACGCGGCTCACCCCCGCCCTCGCGCACTCCGTCGGCGACCGCACGCAGCACCTCGGCGTGTGCGAGGCCGTTGATCGTCTCCCGCAGCGCGCTGCCGAACGCCGGCCCGACCGCGACCACGACCTCGCCGGAGTTGTGCGCTGCCCTTGGCGACAGGACCTTCCGCGACTACCGGCGCCGCTCCGTTCGGCGACGTCTCCACCTGCGGATCGAGCACGTACGGCAGCTTCTGAAGCAGCTCCCAGCGCTCGCCCTCCAGGCGGTAGCCCGTGCCGGGCCCTTCGTAGCGATTCGGGTCGCTGATCGCAGAATGGACGGTTCCGTCGGGCCCGACGATCGCGGATGTCTGGAGGTAGTCGGCCGAGACGCGCTGGCGCTGCATCGCCAGCACCGCTTCGGCGACGTCCTCGAAGCCGGCCGCGTCCAGCTCGCGGACGACGTCGAGCGCCGAGATCCCGTCGGCGAGCACACGATCGGCCCCGGCCACGTCGGCGGCCCGGTCGCGGTCCGGCAGGTCACGGCTCGCGTAGCCGTACGTCGCCGCCGCGACTTCCTCGTCGGTCACGGGCGGAAAGCCGAGCCCGGCGAAGACGGCCTGAATCGCGCGAGCGGCCCGCTCGCGCACGTGCAGCATCTCGCCCTCCGCGACCGGCTCGATACCGGCGTCGACCTGCCAGTCGCGCTGCATGGTCAACCACTCGTCGAGGTCGTCGCCGTCGTAGTTGCCGCCGCCGAAGGTGTTGTCCTCCCGGGGCATCACGGAGTAGCCGGAGGTGACGAAGTCGGTGCCCGGCAGGAACTGGCCCATCAGCTTCGCCGTCTTCCGGATCTCCGAGTGCGAGGCGATTGCGTCGTTGCCGGACGCGACCTCCAGGTCGAGCCAGGCCGCGAGCACGTTCTCGGCGAGGATCTCGCGCACGCCGCCCGGCAACGAGAGCACGAGCGCGACGCACGAGATCGATCCGTTCTGAACGCCCTGCGAGCCCGCGGCGCGGATCGCAGCCAGGCATCGCGCCTCCAGATAGAGCATCGACCGGCCCTCGGCGTGCCCCATGAGCGCTTCGGAGCCTCCGCCCGACGTGAAACGAACCTTCACCCCGCGCGAGGCGTACGCCGAGGCGAGAAACGCCTTCGACCACGGCGTGTCGTCCCCGTCGACGAACACCGCCTCGGTGCCGTACACGGAGAGCGTCTCCGCGTACGTGACCAGCCCCTGGATCGCGAGCTGGAGGTTGCGCCGCTCCTCGACCGCGCATTGCGTCATCACGCCCGGGCGCCCGGTTTGCGAGCCGACGAGGATCGCGATCGCGTTCAGCGGCGCGTACCTCGAGACGCCGACGGTCGTCTCCAGCTCCGCGAACCCACGCGCCGCCGCCTCGGCGGCGTCGGCGGCGAGCAACGCCGGGTTCTCCTTCAGGTTCGTGACGTGCGCCTGGTTGGCGGGAGCCCGCCGGGCACGCAGCTTCTTGAGCGCGAACATCAGCTCGACCGGATCGAGCCGGGAGACGATCCGCGCGAGCCGCGCCGGCGTGAGGCCGCGGGAGAGGCGAACGAGGTCCGCCCGGGGCACGCCGACGTCGACGAGCCGGCGGGCGATCTCGTCGTCGGCGAACCCTGCCGCCTCTGCCGCGACGTCCAGGTCGAGGCCGTAGCGCGCGACGAAGCGGTCGATCACGTCGAAGTCCTCTGCACGGCGACCGTCCATCGAGACGATCCGGCCGCCCTGGATCTCGACGCCCGGCTCCGGGTCGTTCGGTCCGTCCATGGCGACGAGCCCGAGCTCCGGATCGGGCGAGATCAACAGCTCGCGTCGAAGCTCCCGCTGCTCGCGGGAGACGAACCGCTCAGACCGCCGCGCGCTCATCCACCCGCAGCAGGGCGCGATCCGAGTACGCGGCAGCCGCTTCGCGAACGAACGCGGCGGACAGGGGCGCCTCGAGCTCCGTCTCGAGCCGCTCGGCCCACGCCTCGAGCTCGCCCGCCGTCGATCGATGAGGGCGCAACGCCGTGTAGACGGCGAGAATCGTCTCGCTCGGGACGGCCGCAAGCTCGGCAGCACGAGCGAGGTTGTCCGCGAGCTGCGTCCGTCCCGCGGCAAGCGCGACCGCCGACTGCCGGCGAAGCGTCTCGGGCGTCGCCCGGAGGTCGTCCGGCCCGAGACGCCCCGCGCGCACGGCGTCCAGGGTCAGCTCGTCGACTCGGAGCCCCGTGGGCGTGCGAACCAGATCGGGCCTGCGCGAGCCCAGCGGGTAGTCGGACAGCGGGTCGAAGCCCATGCGAACAGCTTAGAGTGGGACTTTGAGACTCGACAAGGAGACCGAACAGTGAAGAAGCTCGCCTCGGCAGCCGCGATTCTGGCTGCTGCCATTCCGGTCGGCTCGGCCGCGGCTGGGTCGCCTGGACTTTCGCCCCACGTCTACCAGGTGAAGATCGCCGGCGGGAATCCTGCAGTTCTGAACGGAACCTGGCGGCTCGCGATCGACAAGCCGGGGTTCTCCCTGACCAAGAACGGAGCCGCAGCGGTCGTCGGCACAGTCCAGCTCACAGGTAACCGCGTCACGTTCCGGGACGGCGCAGGCCCGCTGGCGTGCAGGGGCTCCCAGAGGTCGGGTACGTACACGTGGCGGGTGACCGGCAGGCGCCTGACGCTCGGACGGGTCCACGACACCTGCGTCGGGCGGCGCATCGTGCTCGCACACGCCCTGATGCGGCTGGCGTAGCGGATGCCGAATCCGTACGACTTCGGCGGACGCGTCGCGCTCGTCACAGGGGGCGCCAGCGGAATCGGGTCCGCAACTGCGGCCCGCCTGCGGGCGGACGGCGCAGAGGTCGCGGTCTTCGACCGCGAGCCGGTGGAAGGGTATGTCTCGTTCACGGGCGACATCGCCTCGTCCGCGGACGTGAGTGCGGCTGTCGGCCGCGTCGAGGCCGATCTGGGCCGGATCGACGTGCTGGTCAATTCGGCCGGTGTGCCCGGCGCCTCGCTCCGCACCGTCGACGTCAGCGACGAGGAATGGCAGCGCGTCTTCGCGATCAACGCGAACGGCAGCTTCTACATGTGCCGCGCCGTCCTCCCGGGGATGATCGAGCGCGGCTACGGTCGAATCGTCCTCGTGGCGTCGATCGCAGGCAAGGAAGGAAACCCGATGGCCGCCGCCTACTCGGCCAGCAAGGCGGCCGTGATCGCGATGACGAAGGCAATCGGGAAGGACGTCGCCGGAACGGGCGTCCTGGTCAACTGCATAGCGCCGGCGGTGATCGAGACCCCGATCCTCGCCGGCCTGTCCCAGCAGCATGTCGACTACATGGTCGAGCGAATTCCGCTCGGACGGATGGGCAATGCGGAGGAGGTCGCCTCCTTGATCGCGTTTCTCGCCAGCGACGAGCTCTCGTTCTCGACGGGCGCGGCGTACGACATCTCGGGTGGGCGGGCGGTGTACTGATGCTGACGTTCCGCTACCACACCGCAGAGGGGATCGTCGAAGGCACCGCCGCCTCGCCCGAGGAGCTCTCCGCGTACGAGCTGGCGATCCCGGTCGAGCCGCCCGAGGTGTGGTGCGCCGGAGTCACCTACGAGCGCAGCCGAGACGCCCGCGTGGAGGAGAGCGCGGCCAAGGACGTCTACACACGCGTCTACGACGCCGAGCGGCCCGAGCTCTTCCTGAAGGACGCCGGGTGCCGGCGGACGGTCGGGCCGGGGGAGCCGATCGGCGTTCGAGGCGATTCGTCCTGGGACGTTCCCGAACCCGAGATCGGCCTCGTGCTCGGCGAGGCCGGGGCCGTGATCGGCCTGACCATCGGCAACGACGTCTCGTCGCGCGAGATCGAGGGCGCGAATCCCCTCTACCTTCCTCAGGCAAAGGTCTTTGCCGGCAGCTGCGCGCTCGGCCCGGCGGTCCTGATCCCCGACGACTGGCAGGCGCCGCTCGAGATCCGGCTGCGGATCACGGACGCGGCCGGCGCCGAGCTCTTCTCCGGAGAGACCTCGACGAGCCGCATGCGCCGGTCGTTTCCCGAGCTGGTCGAATGGCTGCTGCGCGACAATCCCGTGCCGGCGGGCAGCGTCCTGCTCACCGGCACCGGGCTCGTCCCGCCGGACGACTTCACCCTGCAGCCCGGCCACGTGGTCGAGATCCACGTCCCGGGTATCGGCACCCTGTCGAACCCCGTCGTGCCCGCGGCGGAGCTGCTGTCCACGAAGAGGAGCGAGATCCATGTCTGAGTTGCTCGAAGCCCCCGCGCGACCCGCGTTCGCCAACTTCGTCGGCGGCGAGTGGCGCCCGAGCGCGTCCGGGCGCACGTACGAGAAGCGCAACCCCTGGCGGCCGTCCGAGGCGATCGGCGAGTTTCCCGCCTCCGGGGAAGCAGACGTGAGCGCTGCGGTCGACGCCGCAGCTGCCGCCTTCCCGGAATGGTCGCGCAGGCCGGCCGCGCAACGCGCGGCGATCCTCACGGCCGCGGCAAACGCGATCGAGCAGCGCGTCGAGCAGATCGCGCAGGACATGACGCTCGAGATGGGCAAGCCGCTGCGCGAGGCGCGGATGGAGGCGGCCCGCGGCGCGGCGATCCTGCGGTTCTTCGCCGGCGAGGCCTGGCGGCCCAAGGGCGAGCTCTTCGAGCAGACCGCGAACGGCAGCTCCGTGTACACCGTGCGCCGGGCGCTGGGCGTCGTCGGATTGATCACGCCCTGGAACTTCCCAGCAGCGATCCCCGCCTGGAAGTCTGCACCGGCCCTGATCTACGGCAACACCGTCGTGATGAAGCTCGCCCAGGAGGCGCCGCTCACCGGCCTCCACCTCGCCGCCTGCCTCGAGGAGGCGGGCATTCCGGCCGGCGTCTTCAACATCGTCGTCGGCCGCGGCTCGGAGGTCGGCACGCCGCTCGTGCGTCATCCGTACGTGCGCGCGATCTCGTTCACGGGCTCGGTCGCGGTGGGAAAGCAGGTGCGCGAAGAGGCGACCGCGCTCGGCAAGCGCGTCCAGCTCGAGCTCGGCGGCCAGAACCCGCTGATCGTGATGGCCGACGCCGACCTCGACCGGGCGGTCGAGGCGGCCTATGCCGGCGCGTTCTGGTCGGCTGGCCAGAAGTGCACCGCGACCCGCCGGATCTACGTCCAGGACCCCGTCTACGACGAGTTCCGGGGCAAGCTGCTCGCACGAATCGAGAGCGGCGCCGTCGGAGACCCCGGCGACCCCGCCACCGAGGTCGGGCCCATCGTCAACGAGAAGCAGCTCGACGAGGTGCTGGCCGGGATCGACCGTGGCAAGCAGGAGGGGGCGAGATTGCTCGCCGGCGGCGAGCGGCTCGACGACGACGCGTACCTGCTCGCGCCGACGCTGTTCGAGGGGGTCGCCGACGACGCGTTCCTCTCCTGCGAGGAGGTGTTCGGACCGGTGACTTCGCTCTATCGGTTCGCGGACGTGGACGAGGCCCTCCGTCGGGCGAACGCGGTCGAGCACGGCCTCTCCGCGTCGATCTTCACGAGCAACCTCGCAACCACACAGCGATTCGTGAACGAGCTCGAGGCCGGAATCCTCCACGTGAACTCACAGACCGCCGGGGCCGACGTGCACGTCCCGTTCGGCGGGATCAAAGGCTCCGGCTTCGGCCCCCACGAACAAGGCCGCGCCGCGATGGACTTCTACACGGAAGTCGTCACCGTCTATCAGGACGTGTGAGCCGCGGCCACGTCTCGCCGATCCGTGTCCGAGGGACAGTCCCTGGAACGAAAGTGCGACGCGCGTTCCACAGCTGGACATGTCCCAGGGACAGTCCCTGTGACGGAAGCGTCACGGCGTGATCGCTGAGCGCTGGCTCGTCACGGGCGCGCTCGGCTGCATCGGCGCCTGGGCGGTCGCCACCCTCGTCCGCGAGGACGCCGGCGTCGTCGCTCTGGACCTCGGCACCGACGACCGGCGCCTTCGGCTGATCGCGACGCCCGAGGAGATCGCCCACGTGACCTTCGTCCAGGGCGACATCACCGACCTCGTGACCGTCGAGCGAGTCCTGGCCGAACACGAGGTCACGCACGTCGTCCATCTCGCCGCCCTCCAGGTGCCGTTCTGCAAGGCCGACCCGGTCCTCGGCTCGCGTGTCAACGTCACCGGGACCGTCAACGTCTTCGAAGCGGCAAAGCGACGCAGCCTCGCCTCGCCGATCGCCTACGCCAGCTCGGCGGCGGTCTACGACCAGCGCGGCGAGGTGGCCCCGCGGACGTTCTACGGCGTCTACAAGCTCGCGAACGAGGGCACGGCCAAGGTGTATTGGCAAGACGCGGAGGTGCCGAGCATCGGTCTCCGCCCCTTCTCGGTCTACGGGCCGGGCCGCGACCAAGGCGTCACGTCCGGCCCGACCCTCGCGATCGAAGCGGCCGTGCGCGGCGAGCCCTACCGGATCGGCTTCGGCGGCCGGACTCAGCTGCACTACGCGCCGGACGTCGCGCGCGCCTTCGTCCACGCCGCTCGATCGAGCGTCCGCGGCGCCGAGACCTACAACCTCGGCGGGCCGGCGACCGCGATCGCCGACTTCGTCGTGATCCTCCAAGCCGCAGTACCGGGCGCCGCCACCGAGTTCGAGCCGGCCCCGCTCCCCTTCCCGGCCCAGCTCCCCGAGCCCTGGTTCGACGCACCGCTCACGCCACTGGAGCAGGGCGTCCGCGAGACGGCGGAGTGCTTCGCCGCCGCTGCCGTTTGACCTCACCCGTCCCGGCCTGAAACGCTACGCGGGTCAATCGCAAAGCAGAAGGGGAGGGCTCATGGCAGAGATGCGCGGCTGCGATCTTGTTGTCGAGTACCTGATCCGGGAGAAGGTCCCGTACATGTTCGGTTACGCCGGGCACGGGGCCGTCGGCCTCCTCGACGGCGTCTACAACCACCAGGACGACCTGAAGATCATCTTTCCGCGGATCGAGTCGGCCGCGGGCTACATGGCCGACGCGTACTTCCGCGCATCCGGGCAGCTGATACCGGTGTACACGTCCACGGGTCCCGGCCCGATGCTGCTGACCGTCGCGATGGGAAACGCGTTCTACGACTCGTCCGCGTTCATCGCGATCACCGGCCAGGTGGCAACAAACCAGTACGACTCGGGAGCGCTACAAGAGGAGTACCGCCACCACCAGGCCGACTTCCCGAGCGTGGCGAAGGTGATCACGAAGCGGAGCTTCCAGGCGCAGAGCGTCGACGACCTCGGCAAGTTCCTCCCCAAGGCATTCAAGCTCGCCCGCACCGGACGGCCGGGCCCGGTTCACATCGACGTCCCCTATGACCTCTGGATCAGGACGGCGGACGTCGAAGTGCCGGAGCCGGACGAGCGCTCGCTCAGCCTGAACTGGCGCACGCCCGGCTCTCCGGAGGCGGTCGGCAAGGCGCTCGAGCTGCTGGCCAAGGCAAAGCGCCCGCTGATCCTCGCGGGCGGCGGCGTGATCGCCTCGGACGCTTCGTCCGAGCTCCAGCAGTTCGCCGAGCACGTCAACGTGCCCGTCTACTCGACCTTCATGGGCAAGGGCGCCCTCTCGGCCAGGCACCCGTTGCACCTCGGCATCGCCGGCTGCTGGGGCGAGTACCCCGCAACCGAGGCGGCGCGCAACGCCGACGTGATCCTCGCCATCGGCTGCCGCTTCTCGGACATCCACTGCAGCTCGTGGGTGCCGGGCTACACGTACAACATCCCGCCGACGAAGCTGATCCACATCGACCTCGACGCGCAGGAGATCGGCCGGAACTACCCGACCGAGATCGGGATCGTCGGCGACGCACGCGAGGTCCTGCGACAGCTGCTCGAGCTCGCGCAGCGCGAGCCGAAGCGGGAGCGCTCGCCGTGGCACGACCAGGTCGAGGACTGGAAGGCGGAGTGGGACAACTTCATCTCGCCCGAGAAGGCGTCCGACTCGGTGCCGATCGACCCGCGCCGACTGATCGCGGAGCTGCGCAAGGCCGCCCCGGAGAACACGCTGATGATCACGGACACGGGCAACCACCAGACCTGGGTGGAGCAGTACTGGGACGCCTACGAGCCTCGGTCGGTCTTCACGCCGGGCGGGTTCGCCGGCATGGGCTTCGGCACCTGCGGCGTGCTCGGTGTGAAGCTGGCGCGGCCCGATCGGCCGGCGGTCTGCGTCACCAGCGACGGCAGCTTCATGATGTTCCCGGGAGCGGTCGCAACCGCCGTCGAGCACGACATCCCGGCCGTCTGGGTGATCATGAACAACTACACGATCGGCGTGATCCGCGATCTCCAGCGCTTCTACATGGACAACCGCGAGATCGGGACGAGCTTCGTCAAGCAGTCGACGGGGGAGTTCTGGAATCCCGACTTCGCCGCGATGGCGCAGGCGATGGGCGCAGGCGCCGTCTCGGTCGACCAGCCGGGAGACCTTGCGGACGCATTCGACACGGCGATGAACGCCGGCGGGCCGTTCGTCGTCGACGTGAAGATCAACCGCGACACGGCCGTTCCGCTGATCGGCACCTGGCAGTTCCCGCCGATCACGCAGGCCGAGCCCACGTTCGGAAAGCGACTGGTGGTGACCTGAGCCACCTGCACTATTTCCCGTTCGCGGCGATCGTCGAGCAGGGGCGCCTCAAGCAGGCGCTCCTGCTCAATGCCGTCAACCCACGCGTCGGGGGCGTCCTGATCAAGGGCCCGAGCGGGACCGGGAAGTCGACCGCGGTGCGGGGCCTCACGGAGCTGCTGCCGGAGATCGCCGTCGTGGCCGACTGTCCGTTCTCCTGCGACCCGGAGGAGCCGGCGTGCGATTCGTGCCGCACGCGGCCGCGAGACGAGCTGCCGGTCGTCCGCAGGCGGCGGCGGATCGTCGACCTGCCGCTGAACGCGACCGAGGACCGGGTATCCGGCAGCGTCGACGTCGCCCGGGCTCTGACCGAAGGCGAGCTCGCGCTCGAGCCGGGGCTCCTGGCAGACGCGAATCGCGGGATCCTCTACGTGGACGAGATCAACCTGCTCGACGACCATCTCACCGACGTCCTGCTCGACGCGGCCGCGCTCGGAGTGAACGTCGTCGAACGCGAGGGTGTCTCCATCTCCCACCCGGCACGGTTCCTGCTGGTCGGCACGATGAACGAGGAGGAGGGTGAGCTGCGCCCGCAGATCGCCGACCGAATCGGGCTCGAGGTGGACGTCGAAGCGCTCACCGACCCGGGCGACCGGGCCGAGATCGTCCGCCGGCGCGAGGCGTTCTCACGCGACCCCGGAGCCTTCCGCGCCGAGTGGGCGGCCACCCAGCAGAAGCTTGCAGACCAGGTCGCCGCCGCCGAGAGCCTCCTCCGGCAGGTCGGCCTGGCCGACGCGCTCTACGCAGCCGTCGGCCAGCTCGTCGTCAAGTCCGGCGTCGACAGCCACCGCGCCGACATCACGATCGTCGAGTGCGCGAAGGCGATCTCGGCGCTCGCCGGTCGTGAGGAAGCCGACGCGGAGGACGTGCTGGCCGCGGCCCAGCTCGCCCTCGGTCACCGGCTCGCAGTGGATCCGTTTGCCCCGGCCCCCCACGTCGAGCCACACCTTCTCCGCCGGGTGCTCGAAGAGGCGCTCGAAGTCGAGGTGAGCCAAAAAAAAGCCGCGGGCCGGGCGACGTAGGGCTCGAGCTGGAAGGCGGGCCCGAGGTCACGCCTCCGGTCGAGAGCATGCGTGTCGATACCGCGGCGGTGTTCGCGGGTCGCCGTCGGGTCGACCGCCTCGAACGGGCGCGGCTCGGAAGGCGGGCCCGCTCGTTCGTCGACCGGCGGCGGGGCAAGTACACGCGGCACCGGCTTGCTCGGCCGGGGGAAACCGATATCGCCCTCGACGCGACCATCCGGGCTGCCGCGGTGCGCTCGGGTCGTGCGCCCCTGGCCGTCCGCGGTGAGGACTTGCGCCGCCGGGTCCGCGAGCATCGCTCGCCGTTCAGCGTCTGCTTCGTCGTCGACAACAGCTGGTCGGTTCACGCCGAGCGGATGGTCGAGAAGGTGAAGGGAGTCGTCTTCGAGCTGCTCCAGGATGCGACCCGCCGCGGCGACAAGGTGGCGCTCGTCGCCTTCAAGGGCGGCGTTCCCGAAGGGACGGTCGTCCTGCCCCTCACCTCGAGCTGCAGACGTGCACGGCGGCTGCTGGAAGAGATCCCGCTCAGCGGTCAGACGCCGCTCGCCGATGCACTGCGGCGTGCCCGTGTCCTCCTTCGAGCCGAGCTGCTCCGACATCCGAACGCCGTCCCGCTCGTGGTCGTCGTCAGCGACGGTCTGCCGACCGTGCCGATGCGTCACGGTGGCGACGCGGTCGCCGACGTAATCGCCGAGGCGCGAGCGTTGCGGCGAGCTCGGATCGGCTGCGTGGTGGCCGAAGTCGCTTCGCAAGGAGCAGGCTGCGCGGAGGCACTGGCGCGCGAGAGCGCCGGGACGATGCTCCCGCTCGCCCGGCTCGCGGCCGCCGTCGTCATCGGCGCCGTCGAGGAGGCGGCGTGAACGCAGCAGCTGCGGAGGCGCTGGCAGATCTCCGGATCGGGGACGTCGGCGCGGACCAGGTCGCCGCAGAGCTGGCCCGCTGGGACCAGGTCGGAGCCGAATCGAGCGGAGACGACCTCGACGAGATCCGCCGCGACCGCCCAATCGAGTGGGCGACGCAGACGCTGACCCAGGGCGAGGTCCTCGACGCCTTCGGCCGCTACTGCCACGACGAGCTCGACGACGTCGACGTGCTCGAGGAGACTGCGAGCAGGCTCTCGCTCGGCTGGCGGCGAGAGCGAAGCACGATCGAGCTGCGTGCAGGCTTCCTCTTCTGCGAGCGGCTCGCCCAGGACGGCCCGGCGTTGCTGCTCGGCCGGATTGGCCCGAAGGCAGCCGGACGCTTCCTCGACGACGATCGTCTCCGGTCGCGGATCGCCGTTCTCGACCTCGCCCGCCTCGAAAAGATCGCAGCGGTCCGGTCGAGCGTCTTCGTCTACTTCGAGTGGTTCCTGCGCGACGCGTACGGCGTGAAGATCCTCCCCGAGCCGGCGTTCACGAGCGGGCTCGTCGAGCGGGGGATCATCTCGCTCGGCATGGGCTAGATCAGCCGCACGAGCGCGGCCGCGGCCGCGGCCGCTACGAGGACGACGAGAAGCGGCGCTCGGAGCGCCACCGCCACGGCGCCGACACCGAGACCGACCAGGCGCGCATCGGCGACGAGCTCGCGATGACCGCCGACCGTCTGTGTGACGACGAGCGCCGCGAGCACGGCGGGAGCCAGGACCGCCACCGGCCTGGCGAGCCAGACGGGAAGCTCGCGGCGGCCGAGCAGCACTGGCCCGGTGGCCTTGAAGGCGACGGTCGCGACGCCGACGGCGACGACCGCGAGCCAGACCGCGCTCACGCTCTTCTCCAACCGACGAGACACGCTGCCGCACCGGCGACGATCGGCACGCCGGCCGGAGAGAACGGGATCAAGACGAGCGCGATCACCCCGCCGAGCACCGCGGCAGTGACGGCAGGCCTGGAGGCGAGCTGCGAGACGAGCAGCGCGAGAAACAGCGCCGGAAAGGCTGCATCGAGCCCGAGCCGGTTCGGGTCTCCGATCGAGTCTCCCAACAACAACCCGAGGGCGGTGCCGCCGTTCCAGCACAGGTACAGCACCCCGCCCGCGCCGAGCAGGACGCGGATGTCGAATCCCTCCCGCCGCTTCAACGCGATCGCCCACGACTCGTCGACGATCAGCTGCGCCTGGAGGAGCCGCTTGAGGACGCTGCCGTCGAATGCGGGCGCGACGGAGATTCCGATCGGCGCATAGCGGGCGTTCAGCATCACCGCGGCTCCGATCGCGGCCGCCGCTGCACCGGCGTTCCCGAGCACGGAGGCGACCGCGAACTGGGCCGAGCCCGCGAACGTGGTCGCGGACATCACGAGCGGCGCCGCCCAACCCATCCCGGCCGCACGCGACAAGACTCCGAACGAGACCCCGAACGCCGACGCCGCCACCCCGATCGGCGCGATCGCGCGGGCTCCTTCCAGATATCGGGCTCTCACGAGACTGCTGGCGCGGTCACGCCGCGGTCGAGCCGCTCGCGCGACATCGCGCCGCACAGCCCGAACAGGACAATGCCGGAGCCGACGATCAGCCAGAGCGTCGTCGTGTACGTGCCGGTCAGGTCACGGGCCGCGCCCAGAGCAAGGGGTGCGACCGCGCCGATCGTGTAGCCGACGCCGAGCATCAGCCCGGCAACAGCACCCACCTCGGCGGGACGGCGGCCGACGTCCACCGGCAGCGTCATCACGAGCGGGAACATCGCTCCCGTACAGAGGCCGACGAGCGCCGCCCAGACCCAGGCTCCGCCCGGCACCAGCGTGAACCCGGCGCAGCCGAGCGCAAGGACGCCGCTGAACAGCAGGAGGTACACGCGGCGAGAGCCCCGACGGTCGGCCAGCGGAGGGACGGTCACGGTTGTCACGAGGGCGGCGATGTTGAGAACGGCGAGCAAGGCACCTGCCTTCCCGTCGCTCCACCCACGCTCGACGTACGCATCCGGCAGCCAGGAGTTGAGGCCGTAGAAGACACAGGCCATTGCCCCGAAGATGGCGACCAGCCGCCAGGCGAGCCCGTTGCGCCACGGGAGCCGCACGTGCGCGACCTCCGGGCGCCGGTGTGGCGCTTCGCCGCGCGTGAGCCAGATCCAGGCGGCGACCAGACCGACCGTGACGGCAGAGAAGGACGCGAGCGACCAGCGCCACCCGCCGGCCGCGTCGGAGATGGGGACCGCCAGCGCGGAGGAAAGCGCGGAGCCGATGTTGATTCCGAGGACGTAGATCCCGGTCGCGAAGGCAGGGCGCGAGGCGAAGCGCTCCTTGACCGCGACCGGCATGAGCGCCTGCGCGAAGCCAAGTCCGAGTCCGACGCCGAAGGTGAGGGTGATCACCGCTGCGGCGCCGGGAGCGGAGGCTCGCGCGATTCCGAAGACGCCGATCAGGCCGAGGCAGGCGGCGAGGGTGACGCGCGATCCGTACCGCCGCGTCAGGACATTTGCCGGTAGCGCGAAGATGCCCATGCAGAGGACGGGGATCGTCCCCAGCAGACCGGCGACGGCGTGCGAGACGTCCAGGTCCTTCTGGATCTCCGGGATCAACGGGCCGAGGCCGACAATCTGCGGCCGCAGCGCGAGCCCCGCGAGGAACAGGCCCGCGAGGAAGCCGAGGCGCTTCTGCACTATGCGGCGATGACGGGGTTCGTCAGCGAGCCGAGCCCCTCGACCTCGATCGTGATCTCGTCGCCCGGCTGCATGAAGACCGGCGGATCGCGGAAGGCTCCCACGCCGGCCGGTGTGCCGGTGGCGATCAGGTCGCCCGGCTCGAGCGTGATCGTGCGCGTGATGTACGCGATCAGGTCGGCCACGCCGAAGACCATGTTCGCGGTCGTCGACTCCTGCATCGTCTCGCCGTTCAAGATGGCGCGGATCGCGAGGTTCTGCGGATCGGGCACGTCCACGCGGGACACCAGGCGCGGTCCGACCGGGCAGAAGGTGTCGGGCGACTTGCCACGCGTCCACTGTCCGTCGGCGAACTGGAGGTCCCGGGCGGAGACGTCGTTGACGCAGATGTAGCCGGCGACCGCCTCGAGCGCGTTCTCCGCCGAGACGTCTCTCACTCGAGCGCCGATGACGACGCCCAGCTCGGCCTCGTAGTCGCACTTGGTCACGATCGGCGGGATCACGATCGGCTCGCCGGGGCCGATCAGGGCGTTCTGCCACTTCGCGAAGAGGAGCGGCGCCTCCGGCAACGCCGTGCCCTGCTCCTCCGCGTGGTCACGGTAGTTCAACCCGACGCAGATGATCTTCCCGGGGCGCTCGATCGGGAGCATGCCGTGACCCTAACGGACGTGACCCAGGGACAGTCCCTGTTACGAAACCGTGCCGATCGCGGACCTTCGGCCGGTTGCCCGGTACCGTCGGCCAAGGATGCCCCGCCGCCCTCGCTCGCACCTCCCCGACGGCTACTTCCACGTCACGTCGCGCGGTACGGGCGGCGTCTCCGTCTTCCTCGACGACATTGACCGAGAGACGTTCGCCCGTCTCCTCAACCAGGCGGCGGAGCTCTTCGGCGTGCGCCTCCACGCCTGGTGCCTGATGGGCACGCACTTTCACGTCATCGCCGAAGGCAAGCAGAAGCAGCTCTCCGCGGCAATGCATCGTCTGATCGGCATCTACGCGCAGGGCTTCAACCGGCGGCATGGTCGAAAGGGACACCTGTTCGAGGAGCGGTTCTCATCCTGGGTGATCGAGGATGAGGAGCACCTGCGGTCGGCGATCCGGTACGTGCTCGAGAACCCGGTCGTGGCCGGCATCTGCCGCGACGTGCGGGACTGGCTCTGGAGCTGGTCTCGTTACGCGCCGCGGGCGCCGATCGCCGAACCGCAGGGACTGTCCCTGGGACACGGTCCCGAAGGGCGGCTGCGGCCGGCTAGGCGGGCGGAAGGAGGACGACGTGGACCTTGCCCGGCCCGTGGACGCCCACGGCGAGCTTCTGCTCGATGTCGGCGCTTCTGCTCGGACCGGTCACGATCGCGAGGGCACTCGGGAGATCGTCTCCGAGGGCGGCGAACAGCTCGTCCAGACCGGCGAGGATCCGGCCTTCGTCCAGCAGCGTCACGTGCGCCTCCGGAAGCAGCGAGCGGGCACGCGGCTCGTCAGCGGACGGCGCGAGCACGACACTGCCGGTGTCGGCGAGCCCGTACAGAGCCCTCGACACCCCCGCGCCCTCGATCGTCGGCGCCACCCCGCGATGGACGGAAAAGCCGACGGCCGCCGCGTTCGCCGCGAAGTCCTCGACGAGGCTCATCGGCGATCCCGGTAACGCCGAGCGAGCCGCGGCAGCGTCCGCCCGGAAGCCCATGCGCGACCGGGCCCGACCAAGCCGGCGAGCGGTTGCCCCACCCGGGCCAGCCGGGTGGACAGGCGGTACCCGGCCGCGGAAGACCACGCAAGCGACCAGAGCGAGAATGCGAGCCGCTCGAAGCGGGACGCGACACCGTCCTCGACGAGGTCGCGACGCAGGTCGAGCAGCAGCTCGTGGAGCGGGATCTTCACCGGACACGCATCGGTACACGCCCCGCACAGGGAAGAAGCGTGAGGAAGCGCCGGCGCCTGTCCGAGCCCGACGAGGAGAGGCAGCAGCACGGCGCCCATCGGCCCCGAGTACACCGGCCCGTACGCGGCCCCGCCCGACCTTCGGTACACCGGACAGACGTTCAGGCACGCGCCGCAGCGGATGCACGCCAGCATCTCCTTGTACCGGCCGCGCAGGAGATTCGTCCTGCCGTTGTCGAGGATCACGACGTGGAGCTCCTCCGGCCCGTCCGGCTCGGCGGCCCGCCGCGGCCCGGTGATCAGCGTCGTATAGGCGGTGAGCTTCTGACCCGTCGCGCTACGAGCGAGGAGCTTCAGCAGCACGGCGAGGTCGGCGGTCGTCGGCACGAGCCGCTCCATCCCCATCACCGCGATGTGCACGGGTGGAATCGAGCTGACGAGTCGCGCGTTCCCTTCGTTCGTCACCAGGCAGATCGAGCCGGTCGAGGAGACGCCGAAGTTCGCACCGGTGACCCCGACATCCGCCTGCAGGAACGACTCGCGCAGGAGCCCGCGCGCAGTCTTCGTCAGCAGCCTCGAGCTCGGCCGGCACGTCCTCGCCCGTGACGCGCGAGAAGAGCTCCGCCACCTGGGACGCCGTCTTCTCGATCGCCGGGGCGACGATGTGCACCGGATGCTCCCCCGCGAGCTGGAGGATGTACTCGCCGAGATCGGTCTCGACCGGACGCACACCCGCAGCCTCGAGCGCCTCGTTCAGACCGATCTCCTCGGTCGCCATCGACTTCGACTTCGCGACGAGCTTCGCGCCGCGCCGGCGGCAGACGTCGGCGACGTACCCGCTCGCCTCCTCCGCCGTGCGGGCGAAGAACACCCGACCACCCCGGGCCTCGAGCGCCTCCGTGAACCGCGCCACGTGGCCGTCGAGGTCGTCGATGACCGCCATCCGGATCGCGTGCGCGCGCTCGCGCAGCGCTTCCACGTCTGGGAGCCCCTCCCACGCCGCCAGCCGGTGAGTGCGCAGCCGGTTCGTCGACAGGTCGAGCGCAGCCTGGACGTGGGCGTCGCCGAGCTTGCCCCGGGCAATCTCGCGGAACCGGCCTTCCACCTGCGCCAGCTCAGGCATCGACCCCCCTGGCGAGCGCGGTGGCGAGATGCACGACCCGCACGTCGCTCCCGACCCGCTCGGCCCGCCCGCGGAGATGGACCAGGCAGCCGGGATCGGCGGTCACGAGCGTGCCCGCCGTGGCCGCATCACCGAGCTTGTCGTCGGCCATCGCCACCGAGACCTCGGGCTGCCGAACGGAAAACGTCCCGCCGAAGCCGCAGCAGAGATCCGCCCGCTCGAGCGGCACCAGCTCTGCGCCCGAGGACTCGAGGAGCCGCCGCGGTGGATCCGAGATCCGCAGCTCCCGGAGCATGTGACACGAGTCGTGGTACGAGATCCGACAACCCTCATTCCTCACGGGCGGCTGGAAGCCGGCCCGATCGAGGAACGCCGACAGCTCCCAGACCTCGAACGGCTCGACCCCGAGCAACTCCGGAAGGTAGTGGGCGGCCATCGTCGCGCACGACCCCGAGGGGACGACCACCGGTGCCTCGCGCGAAAACGCCTTCGCGAACGTGCGGGCGACGCGGCGCGCAGCCGCGCGGTGCCCCGAGTTGAACGCGGGCTGGCCGCAGCAGACCTGCGCCTCCGGAAACACGACCTCGAAGCCCGCCTCACGGAGCAACGTCTCCGCGTCGGCGACCGCGTCCTCGAGCGTGAGATCGCCGAGACACGTCGCGAAGAGCTGAACCGTCGCCATCCGCCAGACTCTAGTCGTGACCCCCCTTCTCACCGGCCCGGTGGCGCTCGTTGTCGGCGCCCCCAACATCGACTTGGCATTGCTGGAGCGCATCCGGACGGCGCACGAATCGTTCTCGGACTGATCGCGCGTCATACTTTGCTCGTGGATGCAGGACAAATTGCCGAGCTTCGCCGCTGGGGAGAGCGGCTCGCACAAGACGAATCCCACCCCGAGCTCCGACCTGCCGGCCGGGCCATTCTCCTCCTGGTCGAGGAGGTCGAGCGCCTGCGCTCCCCTTCGGAGCCGCCCGAACAGCCTCCCGAGGCCGACGTCGACGACGAACCCGCCGAGCTCGAGCCGCCTGGGCGGCAACGGCGCCTGAGTCGTGGCTTCTTCCGCCTTTCGGTCGCCGTCGCCCTCCTGGCCGCACTCGTGTTCGCCGCGTTCGCGGTCGGCGCGCGCCTGACCGCCCCGACTCTGGACGTCGAAGGACCGGCGCAGGGGGCAGGCATCGGACCGGCGAGCCTGCCGGCCCTTCGGTTCTCGGTCGGCGGCAGCCCGGGCGTGCTCGACCGCGTGCGCTGGCGACTGGACGGAGTCGACGTCACCGCTCGCGCATATAGATCCAAAGGCCGCCTCGTCCTGGACGGCGACGCGCTGCCGGACGGCCGGCATCTGCTCGAGGCGAGCGCGCCCGGCGGCTTCCCCGGCTCCCGGACGACCAAGCAGTGGCGATTCACCGTCGATACGACCGGGCCGACGATCCGGCTCGACCCGCCGGGGGTGCTGATTCCGTCCGGGAAGCCGATCCGTGTCGCCGGGAAGCTCGAGCCTGGCGCCTCGCTGACGAGGAACGGCCGCCCGGTGCTCGTCAAGCAAGGCCGGTTCGAGCTCTCCTGGAACGAAAGACCGAGGGGACCCGTGACCCTGGTCGCCACCGACCCGCTCCGGAATGCGGCCACGAGGCGGATCTGGATCTCGATCCAGCCCCGCCGGCCGCCCCACCCGGTTCGCGCAGTCCACGTGACGTTCGACGGCTGGGCGGACGCGACGCTTCGGAAAGGCGTGCTGGCCCTGATCGACCGAGGGAGGATCAACGCGGTCGAGCTCGACCTGAAAGACGAGTCGGGCACGGTCGGCTGGCGAGCGAACGTGCCGCTCGCCCGGCGCATCGGTGCGGTGCACCCGATCGTCGACCTCCCGGGTGCGGTTCGGTTCCTGCACCAGAAGGGCATCCGCGTGATCGGCCGCCTCGTCTGCTTCCGCGATCCGATCCTCGCCCAGGCGGCATGGAAAGCGGGGCACCGCGACGAGGTGATCCAGACCCCCGACGGACAGCTCTACGGGGGCTACGGCGGATTCACCAACTTCGCCGACCCGGTCGTTCGCCGCTACCAGATCGACGTCGCCGTGGCGGCCGCGAAGGCGGGGGTCGACGAGATCCTCTACGACTACGTCCGCCGCCCGGACGGCCCGCCCTCGGCGAT
Organism: uncultured Actinomycetes bacterium; assembly: GCA_963719325.1. Lineage (GTDB taxonomy): Bacteria > Actinomycetota > Thermoleophilia > Gaiellales > Gaiellaceae > DATBLE01. The sequence goes on from CAVRBW010000026.1 coordinate 39,148, forward strand.
GAGTTTCCCGGGCCTGAAGGGGAGCCCCGAGCGCTCGATTGCCACCTTCCTTCGCCAGACCCACGCCGCGCTGAAGCCGTACCGCGTCTTCCTCGGCGCCTCGGTGTTCGGCGTCTCCGCCACGCGGCCGAAGGAGGTCGCCCAGGACGTGCCGGCGATGGCGGAGCACGTCGACTACATCGCGCCGATGGTCTATCCCTCGCACTGGGCCGCCGGCGAGTACGGCGTGCCGAGCCCGAACTCGGAGCCCTACGAGATCGTGCGCCGCTCGCTGGGTGACTTCGAGAAGGACGTCCGAGGCACCGGGGCGCGGATCGTGCCCTGGCTCCAGGACTTCTCCCTCGGAGTCGAGTACGGCCCGGCCCAGGTTCGAGCGGAGATCGAAGGGGCCCACGACGCCGGCATGGACGAGTACCTGCTGTGGGATCCGGCGGTGACGTATACGACTGCCGCGCTCTCGACCGATGCCCGAGCCGCCGTCTTCAAGAAGCAGCAGAGCGCAGCCGAGCTGGCGAAGAACCTGAAGCCCGACGAGCTCGGCGTGGTGCCGGTGCTGATGCACCACCAGATCCGCACCGGGGGTGGGATCTACGACCTGAGCGCGACGCAGTTCCGCTCCGAGCTGTTCCGGCTCTGGCGAGACGGCTTCTACCCGGTGCGCGCGGTCGACCTCGTCTCCGGCAAGCTGAGCGTCCCGAAGGGGAAGTCGCCCGTCGTGCTCACGTTCGACGACGCGGACAACAACCAGGTCGCCTTCCTCCCGGATGGAAGGCTCGACCCGGAGAGCGGGTTGGGGGTGCTGGAGTCGTTCGCTGCGGCACACGACGATTTCCCGGCGACGGCGACCTTCTTCGTCCCGAGGAACGCGTTCGAGGGCAACGGCCGCTCGCAGGCCGCAACGCTCCGCTGGCTCGTCGAGCACGGATACGAGCTGGGCAACCACACGAAGGACCACCGCCCCCTGAACACCCTCGGCCCGGTGCAGGTCCAGCGACAGCTCGTGCTCGGCAACCGCGTCCTCTCGACCCTGCTCCCCGGTTTCCGTCCGGAGACGATGGCGCTGCCCGACGGGGCGCTACCGCACCCGAGCGCGCTGGCGACGACCGGGGCCTGGGACGGTCAGTCTTACCGCTTTGCCGGGGTGTTCCTGGCCGGTGCGGAGCCGGCCCCATCGCCCTTCTCGACGAAGTGGGATGGTGCTGCGATCCCGCGCATCCGCACGAATCCGAGCTGGGACGGCTCGCGCGACTTCACCGCCGGGATGTGGCTCGACGAGCTGGAACGGGATCCGCTGCTGCGCTACGTCTCCGACGGGAACCCGGAGACGATTGCCTTTCCGCAGGAAAAGGCAGACCAGCTCGCGCCGCAGTACCGCGAGCGCGCGAAACCGTACTAGGAGGGGCTATCCACGAGCCGCGGCCGCCGCTTCGGCCGCACCGAGGGCGCGCTCGTCGTACAGATGGCACTCGACCTGCACGCGTCCGGCCGGAACGAGGCGTGGCTCGACCGGCTCGTTCCACTCGATCTCGAGCTGGTCCTCGCCTGCGTGCAGCCGCCGCACGCCTTTCCAGAACGGCTCCGCCGGATCCTCCGCGCGAAGGCGCTCGAGGATCGACAGCAGCTCCTGGCTGTGAGCCGGGTTGCGCGCGTGCAGCCGCACCCGCGTCGCCGAGGCGTCGAGAACCCCGAGATCGCCGACCGCGGCGCGTTCGGCCTCGTACTCCTGCGCGGACATCCGCGCCCACCGAGCCTCGAGGAGGTCTCTCAGGTCGCGCGTCTCCCAGCCGCAGACCTCGAACGCCCGCGGGCAGCGCGGGTGAAAGGAGCAGCCGAGCGGCGGCCGAGCCGCGTCGGGGACCTCGCCGCGGGGGAGGTCGCGCGGGATCGTCCGCCGTGGATCGGGCTCCGGGATCGCACGCAGCAGCGCCTTCGTGTACGGGTGCTTCGGATCCTCGTAGATCGCCTCCGATGGGCCGATCTCGACGATACGGCCGAGGTACAGGATCGCGATCCGGTCACAGAAGAACTTCGCCGTGGCGAGATCGTGCGTGATGTAGAGGTAGGTGAGGTCGAAGTCCCGCTTGAGGGCCAGCATCAGCTCGAGGATCTTGGCCCGGACGCTCATGTCCAGCATCGAGACGGGCTCGTCGGCAACGAGCAGCACCGGGTTGAGGATGATCGCCCGCGCGATCACGGCGCGCTGCTTCTGACCCCCGGACAGGTCGGAGGGGTACTTGTCCAGAAACTGCTCCGCGGGAGCGAGGCCGACGCGCTCGAGCACCTCGGCGACGCGACGCCGAATCCGGTCGCGCTCGGACACGATCCCGTGAATCTTGAGCGGATGCCCGACCGACTGCTCGACGGTCATCGCCGGGTTCAGCGAGGCGTGTGGGTCCTGGAAGACGATCTGCATCCGCCTGCGGTGTTCGCGCAGCTCCCGCTCGCCCAGCTTCGTGATGTCCCGACCCTCGAACAGAACACTTCCAGAGGTCGCCTTGACGAGGCCGAGCAGGGTGCGGCCGAGGGTGGTCTTCCCGCTGCCCGATTCGCCCACCAACCCGAGCACTTCGCCCTTGTGCAGATCGAACGAGACGTCGTTCACAGCCTTGACGGACCCCGCTTCGTGCCCGATCAGCCGGGCCCCGAAGCTCCCTCGAAGCGAGTAGTAGGTCTTCAGGCCGCGGACGGAGACGAGGGGCTCGCCGCCGGCCTCCTCGGCCCTCACAGGCGCCACCGCCTCGAGCTCAGGCCTCATCGGCGACCGCGATCCTCTGGTGCTCGAGCGGCGCGTCGTCCCCGGGCGGGATCTCCCGCTCGGGCCCGTGCAGCCAGCACTCGACGCTGCGCCCCCCGTCCGGATGCACGGTAATCGGCTGCTTCCACGCGCAGACGCGTAACGCGTTCGGGCAACGCGGATGAAAGTGGCACCCGGTCGGAGGGTCGATCAGGTTCGGCGGCGCACCCGGGATCGAGTGCAGCTCCGTCGTCTCGAGCGAGATGGTCGACCGGAGCAGCTCGCGCGTGTATGGGTGCGCAGGCTCGGCAAAGACGTCGCGTGCGCGTCCCTCCTCGACGATCTTGCCCGCGTACATGACCGCAACCCGATCGCAGGCCTCGGCGATGATCCCGAGGTTGTGCGTGATCAGGAGCAGCGCAGTCCCGAAGTTGCGCTTCAGGTCGGCCAGGATCGCCAGAATCTGCGCCTCCACGATCACGTCCAGTGAGGTCGTCGGCTCGTCGGCGACGAGCAGCTTCGGCCGCAGGACGAGCGCGAGGGCGATCATGATCCGCTGCCGCATCCCGCCCGAGAACTCGTGCGGGTACTGGCGGAAGCGCGTCGGCGGGATGCCCATCTTGCCGAGCGTCTCGAGCGAGCGCCTGCGAATCGCCCGCTTGTCGAGCGCCGGCTCGTGCCGCTCGAGCGCCTCGCGGAAATGATCCTCGATCCGCAGGAGCGGGTTGAGCCGGGTCATCGGCTCCTGGAAGATGAGACCGAGGTCCGGGCCACGCAGACTGGCCAGCTCTTTCCGTGAGCTCCCGACGAGGTTCCGCCCCCCGTACAGAACCTGTCCGTCGGAGACCGCGCCCTCGGGGAGCAGGCCGAGGATGCCGCGGCCGAGCGTCGACTTGCCGCAGCCGGACTCGCCGACGAGCCCGAGCACCTCGCCGGCGCCGATGTCGAGCGAGACACGGTCGACCGCACGGACCGGGCCCCGGGCGGTGCCGTAGTAGACGCGCAGGTCGCGGACGGACAGGACCGAGGTGTCCGTCACAGGTCGACCTCGGCTTCGACCAGGGTGGGCGCCTCTTCGAGCGAGACCTTCTCGATGCGGCGCTTGCGCAAGACCGGGTTGACGGTCTCGTTCAGCCCCTCGCCGAGCAGGGTCAGGCCGGTGACGAGCAGGACGATCGCCAGCCCCGGGAAGAGGCCCGTCCACCAGATCCCGGAGCTCGCATCCGAGACCGCGCGCTGGATGTCGTACCCCCACTCCGCGGCTTCCGTCGGCTGGATCCCGTACCCGAGGAACCCGAGGCCGGCGAGCGTGAGGATCGCGTCCGCCGCGTTGAGCGTCGCGATCACCGGCACGTTCTGGACGACGTTGAAGAAGACGTACCGCCGCATGATCGTGAACGGCTTCGCGCCCAGCGCGCGAGCGGCCTCGACGAACGGCTCCTCCCGCACGCTGATCACGTGGTTGCGGACGACGCGGAAGTACTGGGGTATGTAGACGACGGTGATCGCGATCGCAGCTGTGAACACCCCCAGGCTCACGCTGCTGCCGATCAGGAAGGCGATCACGATCGCGAGCAGCAAGGGCGGGAAGGCGAAGAGCGCGTCCATGAGCAGGACGAGCAGCCGGTCGAGCGGCCCCGAGAAGTAGCCGGAGATCAGCCCGAGCGGAACGCCGACCGCCAACCCGAAGACGAGCGCGAGCGCAACCACTTCGAGCTCGGTCTGCGCGCCCCAGACCACGCGCGAGAGGACATCGGTGGACTGGACGGTCGTGCCCATCAGGTGGTCGGACGAGGGGCCGGCGAGCTGGGCGAAGCGCCGTCCGTGCTCGCGATACTGGTCGAACCTGTAGGGAGCGATCAGCGGCGCGAAGATCGCGAGCACCGCGAAGAAGAGCGTGGACCCGACGCCGATCCAGAGCATCGCCCGCGCGAGACCGCGGGCCTCCGAGATCGGCAGGAGCGCCCTGCGCAGGCCGGGAAGGCGCGCAGTGCGCGGCGCCTGCGTCACCGCAGCCATCAGTACCGGATCCTCGGGTCGATGAATGCGTTCACGAAGTCGATGACCACGCTGACGACGACGACGACCAGGGCGAAGACCACGATGATGCCCTGCACGGCGGCGTAGTCGCGATTCTGGAGGTAGAAGATCAGCTCGTGGCCGAGCCCTGGCCAGTTGAAGGTCGTCTCGGTGAGCACGGCACCCGAGAGCAGGAGCGCCATCTGCAGTCCGACAACGGTGATCACGGGTACAAGGGCGTTACGGAAGGCGTGGCGGTAGACGACCGCCCGCTCCGGGATGCCCCGCGCGCGGGCGGCCTCGATGTAGTCGTCCTTCAGCGTTCTGATCACGTTCACCCGGACCAGCCGGATGAAGATGCCGCCGATCACCAGGCCGAGCGTGGTCGCGGGCAGGATCAGGTGCTTGAAGATGTCCCAGAAGGCGCTCCAGTCGCCGTCGATCAGGGCATCGAGGAGATAGATGTTCGTGTGCGTCTGAAGCGTCGCCTGCGTGATCGGGCTGGCCTGGTCGGAGGTCGGCAGCACGCCGAGGAACGATCCGAAGAACAGCTGCGCCAGGAAGCCGAGGAAGAAGACCGGCATCGCGTAGATGACGATCCCGAACAGGCGGCCGCCGACGTCGATGGCGGTGTCCCGGAACCGGCCGGCGATCAGCCCGATCGAAACCCCCACGAACACGGCGACGAACATCGCCGCGACCGTCAGCTCGAGGGTGGCTGCGCCGTTCTCCGCGATGATGTCCCGAACCGGCCGGCGGTCCGTGATCGTCGTGCCGAAGTTGCCGCGGAGGATGTCCCACAGGTAGTTGCCGTACTGCTCGTACAGCGGCTTGTCGAAGCCGAGCTGCTTCGTGATGTCCTCGACCACCGACGGCGGCACCTTCCCCCCGAGCGCCGCCGAGATCGGGTTGCCCGGCGCGACCCGCATGAGCAGGAAGACGAGCGTCAGGAGGATGAGCACCATCGGCAGGACGAGCGCGAGGCGCGTCAGCAGATAGGACTTGAGGGATGTCCCCTGGCCGGCCATCAGAACGGGAGCGCCCGGGCGCGCGCAGCGCGCGCCCGGGCATCCGCTCCCACTACTTCGACAGCAGCCAGAAGCGCATGATGAAGGTCGGATCGAGCGTCGAGTCGATCCCCTTCACGTTGCCCTTGGAGACGGCGATCATCGCCCCCTGATAGTAGGGGATGATCGGGGCGTCCTTGGCGGCGATAACCTGAGCCTGCCTGACGATTCCCAGGCGGGCAGGAAGCGACTTCGTGCCCTGCTCCCGCTTCAGCAGACCGTCCATCTTCGGGTTCTTGTAGTTGTTCGAGGTGAAGTTGCTGCCCGATGCGTAGAACGGCAGCAGGTAGTTCTCGGCATCGACGTAGTCGGGAAACCAGCCGAGCTGGAACGCGCCGTACTGCTTGCCGAGTGCGTCCGAGTACTGCGCCCACTCTGCCGACTTCAGCGTCACCTTGAACAGGCCGCTCGCCTGGAGGGCCCGCTGAATCTCGGCGAACTCGTCGGCCGACGAGTCGCCGTAGTGCGTCGGCGTGTACCAGAGCTCGAGCGAGACAGGCGTCGCGACGCCGGCCTTCGTCAGCGCCGCCTTCGCCTTCGCGACGTTCGGCGACTTGCCGTATTGCTCTGCAAAGGCATCGACGTGTCCCGGCAAGCCGGCGGGGACCATCGAGTACAGCGGCGTAACCAGACCGTGGTAGACGCGGCTCGCGATCGTCGCCCGCGGCATCAGGTACGCGATCGCCTGTCGCACGGCCGGGTTGTCGGTCGGAGCGATCTTGGTGTTCAGCACGAGGTACCTGATCAGGGCGCCGCTTCCCTTGTGGACCTTGATCCCACTCGACTTCTGGAGCGAGAGCAGCTCCGTCGGCGTGAAGTCGCGGAACGCCATGTCGATGTCCCCGCGCTGGAGAGCGAGCTTCATCGTCGACGACTTCGAGTAGTACCGGATGATCACCTGGTCGCTCTTGGGCGCCTTGCCCCAGTAGCCGTCGAACTTCGAGAGCAGCGCCTGCTGACCGTGCTGGTACTTCGCGAGCGTGTACGGGCCGGTCCCGACCTGGCTCTCCGAGTTCGCGCGGATCTTGTCGAACGGGTAGAGCGACTTGGGCACGATCTGAGCCGCACCCGTCGTGAGGATGCTCGGCCAGGTCGCTTGCGGCGTCTTCAGGTGGAAGGTGACGCCGTACTTTCCGTTCGCGATGATGCTCTTCATGTTGCTGAGCAGCGTGTAGATCCCCGAGGGGTCCTTGATCTTGACGACGCGGTCGAACGACCACTTCACGTCGGCGGAGGTCATCTCCTCGCCGTTGTGGAACTTGACCCCCTTGCGGAGCGTGCACGCGAACGTCTTGAGATTGCCCTTGAAGCCGCAGCTCGTCGCGAGCACGGGATGGGGCGTCAGGCCCCCCGGCCCCGCCTCGAGCAGGTGCTGGAAGATCGAGTAGTCGAGCGTGGCCGAGCCGAAGTCGTAGTTTCCGGCCGGATCGATGTTCGTCACGCTGTCGGTCGTGCCGTCGATGAGCACCGACGCCTTCGCACGATCACTCCGTGCGTACGCGGCGGCTGCGATTCCCCCGACGACGAGGAGCCCGAGGGCGACGAGAACCGCCGTCCTCTGCCAGCCCATTTTTCTGCTCTGCATATGTGGTCCCCTTCGGTTGTTGACAACCCGCGAGTATGACACCGGCGTCTCTCTCCCTCAACGACCTAAGACGCCTGTTCGAGCGCTTTGTTGACGGATCGGGCGAGGTCCGCCGGCAGGAGATCCACCAGCGCTGCCCGCCTGCTCGGAGAGAGAGCTCGGCGCAGCGACTGCCCGAGCGCCTCCGGGTCGCAGCCACCCGCTTCGAACCGGCCGAGTCCGTCCCGGAAGCTCAGGTACGACATGTCCGCCGGGTAGACCTCGCCGGCGTAGTGGCGAACCATCGAGTCCGCCCGCTCGGCGAGCCAGCCCGCCTCGCGGCCGCACTCGGCATCCGACCAGCCTGAGCGACCGCCTCCGCAGCCCGCGAGGACCACCGCGCCGAGCAACACCGCGGTCGCGAGCCGGTTCACCAGCCCAGGCTACCCAGGCAGAGGCCCTGAGGCATCGCCGCCGTGCCCGACATGTGCGGGCACGGCACAGTCAGGTTCGCCGCGAGACGAGCAACCCCCGCGAAGTCGACGGCTACGGCGCAGCCGCAGCCGGACTTCGAGGGGTAGTTAGGCCGCGACCGACTGGAGGTCGCGCAGCGCGGCGAGGCGTGCGAGCGCCTGGCCCTCGAGCTGACGGACGCGCTCGCGCGTCAGATCGAGCTCGTGCCCGATCGCCTCGAGCGTCCACGGCTCGCCCTCGAAGCCGAACCGCAGCTCGAGGATCCGCCGCTCGCGCTCCGGCAGCGCGTCCAGCGCCTTCCGGACGCCCTGGCGGCGCAACGACTCCTCGGCCTCGTCGAACGGATCCGCGGCCTCGCGGTCGGCGAAGAGGTCGCCGAGCTCGCCTTCGTCGTCCGCGCCGACCGTCTGGTTCAGCGAAACCGACGCGTGCGCCGCGGACAGCGCCTCGTCGACGTGCTGAATCGGCAGGCCGGTCGCCTCTGCCAGCTCGAGCTTCGTCGCCTCGCGGCCGAGCTCGACCTCGAGCCGGCGAGCGGCCCGGCCGAGCTTCTGCTGCCGCTCGACGACGTGGACGGGCACGCGGATCGTGCGCGCGTGGTTGGCGACGGCACGCTGCACCGACTGCCTGATCCACCAGGTGGCGTACGTCGAGAACTTGTAGCCCCGGCGCCAGTCGAACTTCTCGACCGCCCGGTTCAGTCCGAGCGTGCCTTCCTGGATCAGGTCCAGGAACGGCACTCCCAGGCCGCGGTAGCCCTTCGCGATCGACACGACCAGCCGGAGGTTCGACTCGATCATCCGGCGCTTCGCGGTCGGGTCGCCACGCTCGATCGCCTTCGCGAGGTACACCTCCTCGGCCGCGGTCAGCAGCTTGTGGCGGCCGACGTCGGCGAGGAACAGCTGCAGGCTGTCGGCGGCGCCGCTGACGGGCCCGGCCTGGTAGGTGGCGGCAGGCGTGACCGGCTCCGCCTCTTCTACGACAGGCTTGCCGACCTCGAGCCCGATCGTCTCGAGCTCGCGCGCGAACTGCTCGACCTCGTCGTCGGCGAGGTCGTGCTCCAGCGCGAACGCCTCGAGCTCCGCCGGCTCTACGAAACCGCGCTCTTCCGCGCCCTCGATGAGCAGGCGAGCCTGATCGCTTTCCAGCAACTCGTTCATCTGATTTTGCGTCAAGTGGCTCTCGTAGTCCTTTCCTGTCAGCTCAGAACGGATTCCCCAAACTTTCTTACCCTAACGGGCTTCTCCTTGGCTTTCCAGGATGAAGCGATCCCGTTACGGGTCTGTGAAGAAACCAACGCGATGCCGTTAATTCCTATTCCGTCACGCCGCTTTCCTTGGTTTCCATGACGTTCTTCCCTCGCAAAGGTTTGCAGGTTCGCGAACACGCCGTGGTGACTACTTCCGCCCCCGCCTCCGTGGCTTCGCCGGGCCCTTCGCGCGCCGCTCGGCCAGGAGCTCCACGGCCCGGTCGAGCGTCAGCGCCTCGACCGAATCGCCGCTGCGAAGGCTCGCGTTCGTCTCTCCGTCGGTCGCATAGGGACCAAATCGGCCTTCTTTGACCACAACTGGGCGCCCGGACGAGGGATCTTGGCCCAGCTCGCGCAGCGGCGCCCGAGCCGTTCCGCGGCCGCGCCGCGGCTTCGGAGCGGCCAGCAGCGCGAGCGCCTCGTCGAGCGAGATCGTGAAGAGCTGCTCCTCGGACTCGAGCGACCGGGTCTCCGTCCCCTTCTCGACGTACGGGCCGTAGCGCCCGTTGCGGGCGAGCACCTGCTCGCCGTCCGGCGCCTGGCCCACGGCGCGCGGCAGCGAAAGCAGGCGAAGCCCCTCCTCCAGCGAGACGGTCTCGGGCGACATGGACGCGAACAGCGAAGCCGTCCGCGGCTTCTCGGTCGTCCCCTCCGGCAGCTCCTCGGTCACGTACGGTCCATAGCGTCCGGTGCGAACCGCGATCGGGCGCCCGGTCTCCGGATCCGCGCCCAGGACGCGGCCGTCGCCCGGCCGCGACAGGAGCTCCTCCGCGCGTTCGGCCGTGAGCTCGTCGGGGACGACGTCCTCGGGGAGCGAGGCGCGTTCCTCTCCCCGCTCGAGATACGGCCCGTAGCGGCCGACCCGCACGACGATGTCGCTGCGCGGGATCTCGATCGAGTTGATCGCCCGCGCGTCGATCTCGTCGAGATGCTCGGTGACCAGGGCGTGCAGCCCCGGCTCGCCGTTCTGGCCACGGTAGAAGCGCGTCAGCCAGTCGATTCGCTGCTCCTCGCCGGCGGCGATCCGGTCGAGGTCGTCCTCCATTCGAGCAGTGAAGCTGTAGTCGACCAGGCGCTCGTAGTGCTCCTCGAGCAGCTGCGTGACCGCGAAGGCGAGGAAGGTGGGGACGAGCGCGGAGCCCCGCTTGACCACGTAGCCGCGGTCGACGATCGTCGAGAGGATCGAGGCGTAGGTGGACGGGCGCCCGATGCCGCGATCTTCGAGCGCCTTGACGAGCGTGGCCTCGGTGTACCGCGCCGGCGGAGACGTCTCGTGGCCCTGGGGCTCGAGCGACACGACCTCGACCGGGTCACGCGGCTTCAGCTGCGGCAGCCGCCGTTGCTCGTCGTCTCCAGCCTCGTCGTCACGGCCCTCCTCGTATGCGGCCAGGAAGCCGGGGAACGTGATCACCGTCCCGCTGGCGCCGAACTCCGAATCCTCGCCCTTCCTCGACGTCGCCCCGAGCCGGAGCGAGACGGTCTGTCCCCGCGCGTCTGCCATCTGCGAGGCGACCGTGCGCATCCAGATCAGCTCGTACAGCGCCTGCTCGTCGCGATCGAGCTGGCTGCGCACCTCGTCCGGGAGCCTGAAGCGCTCGCCGGCGGGCCGGATCGCCTCGTGCGCCTCCTGGGCGTTCTTGACCTTCCGGTCGTACTGTCTCGGCGACGCGGGGACGTAGTCGGCGCCGTAGAGCTCCCGGGCCTGGTCGCGAGCGGCGTTCAGGGCGGTCTCGGAGAGCGTCGTCGAGTCGGTGCGCATGTAGGTGATGTAGCCGCGCTCGTACAGGCGCTGCGCGACGCGCATGGTCGTCTGCGCCGAGAAGCGAAGCTTGCGTGCGCCTTCCTGCTGGAGCGTCGAGGTCATGAACGGCGGCGCAGGCCGGCGCGTGTACGGCTTCTCGTCGACGGAGCGGACCGCGAATGCGGCGCCGCCGAGCCGATCGACGAGACCTCTCGCCTCGGCCTCGTCCAGCTGTCGTACGTCGGCCTTCAGCGTGCCGTCGGGGCCGAAGTCGCGGCCCTGCGCGATGCGCTTGCCGTCGAGCGCCACGAGCCGCGCGGTGAACCGGCCAGGGGCGCCGCTGGCGCCCCGGTTTTCCAGCCGGGCGTCGCCGGCTTTGCCGGCGGCGCTTCCAGCCCCGGGGTCGAACAGGCCCTCGATGTCCCAGTAGGCCGAGGAGACGAACGCCATCCGCTCGCGCTCTCGCTGGACGACGAGCCGAGTCGCGACGGATTGCACGCGTCCCGCCGAGAGCCGCGGCAGCACCTTCTTCCAGAGCACGGGCGAGACCTCGTAGCCGTACAGACGGTCGAGGATGCGCCGAGTCTCCTGGGAGTCGACCAGCCGCTCGTCCACGGGCCGGGGATTGTCGAGCGCCTCCTCGATCGCCTGGCGGGTGATCTCGTGGAAGACCATGCGCCGGACCGGCACCTTCGGCTTCAGCTCCTGAAGCAGGTGCCAGGCGATCGCCTCGCCCTCCCGGTCTTCGTCCGTCGCGAGCAGGAGCTCGTCCGCGTCCTTCAGCTTCCGCTTCAGCTCCGCGACGACACGCTTCTTGTCGGGGTCGACGACGTAGTACGGCTCGAAGCCCTCGTCGATGGCGACCCCGAGCACGCCGTACTTGGCCCGAGCCTCTTTCGGGATCTCGGAGGCGCGTTCGGGCAGGTCACGAATGTGACCGACGCTGGACTCGACCATGAAGTCGGGCCCGAGGTACCCGGCGATGGTCTTCGCTTTCGCGGGAGACTCGACGATGACGAGCTTCTTAGTGCTCGCCATCGTGACCACCTTCCTGTCTGGCCGGTGAAAACCGAGCAGGCCAAGGACGCAGGGAGCCTTCGTACTCGAATGTACGGAGGCGACTGAGGACGCGGGCATGCGAAGCGTTTGCAGCCGGCCAGGCAGACAAGCGTGGTTGCGGTGGCGAGCACTTCATTCGGGGGGACACGTTAGCGCCGGGGGCGAACGTCACACCCCGGGTGTGCACACGCGTGACGCCCGCGTTCGAAACCTGATACTGAACTCGGAATGCCGTCGCCCGCGTACCACGCCGTCGCGTTCCTCTCCTGGCCGGTCATTCACGGCCTCTATCGGCTCGAGGCGCGAGGCCTGGAGCGCCTGCCGGCAAACGGGGGGTTCGTCCTGGCCGCGAACCACACCTCCAGCCTCGACCCGTGGCCGCTCGGGCTTCCGCTCTGGCCGAGGCGCCAGCTCTCCTTCATGGCCAAGGTCGAGCTGTTCAACCCCGTCCTCGCCCCGCTTCTGCGCGCGTGCGGGGCGTTCCCGGTCCGCCGCGGGGAGCGCGACGCGCAATCGATCGAGACCGCAGTCGCGATCTGCCGGACGGGGCGGGATCGTCGCGATGTTCCCGGAGGGCACGAGACAGACGAAGGGGTTGCGCAAGAAGTTCGAGCACCGGCCGCGAACCGGCTCGGCCCGCATCGCGCTCGCCGCCCGGGTGCCGCTCGTCCCTGCCGCAGTCAAGGGCACCGACGGCCTCTCGCGCCTGCGGAAGCTGCGGATCGCCTACGGTGACGCGGTTCCGGTCAGCGACCTCGAGGGATTGCCGATGCCCGAAGCCTCGCAAGCAGCGACCAGCCGGTTGATGGAGCGGATCTACGCGCTTCATTCAGCGCTGTGAGCGCGTCTATGAGCGCGCCGCTGCTCGTCGTCGACGGCGACTCGCTCGCGCATCGCGCCTACCACGCGCTGCCCAAGACGATGACGACCGCCAAGGGCCGTCCCTCCGGTGCGCTCGTCGGCTTCGCCAACTTCCTGCTCCGGCTCTGGCAGGCCGAGTCGCCTCGCGCGGTCCTGGTCGGCTGGGACACCCTCGGGACGCCCACGTATCGCCACGAAGCCCTGGCCGGCTACCAGGCCGGCCGCCAGTTCGACGACGCGCTCGTCGAGCAACTCGACCTCCTGCCGCAGCTGGTCGACGCAATGGGTTTCGCCGTCGCCAAAGCGCCCGGGTACGAGGCCGACGACTTCCTCGCCGCCGCGGTGGCGTCGGAGGAGACCGCCGGCGGACTGGCCGTCGTCGTCACCTCCGACCGCGACGCATTCCAGCTGGTCAGCGAGCGGACGACCGTTCTGCAACCCGTGAAGGGCGTCTCCGAGCTCGCGCGGATCGGCCCGGCCGAGGTGCGGGAGCGGTACGGCGTCGACCCGGAGCAGGTCCCGGACTTCATCGCGCTCCGCGGAGACTCGTCGGACCGGATTCCCGGCGCACCGGGCGTCGGACCGAAGACCGCAGCCGGGGTCCTGCGGGAGCACGGCACCCTCGAAGCAGCGCTCGCCGCCGGGAGGTTCGGGGCGCTCCGGGAGGAATTGCTGCTCTACCGTCGAATCGCCACACTAGACGCCTCCGCTCCTCTCCCCTCCCTAGCCGACCAAACGCCAAACTGGGCGGGGGCGTCCTCTCTCTGCGAGACCTGGGGGCTCGGCGCGCTGGCCGGGCGGCTCGCCGCACTCGAGAGCTCCTGATGGAGCTCATCAGCCACCCGGACCTCGCCCGGCTGCATCCGACAGAGCACCATCCGGAGACGGCCCGCCGCATCGAGGTGTTGCTCGCCGCATTGGACACCTGGACGGAGGCCCAACCCGCCACCGTCGAGCAGATCGAGCGGTGCCACACGCGCGAGCACGTCGCCCGCGTCCGCGAGCTCGACGGGCCGACGTGGCTCGACGGCGACACACCGGCGTCGGAGACGAGCTACGAGGCGGCGCTGCTCGCCGCCGGGGGATCGATTCAGGCCGCGACGAGCGGCGGCTTCGCGATCGTTCGGCCCCCCGGGCACCACGCGACGGCGGATCGCGCGATGGGCTTTTGCCTCTTCAACAACGTGGCCGTCGCCGCGCGGGCGGCCCAAACCGAGGTCGGGCTCGACCGGGTGGCGATCATCGACTGGGACGTCCACCACGGCAACGGAACCCAGGCGATCTTCTGGGACGACCCGAGCGTGCTCTACGTGTCGCTCCACCAGTGGCCCTTCTACCCCGGCACCGGCGGGCCGGGCGAGGGCAACGAGACGACGGTGAACATCCCGCTTCGAGCGGGATCGGGGAACGAGGAGTACGTCCTCGCCTTCGAGGAGCTCGTCGAGCCGGCCGTGCGCGGCTTCGAGCCCGACCTCCTGCTGGTGTCGGCGGGGTTCGACGCGCACACGGACGACCCCCTCGCGTCGATGCAGCTGACCGGCTACGGGTTCCGCGCGCTCGCCCACCGCTGCCGCGGTCTCGCGCCCCGCGTCGGGGCGGTCCTCGAAGGCGGCTACAACCTCGAGACCCTGCCCGGCCTCGTTCACGCCACGCTCGACGGGTTCTCGGCCTAGGAGCCGGAAGGTCGGAGCCGCCACCGTCGTACGTTCGCGCCCTCGGCCGCTCGGTGATCGTTCCCGCGAACGCCTCGAACGCGAACATCGTGCTCGGCCCGTCGGCGATCGTCCGCCTGCGGCGACTGCTGCGGCGGGAGCGGTTCGACGTCGGCAGGCACGAAGCGCGCAAGGGACTCCCCCGTCCTGCTGGACGCCTGGCGTGCGTGCACGCAGCGACCGGCGCGGTCTGCGCCTTCTATCTGGGCCGCCGCCGCCGCCGCGCTTGGCAGGCCGCGCTCGCGCTGCTCCTCGGACTGGCCGTGCTCGACCTGTTGAAGGGCTTCGACTTCGAGGAGGCGTTGCTCTCGGTCGGCGCGGCCGTGCTGCTCTGGGCGGGCCGCGGCGCGTTCTATGTCAGGCACGGCCGGCCGAGCTCGCGCGTTCTGCTGCGCGCGCTTGCCGGAGCCGGGGTGGCTGTCGCGCTCGTTGCGGGCTTCGTCCTCGTGATCGCCCACGCCGACTCGCCGCGGCTGCTCGCGCGCGAGACCGCGGACCTCCTGCTCTGGCGGCACGGGCCGATCGCTTTCGGCGACGACGTCGTCTGGGTGCCGTTTGCGGCCGGCGCTGTCGCGCTCGCCGGGCTGATTGCGTTCGCGTACCTCGCCTTCCGGCCGCTCGCGCCGCCGACGGAGAGCACTCGCGACCGCCGCCTCGCCGCCGACCTCGTCCGTGCCCACGGCCGCGACACGCTCGCGTTCTTCAAGCTCCGCCGAGACACGCAGTACTTCTTCGGCTCCGACCAGCGCGCCTTCGTCGGCTACCGGACCGAGGGGAACGTGCTGCTGCTCTCCGGCGACCCGGTCGGCGACGCCGCCTCGCTGCCGCTGCTCCTGCGGGAGACCTGCGCGTTCGCCGAGCGGCACGGGCTGCGGCTCGGCGCGATCGGCGTGGGCGCGCAGACACTGCCGCTCTTCCGCGACGCCGGGATGCGGTCGCTCTACATCGGGGACGAGGCGATCGTCGAGACTGCCCGCTTCTCGCTCGAAGGGCGCTCGGTCAGAAAGGTACGCCAGTCCGTCTCTCGCCTCGAGGCCGCCGACTACACGATCGAAGCACGCGAGCTCGGCCGCCTCGACCGCGACACCCGCGCCCAGCTCCACGCCGTCTCCGCCCGCTGGCTTGACGGCGCTCCCGAGCGCGGCTTCTCGATGGCGATGGACTCGCTCGAGGCCGATCACCAGCCGGAGAGCGTCGTCGTCCTCGCACGCGACGCCGACGGCCTCGTCCGCGGCTTCCTCCACTTCGTCCCAAGCTACGGCCGTCCCGCAATGTCGCTCTCGTTCATGCGCCGCGACCGCGACACGCCGAACGGTTTGACCGAGTACCTCGTGGTGAAAGCGATCGACCTGATGCGCGAGCGCGGGATCGAGGAGCTGTCGCTCAACTTCGCCGCGTTCGCGCGCCTGATCCGCGCGCAGGGGGCTGCCGCCCGAGCGCTCGCGGTCGCCGACCGTTTCTTCCAGGTCGAGCGCCTCTACCGCTTCAACGCCAAGTTCGACCCGCGCTGGGAGCCCCGCTACCTCGTCTTCGAGGGTGCGCTCGGGCTGCCGCGCGTCGGGCTCGCAGCGATGCTCGTCGAGGGCCAGCTCCCGCGCCTCTCGTTCACCCGCGCGTGAGGCGCTGGGTCCCGCTACTCCTTGCCCTGATCGCCCTGGCGCTCGTCCCCTGGGCGATCTGGTTGACGACCGTGCTCCCCTCGCACGAGGTCGCCGAGCACTGGGACCTCGCCTGGGGCGGCTTCGACCTGTTGCTCGCCGCGGCGCTGCTCGCGACGGCGGTCGCAGCATGGCGCGCGAGCCCCCTCCTCGAGGCGGGAGCAGCCTGCACGGGCACGCTGCTCGTCGTCGACGCCTGGTTCGACCTGCTCACCTCCGGCGGCCGCGACCTGACGTACGCGATCGTACTCGCCGTCGTCGCCGAGCTGCCGCTCGCCGCGCTCTGCCTCTGGATCGTGCTCGATTCCGAAACCTGCAGTCGTAGACTGGCCAGGTGGAGGAGCGTCTCCTCGAATGGTTCACGCACCACGGTCGCGACCTCCCCACGCACGACGGGTACGCGATCCTCGTCTCCGAGGTGATGCTCCAGCAGACGCAGGTCTCGCGCTCGCGGGGTCGTGCCGCGATACCTGCAATGGCTGGACCGAAAGCGCAGGGACATCCGAAAGTACGGTTCAGGCAGCGATCGAGGGCGTCTGAATTTCCACGCCGCACGCGACGCGCGGCGGTGCGGCAGCTCGCGAGCCAGCGCTCGAGGGCGGCTTGCGACCGCAAGAAGCGACGGCGTCCGGCTACGTGAGGAGGATTGCGCCGACGACCACGAGAAGGGCGCCGGCGGCGCCCTTCCACGAGAAGGCGTCGCCGAGGAAGAGGATGGCGAGGACGAAGACGATCGGCACGCTCAGCCGGTCGAGCGCGGCGACCCCGACGGCGGGGCCGTGCTTGAGGGCAACGAAGTAGAACACCCAGGAGGCGGCCCCGGCGAGCCCGGAGAGGAAGATGAACAGGAACGAGCGCCCGTCGATGCTCGGCAGTCCGCGCAGCTTGCCGAGCAGCGCGGCGGCGACGACCAGGACGGCCATCATCACGACAGCGCGGACGGCGGTGGCGAGGGTGGCGTCGACGTTCTTCACCCCGACCTTGCCGAGGATGGCGACGAGGGCCGCGAAGACGGCGGCGAGCAGGGCGTAGGCGATCCAGGCGACGATCCGTCCATGATCCGCGCCGACACGGACGGGGACCGCCCGGCGCTACGCTCGCGGCGATGGCCGAGCTGCTGATTGTCGATGACGATCCCGCGATTCGCCGGATGCTCGGGCGCGCCCTCGCGGCCGAGGGCTACGAGGTGCGGACCGCAGCCGACGGCGGGACGGCGCTGGTCGAGCTGGAGCGTTCGCTGCCCGACGCGGTCGTGCTCGACGTGGTGATGCCGGGCGTCGACGGGCTGCACGTGGCCGAGCGGGTGCGCGCGAAGGGGCTTGTGCTGCCGATCCTGTTCCTGACAGCGCGGGATGCCGTGCCCGACCGCGTCGCGGGCTTCGAGGCCGGCGGCGACGACTACCTGGTGAAGCCGTTCGCGGCTGCGGAGTTGCTCGTGCGGCTGCGGGCGCTGCTCAGGCGGACGCGTCCGCCCGGTGAGGAGCTTGTCCGTCACGACGTTCGTCTTGACCCGTCCGCGCGGCGTGTGCGCCGTGGCGGCCGTGAGATTCGTCTGACCGGGCGCGAGAGCGACCTGCTCGAGTTGCTCTTGCGCGAGGCCGGGCGGACGGTGACGCGGGCGCAGGCGCTGCGCCTCGTCTGGACCGAGAGCGATGCGCTCCCCAACGTCGTCGACCGGTACGTCGCCTACCTGCGTCGGAAGCTGGGCGAGCCGCCGGTGATCGAGACCGTGCGCGGCATCGGCTTCCGGATCGCGTGATGCGGGCGACGCTGCGGACGCGGGTCGTGCTCGCGGCCGGCGCCGCGATCCTGCTCGCGGTCGTCGCCGTGGGGGTCGGGGTGAGCGTGCTCGTCGCCGCCCACCTGCGCTCGAGCCTGGACCGGGATCTTCGCGATCGGGCGGCGGAGGTGGCGCGGTTGAGCGCGTCCGCCCCGGCCGTGGTGAGCGCACCGGGGGCGCTCGACGCGCGGATCGGAGGTCAGCAGCTGTCGGTCGAGGTGCTCGATCGCCGGGGACGGATCGTTGCCCGTTCGCTGGCCCTCGGCGGCTCACTGCTTCCCTCCGCTGTCGCCCGCCGGGTGATCGCGAGCGGCCGGCCTGAGTACGCGGCGGGCCGGTTGGGTGAGGTGCATCTGCGTCTGTACGTAGCGCCGCTCCCGACGGTCGGCGGCTCGGCGGCCGGCGGTGCGGTGATCGTGGCCGCCTCGACCTCCGAGATCGGCGAGACGCTCGATCGCCTGCACACGTTCATCATGCTCTCCGGTCTGGGCGCGATCGCTCTCGCCGCGCTGGCGGCGTTCGTGCTCGTCCGCCGCGCCTTGCGCCCGCTGGGGCGGCTCTCGGCCGGCGCCGGGGAGATCGAGCGCACCGCCGACCTGGGCCGGCGGCTACCCCAGCCATCGACTGGCGATGAGGTCGGCCGGCTGGCGCTGACCCTGAACCGGATGCTCGCCGCGTTGGAGCGGGCGCACGAGGTCGAGCGGCGCTTCCTGGCCGATGCCTCGCACGAGCTCCGCTCGCCGGTGACGGCGCTACGCGGCAACGTCGACTACCTGCTCCGGCACGGCCGCGACGAGGCGGCGCTCGTCGATCTGGCCGCAGACGCCGAGCGGCTGTCGGCGCTGATCGACGACCTGCTCACGCTTTCCCGCGAAGACGTGGGCGGCTCCCCGGAGGAGGTCGTGCGGCTGGACGAGCTCGCCGTCGCGGCCGCTGGGTACGACCCACGGATCGTAGTGAGCGCCCCCGAGCCGGTGGCCGTTCGCGGCGATCGCGCCGCCCTCGAGCGGGCGATCTCGAATCTGGTCGAGAACGCCCGGTTGCACGGTCCGGCGGACGGGTCGATCACGATTGCCGTTCGGAGCGGCGACGGCCGCGCCAGCCTCGTTGTCCGTGACGAGGGCGCCGGCCTGACGGCGGAGCAGGCGGAGCACGCGTTCGACCGGTTCTGGCGTGCCCGCCGGGACGCGCCGGGCTCAGGGCTCGGGCTGGCGATCGTGCGCGCGACCGCCGAGCGGCACGGCGGCCGCGCGACCGCCGCGGGCAGCGAGTTCGCGATCGAGCTTGCGCTTCTCAGAGAACTCTCAAACGATCCCGCTACACCTGGGGTGTCTTCGATGAAGGAGGGACCGAGTTGAAGCTCTTCCGCACGTTCTCTACGCCGCGCCTGCTTGCCCTGCTCGCGGCGGTCGTCGCGATCGCTGCCGCCGCCAGCATCGGCAGTATCGCCGCCTTCGGCTCGAGCGCCCCGACGCCGCCTCCGAAGCCGCTCGACCAGGCAATCAAGGACGCCCTGAACGCGCCCGAGCCGGCGGGCGTCACCGCACGGGTCAAGTTCACGAACAACCTCTTTCCCTCCGGCGCGCTCTCGGGAATGAGCGGCGCGGGCGGGTCGGCGTTGACCTCGGGCGGCTCCGGGCGGTTGTGGTGGAGCCCGGCCGACAAGCGCGGCCGAATCGAGCTCCAGTCCGACGCCGGCGACGCCCAGATCCTTTGGGACTCCACGCACGTGACCGTCTGGGACAGCTCCTCGAACACGGTCTACGACCTGTCGATCCCCGCACATCAGGGGGCGGACAGCGGATCCGGCAGGGATCAGGGCCCGACCCTCGCCGGCATCGACACGTTCCTCGCGAACCTGACGAAGCAGGCCGACATCTCGGCCGCGAACCCGGTCTCGATCGCGGGCGAGCCGGCGTACAGGGTCACGATCTCGCCCGCCCATTCGGCAGGGCTGATCGGCTCCGGCGAGCTCGCCTGGGACGCCGTCCAGGGCGTGCCGCTCGAGATCGCGATTCGCGCGCAGGGGCAGTCGACCCCGGCGCTGGCGTTGACGGTCACAGACGTCTCCTTCCGCCCGGTCTCTTCCTCCGACCTGGCCGTCAGCCCGCCCGCCGACGCGAAGAAGGTCGAGCTGGGCGGGCAGGCAGACCAGAGCGGCTCCGCAGGCGAGTCGCAGAGGGTGAGCGGACTCGCCGCCGTCCAGGCGGCGGTGCCGTTCACGGTTGTCGCGCCGGACACGCTCGTCGGGCTGCCGCGGCAGAGTGTTCAGCTCCTCGGCGGCCAGGACAAGGGGGTGCTTGTCCTCTACGGCCACGGTCTCGGAGGGATCGTGCTCGTCGAGCACGCGGCCGGCTCCGGCTCCGACCAGTCGTCCAGCCTGCCGAAGATCGCGCTCGGGCACACGACCGGACAGGAGCTGGCGACCGCGCTCGGTACGGTTCTGCTGTTCGAGAAGGGAGGCGTCAGCTTCGTCCTCGCCGGCTCGATGCCGTCGGCAGCGGCAGAAGCGGCGGCGCGGAGCATCGCCGGGTGAGCAGCGTGGCCGAGCCGGTCGTCGCCCGCGGGCTGACGAAACGCTACGGCGACCTCGTCGCAGTCGACGACGTCGACCTCACGGTCGAAGCCGGCGACGTGTTCGGCTACCTCGGACCGAACGGCGCCGGGAAGACGACCTCGCTGCGGATGTTGCTCGGGCTGATCCGGCCCACCGCCGGCGCGATCGAGCTGTTCGGCCGCGACCCGCTCGACCAGGGGGCGCACGCGCTTGACGGTGTCGCCGGCTTCGTCGAGGCGCCGGCGTTCTACCCGTACCTGACCGGCCGGCGGAACCTGCGGCTGCTTGCCGACTACGACGAGCCGCGCACGCGCGACCGGATCGAGGAGGTGCTCGAGCTGGTCGAGCTGCGCGACCGGGGCGACGACCGGGTCGGCGGCTACTCGCACGGGATGAAGCAGCGGCTCGGGATTGCCGCCTCGCTGCTGCGCGCGCCGCGGCTGCTGCTTCTGGACGAGCCGACCACCGGTCTCGATCCGGCGGGGATGCGCGACATGCGCCTGCTCGTTCGCCGGCTCTCCGGGGAGGGGATCACCGTCCTGCTCTCCAGCCACCTGCTCGCCGAGGTGGAAGAGCTCTGCAACCGAGTGGCGATCATCCGCAAGGGGCGGATCGTCTACGAGGGCGCTCTTGCCGAGCTGCGCGAGCGCGCCGGCCGCACCTGGCGGCTGCGGGCCTCCGACCCGGAGCGGGCACGCTCGATGGCGCTCGCCCACGGGGTGAGCGACCTGGCGGCGACGGACGGCGAGCTCCTCTTCGCCGCCGACGAGGACGCCGTCGCCGCGCTGACGATCGCGCTCGGCCAGGCGCGAATCGGGATCACCGGCCTGCGCGCGGAGGCGGCGTCGCTCGAGGACATGTTCCTCGAGCTGACCGAGCAGGACGCGCCCCAGGAGGCAGCCGCGTGAGCGCCGTTGGCGCCGCCGAATCGATCGCGAGAGGGCGCAGCGGGCTCGCGCCCGTGCGCGGTGTCTGGTTTGTCTACCGGTGGGAGCTGCTCAAGCTGCGCGCACAGAAGCGCACCTATCTCGGCCTGGGCGCGGCGATGCTCGTCCCGATCGCCTTCGTCCTCGCGCTGATCTTCAAGTCGGGCAGCCCGAACGACGTTCCGCTCGGCCGTTACCTGCGCGAGTCCGGGCTCGCAACCCCATTCGTCGTGCTCGAGTTCATGTCGATCTGGGGACTGCCCCTGATCACCGCCCTCGTCGCCGGCGACATCGTCGCCTCCGAGAGCCACAACTCGACCCTCAAGACGATCCTCACCCGCTCGCGCGACCGCGGAGAGATCTTCGTCGCCAAGCTCCTCGCCACCCTCACCTACACGCTCGCCGCGATCGTCCTGATGGCGGGCGTCGGCCTCGCCGCCGCAACCGCCGAGTGGGGGTGGAAGCCGCTCGTCTCCCTCTCCGGCCCCAGGGTTGCCGCCGGTCACAGCTTCGTTCTGCTCCTCGCCACCCTCGGCATCTACCTGCTCGCCCTGCTCGGGATCGCGGCGTTCGGGCTGCTCATCTCGACCGCGACCCGCAACAGCGCCGCCGCCGTCGTCTCGACGCTGATGTTCGCACTGCTGATGCAGCTCCTCGGCGCACTTCCCGGCACCGAGCCGATCCGCCCGTACCTGCTCAGCAACCAGTTCCTCGCCTGGCACGGCCTCCTCCGCGTCCCCGTGGACTGGGCCCCGATCCACCATGCGCTCTGGCTCGACGCCCTCTACATCGCCGTCCCCGCCGTCGCCGCCTACCTCGTCTTCCTGCGGCGGGACGTCGCCGGCGACTAGCGCCCACGACCGCGTGACGTACCTTGCCCGCGGCGTGCTCGCCGACGCGCGGAGACTGATCGCGACCGGCTGGTGTCAGCGCACCGCCGCCCGCGACGCTGCGGGGCGGAGCGTGATGCCGGACGATCCCGCGGCGACGAGCTGGTCGGCAACGGGCGCCATCATCGCCGCCGCCCAGGGTCAGCCGGCGACACGAGACGAACCGCGAGCCGAGACGCCGTTCGCGCTGGCGATGAACGCTCTCTCGACCGTGGTCGGCGCCGGCCCGCAAAGCTGGAACGACCATCCCGAGCGGCGCCAGAACGACGTGCTGGACGCGTTCACGGCTGCGCGTCGCCTCCTGCTCGCCGACGAGCCTGCCCGCATCTAGCGATGCTGCCGCTCGGCCCAGCTCGAGCTATTCAGGCGCCGTTCACATCGGATCCGCCAGGGTGAGTGCGGGGTGCCGGCCTCCAACCGTCCCACGCGCGGGCCCGGTGCCGGTCGACGCCGGTCGGCGAACCGGCTCGTCGTCTCGGCGCTCCTGACCGGGCTGCTCGCATTCGTCGGCTGGGCGCTCATCCGCGGCGGTCACCCTGCACGCCCTCGCCTCTCCGGCGCTTCGGCGACGACCGGCAGCGCACCCACGACATCGCCGCCACGGTCCCTCCCGCGTCCCGCGCGTGTCTTGCTCGCCGTCACGCGCTCACGACGGCTTGCCGCTCCGATTCAGGACGCGGCCGCTGCCCGGCTCGGCCGCAACGGCGTCCTGCTCGCGGGCGGTCTCACGGCAGCAGACCTCTCCTCCGACGCAGTGAGCATCGTCGGTCCGGGCGGCGACCGGTTACTGGGGCGCCTACCCGGTGCGCTCCATGACAGCGCCGCCGTGGAGCTCGAAGGAGCGGTCTACCTGTTCGGCGGTGGAAACGGCACTCGCCAGCTCGACCAGATCCTGCGGATCGACGCGACGGGTCGGACGGCGGTGGCCGGACGGCTGCCTGCGCCTAGCTCCGACCAGGCCGCCGCGGTCGTCGGCGGAACGGCGTATGTCGTCGGCGGTTTCACGGGCAGCCGCTGGCTGGACACGATCGTCGCCTGGCGACCCGGCGCGGCTGCGCGTGTGGTCGCTCGCCTCCCTACGCCGGTGCGCTATGCGGCGGTCGCCGGGGTCGGAGACCGGCTGATCATCGCCGGCGGCTCGCTTCCCTCCGGAACGGCCAGCCGGGCGGTGCTCCTCTTCGACCCCGCGCGACGGCGGCTGCGACGGATCGCGACCTTGCCGGCGCCGACTACGCACGCCGCGGCGGCCTCGCTCGGGCAGACCGTGTTCGTGATCGGAGGCCGCGGCTCGACGCTCGGCACTCCGACCGACCGGATCGTGGCGATCGACCTCCCGAGCGGGCGAATCCGTCCGGCGGGTCGGCTGCGTGCACCGCTCAGCGACCTCGCCGCCGTCAGGCTCGGGGATCGCCTGCTGGTCGCCGGCGGCCGGGACGGGCAGGGCACCGTCGCCGACGTGACGGAGCTCGCGCCGCGCTCGGCCCGCCCGTCGACCATCGCTCCCGCGAGCTCGAGCGGCAGGCGGGCGGTGAACGTGTACGCCGCCGACCGCCCCGGCCACCTCGCCGGGGCCGCCCGCCACGCGCGCGCGCTCGTCTACGTGCCCAACTCGCAGAGCGACACCGTCGACGTGATCGACCCGCGCACCTTCCGAGTCGTCGAGCACTTCGCCGTCGGCGGCCTCCCCCAGCACGTCGTGCCCTCCTGGGACCTGCGGACGCTCTACGTGACCAACGACACCGGGAACAGCCTGACGGCGATCGACCCGCGCACCGGCCGGCCCGGCCGCACGATCCCGGTCGCCGACCCCTACAACATGTACTTCACCCCCGACGGCCGGTACGCGATCGTCGTCGCCGAGCGGCTCCATCGCCTCGACTTTCGCGATCCGCACACATTCAAGCTCCACCACTCGCTCCAGGTCGCGTGCACCGGGGTCGACCACATCGACTTCTCCGCCGACGGCACCTACCTGCTCGCGAGCTGCGAGTTCTCCGGTCAGGTGATCAAGGTGGACGTCGCCCGTGAGCGCGTAACCGGCCTTCTCGACCTCCCCGACGGGCCCCTGGGCATGCCCCAAGACGTCAAGCTCTCACCGGACGGGAGGTTCTTCTTCGTTGCCGACAACCACGTGGGCGGGGTCTGGGTGATCGACGGTGCTCATCTGCGCGTCGTCGACCTGATCCGGACCGGGCTCGGCGCGCACGGCCTCTACGTGAGCCGGGACGCGCGCTTTCTGTACGTGACCAACCGAAGCGACGGCTCCATCTCGCTGATCGACTTCGAGAAGTTGAAGGAGACGGCGAAGTGGCGCCTGCCGGCTGGCAGCAGTCCGGACATGGGCAACGTCTCGGCGGATGGCAAGGTGCTCTGGCTCTCCGGGCGCTACCGAGGCGAGGTGTACGCGATCTCGACCAAGAACGGGCGCCTGCTCGCCCGGATCCCGGTCGGTCGAGGCCCACACGGGCTGTGCGTTTGGCCGCAGCCCGGGCGGTACTCGCTCGGCCACACCGGCATCCTCCGTTGACCGCGGACGACCAGGGTCGCGAGCATCGCTTGCGGCGCCACCGTCTCCTGCTCGCGGCGGCAGCCGTCGTGGCCGCGCTCGTTTTCGTGGGCGCGGCGGCTTGGCTGACCAGCCCCTCGGGCGGTAGGCTGGACGCCCGCGTGCACGCTCGTCTGCGAGGCGGATCCGGCCGGTACGTCGTGCTCGAGCGAGTAGCGCCGATCCTACGAGAGGCGGTGGTCGCGACCGAGGACGAACGCTTCCACCGTCACCACGGCGTCGACCTGATCGGCCTGCTGCGCGCGCTCCCGTACGATCTAGCCCACCTCTCGCTCGCGCAGGGCGCGAGCACGATCACCGAGCAGCTCGGCAAGCTCCTCTACCTGGGTGGGAACGACCACACACCCTGGCGCAAGCTCGAAGACGCCGCGCTCGCCGTCAAGCTCGAGAACCGCTACAGCAAGGAGCAGCTGCTCGCCGGCTACCTGAACAGCGCCTACTTCGGCACGGCGCCTACGGGATCTGGGCGGCGAGCGAGCGCTACTTCGGAGTCGCGCCGAGCCGGCTCACGCTCCGGCAGGCGACGCTGCTCGCCGGCCTGATCCAGGCGCCATCCGCGTACGACCCGGTCGTCCACCCCGACCTGGCTCGACAGCGGCAGGTCGCTATTCTCCGGTCCCTGGTCAGGAGCGGAGTCGTGACCGTCGACGAGGCGGCCGGCGCCCTCGCGGAGCCGCTGCCGCTCCGCAACGGAGCTCCGCTCCCGCCGCTCCATGGTCTCGACTTCGCACCTGGCCCTGCGTTTCTCTGGTGGGAGCTCGCTGCCGGCCTGCTCGTGTTCGCCGCCGGCGTCGCCGCGCTGCTCGCCCTGCGCCGCCTCCACCGGGACCCTCGTAAGTATCGGGCGGCGATCGCAGTCGCCGCGGTTGCGGTGCTGGTGCTCGGCGCTGCGCTCGCCATCCGCTCGTTCCGGACCGCCTGATGCTGCGTCCTGAGCCCGGTCAGGCGGCGGGGAGCGAGACGAGGAAGCGCCCGCCGGCGCCGTTCGTCTCCGCTGCCACATCGCCGATCGCGCTCCGTGCGAGCCGCCGGGCGAGCGCGAGCCCGAGTCCCGCGCCGGTGGGGGCGCCGTCGAGACGGGCAGCGGTACCGCGCCTGCCGGGCTCGAAGATCAACTCTCGCTCGGCGTCCACGACGCCGGGGCCGTCGTCGGCGACGACGTACCGCACCTCGTCGGTGGTCCGGACGACCGAGATCCGGACGTGACCGGCTGCGTACCGGCAGGCGTTCTCGACGAGGGGTTGGAGGATCCGCTCTGCGAGCTCGCGCTCGATGCCCACGCGGACAGTGGTCGGCGGCTTCTCGACGACGAGCTTGAGCCCGCGCTCCTCGGCGAGGTCGGAACAGACCTCGACGGTTCGGCGCGCAGCTTCGTAGGCGTCCGCAGTGCCATGGCCCGGCTGCGCCTCGTGGCGAGCTGCCGCGACGAGAGAGTCCACCGTCTGCGCCAGCGAGCGGGCGTTCGCGAGCACCGCCTCGAGCGCCTCACGGTAGGCGCCGGGCTCGCGGTCTCGATGGAGCGCGAGCTCCGCCTGGCCGACGATTCTCGACAGCGGTGTCCGTAGCTCGTGGGAGAGCTCGGATGAGAAGCGCTGCTCGCGGCGGAGGCTGGCTGCGAGCCGGTCGAGCAGCGTGTCGAGGGTGGCGGCCAGCTCCGTCACCTCGTCGTGCGGCTCGCCGAGCGAGAAGCGGCGCTCGAGATCGCGCTCGCTCCAGACCGCCGCTTGGCGGGTCATCCGCTGCACGGGGCTCAGCGACGAGGCGAGGAGCCAGCGCGCGGCGAGCGCGACGAGCAGGAGGAGCAGAGCCCCGAGGGCGAGCGAGCCGATCAGCGCCGTCCGCTCGGTCTGCTCGTACGGCGCCAGTGAAACGGCGGCGACCACGGTGCCGAGCCGGCGGCCGCCGCTGACGACCGGGACGGCGTAGAGGCGCGCGTCTAGGGCGGGGACGCCGAGCGTCCGCGGGGGCCCTCCGACCAGACTGCGAGCGGCCCTCGTCAGCGTCTCGCCGACGCGCGGGGCTTCGAGCACGCGGCCGCCTGCGAAGACCCAGACGGGGCTGTCGGCGGCTCTCTCGTCAGGCGCCTCGGCGACGACGAGCCTGCCGCCGACCGGGTCGAGCTGCGCGAGCTGGGCTGCCGCCCGCGCATGCAGGACCTGGTCGGCGTTGCGCGAGAGGCTGTGCCGGAGCAGGAGGTTGAAGCCGGCGATGGTCGCCGCGAGCGCGACCGCGACTGCGGCGACGACGGCGAGCAGCAGCCGGCTGCGGATGCTGCGCGGGAGCAGGCGCCGTTTCACCGGATCGAGTAGCCGACGCCGTGGACGGTGGCGATCCCCGGCGCACCGGGAAGGCCTCGGAGCTTCCGGCGCAGCCGCGCCACGAAGACGTCGAGGGTGTTGTCGTGGACGATCGCCCCGTGCGACCAGCCCGCCCGGACGAGCTCCCGGCGCCGAACCGCCTCGCCGGGGTGCATGAGCAGCCGGGCGAGCAACCGGAACTCGGTCGGCGTCAGCGCCGCTGACGCCGAGCCACATTGGACGGCGTGACCGAGCGGGTCCAGCCGGAGCCCAGCCGCCTCGATCGCGCCGTCGGGGCCCGACCGGCGGGTGAGCGCCTGCAGACGGGCGACCACCTCGGCGAAGGCGAACGGCTTGGTGACGTAGTCGTCGCCGCCGGCGTCGAAGCCGGCAAGGCGATCGGGGAGTGCGTCGCGGGCGGTCAGGAAGAGCACCGGTGCCTGGATGCCGCGTGCGCGGATCGCCTGGCAAAGGTCGCGGCCGTCCGCGTCGGGGAGGCCGATGTCGACGACGAGCAGATCGGGCCGAACGCGCTCGACCCGGTCGAGGAACTCGGTTCCGGTGGAGACGGCGCAGATCTCGAAGCCTTCCTCGGCGAGCCCGCGGCCGAGGACGCCCCGCAGCTCGGGGTCGTCCTCGACGATCAGCACGCGCGGCCCGCTCATCGCCCTCTTACCCAGTATGGCCGGTTTGCCGACGCCAGATGCCGGAGATCGGTTGGGCGGTGTTGCTCTTCCCGAGCAGCGGCAGTTGCCAGGCCTGCTCGATTGTTCGGAGCAGGCTGTAGTGGTCGAGAGGGGCCGACGATCGACTGCCGGGGCGCACGAGTGGACGGAGCACGAGTGCGGGCACGTGCCCGCCCCCACCTGCCGAATCGGACGGCCGGCCTTCGTCGAAGACGACGAACACAACTCCCCGCCGCAGAGATGGACTACGGAGGAAAGGGTTGTGTTTCTTCGCGTAGCGGCCGGCCACCGCGCTGAGAAATCCGGGGCGCGGAAGGCCCTCCGCGTAGGTCTTCCATGTCTTGCCCGCCTGCTCGAGCGTGTCGACCAGGTTGCGCGCGGAGACGGAGCAATCGGTGCAGTCGCTGGAGATTCCGTGAGTCGACCCTGAGACCAGCGCGAGGTAGTTGGGCAAGCTCGGGTGTGCGACTCCGTGGTAGTCGGTCAGGCTCACGTAGCGGCGGGCGAGCCGATCGAAGGTGGGCGCAGCGCCACTGCCCAAGACATCGCTCAAGCCCTTGTTCCCGAAGACTATCACGACCACGTGGTCGAATTGAGGAATCTCCGCAGCGCTCGGCCACTTGCTCTGGACTTCTGCCGCGGCGCCGCAGGCGTTCCCCGCGGGCGAGACCACGAACACAGAGAGCACCGTGACGAGCGAGCGAAGGCGGCGCGCCGGGCGCACCGCATCACTCCTCTCGCAGGAGGCGTCCGAGAGGGAGCCGCCGAATGCGAGCTGCGGCGAGGCCCGCGGCGGCAAGGGTGCCGAGCAGGGCCGCGCCGCCGAGAGCGATGAGGAAGCCCCAAGGCGCCGCCAGGTGGTCGGGCGGCGGGTCGAAGACGTGTTGCAGCATCGCCACGAGTATCTCTGCGAGGAGCCAGCCGACGAGCGCGGCAAGCGCGAGCGCGGCGGCGAGGACGAGTGCGGCTTCGCTCCAGAGGAAGCCGGCGACCTGGCGCAGTAACGCGCCGACGGCGGCCATGGTCGCGAACTCCTGTTGCCGCTCGGCGAGCGCGACGGCGACGAACAGGGCCATCGCCGCTGCGGCGAGCGCGAGCGCGAAGACCTCCTCGATGTGGCTGATCCCGGCCAGGTTGACTGTGGTGATCGAGCTGGCCGTCTGGGCGGTCTGCCCGCGGATGTCCTTGACCGTGGCCCCGTCTCTGCTCGTCGCCTCGGCGAGCCTGCGGGCGAGCGCTCTCGGGTCTGTCGATGCCTTGACGAAGACGACGTTGGGCCCCGGGTCGTGCGTCGCCTGCTCCAGGTAGACGAGGTTGGCGACCATGAACGAGTCGCGGGGCGCGGACGGGAACTCCTGGACGACGCCGACGACGTGGAAGGGAACGACCCGGAAGCGGCCGCGTGCGCGGTCGAGGACGCGGAGCCGCAGGAGGTCGCCGAGCCGGAGCGAGTAGTCGCTGATCGTCTCCCTGGAGACGAGCACTCCATCCGGTGTGGTGCGCAGCTGGTGGAGGATCTGCGCCGCGCTTCCGCCGAGGAAGTACGAGTCTCGCAGGGTCGTTGCGCGCGTGAACGTCGCCGGGTCGATGCCGAAGGTGTCCTGGAGATCCGGGCCGACGTAGGCGTACGAGTGGTCGACTGCGGTCACGCCGGCGACGCCTGCGGTCCGGGCGACGCGCCGGGCGAGATCGCGTTTCGTCACCGCGCCGGGCGGGGCGGTGACGACAACGTCGGCGCCGAGGGTGAGCTGGGCGTCGACGCGCGCCTGCTGATCGTAGGTGGCGGCGAAGAGGCCCAGCTCGACGCCGAACGCGAGCAGCAGGCCGATGACGAGCATCCCCCGGTTGATCGCGGCGCCGCGCCGGCCCGCGCTCGCCAGGAGCAGGCCGGGCCAGGTGTGGGCGCGGCCGCCGGTGGTGCGGGCGGCGAGCCGGGTGAGCGCCCGGCCGCGTAGCCGGACGAGCAGCAGCGCCGCTCCCACCCAGGTGAGCGCCGGGGCGAGGAACATGTACACGGAGAGCGAGAGCGTCGGGTTGGAGTCGGGGTTGACGACGGCGGAGAAGCCCGTGCGCTCGGTCAGCCAGTAGACGAGACCCGCGACGCCGAGCGCGACGAGGTCGAGGTAGAGGCGCTCCCAGAGCGGCCGGTGCCCGCGGCCCGGGCCGCGGGCGGCTGCGGCGAGACCGCCGCGGAGGACGGTCCGGCTGGCCGCGAGCCGGGCGGCGAGCGCGCCCGCCCAGGCGAGCGCGAGGCAGACGGCGAAGGTGACGAGGGCACGACTCGTGCCGACTCCGCCCGCCGAGCCGGCGAGGTGGACGGCGAGGAGCGCGAGGCCGGTTCCGAGCGCACCGGCGACCAGGCCGAGACCGGCGCTCTCCAGGACGGCGAGGGCGAGCAGGTCGCGCCGGGAGGCGCCACGTGCGCGCAGGAGCGCGAGGTCACGGCGGTCGCGTTCGACGGTGCCCAGCGCCGCCAGGTAGGCGAGGCCGAGCGCGACGAGCGCACCGGGGACGGCGAGCATGATGAAGAGCGTCTCCGCGTAGAGCGCGTCGCCGGCGGCGGTGGAGAGGCTGTCGGAGAGGTTGTCGACGAACTGCACCCGGCCGGGATAGGAGCGCTCGACGACGTTGCGAATCTGGGTCGCCCGCCTGAGCGCGTGCGCCGGGCTGCCGGTGAGCGCGGCCGGGTCGACCTGAGCCTGGACCTGCCACTGGACGCCCGGCTGGGCGCCGGGAACCGAGGCGGTTCCCGGAGCGGCTGCGGCGATCGTCGGCAGCGCGGGCGCGAGCGTGGCGGCGAAGGTCGCCAGGGGCAGGATGGCGATGTCGACGGGCGGCTGCGCAGGCGCGGGGCCGAGCAGCGGGTTGAGCGGCTGGAAGAGGACGTCCGGCGCGGTGACGAGCGCAACTCCGCCGACCCGGAACCGGCGCGGCCTCGTCCCTCGGCGCGGCGTCAGCAGCACGGTGTCGCCGGGCTGGACCTGGAGGGTGGCGGCGAGCTGCTGGTCGAAGACGATCTCGCCCGGACGGAGCGAGCCGCGCAGGAAGCGGAAGGTGTGGAAGCGGTCGGGGTAGGCGGGCGGCACTGCGAGGATCGAGCCGGCGCCGGAGCGGATCGTCCCCGCCGCCGCCCGGTGCTCGATGCCCGCAAACGGCGCGGTGGCGACGGGCGCGGCGGCGAGCACCCCCGGCTGGCGAGCCGTTCCGGCGGCGACCCGGGTCGCCGCGGCGGCGGAGCCGACCGGGCCCTGCCAGTCGAGCGGGACGCTGTGGACCGCGCTTGCTGTCATCGTCCTGAGGGAGTGTCCGACGAAGAGCAGCATCGCGCCGAGCAGTGCGACCGCCCCGGCGAGCGCGAGCGTGCGCAGGGCGGTGCGCGCCGGCGCGCGGACGAGGCCGAGGAGAGCGAGGCGGGCGAGGGTCAGCGGTCCTCCGGTTCGGGGGCGATCCGCCCGTCGTGCAGCTCGACCGCCCGCCCGAGCCGCGCCGCGACGTCGGGATCGTGGGTGGCGAGGACGAGCGCGAACCCGAACTCGCGCTGAAGCGCCTCGATCAGGTCGAGGATCCGCTCGCCTGTGTCCGAGTCGAGGTGCCCGGTCGGCTCGTCGCAGAGGAGGACCTCCGGCGACTGGGCCAGCGCTCTGGCAAGCGCGACGCGCTGGGCCTCCCCGCCCGACAGCTCTGCGGGCAGGTGGTCGGCCTTTCCCCCGAGGCCGACCAGCTGGAGCAGCGACGCCGGCGCGAGCCTCGGATCGGCTTCCCCGCCTGCCACGCGCACCGCGAAGGCGACGTTCTCGAAGGCCGTGAAGTGCGGAAGCAGGTTCGCCCCCTGGAAGACGTAGGCGATTCCGCGCGCGCGTGCCTCGCCGCGCGCGGCGGCGTCCAGGGAGGAGAGCGGCTGCCCGTGCCATTCGACCCGTCCCGCCGTTGGCTCGACGAGTCCGCCGAGGACGTGCAGGAGCGTCGTCTTCCCGGAGCCGGAGCGGCCGACGAGCGCCAGGCTCTCCCGCTGCTGGATCTCGAGGTCAACCTCGTCGAGCGCGTGGACGGCAGACGACCCGCTGCCGTACACGACGGAGACCCCCCGGCAGGCTGCCAGCGTCGTTCGCTCCAATGCCTGCGTCCGGGTCACGCCGCCCGCCCGTCCCGAAGCTCGATCACCCGGTCGGCCGCGTCCGCCACCCGCGGGGAATGCGTCACCACCACGACGGTGCACTCGAAGTCCGTACGTAGCCGCTGCAGGGCGTCGAGGACAACGCGCTCGCTCGCCTCGTCGAGCTCGGCGGTCGGCTCGTCGGCGAGAACGAGCGGCGCCCGCCGGGCGGCGGCGGCCGCGATCGCCACCCGCTGCTGCTCCCCTCCGGACAGGAGCGAGGCCCGCAGGCGGCCGCGCGCGCCGAGGCCGAACTCCCCGAGCGCCTCCTCGGCTGCGGACTCCGTCCTGCGGCGGCCGGCGAACCTCAGCGCGAGCGAGACGTTCTCCCGCGCCGAAAGCAGCGGCCAGAGGTTCCCGCTCTGGAGCACGATCGCGACGTGGCGGGCGCGGTAGCGGGCGAGCTCGCGCTCGTCGAGGCGGGACAGCGAGCGGCCGGCGACCCGCACCTCGCCGGCCGACGGCTCGTCGAGCGCCGCCGCGAGATGCAATGCCGTGCTCTTGCCCGAACCCGACGGCCCGAAGACCGCGACCAGCTCACGGGGCTCGATGCGCAGGTCGAGGCCGCGCAGCGCCACGGTCTCCGCCGGGCCCGATCGGTAGATCCTGAAGACGTCGTGGAACTCGAGCGCCCCGAAGGAGAGCTGCTCCTGCTGCTCCGGCTCGGGGTAGAGGCTCGCTACCTCCACCGGAAGCTCTGGATCATCAGCCGGTAGGCATCGACGTTGTCGACTCCCTGCGGCGTGCCCAGGTCGACGATCGCCACCTTCCCCTGCGCGCCGACGTAGTAGCGGTCGACGGCGAGCGTGACGCGCTTCCCCGTGACCGCGTTCGGTGCGCTCTCGGTCGTGTACACGACCTTGACGGCGCGCCCGGAAGGGAGGGCGAGAGGCTGCGGCGCACCCTGGACGTGGACGCCGGCGAGCCGCGCCAGGTCGCGGCGGACGGAGGCCGGTGTCGGCGCGGGCCCGGTGACAACGACGACGCGGACGATGTTGTTCTTGTCGCGGAAGGCGACCTGCTTCCCGGCGCCGGACTGGGCCCAGCCCTCCGGGTACTTGATCGACCACCCGCCCGCGCCGTTCCGGAAGACGAGGAACACCTGGTTGTCGGGGATGTCGCCCGTCGCCGCCGAGTTCGCCTCGGCCTGGAGAGCGCCGGGAGACGGCGCAGGTTTCGCGGGTGCGTTCGTCGGCGCCGGCGTCGTGGACGGTGTTGCCGCGGTCGTAGCGGGCGCACTCGTCGCCGGGGCGGCGGTCGTCGGCTTCGACGCCGACGAGCCGCCGCAGCCGGAGAGCGCCAGGGCGGCGCCGAGCGGAGCGAGGAGGAGGAAGGGCCAGCGACCCACGAGGCGATGCTGGCAGCGAGAGCCTGAACGGCGCCTGAACGGCCCGGGCGCGACGTAGCCGCGCTGGGCAAGAGGCGGGCAGCGCCCGCCTCTTGCCTCACGGGGGGGAGGAGCTGCTACTCGACGCAGTTGCCGGTGCACTCGTGGTTGACGTCCTGCCCGGGCGGATCGGCGTGCCCGACGGCGGGCTCACCGGGCTGGCCCGCCTCCGACTCGGCAGCCGACTCGTTCTCGGCTGGTGTGCCCGGGTCGTCCTCCGCGGCGGCGCCGGGGGTGTCGACGGTTGCCTGATCACCCTGCTGGACGTTGTCGGTGTCGGTCGCGTTCGGCTCGGCAGGGTTGTCCTGCTTCGCCGCCGCGGGGCTCTGTGCCCCGGTACGCGTCGCCTGGCTCGACTGGACGTGCGCGACAGCGGTGCCCGGCCGATGCGCCTTCGCGGGCGCCTTTCCGCGCGCAGCCATGGCGACGCCGACGGTCAGCGCCGACACGAGGGCCAGAGCGAGGATGAACCAGAGTCGTCTCATTGATTTTCACCTCCTTGGTCGATTGCGGCTTCCAATGTTGCGCCGGTGAATGAGGCTCCGGTGAAGCGGGGGTGACGATCGGATGAGAGTTACCCGGACGGAAGAACGGCCGTGAAGACGGAGCCTTCACCGGGTCGAGTGACGACCGTGATCTCGCCTCCGTGGGCGTGGGCGATCGCCTGCGCGATCGCTAGCCCGAGCCCCGAGCCGCTGCCCGGCTCGGCCAAGCGGCCGCGGTAGAAACGGTCGAACAGATGAAGCAGCTCCTCGTCCGGAATGCCAGGGCCCCCGTCGGAGACGCTCAGCAGCACGCGCTCCCCCTCCTGGCTCAGCGTGAGTCGAACCGTGCCGTCGGCCGGCGTCACGCGGAGGGCATTGTCGACCAGGTTGCCGAGCAGCTGCGCGAGCCGGTCGCGGTCACCGACGACGACGGCCTGCTCGATGTGGTCGACCGAGACGGCGACCCTGTCCGCAAGTGGGCGGGCCTCGCGCTCGGCCTCGAGCACGAGGTCGTCGAGCCGCACCGCATCGTGTGCGTAGCGGAGGCGATCGTCGCCCTCTGCGAGCTGGATCAGGTCGCTGACGAGGCGACCCATCCGCGCCGTCGAGCGCTCGAGCGCGATCAGCGCGTCCGCTCGCGCAGCCGGCTCCTCGGCTGCCCAGCGCCGCAGGAGCTCGGCGTTCGCGCGGGCGGCTGTGAGCGGCGACTTGAGCTCGTGCGACGCGTCGGCGACGAACCGCTCCTGGCGCCGTAACGCGCCCTCCAACTCTGCGAAGCTGGAGTCGAGCTCGGTAGCGAGCTCGCCGAGCTCGTCGCGGCCCGCGTAGCCGATCCGGCGTTTCAGGTCGCCTTCGCGGATCGAGCGGGCCGTCTGCGCGATCCGCCGCAGCGGTCGCAACGCCCGCCCGGCGAGGAGCCAGGCGAGCAGGAACGAGCCGATTCCGCCGCCGAGGACGCCGGCGACGAGGGCGCGGCGAGTCGTCGCGAGCGTGTGCTCGGCCCCGGACAGCGGGGCTGCTACGAGCACGAAGCCGAGCGGTTTGCCGGTGGTGCCGATGCGCCGACATGCCACGGCTGCGGGCGGCCGTGTGCGTGTCGCGTGTGCCGCGCCTGCGCGGCGGCACGCGGCCAGGAGCGATCCCGCGGCCAGGTCGAGGGGTGCCCCACGCGATGCCTGCAAGGTCTTTCCGTTGGGCCCCGCGACGAGGATCGAGACGCCCTCTCCGGCGAGCTGTCCGATCAGGCTCGGATCCCGGATGTCGACGAAGTTCCCGTTCTGTGTTCCTGCTGTCTCGGCTCGGCCGGTATCGATCAGCCCGGCAAGCTGCGCCGCTTGGCCCGCAGCGGACCGTCTCGCCTGGTCGTGGAGCGTATGCCTGAGCGACAGATAGCCCGCGATCGCGACGGCCGCCGAAACGAGCAGCACGAGCGTCCCGGAGGCGAGGGCGAAGCGCGTGCGCAGCGAGAGCCTCATCGCGGCTCGCGGAGCGCGTAGCCGACCCCACGAACCGTCTGGATCAGCTTGGGCTCGAAGCCGGCGTCGATCTTCTGCCGCAGCGCCCGGATGTAGACGTCGATCACGTTCGACTCGCCGAGGAAGTCGTAGCCCCAGACCTCGGAGAAGATCTGCTCCCTGGCGAGCACCTGGCCGGCGTGGCGCAGCAGGAACTCGAGGAGGTCGAACTCGCGTGCCGTCAGCTCGAGGGCGCGGCCGCTGCGCGTAACCTCGCGCGTCCGCGCGTCCAGAGTGAGATCGCCGAGCTCGAGCCGCTCGCCCGCGGCGACGAGGTGCGCGCGCCGCAGGGCTGCCCGAACGCGCGCCAGCAGCTCGTCGAGCGAGAACGGCTTCGTCAGGTAGTCGTCGGCGCCCGCGTCAAGGCCGCGCACGCGCTCCGCAACGCTGTCCCGCGCGGTCAGGATCAGGATCGGGACGTTCGAGCCCGCGCGGATGCGCCGACAGACCTCGAGGCCGTCCAGGTCGGGCAGGCGGAGATCGAGGACGACCAGGTCGGGCTTCCACTCGCGGGCCGCCGCGAGCGCCGGCATGCCGGCGTGCTCGACCCGCACCTCGTAGCCCGAGTGGCGGAGCTCGGAGGCGAGCGCCCCCGCGATCTCGCGCTCGTCCTCGACGAGGAGGACGTTCGAGAATCCGGGCTTCCGATCGCCGGAGAAGTGGTGGGCCGCGGTGGTTTCGATCCCCATCTTCTCCGTCAAGAGCGGTAGGGCTCTGCCGCTTGCTACCGGCCTCGTCGACCGTGTCAGGCGCTCCATCTCGCTCGGTGAAATGATCGCTCAGGGTATGTGAACGGAGCCTGAACGCCTTCGACCGTCTGAGTTCAGGGTCCGCGCGCGGCGTCTGCGGCGCGCCGAAAGCCTGTCGGCGTCAGCCCTTCCCGGAGCAGAAAGACGATTCCCAGCACGTATCCGACTGAGGACTCGATCGCCTGGAGCCCGATCCCGTAGGCGAAGCCCCAGGCGTAGGGGACGCCGTAGGAGACGAGCGGGAGGGCGATCGCCGCCTGCTGGAGACCGACGTTTCCGGGCCAGAGCGGCAGGATCAGCGCCGCGTTCATCAGAGCGAGCACGACCGCGGCTGCGATGAGGGGCAGAAAGAGGCGGAAGGCCCGCATCGCAGTCCAGACCGCGCCGAGCTGGAGCACCCAGGCAGCTACCTGGAGCAGGACTGCCGAGGTCGCCGCGCGCGGAGCGTGGAGGACGCCTAGCCCGTGCTGCACCATCGCCACCGCGGCGCGGACCGGCCCCAGCGTCTCGAGCCGGTGTGTGCGCTCGCCGCGCCGTGCTGCGAGCACGCCAAGGACGAGGAGAGCGCTCCCGCCAACGAGGATCGACAGGAGCGCGGCGAACGCCCAGTGCGGCACCTTCGCTGCGAGCAGCACCCAGGCGATGAGGGCGAAGGAGGGGACGATCTCGAGGAGACGGTGCGCCGCCACGCTTCCGAGGAGGGCCGGCCAAGTACCTCTCCGGCGCGGGAGATGTCTGGCGAGGACACCAACGCGCGCGACCTCT
The DNA here is from genome assembly GCA_963719325.1 of uncultured Actinomycetes bacterium. Lineage (GTDB taxonomy): Bacteria > Actinomycetota > Thermoleophilia > Gaiellales > Gaiellaceae > DATBLE01. The sequence continues at coordinate 76,041 of CAVRBW010000026.1, forward strand.
CCGACGCGGCCGGGCAGCACGCCGTTGGCGAAGATCCCGACGAAGAACGCCGAGAAGAGGTCGAGGTGCCTCGGGTGCGGCTTCGGGATCGCCTGCACGACGACCGTTCTCCAGGCCAGCCCGCGGGCGATCGCCGAGGCGAGATTGAGGCCGACGGCAAGCGCTGCCCAAGACCAGGCGATCCCGGCCAACGAATGTGCGACCGAGCTCCATTTCGGCCCGTTGAAGACGAGCAGCGCGCTGACGCCGGCGGCGCTCCCGAGGACGAGAAGCGCGTGCCAAGGCGCCCAGGATAGGGCGGCGGACAGCGCGTGCGTTGTTCGCTTCACGCCGAGCGGGAAGTCGCTCCGCAGTCCTCCTGGTCTTCGGTGGCAAGCCGCAGGAGTGCCGCCGGCGAGCGTGGCACGTTCAGCGTGAAGGCACCGGCGGCCGGGAGCTCGAGCCAGGTCATCCCGGTCGGCGCGCGCCGCACGCACCCTGCTCCGTGGAGGTCGAGGTACTGCGTGAACCGCGCTCGGAGCAGGTACCGGCCGGGTGCGGCGACCCGCCCGGTGATCGTCGAGTAGTCGAGGCGGGTGATCTCTGCCGGACCGGGACCCGTCAGGAGCGGGGTCGGATTGGGCAGCTGGTAGATCGTTCCGGTTGCATCCCTGGACACGACTGCGAGACGTCCCTTACCCGACCGCAAGAGGCGGGCCTCGGCCGGGCCGCCGGCAGGGTCGAGCCGGGTTGCTGGGAGGAGCACGTACTTCACGCCCAGCGTCCGCAGCCAGAGGCGATACGCACGGGGAGTGATGTGCTTGGCGTACAGGGAAGGATTGTCGGCGATGTCGAGCTGCCGGTACCAGCCCCGCGCCAGCGCGTAGCCGCCACGCGGGAGCCAGTACGCCTCCCAGTGCGCGGCGGTCGGCACGACCTCCACCCGATAGTCGGGGCCCGAGTGCCGCCGGAGGTAGTCGATCGCTGGCTGCCAGAACGCAGACGTCGCAGGGCGATCGTCGGTCCGGTAGGGGATCAGCATCAGGTACGGCGTCAGGTTGTAGGCAAACGCCCCGGCGAGAGCGAGCGACGCAAGCCATCGAGGCCGGAACCGCGCGAGCACGGCCGCCAGCAGCATCAGCGGAAACACGAACCCTCGGAGACGCGTCCAGTTGTCCCCTACCGGACTCGGGACCGAGTACGCGATCACGCTCCCGATCGCCCAGAGGACGAAGAATGCGGCAATCGGTCCGCCCTTCCGAGCTCGGCGTGCCAGCGGTGCTCCGAGCACGGATACGCTGAGAACGGCGGCGAAGTCGACCGGATGAAACGGGTAGGCGCCGGGGCTCGGGAACAGCTTCAGCACGACGAGCTCGAAGCCGGCGAGGGCAACGAGCGCGGCGCCGAGGATCAGCACCCTCGGCGCCAGCCGCCGCTGGGCGACGACGACGGCGAGCAGGATCAGGGCGAGGAAGACGAACGCAAGCGGGCTGAAGCCGAGCGTCAGCGCCGCGAGGACCGCCGCGAGTAGCGTTCGCCTCGCCTGAGCCGCGCGCAGCGCACCGAGGAGGGTCGTGAAGCCCAAGGTGTAGCTGTACAGACCGGTGAAGACGGGCGCGGCGGCGAGGAGGCCGAAGATCCGGCTGGGCCACAGCGCGGCAGACCCCCATTCCTGGAAGGCGATGTTGGCGAAGAGCACCGTGCTTGCGACGGCGGCTGCGAAGACGAGCGGAAGGTTGCCGACCGCTGCTGCCGGGAGGTAGTAGAGCAGGCTGTAGGAGGCGAGTGGGTACTGGCCCGCAAACCACAGGTTGTCCCAGACGAGCGCTCCGTGGCGGACGAGGAACGTCCTGTAGAGGTGTGCCGCAGCATCGCCTGGGGCGGGGCCGAACGCGAGCAGTGCGCCTGCCACGACGGCGGTCAGCGAAGCGCCGAGCAGGCGTTCCCGCCGGTGCGCGCTCTCCGACGGCTCCAACCAGAGAGCGCCGCCGGCGCTCACACGAGCCCGGGGAAGACCGACGCGCCGAACGCCGTCCCGAGGAGCACCGCCGAGGCGGCCCCTCCGAGACGGAGCCCCCATCGCCGGACTTGGGGCGAGTGGTATGGAGCAAGGAGAGCGGCGCCCGTGACCCCGAACGTCACGCCGACTGCGGTCTCGACTGCGTGGAAGGCCAGTCCGGAGGCGACGGCACCGGCGAGCGGTATGCCCTTCGCCTCGAGCGCGAACGCCACCGCGCCGCTCGTGATCCCGATGTTCCCCGGCGTCAGCGGGACCGAGGTTGCGAGGCCCACGGCCGCGGTCACGACCAGGCCGGTACCGAGCGACCAGGGGAAGCCGATGGCTGCGACGACGGTCGAGGCCGCGAGCACCCGGGCGATCGCCGCGGCTGCCGTCCACCCCAGCAGGGAGGCGGCACGCTTCGGCGAGCGCACGAGCGCCCGCGAGGCGTCGAGGAGGCTCGCCACCCTGGCCGGCAGTCGGTCGCGGAGCAGCACGGCGGCAAGGGCTGCGCACGACGCGAGGGCGGCGAGTCCGGCGAGGGGCCAGAGCGGCAGTGCGCCGGACACGGTTCCGACGGAAACGAGGACTGCCTGGACGATCGCTCGAGCGAGGGCGACCGGCGCGAGGACGCCGGCGGCCCTGAGTGCCTGGCCGCGCTCCTGGAGGAGCGTGCGCGAGAAGAGGACGATGCGCGCCGCCTCGCCGAGGCGCATTGGCGCGACGGAGTTGACGAGCGAGCCGACGCCGTACCTGGTGCAGGCGTCCCGCAGACCCACCCGCGCGCCGCACGCGCCGAACGCGGTCTTCCACGCTCCGGCGCTGGCGACGAGGGAGAGGGCAAAGGCCGTCGCCGCGAGCCAGATGAGCGTCGCGTCGCACCTCGACAGCGCCGCCGCGCCGCTGGCCAGCACACCGGCCACGCGCCCGTGACCGGTTGCCCCGACCACGGCGGGGACCAGGGCGGCCATGCCGGCGAGCGCCCAGCCGGAACGGGATCGCAGGGCGGCGTGAACCACGTTGCGCAGCGAAAGCTGCTGCGCATCGCCGGTCAGCGGGCTCATTCCGGCAAGGCTACGAATCCGGCATGAACAGGACATGACCGCCTTCAGGTCGTGTTCATGGCCGGCGAGCGACGATCGGGGGTCGTGCGCTTCCAAGCCGGTGCCCGGCGCGACGGCTCAGGTGCTCATGCGGTGCGAACGCCGGGTGCGGGCGGCGATCAGGATGAGGGCGAGCAGCGCCGGGACGCCGAGGGCGAGTGGGACGATCCCGCCCGAGTTGAGGAGCTTGCGGTCGGCGATCGCGATCCGGAGCGTGGGGCCGGTCATGGGCCGGACGGGCGTCCCGCTTGCAGGCAGGACGGCGACGTAGACGCCGATCGAGCCTGCGTTGACGGCCTTGATCTGCCAGCTGAGGGTGGTCGAGCCGCCGGGCGGGATCGGCCGGAGGTAGCGGGTGCGGCGCGACGACCAGTCCTCCGGGTCGACGTAGACGCCGCCGCGCAGGCTGAGGACGTTCAGGTGAGCGATCAGCCCGGCGGCCGGGGCAGCGCCGTGGTTGGCGATCGTCGAATGGAAGACGAAGCTGTGCCCGAGCCGTGTCGAGACCTGCTCCCGGTCCAGCGAGACGGTGAGCGAACCGGGCGCGGCGGCTGCCGCCGGAGCGGCGCCGAGCAGCAACGCCGCGGCGGCGATTGCCAGCCGGCGGGTCACCGTGCGCCCCCTCCGTCGAGCGTGACGAGCCTCGCTCCGGCCGCCAGCGCGACCGTGGTGAGCACGGCGGCGGCGATCGCGGGGGAGAGCAACCAGGCGACGTCGCCGGTCCAGGCGCGGCCGTCCACCACGATCTTCCCGACGTAGTGCTCGCCGGCGGTGATCGGGTCGATCCGGAGCAGCAGGTCGCCGAACCAGCCCTTCTGCGCACCCGAAGGCAGCTGCGTCGGCGTGAAGAGCGCGAGCAGCAGGAACAGGCTCACCGAGAGGCTGACCCGGTTGGAGGCGGTGAAGACGCTGATCAGCATCCCCACCGAGGCCAGCGAGAGCGCGAGCAGCGTCCCGACGACGGCCCCGATGAGAACGGAGTCGCCGACGATGCCGACGCCGCGGCCGAGGAACCACACGTACGGGAGGGTGACGATGAACGCGGCGACCCAGAGCGAGAGCGCGGCAAGCAGCTTGCCCGCGGTCAGCTCCAGCCGAGAGGCCGGGGTGAGCAGGAGGCTCTCGAGCGTGCCGCGCTCCCGCTCGCCGCTGAACGCGTCGGCGCCGGCGAGCAGCGTCAGCAGCGCTCCGACCGCGATCGCCACCTGGAGGGTGAGGTTCACGGTCTCGCGGTGCTCGAGGAAGTTGAGCGCCCGATTGGTCGCGACCAGGTAGGCGATCACGCTGAGGAGGACGCTGAAGGCGAGGCTGAGCGCCAGGCCGCGGCCGCCGAGCCAGAGGTCGCGGAACTCCTGCTCCGCCACCACCGGCAGCGCGCGGCCGGGCCGGCGGGGTGCCGCGAGCGTGCTCATGCCCGCTCCCGGCGCCGGCAAAGCCGGCACCTCCGCTCCCTGTTGAGCTCCGTCGAGCCTACGCTCATGCCGCCTCCGTCATCGCCAGGAAGGCGTCGCTGAGCCGCGCGCCCTCGAGCTCGAAGGAGAGGAGCGGCACGCCGGCCGCGGCGAGGACGCCCAGCCCTCCGTTCATCGCCGCTTCGCCTGCGGCGGCGAGCGTAACCGCGAGCACGCCGGGCTGGTCCGCCGAGAGCTCGACCTGCTGCACGCCGGCGACGTCCCGGAGCAGGGAGGCCGCTCGCTCGCCCTGCTCGGCGGCGACGCGAAGCCGGGCGCTTCTCGGTGCGGCGGCGCGACGCGTAACCTCCGCGACCGTTCCCTCGGCGACCACGTTCCCCTTGTTGAGGATCAGCACCCGCGAGCAGGTCTCCTCGACTTCGGCCAGCAGGTGCGTGCTGAGGAGGACGGTCGCGCCGCGCTCCCGAGCGATTCGCCGAACGGTGTCGAGGATCTGCCGCTGCCCGGCCGGGTCGAGGCCGAGAGTGGGCTCGTCGAGGAACACGACTGCGGGCTCGTTGACGAGCGCTCGAGCGATGCCGAGCCGCTGGCGCATGCCGCGGCTGTAGGCGGCGATCAGCGAGCGGCGCCGCTCGTGCAGGCCGACGTCGGCGAGGATCTCGTCGGCGACCGTGCGGGCGCTCGAGCGGTCGTGCCCGTACAGGCGGGCGTGGAAGCGCAGGAACTCCTCGCCGGTCTGACGCTGCGGGTAGCCGGCGCTCTCCGGAAGGACGCCGATCCTCCGGCGGATCTCGGCCGGCCGGGTGGACGGGACCCCGGCAACCTCGAACGTGCCGTGGGTCGGGGTGAGGATCGTGGTCAGCACGCGGATCGCGGTTGTCTTCCCGGCCCCGTTCGGGCCGAGGACGCCGAGGATCTCGCCCGCCTCGAGAGCGAAGGTGAGGTCCTCGACGGCGACGAGGGAGCCGTATCGCTTCTCGAGGCTGTGCGCTTCGATCGCGGTGCTCATGGGCCGTGTGTCACCGAGAGGAGCTCGTTGCGCTCGTTGCCGCCCTTGACGGTCAGCTCCATGGCGGTGCCGATCCCGCGGACGTAGAGCTTGTGGTCGATCACGCCCGGCTCGAGCGGCGTCCACTCCTCGGTGAGCAGGGTCCTCGAGCCGGCGCTGCCGATCACCCGGAAGTGGTCCTCGGCGTGCCCCTTGTAGTACTCCTGGCGGCCTGTGGTGCCCACGCGTGGACGAGCGGGCATGAAGACGCCGGGTTGTGCCCCGTCCATCCCGGCTCGCCAGGTGCCTTCGGTGCTGGTCACCTTGCCGTTCCGGTCGAGCTCGGCGGTGGCCTCGCCGAAGTACCAGACGTTGCCCTGGGAGTCCTGCGTGTACCAGTCGGTCGTGCGCTCCGCCAGTCTGCCCTGGACCCAGAGCCGGTCGGACACGACGATGCAAGGGGCACCCTGGATCGTCCTGATCTGGTGCGTGACGACGAGGACCTCCCGCGAGGGCTTGCCGTCCTTGATTCCGGCGTAGGCGTACCTGGTTCCCGGCTCGAGCGGGAACCATGGGTTGTCGACGCGAGCGGAGAACCCGTGCGGGTTCGCGCGCGCTGCCCATCCAGAGCCGTATGCGGTAGTGGCGACGCCCAACGTCAGCATAAGCGCGGCGGCCGCGAGAACGATCTTCGGACGCAATCTCATCCCTCCTCGACGTATTGCGTGCCAGGCTACGAGGGCGGGATGAACCTGAGATGACGGAATCGTTCACCTCGCGTTCATGTGAGTCCGCGAGGATTCGTCCGTGCGGGTCCTGATCGTCGAAGACGACCTGCGAATGGCCGGCCTGATCCGCCGTGGTCTCGTCAAGGAGGGCCTGGCCGCGGACGTCGCCGGAAGCGGCGAGGAGGCGCTGGTTCACACGGGCGCCCACGCCTACGACGCGATCGTGCTCGACGTGATGCTACCCGGCCTGAACGGCTTCGAGACGTGCCGGCGGCTGCGGGAGGCGGGGATCTGGTCGCCGGTGCTGATGCTGACCGCGCGTGACTCGGTCGAGGACCGGGTCGCCGGGCTCGACACCGGTGCGGACGACTACCTGGTCAAGCCGTTCGCGTTCGCCGAGCTGCTCGCCCGGCTCCGGGCGCTCGCGCGGCGCGGCCGATCCGAGCGACCGAATCCGCTCGAGGTCGGCGACCTGCGCCTCGACGCGGCGACGCGCGAGGTCTGGCGCGGCAACAACCGGCTGGACCTGACGGCGAAGGAGTTCGCGCTGCTCGAGCACTTCATGCGCCGGCCCGGCGTGGTGCTCTCGCGCTACGACCTGCTCGAGAACGCCTGGGACTTCGCCTACGAGAACCGCTCCAACATCGTCGACGTCTTCGTCCGCCGACTGCGGGCGAAGATCGACGAGCCCTTCGGACGTCGCTCGCTGGAGACGGTCCGCGGAGCCGGCTACCGCCTCCGCGCGGACGGCGGCGCATGAAGCGCACCCCGATCAGGCTCCGGGTGGCGGGCGCCTTCGCCCTCGCAATGGCGGTCGTCCTGGCCGCGACCAGCTGGTTCCTCTACCTGCGGCTCGAGTCACATCTCGCCCTCTCGCTCGATCGCGAGCTCAGGCTGCGCGCCCAGGACCTCACCGCTCTCGCAGCCGATTCGCGCTCTTCGATCGCCGCCGCCGGAGCGAGCCGGCTGGTCGAGAGCGGCGAGAGCTACGCGCAGCTCATCGACGCCCAGGGACGCGTAGTCCAGGCGACCAGTCCGCTCGGCCGCTCGCCGATCCTCACGAGCGGAGAGCTCTCGAAGGCACGCGGCGAGACGATGTTCGCGAACCGAGCCTCGATCCCCGGCCTCGACGAGCCCTCACGGCTGCTGGCAACTCCCGCCCGGCGGGATGGGCGCCGGCTCGTGCTCGTCGTCGGCGCAACCCGCCAGAACGGAGCCGAGACGCTCTCGAGCTTCCGTGACGAGCTCGTGATCGCCGGCCCGGTCGCGCTCGTCCTCGCCTCGCTCGCCGGGTACCTCCTCGCCGGGCTCTCGCTCCGCCCGGTCGAGACAATGCGGCGGCGTGCGGCGCGGATCTCGGCGGAGACGCCAGGGGAGCGGCTTCCCGTCCCGGAGACGAGAGACGAGGTCGAGCGGCTCGCAGAGACCCTGAATGCGATGCTCGAGCGGCTCGAGTCCGCGCTTGCCCGCGAGCGCGACTTCGTCGCCGACGCCGGCCACGAGCTGCGCACCCCGCTCGCGCTCCTGCGGACCGAGCTCGAGCTCGCGCTGCGCCATGCCGAATCCCCCGCCGAGCTCCGGGAGGCGGTCCGCCTCTCGACGGAGGAGGTCGACCGGCTCACCCAGCTCGCCGACGATCTCCTGCTCATCGCCAGCTCCGACCGGGGACGTCTTCCCCTCCGCCTCGAACCGCTCGATGCGACCGAGCTCCTCGCCTCGGTCGCTCGCCGCTTCGAGTGGCGCGCCGAGGAAGCCGGCAGAGCCCTGCAGACCAACGCGGACTCGGCGCTGCGAGTCCGCGGTGACCGGGTCAGGCTCGAGCAGGCGCTCGGAAACCTCGTCGACAACTCCCTCCGCCACGGCGCAGGCCCGGTGCAGCTCTCCGCAGCGCACCGCGACGGCGTTGTCGAGCTGCACGTGACCGACAAAGGCCCCGGCTTCCCCCCGGACTTCCTCGACCAAGCGTTCGAGCGCTTCTCCAGGCCCGACTCCGCCCGGAGCGGCGGAGGGGCCGGCCTCGGGCTCGCGATCGTGAAGACGATTGCCGAAGCGCACGGCGGCGAGACCCACGCCGGCAACCAAGAGCGCGGCGGCGCGGACGTCTGGATCGCCCTGCCCGCCGGGCCGGAACCGGCAGACTCGCCGCCGACGTCTCGTCCGGCGGGTCAGTAGCGCTTCGACCTGCTCATGGCGGCAGCGCAAGCCTCCAAAACGAGAACCGCCGAAGATCCGGATGGACCTTCGGCGGTTCGAGCCACCGCTCCTCACAGGAAGCGAATCTGGTCACAGCATCGACAGCTCGAGGCGCGCTCGCATCCCCCAGGGCATCCCCCACGATGGGTGATCGTGCAGGACTACACGCGGGCGGCGGCAAGCGCCTCGAGCGCTTCGCGACGCGAGGAGACGTTCAGCTTCCGCAGCAGGCTCTTCACGTGCGAGCGAACGGTGTGCTCGGAGATGAACAGGCGCTTGGCGATCTCGTCGGTCCCGAGATGCTCGTCGAGCAGGAGCAGAACCTCCACCTCGCGCGCGCTCAACTCGCGTGCGACCGAGTCGGGGACGCCCGAGTCCAAGCCCCCTCCGTCGCGAACGCGGTCGAGCAAGCGTCGAGCGACGGCACCCGAGAGCGCCGCTTCTCCGCGCACGACACCGTCCAGGAACTCGGCGATGCGCTCGGGCGGCTCGGTCTTGAGCAGGTAGCCGGCCGCACCCGCCCTGATCGCGGCGAGCAAGTTCTCCTCGGTGCCGGAGGCGGTGAGCACGACGATCTCGCACTCCGGGGCAGCCGCGCGGAGACGAGGTAGCGCCTCCAACCCGCTCAGCCCGGGCATCGCCAGATCGAGCAGGACGAGGTTGGGCTGCAGCAGCCGAGCCCGCTCGATCGCCTCCTCGCCGTCTCCGGCCTCGCCGACGACCGGAAACTCGTGTTGCTCGAGCAGCCCGACGAGCGCCGCTCTCGTCAGCGGGTGGTCGTCCACGACGAGCGTGCGCCGGTCAACCATCAGATGGTTGATCGGTAATTGCCGTCGATGCGGGGATGGCTGAGACCGAGCCGGGGACGCCGCCCGCCGCAGCGCGTATCGGAAATACGCGCGAGGACGGGCGGGGTCAGCCGACGATGCGTCTCAGCCACCACCCGCGCGACGAGGAATTGCCGGTCAACCATCGCCACCCTTATCGGCAGCAGCCGGCGTGCCGACAAGAGTCGTATGCGGCCTCACCGTGCGACGTATCTCGCCTGGATACGCGACGAGCTGGTCATCGTCGGGCTGCTCTCGGCAACCCTGACGCTGTTCCTCGCGAACGCCTCCCTCCGCGACCCGTACGTCCTGCCGAGCCTGCGCCTCTTCCTCGACACGGCCGTCCTGCTCGTCGCGGTCATCGTCTCGGTGCTCGCCTACGTCCGGTTCTCGGTCGAGCGCAGGCGCTCTGATCTGTTCCTGCTGGGCGGATTCTTCGTCACCGCGGCAACCACGCTCCTGTTCGTCGTCGGTCCGGTGCTGGACGGAAACCAGGTCGAGCCGCCCGAGATGTGGGCGGGCATAGCCGGCCGTCTGACCGCAGCGGCGTTGATCGCGGCCGCGCCGTTTGCGGGTGGCTTGGTCGTCGGCCCGCGTCAGGCGTTGATCTCGACGTCTGGGCTTGCGCTGTTGCTCGCGGCCCTCTGGGGTCTGTGCCGCGTCTTCGAATCCACGCTGCCGCTGTCGGATCCGACTCTTCCCCAACCACACCTGCTGACCGCAGCGCTCGCCGCGCGAGCGCTGCTGAGCCTCGGCGCCCTGGTCGGCTTCGGACTGCGATACCGGGCGCGGGGAGAGGATCTCGACCGCTGGCTCGCGTTCGGCGCGACGATCTGGCTGTTCGCCGACCTCCACTCCGTCTTCACGCCGGCGCTGTCGAGTGACGACGTCTCGCAAGGCGACTTCCTCCGGCTCATCTCCTACGGCGTGCTGCTCGTCGGCGTGTGGCAGGCGATCAGAGCATCCGAGTTCGGCAGGGCGGTGGCTGAGGAGCGCGCGCGGGTGGCGCGCGAGATCCACGACGGCCTTGCGCAGTACCTCTTCGCGATCTCGACCCAGACCAGCCTCCTCGCCGGAGGCGCCGACGTCGACAAGGTGCTGCCGCGCCTGCGCGAGGCGGCGGCGGCCGCGCAGCAGGAAGCGCGCTTCGCCGTCCTGGCACTCTCGTCCGCAGGCGGCTCGGCTCCGTTCGACGCCGCACTCAACCGGTACGTCGAGTTCCTCACCGCGGACGGCCAGCTCGACGTCGACCTCGAGATCGACCGAGGTTTCGAGCTCGGCCCCGACGAGCAGATCGAGATCTTTCGCATCGTCCAGGAAGGCTTGGCAAACGTCCGCCGGCACGCCGGGGCGCGGCGAGCGACTGTCTTGATCGGGCTGCGGGACGGCGAACGGGTCGTGCGGATCGTCGACGACGGCCGCGGGATCGACGAAGAGGCGGAGGAACGCGGTCAGGGTTTGCGCAACATGCGGGCCAGGGCCGCTGCGATCGGGGGCGGATTCCGGCTCCTGAACGCGCCCGGCGGCGGGACGTCGCTCGAGGTCGTCCTCCGCGCCTGAGAACCCCGCGTGCCCTGCGCGCTGCGGATTACTACAGAGGCGCCGTCGGCGTCCCGCCCGATGCGGTCGAGCCCCGGATCGGCGACAAGGAAGCATGTCTTCGTCCATCGCCGCCGGCGAGCGTACGCGCCTGCGCCGCAGCCCTGCAACCGATGCCCGTGACAGAACACGCGCCCGCCCTCGGAGCCGGGGAAGCTCGGCGGTAGCGACGCAGAATCTCGGCCCTTCGGGACGGCCGCTTCCGCTGGACGCGCTTGCGGCGCAGTGGTGGGCCGCGCTCGAAGCTGCGCAATCCGCGCTACGGGCGGCCGGCCCTTCCCTCGGGGCCCAGGAGCTCGGCGAGCGCAGCAGACGCCTGGCCGAGGAGCGCGGCGAGACCGTGCACCTCTTGCAGGGACTCGCGCACGAGCTGCACACGCACAGCCGCCTCGTCGACTGGGTCGGAGCTCCCTCGATCTCCGGCAGGATGCTCGGCTTGCCCAGCGAGGTGATCGCCTGCGTGTTCGACCTCGACGGCGTCCTCACCACCAGCGCAGCCGTGCACGCCGCCGCCTGGACGGAGGCCTTCGACGCCTTCCTCCTCGAGCGGGCCGAACGAAGCCACCGCCCGTACATCCCCTTCGACGAGCACCGCGAGTACCAGACGCTCGTTGCGGGCCGCCCGCGTCTGGATGGCGTCCGCGTGTTCCTCGCCAGCCGTGGCATCAGCCTGCCCGAAGGGCGCGCTGACGACCCACCTGACGCAGAGACGGTGCAGGGAATCGCCAACCACAAGAACCTGTCGCTGCAACGCCACCTCGACCGCGAAGGCGTGGCCGCTTTCGAAGGCTCGCGGTACTACCTCGAAGCCGCGCGGATGCTCGGGCTCAAGCGTGCGGTCGTCTCGCCCAGCGCCAACACGGCGGCGATCCTCGACCGGGCCGGGCTCGCCCATCTGATCGAGCAGCGCATCGACGGCAACACGATCAGGGCCGAGCAGCTCGAGTCGAAGCCCGCGCCCGACACCCTGCTCGCTGCGTGCGAATGGCTACAGGTCCAGCCCTCGCAGGCGGCCGCGTTCGAGACGACGCCCGCCGGGATCACCGCCGCCCGCGCAGCGGGGTTCAAGCTCGCGATCGGAGTCGATCGCGACGGCGACACCGAGGCCCTGCGAGCGAGCGACGCAGACCTCGTGATCGGCGACCTCACCGAGCTGCTGGACCACAAGGCGCTCGTGCCGGTCAAGGGCTAACGATCGAGCGCGGCACGGAGCCACGCGGTGCGGAGCTCGCGCGCGCGGGAGTCCAGCTCGGAGAGGAGCTCGCGTACGTCCTCCAGCTCGGGTCGCAGCCCTTCGACGCGACGCAGCTCTTCGGCGATCCGGGTGATCGGGCTCGAGGGCTGCGCGGTCAGCTTTGCCAGCCGGCGCTCACCCGCGTGGATCTGCGCCTCGAGGGTGCGTGCCCAGCCGCCGGCCTGATCGCTGAGCTCCCGTAGCTCGCTCTCGGTCACGCTGCTGCGGGCAAGCGTCTGCCTGAGACGTGCCGTGAGCGTGGAGTCGAGCGCGGGTGCCATGACCAGGCGATTCTGTCGTGAATGGCGGAGCTTGCCAAACCGGGACCGCGTCTGCGGGACAACGTCTTGCCGCCGAGCACGGGAGCCCGCCCCCGCGCGGACGGGCTCCCGTGCTGGTGCTGCTCAGCTCGAGCCGGCGAGCGTGCCCGCCTGCTCGATGAGGTCCTGCGCGTCGTCGATCCAGCCCTTCGCCTGTCGCTCGTTGAGCGCCTTGTGGTCGAACGCGGCCGCGTTCAGGGCGTTCCTGATCTTCACGGCCAGCGCGTTGCGCTGCGTGGTGAGCGTGGCGATCGAGCCTGCGATCGACGTGTACGTCGAGTCGTCGGCTGCCGAGCCGCTTCCGAGCGCCCTCGTCGAGGCCTTCCAGACGCTTTCGCCGAAGGCGCCGAACGGCGAGTTGAGCTGCTCGTAGACGTCGCTGAGCCTTCGCACCGTCTCGCGGTGGGCGATCAGGGTCTGCGGCGTCGCCTTCGTCTCGAGCCCTTCGATCAGCACGCGCCCGTCCTGGACGTAGTCGTCCTTCAGGCCGAGCAGCGTCAGGATCGTCGGTCGGACGTTCGGATGATCGGTCCACGTCTTCGAGTCGACGCCGCCGTGCTTGACGCCGGGGCCGACCAGGCCGACCCAGGTGTTGGCGATCTCCTCCTGGATGTCGCCGTGGCTCCAGGCGAAGTGGTAGTCGATGCAGTCCGGCACGCTGCGGGCAGCGTCGGGACAGTTGGTGTTCGACGTCTTCACGAAGTAGTCGGGATCGGCGAACAACGTGAGGTTGGGCGTGCGCTTCGGGTCGGCGGTGACCATGTGCAGCGCCTTCTCGCCGACCGCGTCGACGATCGCCTCCGTGACGGGCTGGGGTGTCGAGCTCTTGTACGGGTTGACCGCTGTCGCGGCCGCCGCCTTGCGCTCGAACTCGCGCAGCGTCGCGTCGGTCGGCGACGGGTTGCCGTTGACGTAGAAGGTCGGCGCCGAATCGAAGTGAATCGAGTACGCCGGGGGCGTGTAGCCCGACGCCAGCGCCGAGTTGAAGTTCAGGTTCACCTCGCCGATCTGGTTGGCCGGACACGTGTCGCCGGCGGTGACGTTGCAGAACGTGTGGCTCCACGTTCCGTCCGCCGAGTTGCCGCCGGCGAAGTGGTCACCCTCGTCGACGGTGACGCTGAAGAGCGTGTTGCTCTTGTCGATCCCGTGGTCGGCGAGATCCTTGAAGAACGCCTCGAATGCGGCGTCGTAGTCCGCGAGCTGCTGCTGGTAGTCGGCCTCGCCGGGACCCGAGGCCTGCCTGAGCGTGTGGTTGTCGTGCGCGTCCGAGATGTACGCGTAGGTGACGGGCACGCCGGCCTTCTGCATCTGGGCGACGTAGCCCAGCGTGTTCTTCGCGAGCATCCCGTCGAAGCCCGGGAACCCGCAGCTGCTGGTAACGGGATCGACGATCGGAGCACCCGTCGTGTCCTTCACGCACGGATCGTTCGCGACCGCCGGGTTGACGTACTTCGTCCCGAAGAGCGCCTTGTATCCCGTGTACCCGCCGGGCTCGTCCGCGAGCGGGTCGTCCTTCGCGTTGGCGTTGTCCGCGCACTTGCTCGCCGCGGTCTGCGCGCAATGGATCGCGATGCCGACGAAGTCGGTGGTGCGCTGAGCGGCCGGCTCCATCGCCTCCGGCGAGGTCGGCCCGTACACGTTGGCGATGTCGCCCCCGGTCGAGATCGAGTTGTTCTCGAGCTCGATGTTCGCCGTGCCGACACCGCCGACGTCACAGCCGGCACGCGTGAACGGCACCCACGGGGCAGGAGTCGTCTTGCCCGTGTCGGTGATCATGTTCGGCGTCGAGTCGTCGGCTCCGTCGACGGGAGACGTCCAGTACTTGAACGTCGACGTGAACCCCGGGCTGCCGTCGTTCTTGAAGTAGCCGTACGTGTTCGAGACCGTCTGCCCTGTTCGATCGGGATAGAGGCCCGTCAGCATCGACAGGATTCCACCCCCCGTGTGCGAGATCAGAATCGTGTGATCGTTCGTGAAGAGCGTGCCGTTCGCCTTGAGGAAGTTGAGCAGGTGAGGCATCTGCTCCAGGTCGGAGGCGACGCTCGCGCGATCGCGGGCGAAGTGCGTGTTGTCGAACACGATGTTGATGAAGTGCTTGATCTGACCGTTTCCCGAGAGCTGGCAGGTGCTCGCCACCGAGCGGCTCTCGCCTCCGCTCGACGACAGCGGCGGCAAGCACCAGCAAGAGGCGTCTTGAGTTCCGCATCGAGTCCCCCTGGTCGTCGTTCCCTGACGTGGACGTCCATACCCTCCTGGTCGAAAAACCGACCTGGGTCGCGGTCCGGTACCCGACGGGTAACGACTCGGTGGCCGTCCGTGTAGCGCCGATCGCTCTTCCGGCAGCGACTGGGAGCAGCTACCGTGCGAACCACTTTCGTCTACCGCTGCCCCAGCGGAAGGTGGACACTGAAGGACGAAATCGTCAGCAAGCACGTCGAGACGAGCCCCGAGTTCGGCGCGGCCGCGAGGCTCGCGGAACGTCTGCTCGAGAACATCCAGCTCGTCGTCCGCGGCAAGCGGAGCGAGATCGAGCTCGTGCTGTGCGCGCTGTTCTGCCGCGGGCACGTGCTCTTCGAGGACGTCCCCGGAACGGCCAAGACCGTGCTCGCCCGGGCAATCGCACAGTCGATCGAGGACGCTCGGGCCTCGCGCATCCAGTGCACGCCCGACCTGCAACCCACCGACGTCACCGGCCTCTCCATCTACAACCAGAAGGAGCGCGAGTTCGAGTTCCGGGCCGGTCCGGTGTTCGCGAACATCGTTCTCGTCGACGAGATCAACCGCGCGATGCCGCGCACGCAGTCCGCGCTGCTCGAGGCGATGGCCGAGCGGCAGACGACGGTCGACGGCGCGACCCGCCGGCTGCCGGACCCGTTCCTGATCCTCGCCACGCAGAACCCGCTCGACCACGAGGGCACCTTCCCGCTTCCCGAGGCCCAGCTCGACCGGTTCTTCCTGAAGACGACGCTCGGCTACCCGAGCCTCGACGACGAGATGCGGATCGTGCAAGCCCAGCGGCACACGCATCCGCTCGGTGCGCTCGGTCCCGTGATCGACGTCGGCGCCCTGCAACAGATCCAGTCGGCGGTCGAAGACGTCTACATCGACCCGATCATCCAGCGCTGGCTGATCGAGCTCGTCCGCGCAACCCGGGAGCTCGACATCGTCAGGGTCGGCGGGTCGGTCCGCGGGTCGCTCGCGCTCGAGCGGGCAACGCGCGCCTGGGCGCTGCTCCAGGGACGCCCCTTCGTCGAGCCCGACGACGTCGAAGCGCTGTTCGAGCCGGTTCTCTCCCACCGTGTGCTGCTGAACCCGTACCGGTTCGAGGCGATCGAGAACGGCGACCATCCGGTCGAGGTCGAGCTCTTGAGCCGCTGTCTCGAGCTCGCGCCGCGTCCTGGAATCGAGCTCACCTCCGGCTGAGTGCCGGCCGGCGTGCGCGCGACGAGCTCGTCGACCTTCCCGCTGATCAGCCGCCGGCGCGGGGTCGGAGTCTCGGGCCGGACGCGGACGAGCACGTACCGGGGCAGCGGGTACGAGACCGCCAGCTCTCGGCCGTACCAGCCCGGCGATCCGATGCGCGCGATCGACTGGAAGGCCTCCGCCCGTCTTTCGAGCGCGCGGCTGTCCGACGACTTCATCGTCCGCGAGCACTTCTCCGAGGAGAGTCCGCGGGTGGTCGTTCTCGTCGACCGGAGACCGTCGATGGGTCTGTATCCGCTCGAGCTGCCGTGGCTGCACAAGCCTGTGGCGGTCGCCACGGCCGGGCGATTGATCGTCGACAGCTCCCTCGCCGCCCACGGCCTCTCCGGGTACCTCGACGTCGCCGACCCACGGATCCCGCGCTGGGTGCCGCCGCGGCGCTGGCAGGACGCAGCCCACATCCGCGAGCGAGAGCTGCTCCGTAGCACCTACACGGCGCCGCAGGACAACCTCACCAGGGCGTTTCGCCACCTCGCGCACGCCCGCGGTGACCTGCCGATGGGCTCGTTCGTCTTCGTCCTCTCCGACTTCTTGGCCGCACCGGCTCCGCCCGTGTGGCAGATGGCGGTCGCCCTTGGCTGGGACGTCGTGCCCGTCGTCGTGCAGGACGCGCGCTGGGAGCAGTCCTTTCCGGCGGTGGCGGGCATGACGCTGCCGCTCGCGGCGCCCGGCGGCGAGCTCCAGCTCGTTCGCTTCACGCGCCGCGAGGCTGCCGACCGGCGCGAGACCAACGAGCGCCGGCTGGCCGCGCTCCTCCGTACCTTCGCCGCCCTCGAGCTCGATCCGGTGGTGCTCGCGAGCGACGATCCGGGCGAGATCCTCGGCGCCTTCATGCACTGGCACGACCGTCGCCGGCTGCGAATGAGGCAGCGATGAACAGGAGATCGCGGCGCCTTGCCGCTCTGACGGCGATCCTGGCGCTCGTCGCGCTTGCCGCGCTGCTCGCCGTTGCCGCATTGCACCAACCGGGTCAGGCGAAGGTGCGCCTCGCCGGCGCAGCATCCGTGGTCGAGTCGTTCGCGCCCGACGATCCGCAGTTCGGCGACACGGTGACGGCGACGATCGACGTGTTCGTCGACCCGCGCCGCGTCGATCTGCGCTCCGTGAAGGTGACGACGGGCTTCGCGCCCTACCGCGTCGTATCCGGCACGCGAGCCGTTCGCCACCGGGGAAGCGTGGCGATCGTCCACCTCGAGGATCGGCTGCAGTGTCTCGACGCCGCCTGCGTGCCGCAGGGCGACCGCGCGATCGTTCGCTTCGCGCCCATCCGCGTCGACTACCGAAACGGCGCGCGCTCGACGACGCTGCGGGCCCGCTGGCCGGAGCTGAGGCTGCACGCACGCGTGGACGCGAGCGATCTGCAACGCCCCTTCATGCGCGTCAGCCCTCCGCGCGCAGCCGGCACCGGGTACCGGCTGCCGCCGAAGCCGACGGCGTACGTCCTGCTCGCGTTCGCGGCGCTGCTCGCCGCAGGCGGCGCGGCGTTGCTCCTCCGCGCAGGCCTGCTCGGGCTTCGTCCGCGCGGACGAAGCCGCGAGGCACCGCTCAACCGGATCCTCCGCGAGCTCGCGGCGGTATCGACGAACGGGGACTCCGGCCGCCGGCGGCGTGCGCTCGAGGAGCTCGCACGCGAGCTCGAGCCGCTCGACGAGCCGCTCAGCGCGGAGAGCCGCGTGCTCGCCTGGGCACCGGCCGATCCGCGGCCGGAGACGATCGCCGAACTGACCGACCGGGTGCGGGCGGCGGTGACGCGGTGACCGCGCTTCTGTGGATCGTCGCCGCAGGGTCCGTCGTGGCGGCGACGGCGGGTCTGGTGCTCCGCGGCCGTCGTCGCGGGAAGCTGCTTCCGCTCGCAGATGCAGCCGCATTCGGAAGGATCACGAGACGGACCTGGATCTCGTGGGCATCCCTCGCGGGAGCGCTCGTCGCAGTGCTCCTCGTCTTCTTCGTGGGGACGCGCTCGGAGCCTGCGGGTGCGGGCCTCCTGCCGGCCAACGCGAACGCGATCATCGTCATCGATCTCTCGGGCAGCATGAAGGCGTCGTCGGGGCGGATCGCCAATGCACTGCTCGGCCTGACCAGGGAGGGGCGACGCAATCTCGGGCTCGTCGTGTTCTCCGATGCCGCCTACGAGGCACTGCCGCCGTCAACGCCCCCCGAGGGGATCAAGGACTGGCTCGCGCTGTTCTTGCACGACAAGCCGAGCGCCTATCCCTGGACGCCGTCGTTCTCGAAGGGCACCTTGATCTCGGGCGGCCTCGCGGTCGCCCGGCGGATGCTTCGGCGAGACCGAGTCGAGGAGGGCCACGTCGTGCTCGTCAGCGACCTCGTCGATTCGCCGCTGGACATCGCGAACCTGCAGTCGGTCGTCGCCCAGTACCAGCGTGAGGGCATCGACCTCAGAGTCATCTCGGTGCCTCCGCGCGCCGACCGAACGGACGTGCCTCGCTTCGCCCAGCAGCAAAATGCCGTATTCGTCGAGCGGGCCGCGACGCGGACGATCCACCCCGGGGAGCTGCCGCGCTCGCACTCGAACACCACCCTGCTCCTGATCCTGCTCGGCGTGGTCGGAGTCCTGACTGCGGTGTACGAGCTTGCGCTCCAGCCGCTCACCTGGAGGACACAGTCGTGAGGCGCCAGCTTCTGATCGCCGGCGGGGGGATGGTCGCGCTCGCGCTCTCGGTCGTGCTCGTGCTGGTGGGTCGCGCGGTGCTCGCGACCCCGGACGAGGTCGCGCGCGCGACGACGAGCTGGCCGAGCGAGACGCGGGTCGCGAAGCGGGAACGCAGCCTCGCCGACCGGGCCGCGGCGCGCCTGCTCGCAACCGACCGGAAAGAGCGCTTCGGCGAGATCGTGCGGATCTACCGGGACGCGACCGCGCTGCCGGTCGTGGCCGGACAACCGACTGGTCCGATCCGGATCGCCCATCTGATTCCGAAGCTGCACACGGACCAGGAACGAGCCCAGGCGCTGGTGATGGCCTCCACGCTGCTCGCAATGGCGGCAGGCGACGGGCTCGGCGTCGCCCAGATCGGCCGCGACGCAGGCAGCAAGGCCTTGCTGCTCCAGGCGCTCGGCGGCTTTCGAGCTGCGGTCGCGAGCGACGACCGGAATGAGGCGGCGAAGTTCGACCTCGAGCTGCTGCTCCGGCAGGCGGCGTCACGAGCGCCCACACGCTCGCCCGGCGACAAGAGCACGAAGAACGACAAGCCCCAGAGCTCGCAGAAGGGACGCCGGCAGAAGAAGACGGTGGGGCACAGCGAGGTCAGCCACGCCGACGTCTACGCCACCGGAAGCGGCTACTGATGAGCGTGACGCTGGCGACTCCCTTCGCCCTCCTGGCCGGGCTCGTCGGCGTCGTACCCATTGCAGTCGCGCTGCTTCGGCTCCGCACCGCCAGGAGGCTGCGGCGCGAGCTCGGCCTCGAAGAGCCTCCGGTTCGAGCGCGGCTCGCCAGACCGATCGCGCTCGCCTGCGTCTTTGCCCTGCTCGGACTGGCAGCCGCGCGCCCCTCGATCCGGGTGCAGCACGAGCGAACCGCTCGAACCGATGCCGAGGTCATCATCGTCCTCGACAGCTCGCGCTCGATGCTCGCCGCACCCGGGCCGGACGCCGAGTCGCGCTACCAGCGTGCGGTCGCCTTCGCCCGCCGGCTACACGACGAGCTGCCGACGGTGCCGACCGGCGTCAGCTCTTTGACGAACCGCCTCCTTCCGTACCTGTTCCCCACCACCGACGACCGCGCCTATGACCTCGTGCTCGACAAGGCCGTCGGGATCGAGCGGCCGCCGCCGTCGCTCAGCGTCGACCGCTGGGTGACGACCTTCGACCCACTGAACGAGGTGTCGGTGCGCCATTACTTCTCGCCGACCGCCCGCAAGCGCGTGCTGGTGGTGCTCTCCGACGCCGAGACGCACGACTTCGACGCGACGAACGTCCTCCGCCATCTCCAGCGCGTCGGCACGACGCCGCTCGTCGTGCGGTTCTGGCGGGCGAACGAGCGCATCTACCGGCGCGGCCGGCCGATCGGCAACTACCGGGCGACGGAGCCCGACGCGCTCCTCACGCTGCAGTCCGCCGGGTGGGTGACCTTCCGCGAGACGGACGCGGACGCAGCCGCAACCTTCGTTCGGCAGCGGATCGGGGCGGGCCCCACGGCCCGCGTCGGCTACCGGCGCCAAGAGACGTCGGTCGCGCCGATCGCCGCCCTCGCCGCGCTCGGCCCGCTGCTGCTCCTCGTCGCGCCCGCAGGCCGGTTTCCGCGCCTCCGGCTCCACCGCCGAGCTCGATCGGGCGAGCCGGCCTCCGCGAGACCCTGACCGGTCCTAGGACCAATTGCGGGTTGCGATCGGGACCCCGCCCGCCCGTACCGTGTCGCACATGTCCACGCACGAAACGGCAAGCGTCCGAATTACCCATGAGGTGACGTCGTGGCCCGGGGTCGAAGCAGGCCCCGGCGTCCGCGGCGAGTTCTCGTTCAAGGTCGGCAAGCGGGAGATCGGTCATCTGCACGGCGACCACGCGGCGCACTTCGTCTTCCCGAAGGACGTCTGGGCCGAGCTGCTGGACGAGGATCGGATCGAGCCGCACCCCGTCTTTCCGGACACGCCCGGGATGGCCGCCCGGAGGATCGCGGACGCCGGCGAGGTCGATGACGTGATCGAGCTCATGCGCCTCAACTACGACCGCGTCGTCGCGCGCCACGGGCTGCCCGTCGAGAGCCTGAGCGGCCGGCTCCTCGAACATTCGCTAGCCGCCGAGCCGCTCGATCGCCTGTCGTGGCCATTCGGCTTCGCGTGACAGGCCGCGCTCCTCGGACCAGGCGATGATCTGCCGCCAGTCGTCGCTCGCCTAAGTTGGACCGTCACCGAGATGTGCCGACAGTTGCGGCTCATCTCGTCGTCACCTTGTTGGCACCGTAGACGATGTCGGCGGGGATGCGTCCTTGGGTGAGACGGCCGTGGTGGGGCCGGTCGAAGTTGTAGTCGTCGATGTACTGGGCGAGGTCGCGTTTGAGCCCGGTGAAGCGGACGTGGAGGTAGCGGGCGAAGGCGGGCCGCCAGCATTCCTCGAGGATCAGCCGGTGCAGCGCTTCGACGTGACCGTTGGTCTGGGGGCGGCCGGCGCGGATCAGGGTGTGGCGGACGCTGAGCTGGGCGAGCGTGGTGCGGAAGTCGGTTGAGCGGAACTCGCCGCCGTTATCGGTGAGGACGCGCTCGAGCCGCCAGCCCGCTTGGGCGAGGTCGGCGCAGACCCGCTGGGCGAGCTTGGAGGTCTGCACGCCGGTCGGGTTGCCCTTGGGGCAGCTGACGAGCTCGGCCCAGGCAAAGGAGGAGGCGATGTCGATCGCTGTCAGCTGCCAGACCGACCCCTTCGTCCCGGAAAGGCGCCCGACGAAGAAGCAGTCGACGCTGACGAGCTCGCCAGGCCGTGTCGCCTCGACGTGCCGCTCCGGCTCCGGCTCGCGGGGCGGCTCGTACGGTGCGGCGTAGCCGGCAACAAGCGCCAACCGCTTCGCGCGGGTGTTGAGGCCGTGCCGTCGCAGGCAGCGCCAGACGCCGTTATGGCTGACCACGATCCCGCCCCAGCGCTCGCGGCGCAGCTCGCTCGCGATCCGTCGCGGCCCGAAGCCGGGGTGGCCGAGCGCGAAGGCGACGATCCGCTCCTCCACGAATGGCGACAGCTGCTGCGGCATCCGCGGCCGCCGCCGCTCCCGCGGGCGCAGGATCTCCAACCCGTGCCGCTCCACTCGGCGTTTCCAGACGTAGTAGGTCGAGCGGTGGATCCCGAACACCCGGCACGCCTCACTCACGCTCGTCCGGCCCGCGTAATCGAGCACCCTCAACCGGTAGCCGAACAGCACGTCATCCTCTGACATGCGGCTCACTCCTTTCCTTCCGACGTGGCAGTCGAAGGCGAGAGTGAGCCGAGAACCGGACGGCGTCCCGAGGGGCGCCGTCCCTTCCTAATCAGCTCAAAAGGAACCCGAGTGTCTGGACCACCCGGTGACAGTCCAGCCTAAGTCCGGCCTCCGCTCACGCTCGAGCAGGAACGCCGTGCTGTAGAGCGGCCCGATGCCCCCGGGATCGAGCTCCAGCGCCCGCCTCCCAGTCGGCGAGGGCGCCGGCGAGATCTCCTCTTCGTGCCTTGACCTCGCCGCGACTCGCGATCAGCGGCGGGTCGTGCGGGGCGAGAGCGAGGCCGGACTCGACCGCAGTGCTTGCCTCCTCGAACTCACGAGCGACCAGAGACGCACTTGCAAGCAGGCGATACTCGCGGACGTCGCCGGGCACGGCGGCGCCCCGCTCCCGGTACCGCGCGAGCAGGTCGTCCGTATCGCGCAGGGCTGCCTTCGCCGTGATCAGCTGGTAGTCGAAGCCGCTACCTGCCCGACTTCTGGAAGTGGTGCGAGAGCACCTGCTCGACCGTTCGCCTGCCAAGTGCGAGGCCGTCCTCGATCGAGGAGCGGCGGTGGCGACGAACGGGGGTCATAGAAAACCCCCACATGCGCGGGGGTTTTCCGTAGCAGGCCTGTAAGCCGGATT
>CAVRBW010000027.1:0-79618 GCA_963719325.1 uncultured Actinomycetes bacterium
GCGATTTGGGAGCGCCGTGCCTAATCGCGGTGACGGTTGGCGCCGATGAAATCGAGGTGGCTATTGTGCTGATCCGGTTGCGCTACCCGGCGACGTGCGCGAGTTGTGGTCGCCGCCTGGCGAAGGGGGTGCAGGCACGCTGGAACAAGGAGCAGAGAACCGCCACCTGCTGCGACTGCCTTCGCCTGGAGCGCCCGGCCGTCGTCGACCGCGGCGTCGCCGGCGGATCTGCTGCGCGCGAATGGCAGCGCCGTCACGAGCGACGCGAAGCGAACATCCGAACCCGCTATGGACGGCTTGGCGGCACGATCCTCGCCCTCAGCAAGGACCCGCGCTCCACGAACGCCTGGGCTGTCGGCTCGGACGGTGAATCCGCGCTTGGCGCGACACTCGATCCGTTGCGAGAGGAGGGAATGGCGGTCCTGCACGACCGGCGCATTTCCGGTTCACGCGCCAACATCGACCACCTCGTCGTCTCGGCGGCCGGCCTGTTCGTGATCGACGCCAAGAAGTACAAAGGGAGGATCGAACGCCGCGACCGGGGCGGCTTCTTCTCGGTCGACTATCGCCTTTACGTCGGAGGCAGGGACAAGACCAGCCTTGTTACTGGAATGGAGAAACAGGCAATTGCAGTTCGGTCAGCGCTCGGGCCCGACCGCTCCGCGCTGTCGCTCACACAGGCGATCTGCTTCGTCGGTGCCGACTGGTCGTTCTTCGCCCGGCCGCTCCGGTTCGGCGACGTGTACGTGCTCTGGCCCCGAGCGCTCCGGAAGCTCCTGCGGGCTCCGGGGCCGCTTTCGCCCGAGGTGATAGCCGACGTCGAACGGCGACTCGCGCTCGCGCTTCCGCCTGCCTGAGGGAATCAGGCCCCGAGCGTCTCGGCTGCCAGCTTCGTCCCCTCGACCCGAGCGCGGATCTTGTCGAACGCGGTGTCGCGAGACGTCGACGTGTCGTCGCCGAACGGCGAGAAGCCGCAGTCGTCGGTCGTTCCCAGCTGCTCGAGCGGGATGTAGTCCGCCGCCTCGAGCACGCGGTCTCGCACCTCCTCGGCTGTCTCGACACGGGGGTCGATCGGGTCGATCACGCCGACGAAGATTCGCGCGTCCGCCGGTGCGTGCTCCTTGACGGTCCCGAGGACTCGGGGTCGGTCGTGCTCGCTGGCGAGCTGCAGGTAGAAGTTGCCGGCTTTGAGCGAGAACAGCGCCGGCAGCAGCTCGGCGTAGTCGACCTCCGCGCTGTGGGTCGCGTCCTGGTCGCCGCCCGGGCAGGTGTGGATCCTGATCCGCCGGCGCTCGTCGTCCGAGAAGCGCTCGAGGACGCCGTTGTTGATCCGGACGAACTCGTCGAGCACGCCGTGGGAAGGGTCGAGCTTCAACGAGAGCCGGCCCTCGGTGAAGTCGAGCTGGACGCAGTGCGCACCGGCGTCGAGCGACCGCCGGATGTCGGTCTCGGCCTCGGCGGTCAGATCGGCGAGGAACTGCTCGCGTGAATACCCGTCGATCCCGCCCTCGGGGTAGAGGAGGCTGAGCGCGGACGGCGCGATCACCGCCTGCTTGACCGGCACGTGCGCGTACTGCTTCGCGCGGCGCAGGTACTCGTCGGCGTACGTGCCGTAGCGGAACGGGCCCGCAGTCAGCCTGGGCAGTTGCCTCGTATGCCCGTCCTCGAACGGAATCGTCATCCCGTCGGGCGCGAGCTGCTCCAGCCCCTGCAGCGGATAGGTGACGAAGCTCGGCTTCGTCTGCTCGCCGTCGGTGATCACGGAGGAGCCGGTCGTCTCGAAGCGCTCGATCGTGTCGCGGAGCGCCTGGTCGAAGCAGGCCTCGAGGTTCTCTCCCGAGGCCATCGCTTCGATCAGCTCCGGAGGCCTGGGGATGCTGCCGATCGGCTCAGTCGGAATGGGCAAGGCCTGGTCGAGCTTATCGGTGGACCAGTCGAGTTGAGTTGAACCGATTGGACGCCTTGCGTCCAGCATCTGGCCTCGGCACCATGAGACGACGGTGAAGAAGAAGCGGAAGCTGACTCCTGAAGAGCGCGAAGCAAAGCGTCTGCGCGACGAGGACCTGACGCGGCGCCTCGAGGAGATGATCGAGCGCTATCGCAAGCCGAGCGCCGAGCGCCGCGCTGCCGGCGCCTAGGCGTTACAAGGCGGGCGCGCTCGACCAACAGCTACAGGGACAGTCCCGAGGACTGGTCCCTCGTCGTTCGGCTCGCCAGGCTGGTCGTCGAGCTCTATGAAGCTCGCCGACGCGGTCGCCGGACGAACAACGCGATCACGGCGAGCGCCGCCGCGAGGAGAAAGGCCACGACGATGAGCGCGACGAAGACGACCACCGCCAGCACGAGCATCACCGCCAGCGCCGGAAGCAGCAGCAGCGCGGCTCCAAGCCACTGCAGCCGGGTGGTCGGCTGAACGCGACCGACCGTCCCGCGCGTCACCTTGATCGCGACACGCGTTCCGCCACGGACGGCGCGCTCCGGGAGCGGGCGTTCCCGTGTGGGTGAATTCATGCCGCCATGATCGCACGCCGCCTGCCCCGCCGGCGCGGGAGATTCCGGTTACAGACCGACCTCGTCGGCGTAGATGAGGCGTCGCTCCCAGATCGGCCGGACAACCGCGGCCGGTGGGGCCTCGACCGACGAAGGTGGATCGCCGGGCAGCCGCTCCCACTCCTCGACCGCCACCCGCCAGTTGGGATTGCCTCCCGGGCGCGCGAGCGGAATCACCGTTCCGGCGTCGAGCTCGCCGACCCACGCCGCCTCGTACTGGTTCCGGCCGCGGCCACGGATGACCAGCTCGGCGGCGGCCACCGTCTTCCAGCCGAGATCGGTCTTGATCGCCGGGTCGCGCCGCTGCAGCTTCGCGACGACTTGCCGGTTTGCGCTGACCGCCTCGGCGAACGCATCGGCGCTCGACACGTGACCTCGTTCCGGGAACGTCCGGATCCCGATCGGGCCGCTGACGACGACGCGCACGTGGCGGTCGTCGGTGCGGCTGACGCTGGTCGTCCGCTCGGGCGTGAGCTGGACGTAGTCGCAGCGGACGGGAGGAGACAGGTGGCAGCCCGTGATGCTGCCGGGCTGATAGCGGCAGACAGCCAGCCGCACGAACGGCCAGAAGGTCGGACCGGGGTCGAGGGCGACGTCGACGTACCACAGCCTGCGTTCCTGGTTGTACTGCGGCTTGTACCCGACTACGGTGACCGACGGCTGCTCGGGCAGGGACGCGAGCGGCAGCTGCTTCGGCGGGGTAACGGGGCGGCCGGGTTCGGGCCGGTCGTCGAGGCCGACCGTGCGCAGGAGGTTGTCGAGCTGGACGAGCGCGAGCGGGCGCTGCTCCACGGGAGCGCTGAACCAGGCGGGATCGCCGCCCCACTTGCTGACGAACGGGAAGCCTGACTCATCGGGTGCCGGCGGGCCGAACGTGTCGTCGCCGCCCGGCGCGATCAGGATGCCGAGCAGCTCCCCGGCACCGCTCGAGAACCAGGGACGCTCGAGGAAGATGCGCAGGCCTGCCCGCCGTCCGTGCCGGCGGGCGACCGGCTGCTCGGGCTCGGCTCCGTCCGACCACCGGAAGAGCGGGATCACCGAGTGCACGATCGGAGCGGCCGGCCGCGCCGAGGAGGGGACCGATACCGAGACCGTCGGCCCGACGACGCTGCGACCATCGTCACCCCCGACGTTCGGATCCGGCGCGAGCAGGTCCGGGTGAAAGTACTCGGGGAAGCGCGTCGAGGCCCGGAATCGGTAGTCGATCACGCGGTGCTTCGTGTCTCCGAGCTCGTGGTTGGCCGCGTGCATGTGGAGCGGTCCGACCTCGGGCAGCGCTCCATCCGCCTCGATCGGGCCGAGGATCGCGAGGTCCTCGTAGGCCAGGACCCCCGACGTGAACGCATGACCGGCAGTGGGACGGTTCTCCCAGATCGGGAGCGTGATGTCGTCGACCGGATCGGTCCACGTCGCCTCGGCGGTGAGGCGATCGGTGCTCGGCCCGTGGAGGTCGACGGCGCCGTTCAGGGTCACGCGCGTGGAGCCCTGACCGCGCAAGGGCAGCAGCTTGGTCGGCCGCGGAGCCTCCAGCGGGCGAGGGACGGCGTGGACGAGCGTCACGTCCTCGAACGGAGTCAGGCCCCAGAGCCAGCCGTCGGCCGCCGCCTCGGCGACGTCGTTGTTGTCGCGCACCACCTGCGGCAGGCTCCGCCAGGGCCCGAACAGGTCGAGGTCGTCCCGCTGCAGCGACGAGGCGAGCCGGAAGCGCTGCACGTCGCCCGGGGGCAACGAGATGCTGATCACGCGGCCCGCGACCTTGCCGGCCAGCTCGCCGCCGCCGAGGACAAGCCGGAAGGGCTCGATCTCGGGCCATTGTCCGCCGTACCGCGCGGTGAACCCCTCGGTGCCGAACGGGAACGGGATTGCGCGGTCGAGGCCTGCCTCCTCGAAGACGAACGAGACGCCGCGGGCGAGCGGATCCGGCAGGTAGGGAAGCACGAGCTCGGGCGTGTCGTGGACGACGTACTGGCCGGGCGGAAGGTGGTCGCTCTTGCCCGGTGAAGGGGGATCGTCGGGCCCGAGCAGCGGGAGCGTGACCGGGTCGGCGTGCGGCGTGCCGGGCTGCGTCTCGAGCCGGACGCCGACCTGGGCGATGCGGGCCGGCGGGTTGTCGACGTCGGCGATGTCGAGATCGAGGAAGGAGCCGTTTTCGAGCAGGGCGATTCCGAGCAGCTTCTGGTGGTCGGTGGGATTGGTCGAGCCGATCGCCTCGTCGAACATCCCGTGCAGCTCGGCCTGCACCTGGCTCGTCTTCGGCGGGGCCAGGTGGCGTTCGCTCTGCTCGAAGTACTCGAGCGGGCCGAGCGCCTCCACGTACTCGTGCGGCGGCGTGACGGTGATCGCGAGCGTGTCCGGATCCTGCGTGACCCCTGAGCGGACGACGAGGACGCGCACCGATTCGCCCTCCGTGTACCGGCGCAGAGGGACGATCGCCGGGCTCGGGACCGGATCCCAGCGCAGGAACGGCCGCTGCGGCGTGATCGTCGCGAGCGCCCGCTTGACGGCGTCCGCCAACCCGACGGCGGGTCCAGCCGACAGGTGCGACGCGACCAGCGGCGCGAGCGCATCCGCGGTTCGCACTGCGGTGTCGGCGACGAACGGCTGCTCGCGATCTCCGACCGCGGCGGCGATCGCCGTGGCGACCGCGGCGTGGCGGTCGAAGCCGGCCGGGGCGATCGGAGCGCGGCTCTCGATCCGCGCTCCGACCCGGGCGCGTACGAGCGCCTCGTGCTCGTCGCTCGCAAACGGCGGCGGAGGCGCGGGAGGCGCCGGCTCGGCGAGCCGCCGTGCTTCCAGCACCGTGTTCGTCGCCAGTCGTAGCTCCGTCGGGAGCCGAGAGGCGGCGTCGAGGCTCGTCGCCTGCCCCAGGAGCGGCCCCAGCGCACCGGCCACGGGCGCGGCGGGCGCCGGCGGCGGGTTCAGCTCGTGCGGCCGCGAGTTCCCGGCGAGATCGACCACCCACGCCCTCATCGCGTACGAGCGGCCGAAGCGGAGGGGCGGCAGGGTGCCAGGCTTGATGTGGTTCACGACGAGAATCGGATGGACCGGATCGGGGGTGGTCGTCGGCACGTCCTCGACGATCTCCTTGCCGTTCTCGTGGCGGACGCGCTTGCCCGGTCGCGGGGCCGAGAGGCTCCAGCCTTCCCAGCCGAAGATCGCCTCGTGGACGTGGATCGGCGAGTCGTCGACCTTCGCGCTCTCTGACGCGGCGGTACCCTGGATGAAGCCTTCCTCGGACGAGGAGTCGATCACCTTTCCGGCGCCGACCACGGAGATCGTCGTCAGGCGCGAATGGAGCGATTCCCACCGCTTCGCGGTGTCGTCCCACACCTCGATCCGCAGGCCGCGGGTCACGTCCTCGGTCGAGAGCGTCGGCGGCTGCCCCTGGCCGAGCGCCTGCTCGAGGTCGTGCTGGCGGCCGATCCGCTCGAGCGTGTCCTGCGCCTGGCCGACCCGGACGACGGTGAACCCGTTCGAGCGCAGCGCGGGCGTGGCGGCGTTCGTCGGCGCGTCCTGGTCCTGGATCTCTTGGAGCCGCGGCAGCGTCCAGAGGAAGCGCTCCAGCTTGATCGCGGTGCCGTCGGCTTCGAGGTCGAGCAGCGCGAAGCGCTCCTCGTCGCCGAGCCGCGCCATCCCGTCGACCCAGTCCGGCGTTTCCGCGATCGTGACGAGGTCGTCCCCGACCGTGCGGCATTGCGTCCGGGTCAAGCGGCAGGGGCCGTGGTCGCCGCCCACGACGATCGCGGCCGAGAGCCACTGCGAGGAGCGCAGCCGGTCGGGATCCGCGACCTTCAGGTCGATCACGAGGCCGAGGCGGCGGAGCAGCGCCGGGTGGTCGCCGGCCATGGCGCAGCGCTCGTGGAACTCGGGCTCCGGGCGCTTCACCGGCGGGCTGACCGCTCCCGGCTTCGGTCGCTCGCGGTACTCGCCCGCTTCCTCCGGACGCTCGTAGAAGCGGCGCGCCCGGTGGAGCTCGAGCGCCATCCGCCGCAGCCACGGCTGCTGGTCCGAGATCACCCGGCCGATCACGGCCGGCGACTCAGAAGACTCGACGATCTGGTCGAGGTCTTCGGTCATCAGCGACTCGTCGTAGACGCGCCGCCGCGCGACCTCGGCCACGTGCTCGGTGCGGTAGTAGCGGCCCGAGATCTCGGAGAGCGGACCGGCAAGCGGGTGGTCGTCCGGCGCCGGCGGCGCGGTCGGGCTCGCGTACATGGTCGCCAGGTGCACCGCCTTGCCGAGGTCGTGCACCGTGCGCGCGTCGAAGGTCCGCCAGCGCCGCTGTTGCCAGTCGGGAACGGGCTGGCCGTTGATCGGCGTCTCCGGCGGGAAGGCCGAGTCCCAGACCTTCGGCTTCAGGTCGGCGAGCAGCGGCGTCGCCTCGATCGGCCCCGCCTGGTCGAAGAGCTCGACGGTGATGTTCTGCTTCACGACGGTGCTCCAGTGCGGGAACAGCGAGAAGGTGCGCAGCTCGTCGAAGGGCGCGTCCGGGGTCAGCTTCGGCGAGACGAACAGCGAGACGTGGAAGTCCGCGCCGGCGGCACACGAGTGGGGCAGGGCGCAGACGCTGAAGATCTCGGTCGGCATCAGGCGGCGGCCGCGAACGCGTTGCAGTACTCGGACCACGCCGGCGACGTCCCGCTCTCGGCGCCCATCACCTGCAGGAAGGACGGGTCGCCGTTCGAGCCGGCGAACTTGCGCTCGGCGTGGATCTGCACCGAGCCGGAGAAGACGAAGACCTTGACCTCGACCGTGATCGTCGCCTGGCCGGTCATCTTCCCTGTGTCGAACTCGTAGGTGAGCGAGAGGTAGAGCTCGATCGAGGCGGAGATGAGGCCGAGCACGTCGACCTCGCCGCGGAGGCGGAAGTAGCCGGTGAGCGACCCCTTGTCGCCCTCCAAGCGCATGTAGATGCCGATCATCGCCGAGATCGAGCCGGAGGCGACGCCGAGGTCGATGGCCAGGATCGCGCCCGCCTCGAGCCCGAGCTCGAGCTCCTGCAGCTTGTCGGGCCCGATTCGGAGCCCGAACCAGCCGCCGCCGCCGAGGAAGACGACCGCGAGCGTGAAGGGCCGCTCGCGGGTGCAGAAGTTGAACCCGACGGACGTCGTCTTGCCGAGGAAGGGCACCTGCACGTCGGCGCCGAGCGACATGTTGGCGAGCGTGAAGACGCCGATCGACAGGCTCGGCAGCGCAAGCGTGAAGCCGGCCGTCAGGCCCTGCGAATCGACGTCGAGGTACGGGGGATCCGAGAACCCGTCGAACGGGATCAGGTCCTTGATCGTCTCGACGAAGGAGAGGATCCCGACGAACTCGTTCTTCTGGATGACGACGTCGACCTCGGGCTTGCCGGATGAGCCCGCCTTGAAGGAGAGGTGGTCGAACGCGATCCGGACGAGCTTCTCGGAGCCGACGAGGTCGAGCTCGAAGTCGCGGATCTCCGCGAGCACCTCGACGCCCATCTGTCCCTTGCCGCTCGCCCGCCCGTCGACCGCGAGCAGCAGGCTGTCTTTTCCGACCTTGAGAATCGGGTCGTTCTCGTCAGGCCACGACTTCAGCTCCGGACGCCACTCGAAGTGGAACCGGGCCTGGACGGCCGACGGATCGAAGCCGTTCAGGAACCGGTACAGATCCTCGGCCAGGTCGGCGGCGGCGAGTACATCCTGCAGCACCTTGGTGAACGTCGCGATCTGGCTCTTGATGAACGGCGGCAGCTTCGGCCCGACTTGTTGGAGTTCGCCGAGTGCGTCGCGCAACGCGTTCAGGTCGGCGGCGACGGCCGCCTCGACCACCGCCTTCTCCTTGTCGTGCAGCGTGTCCAGCAGCGCGACGAAGTCGTCGACCGCCTTCACGACCTTGGTCTCGGCCGCCTGCGCCTCGGCGAGCGCCGTCTGTGCCTCGTTCTGCAGCTGCGCCGTCTTGGCCGCGGCCCGATCGATCAGCTTGTTCGCCTCGTCGACCGCGTCTTGGGCCGCCTTCTTCGCCCGCTGCAGGTCGGCGAGGAACCCTTCGACCCGGTCGAGGGCCTCCGAGACGACGCTCGGAATCTTCAGCGGCTCGCCGGTGACGTCCTCGACGAGGTCGACCAGATCGACGATCCCGAAGAGCTTCGGCAGGGCGCCCTTGAGGAACGCCTTCGCGTCGAAGTGCTGCGTCGCCATCCCGGCGAGGTCGCCGACCGTGCCCGAGCGGCGGGAGAGTCCGCGGATCGGCAGGTCGGGCGAGAGGAACCCGCCGGCCTTGTCGCTCCCGGACGGTGCGCCGGCGCCGAACTTCAGCTGCGGCAGCGGGCCGACCTCGTCGGTCGCGTGCTCGATCTGCGAGGCGTCGAGCGGGATCGCCGCCCACACCTCGCCGGTGTTGTTCGGATCGGTGAACCCGCCCGATTTGTAGAGCGAGTGGTAGACGATCGGCATAGGACCGGTCGCCGACAGCTGCTGCACGGCCGGCACGGAGACCTTCGCCTGGCTCATGTGGGGGCGCGAGTCGCCGAGTGCGGCCTTGCCGCGCAGCGAGATCGACTCGGTCTCGAGCACCGTGTCGCCGCCCTTGTTCACCGGTCCGAACGCGACCTTCTGGCCGAACGCGACGATCTTCCGGTTCGGGCTGGCGTCGTACTCCTGGTCGACCTGCTGACGGTGGGCGGCCGTGGCGCCGAAGGACTCCGCGACCCAGAGCAGCGGGGTCACCAGGCGCACC
This sequence comes from uncultured Actinomycetes bacterium, assembly GCA_963719325.1. Lineage (GTDB taxonomy): Bacteria > Actinomycetota > Thermoleophilia > Gaiellales > Gaiellaceae > DATBLE01. Next base: position 9,250 of record CAVRBW010000027.1, read on the forward strand.
GGGCGGCTCTCGTGGTCGAGGGCGTCGAGCGTGAACGCGAAGAACTGCCCGCCGACCCGCGGCCAGAAGAAGCTGTCCTGGTTCGTCCCGGGATCGTCGAGCGTCGGCGTGACGAGCGGCCGGATGCCGACCTGGATGAACGGAAAGTCGTGCGTGTCGGAGTACGTCCGCACCGGCTCGCCGATCACGAGGAACTTCCGCTGATACAGCCCCGCATACGACGGCGAGACCTGTTTCATCTTCCGCTCCGTCACCTTCACGAGGGCCGCCTGGTGCCCGAGCGGGTGGAGGTAGCCGGGGTAAACGACCCGGACGTACTGATCCCGCCCCATCGGTGCGATCTCGTCCCAGGCGAGGATCGACGTCATGCCGACCTGCGAGTACGGCTTCGTCGTCCACGCGCCGTGTAGGTCGAGCCACGCCCCGAGCGCCGACAGCCACAGGTTCCGCGCCGCCACCGGCACCGGCGCGATTCGCGTGTTGCGGGCGCCCACCCAGGTCTCGGCGGTCTGCCGCACCAGCATGTTCCGGTCGGCCGGGTCGAGGGACATCCGGAACGGGACGTTGTCGTGGCCGAGGTTCTGCGACGGGTCGTGCCAGTCCTGGGCGGAGATCTCGCGGTCGCGGGCCCAGACCGCCCGGACGATCCGGCGCTGATCGTTCCGCTCGTCGACGCCCGGCGTCCCGTCGGGGTTCTCTTTCGCCGTGCCGAGGCGGCTATGCCAGAGCTCGACATGGTGGGGCTCGTCGTCGGCGCCGACCGGGTCGGTGGCGTGCGACCAACGTCCCTCGGCGCTCGGCGAGATGACGAGGCGGAACGGGGCCTCGATCGAGGTCTCTCCGTCTGTCGGCCGGCGACTCAGGGTCGGGCGCGGCCGCGGCCTCGGCCTCAGCCCGGGCTCGGCGACCAGGCCGCCTGCGCCGAAGATCGGCTGCGCGGTGGCCGTCGCATCGCCGACGGTCAGCTCGTGCACGATCCCTTCGACGTCTGGCGGCACCGCACGCGCCAGGCTCACCCCCGTGCGCGTCTCCAGCGCTGCGCGCGCGCGCCGCAGCTCGCGCGCCTGAAGGGAGAGGCCCTCCGCGGTCGACGTGTCGGGCGCGGCCATCCCTCGCTCGGCCCTCGCGATCAGGGGTCCGTCGGCCTCGAGGTGCGCGACCAGCCCTCCCGGCAGGATGACGAACGGTGCGTCGCCGATCGACCCTGTCGTCGGCCGGTCGCCCGGCAGCGCAAGCGGGTGCACGGTGAGCTCGAGACGCTGCATCGCTTCCAGGATCCCTCTGCTCGAGAACTCGATCGTCTCGCCCTCCGGCACGACGAAGACGAGTCGGCTCGAGCGGGCCGGGCGGACGTCGACGAGCGGCGTCACCTTCGCGCCGGGGTCGCTCGGAGTCGGATCGACTTTCGACTTGCCTCCGTGCTCGTCGTCCGGGATCAGCACCGGGGCGTCGCCCGCGGCTCTTCCCTCGTAGACCGCCTCCTCGGCGAGGTGCTGGTACGGGAAGGTGACGACCAGGCTCGCGTTCTTGCCCTGAATCGGACGGAGCGCGGGCGGCGAGTCGCCGCCGGAGACGAGTTCGCACCCGACCGCGGAGACGGAGAGCGCGACGAGATCGGCCGCGCGGATGACGTCGACGTGCACCGCCGGCTCGCCCGGTGAGGTCTCGCTCGCGCCGGCCGGCGCGAGCAAGCGCCAACCCGCGGCGAACCGCAGCGCATTCGCCTCGACGACGGCGCGACGCTGCGCACGTGCGCGCGGACGCGCTACGACTGCTCCCTTCCGCGCCTCGACGATCTGCTCATCCACCGCCCCCCGAGAGGTTCGCCGATGCTCCCAGACCGGCGTCGGACCGTAAATCACTCGTTCGGGTGAAGCTGTTTTCTTTTTGGGGAACGCCAGAGCTCCTAATGTGATGGGTATTCGTTCCCGGGGTGTGCTGGGTGAGTGCGATGCAAGAACGCAGGGAGCGCCCATAGCTGGTTGCTATGGGCGCGACTGAGGACGAAGCAGCGTGCTGCCCAGCACGGCCCGGGGGCACAACTGCTCATCGCGTTAGGAGCTCTTGGGCAGGAGAAACCCGAGCTGCACGAGACGGCGGACCACCGGGACGGCTGCCACCTCGTACCGGCGGGCCTCTCCGTCGCCGAGCTTCAGCTCCGCGGTTCGTTGTGCCAGCACCTCTCGGAGCCGACGGCGTCCGTCGAGCAGCGGGACAAGCTCGGCGGTGTGCTCGTCCAGTGCGGTTCGGAACGCGAGACCGTCGTCGAGCGACAGCACCGTCGACTGCAGCTCGGTGCCGCCGTTCCCGCAGGTGATCGTCTGCTCGAGGCGGTGCCCCGGTGTCACGGCAAAGCAGGCGTCGAGCAGCCGACGGTCGTCGTCGAGCCCCTCCAGGTAGTCCTGTGCGGCGAAGACCCGGAGCACGTGGTCGCTCGCCTGCTCGAGGCGGTCGAGCGGGACGTGATCCTTGCGTACCCAGTTCCGTCCGCCCGAGCGCCGCCGCAGGATGACGGCGCCGTGTGCGACCGCCTCGATCCCGAGGCTCGCCAGGTAGTCGAGCCAGCGCCCGAGGGCTTCGCCATAGCGCTCCGGATCCTCCTTCGCAAGGGGCTTGAGCCACTCCGCCGCGTGCGTGATCGGATCGTCGCTGCCGAAGTAGAACAGCCAACTGTCGCAGCCGAGCCCGTCGACCCAGCGCTCGAGGGTGCTCGACCAGTCGCCGGGTGGGTGCGCCCAGCTGATCAGGATGTGGGCGAAGCCCTCCTCGCGCAGGAACCCGGCTGCTTCCTGCACCACCTGCCGGGAGACCGTGTCCCCGGGTAGGCCGCTGTCGCGGTAGGCATAGCTCGACTCGGGGGAGATCACGTACGGCGGGTTGCAGGTGACGAGGTCGAAACGCTCGCCCTGCACCGGCTCGAAGTAGCTCCCCACCCGGCGCTCGATGTTGGTGACGCCGTTGAGGCGTGCGTTGAGGGCGACGAACGCGAGCGCGCGCTGGTTCATGTCGGTCGCGACCACGGACTCCGCGTGGCGCGAGGCGAGGAGCGCCTGGATCCCATTGCCGGTGCCGACGTCGAGTGCCCGCTCCACCTGCCGGCGCACGGTCAGCTTGGCGAGCGTGACCGACGGCGGGTGCAGGCCGGCGACCCAGTCGGAGCCCGTCGGACCGTCGGCGTCGCGATCCGAGCAGATCAGGAGGTCGCCATGGGGGATGAGCTTGAGCGTTGCGCGAACATCGCCGCCGCAAGCCTCCAGCCAGCCGGATCTCTCCAGAGCAGCCGGATCGATCGGGGCGAGCGCGTCCTCGACCCCTGCCGCATCCAGCGGGAGCCCGAGCAGGAACAGCTTGACGAGACCCGAGAACGGCTCGCCCGGCGGGAGCCTGCGCACGTGCACGGCGACATCAGCTGGAGAGAACGAGATCCGCCCGCAGCCGAGCGTCGCCTCGATCCGCTCGGTCGTGTACCCGGCTTCGGCGAGGCGCGCACGGAGCGGGTCGAGAGCTTCCGCGTCGACGCTCGGCGCCAGGTCGGTCAGCGCTGCGACCGGCAAAGACCTGGCTCAGACCTTGACGTTCTGGGAGAGGTCCCAGCCGGCGTGGATCACGCCGCCGGGTGCGCCCTGCGGTCCCTGGGGCGTGTAGTCGACCGCGATCTTCGAGAAGTCGAATGCGACCGTCTCCTCGGGCACGTCCCCTCCCGCGGCCTGCTCGAACGAGGTGATCAGCACGTCGGTGAACTTGATCTTCAGGTACTCGAGCTGCTTCTTCACCGCCCGGCGCACGCTGAGGCTCGCCTCGTTGATGTGCTTGCCGCTGCAGCAGGCGAGGAAGAGCTGCGGCGAGGCCTTGTTCACTCGCATCACGAACTGGAAGTCCTGGAACTTCGCGCGACCCGCGCCTGCACCGCCGCCCGATCCGCTCACGACGACGGTCTGCGTCACGCCCCAGCTGAACGAGACCAGCTCGATCTCGTCCTTGTGCTTGGCGTCAGCGCTCTCGCCCGCAATCCCGTCGAGCTTCAGGAAATAATCGGCCACTGTGCCTCCCCGAGAAGTGCGCCGATGCTCCCAGACGAGGGCGGCGCCGTAAATCACTCGTCCGGGTGAGTCCGTTTTCAGTCTGGCGAACGCCCTCGCGTGCGCCAGCCTTGACAGACGAGCCGGGCCCTTGCCAGAATGACCCGGTCCAGAAGCTTGTAATGTAAAGCACAATCTTTGCGGTAGGTTGTGTGCCACCGGGAGAGGGAGTCCGAACGGGCGCTGCTGCCGCATCGGGGGATACCAGGGAGCTGCGGCTTGCCCTGGTCTGCTACGGGGGCTCCTCGCTGGCGATCTACATGCACGGGATCACGAAGGAGATCCACCGGCTCGCCAAGGCGTCGGCGATGCTCGAGGCCGCACCCGGCGGCTGGTCCGGCTCAGCGAGTGAGACCGTCTATCGCGAGCTCCTCGCCGAGCTCGCCGAGCACCACCCCCAGAAGGTCCGGACGCGAGTCGTCGTCGACGTCGTCGCGGGGACGTCGGCCGGCGGGATCAACGGCGTCTACCTGGCGAAGGGGCTCGCGCACAACCGCTCCCAGGACTCGCTCCGCGACCTCTGGTTCGAGCGGGGTGACATCGACCAGCTCCTCAACGCGCCGCGCCGGCTCCCGAGATGGCTTCGACTGATCTGGGTCGCGCTGGGGGCGCTGTGGCGCTCTCCGCTGCGCGGAGACGGCATGTCGCGCTGGCTCTACGACGCGCTCGCCGGGATGGACGACGGCGGCTCGACACCGGCCGAGGTGACGACGCTCATGCCCGAAGGCCACCTGCTCGAGCTCTTCGTGACCGTCACCGACTTCTACGGCTACGACCGGCAGGTCCCGATCTACCAGCCGCCGCTCGTCCACGACTCCAGGCACCGGCACGTGCTCGGCTTCAGCTACGAGGAAGGGCTCCAGGACGATCTGTCCGAGCGAGGCAACGGCGGACTCGCGTTCGCCGCCCGGACGACCTCGTGCTTTCCGGGCGTCTTCCCGCCGGTCAGTCTCGCCGGCTTCGCCCGCTACCTCGAGGGGCGAAACGCCGATCTTTCGGGCCTCGAGCGGCGGTTCTTCCGACTCTACGAACTCGCCGGCGCGCAGCCACGCGATACCTGGTTCGTCGACGGCGGGGTGCTCGACAACAAGCCGTTCGGGCACGCGATCGAGGCGATCAGGCAGCGGCCGGCCGACCTCGAGGTCGATCGCCGCCTGCTCTACCTGGAGCCGTCGCCCGGCACGCCGGAGCCACCTTCGCGGCACCCGGCGCCGGGCACGGTCTCCGCGCTGCTCGGCGCCGTCAGCGGCATCCCACGAGCCGAGCCGATCCTCGACGACCTACTCGAGGTGGCGTCCCTGAACGAACGCGTTCAACGGATCGGCGACATCGTCGAGACGAGCTTCGAGCGCATCCGCGAGCTGGTCGAGCAGACGATCGGCGACGAGCTCGACGCCGCCCCTGATCCGCAGAGCCCGCGCCTCGGCGAGTGGGCGCAAGAGCTGAACCGGGCCGCGGTGGACAAGGCGGGCTTCAGCCACGCGACCTACATCAGGCTCAAGATCAGCGGCGTCGTCGACCGGTACGCGCGGGCGGTCTGCAACGCGTGCGAGTTCCCGCCCGACTCGAACCACGCGATGCTGGTCAGGACCGTTCTCCGCTGCTGGGCAGAGGAGGCCGGGCTGTTCGAGCGGCTCGCGCAGCCCTCGGAGCAGCAGACCGAGTTCCTCCGAAGCTTCGACCTCGGCTACGGGGAGCGGCGGCTTCGCTTCGTGATCGCCGGGCTGATCGGCTGGTATGCCGCACGTGTCGGAACCCGGCTATCCGGCCCGCGCCGAGCTGGACGTCGGGAAGGCAATCCTGTACCAGGCGATCGAGACGCTGAGGGCGGCGATGTCGGGCAGCGGCTTCGACGAGGAGCTGGTCGATTCGATCCGGCGCTGCTTCGGCGACGAGACGCTCGCCGCCTTCCTGCGCGAGCACGGGCTGGACGGGCCGCGCTTCGTCGCCGAGAACCGGACCGCGCTGGACAAGCTCTCGACGACGCTTCGCGAGTCGCTCGAGGAGAAGCTCTCGGGCTTCACGCCGACGCTCTACCGCGACCTCTACGCGCTGACGCAGCGCTGGGATCCCGCGCGGCGACGCGACCTGCTCGTCCGGTACCTCGGCTTTCCCTTCTGGGACGTCCTCCTCTATCCGGTCCAGGCCTTGAGCGACGTGGGCGAACGCGATCGGGTCGAGGTGGTCAGGATGAGCCCGCAGGACGGGCGGCTGCTGCATCCGCGGAACGGCGAGCGCAAGGTGAAGGGCGTCGCCGTTCCACCATTTCGGCGCGTTCTTCAGCCGCCCCGACCGCGAGAACGACTACCTCTGGGGGCGGCTCGACGCGAGCAGAGCGCCTCATCGGCATCCTCGTCGGCTCTGAAACAGACCCCACCTACGAGCCCTGGTGCAGGAAGGCATTCGCCGCCGTCCTGGACGAGGAGGAAGAGGCGGTCCCCCACAGCCGCGCGCTCGTCGCGCACCTTCGCAGCCAGCTTCAGGCAGCGCGTACGTGAGCCGACCCGCGCTCCGATCAAGAGATCGCCGGGTGTGGGACAGCGGCTGCTCTCCCACACCCTCTGCGGCGTAGCTATGCGGAGAGAAGCCGGTCGAAGAAGGACCGGTAGCGCGTGAGTGCGACGCGGAGGTCCTCCGTCGAGACGTCGTCGCCGCGGTCCCACTGCGCTTCGAGGCCTTCCCGCTCGTTCGAGAAGCCGGCGGCCAGCCGCTGCATCAGGTCGGCGACGAGGGCATCGGCTTCCTCGACCGATTCTCGGGGCCGGTCGACGAAGCTGGCCTGGATCTCTTGCCAGCGCGTCGTGAACCGCTCGCTCTGATCTTCGGGCAGAAGCGGCCCGCCCTCGTCGTCCGGCTCCGCGGCCGTGACCGGTTCGCGCTCGGTCTGCCTCGTCGAGGCTTCGGATTCGTTGCGTGCCGCTCGGGCTTCGGCGAGCTCGTCTCGCTCGTCCGCTGAGCCGGCGACCGGCTCTTCTCCATGGGGCGACCGCTCGCGGCCATCCGAGGGGTCGGACGGCCCCGCGAGATCGCGCGTGGTCAGGTCTCGGTCTGCCATCTAGCGCACCGCCCTTGCTGCCGTCTCGCTCGGCTCGCGCTCGGCCGGCCGCTCCGTGTCGGGCTCGACGAGCTCGTCGAAGAGCGCCCGGTAGTGGCGCATCGCCTGGCGGAGATTCTCGGTCGAGCTGTCGCCGCCCGCGCTCGCCTGGGCAAGCCGATGCCCCCGGCGGTAGTTCTCGACCACCTGTGGATGTTCGACGGAGACGTCCGCGGCCCGCTGCTCGAAGTCCTCGACCGGATAGCCGCGCTCGGCCATCACCGACTGGATCAGACTGTCGGCACTGGCGACCGCCGTGCGCGGGTCGTCGACGAACTCCGCCTGCACGGCCTGCCACCTCTCCAGGTAGCGCTCCCGGGTCGCCAGCGAAAGCGGCCGGAGATCGAGCTGTTCGTGCCGCTCCTCACGGGCGGCGAGCTCGGCCTCGGCCTGACGCCTGCTCTCCCTCGTCTCGACCACCCGGTCGTACTCCGGACCGAACTGCCCTCGCAGCCTGCCGGTACGCCGCCGCGTCGACGCCAGCCAGATCGCCAGAGCCGAGAGCGACGACGACTCCGACGGCGACCACAATCCAACCCCATGTGGACATGACCCCACCTCCGTTGGTTGATCACGGCAAGACGTGATTGCCGATGTAGGTCTTTCAACGGTCGGGCTCGGGCCTCGGTTACGCGCCGGGAGTACGATCCATGGCAGCTTCGAGTGGAACCTCGGCTACCGCCCAAGCTAGACCGCCGATTCGAAGCCGTCGTCTTCGACTGGGATGGCACCGCCGTGCCCGACCGGGAGGCCGACGCGAGCGAGCTGCGAGCGCTCGTCGAAGAGCTGAGCGTCGCCGGGCTCGACCTGATCGTGATCACCGGCACGCACGTCGGCAACGTCGACGGGCAGCTGGGTGCACGGCCGGCAGGGCCGGGGCGCCTGTACTTCTGCGTCAACCGGGGCTCCGAGGTCTTCGAGGCGACGCCGGACGGGATCGAGCTGGTCGACCGGCGCCAGGCGACGCCGGAGGAGGAGAGGGCGCTCGACGCGGCCGCCGCCACCACCGTCGAGGAGCTCGGTCGCCGCGGGGTCGTGGCCGCTGTGGTCTCGGAGCGGCTCAACCGGCGCAAGGTCGACCTGATCCCGGAGCCGGAGTGGGCCGACCCGCCGAAGGCTCGGATCAGCGAGCTGCTCGAGGCCGTTCAGGAACGTCTCCGCGGTGCCGGGCTCTCGGGTCTCGGCGACGCCGTCGAGATCTCGGTCGCGGCTGCGCAGGCGGCCGGGCTCGCCGAACCTCGCGTGACGAGCGACGCCAAGCACGTCGAGATCGGGCTCACCGACAAGGCCGACGCCGCCCGGTGGGCGTTCGCGGAGCTGCGAAGTCGCGGGATCGGCTCCGGCCTCGTCCTGATCGCGGGCGACGAGTTCGGGCCGCTGGGCGGCCTGATCGGCAGCGACTCGTTCCTGCTCGTGCCGGAAGGCTCCCGCGCGACCGTGCTGTCGGTCGGAGCGGAGCCGACCGGCGCCCCGGCGGACGTGCTGTCGCCCGGCGGCGGGCCGGCCTTCTTCCTCCGGGTGCTCGCCGACCAGCTCGAGCGGAGGCGTCGCGGTGATGTCCCCGACCTCGACCCCGATCCCGACTGGACGCTGACCGTCGAAGGGCTCGACCCGCGCCTGGAGCGCGTGCACGAGTCGCTCCTCACGCTTGCGGACGGCCGGCTCGGGACGCGCGGCGCGCCGCTCTTCGACCACCCGGCCGCGGCCCCGGGTGTCGTGCTCTCCGGCGTCTACGTGGGAGACGGCTCCGCCACCGAGCTGGCCGCGTGCCCCGACTGGACGCGCGTTGCCCCCGCCCGGCGAAACCGGCCGAAGATCGCGCGCCGGCTCGATCTGGCGAGCGGGCTGCTGCGCGAGGAAGGGCCGCTCACCTCGCTGCGCTTCTCTTCGCTCGCGCGGCCGGCCACCGTGGCGCTTCGTGCGCAGGCGAACCCCGCCCTCGTCGTGGCCCGCCGTCGCCGGCGCGCTCGCGAGCGCGTGGCGTTGGCGCTCCGAAACCGGCGCCGCGGCCGCGTCCTCGAGCGTCTCGGCGCCTACGACCCGGAGCAGGACGTCGCGCAAGCGGCCCTGGCAGCCGCCGAGGAGACCGGGTTCGACCGGCTGCTGCGCGAGCACCGGGAGGCTTGGGCCGGCCGCTGGCGGGACGCCGACGTCGTCGTCGAGGGCGACCCTGACTTGCAGCAGGCGATCCGCTTCGCGCTCTTCCATCTGATGGCGTCGGTCGGCGACACGGGCGAAGCGGCGGTCGGGGCGCGCGGGCTCAGCGGGCCTGCCTACCGCGGCCACGTCTTCTGGGACAGCGAGGTGTTCGTGCTTCCCTTCCTCGCGGCCACCCACCCGGCGGCTGCGCGGGCGATGCTCGAGTACCGCGTGCGCCGTCTGCCCGCCGCCCGCGAGCTGGCGCAGTCGCTCGGCCGGCAAGGCGCGCGATTCGCCTGGGAGTCGGCCGCCGACGGCCGCGACGTGACGCCGCCCTCGGCGCGGCTCGCCACCGGCGACCTCGTCGCCATCCGCACGGGCGAGCTCGAGGAGCACATCGTCGGCGACGTCGCCTGGGCGGCCGCGCACTACCTGGCCTGGACGGGCGACGAGGAGTTCGCCGCCGGCCCCGGCCGCGACCTCTTCGTCGAGACCGCCCGCTACTGGGCCTCGCGGGTGCGCAAAGGCCGGGACGGGCAGGCGCACATCTACGGCGTGATCGGGCCGGACGAGTACCACGAGCCGGTCGACGACAACGCGTTCACGAACGTGCTCGCGCGCTGGAACCTCCGCCAGGCGGCAGCCCTCGACGGGGTCGACGAGGAGGAGCGAACGCGCTGGCTGGCGATTGCCGAAGCGCTCGTCGACGGCTACGACCGGTCGAGCGGCCTCTACGAGCAGTTCGCGGGCTTCTTCGAGCTCGAGCCGCTCGTGATCGAGGAGATCGCCCCGCGCCGGCCGATCGCCGCCGACCTTCTCCTCGGCGCCGAGCGCACGGCCGGCGCGCAGGTCCTGAAACAGGCCGACGTGCTGATGCTCCATCACCTGCTGCCCGACGAGGTTGCACCGGGCTCGCTCGACCCGAACCTCGACTTCTACGAGCCTCGAACCTCACACGGCAGCTCACTGTCACCGGCGATCAACGCAAGCGTGCTCGCCCGCGCCGGCCGCTACCGGCCCGCGCTCGAGTTGCTGGAGATCGCAGCCCGAATGGACCTCGACGACCTGACCGGGAGCACCGCGGGCGGGCTGCACCTGGCGACGATGGGCGGTCTGTGGCAGGCGCTCGCCTTCGGGTTCGCCGGCATCCGTCCTCGCGGCGATGCCCTGCTCGTCGATCCGCGGCTGCCGAAGGAGTGGAACGCGCTCGAGTTCGCCCTGCGCTTCCGAGGCAGGCCGCTTCGACTCCGCCTCGATCGCGACGGCGTGACCGCCACGCGGGCCGACTGGGAAGTCCAGCAAGTAGATCAGCAGTGGGAGGTGAAAGCGAGATGAGGAAGGTTCTCGCAGCACTGGACAACAGTCTCGCGGGGAAGTCGTTGCTCGCAGCGGCGGGCACGCTCGCCGCGCTTCTCGACGCCGAGGTCGAGGCCGTGCACGTCCAGACGGACGGCGAACGCACCGCACAGAACACAGCCGAGGCCGCAGGCATTCGACTGCTCACGACCACGGGACCCGTCGTCGAGCGCCTCGTCGAGGCCGGCGGGGCGAGCGAGGTCGTCGCGCTCGCGATCGGCGCTCGCGGAACGCCCTCCGGACGCAGGCCGCTCGGCGGCACCGCCTCGGCCGTCGCCAGCGTCCTGTCCAAGCCGATCATGATCGTCCCGCCCGACGCGGATCCGCCGGGAGCGTTCCGGCGCGTGCTCGTTCCGATCGAGGGTCTGGTCTCGTCCTCGCTGGCACCGCGCTGGCTCTTCGAGCCGGCCCGCGAAGCGGGAATCGACGTGCTCGCGCTGCACATCCACGACGAGGAATCGATTCCCTCGTTCACCGACCAGCCGCAGCACGAGCAGCCCGCCTGGGCGGCCGAGTTCGTCCGCCGCTACTGCCCCTGGGGGATCGACGAGGTTCGGCTCGAGACGCGGGTCGGCCGGATCGGCGAGGTGATCCCGCTCGTCGCGCTGGAGAGCAGCTGCGACCTGATCGCGCTCGGCTGGTCGCAGGAGCTCTCGGCCGACCGCGCGCCCGTCGTCCGCGAGACGCTCGCGCGCGCGAACCTGCCCGTGCTCCTCGTTCCCGTGCTCGCCGCGCTGGAGAACAACAACAACAACGACAACAAACAAGGAGGCAGGTGATGGATCTCGACCAGAGCTACATCTGGATCACGACCCGGCGGCTGAAGCCCGGCGCGCGCGAGGAGTTCAGCCGGGCCTGGCGGCCGCGCGAGTTCCCCGAGGGCATGCTGCGCGCCTACGAGTGCTACGCACCGGACGGCAGCGAGGTCGTCGGGATCTCGATCTGGGACTCGCCGGAGTCGCGTGACCGCTTTCGCCTGTCGGAGACGGAGGCGGAGCGGCGTCGGGCGATGGCGCCGTTCGTGACCGAGGAGAACGCCGGCTTCTACGTCGGGCGCGAGCTGAAGATTCCCGAGCGCTGACCGAGGACGCTATTCAGCCGCTCGCCCGGAGGCGGAGCCGGCGCCGCCTCCGGCGGACTGCCGCGACGATGATCTCGACGAGGTCGGGGCCGAGGCGATCCTTGCCGACGAAGTCGACCGCCCCGGCTTCTCGCACTTCGAGCGCACGCTCCTCGTACTCCCAGCCGGTGATCGCGACGACGGGGAGGTTCGGCCGCCGCCGCCGGAGCTCGCGGGTGGCCTCGATGCCGTCCATCACCGGCAGGACGATGTCCATCAGGACGACGTCGGGCCGAAGCGTCTCTGCGAGCTCGACCCCCTCGCGGCCGTCGCGAGCTCTGCCTGCGACTTCCAGGCGATCGTCCGTCTCCAGCAGCTCTGTCACGACCTTGGCAAATGAATCGTCGTTCTCGACCACGAGCACTCGCCGAGGGTGAGAGCCGACGTGTCGTCGTCCCCTCACTCCCCGACGATTCTATGGCGGGTGGGAAGCGCAGACGGGAGCGCCGACAGTGGGGCGGGTACGTACAGTGTCTTTTCGACGAGGAGGCATGCCTTGGAACGTCTAGTGCTGGTCGCCCGGCTGAAGCCGGAAGCTCAGGCTCGAGCGGAAGAGCTGATCGCGAAGGGGCCGCCCTTCGACCTGCAGGGGAGCGGGTTCCTGCGGCACAGCGTCTTCGTGTCGGCGACCGAGGTCGTGTTCCTGTTCGAGGCGCACGAGGTCGAGTGGCTCGTCACCGCGCTCGTCGAAGACCCCTTCCAGTGGATGGTCGCCGACGCGCTCGATGCCTGGCGCCCGCTCATCGACGGGCACCCGCGGATCGCGCGCGAACAGTTCTCCTGGGAGCACGATCAGCCGGAGGCGGAGCAGCCCGAGTAGAGTCCGGGTCCCCTGCGCCTCGGGGCCGATGAAGGACTGTGGGCGGGGGCCTTGTATCTGCGCAACAGAACGTCGTCTGATCGAGGACGCATGATCCCGTGATCCCGTGCGTTCTTCCTTTTCCCGCCGCGAAGACCTATGACAAGAAAGAGGATGGTCACCCAGATCCCCCACCCGATGGGCGACGACGCGGGTTTCGTCGCCGAGATCGCGAAGCTCGAAGAGGAGGCCGGACCGGTTTCCGCCCACGTCGTCGAGACGCGCTGGAAGCTTCGCCTCCAGGCGAACCGCTGCGCCGCCGGGGACCACGCCTACACCTGGTCCGGGCAGATCGTCGATCTGCCGGGCGGCTCGCCCCATCAGGTCATGGTCTGCGCCTATGCCGCCGTGCATGACGACGAGACGTCCTCACCGAAGCTGATCGGACCGCTCCACACCCCGGAGAGCGCGGCGAAGCGCCTGTGGAGCAAAGAGGAACTCAAGGAGAACGTCCCGCCCGTTTGATCGGCGCGCGGGGCCGGCGGTCAGACTCGGCCGCTCATACCGCCGCCCAGCTCTCGTCTTGCCGCTCGAAGCGGGCCCCGGTAGGCCCGGCGGAGACAGGGCCCGGCATCCCGACGACGTGGACGCTCGCCTGGGGATCGGCGGTGACCGTGAGCGCGGTGTGCTCCACGCGCAGCCGGACGCTGCTGCCGCGGAAGCGGACCCGCACCTCGAGCGCCGCCCAGTCCGCCGGGAGCCTCGGGTCGATCTGGAGCGCCTCCGGGGTCGGCCGCAGCCCCGCGAACCCGAACGCAAGGGCTTGCCAGACGCTTCCCATCGTCGCGAGGTGCAGCCCCTGCGACGTCGTGCCCGTGAGGTCGTCGAGATCGAGGCGACTCGCGGTGTGGAGGCTCTCGACCGCCCGCTCCAGCATCCCGGCACGCGCGAAGAGCGCGGCATGAATACCGGGCGAGAGCGAGCTGCCGTGGGTCGTCCGCGGCTCGTAGAAGAGCAGGTTCGTCAACAGGGAGCCAGGCTCCGCCTCGTCGGGGACGAGGTGGTGGAGCATCAGGACGTCGGTCTGCTTGAGGATCTGCGTTCGGCGCAGCCGCTTCCGCCCGACGAGGAGGTCCGCCGCCATCGGCCGGCGTGGGAGGTCGCTCTCGACCACGAGCGGCTCGAGCGCGAAGAATCCGGCGAACTGCTCGTAGAGACCCGTCTCGGGGTCGTAGCCGTCGACAAGCGCTTCGGCTGCTGCCAGCCACGTCGTTCGCTCGTCTTCGTCGACCCCGTCGAGGGCCGCTGCCTGGCGGAGGTTCCAGCGGGCCATCACGTTCGTGAAGGCGTTGTCGTCGACGGGCTCGTGGTACTCGTCCGGGCCGATCACGCCGTAGACGTGTCCGCGCCCGTCGGGGTCGAGCCGGATGCGCGAAGCCCAGTATCGCGCGCTCTCGACGAGAAGGTCGCGCCCGGGCCCGGCCGCGAACTCCTCGTCGCCGGTCCAGGCGACGTAGCAGGCGGCCGCCCAGGCGACGTCGGCGGTCAAGTGATCCTCGAGGAGACCCGTGCGGATCGGGATCGCCTGCCCGGTTCGGTCGCGCGCGAGCAGGGGAGTGACGTCCTCACCCAACTCCGCCGACTCCCACGGGAAGCGCGCGCCGGCACGCCCCGCTTCCCTCGCCGCCGCCTGCGCCGCGGGTAGGCGGCGAATCCGGTATTCGAGCATCGCCCGTGCCGCCTGCGGGTGCGTCGCGGCGAGGAAGGGGAGCACGAAGACGTCGCCGTCCCAGAACACATGCCCGCGGTAGGCTCGCCCGCTCAGCCCCCGGGCGCCGACCGCAGCCTCGCCCGAGTCCGAGACCGTCGCCATCAGATGGAAGAGCGCGAAGCGGATCGCGAGCTGCAGCTCGGGATCTCCCTCGACGACGATGTCGGCGTCCTCCCAGCGCTGCGCCCAGGCGCAGCGGTGCTCGGCGAGGAGCCGATCGAAGCCGTCTCGCTCGGCTGCGACCAGGTCGGGGATCGCAAGATCCAGCCGGGGCGGCCCGTGATCGGCCCGGTAGACGGCGATCCGGTCGAGCCGGCGATGGGACCCGCGCTCGACATGCTCCTCGACCGCCGCGGTGGCCACGTGACCGGTGGTCGCGCTCATGCCGGCCAGCGTGATGTGCCCCTCACGACCCATCTGCGCCGCCGCGCTCTCGACGCCGACGAGCGGCTCCTTCTCCGCCTGCGGCTGCGCAGCACCCTCCGCTCTCAGCACGGCGGACCCCGGCCGGGCAAGCGACGAGAAGAGGACCGCCGACAGGTTGCTGTCGTCGGCGAGCCGGAGGTCCTGCCGGACCAGGCCGGCTCGAAGATCGAGCACGCGCCGGATGTTCCCCGGGTCGACCTCGCCCGGGAGGAGGTTCCAGGCCACGCATTCCCGAAGCGACGTTTCCGGACCGTCGCCGTCGTAGAGGGCGGCGAAGACGCGCGGCGTCGCGGCCGGATGCCCGGCGACCGGGGAGCCGGTCGTCCCCAGCAGCCCGTCGGCCAGCGTCAGCAAGACCGCCTGCGCCGGTTCGCGCTCGGGATCGACGCCGTCGACCGCCAGGCTCCAGCCGGGCTCCGCCGCGACTCGAGGCAGCTCACGCTGCTCCCGCCGGGCGAGCTGGTCTTCGAGGAGCTCCAGGAGCGCGAACTCGTGGCCGATCACCAGAACGTCGTGAGAACCGATTCCCCGGACCCAGAACTCCTGCAGCAGCCGACCCACAGAACCGGCGTCTGAGGCGAGGTGCCGGCCCAGGACGCGCGGGCCCTCGGGGCCGACGGCGAAGACCTCCGACCCGCGGTTCGGGCACAGGTAGAGACGGCCCGGCCCGGCCGGCCGCGCGCCGAGCCGGCCGTCGACCTCGTCGACGTTCGTCTCGCCGACGATGCCGACGTCGAAGCCGCGCCCGCACAGACCCTCGACCACCCGTCTGAGACGGTCTGCCGGAGCCTCGCGGTCGTTCACCGCATCCCAATCGAATACCGCCGCTTCGAAGCGGCGGTCGAGGAGCTCATCGGTGGGAGCGGGGTTCTGCATCGCTCTCACCCTAGATGGTTGATCGGTAATTCCCGTTGATGCGGGGATGGCTGAGACCAAGCCGGGGACGCCGCCCGTCCGAGGTCGTATCGGGAATACGGGCGAGGACGGGTGGCGTCAGCCGGCGCCGTGTCTCAGCCACCAGCCGCGCGGCGAGGAATTATCGATCAACCATCTCGATGCCGCGCCCGCCACTTCAAGGGTGCCGGGCCACGCGTGTCACTCAGCGTGACCGAGGGGACTAAATTACGCATTGAAGCGTTATGCAGTTCTGTATAATCCAACCGTGGCAGCTCTCTCCAACCCCTTCCGCTACGGCGGCGTCGCCCGCGGCGAGTACTTCACCGACCGGGACCGCGAGCTCGCTGCGCTGAGCGCCGACATCCGCGGCGGCCAGGACGTCGTGATCATCTCCCGCCGCCGGATGGGCAAGACCTCGCTGATCGAGGAGGTGAGCGAGCAGCTTCGGGCCGAGAAGATGCTCGTCGCCTACCTCGATCTCTACGGGTCGCCGACGAAGGAGGTGCTGGCGGACGACCTCGCCCAGTCGCTCTCGGACGGGCTGCTCTCGCCGATCGAGCGGACGACCGACAAGATCCGCGGCTGGTTCTCGCACCTCTCCGTCCAGCCGCGGGTGACCGTCCGCGAGGACGGCATGCCGCAGTTCGAGTTCCTCGGCTACGAGCGCAAGGAAGATGCAGACACGCTGCTCGACGGACTGCTGGAGCTGCCCGGCGAGGTCGCCGCGCGCGGCCACCGCGTGTGCGTGGTGCTCGACGAGTTCCAGGAGGTCGTGCGGATCGACCCGAAGCTCCCCGGCCGCGTGCGGGCCGCGTTCCAGCAGCAGCCGGAGGTCGCGCACGTCTATCTCGGATCGAAGCGGCACATGATGGAGCCGCTGTTCATGGAGCGCGCGGCGCCCCTCTACCGCTCCGCGAAGCCGATGCTGCTCGGCGCGATCGAGCCCGAGGTCTTCGCCGGCTTCCTCCGCGAGCGGTTCGTTGCCGGCGGCGTGAAGATCGCCGACGAGCAGCTGGAGCGGATCCTGGCGCTGAGCGGCGGGCTGCCGTACGAGACCCAGGAGCTCTGCTCGTACGTCTGGACCGAGGCGAAGCTCGCGGGCGTCGCGATCGACGACGAACTGATCGAGCACGCGCTGCACACGCTCGTCGACGCCGAGGGGGCGCGCTATACCGCGATCTGGGACCGGCTTCCGGGCGCCCAGCGCGCGCTCCTCCGCGCCCTGGCGCGCGAGCCGGGCCGCGTCTACAGCGAGGGGTACCGAACGCGCCACAAGCTCGGCTCGGCATCGAGCGTCCAGCGCGCGCTGGCCGGACTGGAGAAGCTCGACCTGGTCGATTCGAGCGAGGGTGGCGGCCAGGCGCTGGCCGACGTCTTCATGCGCGTCTGGCTGGGTCGCGTCGACTGATACCCGGGATCGAAGAGGGATCAAGCTTTCGCGCGGCGTTGCCGACGCAAGACTGATGCTCGCCGGGGACCCGCGCTTCGAGGCGATCGACGCCATGACCAGCAAGGACTTCGAGTTCGCCCTCGTCGATCTCTTCGAGCTGCTCCAGTACGAGGACGTGCAGCGGATCGGTACGTTCGAAGACGACGCCGATCTGATCGTCGTCGAGGACGGGGAGCGAATCGCCGTCCAGGCGAAGCACGCGTCCATGCCTGTTCGGATCGAAACCGTCCAGCCGCTGGTCGACGGGATGCGGCGCTACGGGTGTGTTCGCGGTCTGATCGTCACGAACAGCTTCTTCACCGACGAGGCGATCGCCTTCGCGCGGGAGTGCGGGGATCGAGCTCTGGGACCGCGAGATTCTCGCCCAGTACATCGACGGCGAAGAGCCTTCGGCCCTGGCTGTCGATCAGGCTCGCTAACCTGATCGCTGCACCGTCGCGGCAGCTGACTCCAAAACGCTCGATCCGGTGACCGACGCGCACGTGCGACATCGACCTCGCTTGAAGACGCGCCTCATCCTGGCCGTCGGGCTCGGCATGGCGGCGCTTGTGGGTCTTGCCCCCGGTGCGACCGCGGGCCGGGGCGTGACTGCAGGCGTTCCGATCGTGGGCATCGCCGACGACGCGCCCAAGTACGCCGACGACGGCGGCGCGTCCATGTGGGGTCAGCTCCGCGCGCTCGGCATGCGGGAGGCCCGGATCTCGGTCGACTTCGACCCCGAGCAGCCGAAGAAGATCCAGGAGAAGCCGTTCCTCGACCGCTCGATCGACAAGGCCGCCGCCGACGGGGTCACGGTCGTCTTCTCGGTCTATCCGCACGTGCCGCGCGCGCTCGCGACCGACACCGACACGCGCGTCGCCAACTTCGGCGCCTACCTGGCGCTGCTTGCGCGCACCTACCCCGAGGTGAAGAAGTACATCGTCCTGAACGAGCCGAACGAGGCCTACTTCTTCGCGCCGCAGTACAGCGGGCGCCAGAACGTCTCCGCGGCCGTCGCCTACAAGGCGCTCGTCGCGGGCTACGACCGGCTGAAGGCGGTCGATCCGAGCATCACCGTGGTCGGCCTCGGGCTTTCGCCCGACGGAAACGGCGTGACGTCGACTCCGCCGGTGCGCTTCATCAAGGCGCTCGGCGACGCCTACCGGGCCAGCGGCCGGAAGAAGCCGATCATGGACGAGCTCGCGTACCACATCCACCCGCGCGACTCGCGGACGTTCGACGACAGGACACACTTCAAGTGGCCGAACGGCGGCCCCGCCGACCTGAACCGGATCAAGCAGGCGGTCTGGGATGCCTTTCACGGCACCGCCCAACCGACCTTCGCCGAGGGCAAGACCGACGAGACGAGCAGCGAACCGCTCCGCTTCGTGCTCGCCGAGGTCGCCGTGCAGGTGGGGATCCCGGAATCGCTTGCGTCCAGCTACACGAACGCTGAGAACGTCCCGGTCGCCGACGAGGCCTGGCAGGCGAAGGCCTACCCCGCGCTCCTTCGCTCGTTCGCCTGCGACCCGGATGTCGCCGACGTATTGCTCTTCCTGCTGATCGACCAGCCCGACCTCAAGCGCTACCAGAGCGGCCTCCTGCGCATCGACGGCTCGAAGCGGCCGTCGTTCGACTCCGTTCGGGCGGCGATCCCCAAGCTCGGCAGCTGCGGGACGAAGCGGACGTGGCGACATGCCCTACGGGTGACCGGCGCCCGGGCTGCGTTCGGAACCAAGACGAAGCTCCGGATCTTCCAGACCGTCTTCGGCGTAAGCGTGACCGCCGGCGAGGACGCGACCGCCAAGGCCGGCCTCTTCGCAGCCGCCGGCCCGAAGGTGCCGATCGACCGGAAGAAGCTCAACCTCGCGCTGAGCCATGCAGGTCGTGCTGACGGCCCGCTGCTCTATGCCACCGCGCGGATCAGGGCCCGCTTCCTGCCGCGGATCCAGGTGCACGGGACGCTCCGGCCCGGCTACTACCGCTGGGTCGTGCGTATCCGCGCGACGATGAACACCGGGCGCGTCAGCCTGATCGTCGGGCCGGTCTTCCGCGTCACCGGCTGAGGAGGAGGCGCCGCCGGAGCGGCGCCTCCAGGCAGCACGTCAGGCAGCCGAGCTCGACGCGTCCGTGTAGAGCAGGGAGCCGGGCGTCGTCAGCAGCTCTCCGGTCTCGAGCAGTGTCTTCAGGCCGGAGAGGATCTGCGGCCAGCCGCCGTAGAGCTCGTCGTTGGCGCCCTCGCGAAGCTGGTCGTGCGTGACGACGAGCTTGCAGGTGTCACCAACGGGCTCGATCTCCCAGGTCACGCGCGAGGTCCCCTCCGCCTTTACGTCGTCACTCCAGAGGGCGTTGAAGCTCTGGACGAGCCGCCGCGGCGGATCGACCTCGAGGTTCTCGCCGGTCGCGATCTCGGCGGCTCCCGGGACCGACGCCGTATAGCTCGAGCCGGGCGTGTAGTCCGAGTGGGTCTCGATGCCGTAGCTGTACTTCGCCCTCGTCTTGGGATCGGTGATCGCCTCCCAGAGCCGCTCGGGCGTCGTCTTGATGTAGATCTCGAACACCTTCTCCATGCGTTCCCCCTCGAGGTCGTGTTTGAGAGCGCTGAGGCCCGCGGCCCAGGGCTCGGCGAACTTGCTCACCCACCGGTCGTGGACGAGCCGGATGGGCACGGAGTTCAGGAAGTGGAGCTTCTCGCGACCGCGTCGGCGCGTGACCACGAGATGCGCCTCCTCGAGCACCTTCAGGTGCTTCATCACGCCGAATCGCGACATCGGCAACCGCTGCTCGAGCGCGCTGAGGGTCTGGCCGTCCTCCTTGAAGAGCTCGTCGAGCAACCTTCGGCGTGTCGGGTCGGAGAGGGCTCTGAACACCGCGTCCATGGCCCGGGACAATACGTGACCATTCGGTCACATGTCAACCGTATTAAGGGCCGGCGGTTTTCTGCCCGCGCGCAGCTGCCAACTCGGCGCTGATTCGATCCATGTGGGCCTGCAGCTGTTGCACCCGAGCGGCACGCGCCTTTCGCCAAGCGCGATATTCCTCAGGAGTCCATTTCTTCTTCATCGTCTCCCTCATCGTAGCCGCCCAGGATCGCGAGAATCTGCTGCGTATCGGTGACGATGTCGGAGAGCGCCCCCATGATCGCCAACACCTCGCCGCGATAGATCCCTTGCTCTTCATCCACGACGACAGGGTGCGGGCAGCGCCGGCGTGGCGCAAGATGGCCGTATGAAACGGGTCCGCTTCGCACCGAGCCCGACCGGGACGCTGCACATCGGCAACGCTCTCTCCGCCGTCGCCAACCGGCACTACGGCGACTGGCTGCTGCTCCGGATCGACGACACCGACGCGACGCGGAACGTCGCGGGCGGGGAGGAGGCGATCGTCGAGGATCTCCGCTGGCTCGGTGTCGCGTGGGACGAAGGGCCCGTGAGGCAGAGCGAACGCAGCGGGCGTTACCGCGAGGCTGCGGCGCAGCTCGATACCGATCGGTTCGAAGGCACGACGCTGCTGCGCGAGGACGGCACGGCGACCTACCAACTCGCGACCGTGGTCGACGACATCGATTTCGGGATCACGCACGTCGTCAGGGGGAACGACCATCGGCCGAACGAGCCGATCCACCGGCGGCTGCACGAGGCGCTCGGCACCCGGCCGCCCGAGTACGTCCACCACGGGCTGATCCTCGGGCCGGACGGCAAGAAGCTCGCGAAGCGAGCCGAGGGCGCAACGGTCGCCTCGCTCCGCGAAGCGGGCATTCCGGCCGAGGCCGTGCGCGGCTACCTCGACGAGCTCGGCATCCCACGGCACGACGTGCATCTCGACCTGCCGCGGATCCGGAGACTCGCGATCGAGGGGATCGAGGCGATGAGCGACCAGGAGCTCGCCGATCGGGTGGGGGTCGATGCGCAGTACGTCGCGGTCATGCGTGGCGCCCGAGACCTGAACGAGGCGCGCCGGTTCGTCGAGGACTTGCTGCATCCGGAGGAGGTAGGGGTGAGCGATCCCGAGACGCTGGCGCGGTTCAAGGAACTGGCCGACCTCCAGCCGCGCGAGCTGCTGCGGGAGTTGAAGGCGGCCGGCGGGAATCTGCGCGGCCTGCGTCTCGCGCTCACCGGTCGCACCACGGGTCCCGAGCTCTCCGCGATACTGGCTGCGCTGCCCAAGGAGGAAGCACTGCGCCGTGTCGATCAGGCTCTACAGCACGCTCAGCCGTAGGCTCGAGGAGCTCCCGCCGCCGCCGGGACCGATCCGCATGTACTTCTGCGGCCCGACGGTCTACCAGCGGATCCACGTCGGCAACGCGCGGCCGTTCGTGATCTCGATGTGGCTGCGCGGCTGGCTCCGGCAGCGAGGCTACGAGGTCGCCCTCGTCGAGAACATCACCGACGTGAACGACAAGATCTACGAGGCGGCCCCGGGAGAGAGCCGCGACCTGGCCGAACAGGCGACCGGCTGGTACGTCGAGGACACCGACCTGCTCGGGCTCGGACGACCCGACGTCGAGCCCAAGGCGACCGAGGCGGTGCCGGGGATCGTCGCCGCGATCGAGCGGCTCCTGGAGGGTGGGTTCGCGTACGCGGTGGACGGCGACGTCTACTTCCGCGTCGCACGCGACCCGCGCTACGGCGAGCTCTCGCGGCAGCGGCCGGATCAGGTCGAGGAGCAGGAGCCGAATCCGCGCAAGGAGGACGCGCGCGATTTCGCGCTCTGGAAGGCGAACAAGCCGGGCGAGGACACCTGGTGGGACTCGCCCTGGGGGCGAGGGCGGCCCGGCTGGCATATCGAGTGCTCGGTGATGGCCGAGCAGCATCTCGGGCCGGTATTCGAGGTGCACGGCGGGGGGCTCGACCTCGTCTTCCCGCACCACGAGAACGAGCTCGCGCAGTCGCGGGCGCTCGGGCACGAATTTGCCCGCATCTGGATGCACAACGGGATGCTCCGCTCCGTCGGCGAGAAGATGTCGAAGTCGGTCGGGAACGTGTTCACGCTGCGCGAGGGGGTCGAGACGTGGGGGCGGGAGACGATCCTGCTCTTCCTGATGAGCGGGCACTGGCGCTCGCCGATCGACCTCTCGGCCGACACGCTGGCAGCGGCGAAGGCGCAGACCGAAACGTTCCGCAACGCGTTCGTCGAGGGCGGAAGCGGGGAGGGCGACTGGGAGGAGCTCGCCCGGGTGCTCGACGACGACTTCAACACTCCGGACGCGCTGGCCGTGCTGCACGGATGGCGGGCGGCCGGCGCGCTGGATTCGGTGCGGCGGGGCTTGGAGCTGTTCGGGCTGGGGTCGCTGGCGGAGCGCGCGGAGGCGCCCGTCGAGGTGGTCTCGTTGGCGGAACGACGCCAGGCGGCGCGGACGGCGCGAGCGTTCGACGAGGCCGACCGGCTGCGTGGCGAGATCGACGCGCTCGGCTGGGAAGTGCGCGACGTTGCCGGCGGCTTCGAGCTCGTTCGACGTTGACGTCGCTCGCCTTTAGCTCGCTCCCGTGGGGGAACCAGATTTCCCCCACGTTCCCCCTTCTTTTCGAGGCCGATGTCTATGGGGAACCTCCCGGTTCCCCCGGCCCTCTCCCCGGTCTCCGGCCGAAGGTCGGCCGTTGACCGCGGAGCTCGTCTACGGGCGCCGGGCTGTTCGCGAGGCGCTGCGGGGGAGGCGGGAGGTGCTCGAGGTCTTCGCGTCCGACCGCGGGCGGCGAGAGCCTTGGCTGGACGGGCGCCGCGTCCAGGTCAAGCCCGAACGCGAGCTCTCGGAGCTCGCCGGAACGCGGGATCACCAGGGCTTCGTCGCGAGGTGCGAGCCGTACCGATACGCGGATGCCTCGGATCTGGCGGCTGCCGAGCTGCCGCTGCTCGCCTGCCTCGACCAGGTCACCGATCCGCGGAACCTCGGGGCCGTGTGCCGGAGCGCGGAGGGAGCGGGGGCGACCGGCGTCGTATTGCCGGCCCACAACTCGGCGCGGGTCACGCCTGCCGTCTGCCGTTCTTCGGCGGGGGCGGTCGAGCATCTCCCGGTCGCCGTCGTTCCCAACCTCGCACGCTGGCTCAACGAGGTGAAGAGCGGCTCGCTGTGGGTCTACGCGGCCGCGCTCGACGGAAAGCCGCTGTGGGGGTCAGACCTCACGGGCGGCGTCGCGCTCGTCTTCGGTGCAGAGGGGAAGGGGATCCGGCCGCTGGTTCGCAAGGCGTGCGACGCCGCAGTGTCGATCCCGCTCGACGGGCAGGTCGAGTCGCTGAACGTCAGCGTTGCCGCGGCGGTGCTCCTCTACGAGGCACGGCGGCAACGTGCCTGATCCGACGCTCTACTTGTTCGACGGCTACAACCTGCTGCACGCCGGTGAGTTCAAGGACGCGGGCCGCCTCGTCGACGAGCTTGCGAGCTTCGTCGCCCTGCAGGGCGCTCGGGGCGTGGTGGTCTTCGACGGCCACGGCGACGACGTCGACCGCGGGCCGCTCCAGGTTCGCTACGCCCCGAACGCCGACACGCTGCTGGAACGGCTCGCTGCCGAGCATCGCGGTCGCGAGGTGGTCTGCCTCGTCTCCTCCGACTTCGCGATCCGCGGCACCTCGGGGCAAGAGGTGCGCTCGCTCTCCTCCCGGACGTTTCTGCGCGAGCTGAGCGAGCCCCACCACGAGGAGCGGGCGCCGTCCCATCTCGCCGACCGCCTGGACGAGGCAACTCGAGCACGGCTCGAGCGCCTGCGGAGAGGCGAAGAGCTGCCCTAGTCGTTCCCTCGCCTCCTGATGGGCGCGGCTCCTCGGCTTGCCGCGGGGTGCTCCGGAACAGTGTTGCGCGGCGAGTGAATCCGGCTCTACGCCAGAACATCTCGTTTCGAGCGCAGCCGGGCGGCTCGTTCGAGGTCCAGGTCCAGATCTCGCAGAGCAGAACCGGCCGAGCGCGATTTGAGTAGATCATCTTGTAATTCATGCAAGATGGTGCTACGTTCCCCTCAACTTGAGGGTGAGACTTTGGCCGTCAAGCCCTTACCTGCCCCGAAAACAGGAGACTCCGATGCCCGTTCGTCTTGCCACCGCAGTCCGGTCGCAGCAGAAGTCTCAACGCGAGCTCGAAGACCTTCAGCTCGTCATTCGCGCCCGGAACGGCGACGACCGCGCCCGCGACCACCTCGTCCAGCGCTACACCGGGTTCGTCCGGATGAAGGCGAGCTCGTACTTCATCGCCGGCGGGGAGCCGGAGGACCTGATCCAAGAGGGCTTGATCGGCCTGTGCAAGGCGGTGCGGGACTTCCGGTCGGACAAGGAGACCTCATTCCGGAGCTTCGCCGAGCTGTGCGTGACCCGCCAGATCATCACCGCGATCAAGACGGCCACGCGCTTCAAGCATGCCCCGCTGAACACCTACGTGTCGTTCAGCCAGACGCCGGCGGGACAGGACCCGGACTCGGACTGCACCCTCGGCGACGCTCTCCCCGGGTCGCACGTACACGATCCGTCGGTGGCCGTGATCTCCTCCGACGAGCTGAAGAGCCTGGTCTTCTGCCTCGGCACCGGCCTGTCGCCGCTCGAGGCCGACGCCCTGCGTATGTACCTCGAGGGCTCCTCCTACGAGGACATGGCAGAGGTGCTCGACTGCGACACGAAGGCGATCGACAACGCGCTCCAGCGTGTGAAGCGGAAGATCCTCACGCACCAGCGCTCGCGCGAAGTCCTCGTCTAGGGACAGAGAGTCACGGAATCGTCACACCCGGGTGCCAGGCGCTGGGTGTGGACGAGACGACACGCAGTCGGCACACCTCGAGTGCCAGGCACTCGCAGTGGACAAAGAGTCACTGTTTCGTGACAGGCTGAGCGCCGGTCGCTGACCATCCTCGAGCGCCCGTGGATTCGGCGCCCAGGCGCGTACCATGGGCGAGCGCCGGAGTAGCTCAGCTGGCAGAGCAATCCCCTTGTAAGGGATAGGTCGTGGGTTCGAGTCCCACCTCCGGCTTCGGCGCTCCTACGCCGCGAGCTTCTTGGTGAACGCGCGTTTCAGCGTCGCGTTCAGCGCCCGGCTGTAGCGGCCGACCCGGCTCTCGTTGAGCGCCTGCGGCTCACCGACCACGATCACCGTCTCGACGACGCGGTCTCGCCGGACGTGGATCAGGACGGCGCGCAGGTGCCGGGTCTGGGCAACGAAGTTCGCGGAGACGGCGAACGACTCGTCGCCGATGCCGAGACCTCGCGGCGCGCGATCGAGCGTAGGCGACTTTGCCCCGGGCAGGACGAGATTGGCGAGCGTCGTAGCGGCTTCCGCGCCGCTGAACGTCGAGCGCAGGATCAGCATCCGCCCTGCCGCCTCGCGCCTGCTGCGCTGCAGCGCGACCGAGTTCCGGAGCAGGATCAGCCCCGAACGCTGATTGAGCTGGAACTGGCGGAAGTACGACAGGATCGCGTTGTCGTCGGGCGCGTAGCCCTGCCCCACGACGTAAGCCGGCTTGACGTCTTTCGTCTGCAGCACCATCGCCGTGAGATCAGGCGCGCCTGGGCGCGGCTGGCTCATCCCGAGCGGCCGCGGCAGCTTGACCGCAGCGGCGCTGAGCTTCCCTTGTGCGTACCGGATGATCCGGTCGGCGAGCACTTGCGCGATCGCGACGGCCTGCGTCTCGAACTTCGTCGCATCGGCGCTCCTGATCGTCGCCTCGCAGATCAGGCGGTCGATCTGGAAATCGACATACGTGTTGTAGATGCGCTTCTTGCCGATCCGCTGTACGACCCGCACGCCCACGGCGGCGGGGCCAAGTCCGCGAGGAGCGAAGAAACTGAACCGCTCGAGGACGACGCCGCCGTCGTTCTTGCCGCGCGCCCGTTGCAGATCGCGAAGCGCATGCGCCTCGTAGGCGCCCGCCTGCGTCGGTTTCTGGAAGTAGTCCAGCGAGGTGCCGACGTCGATGAGACCTCGCCCCCGCCGGAGAGCCGCGAATCCGGAATCGCCGTAGATCAGCCTGTACCCGGAGATCCGGCCGGCCTTCGCGAGTGAATCCGCGGTATCGGACGGGTCGAACGAGTCGTTGGCAGCGCGCGCGTTGGAGATCTCCCCGGAGATGAGCTCGACCTGTTGGCCTTGCGCCAGCCGTCCGAGCCCGCTCCGCGGAACGACGAGCTTCGCCAGCGGTGTCTTCTCGGCCGCTCCGGCTTCGCCGCCGGCGAGGAGGAGCGCCAGCCCGAGCAGTGCGACAGCGGCCCGGAGAGGCTTCATGCGAGCGCCTGCTCGAGGTCTGCCCAGAGGTCGTCTGCGTCCTCGAGCCCGACCGAGAGCCGGAGTAGCCCGGTCGGCACCCGGTCTCCCTCCCAGCGGTGACGCGATTCCATACTCGATTCGACGCCGCCGAGGCTGGTCTGGTTGGCGATCAGTCGCGTCGCCGCCTCGACCTTGCGTGCGTCGCCGCGGACGTCGAACGAGAGCAACCCGCCGAAGCCCGCGTACCGAACGGTCTCGACCTCGGGATGGGCGGCCAATCGCCGGGCCAGCAGGCGTGCGGTCTCCGTCTGACGCTCGACCCGTACGCGCAGGGTCTTCAGCCCACGAAGGAGAAGATAGGCGACGTCGGGCGCGCAGGTCGGGCCCGTGCGCTGCCGGAAACGCCAGAGCCGCTCGTGAGCGTCCGCGTCGCGGGAGACGATCGCGCCGACCAGCGCGTCCGAATACCCGGCGAGGTACTTCGTGCCGCTGTGCACCACGAAGTCGGCGCCGCGGTCGAGGGGGCGCACGTGGATCGGCGTGGCGGCGGTCGAGTCGACGACGACCCGAGCCGGGTGCGCCGCCGCCGCCTCGAAGTCTGGCATCGACAGGAACGGATTCGAAGGCGCCTCGAGCCAGACGAGGTCGACTCCGTCCGGCGGCGGACCGGTCTGATCGAACTCGACGTGCTTCAGGCCCCACCGGCCGAGCTCTTCCATGATCACGCCGGTGCCGAAGTAGGCGCCTTCGGCGAGTGCGACGATCTGGCCGGGCTCGAGCAGCGCGAGCAGGAGTGCGGTCGCGGCGGCCGAGCCGGATGCGAAGAGGAGCGCCTGACCCTCGGGGGCGCCCTCCAGCTCGGCGAGCTTCCGTTCCGCCTCGACGCCCGTCGGATGTGCGTACCGGGAGTAGGTGAAGTCGCCCGGCACTCCCTCGTGGTAGGGCCAGACAGTTGCGCGATCGACGCTCACGGAGCGAGCGTAGCTGCCGGTTCGGGTCGCAGGTCCTCGAGCCGGCCCATCCGGGCGAGCGACGGGAACAGACGCGTCCATGAGAGTGCCAGCGCGATCGTCGCGACACCTCCGGCGACCACCGACGTCACCGTCCCGAGTAGCGCGGCCGCAGTGCCGGACTCGAACGCTCCGAGCTCGTTCGAGGCGCTGATGAAGACCATCTCGACGGCGTTGACGCGCCCGCGCAGCTCGTTTGGGGTGACGAGCCCGACAGTCGTCGAGCGGATGTTCATGCTGATCATGTCGGCGAAGCCGCTGATCGCCAGGACGCCGAGGGAGAGCGGGAGCCAGCGCGAGAACCCGAAGACGACCATGCAGGTCCCGAAGATCGCGACCACGACGAGGAGCGTCGGTCCGGCGCGCCGCTGGAGCGGCCGGCGGGCGAGCAGGATCCCAGCGGCGAGCGCGCCCGCCGCCGGTGCGCTGCGCAGGGCGCCAAGGCCAATCGGCCCCACGTGCAGGATCGTCCGTGCGAACACCGGTGCGAGCGCGATCGCTCCCCCGAACAGGACGGCGAACAGGTCGAGGGCGATCGCGCCGAGCAACATCCGGGTGCGGAGCACGAAGCGGACGCCGGCGACGAGGCTGGCGAGGCCGGGCGCGTTCTCGTCTTCGAGCCGCTCGCGCGCCACTGGTCGCATGCCGAGAAGCGCGCCGAATGCGACCGCGAACAGAGCGGCCGCTGCCGCGTAGACGGACTTGGGGCTGATCGAAAAGAGGACGCCGCCGAGAGCGGGGCCCGTGACGACGGCGGCCTGACTGGCGACGGAACGGAGGGCCATCGCGCCGGGCAGGATCTCCGCCGGCACGAGCTCGGGCGTCAGCGCTCCGAACGCCGGCCACCCGATCGCAGCGGCCACTCCGGCTCCCGCGGCGAGGGCGAAGAACGGCCAGACGGCGTTCGCGCCGTGAATGGTGACGACCAGCAGCATGCAGCTGACGACCACCATCAGTGCGAGCGAGAGCGCCGCGATCATGCGCCGCGGCAGCCGGTCGGCGAGCTGACCGGCGGGGAGTGCGAGGAGCGGCAGCGGCAGGAACTCGGCGAGTCCGATGAGGCCGAGGTCGAATGGGTTCTTGTCGATCGCGTAGACCTGCCAGCCGACAGCGACCGCGATCATGTTCTCGGCGAAGCGCATCGACAGGATCGCCGACCAGAGAAACGCGAAGTCGCGCAACTGAAGCGCAGGGGGAAGTCGCCGCAGCACGGGTCGAACCCTAGAGTCCAACGGCGCCGCGTTAGGCTCCGCGCGATGCCGGACGGCGCCGAGAGCACTGAGCACAGGCTCGCCCGCCTGCAGGAGCTGCGTGAGGAGGCGCTCCACCAGGCGAGCGAGCAGGCGGTCGAGCGCCGCCGTGCCGAGGGGAAGCTACTCGCGCGCGAACGGCTGGAGAAGCTACTCGACCCCGGCTCGTTCGTCGAGCTCGACCGCTACGTCCGGCATCGTGAGGTCGAGTTCGGAATGGCCGAGCGCCGACCGCTGGGCGACGCGGTCGTGACCGGCTACGGGACGATCTTCGGCCGCAAGGTCTTCGTGTTCTCCCAGGACTTCACGATCTTCGGCGGGTCGCTGTCGGAGGTCTTCGCCGAGAAGATCTGCAAGGTCATGGACCTGGCGGTCAAGTTCGGCTGCCCCGTGATCGGGATCAACGACTCGGGCGGTGCCCGGATCCAGGAGGGGGTCGTCTCGCTCGCCGGGTACGCGGAGATCTTCTGGCGCAACGTGCAGTCGTCGGGCGTCGTTCCGCAGATCTCGCTGGTGATGGGGCCATGCGCGGGCGGGGCGGTCTACTCGCCGGCGATCACCGACTTCGTCTTCATGGTCGAGGGCAGCTCGTACATGTTCATCACCGGCCCCGACGTGGTGAAGACCGTGACCGGTGAAGACGTCACGTTTGAGGAGCTCGGCGGTGCGGCGACGCACGCGGCCAAGTCGGGCGTTGCCCACTTCACCGCTGCGGACGAGGAGGCGTGCCTCGAGGATGCGCGCTACCTGCTCTCGTTTCTGCCGCAGAACAACCTCGAGCAACCGCCGTTCGCGGAGCCGGCCGATCCGCACGACCGCGAGGCGTCAGAGCTCGACACGTTGATCCCGGACGAGCCGACCAAGCCGTACGACATGAAGCAGGTCGTCCGGCACGTGGTCGACGACGGCGACTTCCTCGAGGTGCACGAGCGGTGGGCGGAGAACATCGTCTGCGGGTTCGCGCGGCTCGGCGGGCACCCGATCGGTGTGGTCGGAAACCAGCCGCACTCGCTCGCCGGGGTGATCGACATCGATGCGTCGGTGAAGGCAGCGCGGTTCGTCCGCACGTGCGACGCCTTCAACATTCCTCTGGTCACGCTCGTCGACGTGCCCGGGTTCCTGCCGGGGACCGACCAGGAATGGCGCGGGATCATCCGGCACGGCGCGAAGCTCCTGTACGCCTATGCGGAGGCGACAGTCCCGAAGCTGACCGTGATCACGCGGAAGGCGTACGGCGGCGCCTATGACGTCATGAGCTCCAAGCACATCCGCGCCGACTTCAACTTCGCCTGGCCCACCGCGGAGGTGGCGGTAATGGGGCCGGAGGGCGCCGTCAACATCGTCTTTCGGAGGGAGCTCGAGGGCGCTGACGACGCGCCCGGGCGCCGGGCCGAGCTGATCGACGAATACAAGGCTCGGTTCGCCAACCCGTACGTCGCGGCGGAGCGGGGGTACGTCGACGACGTGATCGAGCCGCGCCGAACTCGGCCGGTGCTGATCGACGCTCTGGAGACTGCTCGGTCGAAACGCGAACGGCGGCCGCCCCGGAAGCACGGGAACGTCCCCCTTTAATCTCGGCGCCGAAGCTTGCTCTTGGCGCCGCCCCGGTGTCTGACACTGAGGTGTGACGAAACGAGAACAATTCGTCCCCAGCGAGTGCCTGGCACTCGGGGGTAACGAATCAGGAACGATTTGTCCCCAGGGAGTGCGGTCGGTCAGGCCGGCGGGGCTTCGGCCAGCGGGCGGCGGGCCCAGGCGAAGCGGCTCGCGTACCACTCCGAGCCGAGGGATGCGAGTGCGACGCCCTGCGACGACGACTGGATGAACCAGCCGCCGCCCAGGTAGATGCCGGCGTGGTCGATCTCCGCGGGCTTCGACTTCGGGCCGTTCGCGCCGAAGAAGACCAGGTCGGCGGGCTGCACCTGAGTGAGCGGGATCCGCTTGTCGCGGCCGACCTCTCCGCTCATCGCGTAGGTCGTCCGGCCCTTCAGCGCTGCGGGCAACAGCTCGGCGCCGGTGTAGGCCTGGAGCTTGTAGACGCGCCAGATGAAGCCTGAGCAGTCGAAGCCGCCGGGCACCTGCGTGCCTGTGTCGAACGGATCCTGCGGCAACTCGCTGGTCCCGCCCCAGACGTAGGGGAAGCCGATGAGCGAGATCGCGGTCTGCAGGATGGCGCGTTGGACTCCGGAGACGGGCTGGAGCACGAACGTCGACCCGAGCTGCTCCGCGAGCCCGACCTCGGCGCCGTTGAACTGGAGGGCGCGCGCTGCCGAATAGGCGGCTTCGGCGCGGGTGGCCGCGTCGTCAGGACGGAGCTCGAGACCGTCTTCGGACGTCGGGTGGTTCACGCGGAGTCCGAGGAGCCGCGCGACGACCTCGGTGCCGAAGTACTTGTTGGGCGTGAGCCCCGCGGCGCGAGCGCCCGCGGAGAACTGCCGAGCGACCGGGAGGAGCCCGACGCCACGGACGAGCTGTGCATTGAGCTGCGCGATCGTCGCGGGGTCGGCTGGGTTCGGGGCGGCGGGCGCCTGCTTGCCGGTCAGCTCCGTGACGAGGTCGGCCAGCTCGCCGCGGCTGAGCGCGTCGTCGGGCCGGAAGGCAGAGGTCTTCCCGCCCATCAACCCCTTGGCGGTGACGATTGCGATCTGCGGTTGCGCCCACGAGCCGGCGGCGGCGGCCGGAGCGGCGAAAACGAGCGCAATAGCAGCACAAACGAGGGCGCGAGGCGTCATCGTCCATCGTCATCGTCCGCAGGGGCCGGCTCCTTTAGGCTGAACCGTCGTGGACGTCGAGATCACGCCCGAGCCGTCGGACGAGGAACGCGAGGCCTTACTCCGTGCGCTAGCCGGAGCCGAGCTGCCCGGGAACCCGGAATCTGCCTGGTGGCAGGCCGGCGTTCGCGAGTCGGTCGAGGGCGAGGACGAAGATCAGGCTCCTGACTGAAGCCGTGCTCGAACGGGCGACGTTCCGCAGTCTGCCGCTGATGGCCGAATGGCTGAGGTGGCGCCGATCGCGCCGGCCGGCCGGAACGCCGTACGCGCGTGACGACGAACCTCGCGGGCCTGACACACGGGCGCGACGACAGGGTTCGCTTCAGTCATCGCCGGGCTGTTCGGCTGAAGACGCTCCGGCGCCTCCGTCTAGCTCTCCGTTCGAGGACTGCAAGTCGCCCTCCGCCCACGGCTCGATCTGAACGCGGACGGCCAGGGTCAGGCAAGCGCCCGGCCGCGCAGCATTCCCGGCGCGACGCGGGCGTAGTCGAGCCCGGAAACCCAGGTGAGCACCACCGCGCCGAGCAGGCTCCACCACGCGATCGACTGATCCCACGCGCCCGCGGCGGCGAAGCCGCCGAGCGCGGCGGCAACCGCCTGCGACCACGTCTTCAGCTTCCCGAGGTCGCGCGCCTGAATGACGACGCCTCGTTCGACGGCGGCGAGCCGGAGCCCCGAGACGAGCAGCTCGCGGGCGACGATCGCGGCGACCATCCAGCCGGCGAAGATCCCGCCGTCGACGAGCACGATCATCGTCGCGAGGACGAGCACCTTGTCGGCGACCGGGTCGAGCAGCGATCCAAGCGGGGTGGTCCGACCTTGCCGGCGGGCGAGCCAGCCGTCGACCTGGTCGGTGGCCATCGCGGCGATGAAGAGCCCTGTCGCCCAGTACGCATGCGCGTGGAAGTTCCAGACGTACAGTCCGATCACGAACGGCGCCGCGACGATGCGGGCGACGGTCAGTTGATCTGCCAGGCCCATCTCTCCGGGAGAATACGTCGCCCGTGCCCCTGTTCTCGAAAGTGCTCGTTGCCAACCGCGGCGAGATCGCAATCCGGATCTTCCGGACGCTGCGCGAGCTCGGCATCGGCTCGATCGCGGTCTACTCGGAGGCAGACCGCGCCGCCCTCCACGTCCGCGCCGCTGACGAGTCATGGCTGCTCGGCCCGGGCCCTCCCGCCGAGAGCTACCTGAACCAGGCGCGACTGCTCGAGACGGCGGAACGAGCGGGCGCGGACGCCGTTCATCCCGGCTACGGCTTCCTCGCCGAGAACGCCGAGTTCGCGCGTACGGTGGAGGCAGCCGGCCTGACCTGGATCGGGCCGCCCGCGGAGGCGATCGAGGCGATGGGCTCCAAGACCGACGCCCGTGAGCGCATGCGCGTAGCCGGGGTGCCGATCATCCCGGGCACGACCGCGCCGGTCGAGTCGGCCGAAGAGGTCGCGCGCGTGGGCTACGACCTCGGGTGGCCCCTCGCGATCAAGGCGTCCGCAGGCGGCGGGGGGAAGGGGTTCAGGGTCGTCCGCCGCCCCGCCGATGCCGAGCGCGCCTTCGATTCGGCCCGCCGCGAGGGCGAGACCTACTTCGCGGACCCGACCGTGTACGTCGAGCGGTACCTCGAGGATCCGCGCCACGTCGAGGTGCAGGTGCTCGCCGACGCGCACGGCAACGTGATCCATCTCGGCGAGCGCGACTGCACGATCCAGCGCCGCCACCAGAAGCTGGTCGAGGAGACACCTTCCCCGGCAGTGGACCCGGAGCTGCGCGCGCGGATCGGCGCGATCGCCGTCGAGGCCGCGCGCGCCGTCGGCTACCGCTCCGCCGGGACGATCGAAGGCCTGCTCGCGGCGGACGGCTCCTACTACTTCATGGAGATGAACACGCGCATCCAGGTCGAGCACACGGTTACCGAGCTGGTCACGGGTCTCGACCTCGTCCGCGAGCAGGTGTTGATCGCGGCGGGCCGGCCGCTTTCACTGCGCCAGGAAGACGTCCGCCTGAATGGACACGCGATCGAGTGCCGGATCAACGCGGAGGATCCCGCCAACGCCTTCCTGCCGAGCCCCGGGCGGATCGCGTCCTACCGCGAGCCTGCCGGGCCGGGCATCCGCGTCGACTCGGGTGTGGAGGCCGGCTCCGAAGTGGTGGAGCTGTACGACCCGATGATCGCGAAGCTGATCGTCCACGGCGTCGACCGCGAGCACGCCCGCCGGCGGATGCTGCGCGCGCTGGACGAGTTCGAGATCGGCGGCGTGACGACGTTGCTCGGCTTTCATCGCGCGCTGCTCCGCCACCCCTGCTTTGCCGAAGGCGCGACCTGCTTCGGCGTGGTCGAGTCGGAGCAGCTGGCGCAACAGGCGGAGCGGTTGTCTCATGAGACAACGATAGCCGCCCGCCCGGACGGGAGGCTGCGCGAGCGGATTCGCGCGGTCGAGCTCGACGGGCGACGCTACGACGTGCGCCTGCTGGAGCCCGCGCCCCCATGGGCCGAGCTTGCGGAACGCCGTCGGCAGCGCACCGCCGGCCACCACGCGGGAGCGGCGAGAGACGCGATCGTGAGCCCGATGCAAGGGACGGTGCTGTCCGTCGAAGTGGCCGAGGGAGATTCGGTACACGTCGGACAGGTGATCTGCATTGTCGAGGCGATGAAGATGGAGAACGAAGTCCACGCGGTCCGGGACGGGGTCGTCTCGGAGTTGTCTGTCGCGGCCGGCGAGCCGGTCAGCACCGGCCAGGTGATCTGCGTGCTCGCGCCGGAGGCGGATGCCGGGCCGTAGGGCGTTCTGTTCCGAGGTCGCGCTCGAGAACGCCGAGCCGCTCGCCGCAACCGCCAGCCGCGTCGACCACTGGCTCCTGGTCGAGTACCGGGGCCTGTGGAGCTACGACGCGCTTGCCGGCAGCGGTCTCTCCGACCAGGTGAAGGCGCACCTTCGAGCGCAGGTGTCCGCGCGACCGCACACGAAGCTGCTCCTCGTTCGCCGCACGCAGCGCCCTGGGCGGCCAAGGTCCTCCGTCTTCTGGGGCAGCTCGTCCGAGCAGGGCGGCGAGCTCTTCCGGGCGGAGGTCGAGGCGTACGCGGACCTGCTCCAACTCGACGTGACCAAGCCGGGTGAGCCTGTCGGGCACCCGTTGCTCGTCGTCTGCACCCACGGCAAGCACGATCGCTGCTGCGCCCGCTACGGGCGGCCGCTCTACCAGTCGCTCGACGAGCAGGCCGACGAAGGGTGGGTCTGGCAGTCGTCCCACCTCGGGGGCGATCGCTTCGCCGGCAACGTCGTCGTCCTGCCCGACGGCCTCTACTTCGGCCGAGTTGCCTCCGCCGAGGCGTGGCCTGTGCTGGACGAGTACCTGGCCGGCCGGATCGAGCTCGGCCACTACCGGGGCCGGTCGTGCTACTCGTTCGCCGTCCAATCCGCCGAGCGTGCCGTGCGGGAGGCGAGCGGACTGACCGGGCTCGACGATCTCGAGCTCGTCGGGCATGCCGGCGGAGCAGTCCGCTTCCGCGCAGGCGGCCGGGTCTACGACGCCGAGGTGAGCGAGGAGCCCGGCGGGCTGACGTACCTGACCTGCACCGCGGACACGCTCAGGCACCCGCGGCGCTTCGCCGCAAGAATCCTTCGCGAATCAGCCGCCTGACGAGGACGAGACGGCTCTGGTCGTCCAGATCGCCGGGCAGGTCGGCGGCCGCGAACGGCTCCTCGACTGCGGCCAGCGTCTCCACAGCCTCCCGGACGCGCTCGGGAAACGAGATGTACTTGCCCTCGAACGAGAGCGTCGTCCCCTCCAGGTCGGCGATCACGGTCGGGCGGCGCTCGAGCAGCGTGTCGACGGTGATCGACGTGAGCGCCCGGACTTCCTCCAGCTGGCCGTCCAGGATCGGGCGCCGGCTGTTCACGAGACGTGCTCGTAGGCGGCGCGCCACCTCGTCGGGCCCGAGCCGGGCGGCGAGACGCTCGAGCAGGTCGACCTCTCCCTCGCCGTCCGCGTGGACCGTTCGGCGGAACTCGACGTCCTCCTCGCACTCGTCGAGCGCGGCGCGGACCGCATCCGCCCACGTGTGGACGTTGATGCCAACAGTGAGGTGGAGGGAATCCGTCTCCGAGGTGAGCGCGTCGTGCAGCCAGCCGCGCGGGAGGTAGAGCGTGTCACCGGGACGGAGCGTCAGCTCCAGCACGGGTGGCCCGTGCTCTCCAAGCGTCTGCGAGTAGCGCTGATGCTTCAGCGGGAGCTCCCAGAGCGGGTCGTAGATCCGCCAGTGCTTCTCGCCCGCGATCTGCAGGACGAAGACGTCGTGCGTGTCGTGGTGAACGGCGAAGCCCTGCGATCCGCGCGGGGTGTAGTAGGAGTTCGCCTGTGCCGGGTGGCCGAGCTCGGCCTCGAGGCCGCGGCAGAACCGCGCAACCGGCGTCCAGTTGACGTGCAGTGCCTGGAGCACGATCGTCGCACCCTGCTCGAACGCGGCGGCGACGCGGTCGGGGTCCGCGATGCCGGTGAAGGCGTCCGGCCGCCAGTTCAGGTCGGTCGTGTACGCCGGCAAGTTGATTTGCCCGCCTTCCTTGACGAGCCGGAACGCCGGGTAACGCAGTCCGCCGGAGCAGACGAGCCGCTCGACGTCTGCGACGGAGAGAAGGTCGTCGAAGCGCCCCTCCTCTGACCGCGGGACGGCGAGCGGCCGCTGCTCCCAGTACTCGGCGAAGAACTCCGCCGCGTCGATGGGCTCGACGCAGCGGGTGAACGCCTCGCTAGCTCGGGTCCTCGAGGTCTGCGTCGGCGTCGGTGTCGTCGGTGTCAGTGTCGGTGTCGTCCTGGTCGGCGTCGGCGGTCTCCAGGCGCGAGCGTGATGCGCCCGTGCCCGTGGTCAGGATCTCGTCGTCGGAGAGCGGCTTGCGCTCGTCAGCCATGTTGCCTCCTTTGGCGGGATGGATCGGGGGAGTCTATGCCCTCTAACGGCGTGGAGGAATCACAGGGTGCGCTCGTAGGCGCGGAAGCACCAGCTGGCAAACAGTGCGGTAAGGGCGGAGAGCCCGAGCAGCAGGAGTATGTAGATCCCGACCGTGCTCCAGGAGGTGCCTGGGAGGACGACCTCGCGGGCCGCACGGACGCCCCAGTCCATCGGGTTGAAATGCGCGGCGATCCTCATCCAGTGGGGCATCTGCGCCCTCGCCAGGAGCGTGGACGAGATGAACAGGAGCGGTAGGCCGATGAAGTTCGCGACCGCGATCATCGTCGCCTCGCGCCGCGTGAGCAATGCAATGCCCTGAGAGATGCCGGCGAATGCGCTGTTGACCAGGATTGCGGCGAGGATCACGACCAGCCAGCCGACAAAGCCGGCGTCGACTCGGACGCCGAGCACGAGCGCGACGAGGAGGATGATCAGCGCCTGGATCGCCGCCGTGAGGGCCGAGCGCACGATCTGCGAGAGCACGAGGGAAACGCGACTCGCAGGCGTGGCAAGGAAGCGCTCGACCACCTTGCGGTCGAGGTCGGTGATCATGCCCATCCCGCTCCAGGTCGCGCCGAAGAACGCGTTCATCACGACGATCGCCGGTGCGAGGAAGGTGACGTAGGACGTCGTTCCGAACCCGCCCAGGCGGGTGACGTTCTTGAACAGCTGGCCGTAGAGGAGGAGCCAGACCATCGGCTGCACGAGCAGCAGGGCGATCCAGATCGGCTCGCGCATCAGGTTCCGGGCCTGGCGTCCGACCATGAACCAGGTGTGGACGACGATGCGCATCAGGCCTCTGCCTCGATCGTCGGCTGCGAACTCGCGGCCGGTGTAGTGGAGATAGACGTCGTCGAGTGAGGGCCGGGAGACGCTGACCGACGCGACCGCGATGCCCTCCTGCTCCAGGGCCGACAGGATTCCGGGCAGGGCGCGGCCGCCGTCTCTCACCCGCGACACCAGCAGACGACCGTCGACGACGTTCTCGGGAACGCCGCCGAGGCGCTCGACGACTCGCCGTGCGTTGTCGATCTCTCCGTTTGTCAGCTCGATGTGCACCGCGTCGCCACGGAGCTGCGCCTTCAGCTCGGTCGGCACTCCCTCGACGACGATCTGGCCGCGGCTGACGATCGCGAGGCGGTCGGCGAGCTCGTCGGCTTCTTCGAGGTAGTGCGTCGTCAGCAGGATCGTGAGCTCCTCGTCCTGCTGCAATCGGCCGACCTCTTCCCACATCTGCACGCGTGCCTCGGGATCGAGCCCGGTGGTCGGTTCGTCGAGGAAAAGGACCTGTGGGCGGTGGACGAGGCCGAGCGCGATGTCGAGGCGCCGCCTCATTCCGCCCGAGTAGCCTTTGACGATCCTGTCGGCGGCGTCGGCGATGCCGACGAGCTCGAGGAGCCGGTCGACTCGGTCGCGGAGCTCCTTGCCCCCCATGCCCTGCACGCGACCCTGCAGCATCAGGTTCTCGTGGCCCGTGGCGTACTGGTCGACGCCGGAGTCCTGCGGGACGTAGCCGATCGTGCGGCGGACCTCGCCGGGCGCCCGGCGCACGTCGTGTCCGGCCACCTCCGCGTGACCGGCGTCCGGCCGCGTGAGCGTGGCGAGAATCCGGACGGTGGTCGATTTGCCGGCGCCGTTCGGTCCCAGCAGGGCGAAGACCTCTCCCGCGTGCACGGAGAAGGAGACTCCGGCCAGCGCCTGAACCGTCTTGTACCGCTTCTCGAGGCCTTCGACGACGATCGCGTCCATGCCGCGAGCCTAGCGGCCGTGGCTAGTGTCTCGACCGATGCGGGCACAGCTGAAAGCGACCTTCTCGATCTGCGCTGTCGACCGCGCTGCAGGAGAGGTCGGGTGCGCCGTGCAGTCGAAGTACTTTGCGGTCGGTTCGGTCGTGCCGTGGGCGAAGGCCGGCGTCGGTGCCGTTGCGACGCAGGCGGCCGGCGTCGCCGTCTACGGGCCGCAGGTTCTCTCGTGGCTCGAGAGCGGGCTCTCGCCGGAGCAGGCGATCGCCGCCGTGCTCGTCGACGACGAGGATCGTGAGACCCGGCAGCTCGGAGCGGTCGCAGCGGACGGCCGGGCCGCGTCGCACACCGGGATCGAATGCCTCGCCTGGGCCGGCCAGCGCATCGGAGACGGCTATGCCGTCCAGGGGAACATCCTTGCCGGCGAGGCCGTGGTCACCGAGATGGAGCGGGCGTTTCTGGAGACGGACGGCTCGCTCGCGGAGCGTCTGGTGTCGGCACTCGAGGCAGGGCAGGCGGCCGGCGGCGACTCGCGCGGGCAGCAGTCCGCAGCGATCGTCGTCGAACGCGAAGGAGCCGCAGCGGAGTCGCGCGAGGGAATCGACCGGGTTTGCGAGCTGCGCGTCGAGGACCACCCGGAGCCGATCGCCGAGCTGCGGCGGCTGCTCGGGATCCACCTGGTCTGGGACGCGTTGCGACGCGCCTCCGGACGCCATCAGCCCGGCCGCTACGCGGAGGGGGCGGCGATCCTCACCGAGGCGGTGCACGATTTTGGCGAGGACGGGACGCTGCTCTACGACCTCGCCTGCTTCGAGTGCCTGGCGGGGGACACCGAGGCTGCGCTCACGCACCTCACCAGGTCGTTGGCGCTCGATCCAGGCCTGCGCGGCGCCGCCTCGGGAGACCAAGACCTCGCAGCGCTCGCAGACGACGCGCGTTTCCAAGCGCTCGTCCGCTAGGCTCGCCTGCGGTTTGGATCTCTACGAATATCAGGGCAAGGAGCTCTTTCGCAGGGCCGGGATTCCCGTGTCGGCCGGGCGGTTGGCGACGGCCCCGGAGGAGGCTCGGGCGGCGGCCGTGGAGCTCGGCGGCCAGGTCGTCGTCAAGGCCCAGGTCCTCACTGGCGGACGCGGGAAAGCGGGCGGAATCAAGCTGGCGAACGATCCGGACGAGGCGGAGGCGCGCGCCTCGGAGATCCTCGGGCTCGACATCCGCGGCCACGTCGTCCGCAAGCTCTGGATCGAGCAGGCCTCGGACATCGCGAAGGAGTACTACCTCTCGGTCACCTTCGACCGGGGCGCGAAGAAGCCGCTCTTCATGCTCACGACGCAGGGCGGGGTGGAGATCGAGGAGGTGGCGGCCTCGACGCCGGAGGCGCTCGTCCGGCTGCACGTCGACCCGCTCGAGGGCTTCCAGCCGTACCACGCCCGGCGCCTGATCTACGGCGCGGGCATCGCCGATCCCGACGAGCAGAAGCAGATCGCGTCGATCGTCGGCCGGCTCTACGGGGCCTTCGTCGAGTTCGACGCGATGCTCTGCGAGATCAACCCGCTGATCGTCACGCCTGCGGGCGAGGTGAAGGCGCTCGACTCGAAGTTCACGGTGGACGACAACGCGCTCTTCCGGCACCCCGACATCGCCGAGATGCGCGACCCGGACGCGGATCCTGCCGAGGAGCGGGCCGCGCGGGAGAAGGGCGTGACCTACGTGAAGCTGGACGGCGAGGTCGGGATCCTGGGGAACGGCGCCGGGCTGGTCATGTCGACGCTCGACGTGATCGCGCTGGCCGGCGGCCGCGCGGCCAACTTCTGCGACCTCGGCGGCGGCGGTGACGCGCAGGGCGTGGTCGACGCGCTCGAGATCATCACCGGCGACCCGCAGGTGAAGGCGATCTTCTTCAACGTGTTCGGCGGGATCACCCGCTGCGACGAGGTCGCGCGGGGGATCCTCCAGGCGCTCGGGCAGATGACGATAAAGCACCCGATCGTGGTGCGGCTGGACGGAACCAACGCCGACGAGGCGCGCCGCCTCCTGACGGACGCGGCGCCGTCGAACCTGCACGTGGAGCCGACGATGCTCGATGCCGCGCGGCGGGCAGTGGAGCTGGCTGTATGAGCGACGTCTGGTCGGCACGGGCGCAGGCTTACCGCGATAGCCCTGCGCATCGAGAGGGCCCTGATCTCGACCTCATGGTCGAGTGGGCCGCGGGCGCGCAGACCGCGCTCGACGTGGCGACCGGCGGCGGTCACGTCGCTCGCCGGCTGCGAGGGGCCGGCCTCCAGGTGGTGACGACGGACGCGGCCCCCGGAATGCAGCCCGACGTCGTCTGCCGCGGCGAGGATCTGCCGTTCGCGGATTCGAGCTTCGACGTCGTCGCCTGCCGCGTCGCCGCCCACCACTTTGCCGACGTTCGCGCAGCCGTCCGGGAGATGGCGCGGGTCGCTGCCGACCGGGTGCTCGTCGTCGACAACCTCCACGGCGGCGAAGCGCTGGAGGAGGCCGAGCGCCTCCGCGATCCGTCCCATGTCCGGAACTACTCGGCGGAGGAGTGGCGGACGATGCTGGAGGACAGCGGGCTGGGAGTGGACGACGTCCGTTTCTTCGAGAAGCCGATCGAGCTCGAAGGATGGCTCGAGCGGGCCGGCTGCGAGGGCGAGGAGGCGGAGCGCGTGCGCGAGCTCGCGGCTGACCGAATCACGGACGGCTGGATCAAGCTCGAGCGGATCGCCGTCAAAGCGGTCAAGAGCGCCTGATGGCAATCATCGTCGACCGAGAGACGAAGCTCCTCGTTCAAGGCCTGACGGGCCGCGAGGGGTCGTTCCACGGGCTGCGGAACCGGGCCTACGGGACGCAGGTCGTCGCCGGGGTGACACCCGGCAAGGGCGGCCAGGACGTCGAGGGCGTGCCCGTGTTCGACACCGTCGCCGACGCCGTGCGCGAAACCGGGGCCAACACGACGATGGTTTTCGTCCCTGCCCGTTTCGCCGCGGATGCGATCTACGAGGCGGTAGACGCCGGCATCGCCACGGTCGTCTGCATTGCCGAAGGCCTTCCTGCACACGAGATGTTGCGCGTCTTCAACTACATCCAGCCGCGTGGCGTGACGATGATCGGCCCCAACTGCCCCGGGGCGCTGTCGCCCGGGAAGGCGAACGTCGGGATCATCCCGGCCGAGATCTTCAGCGAGGGCTCGATCGGCCTGGTCTCACGCTCGGGCACGCTGACCTACCAGATCGGGCACGAGCTGACCGGGCTCGGGCTCGGCAACTCGACGATCGTCGGGATCGGCGGCGACCCGGTCGTCGGCTCGTCGTTCATCGACGTGCTGGCGAAGTTCGAGGCCGATCCGGAGACCGAGCTGGTGGTGATGGTCGGCGAGATCGGCGGCGACGAAGAAGAGAAGGCGGCGCGTTTCATCGCCGCGGAGATGTCGAAGCCCGTCGTCGCCTACATCGCCGGCTTCAGCGCGCCGCCGGGGAAGACGATGGGGCACGCGGGCGCGATCATCACGGGCTCATCCGGCACTGCCCAGGCGAAGAAGGAGGCGCTCGAGGCGAGCGGCGTGCGGGTGGGCACGTCGCCGACCGAGGCGGCGCACCTCGCGGCCGAGGTCGCCCGGGGCTGAGCCCAACCGGCGCACGCGGCCTGCGCGCCGCGTTCGATCTGGAACGCATCTGGCACAGTTGCGTGCTGCTGGGGCGGCTATCGTCGCCGGAAGGGGAAAGGGGTAGCCCCCCACCCAGGGCGGGGGCTGTGTGCGTCGAGTGCCAGATCGTGCCGCTCGGCCCAAAGGGACGAGTCAGTTCGCGACCTCGGCGAAGTCCGGCACCTCCTTCAGCGCCTTCATGCGATGGTCGCCGGCGTCCGGGCCTTCGTCGTAGCGCTCGTCGAGGTAGGCGAGGATCTCGTCGTCTCCGCGCACGATGTGCTCGTCGTCGACCAGCACCGGGATCGAGTCTTCTCCGACCGCCCGACGCATCTGCTCGCGCTCCGCCGGCTCGGCCGGGACCTGGTGGGCGACGAAGTCGAGTCCGAGCTCGGTGAGCCGTTGCCGGACCAGGTGGGAGTGCGGACACCACTCTGCTTGGTAGAGCTCCATTGACCCCACCTACCCGGATCGGCCGTCACTACACTGGCCGAGATGGCGATCTCCTTCGCCCGCGGTGTGCCGGCGCCCGAGTGCCTCCCTGCCGAGGAGCTCGCCGACTGCGCGCGTGAAGCGCTCGAGCGCGACGGGGCGACCGTCCTCAACTATGGGCCGGTGGGCGGCTACGCTCCGCTGCGGGAGTGGGTCGCGCAGCGCCACGGTGTCGACACGCGGCAAGTGCTGATCACGAACGGCTCGCTGCAGGGGCTGTCGCTCTTGGCGGGCGTGCTCGTCGAGCGCGGATCGCGCGTGCTCGTCGAAGGCCCCACGTACGATCGTGCGCTGCACATCGTCGCCCGCTACGAAGGCGAGCCCGTGATCGTGCCGATGGACGACGACGGCCTCGATCCGGACGCCCTGCATCTTCCCGCGGCGTTCCTCTACACGATCCCGACGTTCCAGAACCCGAGCGGGCGCACGCTCTCGCTCGATCGACGTCATCGCATCGCCGAGCTGGCGCGCGACGGGCGCGTGCTGGTCGTCGAGGACGATCCCTACGCACTCGTCCGCTACGAAGGCGAGCTGCTGCCGAGCATCTACGAGCTGGCCGCAGGCGAAGGAGTCGTCTACTCGTTCTCCTTCTCGAAGATCGTCGCCCCGGGTCTCCGTGTCGGCTACCTCGTCGGCCCGACCGAGCTGATCGGGCGGCTCGAGGCGCTGGCCGTCCAGACGTACCTGACACCCGCGCTCCTTCCGCAGGCGACTGCGTTCGAGTTCGTCCGCCGCGGCCGCCTCGAGCCGAACGTCGAGCGCGTGATCGGGCTGTTGCGCTCGCGGCGAGACGCGATGCTCGAGGCGTTCGAGGCAGAGCTGCCCGAGGGCTCGTCGTGGAGCAGGCCTCAGGGCGGCTACTTCTGCTGGCTCGACTTCCCATCCGGCACCGACGCCGGGGCGCTCCTGGCTCGCGCCGAGGAGCAAGGCGTGACGTTCGTGAAGGGCAGCGACTTCTTCCCGCCCGGGCAGGGCGGCGGCGCCTCAGCGCGGTTCGCTTACAGCTTCGTCTCGGTCGGCGACGTCCGGGAGGGAGTCGCGCGCCTTGCCGGACTTCTTCGTGAGCTGCGCTCGTCGCCGGTGGCGGTATAGCTGAGACAGCAGGATCCCGCCGACCATCCCGATCACGAGCAGGAGCAGGATCTCCCAGATCAGCCTCACCTTCGCGGTCGCGAACACGAAGTGGATGTTGATCTCTTTGCTGTTCTCGACGACGAACGCGATCGAGTAGGCGACCACGAAGAGCAGCAATCCGATCTTCAGGTAGAGGATCGGCTGCCACGTCGAGGGCTGGTCGTTCTTCGCCCCCCGCTCAGGAGGCGGCGGTGACGACGCCGGCGGGGAGAGCGGCCCGGCAACCGGAGCCGGGGGCTGCTCGGGAATCCCGGGCGGCTGCGGTGCGCTCACGGCGCGAAGCCTACGCCGCTGCGACTTCGCGCGCGAACGCGCTCACCGGCCGAGGCACGAGCCGCGGCTGCCGCGGCGGCTCGAGCGTTCCGCGCTCGGCGTGCCTGAACGTGGGACAGGGCGACTCCAGGACGAGCGCGCACAGCGCCCGCTTGTGGAAGAAGCAATCCTCGCACGTGACTTCGACCCGCTTGCCCACGCTCTCCCCCGTCCCTCCCGGATGCCAGACGAACCGCCAGCGATGATAGGCCGGTCCAGTCGGCGATCAAGAGGCACGACCACGAAAACCATGCTGTTTGCGGACGATTCGAAAATGCGGATATGCAGCGCTTTTTAATGCTTCGGCGGTAATGTTGCCAGCGCCTGCAACGCCTGTCGAAAACTCTCCACAGCGATCACCCGGACTCCTCCTGCGTACTTGCGGGCCTCTTTCGCGTTATCCCCAGCTGGCACAAGGAAGACGTCCACCTTCGCGCGGCGCACGCCAATCGCTTTTTGCTTCACTCCGCCGATCGGGATCACCGAGCCGTCCGGCTCGAGCTCGCCCGTCGCCGCGACCCGGTAGCCACGGTCGACGTCGTGTCCGAGCTCCTCGAGCACGTCCAACGCAAAGGCGAGGCCCGCCGAGGGGCCGCCGATCGACCCCGCGTCGATCCGGACCGCGATCGGGAGCTTCACCTGCGTCGCCTGGTCGACGAGGATGCCGATCAACGGACGCCCCTGGTCGCCGGCGATCGTCCCGACTCGCACCTGCCGGAGCCCGCTGCCGGAGCGCACGGTCAGCCGGACGCGCTCGCCGGGCTTGTGCTTGGAGATCAGGCGGCGCAGGTCGGCAGTCGTCCTGACGGTCGTGCCGTCGACGCCGACGATGACGTCTGTCGGCTGGAGGCCCGCCTTGGCGGCAGGCGAGCCCTCGACCACCTCCGAGATCAGCGCTCCGATTGCCCGCAGGGTGACGTCGTAACCGAGGTACTTCAGCGCCACGGCGCCGGCGATGTCCTGCGAGCGGGCCATCTCGCGGAGATCCTCGGTCCGCCGCTGGCGGTCGCTGGCGCCCGGCGGGTTGATCTGGCGCTCCGGAACGAGCGTCGCGCCGTCGTGGATCGACGGGAAGAGCTGCTCGAAGAGCTTCGCGCGGCGGATGACGACGGCGTCGTAGTAGATGCCACCCGGTCCGCTGGGATCCTTGCCACCTTCG
The DNA here is from genome assembly GCA_963719325.1 of uncultured Actinomycetes bacterium. Classification (GTDB taxonomy): domain Bacteria; phylum Actinomycetota; class Thermoleophilia; order Gaiellales; family Gaiellaceae; genus DATBLE01. Next base: position 53,993 of record CAVRBW010000027.1, read on the forward strand.
ACGGAGACGAGCGGGGCGACCGGCCGTGCAGAGTCGGGAAGGAGCAGGAACTCGTTCGACGGCCACAGCCAGAGGACGGCGGCGGTGGCGAGCAGCAGCATCAGCCCACCGCCCAGTAGGCGTCCGGGTGAAAACAGCTTCCGACCGGTCAACAAAGGCCCACTTCTCGACCCTTCTAGGGCCGCTGCCGTTGACGGCCGGAGCCGGGCCCATGGTTGGTGGCGCATCGGCGAGCGTTGCCCGACGAGGCTGCCGGAGGCCCATGGTTGGTGGCGCCTCGGCGGGCGTTGCCCGTCGAGGCTGCCGGAGGCCCATGGTTGGTGGCGCGTCGGCGGGCTTTGCCCGTCGAGGCTGCGGGAGAGGTTGCCCGGCGGGAGGCCAGGGTCGCTTTGCAGTGCGCTGCCGCGAAGGCGGGGACCCGTCGGGGAACCCTGGGTTCCCCCACGCTAGAGCAAGTTGCGGGTCAAGCCGCCGTCGACCGGCACGACCGCACCGGTCATGTAGCCGGCGCGGTCGGAGGCGAGGAAGGAGACGACCGCCCCGATCTCGGCCGGGTCTCCGACCCGCCCGAGCGGGATGTCGTCGGTCGGTGCGGAGTCACCGTAGACGGCGCGGATGCGCTCGGTGTCGATCCGGCCAGGGGCGATCGTGTTGACCGTGATCCCCCTGGGCCCGACCTCGCGGGCCAAGGTCTTCATCCAGCCGACCACGCCGGGCCGGAGCGCATTCGACAGCGCCAAATTGTCGATCGGCGCCCGCACCGAGCTCGACTCGATGTTGACGATCCGGCCGCGACCGCTCTTCTCCAGGTGAGGCAGGCACAGGTTGGTCAGCCGGATCACCGAGAGCAGGAGCAGCTCGACCGCCTCCTCGATCGCCTCGTCTCCGACACCGACCGCCGGGCCTGCCGGCGGTCCGCCGCCGTTGTTGACGAGGATGTCGATTCCGCCGAACGCGTCGATCGTCAGGTCGACGAGCTTGGCCAGGTCCTTCGGGACGATCAGGTCACCGCGAACCGGCAGTGCGCCGATCCGCTCGGCCTCGCGCTCGAGTACGTCGCGCCGTCTGGCGAACATCGCCACGTTCGCGCCCTCGGCGGCGAGCGTCTCGGCGATCGCGAGGCCCATTCCGGACGAGGCGCCGCAGACGATCGCAGTCCTTCCGCGGAGTCCGAGATCCATCGGCGTCAGCTTAGAGGCAGTGACAGACCCAGGTCTGTCACTGCGGTTACGTCCAGACGGCGGTCTCGCCGCGCTCAAGCGCATCGCGCAGGCGGTTCCGGTGAATGCCCCAGAGCACGGCCAAGGCCTCCTCGGGCGCAAACCAGCGCGCATCCGACGACTCCTCCGTGGCTCGCGGCTCGCCGTCGACGAAGCGGCATTCGAAGCAAACGGAGACGTAGGCCACGATGTCTCCGTTCGGGTAGGTGATCGTCGTCTGAGCCGGGTTCGAGTAGACGCCGACCAGGCGGACAACCTCGGTTTGGCAGCCCGTCTCTTCCTCGACCTCTCGGACGACGGCCTCCGCGATCGTCTCGCCGCGCTCGACGGCTCCCCCGGGAAGCGCCCACACGTCAAGGTCGCGACGGCGCTGGAGCAAGACCCTGCCGCTCACGTCCAGGGCGACCGCGCAGACGGTGGTCCGTCGCCCGCTCAGCGCTTCTTCAGCACCTGGACGACGTCTCGGACCGCGGCCGCCGACTCTTTGAACATCCGCTTCTCGGCGTCGGAGAGCTTGAGCTTCACGATCTCCTCGACGCCGCCGGCTCCGAGCTTCACGGGGACGCCCATGTACAGATCGCGGACGCCGTACTCGCCCTCGAGGTAGGCGGTGCAGGGCAGGACGCGCTTCTGGTCGAGCACGATCGCGTCGACCATCTGCGCCGCGGCCGCGCCGGGCGCGTACCAGGCAGAGGTGCCGAGGAGGTCGACGATCTCGCCTCCGCCGCCGCGGGTCCGCTCGACCATCTTCGTGATTCGCGCGCGGGAGACGAGCTGCTCGAGCGGGATCCCGCCGACGGTGGTCGCGGAGACGACGGGCACCATCTGGTCGCCGTGGCCGCCAAGGACCATCGCCGTGACGTCCTTGACGGAGCAGCCGGTCTCCCAGGCGATGAAGGCGGAGAAGCGTGCGGTATCGAGGATCCCGGCCATCCCGAAAACGCGGTTCTTCTTGAAGCGCGAGGCCGTCTTGGCCACGTGGCACATCGCGTCGAGGGGATTGGAGACGACGACGACGATCGCGTCGCGCGAGCGCTTGACCACCTCACGGGTGACGGAGCCGACGATTGCCTCGTTCGTCGTCACCAGGTCGTCGCGGCTCATCCCCGGGGAGCGAGGCTTGCCGGCGGTGATCACGACGACGTCCGAGCCCTCCGTCTCGTCGTAGTCGTTCGTGCCGACGATGTTCGGCTCGAAGCCGAGGACGGAACCGGCCTGGTTCATGTCGAGCGCCTTCCCCTGCGGGAAGTTCGGGATGATGTCGACCAGGACGACGTCCGCGTAGTCGCGCCGAGCCACCTCCAGCGCGCACGTGGCGCCGACGTTACCGGCGCCCACGATCGTCACCTTCCGCCTTCCGACCGTCGGCTTGAACTCGTAGCGGCCGCGGGGCAGCTGACTCATCGGACCGTTACTCCGAGTTTCTCGACGATCGCGTCGGCGACCCCGCTCGTCCCGACCGCGGTCGGGTCGTCGCGGGCCGGCTTCATGTCGTAGGTCACGCTCCTCCCCTCGCGGATGACGTCGGCGATCGCGGCCTCGAGCCGGTCGGCCGCGTCCTGCTCCTCCAGGTGGCGCAGCATCAGCATCCCGGAGAGCATCTCGGCCATCGGATTGACCTTGTTCTGGCCCTTGTACTTGGGCGCGGAGCCGTGGGTCGGCTCGAACACCGCCGAGTGCTCGCCGAAGTTCGCGCCGGGCGCCATCCCCAGCCCGCCGATCATCCCGGCGCAGAGGTCGGAAAGGACGTCGCCGTAGAGGTTCGGCAGCACGAGCACGTCGTACTCCTCCGGACGCTGGACGAGCTGCATGCACATGTTGTCCACGATCCGGTCGTCGAACGCGATGTCCGGGTTCTGCTCGGCGACCTCGCGCGCGACCCGCAGCCAGAGCCCGTCCGAGAACTTCATGATGTTCGCCTTGTGCACCGCCGTGATCTTCCGCCGGCCGTTGCGGCGCGCGTAGTCGAACGCGAACTCGAAGATCCGTCTCGTGCCGGTGACGGAGATCGGCTTGATCGAGATCCCCGCGTCGCGCCAGCGCAGCCTGCCGCCCTTCGACTCGATCCAGCGGATCAGCTCCTCCGCGTCGGGCGTGCCCTGCTCGTACTCGATCCCCGCGTAGAGGTCCTCGGTGTTCTCGCGGACGATGATCAGGTCGACGTCGTCGAAGCGCGATCGAACGCCCTCGTACGACTTGCACGGCCGCACCTGGGCGAACAGGTCCAGCTCACGCCGAAGGCCGACGTTGACCGAGCGGAAGCCGCCGCCGATCGGGGTGGTGATCGGCCCCTTCAGCGCGACGCCGTTTTCGCGGATCGAGTCGAGCACGTGTTCCGGGAGCGGGTTGCCGCCGTGCTCGTCCATCACGTCCGTGCCGGCGTGCTGGACGTCCCAATCGAACTCGACGCCGGTCGCCTCGAGCACGCGGCGGGTCGCCTCGGTCAGCTCGGGGCCCGTACCGTCGCCGGGAATCAAGGTCACGCGGTGGGCCACGGCGCTTGACTCTACCCCACGTGTTGAAGGCCGCGGTCCGGGTAGATTGCGGTTCGTGAACGAGTTCAAGGCCGGTCTCGAGGGCGTCGTCGCGGTCGAGACGGAGATCGCCGAGCCCGACCGCGAAGGCGGCTCGCTCCGCTACCGCGGCGTCGACATCGAGGAGCTGGTCGGGCACTACCCGTACGAGCGGGTCTGGGGCCTGCTCGTCGACAACGACCTGAGCTCGGCGATGCCCGATCCCGAGCCGTACGAGCCGGTGGCGCTCACGGGGAACACGCCCGCCGACCTGCAGGCAGAGACCGCCCGCCTGGGCGGCATCTGGTCCCTCGGCAAGCTGAGCGAGATCTCGGACGAGCAGGCCCGCACAGACCTCGGCCGACTCTCCGCGCAGATGATGGCGATTCTCGCGCGCTCCGCCCGGATCGCGGACGGCCACGAGGATTCGGTTCAGGAGGACGTCGTCGCCCAGGGGAAAACCGCTGCCGAGAAGTTCCTGCTCCGCTGGCGCGGCCATGCCGATCCGCGGCAGGTGCAGGCGCTCGACACCTACTGGATCTGCACGGCCGAGCACGGTCTGAACGCCTCGACCTTCACCGCCCGCGTCGTCGCCTCGACCGGCGCCGACTGCGGCGCCGCCCTCTCGGCGGCAGTCGGCGCGCTCTCAGGCCCGCTGCACGGAGGCGCCCCGGCGTACGTGAAGCCGATGCTCGAGGAGGTGGCCGCAACGGGTGACCCGGAACGCTGGGTGAAAGAGACACTCGATGCCGGCAAGCGGATCATGGGTTTCGGGCACCGTGTGTACCGCGCCGAGGATCCCCGGTCGCGGATCCTCAAGCAAACCGCGCGAGAGCTCGGCGCACCGCTGATCGCCGTCGCCGAGGAGCTCGAGCAGGCCGCCCTCGCCGAGCTTCAGAGGCGGCACCCGGAGCGGCCGCTGATGACGAACGTCGAGTACTACTCCGCTCTCGTCCTCGACGTCGCCGAGATTCCGTCTCCTGTCGCGCCGGCGATGTTCGCCTGCTCCCGCGTCGCCGGGTGGTCGGCGCACATCCTCGAGCAGAAGCGCACGGGTCGCCTCTTCCGGCCGTCGGCCCGCTACGTCGGGCCGGCGCCTCGCTCGCTGAACGGCGGCCAGGCCTCCTCCTGACGCTCGCCGAGGCAGCCGCTCGAGCCGCCGACCTCGCCGCGGAGGGGAAGGAGCGAGAGCTTGCCGACCTGCGCCGGCAGTGGGAAGACGAGGTCGAAGGTGCTGCCCGAAGCCCCGACTACCGCGAGCGGGCGGTCGCGTACCGCGCAGTCGGCCAATTCCGCTTCCGGCAGAAGATCGAGCTGCTCGGCCGCGGGCTCGGCGACGAGAGTCCCGCCTGCCGCGGATCGGCGCTGATCTCGCTCGAGCTCCTCTCGCGGGACAGCCCCGGAGCGGTGAACTCCGTCCGTCCGCAGCTGCACACCCTGGGGAGCGCCGACGACAACCAGGCAGTACGACGCTTGGCGATCCTCTGCCTCCGGAACGGCTCGCCGCACCGCGACACGATCGTCCTGCTCGAGGGGCTCTCCGAAGACGACCGCCTCGAACGAGCGCTCCGCGACGCGGCGGCAAAGGTCGCGTCCGCGCTCAAGAAGAAGGGTCGCTAGAGCTCTACGCGCGCATGCAGCCGCAGGTGTTCGCGTCGCGCCCGCACGACGGGCAGACCCGGCGGTGACGGCGGCGCTCGAGGAGGTTCTTCACCACGCCCGACTCGATCATCAGCCACCCGGCGGCGGTGGTCAGCGCCAGCAACCCGACGAGTTGGGGATCGAGCTCCACACGTCTCTTGTTGCACCGCGTCGCGGTGCGAAACCTACGAGCGTTCGACCAGCCTGAACCGTTCGGCGACGATCAGCGTGTCGTCGCCGATTTCTTCGGCGTTCCAGAAGCGCTCGTGTGCCTGGCGCCACTCCGTGACCGTCTCGAAGCCCTCGCCCTCGTCGCGTGCGAAGGTCAGATCGACATCGGCCATGCGGAGGACCCGAACCTCGGTCGTCTCGACCACACCCACGGGCCGATCCTCGTAGTCGAGCAACGACCACCGATCGCCGACCTGGGGCAGCGGCTCGTCCGCATGCGGCTCGAACTCGGTTCTCAGGCTCGACGTCGCCGTCTTCTCGCCGCGCAGCACGGCCTCGACGAGCATTCGCCGCAGGTCTGTGCGCGCATAGCCGAGCTGCATCGGCGGGAGCTCGGACGGCATCTAACGTCGCCGCGCATGGGGGTGTGACTGGAAGTACGTCTCGCGCCGGCGCTGGTCGGTGACGTGCAGGTAGATCTCGGTGGTGGCGAGATCGGCATGGCCGAGCATCTCCTGGACGCTGCGCAGGTCGGCGCCTCCCTCGAGCAAGTGCGTCGCGAACGAATGGCGGAGGAGATGCGGATGGACGCGACCCGGCTCGAGCCCGGCCTTTTCGGCGAGGCGTCGGAGGATCAGGAACGCGCCGGAGCGGGTGAGGGGGCCGCCTTGCGCATTCAGGAAGAGCTCCGGACGATGGCGGCGGTCGAGGTAGGGGCGTCCGCGGGAGAGATAGCGGCGGAGTGCGTCGGTTGCCGCCCGGCCGATGGGGACGACGCGATCCTTGTTCCCTTTGCCCGTGCACCGGACGAGGCGTTCGTCCAGATCGACACCGCCGCGCTCGAGCCCGACGGCTTCGCTCACGCGCAGGCCGGCACCGTAGAGCAGCTCGACCAGCGCCGCGTCGCGGAGCGTTCGCGGAGTCGTGCCCGCCGCGGCCTCGATCAGGCGCTCGGCCTCGCGGGGCGAGAGCGTTCTGGGCAGCTTCGAGCGCCGGCGCGGAGGCTCGAGCTCGGCAGCCGGATTGTCGGCGCGCATGCCGAGCATGACCTGGTGCACGAAGAAGGAGCGTGCAGCCGAGATCCGCCGCGAGATCGTGGCCGGCGCGCGTCCGTCGGCTCGAAGCTGCGCCAGGTAGGCGTTCAGATCGTCGGTGGACGCCAAGCCGATCGGCTTTCCCAACCAGCCGGAGAGGTGAGCAAGGTCGCGCCGGTACGCGTCCACCGTGCGCGGCGACCGGCGCGCGGCGAGCACTGCCAGGAACCCGTCGAGATCTCGATCGCGCATGCGCCGCTGTTCGCGGCGTCGTCCGGATTGCCTGCCTCTGTCGGGGCGGTCCATCCGGTCAGGCGTGGACGCCCGGCCGTCAGGAGGTCAGGTGACGCCGAGCTCCTTGCGCAGCAGGCGGCGCCCCTCGTCCGTAAGCTCGACCGCCCGGCTGGTGTCGTATCGCCTGACCCACCCGAGCTCGAACAGCCGAGCCGCGAGTGCGGCGCCGAATGCGCCCGCCACGTGCAGCTCGCGCTCGCTCCAGTCGAGGCAGCCCCGAACCAGCGGCCGTCGTTGTCGCGCAAGGGCGTCGAGGTCGATTCCGAGTCGGACGGCTCGGTCGGTCGCCCGGTCGCCGAGCTCGAACGTCCCGTTCCGGCGGCGGAGCACGCCCTCACGCTCGAATGCCTGCGTCACGGCGACGCCGAGTCGGCCGGCAAGGTGGTCGTAGCACGTCCGCGCCTCGCGGATCAGGGCGCTTCTCGTCGCCTCGCGCAACGAACGCACCGGCCGTTGCGGAGCGACGACCGCGAGCGTCTCGATGACGGCGGCGACGGCAGGATCGGCGAGGCAGTAGTAGCGGTGGCGCCCCTTCCTGGATGCGGCCAGGAAGCCGCCGTCGACGAGCCGGGCGAGGTGCTCGCTCGCCGTCGACCTCGCGATCCCCGCGCGGGCGGCGAGCTCGCTGGCCGGTAGCGGGTCCTTGTCCATGAGGGCGAGGACCAACTTGGCGCGGGCCGGTTCCGAGAGGAGTGCGGCGGCTGCGGCGATGTCTGCGTCGCCTCTCTCGATCACGGAAGGACGGTAGCTCATCAACAGTTCGGCTTACACCGAAGTGTCGATGTCCTTCGTTTCGTCAGGAACGCGGGTGGGCGCGGTCGTAGACGCGGCGCAACCGCCGGCCGTCCACGTGGCTGTAGATCTGGGTCGTCGAGAGCGAGCTGTGGCCGAGGAGCTCCTGGATCACCCTGAGGTCGGCGCCGCCCTCGAGGAGATGCGTCGCGAAGGCGTGTCGCAGCTTGTGCGGGTTCGGGGTGAGCCGGCGGAGGGTACTCGTGTCGAGTCGCCGCCCGTGGGCCGAGAGAAAGACGGCATCGTCTGCACCCCGCACGAGCTGCGGGCGGGCTTCGCGCAGGTAGCGCGCCAGGCGGAACGCGGCCTCCTCGCCGAGCGGCACCGCCCGCTCCTTGCCGCCCTTGCCGCGGATGTGCACGAGCTCCTGCTCGAAGTCGACGTCTTGGAGATCGAGGCCGACCGCCTCGGCGCTGCGGAGCCCGGCCGAGTAGACGAGCTCGACGAGCGCCCGGTTGCGCAGCGCGAGCGGGCCGTCGCCGTCCAGCCGGTCCAGCAGCGCGTCGACCTCGGCCGGCTTCGGCGCTACCGGCAGGCGCCGTCGGCGCCGGGGTGCGAGCGAGGCGTCGGGAACGGCGGCGGCTCCTCGTGCGGAGCGAAGCAGCGACCGGATCGCCGAGAGCTTGCGGCTGATCGTCGCCGGCGCGAGTCGTGGCCGACCGCGCCCGAGCTGGGCTGCGTAGTCGGTGAGGACGCGGACGTCGACGTCGGCCACGGTGAGGCTGCGCCCACGCAGCCAGGCATCGAACTGCTCCAGATCGACCCTGTAGGCGCGCCGAGTCCCGTCCGAAAAGGCGGGCGAGCTGAGGAAGCGCTCGATCTCCTGCACGGGTCGGAGTTCGCGTCACGTTGCGCGACCCCTGTAGGCTGGTCGCCGCGCATGAGGCTCGAGCACCTTTTCGATCTCGACCTGCGCTACGAGGGGGAGTACGTCGTCGTCCGGCCGTACGGAGGACTCGACGGGGTCGGCTACGCGTCCGGAACCGGTCGCGCGACCGGACCGAAGGTCGAGGGCGACGTCCGCTTCTCGAACAATCCTCGCGTGCGCGGCGACGGCGTCCTGCTCGCGGACCTCGCGGGTGCGATCGCGACCGACGACGGCGCGCGACTCGTCTTCTCGCTGACCGGCCTCGGGCGCAAGGACGCGAATGGACGAAGCTTCAGCGTCGCGCTGGCGATGACGCTCGAGTCGGACGACTCGCGCTACGCATGGGTCAACGAGACGCTCTGCTTCGCCGAAGCGACGGTCGTCGGCCGCCGCGTGCGGATGCATGTTCACCGCCTCGCATAGGATTCGGACGAGGAGCCTGCCTATCGCGATCACGACCGAGACCCCGCTCGGCCAACACGGACTCAGCCCGGAAGGCCGGATATTTCGGCAGCCGACGACGGCGCTGCTCTATGCGCACGCGCTGGGGCGGGGCGAGGCACAGCTCGCCGAAGGCGGGCCGCTCGTCGTCGACACGGGCCGGTTCACCGGCCGCTCCCCCAAGGACAAGTTCGTGGTTCGCGAACCCGAATCCGAGGATCGCATCTGGTGGGGCTCGGTCAACCAGCCCATCGCCGAGGAGCAATTCGGCGGGCTTCGCGAGAAGGTGGTCGCGCGGCTGGACGCGGGCGACGTCTACGTCGTCGACGCGTTCGCGGGAGCCGACCACGCCCACCGGATTGCCGTGCGAGTGGTCACCAACCACCCCTACCACGCGCTGTTCGCGAAGACGATGTTCATCGACCCGGCTGCGGACGAGCTGGAGGACTTCGAGCCGCAGGCGCTCGTGCTGCACACGCCGGACGTCGAGGCGGACCCCGAGGAGGACGGCACACGGACGGGCACGTTCGTCGTGCTCCACCCGACCCGCAACGAAGTGCTGATCGGCGGGACGTTTTACGGTGGCGAGATCAAGAAGTCGATCTTCACGCTGATGAACGACCGCCTTCCGCTCGAAGGCGTCTTCCCGATGCACTGCTCGGCGAACGTCGACGACCACGGCCGCGTGGCGATCTTCTTCGGGCTCTCGGGGACGGGCAAGACCACGCTGTCCGCCGACCCCGAGCGTTCCCTGATCGGGGACGACGAGCACGGCTGGGGCGACAGCGGCGTCTTCAACATCGAGGGCGGCTGCTACGCGAAGGTGATCCGGCTCTCGGCCGAGGCCGAGCCGGAGATCTACCGGACGACGCACACGTTCGGGACGATCCTCGAGAACGTGGTCGTCGACGAGAACGGCGTCCTCGACCTGGACGACGACTCGAAGACGGAGAACACGCGCGCTGCCTACAAGCTCGAGCAGATCTCGCACTCGCTGCCGACCAAGCAGGCCGGGCATCCGAGCGCGGTGATCATGCTCACCGCCGATGCATTCGGGATCTTGCCGCCGATCGCCCGGCTCACTCGCGACCAGGCGATGTTCTACTTCCTCTCGGGCTACACGGCGAAGGTCGCCGGAACCGAGATCGGCGTCACCGAGCCGCAGGCGACGTTCTCGACCTGCTTCGGTGCGCCGTTCATCCCTCAAGAGCCCGCTGTCTACGCGCACATGCTCGGCGAGAAGCTGCACGCCCATCCGCATGCCACCGTGTGGCTCGTGAACACGGGGTGGACCGGCGGGCCGTTCGGCGAGGGGCATCGGATGCCGATCGCGGCGACGCGCAGTCTCCTGCGCGCCGCGCTGGACGAGGGCTTGCGCAGCGTCGAGTACCGCGACGACCCGGTGTTCGGCTTCGAGGTGCCGGTGTCCGTGCCCGGCGTCGACGACGACCTGCTCGACCCGCGCGCGACCTGGCGCGACCCTGAGGCCTACGACCACCGTGCCCACGAGCTCGCGCGGATGTTCCGGGAGAACTTCGAGAAGTTCGCAGACTCGGCGGGCGAGGCCGTGGCTGCGGCCGGGCCGCGCGTCTAGTCGGGGAATTACCGAGGCGTTGCGCAGGCCGCCGGGTTAGCGTCGAATCGTGAGCACGCACGCCGCGTCGGCACCCCTCGGCGCGACTGCGAGGCGGGACCGCTGGTGGATTGCGCCGGTCCTCACCGCGGTCGGTCTGGCGACGCTGGGGATCTACGCGACCGTTGCGGTCGCGCTCGGATCCGACTACCTCTACACCGACGGCGGCGCGCACTACCTGTCGCCGTTCTACTCCCCCGACCTGAAGAGCCTGATCGGCTTCGACGCGCCGTTCTCGGGAGCCTTCTTCGCGGTCTGGGTGCCGTTGGGCCTGCGGTTCACGTGTTACTACTACCGCAAGGCCTACTACCGGGCGTTCTTCCTCGCCCCGCCTGCATGCGCTGTCGCCGGGCTACCCCGCCGGCGGTACCGGGGCGAGGCCTCCTTCCCGTACGTCCTCCAGAACGTGCACCGGTACTTCCTCTACCTCGCGACCATCGTCCTCGGCTTCCTCTGGTACGACACGGGACGGTCATTCCTGTTCCGCGACTCCGGCGGATCGCTGGAGGTCGGGCTCGGACTGGGGACGCTCGTCCTGCTCGTCAACGTCGTCCTCCTCACAGGGTTCACGTTCGGGTGCAACTCGGCTCGCCATCTGGTGGGCGGCAGGCTCGACTGCTTCACCTGCTCGGGCGGCGCCCGCGCGCGGCACAAGGTCTGGCGCGGCGTCAGCTTCTTGAACGCGATGCACAGGGAGTGGGCGTGGCTGAGCCTCTTCTCCGTCGTCGCCGCCGACCTGTACATCCGGCTCGCGGCCGCGGGCGTGTTCCACGACCCGAAGATCTTCTAGTGGAGCTCGAGTCCTACGAGTACGACGTGATCGTGATCGGCGCCGGCGGCGCCGGCTTGCGCGCGGCGATCGCCGCGACCGAGCAAGGGGCGCGTACGGCACTGGTTTGCAAGTCCCTGCTCGGCAAGGCGCACACGGTAATGGCCGAAGGGGGCATCGCGGCCGCTCTCGGCAACGTCCAGGCCGAGGACAACTGGCGCATTCACTTCCAGGACACCCTGTTCAGCGGCAAGTACCTGAACAACTGGCACATGGCCGAGCTGCACGCGAAGGAGGCGCCGGACCGCGTGCGCGAGCTGGAGCAGTGGGGAGGGATCTTCGACCGCACCCCCGAGCGGAAGATGGCGCAGCGCGCATTCGGCGGCCACACGTACAGACGCCTTGTCCACATCGGCGACCGCACGGGCCTCGAGCTGATTCGAACGCTGCAGGACAAGGCCGTGCACGCGGGGATCGACGTCTTCATGGAATGCACGATCACGCGTCTGCTGAAGGACGGCGAACGAGTGTGCGGCGCTTTCGGCTACCGGCGGGCGACGGGCAGGTTCGTCGTCTTCACGGCGCGGGCGGTCGTGCTCGCGACCGGCGGAGCGGGGAAGTGCTGGCGGGTCACGTCCAACTCGTGGGAGTGCACGGGCGACGGGCACGCGCTCGCCTACGAGGCCGGCGCGGATCTCGTCGACATGGAGTTCGTCCAGTTCCACCCGACCGGCATGGTCTGGCCGCCCGGGGTCGTCGGCCTCCTCGTCACCGAAGCTGTCCGCGGCGAAGGAGGCCTCCTGCGCAACGTGGACGGCGAGCGGTTCATGGAGCGCTACGACCCGAAGCGGCTGGAGCTCTCGACGCGGGACGTCGTCTCCCGGGCGATCTACACCGAGGTGAAGGAAGGCCGCGGCACGCCCCACGGCGGCGTCCTCCTGGACGTCTCGCACCTGCCTGCGGCGAGCGTGCAGAAGAAGCTGCCGAGCATGTACGCCCAGTTCATGGAGCTCGCCGGCGTCGACATCACCAAGGAGCCGATGGAGGTCGGGCCGACCTGCCACTACTTCATGGGCGGGATCGTCGTCGACGCGGAGACCGCAGCGAGCACCGTGCCGGGTCTGTTCTCGGCAGGCGAGTCCTCGGGCGGCATGAACGGTGCAAACCGCCTGGGCGGAAACTCGCTCTCCGACCTGCTCGTGTTCGGCAAGCGCGCCGGGGAAGGGGCGGCGGCGTACGCAGCCGAGGCGCCGGGTTCCGGGGCCGTGGACGCTCAGATCGAGGAGGCAGCCGACGAGATGACCGGCTACCTATCGGGGCCGGGCGAGGAAGACCCGTACGCCCTCCACGCTTCGCTGCAAGAGACGATGCAGAGCGGTGTCGGCATCTTCCGCGACCGCGCCGGTCTGGCCGGCGCGGCAGCCGAGCTCAACGAGCTCGAGCGCCGCGTGGCCGACGTCCACGCGCCGGCCGGCGACACCGCCTACAACCCGGGCTGGCACCTCTGCCGAGATCTTCGGAGCATGCTCGTCGTCGCCCAGGCGGTCACCCGCTCGGCCCTGCTCCGCGAGGAGAGCCGCGGCGCACACAGCAGACTCGACTTCCCGGCGTTCGACGACTACTGGGCCGACCAGAACGTCATCGTCCGGAAGGGGCCCGACGGCATGCAGGTCGCGCCGAGGCCGGTCGTCAAGTCCGCGACGCTGGCACAGCTCGTCGAGGACCGGAAGACGGCGGAGGCGCAGTGAGTACCCGCACGCTTCGGATCTGGCGCGGAGACGCAACCGGCGGCTCCTTCCTCGACTACCCGATCGACGCCGAGCCGGGGATGGTCGTTCTCGACGCCGTCCTCGAGATCCAGCGGTCGCAGGCGAAGGATCTCGCCGTCCGCTGGAACTGCAAGGCGGCGAAGTGCGGCTCCTGTAGCGCCGAGGTGAACGGGCAGCCGCGGTTGATGTGCAAGACCCGACTCGACGCCCTGCCCGAGGAAGCGCCGATCACGGTTCAGCCCATGCAGGCCTTCCCCGTCATCCGCGACCTGGTCACCGACGTGTCGTGGAACTACGAGGTCAACAAGAAGATCCCGCCGTTCACGCCGAAGGCCGACGCCGAATGGTCGATCGGCCAGGAGGACGTCGATCGGCTCGCCGAGTTCAGGAAATGCATCGAATGCTTCCTCTGCCAGGACGTCTGTCACGTCCTGCGCGATCACCGGCTCCAGCCGAGCTATTTCGGCCCGCGGTTCATGGTCCGGCTCGCAAGTCTGGAGATGCACCCGCTCGACACGCTCGACCGCATGGAGCTGGTCAGGGGCGACGGCGGCATCGGTCTCTGCAACATCACCAAGTGCTGCGGCGACGTGTGCCCGGAGGGAATCACGATCACCGACAACGCGATCATCCCGCTGAAGGAGCGCGTCGTCGACCGTTTCTACGACCCCTTGCCGAAGCTCGTGCGGTGGATTTCCGGCCGCCGCGACGTCTGACGCAGCCGCTTCGGCGTTTCCGATAGCTTCACACCTCCGATGGAGGCGAAGCACGACGTCCTGGTCGTAGGCGCAGGTCTCTCTGGCATGCGCGCCGCGATCGAGGCATTCGACATCGGCGCCGACGTCGCAGTGGTTTCGAAGCTTCACCCGGTTCGCAGCCACTCCAGCGCGGCTGAGGGCGGGATCAACGCGGCACTCGGGAACGCGTCCGAGGACAGCCCCGAGGAGCATGCCTACGACACGGTCAAGGGCTCCGACTACCTCGGCGACCAGGACGCGATCGAGATCCTCTGCAACGAAGCGCCCGGGGACGTCTACCAGCTCGAGAACTGGGGCGCGAACTTCTCGCGGAGGGAAGATGGCCGCATCGCGCAACGCGCCTTCGGTGCCGCCGGCGAGCCGCGGACGGCGTATGCCGCCGACATCACCGGCCACGTGCTCGTGAACGTGCTCTACGAGCAGATGATGCGGCGGGACGTCCGCGTCTACGAGGAGTACTTCGCCTGGAAGCTCGTCGTCGAGGACGGCCGCTGCCAGGGTGTCATCTGCTGGGACCTCCTCAACGGCGGCCTGAAGACGATCGGCGCCAAGACCGTGATCCTGTGCACCGGCGGCGCCGGCCGCCTGTACGTCGGGACGACGAACGCCTACGCGTGCACCGGCGACGGAATGACGATGGCGCTCCGCGCCGGCGTTCCCCTCAAGGACATGGAGATGATGCAGTTCCACCCGACGACGCTCGCGCCGTCGGGGGTGCTGATCACGGAGGCGTGCCGGGGCGAGGGCGCATACCTGCTCAACGGGGAGGACGAGCGCTTTCTCGCCCGCTACGCGCCGAACGCAATGGAGCTCGCCTCGCGGGACGTCGTCTCGCGCGCCGAGCAGACCGAGATCGACGAGGGACGCGGCGTCGACGGCAACGTGTTCCTCGACCTCCGGCACCTCGGAGCGGAGAAGATCATCGAGCGCCTGCCCGGCACGCGCGAGCTGTCGATGGTGTTCGTCGGCGTCGACCCGATCTACGAGGCGATTCCGGTCCGGCCGGGGGCGCACTACCACATGGGCGGCATCGACACCGACACGTCGGGCCGCACGGAGCTCGAGGGCCTCTACGCGGCAGGCGAGTGCGCGTGCGTCTCGGTCCACGGCGCCAACCGGCTCGGCGGGAACGCCCTGATGGAGACGATCACGTACGGCAGGCGCTCGGGTCGCCATGCGGCGGAGTGGGCTCTGGCCAACACCACCGTCACGGTCCCGCCGTCCGCCGTCGCCGACGCGGAGCGCGAGCTGAAGGCGCTGCTCGACCGGACCGAAGGCGAGCGGCCCTGGAAGATCCGGGAGGAGCTCGGCGAGACGATGCACGACAACTTCGGCGTCTTCAGGCGCGAGGATCAAATGATCCGTCAGGAGGAGATCATCGGCGGGCTCCGGGAGCGCTACGAGCACGTCGTCGTCGACGACAAGGGCCACGTGTTCAACAACGACCTGACGCAGGCGCTCGAGCTGGGCTTTCTGCTCGAGCTCGCCGACTGCATGGTCGTCTCCGGCCTCGCCCGCAAGGAGAGCCGCGGTGCGCATGCCAGGCCCCACGACTTCCCGAACCGGGATGATGAGAACTACATGAAGCACACGACAGTCCGGTGGATCGCCGACCGCCCGGTTCTCGACTGGAAGCCGGTCACGGTGACGAAATGGCAGCCGCAGGAGCGGAAGTACTAGGCATTCGCTCGCGCGAATCCCTTGAGAGGAGGCAATGGACGTCGCACTGAAGATCTGGCGGTACAACGCGGAGACCGGCGACCGCGAGCTGAGGGACTACGAGGTCGAGGCGCCAGAATGGGCCTGCCTGCTCGACGTGCTCGACATCGTCAAGGACAAGGTCGACGGCACGCTCGCCTACCGGAAGAGCTGCCGGATGATGATCTGCGGCTCCTGCGGGATGCGCATGGACGGCCGAGCGGTGCTCGCCTGCAAGGAACGCATGCTGCCGATCGTCGAAGCCGGCCACGTGCCGGTGATCTCGGCGATGGGCAACCTGCCGATCGTCAAGGACCTCGTCGTCGACATGGATCCGTTCTGGCAGAAGATGCGCGCGATGAAGCCGTGGCTCGAGCCCGGGTACACCGACGCACCGGAGGGCAAGGAGTTCCACGTCTCCCAGCGGGACGCCGAGGTGATCCACAAGGAGTCGCTCTGCATCAACTGCGGCTGCTGTGTCTCCGAGTGCAACTCGATGGAGTCGGACCCGGAGTTCCTCGGCCCCGCGGCGCTCGCGAAGGGGATGCGCTTCGTCGGCGACGCGCGCGACCAGGAGACGGTCGAGCGGCTCGAGGCCTACAACTCCGAGCACGGGATCTGGGACTGCACGCGCTGCTACTTCTGCCAGGAGCGCTGTCCGAAAGGCGTCGATCCGCGCGACGCGATCGCCAAGCTGGGCGCCGAGTCGATCAAGCACGGGATCGACCGAGACATGGGCGCGAAGCACGCGAAGTGGTTCGTCACCTCCGCCAAGACGACCGGCTGGCTCCGGGAGACCGAGCTCGTCCCGAAGACGCAAGGTGTCGTCTCCTCGATCAAGCAGATGAAGTTTGCGATGAGCCTGGCCAAGCGGGGCAAGGTGCCGCCGCCCTTCCCGCCCCACGTCGCCCAGGACGTGAAGGAGTCGCGGGCCCTGTACAACCTCGTGAAGGAGCAGGGACGCGAAGGCGCGGCGGGGATCGTCCAGGGAGAGCACGGGCTCGCCTGGATCGAGTTCGCCGAGCGGCACGAGCACGACCAGAAAGGGAGCACCGAGTGAAGGTCGCGTACTACAAGGGCTGCCTTGCGTCGCTCTCCGCGAAGGAGCTCGACGTCTCGACCCAGGCCCTGGCGCCGAAGCTCGGGCTCGAGCTGGAAGAGCTCGATTCGGTCACCTGCTGCGGCGCCGGCGACATCCACGAAGCGGAGCCCGACTACTACCTCCACCTGAATGCGCGCATCCTCGCGTACGGAGAGGCAACCGGTGCGGGCACGCTGATGACGATCTGCAACGTCTGCACGCTCAACCTCCGGCAGGCGAACTGGCAGCTGAAGAACGACGACAAGCTGCGCGCGCGGGTGAACGAGAACCTGCAGCGCGTCGGCGTCCCGCCGTACGAGGGCGGCGTCGAGGTGAAGCACCTCCTCTGGCTGATCGCGGAGGGCGAGGGCTACGACAAACTGAAGCAGGTCGCCCACCGAGGGCTGAAGGGGCTGAAGGTCGCTCCCTTCTACGGCTGCCAGATCCTGCGCCCCTCCAAGATCCTCGGCTTCGAGGACCCTGACCGCCCGTGGTCGCTCGAGGCGATCATCCAGGCCTGTGGCGGCGACCCGATCGACTACCCGGCGAAGATCAAGTGCTGCGGCTTCCCGATCATCCAGGCTCGTGAGGAGACGGCACTGGGCGAGCTGATCCAGCCGATCGAGCAGGCGATGGAAGCCGGAGCGGACGCGATGGTCACGCCGTGCCCGCTGTGCCATCTCTCGCTCGATGCCTGGCAGCAGAAGCTCGAAGCCGCGACCGGGAAGAGCTACGGGTTGCCGATCCTCCACCTCTCGCAGCTGGTGGGTGTCGCCGCCGGCCTGACGGACTCGGAGCTCAAGTTCAAGCGGCACGTGGTCTCGGTCGAGCCCGTGGTCGAGAAGCTGCGCGTCTGATCGAGCGCGAGAGGCTGCGCACAGGGCTGGCCGCGGCCGCCGGGGTTGCGACCGGGGGGCTTGCCTGGGGGTTCTACGAGGCGGCGTGGGTGCGCTTCGAGGCGCTCGAGGTCGCGCTTCCCGGGTTGCCGGCCGAGCTCGAGGGCCTGCGGATCGCCCATCTCGCCGACCTGCACCTCGGCGTGCCTTCGCCGGGTGCGCGTGCCGTCGAGCGTGCCGTCGACTGGGTCGTCGAACGGCAGCCAGACTTCGTCTTCCTCACCGGTGACCTGCTCGCGCGCCCGGGCGGCGAGGCGCGGTTGCGCGACTTGATCGCACGGCTGCCACCGGTCTACGCGGTGCTCGGCAACCACGACTTCGCGGACAGCCGGGATCCGTTCTCGAAGCCGGTCGGGGAGGTCGACCTCGGCGCCGGCACCCTGCTGCTCGACGAGGAGGTCACACTCGAGGTGCGGGGTCGGCGGGTGCAGATCGTCGGTGTCGATCCGCGTACGTACATGCGCCTGGAGGCGCGTCCGTGGGAGCTGGCCGATCCGACCGCAGACCTGCGGATCCTGCTCTGCCACTTCCCCCGGATCGTCGACTTCCTGCCCGAGCGCGTGTTCGACTTCGTGCTGTCCGGCCACATGCACGACGGGCAGATCTGCCTTCCGTTGCCTCGCGGCAAGCTGCGGCTCGCGCATCCGTTCGCCCCCTACAACCACGGGATCTACCGGCGGCCCGGAGGGGTGCTTCACGTCTCCTCGGGCCTCGGCACGACCTTTCTCCCGCTCAGGTTCTTCGCCCGGCCGGAGGCGACGGAGCTCACGCTACGATCGGCCTGATGGAAGGGCACGCGAGCATCTCGCCCGATGTCATCGCCAGGTACGCAGGCGACGCGGCCCTCGAGGTCGAAGGCGTCCGGGGTCTCGTCGACCGGCACCTGCCCCGCCAGCGTGGAGTCAGGATTGCCGCTGCCGACGACGGCCAGGTCTCGGTCGAGCTCCACCTCGAGCTCGAGTGGGGAGCCGCGTTTCCCGAGGTCGGGCGCGCGGTGCAGGACCGTGTCGCCGGGTATCTCGCACGCATGGTGGACGCTCGACCGGCGCGGGTGGACGTGATCGTCGCCGAGATCGGGCCCGTCGGCGCCTGATGCCGCCGCGCGTCGCCGGTCTCACCGGCGCAACCCTCGAGACGGCCCCGTCTGTGTGTCACGAGTGCGTCTGGTGGCAATCTCGTGGGCGGCGTCCAGACAAGCGCCGCTGGATCGCGAAGACCGAGGAGGACTGGGGTGCGTGGGGCACCGTGTACTACGACGGCGACGGGCGCCTGCTCGGCTCGATGCAATACGGCCCCTCGGGCGTCTTCCCTCGGGCAACGGACCTGCCCGCCGGGCCGCCGTCGTCCGACGCCGTGCTCGTCACGTGTGCCTACGTCGTCGACAAGGCGACCCCGTGGGTGATGCAGTCGCTGTTCCTCGCCGCGATCGGCGACGCGAAGGATCGAGGGGCGAAAGCGCTCGAGGCGTTCGCGTACCGCTATCCCGAAGGCGAGTCGACGTACGAGCGCTTTCTCGTCCACCGCACGGTGTTCCCGGCTGACTTCCTCTCCGACTTCGGCTTCCGCACCGTTCGGACGCAGGGCCGAGTGGAACTCGCCCGCCTCGATCTCGGCGGTCTGGTCCCGGTGCACGAGGGCATGCCGGCGCGCGTGTTCCGTCAACTGAAGCAGGCACTCGTCCCGGCGCCCGTGCCACAGCGACCCTGAAGCGGTGTGGACAAAGAGTCGCGCTTCTGTTCGAAGTCCAGTGTCAGACACTGGGTGGCAAACGTCACAAGGGACGCGGCGATCGAGCTCTAACCGAGGGCTGTCCCTACGCGGCGACGGCCTTGCGGCTGAGCAGCAATTGCGCGATCTGGATCGCGTTCAGCGCCGCGCCCTTGCGGAGGTTGTCGCCGGCGAGGAAGAGTGCGAGACCGTTCTCTTCGGTCGGGTCCCGGCGAATCCGTCCGACGAGGACCTCGTCTCCGCCGGCCGCCTGGCCGGGAGTGGGGAAGTCGACGACCTCCACGCTCGGTGCCGCCTCGAGCAGCGCGCGCGCGTCCTCCGGAGAGAGTCGCTCCTCGGTCTCGACCCAGACCGCCTCCGCGTGGCCGACCATCACCGGCACGCGCACACAGGTCGCGCTCACGGGAAGGCCGGGGAGCTCCATGATCTTGCGGGTCTCCTCGCGGAGCTTCGACTCCTCGTCGAACTCGACCCCGTCGAAGTCCCAGTCCATGCGCAGGTCGTGCTCCACCGGCGGCTCGCCCGCGAGCCGGTCCATCGCGTGCTTGCCCGCGCCGGAGACCGACTGGTAGGTCGCGACTCGCACGCGCCTGAGCCGCGCGGCGTCCTCCAGCGGCTTCAGCACGCAGGTGAGCGGGATCGTGCAGCAGTTCGGGTTGGCGACGATCCCGTTGTGCTCGAGGGCGCGCGACCCGTTCACTTCCGGCACGACCAGCGGAATCCCGGGCTCCAACCTGTACGCCGCCGACTTGTCGACGACGACGGCGCCGCCGCGCACAGCGTGGGGGACGAGGGCGTGACTTCCCGAGGTGCCGATCGAGAAGAAGCAGAGGTCGAGCTCTCCGGCCTCGAGTGTCTGCGGCGTCGCCTCTTCGACGACGAGCGCCTCGCCGCCGTAGGCCACGCGTGTTCCGGCGGAGCGGGACGACGCGAAGGCGCGAACCTCCTCGTACCCGCGCTCGGCGAGCAGCTCGAGCGTGACCGCGCCGACTGCGCCGGTCGCCCCGACGACGCCGATCCTAGGCACTCGCGCGCTCCGCGGCGAAGAGCTGGAACTTGTCGTGAACGGCTCGCACGGCCTTGTCGACGTCGGTTGCGCGAATGACGCACGAGATCCGGATCGAGGAGGTGGAGATGATCTCGATGTTGATCCCCGCCTCGGCGAGCGCCTCGAACATGTCGGCGGCGACGCCGGGGTGGGTCCGCATGCCGGCGCCGATCAGCGAGATCTTCGCGATGTCGGAGTCCTGCCGGAAACCGGCAGCCTCGACCGCCTTGCAGGCCGCGGTCAGGATCGGCTCGGCGACCACGAGATCGCTCTTCGGCAACGTGAAGGAGATGTCTTCCGTGAGACCCTGGTTGGAGTCGTTCTGGACGATCATGTCGATGTTCACGCCGGCGTCGGCGAGCGCACGGAAGATGCGAGCTGCGACGCCCGGCCGGTCCGGTACTCCGAGAATCGTCAGCTTGGCCTCCGACGTGTCGTGCGTGACCCCAGAGATGATCGCCTTCTCCAGCAACTGCTCGTCCTCCTCCCGGATCCACGTTCCAGGCGTCTCGTTGAACGTCGAGCGCACATGCAGGCGCACGCCGTGGTTGCGCGCGAACTCCACTGAGCGTAGCGCCATCACCTTGGCGCCCGAAGCAGACATCTCGAGCATCTCCTCGTAGGTGACGACGGGGAGCTTGTACGCCTTTGGGACGATCCGCGGATCGGCGGTGTAGACACCCTCGACGTCGGTGAAGATCTCGCAGCTCTCCGCGCCGAGCGCGGCGGCGAGGGCGACGGCGGTCGTGTCCGATCCACCTCGGCCGAGCGTGGTGATCTCGCGGCCGGTGGAGACGCCCTGAAACCCTGCGACGAGCACGATCTTGCCCGCGTCGAGCGCGGTGTGAATGCGCTCCGCCCGAACCTCGACGATCTTCGCCTTCGTGTGGGTCGTGTCGGTGACGATTCCCGCCTGTGATCCGGTCAGGGAGATCGCCTCGTGTCCGAGGTCGTTGATCGCCATCGCGGCCAGCGCGACCGAGATGCGCTCCCCGACGGAGATCAACATGTCCAGCTCGCGCGGAGCGGGGCGGGGCGAGACCTGGTGCGCGAGATCGATCAGCTCGTCGGTCGTCTGGCCCATCGCGGACAGGACGGCGACCACGCGGCTGCCCGCTTCGCGGGCGGTGACGATCCGCTTCGCGACGGCCTTCAGCCGCTCGGGCCCGGCGACCGACGTGCCGCCGAACTTCATCACGATGGTGCCGAGCCGCTCGGCGTGCTCGTCGCGTGCGATCCCCGGAACGGCCTCGTAATCGGTCGTCGTCGCCACGCGCCCAAGCCTATCTACGGCCACAAAAAAGCCGAACCGGCTGACCCGAGGGCCAACCGGTTCGACGCGCGGGAATCTATTTCGGCACCGGCCGGCGCACAAGAGGCGTTTGGCGGAAAAGTTCGCTCTTTGCGGCTTTCCTTGCCGCAAAAAGGCGGGCAGCCTGCTACATCTCGCGTCGCCCGGAGAGGGCGCGCCCCAGGGTGACCTCGTCGGCGTATTCGAGGTCGCCGCCGACGGGGAGGCCGCTCGCGAGACGAGTCACCCGGACGCGGCCGCGGAGGCGATCGGCCAGGTAGGCGGCGGTCGCCTCACCGGTCATGTTCGGGTTCGTCGCGAGGACGACCTCTTCGACGCCGTTTCGGTCGACCCGGCGCAACAGCTCGTCGATTCGGAGGTCGGCGGGCTCGACGCCGTCGATCGGTGAGAGCGCGCCGCCGAGCACGTGGTAGAGGCCGCGGTATTCGGCGGTCCGCTCGACCGAGATCAGGTCGACCGGCTGCTCGACGACGCAGATCATCGCGTGGTCGCGCCGGGTGTCGAGGCAGATCGCGCAGACCTCGTCCTCGGTCAGGTTGCCGCACTCGCTGCAGAAGCGGACGCGCTCCTTCACCTCTTCGATGGCGGCGGCGAGTGCGAGCGCCTCTTCCTTGGACGCTCGGAGCAGGTGAAACGCGAGGCGCTGCGCGGTCCGCTGGCCGACTCCGGGGAGGTGCGTCAGCTGCGCGACGAGGTTTTCGACGGCTGGAGAGAACACGTCCAACACCGTACGCTACGGCGCGACCCCGACGAAGGAGGGATTCCAGTGGCCGTTGTCTCGATGATGAGGATGGCCGGCGACCCCGACGAGCTGGCGGCGAAGCTGCGGGAGCACGTCGAGCCGGTCGGCCGCGAGCTCGCGCCGAAGCACGGAGGGCTCGGCACGATCGTCGCCCGAACCGACGACGGGATCATGGTGATCAACCTCTGGGAGAACGAGGAGGGTCGTCACTCGATGGCCCAGGAGCCGCGGGTACTCGAGGCGCTCCAAGCGGGCGGCTTTCCGCCGCCGGCATTCGAGGGCTACGAGGTGATCGAGATGACGATCCTGCCCGCGGCTGTTCGGGGTTAGGCGTCCCCTTCTTGGGCAGCGCGGCGGGCTTAGCCCGCGGCGCTGCCGGCAAACCTAGAGCCCGGGGAGGCCGAGGCTTCCGAGCGACCCGCCGAGCTTCGACTGGACGAGCGCCTGCGCCGAGCGCAGCGCTTCGTTCACGGCTGCGAGCACGGTGTCCTCGAGGAGCTCGGGGTCGTCGGGGTCGATCGCCTTCGGGTCGATCTTGATCTCCCGGAGCTCGCCTGCTCCGGTCGCCTTCACCGTCACCAGGCCGCCGCCCGCGGAGGCCTCGACGATCTCCCGGGCAAGCTCTTCCTGTGCCTGCGCCATCTGCGCCTGCATCTGCTGCGCCTGACGCATCAGGGCGTTCATGTCGAACCGCTGACCTGCCACTACTCGTCGACCTCCCTCGCGTCGAATGTCTCCTTGATCAGGGCGACGAAGTCCTCCTCGCTCGCAGGTTCCTCCTCCGCCGGCTGCTCGCCGTTCTCGCCGAGGGCGAACTCGAGCCGGAGCCGCCGGCCGGTGACCTCGAACAGCGTCTCCACCAGGAGGTTGGCGTTCTTCGGTTCCTCCGCGAGCTGCCGGTGGAACGCTGCGTTGGCCGGGAACTCGACCGTCAGCCGGTCTTCTGCGAGTGCGACCGGATGTGCCTCCCGGAGCATCGAGGCGGTCGGGATCGACCGGCGCTCGAGGGCCGGGAGAACGGTGCGCTGCCAGGCCTCCTGCAGTTGCGACAGCTCGAGCGACGGCGGCTCGGGTGACGCCCCCTCTGGCTCGGGCTCCTCCGGCGGCGCGTCGGTGACGGGCGTCGGGGGAGCCGGCCCCGGGTTCGAAGGACCGCGTTGCTCGAGGAGCTCGAGCCGGTAGGCGATCGACTCCGCGGCCAGGTCGGAGCCCGGCCGGGTGACCTTGACGAGCGCGAGCTCCAGGGGCAAGCGCGGGTCGGCGCCCTGCCGCAGGTCGTCGACGGCCACCGCGAGCAGGTCGCAGAGGCGGAGCACCGTCCCCTCGCCGAGCTGGTTTGCCTGAGCGCGTAGCCGGTCGCGTGTCTCCTCGGTCACCGGGAGCGTCTCGGGGACCTCACCCATGTGCTGGACGAGCATCAGGTGGCGCAGGTGCTCGAGCAGGTCGGTGACGAAGCGTCCGAGGTCGTGGCCCTGCTCGGAGAGTTCCTCGACGAACACGAGGGCCCCGGCGGTGTCGCGGTCGACGATCAGGTCGCAGAGCTGGAAGAGCGCCTCCTCCTCGACGGCGCCGAGCAGCTGGAGCACGGCCTGGACGGTCACGTTTCCCTCGGTCGCCGCGGACAGCTGGTCGAGCGTCGACTCCGCGTCGCGGTATGCGCCACGGGCACTGCGCGCGATCAGGGAGAGCGCTGCGTCGGGCGCCTCGATCCCTTCGGCGTCTGCGATCCGCCGCAGCTTCCGGACCAGGTCGGGCAGTCGCGGGCGCGAGAAGACGAACGTCTGGCAACGCGAGCGGACGGTCGGCAGCACCTTGGCCAGATCGGTGGTGCAGAAGACGAAGACGAGGTGCGGAGGCGGCTCCTCGATCAACTTCAGGAGCGCGTTCCAGGCCGCGTCCGTGAGCTGGTGCGCCTCGTCGAGAATGTAGACCTTGTAGCGACCTTCGACCGGTTGGAGGACCACGCGCTCCCGGATCTCGCGGATGTCGTCGATCCCGCGCTGCGACGCGGCGTCCATCTCGATCACGTCGAGCGACGTGCCCGCAGCGATCGTCACGCAGGCGTTGCACGTCTTGTCGGGGGTCGGGGTCGGGCCCTGGGCGCAGTTCAGCGCCTTGGCGAGGATGCGGGCGAGCGAGGTCTTGCCGGTGCCGCGCGGCCCGGCAAACAGGTAGGCCTGGCGCACCTGGCCAGACGCGATCGCGTTCTTCAGCGTCCGCACCACCGCGTCCTGTCCGACCACTTCGTCGAAGTCCTGCGGTCGGTACTTCCGATACAGCGCGGTCACTCCTCGATTCAAGCAGAATCCTCACGGCATGCCTGCGTGGATTTGCGAGACCTGCGGGATTCAGTACGAGGACTCCGCTGCTCCGCCCGAGCGGTGCGCGATCTGCGCCGACGCCCGCCAGTACGTCGGCTGGGGCGGGCAGCAGTGGACGACGCTCGAGCAGCTCCGCGCGGCCCACACGGCCGACATTCGCGAGGAGGAGGCCGGCCTGGTCGGCATCGGCTGCGAGCCGGCAGTCGCGATCGGGCAGCGGGCGCTGCTGGTCGAAAGCGTGCTGTGGGATTGCGTGCCGCTGCTCGACGGGATGGCCGGCGAGGTCGCGGCACGCGGCGGCCTGCGGGCGATCGCGATCTCGCATCCGCACTACTACACGACCCTGGTCGAGTGGAGCCGGGCGTTCGACGGAGTGCCGGTGTACGTCCACGAGGACGATCGCGAATGGGTCGTGCGGCCGGATCCCTGCGTCGAGCTGTGGCGGGGCGAGGAGCTCGAGCTCGCGCCCGGCCTGACGCTGCTACGGCTCGGCGGCCACTTCGCCGGCGGCCAGGTCCTGCACTGGGCGGCCGGCTGCGGCGGGCGGGGGGCGCTGCTCTCCGGCGACATCGTTCAGGTCGTCCAGGACCGGCGGTGGGTCAGCTTCATGTACAGCTACCCGAATCTGATCCCGCTCCCGGTTGCAACCGTCAGGCGGATGGTGGAGAAGCTCGAGCCGTACGCCTTCGAGCGCGTATACGGGGCGTGGTGGGGGAAGGTCGTCCTCGAGGACGGCAAAGACGCGGTGCGCCGCTCGGCCGCGCGCTACATCGCGGCACTCGAAGGCATCTAGAGCTGGTCGGCCAAGCGGGCGAGCCGTGCGAACTCGATCACCTCGTTGTGCTGCGTGCGCAGCCAGTTGGGCAGGTGATCCCGGCGGACGATCCAGACGCCCTC
>CAVRBW010000028.1:0-9150 GCA_963719325.1 uncultured Actinomycetes bacterium
ATCTGCCAGGTCCACGAGTCGTGGAGCGAGCGGTGCGGAATAGCGGCCCATGAAGCGGTCATACGCGTCGGCGGCGACGGCGAAGCTCACGGGGGGAATCTACGGGACTCACGCGTCCAGGCCGGCTTTCCCAGCGATTCCACAGCCGCGGCTCATGCTCCCGTCATACGTGCCGGTCTCTGAGGAACGTCTCGCTCGCAGGCGATTGGGCAGGCAAGCGATGATGGTCTCCGACCATGCACGTCAATCGCTGGCTGTTGGGGTGGCTCGGAAGCGCGGCGCTCGTGGCCGCAGTGACCGGTGCGATCGAGCTGCTGAAGACGCACATTCCGGTCCTCAGCCTGACGGTTCTCTATCTGTTCGCGGTCTTGCCGGTCGCGGTCGTCTGGGGCGCCGCGTTCGGAGTCGTCGTGTCGGTGGCCAGCATGCTCGCCTTCAACTTCCTCTTCCTGCCGCCGCTCTACACGTTCACGCTCGCCGATTCCCGCAACTGGTTCGCGCTCGCCGTCTTCCTGGTCACGGCGATCGTGGTCAGCGAGCTGGCCGCGCGGTCGCGCCGCCAGGCACGGGAGTCGGCGCTTCTCGCCGAGATCGCGACCTCCCTCCTCGAGCGCGGGGAGGTGAGCGGCGAGCTCGACCGGATCGCAGCCGAGGCGGCCCGTGCGTTGCAGGTCGAGCGCGCGCGGATCGAGCTCGGCAACCACCCCTCGACGGCCGAGAGCCTGCAGTCATATCCACTCGAGACGGGTGGGAGACGCGTGGGCACGATCTACCTCGAGCGACCTCGCCAGGGCATGGCCGCGGCTCGCCGCCGCCTGCTGCCTGCGCTGGCCTCCCTGCTCGGGGTTGCCATCGACCGCGAACGGCTGGCGCGGGAGGCCGTCGAGGCAGAGGCCCTCCGTCGCAGCGACGCGATCAAGACGGCTCTGCTGCGCGCGGTGAGCCATGACCTGAGGACGCCGCTCATGGGAATCCTCACCTCGGCGAGCTCTCTGGCGCGGGACGACCTCGTCCTCGACGAGGCAGACCGCGCCGATCTGCTCGCGACCGTGCTGGACGAGGCGCATCGCCTGGATCGGCTTGTCGGCAACCTCCTCGATCTGTCTCGACTCCAGGCCGGAGCCGCTCGGCCGGAGCCGGATGTGGTGGCGATCGACGATCTCGTCGTGCAGGCCCTCGGGGAGCTGGGCGAAGGTGGAGCGCGCGTCCAGGTGTTCCTCCCGGACGACTCGCCCGCCGTCCGGGTCGACGTGCACCAGGTACAGCGCGCGATCGTGAACCTGCTCGAGAACGCGCTCAAGTATTCGCCCGGCGACGAGCGCGTGCGCTTGCAGGTGCAAGCGACCGGCTCCGAAGCGCTGATCCGGGTCGTCGACCGGGGCCCCGGCGTGCCCTCGGGCGAGCTCGAGCGGATCTTCGAGCCCTTCCAGCGCGGGTCCCGCGGGGCGACGGTCGCCGGCGCCGGCCTCGGGCTCGCGATCGCCCGGGGGTTCGTCGAGGCGAACGACGGTCGGGTCTGGGCCGAGTCGCGCCGCGGGCAGGGCGCGACGTTCGTGCTGTCATTGCCGATCGTGCGCGTGCAGGTACCGGTGTGAACGGCGCTCGCGTCCTCGTCGTCGACGACGAGCAGCAGATCCTGCGTGCACTGCGAACGAGCCTGCGCGGCGCCGGCTACGAGGTCGAGACGGCGGAC
Organism: uncultured Actinomycetes bacterium; assembly: GCA_963719325.1. Classification (GTDB taxonomy): domain Bacteria; phylum Actinomycetota; class Thermoleophilia; order Gaiellales; family Gaiellaceae; genus DATBLE01. The sequence continues at coordinate 1,694 of CAVRBW010000028.1, forward strand.
ACCGCGGAAGGCGCCCTGGCGGCGGCAGCGATGCGGCCGCCCGAGGCGGTGATCCTCGACCTGGTGCTCCCCGACGGGACCGGGACGGACGTCTGCCGCGAGTTCCGGAAATGGAGCTCCGCGCCCGTAATCGTGCTGTCGGCGGTGGGGGACGAGCGGGAGAAGGTGGCGGCACTCGACGCGGGCGCGGACGACTACGTCACCAAGCCGGTCGGGATCGACGAGTTGCTTGCGCGATTGCGGGCGACGCTTCGGCGGGCGGTCCCCTCCGGCGAGCCGGTCGTGCGTGTAGGTGACCTGGAGGTCGATCTCGAGAAGCGCGAGGCGCGATTGGCAGGGAAGCCTGTGCATCTGACGCCCCATCAGTTCGAGCTCCTGCGCGTCTTCGCCAGGCACGAAGGCAAGCTCTTGACGCACCGCATGCTCCTGCAGGAGGTGTGGGGCCCGGGCTACGGGAGCGAGTCCAACCTGCTCCAGGTGCACGTCTCCCAACTACGGCGAAGAATCGAGCCCGACCCGGCAAGGCCGCGGTACCTGATCACGGAGCCGGGCGCCGGCTACCGGTTGGTCGATCCAGCGACGCGCGCGTAGCAAGCTTCACGTTTCCTTCAGAAGCCGCTCCGAAAGCTTCAAGCGGCCCTCAGGACAACCGCCTTACCGTCGAGGCGTGTTCGATCTCGCTCCGCTCGCAATCGCTGCCGGCTGCTTCGCCTTCGCGTTCGCGCTCGTCTACGTGCTGGGCCGGGTCTGATGTCGGCCGCAGACGCAGTCGGGCTCGCGATCGCGCTGGCGGTGCTCGTCTACCTCGTGTTCGCCCTCTTTCGCGGGGAGCGGCTCTAGTGAGCCTGCCCTCGATCATCCTGCTCGTCCTGATGGCGGCCGGTTTCGCGGCCAACCTCGTCCTCAGGCTCGCACGCCGCCGTCTCAACCGTGGCTCAGTGTTCGTCCGCGGTCGGCGGACGTCTGCAAGATGACCGGGCAAGGCATCGGCCAGATCCTCTTCTACGCCGGCGCGCTGGTCGTGCTCGGCTACCCGCTCGGGCTGTGGATGGCGCGGGTCTACACGGCCGACCGGCTGCCGTTCGCGCGGCTCGAGCGCGGATTCCTCCGCCTCGTCGGTGGAAACCGCGAGCAGGACTGGACGAGCTACGCGAAGACGGTCCTCGTCTTCAGCGTCTCGTTCTTCGGGCTCCTCTACCTGATCCAGCGGGCGCAGGGGCACCTGTTCCTCAACCCAGACGGCCTGAAGGGCGTGCCTGCGCACATCTCGCTGAACACGGCTGCCAGCTTCGTCACGAACACGAACTGGCAGTACTACGGCGGCGAGAGCACGATGTCGTACCTGACCCAGATGGCTGGGCTTGCGGTGCAGAACTGGGTCTCCGCCGCGGTCGGAATGGCGGTGCTCGCCGCGGTCGTGCGCGGCCTCTCGCGGCGCTCGCGCAACGAGCTCGGCAGCTTCTGGCAGGACCTGTACCGGACGCTCGCCTACATCCTCTTGCCGCTCGTGCTGATCTCGACCGTGATCCTGATCTCGCAGGGGGTCGTCCAGACCTTCCACGGCCATGCGACGGCGACGACGCTCGAAGGGGCCCAGCAGACGATCGCGCGCGGCCCTGCCGCGTCGCAGATCGCGATCAAGCAGCTGGGGACGAACGGCGGAGGCTTCTACAACTCGAACTCGTCGGTGCCGTTCGAGAATCCGACGGGCATCTCGAACTTCGTCGAGATGCTCTCGATCCTCCTGATCGGGGCGGGACAGGTGTTCATGTTCGGGAAGATGGTGCTCGCCCGGCGGCACGCCTGGATGGTGTTCGCCTCCATGTTCGCCATCTTCGCGATCGGCGTCGCGGTCGCGCTTCCGTCGGAGCAGCACGGCTCGCAGGTGCTGCGCGCGTCGGGCGTGAACATCACCCAGGGCCACGGCCAATCCGGCGGGAACATGTCCGACAAGGAAGTCCGCTTCGGCATTGCCAACACGGCTCTCTGGGCGACGGCTACGACCGACGCCTCGAACGGCTCGGTCAACGGCGCACATGACTCGTTGACGGCAACGGGCGGAGCCGTCCCGGTCGTGAACATGTTCCTCGGCGAGGTCGTGTTCGGCGGTGTCGGCTCGGGTCTCTACGGGATGTTCTTCTACATCCTGATCGCCGTCTTCGTCGCCGGCCTGATGGTCGGGCGTACCCCGGAGTGGCTCGGGAAGAAGATCGAGGCGCGCGAGATCAAGCTCGCCGCGCTCGGTGCCCTGTTCCCGCCGACGATGGTGTTGATGCTGGTCGCGCTCGCGATCGTCACCAAGGGCGGGCTCGCATCGATCTACAACGGCGGCGTCCACGGGTTCACGGAGACCCTCTACGCCTACGACTCGCAAGGGAACAACAACGGGAGCGCCTTTGCGGGCTACGGCGCCACGAACTTCTCCGCGAGCTTCGGCGCGATCGCGATGTTCCTCGGTCGGTTCGTGCCGCTGCTCGCCGCACTGGCGATCGGCGGGTCGCTCGCCGCGAAGAAGACCGTGCCCGCCTCGGCCGGCACCTTCCGCACCGACGGCCCGACGTTCGTCGTGCTGCTCGTCGGCGTGATCGCGCTCACCGCCGGCCTGATGATCTTCCCGGCGCTGACGCTCGGCCCGATCGTCGAAGGGCTGATGCCCTGATGCTGCGGGACGTCAAAGGTTCGTTGATCGCCGTCGTGCTCCTCACCGCCGTCCTCGGCTTCGCCTACCCCGCGGTGATGACCGGGTTTGCCCAGATCGCGTGGTCGAACAAAGCCAATGGCAGCCTGATCAACGTCGACGGCAAGGTCGTCGGCTCGCGGCTTGCCGCCCAGGAGTTCAAGAGCCCGCGCTACTTCCACGAGCGCCCATCCGGGACTTCGCCTCCTTACAACGCCGGCGCGACCACCTTCGCGAACCTCGGCCCGACCAATCCCGATCTCACGAAGAACGTCAAGGCGGCCGCGCAGGCGATCCTGAAGCTCGAGACCCCGTACAACCCGGGTCTGGCCATCGGCGACATTCCAGTCGACGCGGTCACGACCTCGGCCTCGGGGATCGATCCAGACATCTCTCCCGCGTACGCCGCGCTGCAGTCGCGCCGCATCGCAGCGGTGCGCGGTCTCCCGCTCGGCCGGGTCAGCCAGCTGATCCACGACAACACGGACGGTCGCAGCCTCGGCTTCCTCGGCGAGCCGGGCGTCAACGTCCTGAAGCTGAACCTCGCACTCGACAAGGAGCAGAGCTAGCAATGGCTCGCACCGCGGCAAGCATCTTCTCGCGCGACATCGCCCTCGCAGCGGTTCGCGGCTCGTTCCCGAAGCTCGATCCGCGGAGCCAGATCCGCAACCCGGTGATGTTCATCGTCGAGCTCGGCAGCGTGATCACGACCGCGATCTTCGTCCTCGATCTCGCGCGAGGGCACACGGGCAGCCTCTGGTTCGTCGGCGTGATCGCCGTCTGGCTCTGGCTCACGGTCCTGTTCGCGAACCTTGCCGAGGCGATCGCCGAGGGTCGCGGCAAGGCGCAGGCGAACGCCCTGCGGGCGACCAGGACGACGACGCTTGCGCACCGGCGCATGGAGAGCGGCGGAATCGAGCAGGTGCCGGCTCCCGAGCTGCAGCGAGGCGACATCGTCGTCGTCACTGCCGGCGAGGTCATCCCCGCCGACGGCGACGTGATCGAGGGCGTGGGCTCGGTCGACGAGTCGGCGATCACCGGTGAGTCCGCACCCGTGATTCGCGAGGCGGGCGGCGACCGATCGGCCGTCACGGGCGGAACGAAGCTGCTCTCGGACCAGCTCGTCATCGCGGTCACCCAGGAGCCGGGTCAGTCGTTCCTCGACCGCATGATCGCGCTCGTCGAGGGCGCCGAGCGGCGCAAGACCCCGAACGAGATCGCCCTCAACATCCTGCTCGCAGGGCTGACGATCACCTTCCTGGCCGCGGTGGTGACGCTCAAGCCGTACGCCGTCTACGCGGGTACGCCGCTCTCGCAGACCGTTCTGATCGCCCTGCTTGTCGCGCTGATCCCGACGACCATCGGGGCGCTCCTCTCCGCGATCGGCATCGCGGGCATGGACCGGCTCGTCCAGCGGAACGTGCTGGCGATGTCGGGCCGCGCGGTCGAGGCCTCAGGCGACGTCGACGTACTGCTGCTCGACAAGACGGGCACGATCACCCTCGGCAACCGCCAGGCTGCCGAGTTCGTGACGGTCGACGGCGTCAGCCAGGCCGAGCTCGCCGAGGCCGCACAGCTCGCCTCCCTCGCAGACGAGACGCCGGAGGGTCGCTCGATCGTCGTGCTGGCGAAGGAGGCCTACGGGCTCCGCGGCCGTGAGCTCGCCGAGCACGAGGCCACGTTCATCCCCTTCTCGGCGACGACTCGTATGAGCGGTGTCGACCTGGACGGCAAGCGCCTGCGCAAGGGAGCTGCGGACGCGATCAAGCAGTTCGTCGCGGAGCAGGGTGGGCGTGCGCCGAGCCAGCTCGACGACGAGGTGAACCGCATCGCTCGCGCAGGCGGCACGCCGCTGGTCGTCGCGCAGGACAACTTCGTGCTCGGCGTGATCCATCTCAAGGACATCGTCAAGGGCGGCATGAAGGAGCGGTTCGACGAGCTGCGCCGGATGGGCATCCGCACGGTGATGATCACGGGCGACAACCCGGTCACCGCCGCGGTGATCGCGCAGGAGTCCGGCGTCGACGACTTCCTCGCCGAGGCGACTCCGGAGGCGAAGATGGCGCTGATCAAGGAGGAGCAGGCACGTGGGCGGATGGTGGCCATGACGGGCGACGGCACGAACGACGCGCCCGCGCTTGCCCAGGCCGACGTCGGGGTCGCGATGAACACCGGTACCTCCGCCGCCAAGGAGGCCGGGAACATGGTCGACCTGGACTCGAACCCGACGAAGCTGATCGAGATCGTCGAGGTCGGCAAGCAGCTGCTGATCACCCGCGGCGCGCTGACCACGTTCTCGATCGCGAACGACGTCGCAAAGTACTTCGCGATCCTGCCGGCGATGTTCGCCTTCACGTACGCGGCCAAGAGTGGAGAGCGCGGCCCCCTGGACTCGCTCAACCTGATGGATCTGGGCACGCCGAAGAGCGCGATCATCTCTGCGATCGTCTTCAACGCGCTCATCATCCCCGCGCTCGTCCCGCTCGCACTCCGCGGCGTGAAGTACCGGGCGATCGGCGCCACCGCCCTCCTGCGGCGCAACCTGCTGATCTACGGGCTCGGCGGGATGATCCTGCCCTTCGTCGGCATCAAGCTGATCGACCTGGTCGTGCACAACCTCCTGGGCGCGTGAGCGCGTGCCGCGGGGCCGCTACCGGATCCTGCTCGGCGCCGTCGCCGGCGTCGGCAAGACCTACCGGATGCTCCAGGAGGGACAGCAGGCGCAGGACGAGGGCCGCGACGTCGTCATCGGCTATCTCGAGCCGCACGACCGACCCGAGACCGCGGCGCTCGCGGAAGGGCTCGAGGTCGTTCCGCGGCTGCCGGTCAGCCACGCTGGGCTCGCCCTCGCCGAGATGGACGTCGACGGGGTCATCCGCCGAGAGCCCGAGCTCGCGCTCATCGACGAGCTCGCCCACACGAACGCGCCCGGCATGCGCAACGAGAAGCGCTACGAAGACATCGAGGCGGTCGTCCAGACCGGGATCGACGTCATCTCCACGGTCAACGTCCAGCACCTCGAGAGCCTCAACGACCGCGTCTTCGAGCTGACCGGCGTTCGCGTCCGCGAAACCTTCCCCGACAGCATCCTCGACGATGCCGACGAGGTCGTCCTCGTCGACCTGTCGCCCGAGACGCTCCAGGAGCGCCTCCGAGCCGGGAAGGTCTACCCGCGCGAGCGGGCCGAGGTCGCGCTCACCAACTTCTTCCGGCTCGACAACCTCGGCGTCCTCCGGGAGCTCGCCCTCCGCGAGCTGGCCGAGGACGCCGAAGCCCGCCGACAGCCGACGATCCTCAATCCGCTGAGCCAGCAGGCCGTCGCGGAGCGCGTGCTCGCCCTGGTCGAGCCGCAGCCGAAGTCCCAGCGCATCATCCGGCGCGCGTGGCGCTCAGCGCAGCGGCTCGGGACCGATCTCGACGTGGTCTGGATGCGACGCCCCGGGCAGGAGCTGACCCCGGACGAGGCGACGCAGCTCGCGGCCCTCCGGCGCCTGACGGGCATCCTCGGCGTCCACTTCCTCGAGGAGGAAGGGGACGACCTCGTCGAGACTGTCCGGCGGGTCGCCCGCGAGCGCGACTCGACCTACGTCTTCGTCGGGACTCCCGACGAGCGCCGCCGGGTCGAGATCGTCCGCGGGTCGCTCCTCTCGAGGATGGTCCGGGAGCTCCCCGGCATCGACATCCGCGTCGTCGCCGACCGCGCGCTCAAGGATGACCTCGGTTGAGCCTTCTGGTCGCGCTGCGCGGAGCTCTCCTGGCGGTGCTCCTTGCGCCGGCTCGCGCCGGCCGCCGGCTGCGGGCACGCCGGTCACGAGCGGGCTCGAGCCGGGTGCTGGTCCCGTTCACCGGCGGGCATCTCGAGCCGACGGTCCTGGCTGCGGCGATCCGGGTCGCCCGTGCCGAGCAGGCGACACTCGTCGCCGCATACCTGATTCTCGTCCCCCTCGAGTACTCCCTCGAGGCGTCGATGAGCGAGGAGGTGGGGGTCGCCATCCCCTTGCTCGAAGCGGTCGAGCACGCGTCGCTCAGAGCCGGTGTCCCGGTCGATGCCCGGGTCGAGACCGGTCGCACGCCCACGCACGCTCTCGAGCGCCTCTGGACCGTCGAGCACTTCGATCGCATCGTCGTTCCCGCTCCGGCCGGGCGAACGCCCGGCTTCGCGCCCAAGGATTTGCTGTGGATCCTGACGCACGCCCCGAGCGAGACGCTCATCCTTCGGCCCGACCCAGCCTTCGCTTCCCCCGCCATCCGCTGGACGGAGCACGTTCGAGGGACGACCAGCGAGGGAGGGCTGCGACGGGCGCGGGCAATCGGCTGATCGTCGCGTACGACGGCTCGGAGGCTGCCCGTCGCGCCCTCGCACGCGCGGCCCAGCTGGGCGGCCCGCAAGAAGCGATCGCCGTCGTCAACGTCATCCCCCACCAGGCGGTCGGCTCGCGGATCGACCCGATCGGCGATGCGAAACGTGCCCGGCAAGACAGGCTCCTCGACGAGGCCGAGCAGGTGCTCGCCGGCTACGGGCTGGAGGCCGAGACGATCGCCGCCGTCGGTGAACCCTGCGCCGAGATCCTCGATGCGGCGGAGGTCATGGCCGCCGAGATCATCGTCATCGGCCGGCGTCAACGACGCCGACCCAGCCTTCGCGGCTCTCTCACGGCAAAGCTCGTTCGCAGCGCCGAGCGCGACGTTCTGATCGTTCACCACGGCGGCTAGCGCGGCGGCGAACGGGCTCGACCCCGCGCCACCGATCCTCGAGTCCGATTTCGCTGGCAGACGCCGT
>CAVRBW010000029.1:0-55839 GCA_963719325.1 uncultured Actinomycetes bacterium
CACCCTGTGCACAAAGAATCGCACTTCCGTTCCAACGCCAGTGTCAGACACTGGGTGGCAACCGTCACGAACGAGACCGTCGAGGCGAGGCCGCGTGGCCGAGAACGTCGACTGGCCCGGTGATGATCGTCCGCTAGCCGTCTCTAGCCGCCGAACGCTTGACGGCGCGCCAGGTCGCGGTCCGGATCGACGAGGTGGCCGTCGCGTTCCACGTAGCCGTCCCTGCCGCCGACCACGAGCACGACGAGGTCGGCGTCGCCGGCGTTCGAGAACCGGCGCGGCGTCGTCGACTCGACGTGGACGAAGCTGCCCGGCCCGAGCTCGCGCGTCTGGCCGTCGACCTCGAATCGGGCCGTGCCCGCGTGGACGAAGTACAGCTCGTCCTGGGCGTCGTGGTAGTGGAGGAAGCCTTCGTAGTGCGGCGGCATCACGATCGCGTTCACGCCGAAAGCTGTGATCCCGAGCGCTCGCCGCACCTTGCGGAACCCGTAGCCCTCCCCGAGCTCGTCCAGCGAGCTGATCGAGTGGCTCATCTTGCCTCGCCTCCTTTTCGCGCTAGCATCACCCCCGGAGTGCCGTACCGCAAGGTGACGATGCGGCCCTTCAGGCCGCAAGACGAGGGGTTGCTCTTCGGCGTCGCGAAGTTGGCCTTCGCGCGCGGTGACGACCGCCGGACACTGGCGGCCCTGGAGCAGGACACCGTCTTCGTCGCCGAGCTCGCGGGAGAGCCGGCCGGCTACGTGGCGATCGGGAAATCCGACTCGACCCTGCGCATCGAACAGCTCTGTGTGCACCCGGCCCACGAGGAGGAGGGGATCGGGCGTCAGCTGCTCGACTGGGCGGAGGGCTACGCGATCTCGGCCGGCGCCGAGCGGCTTCAGGTCGTCGTCGAGGGCGGGAACGCACGCGCGGACGCCTTCTACCGTGGCCGTGGCTTCGCACCCGCCGGCGGGGATCTCCTCGAGCTGGTCCTGCCTCAGGTTCGGTAGCTGAGCCGACTCGCGCTCGTCGTCCTGCTGGCGCTCGCCTTTCCGGGGGCCGCCTCCGCACACGCCAACCTGGTCGGCTCGAAGCCGGCTGACGGCGCCGTGCTGGCGTCTCCGCCGCGAGACGTCCGCCTGCTGTTCGACGACGAGATCCGGCCCGCCGGCGGCGACCGGGCGGTGGACGCGGACGGCTCCTCGGTCATCGCCGGGCCCGCCCGGCGCCTCGGCGGGAACCATCGCGTGCTGGTCATACCGCTACGGGGAGGGCTCCGGCGCGGCTCGTACACCGTGCGCTGGCGCGTCGTCTCCGACGACGGCCATCTCATCCAGGGCGTGCTCGCCTTCGCGGTCGGCGCCGGCTCGCCCCGCCCCGTACCAACGCTCTCGGCGGGCAGCAGCCTCTCGGCCGCGTCCCTCGTCCTCCGCTTGCTCTTCCTGGCCGGCGTCCTGCTCGCCGGGGGCGGCGCGGTGGCCGGCCGCGTCCTGCTGGAGCCGCGTCGCCGGTGGGTCGAGACGGGAATCGTCGCCGCCGGGCTCGCGCTCGTGGCGGGAGGAGGCCTCGGCCTGCTCGCGGTCGAACCCGCCGTGGAGGGGACACGAGCAGGCCGTGTCACCGAGGCGGCGGCGGTCGTCGCGCTCGTCGGCGTCGCAGGCGCGCTCGCCTCCGTCCGCATCCGCTTCGCCGCCCACGCGGTGTTCGTCGCAGGTGCGGTCGAGCTGGTCGCGCCCACTCTTGCCGGGCATGCGCTCGATCCGCGCCGGGTGCGCGCCCTCGTCGCCCTTGCCGACTTCGCGCACGTGGCCGCCGCGGCCTTCTGGATCGCCGGGGTCGTGCTCTTCACCGTCGCCGGCAGCCCGCGTGTCAGGCTCCGGTTCCCCCGGTTCGCACTCGGCGCCGTCGCGCTGCTCGGGCTCGCCGGAATCCCCCGGGCGATCGCCGCGTTCCCCTCGTTCGGCGACCTCGTCCACACCGGGTACGGGCGGGCCGTGATCGTCAAGTCCGCCCTTCTGGCGGCCGTCCTCCCGGTCGCCTGGCTGAACCGGACGCGGCTGCGGCAGATCGGACTCGGGGCGGAGCTGGCTGTGCTGGCCGGCATCGTCGCGGCCGCTGCGGTGCTCACCGACCTGCGTCCGCCGGCGCGAGCCTCGGCGGCTTCGCCGGTCGCCGCGCGCGGTCGTCCCGCGCCGCCGCCGCGCGACGCCGTCGTCCTCGCCGGCGAAGACGACGACGTCGCCGTTGGCCTTGCCGCCTCGCCGCGCGCCGGCCGCGTGGCCGTCCGCGTCACCGCGCTCGGTCCCGACGGCCTCGGTCTGAACGGCTTCGACGTCCACGTCAACGACGTCGAGACGACGCGGTGCGGGGCGGGATGCTACGAGGCGGCCATTCCGCTCCCGGCCGCGCCCAGGCGGGTCGAGGTCGCGCTGGCCGGACTCGGCCGCCGGCCGGCGACGGTTCCCTTCACGCTTCCCGCTCGGTGGCCGGCGAAGCCCGTGCCCCGCCTCGTGGCTCGCACTTCCCGCGTGTACCGCAGCCTGCGCACGCTGGTCATCCACGAGCGCTTGGCCTCCAGCGCACGGAATCGGATCGTGACTACGTACCGCGTCGCGGCGCCCAATCGACTCGCCTACCGCATCGTCGGCGGGCCGGAGGCGGTGATCGTCGGAGGCACACGCTGGGACCGGACCCCGCCGGGCGGGTGGCAACGCTCGCAGACCGACCCGCTCAGGGAGCCTGAGCCGTTCTGGGGCGACGATCCGGTGCGGAACGCGCGTCTGCTCGGCACGGGCGTTCTCGGCGGGCGTTCCGTGTCGATCGTCTCCTTCTTCGATCCACGCATCCCCGCCTGGTTTGAGCTCTGGGTCGAGCAGGGAACGGCACGGCTGTTGGCGCTGCGCATGACGGCGCAGGCGCACTTCATGCGCCACAGCTACAGCGGCTTCAATGCGCCGCTGCAGATTCGGCCGCCGCGCTGAGTCGTCGTTCCGCGGCTCAACAGAGCCTTAACACAGGCGCTAAGCACACTTAACCCGCCACAACTGCTCGTTAAGACCTGCCCGCTATAAGAACGTCGATGCCAGGGCGCCAGCGTGTTCTCGTCTCCGCCGGAGGGTTGCTCGTTGCGGGCGTGCTCGGCGCGGGGCTCGCGCTGGGCGGCGTCGCTGTCTTCGGCGATCTCGGCGGGAAGACGACCACGGTGCGCGAGGTCGCGCCCGTCGCGGCACTAACGTCGACCACGCAGCCGCCGGGCGTGACGACGAAGCTCTCGATCGGCGACATCTACCAGCGCGCGGCACCCGGAGTCGTCCAGGTGACCTCGACGACGATCCTCAACGTCGCGCCCGACCCCTTCTACGGCAGCCCCTTCTCGCCGCAGCAGCAGCGCCAGCAGTCGCTCGGTTCCGGCTTCGTCGTCGACAAGGCCGGACACATCGTCACGAACTACCACGTCGTCGAGGGAGCGAAGCAGGTGCGGGTGAGCTTCTCGAACGGGTCGAGCATGAAGGCGTCCGTCGTCGGCAGCGACCCGTCCAGCGATATCGCCGTCCTGAAGATCGACGCCAGCTCGCGGGCGCTGACCCCCCTGCCGCTCGGCAACTCCGACCAGATCGAAGTCGGCGACCCGGTCGTCGCGATCGGCAATCCCTTCGGCCTCGACCGAACCGTGACCGCGGGCATCGTCAGCGCAATCCAGCGTGCGATCACCGCTCCCAACGGCTACACGATCGACCACGTCATCCAGACCGACGCTGCGATCAACCACGGCAACTCCGGCGGCCCGTTGCTGAACGGACTCGGTCAGGTGATCGGCGTCAACTCCCAGATCGAGACGGGCGGCGTCTCGAGCGGCAACGTCGGCGTCGGCTTTGCCATCCCCTCGAACACGGTGAAGACGGTGATGGCACAGCTGATCCGCGAGGGTCGCGTCGACAGGGCCTTCGTCGGGATCAGCGCCGCGCCGATCACGCCCGACCTCGCCCGCGTGTTCCGGCTGCCGGTCTCGAAGGGGCTGCTGGTCCAGAGCGTCCAGCCCGGCAGCGGTGCGGCGAAGGCGGGCCTGAAGGCCGGGACGACGCAGGTCGTGCTCGCGGGCGAGAGCTACAAGCTCGGCGGCGACATCGTCGTCGAGGCCGGCGGAGTCTCCGTCACCAACCTCGACCGCCTTCGCGACATCGTCGCCGGGAAGAAGCCGGGCGACGAGCTCGACCTGACGATCTATCGAAACGACAAGAAGAGGAACGTGACCGTGAAGCTCGGACGGCAGCCGGCCTCCCCTTCCGGATGAGCGGTCCAAGGACCCCCCTTACCCCAGGGGGTCACATCCGCCACTAGTCGCGCCTTCAGCGGCGCGCACGGCGGACAAGTCGAAGGCCCCCGATCGCCTGCCCGGGGGCCTTCGTTTTACGTGGGGGGAACAGCCGGTTCCCCCCACGAGCCCCCCTCCCCGGGCGCGCGTGGTGAGTCGCTCTTGCGCTCCGGCGAGAACGCGGTCTCGCCTCCGCGCGCAAACGGTGGTCATCCAAGAATGGGCTCGCTTCGTCGCCGCGACCGACCTGTGCGGGCGCGGCACACAATCGTCTGCCGTCAGCAGGCGATGCGAGCGAGCGAGCGAGCGGAGGAGAGGGCCCGCGGGAGAACCTTGGTTCTCCCGCGCTGAGTAGCCTTGAGGCGTGGAGATCGGCAATCCGCGGATTCTCGAGTACGAGGAGATCCTCGAGGGGGAGGAGCTCTGGACCGAGGACGACGAGACCGACCACACCGGTTGGTTTTGCGTCGCCACCAACCCGTTTCCGTGCCCGGCTTCGGGCTGCGACTTCGTCGCCGAGTTCATGACCGCAGCCCACCTGATCCTCGTGTGGGAGGAGCGCGACGATCCAAACCTCCTGCGCCATGCGCAGCGGGCGAAGCAGGTCGGGAGGAACCCGCGTGTGGTCTCATACGAGCGGTCCTTCGGACCGAGCGCGTCGTACTACGCCTGGGAGGCCGCGGGGCGGCCCGTCCACGGCGTCCGCGGCAAGAGCTCAAAGAGCCCCTAGGTGAGAGATCGGTTCGGCGCGGTAGCGCCGTGGTCGCTCGGGATCGAGGAGGAGCTCTTCCTCGTCGACGCAGAGTCGTGTCAGACGACGCCCGCGTTCTCACGCATCGTCGAGGAGCCCAGCGAGCAGGTGAAGCCGGAGCTGTTCGAATGCCTCGTCGAGCTGGCGACGCCCGTCGTGCCGGACGCGGAAGCGGCGTACGAGACGTTGTGCTCGCTGCGCCGCCGGCTCGTTGCCCAGGCTCGTCCCCACGGAGTCACGGTGCACGCTGCCGGCGCCCACGCGCTGGCACACGGCCGGGGGCAGCCGATCGTTCCCCTCGATCGCTACCGCCGGCTGGCAGACGATCTCGGCGACCGGATCTACCTTCAGCTCGTCGCCGGTTTGCACGTCCACGTCGCGGTGCCGGATGCCGAGAGCTGCCTGCGAGCCTTCGAAGGAGTCGTTCCGTGGCTGCCGACCCTGCTTGCGCTCTCGGCGAACTCGCCGATCGCGGAGGGACGGAGCACGGGCCGCCGCTCGGAGCGCGCCGGGCGTCTGCTCGCGATGCCCACCGGCGGCACCCCGCCGGTGCTGCGAAGCTGGACCGACTGGGAGGCGGCGACGCAGGGCGACAGCACGCGCAGGCACTGGGACGCATGGCCGCGTCCCGAGTACGGCACGCTCGAGATCCGCGTGATGGACATGCAGACCGACGTCCGCCGCTCTGCCGGTTTCGCCGCGCTCGTGCGCGCGCTGGTCGTCGTCGTTCTGGACGCGCCCTCCGAGCCCTACGATCGCGAGGTGTACGCCCGCCGCAGGACGGCGGCCGCGGCGGGCAGGCCCGACCAGGCGGAGGTCGAGGCCCTGGCTGCGCTCGTGGACGGCGCCTTCGATCCGGTTGCGCGGCGCCTCGCCGAATCCGTCCTCGCCGGTCGCCCCGAGGCAGAGCGTCAGCTCGCCGTCGCGGCCTCCGACGGGATCGACGCCGTCCCTGCGGACGTCGTCGCGCGGACGCTAGCCTTCTGACGTGGTCCGGTCGGAGACGATTCAGGTCGAAGGCATCCGCTGCGAGCGGTGCGTCCACCGGCTGGCGGCAGCGCTCGGCGGACACGATGGGCTCGAGTCGGCGAGCGCGAACCTGATGGGGCAAGTGACGCTCGCCTGGGACGACGAGCAGACGAACCGCGAGGCGCTGATCGAGAAGCTCGCGCGCGCCGGCTTTCGCGAACCTAGCTTCTGACCCGGGTCGGCCCGCCCATGAGGAGGGTCGGCGATTCCCGGGCGGCGACGATCGCGTCCAAGCCACGCTCGCCGCTCGGCCGCTGGAGATAGGACTCCGCGAGCCCGAAGTGCCGCGCCGCCTCCTCGGCGTCGAAGCGGCTCCGGCGGTCGGCTTTCGGGGCGTCGTCGAGGACGCGTCGCGGCACGGTGACGAAGACCGTCTCCGCCGCGTCCGCCGCATGGGCGAACTCGCGTGGGATTGCCCGGCGCGAACGGCGAAGCCAGCCCGACTGGACGATCAGGTATCCGTCCGTGACGGCGACGACTCGGCCGACGGTGCGCTTGTCGCTCGTGACCACCACGTACCCTCTCACGGCCTCCTCCTCGATAGGTGCGGGGTCGATACCCGACGAGGGTCGATTCCTAACGGGAATATGCGCCTCCAAGACCTCGTTGAAGACCTCGAAAGGCCGCCTGCTAGGGTGGCTCGATGAGCGAGATCACGCCCACCGAGCCTCGGCGGTTGGCGGCAGAGGCACGGGACCGCGTGCGGTTCGAGGAGGAAGCCCTTGAGCTGGCGGATCAGGTCTACCGGGTGGCGAGGCGACTCGTCGGCAGCCGGGAGGAGGCCGAGGATTTGATGCAAGAGACCTACGCCCGGGCGTTCCGGAGTTGGCGCACCTACACCCCGGGAACGAATCTGCGGGCCTGGCTGCTGCGGATCCTGACGAACCTGAACATCGACCGGGGCCGGCGGCGGCAGCGCGCCCCGGAGACGCAGCCCCTCGAGGAAGGCGACTACTTCCTCTACAACAAGCTCGAGGAGTCCTCGCGAGAGCCGATCTCCGACCAGGAAGCCGTCGTCGAGCGCCTCTCGCAGGACGGCGTGGTCTCTGCCCTCTCGTCGGTACCGCACGACTTCCGCGACGTGCTCGTCCTCGTCGACATCGGCGACTTCACCTACCAGGATGCAGCCCAGATCCTCGACATTCCCATCGGTACCGTCATGTCGCGGCTGCATCGCGGTCGGCGGATCCTGAAGCGTACGCTCGCGGACAGCGCAGTCGGAGGGGAGTGATGGGCGGCGATCCGTGCGAGAAGTGCGAAGAGGTCATGCAGCCGTATCTCGACCGCGCCCTCGACGACTCGGAGCGCGCCGAGGCGGAGGCGCATCTCGACGCCTGCGGCTACTGTCGCAAGCGATACCGCTTCGAGGAGAGCTTGCGCCAGTTCGTTCGTCGGGCTTGCTCGGAGCAGATGGCCCCGGAGCTGAAACAGAAGCTCGCCTCCCTCCGCACTCCTCTGTAGTTCTTAGCGGAACCGCGCCGGCAGGTCCTCCGGCCGATCGACGTCGCCCGGCTCGCCGAGGTCGTCACAGGGGACGAAGACGGCCGCGAGCGCCCGAGCGCCCTCGTCCGGAACCCGATCCCAGACCGACCGGTCGAGGACGACCGGATGGCCTCGCACGCCGCCGTAGGACGCGGCGACGACCTCGCCGGCGCCTTCGCGCCAGGCGGCGACCACCCGATCGACCGCCTCCGGCGCCACATCGGGACCGTCGGCGAGGACGACGACTGCAGCTCGCGTGTCGGCTGCGAGGGCCGCAAGGCCGCACCGGAGAGACGCCCCCGGGCCCGCCTCCCAGTCCGCGCAGGCAACGACCCGGGCTGTGGTATCGAGCTCGTATGCGCCTGTGACCACGACCAGCCCGCCGAGCTCGGCGCTGCCCGCGAGCCGGTCGAGCACCGACTCGATCAGGAGCTGCTGTTTCGACGAGCCGAATCGCGTCGCCGCCCCCGCCGCGAGTACGACTGCCGCTACGGCATCATCTAGGTGCGAGGAGTGACGGCGAGAATGTCTGCGAGGTGGATCAGGCGGAAGGTCAGCCGGACGGCCTGAAGTCGATCGGCGTCGTCCTCGATCTCCGGAAACTCGCGCCAGAGATCGCGCGCGCACAGGAGCAGCTCGCGAATGAGCGGGAGCTCGTCGAGTGCGTATCCGTCCCGCTCTTCGCAGGTGTTGAGCGCGAGGCCGAGGACGCCGACGGTGTCCGCCTGGCGCGTCCAGAGGAGCGGAGTCGCCATCGAGAGGTACTGGTGGATGCGGGCGAGCACGATCGGCTGGGTGAAGGTGTCGCTCCCTTTCGCGGGCGTCGGCGGAAGCGGCGCCTCGCCGTCGGCGATCCGGGCTCCGTTTCCGGAGAGCATCGCGCGCACCTGCTCGTCGCCGTAGCCGGCGGACCGCGCGGTCCTGATGGAGATCAGGAGCGAGGCCGGCTGCTGGCCGTAGGGGTAGTCGGAGGCGAAGAGCACCTGCTCCGGCGACACCTGCCGGAAGAAGTCGAGCAGGTCGATCGGGCTCCAGGCCGACGTGTCGAAGAAGACGCCGGCCTTGCCGGCGAATGCGCCCATCAGCGCGCCGAGATCCGCGATTCCGGCGTGGGCGATGATCAGCTGCGTGTCCGGGTGCGCGTCCACGAGCCGCGCCAGGTCGCCTGCGATCGGCGGCAGACCTCGGCCGCCGTGGATCAGGATCGGCACGCGCCGCTCAGCAGCGAGCGCGAAGACAGGCGCCAGGCGCACGTCGTCGAGCAGGAACCGCTGCGCGCGTGGATGGAGCTTGATCCCCCGGGCGCCACGGTCGAGACAGCGCTCGGCCTCGACGATCGGATCCTCACCCAGGTCGAGCCGCACGAACGGGATCAGGCGTCCGCCGGAGCGCTCGGCGTGGGCCAGCGTCCGGTTGTTGGGCGCCCGGAACGACGGATGGCGGTCGGGCTCGTCCATGCAGAACATGAAGGCGCGCGAGACGCCGTACCGGTCCATGATCCCGATGAGCCCGTCGTAATCGCCGGACATCCCGTCGATGTCATGTCCGAGATGGACGTGTGCGTCGAACACCTCCACCCCTGCAGGCAGCTCGCGCCACAGCTCCTCGTCCCACTCGGCGACCAGCTGCAGCGCGCGTTCGTACGGTTCGTCCATGACCTCGAGTCTAGGCATTAGCATTCGCGGGCCGTGGCCGACGTCCTGATCTACGCCGACACCGTTCGGTCGCCGGACCTGCGCCACGAGGTCCCGGTTGCGATCCCGGACCCGTTTCTCTACGTCGAGCGGATCGGATCGCGGCAGGTCGTCCTCACCTCGTTCGAGCTCGATCGGATCCACGAGATTCCGGGCGGCCCGACCGCCCACGCACTCGAGGCCTTCGGGTACGACGACCTGATTGCGCAAGGTCTCTCGAACGAGGACGCCCTCCTCGGCGTCGCAGTCAACACCTGCAAGGAGCTGGGTGTCGAGGACGCGGTTGTGCCGGCGACGTTTCCACTCGTCCTCGCCGACCGGCTGCGTGCGGAAGGCCTCAGGCTGACCGTCGACCGCGAGGAGTTCGCCAGGCGAAGGCGGGTCAAGAACGAGGGCGAGCTCGCGGGCATCCGCCGCGCCCAGCGAGCAGCGGAGGCGGGGATGGACGCAGCACGTGAGCTGCTCCGACGGGCCGAGCCCAACGGCTCGGGGCTGCAGGTCGACGGTGAGCCGCTCACGTCGGAGCGGATCAAGCAGGCGATCGCTGCGACGTTCACCGCCCACGGGATGGTTTCCGAGGAGTTCATCGTCTCGCACGGATCACAGGCCGCCGTTGGTCACGACATGGGCTCGGGCACGATCGCGGCGGGCGAGACGATCGTGATCGACCTCTGGCCGAAGGACGTCGAAACTGCCTGCTACGCGGACATGACGCGCACGTTCGTCGTCGGCGAGACATCTCCCGAGTTCGTCGAGTACCACCGGTTGTGCGTGGACGCGCTCGAGCGCTCGCTGGAGGCGATCCGGGACGGCGTTCGCGGGACCGACGTCTTCCGCCTCGTCTGCGAGCTCTTCCACGAGGCGGGCCTGCCGACCCAGCTCTCGAAGAAGCCCGGCGAGGTGCTGAAGGACGGCTTCTACCACGGGCTCGGTCACGGCGTCGGCCTCGAGGTCCACGAGGCGCCTTCGCTTGGCCGGGTCCCGGGCACCCTGGTCGCCGGAGACGTCGTTACCGTCGAGCCCGGCCTGTACCGGCACGGCCACGGGGGAGTGCGCCTCGAGGACCTCGTGCTCGTCACCGAGGACGGAGCGGAGAACCTGACCGACTACCCGTACGACCTCGCCCCGTGAGCGATCAGACGATCGAGACGCTGCTCGGCGAAGAGCGGCGCTACCCGCCGCCGCCCGAGTTTGCGGCCCAGGCGAACGCGCAGCCCGAGATCTACGACCTCTCGTTCGACGAGCTGTGGGAGCGTGAAGGCCGCGAGCGCGTCACCTGGTTCGAGCCGTTCACGCAGCTCTACGAGTGGGAGCCGCCCTACGCGAAGTGGTATCTGGGCGGCACGCTGAACGTCGCCTACAACTGTCTCGACCGCCACGTCGAGGCCGGCCTGGGCGACAAGGTCGCCTACTACTGGGAGGGCGAGCCGGAGGGCGACCGCCGGGAGCTGACGTTCGCCGACCTGCTCCGCGAGACCACGAAGCTCGCCAACGCGCTGAAGGCGCTCGGCGCCCGGAAGGGGACGCCGGTCGGGATCTACATGGGGATGGTCCCGGAGACGGCGGTGGCGATGCTCGCGTGCGCGCGGATCGGGGCTCCGCACACGGTCGTCTTCGGCGGCTTCTCGGCCGACTCCCTCAGCGGCCGTCTGCAGGACATGGAGTGCGAATTGCTGATCACCCAGGACGAGGCGTGGCGGCGCGGCCAGACAGTGCCGCTGAAGCGGACCGCCGACGAGGCCGCCGCCGAGTCGCCGAGCGTGAAGAAGGTCGTCGTCCTCCGCCGAACCGGGGCCGACGTCCCGATGCAGGAAGGCCGCGACGTGTGGTGGCACGAGGTCGCCACCGACGAGACGGCCTGTCCGTGCGAACCGATGGACTCGGAGGATCTCCTCTACCTGCTCTACACGAGCGGCACGACCGCGAGGCCGAAGGGGATCGTCCACACGACCGGCGGTTACCTCGTAGGCGTCGCCGCCACCCATCGGGCGATCTTCGACATCAAGCCGGAGACCGACGTCTACTGGTGCGCGGCCGACGTCGGCTGGGTGACCGGGCATTCGTACATCGTCTACGGGCCGCTCTGCAACGCCACCACGGGGATCCTGTACGAGGGCACGCCGGACTTTCCGGACAAGGACCGCTGGTGGGCGATCGTCGAGCGCTACGGGGTGACGATCCTCTACACGGCGCCGACCGCGATTCGCGCGCACATGAAGTGGGGAGCCGAGCATGCGGCCGGGCACGACCTTTCCTCGCTGCGCCTGCTCGGCACGGTCGGCGAGCCGATCAACCCGGAGGCGTGGATGTGGTACCGCGAGCACATCGGCGCCGATCGCACGCCGATCGTCGACACGTGGTGGCAGACGGAGACGGGAATGGCGCTGATCACGCCGCTCCCGGGGGTGACGACCGTCAAGCCGGGCTCGGCGACGCGGCCGTTCCCGGGCATCGACGCGGCCGTCTACGACGAGCAGGGAAACGAGGTGGGGCCGGGCGGCGGTGGCTATCTCGTCCTTCGTCGCCCCTGGCCGGCGATGCTCCGCGGGATCCACAGAGACCACGACCGGTATGTGGCGACGTACTGGTCGCGCTTCCCCGGCGTGTATTTCGCGGGCGACGGCGCCCGGATCGATCGCGACGGCGACTTCTGGCTCCTCGGCCGCGTCGACGACGTGATGAACATCTCCGGCCACCGGATCTCGACGATCGAGGTCGAGAGCGCGCTCGTCGATCACCAGGCGGTCGCGGAGGCGGCCGTCTGCGGGCGGACGGACTCGCTGACGGGGCAGGCGATCGTCGCCTACGTGACGCTCCGCGGGGGACGCGAGGGCTCTGTGGAGATGCTCGAGGAGCTCCGCGACCACGTCGCGAAGGTGATCGGCTCGATCGCGAAGCCTGCGAACATCGTCTTCACTCCCGAGCTGCCGAAGACACGCAGCGGGAAGATCATGCGCAGGCTCCTCCGAGACGTCGCCGAGCACCGGCCCCTGGGCGACACGACGACGCTCGCCGACCCGACGGTCGTCGAGGAGATCAAGACGAGAGCGGACTCCGAGCCGACCGAGGAGTGAGCGAGGAGCGGCGACGCTCTGAGCTCAGCTCGCGTCGAGCCCGAAGCGACTGTACGACCACGGCCACTCCTCGACACGCGTGCACAATCCGGCCTTGACCGGATTCAGCAGGACGTAGGCGCAGGTCTCGAAGACACGCTCCTCGCCGTCGACGATCCGCGTGGAGAAACGCTCTGCGAAGACGTGCCCGAAGCGCCCGTGGCGCCGATTGAACGCGCGGGCGTACCGCGAGTTCAGCCATTGCAGCGCTTGCGAGAGCCGGGCTTGGGTCGCTTCGACGACGAGGTGGTAGTGGGTCGACAGGACGCATGCCGTGAAGATCGACAGGTCGAACCGCTCCTCGCCCCTGAACGCGAGCGCAAGCAAGGCCGTGCGATCCTCGGCAGTCGGAAACGGGGGGATCCCGGCGACCCCTCGCGCGTAGACGTGGAAGAACCCGTCCGGCAAGGAGGTGCGGAGAACGCGTGCCATGCCGCGACGGTAGCCGCCGCCCGCGCCGGATCCTCCATCTGTGGGCGCGTTGGCACGGAACCGTTACACCCCAGTGTCAGACACTGGGGTGGCGGCCACGTCTCGAGCTACGGCCGGAATCGACGAGCGCCGCTGGGTATTTCTGCTCACCCCTGACACGCTGGCCGGGGTCACCCTGAAGCGATGCCCGAATCAGGCGCCTATCGGCTCGACGTGCGCAACGTGCCCGACCAGACCGTCGGCAGCATCCGCGGCCGAGTCACCATCGCCGAGCTCGAGCCCTGGATTGCCGGCGCAATCCACGAGCTCTTCGCGCGACTCGCCCAGCAGCGCGTCCAGCCTGCCAACAGCCCGTTCGCGATCCGGCCTCAGCGCAACGGCAGGCAGACCGTCGAGGTCGAGGTTGCGTTGCCGGCGATCCGCAGAGTCGCCAGGCACGGCCGCATGACGGGCCGGGTGGTGCCTGCCTGTCGCGCCCTGTCGATCGTCCATCGCGGCCCGCACGAGCAGCTCCCGGCGGCGTACCGTGCCCTTTCGGCGGCGATGGAGGAGCAGGGGATCGAGCCGATCGCAGAGCCGCGCGAGGTGTACATCACGAATCCGCTCGAGACCTCACCGGACGCGTGCGAGACCGAGGTTCTCTGGCCGGTGGACGTGCCGGCGGGCTGGGTACCGCCTCGGGCCTAGACGAGTTCTCAGGCGAGCAGCTGCTCGAACCGCTCCGGGTCGTCGAACGGCCCGATCACCGCGAGCCGCAAGGCGTGATCGTCGATCAGCTCCTGCGCGACGCGCTGGACGTCCTCGGCGGTCACCGACTCCACGCCGGCTAGCACCTCATCCGGCTCCGGCACTCGCCCCTCGAGCACCTCGCGGCGAAGCCCGAACATGAGCAGTCCGTGAGGGCTCTCGATCTGGAGGACGAAGCGGCCCTTCGCGAAGTTCTTGGCCTTGCGGAGCTCGTCGTCCGGAACTGCGTCCGTGGCGATCTTCCGCAGCTCGGCCGCGACCGTTCCGACCGCGTCGTCGATCCGCTCGATGTCGACCCCTGCCTGCGCGTACAGCGACCCCGCATCGGTGTACGAGTGATTCGTCGCGAAGACGTAGTAGGCGAGCCCTCGCCGCTCGCGCACCTCGGTGAAGAGCCGCGACGACATCCCGCCGCCGAGCACGGTCGAGAGCACCATCAAGACATAGCGGTCGGGATCGACGATCGGCCGACTGCGTACGCCGAGGCAAATGTGGGCCTGATCCGACTGCTTCGTGTGCACCTTCACTCGCGCGCCGTTCACAGAAGCGAGCGCGGGTTGCGGAGTGCCGGTCGGGCCGTCCTCGATGTCGCCGAGCAGCTGCTCGACGCGCCCGGCCAGGTCGTCGCCGATTCTGCCGCCGACCCCGACGACCATTCGCGACGGCTTGTACCACTGTCCGAGGTAGTCGAGGAAGGTCTCCCTGGTCGCGCCGCGGACGGTCTCCTTGCGGCCGATGATGTCCCACCCGAGCGGATGATCGCCGTAGACGAGCTCCTCGTACACCCCGTCGATGAAGTCGCGCGGCGTGTCGTAGTACATGTTCATCTCCTCGACGATCACGCCCTTCTCGCGGTCGATCTCGGCCGAGTCGAACTTCGAGTGGCGGATCATGTCGACGATCACGTCGAGCGCCACGTCGCGGTGCTCCGCGGCGCATTTGACGTAGTAACCCGTGTACTCCTTGCCCGTGAAGGCGTTGAACTCGCCGCCGATGGCGTCCACCTCGCCGGCGATGTCGCGGGCGCTCGGCCGCCGCTCGGTGCCCTTGAAGAACATGTGCTCGGCGAAATGGGCGATCCCGCTGGTCTCGCGCGTCTCGTAGCGCGAGCCGGCGGCGAGCATGACGAAGCAGGACACGGATTGCGCCTGCGCCATCGGCGCGGTCAGCAGGCGGAGGCCGTTCGGCAGGGTCTGGCGCTCGAAGGCTGGCACGAGCTTGATCGTACCCACCGGCTCCGGGTCAGCCGCGGTCGAACTCCAGGACGGTCGAGCCGAGGAGGCCGGAGGGACGGATCTGCAGGAAGCACGTGCCCGACCGGCTCACGGAGACCGGCACGGTCCCGTGCCAGACCTGTTGTGGCTGCGGTGAGGGGAAGCTGAGGTGCTGCACCCGATTGCCGTTGAGCACGAGGTCGACCGTCTCGGGCTCCTTGATCAGCAGCGTGAGGCGGAACGTGCCGCGAGTGCAGCCGTACACCGCGACCTGGCCGTGCTCGCCGGCGTAGATGTCGCCGTTGGGCTTGACGTTCGTTATCCGGGTCGCGAGGCGTAGCGGTGGCTCGACCTTCCAGAGCTTGAGGCCGGTCTGACTCAAGCCCGATTGCGTCACCTGCGCCACGGCCTCGCCGACGAGCGTGAACCATGTCGAGACCACTGCGTACCGAACCTGAGGTGGCGCGTCGTCCACGAGCACGTTCCCGTCGCGCGTCACGAAGACGTCGCGCTGGGGAAGAGGCCCGGGCACCTCGGTATCGGGCAGGTCGTAGACCTGGTCGATCCGGGAGTTCCAGAAGACCGCCTCCCAGACTCCGGGCCAGGACGGCTCGCCGTCGTAGATGTAGGCGGTCGGTCCGTCGGCGGCCTCGTCGATCCACCGCGGATCGCTGCCCAAGAACGTGGTCTGCTGCGCTCGCGCCTGCTCGACGGTGAACCGGCTGGAGAGGACGGAGGCGCCGACGAGCGCGACGAGCAGCACGGCAGGCAGTGCACGCAGCCCGGCCCGAGGCAGGAACGCGACCCCGATCGCCGCGATCCCCGCAACCGCCGAGTAGACCGTGAGCAGCGTCCCGGGGGAGGTCGCCTGCTCGAGCTTGTAGAGCGGGATCAGCGTCATCGCGTCGTGCGTCCCGAAGATGTTCACGTAGCGCTTGACCGGGAGCGTGAGCAGCAGCGCTCCGGCCGCCAGCGCGACGACCGCACGCTCGACGTAGGTACCCGTGGGCCCGCGTTCGAGCCAGAGAACCAATCCGACGAACAGCACCGGCGCGAGCGCGATCAGGTTCCGCTCGACGATCCGGTCGGAGTAGCGTGAGGTGAAGACTCCGACCTCGACAACCAGCCAGACCGCGAGCGACGACGCGACGGCGAGGTATGCCCGAACCTTCGGGTTCGACTCGCCCCGGCGCGCGGCGTTGACGAGCAGCAGCGCGACCGCCGTAACGGGAAACAGGCCGCACAGGATCAGCAGGGAGGAGGCGTGGTAGAGGACGAAGCGGGCCGCCTTGCCGACGCTGTACGAGGTACTCGCGATCACCTCGTAGCCGCCGAGCGTGCCCGAGCCGGAGCCCAGCCGCCAGACGATCCAGGCGAGCACGAGCACTCCGAGCCCTGCCGCGGCGGGCGCCAATCGGCGCAGGTTGCTCCACGAGCGAGCCAGTGCGGCGTCGGCGAGGGCGGCCGTCGCCAACACCGGCAGCAGGACGATCGCCTGGATCCGCGTTGCCGACACCGCCAGAACGGCGAGGACGAGAAGCGTCTGCGTTCGACGCGTCGGGTGTGCGATCGCCTCGGCGCCGGCCCAGGCAGCGGTGACGAGGAGGGGATAGAAGACCGCCTCCGTCATCATCAGCCCGGAGTAGGCGAGGCCTGGAGCCGCGACCGTCAAAGCTGCGGCGACCAGCGCCGACCTGCGGGAGACCAGCGCCCGTCCCCACAGATAGACGGGCACCGCCGCGAGAGACATGACGAACGCCTGCAAGCCCTGGAGCACGTCGAGGCCCGTCACGGACCCGAACGCGGTCAGCGGGAAGCCGATGAGCGCCGGCGTCAGCAGGCTGTAGAACGGGGTCGGCCCGCCGAGGATGTCCAGTGAGCCGTGCAGGTAGAGATTCCGGCCGAGCAGGCCGTAGACGGTCTCGTCCGGCGTGATCCACGGCACCGGTACCTCCACGGCTGCCCATGCGCGCAGTCCGGTCGAGACGAGCACGAGGCCGGCGAGCGCGGCCCATCCCTGCCGGCCCGTCACTCGAGCCGGGCGAGCTCGCCGAGCAGCCGATCGACCTCTTCGGCCGTGTTGTAGTGGACGAAGCCGACGCGCACCGCGCCGCCGTCGTCCTCGAGCCCGAGGCGCTTCATCACCTCGAGCGCGTAGTAGTTGCCGTGCCAGACGGCGAAGCCCCGCTCGCCGAGGCGCGCGGCTGCCTCGGCGGCTCCGAGACCGTCGACGGAGAAGGCAAACGTGGGCACGCGTCCTTCCATCGTCGGCAGGCCGTGCAACCGGATCCTCTCCGGCAGCCCGGCGAGGAACTGCGACCCGAGCTCGTGCTCCCAGGCGATGATGTCCTCCCAGCCGAGCGACTCGATGTACTCGACGGCGGCGACGAACCCGGCGATGAGCTCGAACGGCTGGGTCCCCGTCTCGAAGCGGTGACCCAGGGGCTCGCTCGGCGCGGGGCGCACCTTGTACGGTCGCCACGTCTCGATCAGCTCGCTGCGCCCGAACGCCAGCCCCAGGTGCGGCCCGAAGTACTTGTACGGCGAGCAGATCAGCACGTCGACGCCCAGCTCGGCCACGTCGATCGGCCCGTGTGGCCCGTAGTGGACCGCGTCTGCCCACGCGAGCGCGCCCGCCTCGTGCGCGAGCTGCACGATTCGCCGGACGTCGGTCAGCGTCCCGACGGCGTTCGAGGCGAGGGGGAAGGCGACGACGCGCGTGCGCCCGCCCAGCTGCCGCTCGAGGTCGTCCAGGTCCAGCGACGTGTCGTCGTGGATGTCCACGAAGCGGACGACCAGGTCGCGGTCGTGGGCAAGCTCGAGCCACGGCGAGACGTTCGCGTCGTGGTCGAGCTTGGTGACGAGAATCTCGTCCCCTGCTCGGAGCTCGCGGCCCGCGGTACGGGACAGCGCGAAGCTGAGCGTGGTCATGTTCGGGCCGAAGATCGTCTCCTCCGGAGCGCAGCCGAGGAAGGCCGCCGCGGTCAGCCGCGCCCTGGTGACGAGAGCTTCCGTGCGGCGGCTCGTTTCGTACGGGCCGCTGGTGTTCGCGTTCGACTCTCGCAAGTAGCCGGCGATCGCGTCGATCACCTCGTCCGGGACCTGGGTTCCGCCAGGCCCGTCGAAGAAGACGAGCTCGCGCTGCAACGCCGAGAAGCGTGCGCGGGCGGCGGCGACGTCGAGGCTCACGCAACGCTCCAGTGGTAGATCGGGGACGGCCGCAGGGAAGCACCGACGAAGCAGTCGCGCTCGGCTCTGGCGAGCAGGTCTTCGAGCTCGGCCTCGCCGGGCTTCGGGTCGAGCCTGACGTCGAATTGGCATTCGATCTCGACGAACGCGTAGCGCCCGTCCGGCTCGCGCTTGGTGACGACGCCCCGAGCGGACGCCTCCGCTTCGACGGCGATCCCCGCCCGGCGGGCGTGGTGCCGAAGGCTCGTCAGCGAGCACCGGGCCAACCCGGTCAGAACGAGGTGCTCGGGAGACCACGTCGGCGGTGTCTCGAGAGTCGCGCCCTCGGCGATCGCCCGCCCGGCCCGGTCGAGGGAGATCCCGTAGTCAAACCGCTTGGCTCTCGGCTCCGGCACGTGGCAAACCTACCGTTCTCCGTCCGGTCCGGGAGCTACGTTCCGCGCATGTCGAGGCTCCGGCCCTTGAGCGAGTCCGAGTGCTACGTGCGCCTCTACGGCGACCGCGAGTCGACCGTGGCGGTGATTCGGGAATCCGAGCCCGAACGTTCGAGCGGCGGGCTGCTCGGAGAGCAGCTGCGCCGGCTCTTCGAGGAGACCCTCGGCGTCGAGGGCGACGACCTTCCCGAAGTCGAAGCCGCATAGCGGCGAGCGAGGCAGAATCGCGCGGCGTGAAGAGCGCCGTACCCGACGTCCTCGCCCCCGATCTGAAAGTCGTCTTCTGCGGGATCAATCCGGGTCGAGTCTCGGCCGCGGCCGCAGCGCACTTCGCCAACCCGCGCAACGACTTCTGGCGGCTGCTGCACGGTGCCGGCTTCACGCCTCGCCTCCTCCGGCCCGACGAGCAGTTCGAGGTGCTCCGCTACGGCGTCGGGCTGACGAACGCGGCGCTGCGGACGACGAAGGGCTCCGGCGACCTGCGCACAGCCGACTTCCACGGCTCCGTGGATCGCCTCGAGCGGATCGCCCGCGAGCTGCGCCCGCGAGCAATTGCCTTCGTGGGGAAGGAGGCCTACCGCGGCACGTTCCGAGAGCGCGCCGAGCTCGGCCTCCAAGCCCGGACGCTCGTGGACACCGCGGCTCTTCGTCCTGCCGTCGACGTCGCCGGCCAACGCAGCAGTTCCGTACGGGGAGCGATTGTGTTGGTTCCGCGCACTGAGGGAGTGGCTCGACCTCGACTCGCGCGGGCGCTGACAGAGGCTGTGTAGGTTCAGCCTCCGTCGCCGCGCCCGACATGTGCGGGCGCGGCTCCCAACGGCTGCTTGGGTGCGAGAGGCTTGGGGAAGGGGGCCCGCGGGGGAAACCGGCTGTTTCCCCCGCGAGAGCGAAGCAAGCGGCGAAGCCGCGCGCGAGCGGTCAGCCGCGCCAGCGGTTCGTGATCGGCGTCCGCCGGTCACGGCCGAACGCCTTCGGACGCAGCTTCACGCCCGGCGGCGCCTGGCGGCGCTTGTACTCGGCCCGGTCGATCATCGCCACCGCCCGGTCGACGAGGTCGGCGTCGAATCCGTCCGAGGTCAGCTCCTCTCGTGAGCGATCGAGCTCGACGTAGGCCTCGAGCACCCGGTCGAGCTCCGGGTACGGCGGCAGCGAGTCCTCGTCCAGCTGGTCGGCTCGCAGCTCCGCGCTTGGCGCTCGGTCGATGATCGACCACGGGATCACCTCGTCGCCGGAGCGCTCGTTGAGGTGCCGCGCCAGCCGGAACACGTCCGTCTTGAACACATCCTTGAGCAGGGCGAAGCCGCCGGCCATGTCCCCGTACAAGGTTGCGTAGCCGACCGAGAGCTCGGACTTGTTCCCGGTCGCGACGACGAGCCAGCCGAACTTGTTCGAGAGCGCCATCAGGAGCACCCCGCGGATGCGCGCCTGGAGGTTCTCCTCGGTCAGATCGGTCGCGAGGTCGCCGAAGCTCGGCCGCAGCGCGGTCTCGAACCCGCCGACGAGCTCGTCGATCGGCACCTCGCGGAAGTCGATCCCGAGCCCTTCGGCGAGCCGGCGCGCGTCCGACCGCGTCCCCTCGGACGAGAAGCGGGACGGCATCGACACGCCGTGTACGCGCTCGGCCCCGAGCGCCTCGACCGCCACCGCCACCGTGAGGGCGGAGTCGATCCCGCCCGACAGCCCGACCACGATCTCCTCGAACCCGTTCTTGGCGACGTAGTCCCGCAACCCCAGCTCGAGCGCGAGCCGCATCTGCTCGAGGTCGTCGACGAGCGGAGCGACCTGACCTTGTAACAGTTTGTTACTTGGCGTGGGCTCCGGCAGCTCGACGACGTCCACCTTCGTCGGGCCGGACTGGCGTGCGAGCGCTCGCCGCCGCACGTCGCGCAGGCGCCGGCCGATTGCCGCGGTCGGGTCGAGGTCGACGACGAGCAGCGCCTCCTCGAAGCCGGGCGCCCGGGCAAGAACGTCGCCTTCGTCGTCCAGCACGAGCGAATGCCCGTCGAAGATCAGCTCGTCCTGGCCGCCGACGGCGTTGACGAACGCGACGAAGCTCGAGGTGTCCCGCGCCCGCGCGACGAACATCTCCTCCCGCTCGCGGTCCTTGCCGACATGGAACGGCGAGGCGGAGAGATTGACGAGCAGCTGGGCGCCGGCGAGCGCGAGGTCGGTCGCGGGCGGGCCGGGCTGCCACATGTCCTCGCAGATCGTCACCCCGACGAGGGCTTCTCCCAGGTGGAGCATGACCAGGTTCTGACCGGAGGCGAAGTACCGCTCTTCGTCGAAGACCCCGTAGTTCGGAAGGAAGCGCTTGCGGTAGATCGCCTTCACCTCGCCGTCGGCGCAGACGGCGCAGGCGTTGTAGAGATCGCCGTCGAAGTGGGGCGTGCCGACGAGCGCGGCGATGCCGTTCGTCGCGGCGGCGATCTCCTGGAGTGAACGCTCGGCCGCGCGGATGAACCCTGGCCGGAGCAGCAGGTCCTCGGGCGGGTAGCTGGTGACGGCGAGCTCCGGGAACAGGACGAGATCGACGCCCGCGTCACGCGCTTCTCCCAGCCGATCGAGGATGCAGCGGCGATTCCTCTCGAGGTCGCCGACGACGGTGTTGATCTGGGCGAGCGCGAGCCGCATCGAGTTTTAGCCTATCAGGCCAAAACCTAGCGGCGGAGACGGATCGAGTTCAGGTCGCCGTGCAGGATCGAAGGCAGGCGCGCCTTCAGCTCTTCGAGCGAGTCCAGCTCCGCGTGCAGGAATCGACCCGCGAGTGCGTCCAGCTCGCCCGCCGCGAGCGCCCGCACGAGTCGCGGTGCACACTCGGGTGGAGCCCACGGCGCGTCATCCGGGAAGCCGGCGGTCATCGACGTTCGCACGAGACCCGGGTCGATCGAGAAGACGAAGATTCCGTGCGGCCGCAGCTGCTCGGCGAGCACTTCGGAGAACCGGTGCAGCGCCGCCTTGCTGGACGCGTACACCACGGACGCGCCGGGGCGGGTCTCGACCTCGAGCCAGGCCATGCCGCTGGTCACGTTGACGATCCGCCCTTCACCCCGCTCGGCCATTCCGCGGGCGGCCGCGCGGCAGAGCAAGTACGGCCCTCGAACGTTGACCTCGAAGACCGACCACCAGTCGGCCTGGTCGGATTCCCACAACGGCGTGTCGTCCACCTGGACGCCGGCGTTGTTCACGAGCAGGTCGATCGGTCCGAGCTCTGACTCGGTGCTGGCGACGGCCGAATCGACGGAGTCCGGCTCGGTGACGTCGAGGTCGAGCGCGAGGCCCCCGATCTCCTCCGCGACTCGCTCGACCTGCTCGCGCGTCCGGGCGCCGACGGCAATGCGCATGCCCGCCGAGGCAAGCTCGCGCGCGATGTTCGCTCCGATCCCGCGCCCGCCGCCCGTGACGAGCGCCGTCTTTCCGGCCAGCTCAGCGGACTGCATGTGAGATCGCCTCCAGCGCGTCGGGGTTTTCGACCGAGGACATGTCGCCGGGATCTTCGCCGAGCGCGGTCGCACGGACCGCCCGGCGCACGATCTTCGCCGACCGCGTCTTCGGCAAGGCGGGAACGAACAGGACTCGTTCCGGCGCAAAGGCCTTTCCGAGCGCTCCGGCGACCATCGTCCGGATCTCCTCTTCCGTCGCCGACCGGCCTGCGGCGAGCACGCAGAACACCCACGCGACCTCGCCTTTGACCCCGTGCGGGACGCCGACCGCGGCAGCCTCGGCCACGGCGGGATGCGCGACCGCCGCCGACTCGATCTCGGCCGGACCGACGCGCTTGCCGGCGATGTTCAGCGTGTCGTCGGAGCGCCCGTGCAGGAACCAGGCGCCGTCCTCGTCGACGGAGGCCCAGTCGCCGTGGGTCCAGATTCCGGGAAACCGTCGCCAGTACGTCTCGAGGTAGCGCTCCGGATCACCCCAGAATCCGCGCGTCATCCCAGGGAAGGGCTGCCGGCAGACCAGCTCGCCGACCTCGCCGGTGCCGATCAGCGACCGTCCGTCCGGGTCGAGCACGTCCATCGCCATCCCCAGCGCCGGGGCACCGAGGGAGCACTCCTTGATCGGCTCGGCGGGCGTGCACGAGAGAAAGCAGGCCCCGACCTCGGTCCCGCCCGAGCAGTTGATGATCGGACAGCGGCTTGCTCCGACGCGTTCGAACAGCCAGCGGTACGGGGCCGGGTTCCAGGGTTCCCCGGTGGTGACGATCGCGCGCAGGGACGAGAGATCCGCGTCCGGATCGCCGTGGGGGATGAGAGCGCGGATGAGGGTCGGCGAGCAGCCGAGGACGGTCACTCGCTCCTCCTCGACGAGGCGCCACAGGCGGTCGGGCGGCCAATCGGGCGCGCCCTCGGCGAAGACGATCGTCGCCCCGGCGGCGCCGAAGCCGACCAGGGTCCACGGCCCCATGATCCAGCCCATATCGGTCGCGAAGTGGATGACGTCGTCCGCACGAGCGTCCGCCTGATACGCGGCCTCACGTGCGATCGAGACGAGGAAGCCGCCCTGTACGTGCAGTACACCCTTGGGCCTGCCGGTCGTCCCCGACGTGTAGGTCAGCAGGTAAGGATGCTCGGAGTCCACCGCGAGCGGCTCCAGCGTGCCGGGGCAGCCGGTCAGCTCGTCTTCCCAGGGCGCGACGATCACGTGCTCGACGGCGGGCGACTCCCGTCGCGCCTCCTCGAGAATCGCAAGCATCGGCACCTCGCGCCCGCGGCGCAGCGACGTCCGCGCCGTGATCGCCACCTTCGCTCCGGAGTCCTGCAGCCGCTGCGCGACTGCCGGCGCGGCGAAGCCCGAGAAGATCGGCACCTGCACTGCGCCGACGTGGGCACAGGCGTGCGAGGCGATCGCGACCTCGGCCGACATCGGCAGGTAGAGGGCGACCCGGTCGCCCGGCTCGACGCCCAGTCCGACCAGCCGCTCGGCGAGCCGCGTGACCGCGTCCGAGAGCTCGGCGAAGGTCAGCTCCCGGCGGGTGCCGTCTTCTCCGCGGAAGACCGCGGCGACCCGGTTGCTGCGATGGCGGTGGACGCAGTTCCACGCGACGTTCAGCTTCCCGCCGACGAACCAGGTTGCCCATTCGGGGCCGCGCGAGCGATCGACCACCTGGCGCCACGGCTCCGCGAAGTCGAGCCCGAGGTCCTCGATCGCGGCCGGCCAGAACCACTCCGGATCATCGACCGAGCGCGCCAAGAGCCCGCGATAGTCGGCGAAGCCGTGCCTGCGCATCAGGCGGGCGACGTTGGCGCGCTCGAGCGTCTCCTCGTCGGGTCGCCACACGACGTCCATCGACGCGTAACCTATCGGCGCCCCTTCCGGCAATGCATGTCGGCTTCAACGGCATCGCCGAAAGGGACGCTTTTGCTAACTTAGCGTTCACTAACTAATGCGCGCCCGGATCACCGCCAGCTTCCTCGACGAAGAGCACCGCAAGTGGTGGACGCTCGTCGCCGTCGCGTTCGGCCTGTTCATGATCATGCTCGACAACACGGTGGTGAACGTCGCGCTGCCGTCGATCCAGCGAGACCTGAAGGTGAGCGTCAGCTCGCTGGAATGGGTTGTGAACGCCTACTTCCTCACCTTCGCGGTCCTGATGCTCAGCGGCGGCAAGCTCGCCGACCGCTACGGCCGGCGCCGGATCTTCATCGCCGGCCTCGTCGTCTTCACGGTCTCGTCGCTCGCCTGTGGCCTCGCGGCGAACGGGGAGACGCTGATCGCCGCGCGTGCGGTGCAGGGCGTGGGCGCCGCGATGATGAATCCGGCGACGCTCTCGATCATCACCGCCACCTTCCCGCCGCGCGAGCGTGGGACGGCGATGGGCATCTGGGTCGGCGTCTCGGCGGTCGCGCTGGCGCTCGGTCCGATCACCGGCGGCCTGCTCGCGGAGCACGCCGACTGGAGCTGGATCTTCTTCATCAACGTGCCGATCGGCGTCCTCGCGATCGTGGCTGCTCGCGTGGTGATTCGCGAGTCGAAGGACACGGCCCACGAGCAGCGGCTCGACCTGCCCGGGCTCGTGGCGTCGGGCGTCGCCCTGTTCGCGCTGACCTACTCGCTGATCGAGGCGAACAACAAGGGTTGGGGCTCCGCCGAGATCCTCGCGCTCTTCGCCGTCGCCGCTGTGGGCCTGGTCGTCTTCCTCGCCCTCGAGCACCGTCAGCGACTGCCGATGCTCGATCTCTCCCTCTTCCGCAACCGCACGTTCAGCGGCGCGAACGCGACCATGATGCTCGTCGGGCTGGCGATGTTCGGCGTCTTCTTCTTCGTCTCGCTGTTCGTCCAGGGGATCATGGGTTACTCGCCGGTGCAGGCCGGGGCGTCGTTCCTGCCGATGACGCTCTGCATCATCTTCTTCGCACCCGTGGCCGGGAAGCTGTCCGACCGCCTCGGCGCGCGCTGGCTGATGAGCGGCGGCATGCTGCTCGTCAGCGTCTCGCTCGTCCTGTTCTCGCTGCTGAACGAGAGCTCGTCCTTCTGGAACCTGGTCCCGGCGCTGCTCGTCGGCGGCGCGGGCATGGCCCTCGCGATGACGCCGACGACCGCCGCGGCGATGGGCTCCGTGCCGGTGGACAAGGCCGGGGTGGGATCCGCGGTCCTGAACAGCATGCGTCAGGTCGGAGGCTCGCTCGGCGTCGCGGTCATGGGCGCGATTCTCGGCTCCTATGTGAGCGTCTCCCCCAGGAGCCCGGCCTACGCCGGCCAGTTCGTCGACGGGTTCCAGGCCGCGCTGCACGTGGCCGCGGGCATCGCCTTCGCGGCCTCCGTCGTCGCGCTCGTCCTGGTTCGTCAGCACGTGGACGAGCCGGCGCTCGCGGCCGAGATGGGATAACGCAATGAAGGAGCGGCTCCCCGCGGTCGAGCGGCGGGCGGCCGTTCTGGACACCGCCTGCCGCGTCTTCGCCCGCTGTAGCTACCGCAGCGCGACCACCGCCGAGATCGCCCGAGAGGCGGGCGTGACCGAGCCGATCCTCTACCGGCATTTCGACTCCAAGCAAGCGCTCTACCTGGCGTGCATCGAGAACGCCTGGGACGGGGTGCGGGAGGCCTTGCAGTCCGCGCTCGACGCCGAGAAGGACCCTCGGTCCTGGATGTACGCGATGGCAGTCGCGTTCTTTCGCTTCAAGGAGCGGAAGGCGACCGTCGCGTCGCTCTGGATCGAAGCGCTCACGGAGTGGGGCGACGAGCCGGAGGTGCGGAAGTTTCTCCAACGCCACCTCCGCGAGGTGCACGAGTTCGTCACCGATGTCGTCTCCCGGTGCCAGGCCGCCGGCGCGGTGCATCCGCAGCGCGATCCACGGGCGGAGGCCTGGATCTTCATCGCGGTCGGCCTGCTGACCGCGGTTGCCGGACGGCTCGGGGGACTGCCGCCGGAAGACCTCGAGCGGATCCGTCTCTCGCGCCTGACCTGGCTCACCGGCGAGGCGTAAGAGTCCGAGAAAAGCAGAGAGCCCCGGCTGCGGCTCCCGGGGCTCTCATCTGATCAGATTCGACTCGCCGTCCCGCCGCGATCTCCGAGCCCGACCCTGCGGCCCAGCCGGATCTCGAACCGTTCGCGCGTCGGCGGCGCGCCCCCCGCAACGGCCGGTCTTCCTGCGGTGGCCCGAGCGAAGTGGTTCGACTATAGGAGCCGTGTCTCGGATTGTCAAGTAGGCAAGTCAAGCGAATTCCGCTAGGCTTACTTCACCGAGAATGGCGATCGACAAGCGCCTTTTGCAGACGAGTCCGGAGGAGACGAGCCGTCCAGGTGAAGCGCGTCCGCGCGTCCGCGCGCTCGCCCTCGGCGAGCGGTTGCGCAACCTGCGGATCGCCGCCGGACTGACGCAGAGCGACCTCGCCGACGGCCGCTTCTCGAAGGAGTACGTCAGCCAGATCGAGCGCGGCAAGACCCGACCGACCGAGGAGACGCTGGACTGGCTCGCTGCGCGTCTCGGGGTCGACGCCTCGTACCTCGAGAGCGGGGTCAGCGGCGAAGAGCGTGGGCGGGTCGAGGCGAGCCTGGCCCGAGGCGAGGCGCTGTCCCAGGCCCACCGCTACGCCGAGGCGCTCCGAGAGTTCGCGCGTGCCCGCTCCGCCGCCGGGGCGTCCTCGCCCGAGCTCGAGCTCCGCTGCCTGCTCGGCGACTCGTGGGCCCGCATTCAAGACGGCGACATCCAGGTCGCTCTCGAGCTCCTCGTTCATGCCCGCGAGCTGGCCGAGCGGCCGTCGTTCTCCGACGTCGATCGGGCGGCGGTGCTCTTTCGGCTGGGCGTATGCCGCTACAAGCTCTCGAGCATCTCGACCGCCGTCGGCCTGCTCGACACGGCCCTCGTCCTTGCCGACCGCTCCGGCCTGCCGTGCGACTTGTTGCGCGCGGACATCCTCGGCTGGCGCTCCCGTTGTTACCGGCGCCAGCGCGACTGGCAGGCCGCGCGCGAGGACGTCGAGCGCGCGCTCGAGCTCGCGGAGGCAGCCAACGATCGGCGGGCGTCCGCGCAGACATATTTCCAGGCCTCGCTTGTCGCTGAGCGGGAAGGACACTGGCTGCTCGCCCGAACCTATGCCGAGCGCGCTCGTGCGCTCTACGAGGAGCTCAACGATCGGGCGAACGTCGGCAGACTTCTGAACAACCTCGGTGGGCTGAACTATTCGCTCGGCAACGCGTCGAAAGCGGTCGATCTCCTCGAGAATTCGTTTCGAATCGCCGTCGACACCGGCAGCGAGCCGGACGCCGCGCTGGTGATGTGTTCCCTCGCAGAAGTCCACCTCGGCGTTGGCGAGGCAATCAAGGCCGAGGAGGAAGCACGTAAGGCGCTCGCCTTGTTCGACGGGCGGGTCGACTACCTGTACGACATCGGCAACGCGGAGCTCGTCTTGGGTCGCGCGCTGCTCGAGCAGGATCGCTTGATCGAGGCTGAAGAAATTCTCGCGGCTGCCGATAGCAGCTTCGAGCAGTTGTCATCGGCCAGCCACCGGGCTGCGGTTTGGGTTGCCCAGGGGGATCTCGCCCAGAAGCGGGGCGAGGATCGCCAGGCAGCCCGCCTCTACCGGCGGGCGGCCGAGGCGCTGCAGGACTTCCGCTTCTAGGCGAAAGGAGACATAGCCTTGTTGGCCAAGGGGACAATCCTCTACTTCGTCGTTGCCCTCTCGCTGGCGCTCGCCGTCTTCGGCGCCGGCTACTGCGACGGTCACTAGAACGCAAGTGGCGCGCCCGGGTTCGCCCGGGCGCGCGCGCACCTGTCGATTTTGGACATCTTGCCCTGCAAATCGCGGGAATCGATACTCGACCGGCCCCGGATCGCCCGGGGGCCTTCGCCACGCTGACGGGAAAGGAGGCGCCGTCCGTGCTGGTCAAGGGTAGGCGAACGCGCGGTTGCGCCACGCGTTCGCCTAGATTGGTGTCGTGTGGCGCACCGCGCTCCTGTTCGGACTCGCTCTGCTGCTCGCGGGATGCGGAGGCAAGTCCTCCGAGACAACGACCGGAGGCGCCGGAACGCTCGACGCGATCCTCGCCCGCGCAGGCCCCGACGTATCCCTCGTTCAAGGGACATTCGACTATGCAGTCGGAGACGTCCGGGTCACCTTCCTGGTCGTCGACTCGCAGTCCCGGCTCGTCTCGCGTCCGCGTGCCGACGTCTGGGTCGGTCGGTCGCTCGAGTCGCGTCCCCTGCTGAAGACCGAGGCACGACTCGAGCCGATCGGGGTTCCAGGCAGCTCGGAGGCGGCCGTGGGTGGTGCGACCCGCATCTACGCAGCCAGATTCAGGCTTTCGCGACCCGGCGCCTACACGGTCGTGGTCCAGCCTCAGGGCTCGAAGATCCAGGGCATCGGCAACCTGAACGTCGCTGCCCGTCCGGAGGCGCCCGCCGTCGGCGCGAAGACGATCCCCTCCAGGACGCCCACGCTGGCGACGACGCACGGTGATCCGGCTCCGCTGACGACTGCGGAGCCGCCCGACCGCTCGCTGCTGCGCTACTCGGTTGC
The DNA here is from genome assembly GCA_963719325.1 of uncultured Actinomycetes bacterium. GTDB lineage: Bacteria > Actinomycetota > Thermoleophilia > Gaiellales > Gaiellaceae > DATBLE01. The sequence continues at coordinate 28,334 of CAVRBW010000029.1, forward strand.
GGATTCACTCGCAGCGCGCGTGCCCTTCGTGCTCGTCTTCGCGACGCCGAAGTACTGCACGAGCCGCACCTGCGGTCCCGTCGTCGACGTCGCCGAGGCCGTGCAGAGGCAATTCGACGGCCGCGGCATACGATTCATCCACGTCGAGGTCTATCGAGACAACAACCCCGCGCTTGGCTACAACCGCTGGTTCCGCGAATGGCGCCTGCCCGGAGAGCCCTTCGTCTTCCTGGTCGGCCGGGACGGCCGGATCAAGGCTCGCTTCGAGGGCTCGGTGTCGGTCGCGGAGCTTGCCGCCTCGGTGCGGCAGAACCTGCTCGACTAGCAGGGTGCGTGAATCGACGCGCGAGCGGGCGGAGCGTGGAGGGACAGATGGCTGAGAGCGGCTATGCGAAGGAAGCCCTGGTCGGAACAGGATGGCTCGACGAGCATGGCTCCGACGACGACGTGGTCGTGGCCGAGGTGGACGAGAGCCCGGATCTCTACGACGAGGGCCATGTCCCGGGCGCGGTCAAGCTGCATTGGCAGGTGGATCTCCAGGATCCGGTCGTGCGGGACGTCGTCGATCGGCAGACGTTCGAGGCGCTGATGGTCAGCCGGGGGATCGGCAACAACGCGACCGTCGTCCTCTACGGCGACAACAACAACTGGTACGCGACCTACGCCTACTGGTATCTGAAGATCTACGGCCACCAGGACGCGCGCCTCCTGGACGGCGGTCGCCAGAGGTGGGTCGACGAGGGGCGCGAGCTCTCGGTCGACACGCCCTCCGTCGGTGCGACGACCTATGCGGCGTCACCCCGTGACGAGTCGATTCGTGTCTCGCGGGACAGCGTGCTCGCCGGGCTTGGCCGCGGCTCGATTGCACTCGTCGACGTACGCAGCCCGCAGGAGTACTCGGGCGAGCTGGCTGCACCGCCTGGTCACGAAGAAGAGGGGGCCTCGCGAACGGGGCACATTCCCGGTGCGCGGTGGGTGCCCTGGGCGGAGGCCGTCCGCGACGACGGTACGTTCAAGCCTGCCGACGAGCTGCGCGCGCTGTACGGAGGCAGAGACGTCACCCCGGAGAAAGAGGTGCGCGTGTATTGCCGGGGCGGGGCGCGAAGCGCGCATACGTGGTTCGTCCTGCACGAGCTGCTCGGCTACGAGAACGTCAAGAACTACGACGGCTCCTGGGCCGAGTGGGGCAACCTCGTCGGCGTACCGATCGAACGGTGACGCCGTGCCGGTGAAGCTGACCGAGCTCGTCACCTCCGGCGGGTGCGCCGCGAAGTATCCGGCTGCCCGGCTCCAGGAGCTACTCGCCGGGTTCGTCCCGGCCGAGGCCGAGGACTTGCTCGTCGGGCTCTCGCCTGCCGACGATGCGGCCGTCTACCGTCTGGACGACGAGACCGCTCTCGTCTTCACGCTCGATTTCTTCCCGCCGCTCGTGGACGATCCGAGCGAGTTCGGGACGATCGCTGCGACCAACGCGCTCAACGACGTGTTCGCGATGGGCGGCCGCCCGTTGCTTGCGCTCTCGATCGCCGAGTTCCCGGAGGACCTGCCGCAGGAGACGGTCGCGGCGATCCTCGGCGCCGCCGAGCGGCAGGTGCGCGAGGCGGGCGCCATCCTCGCGGGCGGTCACACGATCCGCGACAAGGAGCCGAAGTACGGTCTCGCCGTCGTCGGAACCGTCCATCCGAAAGGGGTGTGGCCGAAGTCCGGCGCTCAGCCGGGCGACGCGCTGTTCCTGACCAAGCCGATCGGGACGGGCCTCGTCCTGCACGGCGCCGCTCGCGGCCTCGTCTCCGACGACGCGGTGCGCAGCGCGACCGCCTGGATGTCGACGCTCAATCGTGACTGGGCGGACGTGTTGCGGTCGTTCGGGCCGAACGCCGTCACCGACGTCACCGGCTTCGGCCTGCTCGGGCACGCGTACGAGACGGCCGAGCGAAGCGAAGTTCTCCTCGAGCTCGAGGCGGACTCCTGGCCCCTTCTGGACGGCGCGCTCGACGTCGTGCGCGCCGGCGAGAAGACGGGCGGGGACCGAAGGAACCGCGACTTCGCCGCCGCCAACGTCGACGTCGACGGCGTCCCCGAGGAGCTGATCACGCTCGGCTGGGACCCGCAGACGGCCGGCGGCCTCCTGATCTCGCTCCCCGCCGACAAGGGCGCCGCGCTCGTCGCCGAGCTCACCGCCCGCGGCCTCTTCGTGCGCAGGATCGGGCGCGTGGCAGAGGGAGCCGGGGTGGCGGTCAGCTGAGCCGGTCTACACTCGGGCGCGTGCACGTCGAGACCACCCGGCTCTCCCGGCTGCGCGCATTCGAGCTCTCGCCGACCGCCTTCCTGCGAATCGCCATCGCCGCGACCTTCGCCCTCTGGCTGATCATCTCTACCGGGGCGGTCGTCCGCCTGACGAGCTCGGGACTCGGCTGCGATCACTGGCCGGGCTGCGAGCCGGGCCGGCCGTTTCCCGAGAAGGACTACCACGCCTACATCGAGTTCGGGAACCGGATGGTCGGTGGCGTGACAATCGCGCTCACGCTCGCGCTGGCGGTCGGTGCGTGGCTGACGCGCGGGGTGCCGCGCTGGGTGAAGTGGCTCGCTGTCGGGACGTTCGCGGGCACGCTCGCGCAGGCGCCCCTGGGTGCGATCACCGTCTACGCCCACCTGCACCCTGCCCTCGTGATCCCTCACCTCCTGCTCTCGATCGCCGTGCTGGGAACGGCGATCGTGGTCGCCCTCGAAGCGTGGTCGCTCGGCCGCGGCCACGATGCGCCGCTCGACCGGGAGCCGCGTCTGGCAGGCGTCGGCATCGGCGCCGCCTCGTTCGCGCTCATCGCGTCGGGGTCGATCGCGGCAGCGGCCGGTCCGCATTCCGGCGGCGAGAAGGTCTACCGGCTCTGGTCGCTGCATCCGGCACTCCTACTCCACGGTGCCGCGGTGGCGGTGCTCGGCTGCAGCCTGATGTTCCTGATCGGCTACCTCTTCGCGAGGAGAGCGACCGTGCACCGCTATTTCGTCGGTGCGACGGGACTCGCCGGGCTCGTGCTCGCGCAGATGGCCCTCGGAGACATCCAGTACCGCACTCATCTGCCGTGGTGGCTCGTGCTCGTGCACGTCGGAGTGGCGGCCACCGTCTGGTCGTGGACGGTCGCGCTCGTCACGCTGATGTGGCGACCGCCCGCCGCTGTGGCAGCGGGTTCCACATAGACTGACTCGATGGCGGAGTTGCACGTCTCGCGCCGTCCTTCGGTCGAACGGCCGGTTCTGATCGCCGCCTTCCGGGGCTGGAACGACGGTGGGCAGGGTGCGTCGCTGGCGGGCGGGTATCTCGCGAAAGCCTGGGATGCGCGCCGCTTCGCGGAGATCGACCCGGAGGGATTCTTCGACTTCCAGGCGACACGTCCGCACGTTCGGCTCGAGGAGGGCTACACCCGGCGGATCGACTGGCCGGAGACCGTCTTCTTCCATGCCCGGCCGCACCGGATGGAGCGAGACGCCGTGTTGCTGCTCGGCGTCGAGCCCAACCTGCGTTGGCGAACGTTCTCGGGCCTGATCGTCGATTTCGCCAAGGAGCTCGAGGTCGACCTCGTCGTCACGCTCGGCGCTCTGCTCGCGGACGTGCCGCACACCCGTCCGACCCCGGTGACCGGCAGCGCGACCGATCCGGAGCTGATCGAGCGCCTCGGGCTGCAGGCCTCCCGGTACGAGGGGCCGACGGGCATCGTCGGTGTCCTACACGACGCCTGCAAACAGGCGGCGATTCCGTCGGCGAGCCTCTGGGCGGCCGTTCCGCACTACGTCTCGCTCGCCCCGAGCCCGAAGGCCGCAGCCGCGCTGTGCGAGCGTCTGGCGACGCTGCTCGGGGCGGAGATCGACACCGGCGAGCTCGACGAAGCCGCCGATGCATACGTTCGCCAGGTCAGCGAGGCGATCTCCGCCGACGAGGAGACGGCCTCGTACGTCGAGGACCTCGAACGCCGGGCGGACGAGATCGACGAGAGCGACATTCCCTCCGGCGAATCGTTGGCGGCAGAGCTCTCGCGCTTTCTGCGGGAGCGCGAGGAACGCGGTGGCGACGAGCCGCCCGCGGCGTCCGAGCAGTAGAAGGGCTACCGACTACGCGGGGGACGTGCCCGGCTCGGTAGCCGGAGCTCCGTTCGCGGCCGCAGGCTCGCCCGACGGCTCCCGGCCCTGCTGGGACTGATCCGGCGTCGCTCCGGCCGGTCCCTGCCTCTTCTTTCGCCGCCGCCGGCGCCTGCGTCCGGGATGCGCCTTCGGAGCGGGGAGATCCTCGGCGAGGCCGGCTGCGACCTCGCCGATCGAGCCGAGCTCCTCGCGCGCGGCTTCGAGCACGTGATTCGCGCGCGGTGTGTACCCCTCCGCCGAGGCGAGCAGCGCCGCTGCAGTCCCGAGGGGCAGGTCCTTCGCGGCTGCCGCGAGCCTGGCTGCGTTCTCCTCGTGGCGATGGCCACGCGAGTTGGCAAGTGCGCCGAGCAGCCGTTTCGCCTCCGGAAACTCCGCGCTCGCCTTGCGGTCGAGGGCTTTCCGTACGGCGCGCGCCATTCTCCACGTCCAGCGGGCGAGGATCTGGTCGGGCGCGTCGGGACGCGCCTCGCCGACGGCTCGCAGCAGCACTCGCACCCCCTGGACGCGATCCTTCTCCCACGGCGGTGCCTGCGTCACCAGCGTGACGAGATCGTCGAAGCTCGCCCGGTCGACCGTCATCGAGACTCGGTCCGACAGCGCCATCATTCGGAGTCGCCGGTTCGGGTTCTCGGCTGCGCACGTGAACAGGAACTGCTCGAGGGCGGCTCTGCTCGCGCGCGCGGTCAGTTTCTCGAAGAGCGTCACCCGGTCGTCGAAGCGGGCCTGGCGGCCCGCGATGCGAGCCCAGAAGCGCTGTTCCTCCTCGTCGAGGTACCTCGGGTCGACGCGCTGCCACTCGCGCTGGATGACGGCCAGGCGCCGACTCACGTCGGGGGTCACGGGGACGAGCCACGGGGCCGGTGACAACCGCCGGCGTGCCTTCCGCTGGACCCGGCGGCGAGGAGCAGGCGTGACCCTGGCGCCCTCGCGGTAGAAATCGGAACCGAGGAGCGAGTGCAGCGTGATCACCCGATCGTTGTGCGTCGCCCCCTTCTGGACGAAGTCGACGACGACGCCCGCCTCCTTGCGCGGGTGGAGGCGCATGATCCGGCCGATGCGCTGCTGGTAGACACGCCGGCTCGCCGTGGGGGCGAGGTGCATGACCACGGTCGCCCGCGGTGAGTTCCATCCCTCGGCGAGCAGCATCGCGTTCACGAGCACGTCGATGTCGCCGCGTTCGTAGCCGGCGAGGATCTCGGCGAGGCGGACGGGCGGCGTGCGGCCGCTGACCGCCTCCGCCTTCAGGCCCGCGGCCCGGAACTCCTGGGCGAGGTTGTATGCATGCTCCACGCCCGCCGCGTACACGACCCCGGGCGTGGAGTCGAACCTGTCGCGGTACAGGCTCGCGGCTGCCTGGTTGAGCGCCACGTGGTCGAGCACCTTGGCGAGCGCTTCCTGGTCGAAGTCACCGCCGACGATCGGCACGGTGTTGATCGCCGCGGCGGGCGGGACGCGCAGGCAGCGCAGAGGGGCGATCAGCCCGCGACGGGCCGCGTCCCCGAGGGGGAGGTCGTCGACCGACGCGGGGAAGACGTCCGAGACCTGCTTCGCGATCAGCTGCTCCGTTGCGGTCATGCCGATGTAGACCGGCTCCGGGTAGCTGCGGATCGCCGCGCTCGTCTTCTCGCCCAGCGCGGTATGGGCCTCGTCGCAGATCACGAGCTGGTAGGCGCTGCGGTTCAGGTCGCCGACGTGGCGCGCGAACCACGCATAGGTCTGAATCGTGATCGGGTTCTTCCGCGCGGGGCTCTGCGGGCCCGTGATCTCCGGCACGATCCGGTCGCCGTAGCCCTCTGCCTTGAGCTCACGGTTGAACTGCGAGACGAGCAGGCGCCGGTGGGTGAGGATGAGGACGCCGACCGTTCTCGCTGCCTCGACGAACCCGGCGGCGGCGATGGTCTTGCCCGAGGCGGTCGGATGACGGAAGCGGTAGCGGCGGATCGCGCCGGGATCCGATACGGGCTGGAGCTCCTCCACCGGCGGCTCGAGCTCGGGATGCCCGTCGCCGTTCTCGCCGTTCTCCTCTTCCTCCTCGTCCTCGTACTCGTCCTCGGGCTCGTCAGGCACCACCTCCGGCTGGCGCTGAGCGGCGGCGATCAGCTCGGTGAGCATGCCGGCGAGAGCGTCGACCTGGTGGCGGCGGAGCTCGGTGCCGGAGAGCAGCTTCGGTGGCCGTTCGCTCAGCACGCGCTCGAGGCCGAGCATGAGCGCGTAGCGGATCTTCCATTCCGAGGACGGTGCGTCGAGCCCGGAGTCGATCTCGGCGAGGGCATCGTCGAGCGCGCGGCGCCGAGCCGTTCCGGTCGCGAGCACCTCTCCGGCGTCCTCGTCCGGGTGGAGGAACGGCTCGCCGGCCCACTCGGCCGCGCGCTCCGCCGAAGCGACGAGCGCGCCCGTCGCGGCCGGCATGGTCAAAGGCTGATCGATGGTTTCCTGCATGGGGGCAGCGCAGAGGCGCTGCATCGTTTCGAGAGGGCGCCCGAGACCCCGTACGGGCGTCGCGACCCCAAATATAGCGCTCGCAGTTGCCCGGTGTCAGGCGATACTGCCCCGGGTGGGGGATTGGACGGAGATCTTCGACCGGGAAGTCGGTCGTCACGACGACGGCGAGGCCCGGCTGCCGGACGATCCCGAGGAGCGCCAGCGCCAGCTGACGCGCATGGGCAACGCGGCATACGGCGCGGGCCTGGCGCTCCTGATGCAGGGCGCCGACGGACGGGACTGGCTCGAGCGTGCCGCGGAGCGTTGGCGTGCGAGCTACGCGGGTGCGCCGCCCGGAAGCTGGGGCCGCCCGATCGGCGTGATCAAGGCGCTGATCCTCGCCGGGAGCTGGACTGACGCGGAGGAGGCCGCGCGCTGGACGCTCGCCGAGCGCGCCGGTGAGGCGGAATCGCCGATCGGCGGCTATGCCGCCGCGCTCGCCTCCTTGACGTTGGGCGACTGGGAGCATGCACGCGTCCACGCAGACCGGATCAGGATTCGCGACGACTTCCCGCGCGACGTCGGCGATGCGCTCGCGACGATCTCCGCCGAAGACGTGGTCGGTTACGTCGAGGCAATCGAGTCCGTCCTCGAGTCGTTCGAGACGCGCGAGGCATACCTCGAGGACGTCCCGGTCGCGGACACGGTTCTCGTGTTGCAGGCGCTGGCTGCGCGGCGGCAGATGGCGGCCGAGCTCGAGTCCCCGCTGCTGCCGTAGCAGCTATTCGGGGAGGCGCGAAGCTGCGGCTCGGTCGAGGATCGCGACCGTTCGCCTGCCCCGCACGAGGCTCGCCGGCGTCGCCGGCGACGCCGGCCTGGCGAAGGCACGCTCGACCGCCTCGGCCTTGCCTGCGCCGGTGGCGAGGAAGACCATCGTCTCGGCGGCAGAGAGCAGCGGCCGCGTCATCGTCACCCGGGGAACGAACGGCTCCAGCCCTGCTTCGACGGCGACCGCGCGCCGCTCCGCCTCGTCCAGCGCCGGATCGTTCGGGAAGAGGGATGCGGTGTGGCCGTCGGGGCCGATCCCCATCAGCGCGAGCGAGAGCGTGACGCCGGACAGGGCGGCGTCGTATTCGTCGGCGGCCTCTGCGGGCGAAAGCTCGCCGCGGATGCGATGCACCGCCTGCGGTGGGCGGGACAGTCCGTCGAGCAGCGACTCTCGGATCGTGCGGTAGTTCGACCGGCCGTCGGCGGGCGGCACGCAGCGATCGTCGACCCACCAGAGCTCGACGCGGCCCCAATCCGGCTGGAGGATGCCGGCACGCTCGTAGGCAGGCCGCGGCCCCGAGCCGCCCGACAGAGCGACGTGCCCGCCGGCCCTGGCTGCATCTGCGATCACGCGGGCTGCGGCTTCGGCCGCGAGCTCGGCGTCGTCGACGACCTGGAGGTCGACCTCGCTCACTCGCTGCCCGCTGCCAGCTCCTGCCCCCGCTCCATCGCCGCCTGAATCGCGTTCAGGAACGCCGCGCGGACACCGGCCCGCTCGAGCTCCCGGATCGCCCGGATCGTCGTGCCGCCCGGCGAGGTGACCGCCTCGCGCAGCTCGACAGGATGGACGTGCTCGTCGCGAAGCAGCTTCGCGCTGCCCAGCATGGTCTGGACGACGAGCCGCGTCGAGATCTCGCGCGAGAGCCCGAGCAGGATTCCGGCCTCGATCATCGCCTCCGCGAGCAGCGCGAAGTACGCAGGGCCCGAGCCGGAGAGTGCGGTGACCGCATCCATGTATTGCTCGGCCACGCGGACGACCCCGCCGAGGTGCGACAGGCACTCCTCGGCGAGCGCGAGATGCTCGTCGCCGGCATGTGCGCCGGCGCAGATGCCGGCGATCCCCTCGTGGACGATCGAGGGTGCATTCGGCATCGCGCGAACGACCGGAATCGGCGCGCCGATGCGGCGCTCGATGGAAGCAGTCGAGACGGCGGCGGCAACCGAGAGCACGGTCTGCTCGGGAACCAGGAGCGGTCCGATCTCGCCGAGCAGGACATCGAAGTCCTGCGGCTTGACCGCAAGGACGACAAGCCCGGCGCCCGTGACGGCATCGCGGTTCGAGAGGCTCACGGGCACGCCGTAGTGCCCGGTCAGCTCGCCGACTCGCTCCTCGCGGCGGACCGTGACGACGACCTCGTCGGGCGTTCGCCAACCGGAGCTGAGCAACCCGGCGAGCAGGGACTCCCCGATCTTCCCGCAGCCGATGATCGCGATGCGACGACTCATGCCGCGAGTCTACGCAGCCGGACGAAACCGATCAGATCGTTACGCGGCGGCCGCGATCGGGACGAGGCCCTGTGCGTAGCCCGCGAGCAGGTAGACGCTCGCCAGCCCTGCCCACTCGCCGTACGGCTCGAGCAGCTCCGCTGTCTCCCAGCCCTCGACGCGGCGGCCGCGCATCGCCGCGAGCAGCTTGACCAGGCCGAGATCGCCCTCGAGACCTCGTTCGAACCGGCCCAGTCCTTCGAGGCAGACGACTCCGACCGACCAAGGGCCGATGCCTCGCTCCCGCTCGAGCCGGTCGGCGACCCCCGCGGTCGGGAGCGCCTTGAACCGTTCGAGGTCGTGCGCACGGCAGAGCCGGGCGAGCGTCGCGCCGCGCCGGGCGTGCAGCCCGAGGCGGCGGAGCTCTGCGGGTGCGAACCGTGCGAGGTCCGCAGTGGCCGGGGGGGCGTGCAAGCCGTCGTGGCGAGCCGTCGCCGCGCGAACGATCCTGCGCTCCATCGCGCGGGCCTCGCGAGCCTGGATCAGCTGGCCGCAGAGGGCGCGGAGCAGGGCGTGGGCGACCGTGGCAAGCCGAACAGGGCGCAGGCCGCGCAACCGACGTACGGTCAGGCCGATCAAGGGGTCGCGCGAGAACCGGAGCACGAAGGGCGTGTGGTCGTCGTCGATCGCCAGGCAGAAGCGGAGCTGCACGAAGGCCTCCTCGGAGCTCGCGCGCAGGCAGACGGCTCCGTCGGGGCGCTGCCAGGCGCACCCGTCACCTGCGGGGAGAGCGGCCGTGAGGAGCCCGTCGCGGAACATTCGAGTTGCGTCGCCTGCCCTCCGGGCCGAGAGCGCGAGCGAGTACGGGCCCCGCGGGCGAAGCTCACCGGCGACCATGGAGGTCGAGCATAGTGCCGGCACCTGTGGACAAGAAGCCGCACTCTTGTCACAGCCCGGTGCCAGGCACCCACGGTGGACAAGATGTCGCACTCTTGACACACACCCAGTGTCAGACACTGGGTGTCGACGGATCGGCACGGAATCGGCACACCCGAGTGTCAGACACCGGGGGTAGGCCAAGGGCAGCCGGGGCGGCGGGATACCCTCTGCGAAGCTTGGAGATGCGCCGCACGTGGGACGCGCTGGCCGGCGCCGAGAGCGCGGTCTACGTCGGTGACCCGGCGCGGGGCGCCGAGGAGCTCGCCGGACTGTTCGGCCGGCTCGGTGCCGACCCGCGTGGCGGGACGTGCGTCGAGGTGGGCTGTGGCCCGGGCCGGATGACCGGCGCACTCGCGGAGCGCTTCGACGAGGTGATCGCCGTCGACGTCTCGCCGGCCATGCTCGAACGAGCTCGGGCCGCCGTTCCCGCCGAGCGGGTCCGCTTCCTGGCCGTGTCGGGGGAGCGTCTGGACGGGGTGGACGACGGGATCGCGAACGTCCTCGTCTGCTACCTCGTCCTGCAGCACCTTCCCAGCCGGAACGTGATCGTCTCGTACCTGCACGAGTTCGCACGGGTGCTCGCGTCGGACGGCGAGGCCTTCGTGCAGGTGCCGGTGCTGCGCGGCGCGGGACGGCTCTGGCGCGCGGCGAGAGCTCCCGTGTTGAGGCTCGCTCGAAACCCCGAGCACGGCGCGGCATTTCGGGGCTTCCGGCTCACCGGCTCCGAGCTCGAGATTGCCCTCTCCGCCGCCGGCCTCCACGTGCTCGACTCGGACGAGGGGCCGTCCGCCTACCGCTTCAGCCGGGATCGCTTCCTGCGGCTCACGCGTCGATGACCGCGGCCGCTCTTGCCGTCTTCGCGATCCTGGTTGCGGTCGCAGTGCCGGTCGTGTTGCGCCGGCCCGCCGTCGCCCTTCCGATCTTCGTCGTCGGTCTCCCGCTGCACAACATCGTCATGTCCCTGCTCTACGGGGGCGGCGTGCGCGGCGGTGCGCTGGACGCGATCCAGGCCTGGAAGGAGATCGTGTTCGCGGCCGCCCTCCTGTCGGTCGCGGCGAGGGTCGTTTCCGGGCGGAGGCTGCCGTTTCGCTTCGGCCTGGTCGACGGCCTTGCGCTGGCGTTCGCTGCGGTCGTCGTCCTCTACGCGCTGATCCCGCAGAGCGCGCTCGGCGGACACGCCGGTGCGAAGGCGGTGCTGTACGGCCTGCGCCACGACCTCGTCTTCGTCGCCGCGTACTTCCTCGGACGGTCGGTCCGGCTCGACGTCCGCCAGCTGCGCTGGACGATTGCAGGCGCGGCAGCGGCTGTTGCCGCCTGGGGTCTCGTCGAGGTCTACGCGGTGCCGATCGAGTGGTGGCGCCACTCGGGTGCGGTCGGCTACTTCCGTCGGGAGCTCGGGTACGACTACCACGGGCCCGCCGGGCTGCCCGAGAACTTCGCCTTCAACACGAGCGACGGGCTCTTCCGGCGGCTCGTTTCCACCTTCGTGTCCCCGCTTGCCACCGCCTACATGCTCGTCGTCGCCCTGCTCCTGCTGGCCACGACCCGCCGCCGCCGGCGGCTGGCCGCCACGCTCGCCGTCGTGACGGCGGCCGGGCTGCTCTGGACGTTCTCCCGCTCGTCGATCGTCGCGCTCGCGATCGGCCTCGTCGTGCTCGCCGTGGCCCGCCGCCGGCGGTGGCCACTGCCGGCGGCGGTGGTCGTAGCTGCCGCAGGGCTCGGCTTTGCGGCGATCTTCCACACGATCGCCCCGGAGACCCACTGGTTTCCGTCCGACCTCCCCTACCAGCAGGCGCAGGCGAAGACGAAAGGGCCGTTGCCGAAGGGGAGCGGACTGAGCGGCACGGTCAGCCTCGGCGAGCCCTCGATTCGCAGCCACCTCGACAGCCTCCGAGACGGCATCGAAACCGTGGTCAAGCACCCACAGGGATACGGGCTGGGGAACGCGGGGACCACCGCCCAGCGCTTCGACGTCACGCTCAAGGCGGGCGAGTCGAACTACACGGAGCTCGGAGTCGAGACCGGCCTCCTCGGCGTCCTCCTCTTCATCGCGTGGAGCCTCGCCCTCTTCGTCGGGCTCGTGAAGGCAGCCTGGCGTGACGATCGTGCCGCGGCGGCGGTTGCGGCTGCGCTCGTCGCAGTGCTCGCGCTCGCCGTCCAGACCGATGCCGTCGGGGTGCCGTGGCTTGCCTATTGCCTCTGGTGGCTGGCCGGAGCTCTCGTCATCCAGCCGGCCCCCGATGTCGTCTCCCGTGCGCTGCGACGGCGCGCCGGCTGGGCGCGGCCCGACTCGATCTCCCGGCCCTAGCTGGAACTGACAGCGGGAAAGCGGGGAATCCCCTGATCGCGTCTGCGGCCAAGCCCCGAAGTCCTCCCCTGCTGAAGCGCCTAGTTTCGTACGAAACAACCGAACAGGAGGCGGCGTGCTCAAAGAGCAGCTCGGCCCCGAACACGAAGTCGTCGATTCAGGGGCACTCGAGCGAGCCGTCGAATGTTGCCGCGACGCTCGCATCGCGCTCCCGACATTCGCTCAGCTCGCCAACCCATCGCTGATCCCCGAGCGGATCACGAGTGAGCTCGCCCACGTAGGCCCGGACGAGTCGCATCCACTCAACCTTTTCCGCGTGCACTGGTTCAACGGCAAGGACCGCACGGGTCTCGCCGCGGTGCCCGACCACGTCGTCCTTCCGCGCGAGCTGACCGGCGTCGACGCGAAGATCGTCGTCGCACTCGGCGATCGCTTCCCGCTCATCCGAGCCCACAAGGTGCTCGCCGCCTACGGCTGCCTGGCTCCCTCGCTCGTCACCGGGCGATTCGATCCCACCCGCGACCGAGCCGTCTGGCCGTCCACGGGCAACTACTGCCGGGGAGGAGTCGCGATCTCACGGCTGATGGGCTGCCGCGGCGTCGCCGTCTTGCCCGAGGGCATGAGCAGCGAACGGTTCGAGTGGCTCGAGCAGTGGGTGGCCGATCCCGACGACGTCATCCGCACGCCCGGCACCGAGAGCAACGTCAAGGAGATCTACGACAAGTGTCACGAGCTCGAGACCGACCCGGAGAACGTGATCTTCAACCAGTTCTCCGAGTTCGGGAACTACGTCGTCCACTACCTGGCGACCGGTGGCGCGCTGGACCAGGTCTTCCAGCACCTCTCGGCCGACGACCCCGGTCTGCGCCTGCGCGCATTCGTCTCGGCGACCGGGTCGGCCGGGACGATCGCCGCGGGCGACTACCTGAAGGAGCGGCACGGCGCGCTGATCGTCGCCGCCGAGGCGCTCGAGTGCCCGACGATGCTCCGCAACGGCTTCGGCGAGCACAACATCCAGGGGATCGGGGACAAGCACATCCCCCTGATCCACAACGTCCTGAACACCGATCTCGTCGTCGCCGTCTCGGAGCGAGCGACCGATCGGCTGGGGCTGTTGTTCGGCACGGATGTCGGCCGGCGGCATCTCGCCGCACGCCGTCGCCTGTCGGAGAAGATCCTGGACGAGCTGCCGTCGCTGGGGCTGTCGAGCATCTGCAACGTGCTCGGAGCGATCAAGACCGCCAAGCATTACGACCTCGGCCCGCAGGACGTGATCGTCACCGTCGCGACCGACGGCGCGGCCATGTACGCGAGCGAGCGCGAGCTCGCGCTGGCCAAGTACTTCGGCGGCGAGTTCGACGAGGTGGCTGCCGCGGAGGTCTTCGGCGAGCATCTCCTGGGCGCGACTACGGACAACCTGCGAGAGCTGACCCACGAGGAGCGCGGCCGGATCTTCAACCTCGGCTACTTCACCTGGGTCGAGCAGCAGGGCACATCGATCGACGACTTCCAGGCTCGACGGAATCCGGCCTTCTGGGCGGCGAAGCAGAGCCTCGCCGGGGCGTGGGACGAAGCGATCGACGAGTTCAACGCCCGGACCGGCGTGCTCGCGGCGCTATGACCGCGACCGCGACCCGGCTGGCGACGCGCCTCGTCTGTGCAGGCTGCGGGGCTTCGCCCCCAGCCGCGGATCCGTATCCGTTCCGCTGCCCGAACGCGGGGCACGGCGACGTCGACCACGTGCTACGCCGAGAGCTCGACCCGTCCGCGGTCTCCTTCCCGCTTGCCGGCGAGGAACGAAACCCGTTCCTTCGCTACCGAACGCTCTTCCACGCCTACCACAGCGGTATTCCCGACGAGGAGTACTGCGCGCTGGTGGGTACCCTCGACGACCGCGTCGCCGCCGTCGACGGTCACGGGTTCGCGGCCACGCCGTTCGCGCGCAGCGACGAGCTCAGCGACCGGCTCGGTTTCTCGGAGCGTGGCGGCGTCTGGATCAAGGACGAAACGGGCAACGTGGCCGGCTCGCACAAGGCGCGCCACCTGTTCGGCGTGCTGATCTGGCTCGAGGTCGCCGAGCGGGTCGGGCTCGTCGATCGAGCCCGGCGCCGCGACCTCGCGATCGCCAGCTGCGGGAACGCCGCGCTGGCGGCGGCGGTCGTCGCCGCGGCCGGTTGCCGCAGGCTCCGCGTCTTCGTCCCCGTCGACGCCGATCCGATCGTGCTGGAGCGCCTCGAGGAGCTCGGCGCACAGGTCACCGTGTGCCCGCGAGAACCGGGCCTTGCGGGCGATCCCACCGTCGTTCAGCTGCACCGGGCGCTCACGGACGGCGCATTGGCCTTCACCTGCCAGGGCGACCTGAACGGGCTCGCCGTCGAAGGTGGGCAGACGCTCGGCTACGAGCTGGTCACGTCGGGGCAGCACGTCGATCGCCTGGTCGTGCAAGTCGGAGGCGGTGCGCTCGCGAGCGCCTGCATTCACGCGCTGCGCGAGGCGACCGCGCTGGGGGCGCTCGCGGCGATGCCTCGAATCGACACCGTCCAGACCGAAGGCGCGTGGCCGCTCAAGCGCGCATTCGACGAGGTGTTCCGGCGCGGAGACCTCGAATACGCCGCCAGGCACCGCTCCGAGTTCATGTGGCCGTGGGAGCAGACGCCCCACAGCATCGCCCACGGCATCCTCGACGACGAGACCTACGACTGGCTGGCTGTCGTCGAAGGGATGCTTGCCACGGGCGGGACGCCTGTCGTCGTCGGCGAGGAAACGCTGGCCGCGGCGAACACCCTGGCTCTCGAGTCGACGGAGATCGACGTCGACCCGACCGGCTCGGCAGGGCTGGCCGGCCTGCTCGACCTGCTCGCCGAAGGCGCGGTCGATGCGGACGAGCGCGTCGCCTTGCTGTTCACCGGTGTGAATCGACGGAAGGAGAAAGAACGATGAGGAGTTTCCTCGGACGAGACATCCTGTCCCTGAAGGATTTCGAACGCGCCGACTTCGAGCGCGTCTTCGAGGTCTGCGACGAGCTGGCGCCGATCGCCAAGAGCCGGCGGAACGCCGACCTCCTGGCCGACAAGACGCTCTTGACGGCCTTCTACCAGCCCAGCACGCGCACGCGGTTGTCGACGGAGGCTGCGATGCACCGCCTCGGCGGCCACGTGCTCGGCTTCTCCGACGCGAAGATGACCCGGGCCGGCGACTTCTACCAGGAGTCGATCAAGGACACGGTCCACATGCTCGAGTACTACGGCGACGTCATCGCGATGCGCCACTTCCAGCAAGGCGCGCCGGCTGAGGCCGCCAAGTGGTCGTCCGTGCCGGTGATCAACTGCGGCGACGGCTGGGGCGAGCACCCGACCCAGGTGCTCACCGACCTCTACACGACGCAGAAGGAGATGGGCTCGATCGACGGGCGCAGCTTCCTGCTCGTCGGCGACATGCGCATGCGGACGATGCATTCGATCCTCTACGCGCTCTCGCAGTTCGACGCGAAGGCGTACGTCGTCGGCCCGCCCGAGATGTCGCTCCTCCCGGAGTTCATGGTCGAGCTCGACGAGCGCAACGTCCGCTACGAAGAGGCCGAGTCGGTCGAGGACGTGATCGGCGACTGCGACGTGATCTACATGGAGCCGGTCGTCCAGGCCGACTACACGCAGTCGCGCGTGGAGCGGGGCGACAACGGCGGCGGCGTCGCGACGACGCCGAGGACGTACCAGGTCACCCGCGAGCTGCTCCGCGAGAAGGCGAAGACGAGCTCGATCATCCTGCACAGCCTGCCGCGGATGGACGAGCTGCCCTCCGACGTCGACGCCACCCGGCACGCGCGCTACTGGCAGGAAGCGTTCAACGGCGTCGTCATGCGGATGTCGCTGCTCGCCCTCGTGCTCGGCGCGGTGGAGTAGTCGATGGAGCTCACCCTCAACGGGCAGCGCGTCTCGGTGGAGGTCGAGGAGGGGGAAACCCTCCTCGACCTGCTGCGCGCGAAATTGGGCGTCCGCTCGGTCAAGGACGGATGCGCGCCTGAAGGCTCGTGCGGCGCCTGCACCGTGATCGTCGACGGCCGCGCTGTCGTCTCCTGCGCCCAGCAGGCAACCCGGGTCGAGGGAAAGCACGTCACCACGCAGGATGGACTACCGGAGGACGTCCGCCGGCTCTGGGCGGACGCCTTCGTCGCCGCGGGTGCGTCCCAGTGCGGCTACTGCTCGCCGGGGATCGTGATGAAGGCCGAGGCGCTGCTGGCGAAGAATCCCGATCCCTCGCGTGACGAGATCGCGCACGCGCTGCTCGGCAATCTCTGTCGGTGCACGGGCTACGTGAAGATCGTCGACGCGGTGAGGCTCGCGGCCGAGGCTCGGCGGGCCGGTTTCCTGCCCGCGCTCGAGCCCAGCGGCCGCGTTGGTGCCCGAGCGGTTCGGTACCAGGGGACCGAGCTGGCCCTCGGCGACCAGACCTTCGTCGGCGACATGACCGTTCCCGGGATGCTGCACGGGGCGCTTCGGTTCTCCGACCATCCCCGGGCGCGCGTCGTCCGGATCGACACGTCGAAGGCACAGGCGTATCCCGGCGTCCAGGCCGTGCTCACCGCGCGCGACGTGCCCGGCCGGCGAGAGCAGGGCACGATCACCAGAGACTGGCGCCAGCTCGTCGCCGAGGGCGAGGAGACCGCGTACGTCGGCGACGTCCTCGCGGTGGTCGCTGCGGACACCCGCCGCGTCGCCCGCGAGGCGGCCGCGCTCGTCGAGGTCGAGTACGAGGTGCTCGAGCCGATCACCGACCCGTTCGACCCCCGCGCGACCGTCCTTTCGACCTCGAGGGTCGAGCGCGGGAACGCAGGCACGGCTCTTGCCGCGGCTGCGCATGTCGTCAGCGACACGTTCCGGACGCAGTTCATCGAGCACGCGTTCCTGGAGCCGGAGTCCGCGCTCGTCGTCCCCGAGGGGTATGCGGCGCTGCGTGTCTTCTCACAGGGCCAGGGGATCTGGGACGACCGGCGGCAGATCGCCTCGCTCCTCGCGGTCCCGGAGGAATGGGTGCGGGTGACACACGTGCCAACGGGCGGCGCGTTCGGCGCCAAGGAGGATCTGAACGTCCAGGGTCACGCGGCCCTGCTCGCCTCCCGGACGCGGCGACCGGTGCTCGTCACGCTCAGCCGCAAGGAGAGCCTCCGCTTCCACTCCAAGCGGCACGCGATGTGGCTCGAGTACACCGCCGGCTGCGACGAGGAAGGACGGCTGGTCGCGGTCCGCGCGCGCATCGTCGGAGACACTGGCGCATACGCCAGCGTCGGCGACAAGGTGCTCGAGCGCGCAGCGGGCCATGCCTGCGGCCCCTACAAGGTTCCAAACGTCGACGTCGAGGCGACAGCCGTCTACACGAACAACCCGCCGTGCGGTGCGATGCGCGGGTTCGGCGTCAACCAGGCGTCGTTCGCGGTCGAGGGTGTGCTCGACCAACTCGCGGAAGCAGTCGGACTGGACGGCTGGGAGATCCGCTGGCGGAACGCGCTCGACGCGGGCGACCGGTTCGGCACCGGCCAGCTGCTCGGTCCGGGCGTGGGCTTGAAGCGCACGCTCTTGGCCGTGCGCGATGCGTACCGCGACGCGGACTGCGCCGGGATCGCCTGCGCGGTCAAGAACACCGGAATCGGCAACGGCATGGTCGACCGCGGTCGCGTCGTCCTGCGCCCGGAGGCCGACGGGACGGTGACGCTCTTCCACTCCTGGACCGAGATGGGGCAGGGCGTCCACACCGTCCTGCGGCAGATCGCCTGTGAGGAGCTGGGCCTGCCACCCGAGCGGATCCAGGTGACGGTCGACACCGAGATCGAGCTCGACACCGGCCAGACGACCGCCTCCCGCTCGACGGTGCTCGGCGGGAACGCCGTGATCGACGCCGCGCGCCGCCTGAGGCAGACGGTGAACGGCCGCCCCTTGGAGGAGCTCGCCGGCCAGGAGTTCCACGGCGAGTTCGCCGTCGACTGGACGACGGGGAACGAGGCCGAGAATCCCGTCACCCATCTCGCGTATGCCTGGGCAACACAGGTTGTGATCCTCGACGAAGCCGGTGCGATCGAGAAGGTCGTCGCAGCGCACGACGTCGGTAGGGCGATCAACCCGACCCTCGTCGAGGGCCAGATCGAGGGCGCCGTGCACATGGGCCTCGGCCAGGCGCTCTCCGAGGAGTTCGTCGTCGAAGGCGGAGTACCGATCACTGAGACGCTGAAGTCGCTGCACATCATCCCCCCGACGGGGATGCCTCCGGTCGAGTGCATCCTGGTCGAGGAGCCGCAGCCGGAAGGCCCGCACGGAGCGAAGGGAATCGGCGAGGCTGCGCTCGTACCGACCGCAGCGGCCACGGCCGGGGCGCTCTACGCCTTCGACGGGGTTCGCCGGACGCGGCTGCCGATGAAGGACTCTCCCGCCGCTCTCGCCGCCGTTCCCCGCCTCGTCCGCAAGAGCAAGGGTGCGGCGTGATCGTCACCGCCCTCGATCCGGTCAGAATCGTTCACGGCGACCTCTGGGTCGAGCACGGTCGGATTGCTGCACCCGGTCGCGGCGCCCGGATCGACTCGAACGGGTTGCTCGTCCTCCCGGGCAACGTGTGCGCCCACACCCACCTCTATTCGGCGCTCGCCCGGGGCATGCCCTATGCGCTCGAGCCGCCGGAGAGCTTCCTCCAGATCCTTCAGCGCGTCTGGTGGCGCCTCGATCGCGCGCTCGACGCGGACGCGATCAGAGCGTCGGCTCTCGTCGGCGGGTTGGAGGCGCTGCTGTCCGGAACGACGACGCTCGTCGACCACCACGCGTCGCCGAACGCGATCGACGGCTCGCTGGACGTGATCGAGGACGCGCTACGCACGCTCGGCGTCCGCTCGGTGCTCTGTTACGAGACCTCCGACCGGGACGGCCCCGAGCGCGCGGCAGCCGGGATCGCCGAGAACCGCCGATTCCTGGAGCGGGTTCGCCGAGACCAACCGTCGCTGGTCCGCGCGATGGTGGGCGCGCACGCCGCCTTCACGCTCTCCGACGAGACGCTCGCGGAATGCGCGGAGCTCGGTCCGCTGCACGTGCACGCGGCCGAGGACGGGGTCGACGCCGGCGCGGTGACGCGGCTCGCGGAGCTCGGCGCGCTCGGCGAGGACACGCTGCTCGCGCACGGCGTCCACCTCGGCGACAAGGAGATCGCCCTCGTCGGCGAGGCGAACGCGTCGGTCGCACACAATGCGCGCTCGAACATGAACAACGCCGTCGGGCGCGCTCGAGTCGAGGCGTTCGGGCCCCGCGTGGCCCTCGGCACGGACGGGATCGGCTCGGACATGTTCGAGGAGTCTCACGCTGCCTACTTCCGGTTGCGCGAGGACGACGTCGGCGCCGGCATCGACTGGCCGCTCGCACGCCTCGCCGAGGGCGCGCGCCTCGCGGGTCGCCTGTTCGGCGAGCCGTTGCTCGGAACGCTCGAGCCGGGCGCGCCCGCGGACCTCGTCGTGCTGGACTACGCCGCGCCGGCACCGGTGCGCGAGTCGAGCTTCGCCGGCCATTGGGTGTTCGGGCTGTCCAGCCGCGCCGTCCGCGACGTGATGGTCGCAGGCGAGTGGGTGGTCGCCGATCGGCGGTTGACGCTCGTCGACCAGGACGAGCTCGCCGCCTCCGCCTGCGCCGAGGCCGAGGGCCTCTGGCGGCGCTTGGACGAGACCCCACCGCACGCATTCGAGCCAGGGAAGGGAGGACGGCGATGGCCGTCGCGACTAGCCACCGTGTAGCGCTCTACCTGCAGGACAAGCACCCGATCCGGGACGGGATGCGGTATGCCCAGCTCGCCGAAGAGGCGGGCTTCGAGACCGTCTGGCAGGCGGAGAGCCGACTCGTTCGCGAGGCGACCGTGCCGATGGCTGCCTACGCTGCGGTGACGGACCGAATCGGCGTCGGCTCCGGGGTCGTGAACACCTGGACGCGGAACGCCGGCCTGCTCGCCGCCACCTTCTCCACGCTCGACGACCTGGCCCCGGGCCGCGTCAAGCTCGGCCTCGGCGCCTGGTGGGAGCCGCTCGCATCGAAGGTGGGTGTGAACAGGCACCACCCGCTGCAGGCGATGCGAGAGACGGTCGAGGCCACGCGGCGTCTGCTCGCGATGGAGCGCGTCACCTACCACGGAGAGTTCGTCCACCTCGACGACGTCGAGATCGACATCGTCCACGGGGACCGCTCGCCGAAGCAGGTCCCGATCTACGTCGGAGCGACCGGGATGAAGATGATGGAGCTCGCCGGCGAGGTCGGCGACGGCGTCCTCCTCAACTACCTGGTCGGTCCCGGCTACAACCGTCAGGCGATGGCGGCGCTCGCCGAGGGGGCTGCCCGCGCGGGCCGCACCGTCGACGATCTCGACCGCCCCCAGCTCGTCGTCTGCTCGCTGGACGAGGACCGCTCGCTGGCGCTCGACCGCGCCCGGGAGCTGGTGGCCCAGTACCTCGGCCAGCAGCCGCACATCATGAAGGCGAGCGGCGTCGACGAGTCGCTGCTCGAGGAGATCGGCCGCGTGCTCACCTGGCCGGCGACGCCGGAGCAGATCGAGCAGGCGATGGAGCTCGTCCCGGACGCGGTCGTCCAGCTGATCACCGCCTCCGGCACGCCCGACGAGTGCCGCGCGAAGGTCGACGAGTACGTCGAGACAGGCTGCACGTGCCCCGTCCTCTATCCGCTCGGAGACGACGTCGGGGCGATGATCGACGCCTTCGCGCAGGCCAGGGTGTGACGGACGTCGCCCTCGGCATGGGATTTCGACAGCAAGAGCTCATGAAAGGAAGGTCGTGATGGCAACGAAGGCGGGAATCGACCGGTCGACGCTCGTCGGCCGGGACTACATCGAGACGATCGACTGGACGGTGCCCGAGCTCGAGGAGGTGCTCGCCGTCGCAGCAGAGCTGAAGGAGGCGCGCCGGCAGGGCCGGCCGCATCGCCTGTTGGCGGACAAGACCCTGTACATGCTCTTCCTGGACAAGTCGACGCGGACCCGCAACGCCTTCGAGACCGGCATGACGCAGCTCGGCGGGCACGCGATCTTCCTCGACGCCGACAAGACGCAGGTGTCGCACGGCGAGAGCCCCAAGGACACGGCGCTCACGCTGAGCGGCTTCGGGGAGGGGATCGCGATCCGTCACGATCTCGCTCCCTACGAGGGCAACGTCTGGATGCGGGAGATCGCGCGCTGGGCGGACATCCCGCTGATCAATCTCCAGTGCGACGTCGACCATCCGACCCAGACGATCGCCGACCTGATGACGCTGCGCGAGCACCGCGGGGAGGATCTCCGCGGCCTCAAGGTGGCGATGACGTGGGCGTACGCGCCGTCCTACGCGCGGCCGCTGTCGGTGCCTCAGGGCGTGGCCACCCTCTTCCCGCGCTTCGGCATGGACGTCGTGCTCGCACATCCGCCCGGCTTCGACCTGATGCCCGAGGTGCTGGAGAAGGCGAACGCCGCCGCGGCCGAGTCGGGAACGACGATCACGTTCGTCGACAGCATGGAGGAGGCGTTCGCAGGCGCCGACGTGGTCTACCCGAAGTCGTGGGGCAGGCTCGACGCGTTCACGGACGAGTCGAAGGCGCTCGCGGAGTCGGGCACCTACGCCGACTGGATCTGCGACGAGCGCAAGATCGGCCTCGCCTCGCCTGACGTCCTCTACCTGCACTGCCTCCCCGCCGACCGCGGCCGCGAGGTCACCGACGCGGTGATCGACGGCCCGCACTCGGTCGTCTGGGACGAGGCCGAGAACCGGATGCACACCGGGAAGGCGCTCTGCGCGCTGACGATGGGCGGTTACGCGAGGACGCAGGTCGAGTCGTGAAACGGAAGAGCGCAGTCGTCGCGATCGGCGGCAACTCGCTGATCAAGGACCGGTCGCACCAGACCGTCCGCGACCAGTACGTCGCCGCCGGCGAGACCTGCTGGCACGTCGCTTCGATGATCCGGAACGGCTGGGACGTCGCGATCGGCCACGGCAACGGGCCCCAGGTGGGGTTCATCCTGCGCCGGTCCGAGCTCGCGGCGCACGAGTTGCACGAGGTGCCGCTCGACGTCTGCGGCGCGGACAGCCAGGGTGCGATCGGCTACGCGCTGACGCAAAACCTCGAGAACGACTTCCGCCGGCTCGGCATCGATCGGCATGCCGTGACCGTGATCACGCAGGTCGAGGTCGCCGCCGACGACCCGGCGTTCGCGAACCCCTCGAAGCCGATCGGGTCGTTCATGGACGAGGCGACGGCGATGCGGCGCCGCGACCAGGACGGGTGGGCGGTGCGAGAGGACGCGGGGCGTGGCTGGCGCCGGATCGTCGCCTCGCCCGAGCCGCTCCGCATCGTCGAGGAGGACGCGATCCGGAGGCTGATCGACGACGGCTTCGTCGTCGTCTCGGTCGGCGGCGGAGGCATCCCGGTCGTCGCTGGCGAGAACGGAGATCTCTCCGGCGTCGCGGCTGTCATCGACAAGGACCTCGCCTGCTCGCTGCTCGCGACGTGCATCGGCGCCAGCCTGCTCCTGATCACGACCGCGGTGGAGCATGTCGCGCTCGACTTCGGGACTCCGGACGAGCGTCGGATCGACCGGATGACGCTCTCCGAGGCCGCCGGCTACCTGGCCGAGGGCAGCCACTTCGCGGAGGGCAGCATGGCACCGAAGATCCGTGCCGTCGTCGGCTTCCTCGAGCGTGGCGGCGAGCAGGCGATCATCACCGACCCCGCGAGCGTCGAACGAGCGCTTGCCGGCGAGGCCGGAACGCACATCGTGCAGGACTGACCACCGCCGTACTGCAGGGCCAGTCCCCCGACTGTCCCTGCTCTTCGCTCGTGCAGCCTCCCGGCGGGAAGATGCTCAGGCCGGCTGCGCTGCCTGACCTGCCATGAGTAGGCCGATCTCCTCGATGCTGGCTCGGTCGTGAACCTCCGAGATCTGGCCCTCGTACATGACGAGGATGCGGTCGTTGAGCGCGAGCACCTCGTCGAGGTCCTCGCTGATCAGCAGCACGGCGACTCCGCGCTCGGCGGCCTCGACGAGGTATGCGTGCACGGCCTCGATCGCGGCGACGTCGAGGCCGCGCGTCGCCGAGGCGGCGATCAGGACCTTCGGCTCGTGCGCAGGAGGCGAGGCCGGCCGGGGTCCGTTCCTGCGTCGAGGTCGCGAGGATTGCGGCGGCGAAGGCGACTCGAGCAACTCCAGCTCGCGTGCAATCACCACCTTCTGGAGATTCCCGCCGGAGAGATGGCCGGCCTCGGCCTCTGCCCCCGGCGCCTTGATCTCGTAGCGCTCGATCGTCGCGGCGGCGTGCTCGCTCATCCGCGCCAGATGCAGGAGGGGCCCCGTGGAGTTGCGGCGATACGTCTTCAGTGCGAGGTTCATCGCGATCGACAGACCCGACGCAACGCCGGTGCCGAGACGGTCCTCCGGAACGTACGCAACTCCCGCACCGATTGCGTCACGCGGATCGCCGCCCCTGAGCCGGCGGCCGCCGACCCGGATCGAGCCGCGCGCCGGCCGGCGGAGGCCGGCGATCGTCTCGGCGAGCTCGCGCTGGCCGTTGCCGGAGACGCCTGCGATTGCGACGATCTCCCCAGCGCGCACCGACATCGCGGCGCCCTTGACGGCGGCAAGCCCGCGATCGCCGTCTGCCCAGACGTCGTCCAGCTCGAGCACGACGTCCCCCACCTGCCCGACCCGGCTCCGGCGCCGGACGGTCTCGACCTCGCGGCCGACCATCAGCGACGCCAGCGAGTGCAGAGTTGCGTCGATCGAGGGAACGGTTGCGACAGCACGTCCGGAGCGGAGGACTGTGATTCGGTCGGCGACCGCGATCACCTCGTGCAGCTTGTGGGAGATGAAGATGACCGTCCGTCCCTCCTCCGCCATCTGCCGGAGGGTGACGAACAGCGTCTCGGCCTCCTGAGGGGTGAGGACCGAGGTTGGCTCGTCGAGGATCAGGATCCGGGCGCCCTGGTAGAGGGCGTTGACGATCTCGACGCGCTGCTGCTCGCCCAGCGACAGCTGCCAGACGTGCGCGCGAGGGTCGATCGCGAGGCCGTAGCGCTCCCCGAGCTCGCGCACGATCCGCTCCACCGCCCGCGGGTCGGTGCGGAACCTTCTGCCTTCGCCCCGCCGGTCGCCGAGCATGATGTTCTCCGCGACCGTGAACGGGGCGACGAGGCGGAAGTGCTGGTGGACCATGCAGATCCCGGCGTCGAGGGCGTCACGCGGGGACTCGAAGCGGACGGGTGCGCCGTACAGCTCGATCTCGCCCTCGTCGGCCCGGTAGAGGCCGGTGAGGATGTTCGACAGCGTCGTCTTGCCGGCGCCGTTCTCGCCGAGCAGCGCATGCACCTCGCCAGCAGCAACCGAGAGGTCGACTCGATCGTTTGCGAGGACGCCCGGGAAACGCTTCGTGATCCCGCGGAGGACCAGAGCCGCCGCGGCCGCCCCATCCGGGGCGGCCGCGGTTGAACCCATCTGTTCCTCCTGGAGCACTGCGCCCATCTCGGTGGCAGCGAAGCTGCCGCCTAGCCCTTCGCGCTTCCGATCATGCCCTTGACGAGCCAGTTCATCGCGTACAGCTCCTTGACGTTGAGCCGCTTGCCCTTCGCGACGCGCAGCTTGCCGCTCTGGTCGTACAGCGGCCCCGCGAACTCGTAGAACGAGCCGGCGACCATCTGCGCCTTCACCCTGTTGATCAGCGCACGCGTCTTCGCGTCCACCCGCGGGCCGAACTTGGCGATCCCGACGATCTTCTCCTTCAACCCGCCGTAGTAGAAGCCGGTCTTCCAGGTGCCGTTGATCGCCGCCTTCACCCGCGGCAGGTAGTAGACGCCCCAGTTGTACACCGCCGCGGTCAGCCACGAGCGCGGCGCGAACTTGGACGCGTCCGAGTCATAGCCGACCCAGGGCACCCGCTGCGACTCCGCATACTGGCCCGCCGCCGGACTGTCCACGTTCTGGCCCAACACATCCGCGCCCGCCGACACCAGACTCTGCGCCGCCTTCTTCTCCTTCGCCGGGTCGAACCACGAGTTCGTCCAGATCAACCGCACCTTCGCGCCCGGATGCGTCCGCTGCACACCAAGCGCGAACGCGTTCGCATGCCGAATCACCTCCGGAATCGCGAACGGAACCACATACCCGACAACACCCTTCTTCGTCGCCGCCCCCGCCGCCATCCCCGACAGGTAGATCGCGTCCTCACCCGCCCCGAAATACTCCGCCATGTTCTTCGACTGCGCCGTCCCCGTCGCCATCTCGAACAACACATCCGGATGCTTCGCCGCCGCCTGAGCCATCGCCGTCTGAAAACCAAACGAGGTCGCGAAAATCAGCTTGTTCCCATCCCGAACCAAACTCTCGATCACCTGCGAAACCTGCGGGCCCTCCGGCACATTCTCCTTATACGTCGTCACCACCCTGCCACCCAACGCCCGCTGCACCACCAAACGCCCCTGCTCATGAGCCTGCGACCAACCACCATCGTTATGCGGCCCAACATAAATCCACGCCGCCTTGAACGGCGCAGCCCGATGCGCAGCCCCGCCGCTCGCCAGGACCAGCGCAAATGCACCCGCCGCAACGAGCAACGCGGCGAGCGCGAACTTCTTGCTCTTCATCGCTCCTCCTCGTAGGGAATGACGCGACCCTCGTCCCGCGGAGGGATCGAGGCATCGGGAGGGCCGCTGAACTCCCCTCATGGAATCCCCCGACGACCGGCTCGCGGCGCGCGTTATCGTCGCGAGGTGCCCGATCTGCCGAGAAGGCTCGCGGTTGCGCGAGGCGACGAGCCTGCCGACCTCGTGGTCCGGGGCGGCAGGGTCTTCTCCGCGTTCACTCGGGAATGGCTCGACGTGGACGTCGCGGTCGTCGACGGCTTCGTGGCCGGCCTCGGCGAGTACGCCGGGCACGAGGTCCTCGATGCAACCGGACGCTACGTCGTCCCCGGTTTCATCGACGCGCATCTCCACCTCGAGTCGACGAAGCTGCTGGTCGACGAGTTCGCCCGACTCGTGCTTCCGCTCGGCACGACCGCGGTGGTGGCCGACCCGCACGAGATCGCGAATGTCCTCGGAACCGACGGAGTCCACTGGCTCCTCGACGCCTGTGCAGAGCTGCCGCTCGAGGTCTACTTCATGGCCTCGTCGTGCGTGCCCGCCTCGCCGTTCGAGTCTCCGCGCCGCGAGCTGACGACCGGCGATCTCGAAGGTCTCCTCCGGAGGCACCGAGTGCTCGGTCTCGCCGAGATGATGAACTTCCCCGGGGTGATCTCGGGGTCCGAGCACGAGCTGGCGAAGCTCGCGCTCGCCCGCCATGTCGACGGTCACGCGCCCGGAGTGCTCGGCAAGCAGTTGAACGCCTATGCGGCCGCCGGGATCCGCTCCGACCACGAGGCCTTCACGCTCGAGGACGGACGCGCACGGCTGCGCGCAGGGATGTGGCTGCTCATCCGCGAGGCCTCCGCGGCGCGGAACCTCAGCGCCCTCATCCCGCTCGCACTCGAGTACGGGCCGTCGCGGATCGCGTTCTGCACCGACGACCGCGAACCGGAGCACATCGCCGACGATGGGCACGTCAACGCGATGGTGCGCGATGCCGTCCGGCTCGGGGTGAGGCCCGAGGACGCGCTCGTGATGGGCTCGCTCAACCCCGCTCTGTACCACCGGCTAGACCACCTGGGCGCGATCGCCCCCGGCTACCAGGCGGACCTGCTCCTCCTCCCGGATCTCGAGACGTTCTTGCCGGAGCTCGTTCTGAAGCGAGGCCGGCCGGTCGACGAGATTCCAGAGGTGCAAGTGCCAGAGTGGGTGAAGCGGACGGTGCACGTCAGCCCGGTCGCCTCCAACGACTTCCGGGTCCCCTGGAAGGGCGGAAAGGCTCGCGTGATCGGCCTGATTCCCGATCAGATCGTCACCGCCGCGCTCGAGGACACGTTGACGGTCGAGGACGGCAGTGCCGTCGCCGACCCCGCCCGGGACCTGGCGAAGGTGGCCGTGCTCGAGCGACATCTGGGCACCGGGCGGATGGGTGTCGGGTTCGTGCGCGGCTTCGGGATCCAGCGCGGCGCCCTCGGGGCGACCCTCGCGCACGACGCGCACAACGTCGTGGTCGTCGGTGTCGACGACGGCGCGATGGCGCGCGCAGTCGGCCGCCTGCTGGAGCTCGGCGGGGGCATCGTCGTCATCGAGGAGCAGGGTGTCCGCGCCGAGCTGCCGTTGCCGGTCGCGGGCCTGCTCTCGGACCGACCGCTTGCCGACGTGCTCGAGGCGAGCCGCGCCCTGAACGCGGCCGCCCAGGCGCTCGGGGTCACCTTCCCGGCGCCGTTCCAGATGCTGGCTTTCCTCGCATTGAGCGTGATCCCCTCGCTGAAGATCACCGACCGAGGCCTGGTCGACGTCGACCGCTTCGAGCTCGTGCCGCTCGAGCTCTAACGCGGGGGAAC